>NZ_JAVLUJ010000001.1:0-1909162 GCF_031628915.1 Pusillimonas sp. SM2304
CTTTGCCAAGTCAATGCCGATAGTTGTAATCTTCATGGTGGACGCTCCTCTCGGTTCAAGTGGTTGTGCAACACCTCCACTTTGGCACATTGATGCCGTTACGAGTAGGGGCGTCCATTCCATTGCGACCGCCCGGCCAGCCAGGATTGACGCGGGCAGTCCTGCGCAGCAGGACCGGGGCACGGAAGCCCGGCTACCCCGCAAGCACCCGGCAGGCCGTCTTAAAAAACCTGAACCATAAGAGTATCCATAATCGAGAGCGTCCTAAATTTTGTGTTTAAGCCTCTGATTGTTTTGAAGAAGGCAAGCTATGGCACAAGAACACAAAAAGAGAATCCAGAGACATCCCCAAGGGCACGTTACCGGCCAGCCCCCAGCAAACTCGCATACAAATCCAGATGCACCTGGGCAATCTTCCGAATATCGAACTCGCCCTCAGCCAGCTCACGTCCCGCCCGCCCCATAGCCCGCCTGCGATCCTCATCGCGCGCCAGATCCAGCACCGCATCCGCCAGCGCCCGTGCATCCTGCACCGGCACCAGCACACCCGTTACGCCCGGCGTAATGGCATCCCTGCAGCCCGGCACATCCGTCGTCACCACCGCGCGTCCGCAAGCGGCCGCCTCGACCAGCGACTTGGGCAAACCCTCGCGGTACGACGGCAGCACCACAATATGCGCCTGCTGATAAAGCTGCGCCACATCATTGCGCTCGCCCAGACACTCCACCACCCCTTCCTGCCGCCATTGCGCAAGCTGATCCGGCGTCATGCTGGCCGGATTGCCCGGATCAGGGCTGCCCACCAAGCGCCACCGCAAACCGCTGGCATCGCCCGCGGCCAGCCGCGCGGCATCCACGAACTCCCTGACCCCCTTATCGGCCAGCAGCCGCGCCGCCATAATCGCGACCGGCGGCCCCGCCGGCTCGGGCACCATGCTGAAGCCCTCCAGATCGACGCCGGAGCCGCGGACCAATACCGCCTGCTCGGGCCGCACGACCCCCGCCTGGCGCAGCACATCGCGGTCATTCGTATTCTGGAAAATCACCCGGCTGTTGCGGTGCCCCAGCGCCAGGCGATACAACATCGTCGCCGCCGTGCGCAGAAAATCAAACCCCTGCACAGGCCGCGTGAAAATGAATCCCAGCCCCGAAATCGCCGCCACATACGCTGGGACGCCCGCCAGCCTTGCGGCAATGCCACCGTACAACACAGGCTTGATCGTCACCGCATGCACGATGTCCGGCCGCAGGCGCCGGAACAGACGCCACATCGCGTAAATGCTGCGTAGCTCCTGGATCGGATTCTTTCCGCTGCGGGACATCGGCAGCACGTGGTGAGCCAGCCCCTGCCCCACGATCCTGGATACCGATGGGCCATCCATGGTGGCCACATGCACATCGAAGCCCGCCTGCTGGGCCGCCAGCGCCAAGGGCAGGCGATGCGACAGGAAGAAAGCCGGGTTATTCACCACAAACAGCAGGCGGCGGGCGGCGGCCTGCTTGCCCGGCCCGGCCACGCTGCGCCATACCTTGAGATAGTTGCGCACCATGGCGTCCAGGCTGAACATCTGGCCCACCCGCTCGCGGCCACGCTGCACACGCGCCGCATGGCCAGGCGTGCCCAGCCCGGACACGGCCGCATCAATGGCCCGGGACAAGGCCTGCGGATCCTGCGCCGGCGCCACGGCCCGCGCATCGTTGACCATCATCGCCGCATCGCCAACATCCGTCACCACACAAGCCACCCCGCTGGCCATCGCCTCGGCGACCACATTCGGAAAGCCTTCGGCCCGGCTGGACAGGACATGGATATCCAGCCCGTTCATCAGCGCCGGCACATCATCGCGGCGTCCCAGCAAGATCACCTGCTCGCGCACCCCATGGCGGTCCAGCAGCGCCGACAGCTCCGGATTCGACGCCTCCATGCCGTGGCCGATCAATACACAGCGCAGGGCTGGATGACTGCGCAGACTGATAGCCAGCGCAGCCAGGAGATTCTCGTGATCCTTCAGCGGATTCCAGCGCGCCACGCTGCCGATGACCGGCGTGTCGGCCGATACGCCCCACTGCGCGCGGACCTGCCGGCGGGCCGCATCATCGACCTGCCAGCGCGACAGGTCGTAGCCATTGGGAATGACGCGCATGCGGTCAGCCCGATAGCCCCATACCTGATGGCGTCTTGCGGCGCTTTCGGCGCACGACACAATGACAGCCGGAATCAGGGACGATGTGCGGGCGCACAGCCACGACAGCGCGCGCGCCGACAAACTGCTTTTATGCAGATCCGCGCCCGAGTTTCGTATCCCCCAGCAGACCGCCCTGATACCGGCCAGACGGGCCACCAGCCCGCCGATCAGGTCCGCGTGATACATCCACGTCTGCACCACGTCGGGCTTCAGTTTGCGCAGCAGCTTGTGCATGCCCCACAAACCTTTGACAAAGCCAAGGGGACTTTGCATCTGGAGCGCATAGACCCGTATGCCCGCTTCGCGCAGCCGGGGGCCGAACACCCCCTCGGTCCCCATGGAAATGACGCAATGGCGCGCCGCCTGGTCCGGCGCTGTCGCCAAGCGGTGCAAGACTGTTTCCGCGCCGCCCAGGCCCAGGCCGGAGATGATGTGGACGACACTCAGCGAGGTATCATCGGCCCGGGTCATGCAAGCTCGCCCTGCCGGACCGGCTGTGCCGCGCCCTCGAACAGCGCATCCCATTGGTCCAGCACCTGCGGCAAGCCGTAGCGCTCGCGGACCGACGCAGCGGCATGCCTGCCCATCACATCGCGCAGGGTGGCGTCATCCATCAACTGCGCTACCGCGGCGACCAGTGCGCGATGGTCCCCCAGCGGAACCAGCAGGGCATATTTGCCGTCCTGGCTCATTTCGCGCGGACCACTGGGGCAATCGACGGTCACGCAGGCGCGCCCCAATGCCATGGCCTCAAGCAAAACATTGGGAAACCCCTCTACCTGGGACGTCATGGCAAAGATATCGGCACGGCCCAGTTCTTCCCAGGGCTGGCTGGTGCGCCCCGGCAAGAAGATGCGGGAAGCCAGGCCGGCGTCGCGCACTTGCTGCTCAAGGGCCTGGCGATCCGGGCCTTCCCCCCAAATCGTCAGATCCCAATCGGGATAATCGCCCGCCAAGGCAGAGAAAACCTGAATCAGCGCATCGAAGCGCTTGAACGCCACCAAACGCCCCATGGCCATCAGTTGTTTACGGCCCGCCGGCGCCGAAGACGGGGCCGAAGGCTGGACCGGCGCAAGGCCAAGGTCCAGCAGATCGGGCGGCAAGGGGTTGGGCACCACATCCAGTTGCTGAATGCCGGGCACCAACTGCTGGAAAGCCTGGACGCTGTCCTGCGATTGCAGCACCACCCGGGCCGCCCAGGGGTAGGCCATGCGCCGCAAGCGCTGCAGCAGTTTCCCCGCACTGGTGCTGTGCGCGGGGTTGGTCCTTTCGCACACAAGCACAGGCACCCCCATGCCCCGGGTGGCAAACAGGACCACCACGTTGACATTGGTCAGGAAGGACACAATGACATCAGGCCGCGTTTCGCGGACCAGCCGCCGGATGGCGAACCACTTGCTGAGCGGCGGCCACGCTTTGCGGCCCAGCCAGCCCATGCGGTCAGCCAGCCACTCAAGACGCACCGCCGCATTCAGGGGATAGAAGCAACTGCCCCTGCCGGTATAAGTGGGCACCAGCGTCACGGTATCGCCCCGGCGCGCCCAGGCGCTGGCCAGGGTCGCCGCCACACGCTCGGCGCCCCCCGCATGCATGGAGCTCACAAAAAACAGGATCTTCATGTCGGCCTCGTCTCGGTTTCGTCCATTTTATCCAGCCACGCCTGCGTCATCAGCACGCTCCATAAATGCGTACTCCAGTCATGCTTGCCCGCCTGATGCTCCGTCCACTTGCGCACAATAGGCTCGTCGTGAAAAAGACCATCGCGCCGCAGGCGGATGGGGTCCAGCAAGGCCCCGGCCCAGTCTTGCAAGGGCCCGCGCAGCCAGGCGGCCATGGGCACGGAGAAGCCTTTTTTAGGACGGTCCACCATCGCGCGCGGCACGTGGCGGTACAGCAGTTGGCGCAGCAGCCATTTTCCCTGCCCATCGCGCCGCTTGTAGTCCAGCGGCAAGCGCTGCGCAAACTCGAAGACCCGATGATCGATCATGGGGACGCGTGTTTCCAGGCTGCTTGCCATGGCGGCCCGGTCGACTTTCACCAGGATGTCGTCGGGCAAGTAGGTGACGGCGTCCAGCAGCATCATGCGCTCGAACAGGCCCTGTGCCGACGCTTCATCGAATCGCGTCGCGGGCGTCTGGGCCCCCACCACCACCTGGGCCGGATCTTTCCAGTAGGACACAAACTGCCGGTAGAACTCGCCTTCGTGCGCGGCGCCCAGGACCTCGGCCAGCTTCTCGAACTGGTCGCGGCGATGCCCCTGCGGCAGCCACCGCGCCCCGGCGCGGACCACCGCGCCCAAGGGGGACCGCAGCCCGCCCGGCACCGCTTGCCGCTTGTCCCACCAGCGCTGGGCCCGAACATAGCGCGAATAGCCGCCAAACAGTTCGTCGCCGCCATCACCCGACAGCGCGACCGTCACATGCCGGCGCGCCATGCGCGTGACCAGCACCGTGGGGATCTGCGACGAATCGGCAAAAGGCTCGTCATACAGGCCTGCCAGCCCCGGCACGACATCCAGGGCATCGCCGGCGCTGACGTACAACTCGGTATGCGAGGTGCGCAGATGCGCCGCCACGGCCTTGGCGTGCTCGGCCTCGTTGAAGGCGGGGTCGTCAAAGCCGATGGAAAATGTCCTGACCGGCTGGGCATTGTTTTTCTGCATCAGCGCCACCACGATGGACGAGTCAATGCCACCGGATAAAAAAGCGCCCAGATCCACGTCGGAAATCATCTGGCCCTTGACCGCCGTCGTCAGGACGGCTTCCAGCGCATCGACCGCCTGGCTGTCTGTGTCGAACGATAAGGCATCGTTCCGCGCCTGCCGGCTGACCTGATGGGCGGACCAGTACGCCCGCGCCTGTGGCAGGACGCGTTGCTGCAGATCCTGCTCCGACAGTTCCAGCCAAGTACCCGGTTCCAGCTTGCCGATGGCCTGGTAAATACTGAACGGGGCGGGAATATAGTTGTGCCGCATCAGCAAGGACAAGGCCCTGCGGTCGATATCCTTGTTGAAGCCGGGAATGCCGGTCAAGGCCTTGAGCTCAGAGGCAAAAACGAAATTGCCGTTCACATAGCCCAGGTAAAGCGGCTTCTCGCCCATGCGGTCGCGCATCAGCGCCAGGCTGCGCGCCTGGCGGTCCCACAAGGCCATGGCAAACATCCCGGTGGCGGCTTCCAGCGTTTTCTGTATGCCCCAGGCCGCGAAACCCGCCAGCACGGTCTCGGTATCGGAATGGCCGCGCCAGGCGGGCGCCGCCCCCTGCGCCTCAAGCTGGACGCGCAAGTCAAGATGATTGTAGATTTCGCCGTTCAACACCAGCACGAAGCGCCCGCAGGCGGACACCATGGGCTGATGCCCGGCGGGAGTCAGGTCAAGAATGGCCAGCCGGACATGCCCCAGGGCCAGGCCCGCGGCCTCGTCCTCCCAGTATCCTTCGCTGTCGGGCCCGCGATGGCGCATGCGCGCGCACCCGCCTTGAATAATTGCCTGTTTATCGCTCAGGCCGCCCCAGATTCCAACCACGCCACACATAGTCTGCTCGCTTTTGCCTGCGCGCCCGTGAGAGCGTCAATGCACTTCAAACAAATTGCCCCACAACGCCATGACCCGGGTTGTGGAAAACCGGTCGCGCACATCGACGGCGCGCCGGGCATAAGCCTCGCGTTGCTCGGGATGCGCCATCATGTCGGACAAGTGGGCGGCCAAGGCTTCGTTATCGTCTGCCGGGCTCACCAGCACCCCGTCTATGCCATTGCGTATGATCTCGCGCGGGCCCGTCTCGCAGTCGAAGGCAACCGGCGCCAAGCCGCTGGCCATGGCCTCCAGCAAGGTATTGGACAAGCCCTCGACGCGCGAACTGAGCACGTATAGGTCGGACTGCACATACCAGTCGGCCACGTTGCCGACCCGGCCCGGCATGCTGATGCGCGCCGCCAGGTCTGCGTCATCGATCTGGGCCTGGAGCTCGCCGCGGCAGTCGCCCTCGCCCAGGATCACCAGGTCCCAATCGGGGAAGTGGCCCGCAATCTCGCGGAAAGCGCGTATGAGCAGATCGAAGCCCTTGTGCGGATGCAGGCGTCCCACCGCCAGGATGCGGTAGCGTCCTTGCCGCGGCGGCGGCTCGATCACCGGTTCGGTGCTCTCCAGTGGCCAGCGCACCGCATTCGGAATGACCGTCAACCGCGAGCCCGGGACATGCCGCGCCAGCCATTCAGCCGTGCCCGACGTCAGGGCAACCACTGCGGCGGCCTGCGGATACGCCCAACGGCGCAGCCGCAGCCACATTTCCGACAACTCTTGTGAAGGCGGGTGCGTGTGCTCGGTGGCAATCACGCGGCAGGGCTGACCGCGCGCGGCCACCACCGCCAGCACGGACGAGGTCGTCATCATGCCCAGCACGACGGTGGGACGCTCGCGCTTGATCAGCCGGCGCAGGCGCCACACGCGCCTGATATTGGCCAGGGCCGCGCTGAGCCGCCCCGAGCTGGGCGCCGCCGTACCCAGGGCATACCGCTTGACGTCCGCATGCAGGGGATACGCATCGGTGCTGGCGTCGGCCTGCGTGACCAGGGTGACCTTGTAGCCGCGCTGCACCCAGTAAGCGCTTAAATCGGCGGCAACACGCTCTGCCCCGCCCCCGCTCAAAGAGTGGATGACCATCAGCAAATGCGGTTGTACGGATGAATAACTCAAAGCAATACCTGTTTCCATAGCATTAAGGAGATGATGGCGCGGCCTGGACGGGCCGCAGCGCCACCATGACATAGCAGGCGTAAGATGAAGCGTACATGATGCTGGTCGCCAGCATAATGCCCGCCGGACCCATGACGGGGGCAAGCACATGATTCATGGCCGCTTTCATGATGAAATTGCCCACCGCGATGGCCGCCATGATGCGGTAGCGGTTCTGACTGGCCAGCAACTGCACCAGGATCAACACGCCAAAATAAAACGGCATCTGCAGCAAGCCCCAGCGCAACACCTGGGCCACCCTCATCGTATCGTCGGCGGTGAATGCCCCCCGCTCGAACAAGAGGGCCACGCCCCAGGGCGCCAGCAGCCAGCCCACCGCCGTGACCCCGGCGCCGGCCGCCAGCATGAGCACCGACCACTTGAGCGCAGTGGCGCGCGCGCGCGCCCGGTCGCCGCGCGCCTGAATGTCGGCCAGCACGGGCAAGGCGGCGCGGCCGACCGACGCCGCGCCCACGCCCAGCAGCAGCGACAGCAGGCGGCTGGCATAGCCCAGGGTCGAGTTGGCGTTGGCGCCCAGATTGGCGGCTGTATATTGATCGATGGGGCCGACAAAGCTCATGGCCACCTGCCCCACCAGCATGACGCCCGCCGCCTTGACCAGATCGGGCCACTGGTGCGAGCTCAGTCCCAGGCGCGGCCTGCCCCACATGCCATCGGCCTTGGAAGCGAGCCACAGCAGCCAGGCCGACTGAATGGCATAACCGACCAGCGTCCCCCATAGCAAAGGCCCCACATCATTGACTGTGGCCGCCAGCAGCACCCAGACCAGGATGACAATGGCCGGCACGCTGTCCAGCAGCGTATTGATATGGCGCTCGTGGGCACGCAGCCTGGCTGCGCTCAGGCCGGTCATCAAGGTCAGCAGCGCTGCGGGCGCAAAAGCGAACAACAGGTCGCCGCTCATGCGCCGCGCGGGCTCGGGCAGGCCACCGCCGCCCCACGCCAGCACCCAGGGCCAGGCGATATACGTGGCGACCGCCAGCACCGTGCCGCCGGCGATGATCCAGCCCTGCAGCTCGCCCAGGAAGCGGGACCGGCTGGCCCGGTCTTCGTAGCGGGTGCGCACCAGCACCGGGATCAGCACCACCGACAGCGCCCCGACGATGGTCACCGGCAGCCAGTTCGCCATGACCATGGTGAACTGGTATGCGTCGACCGCATCGCTGACCCCATAGCGGTAGGCCACCGCCATTTCCTTGAACGCGCCTGCCGCCTTGCCCAGCAGCAGGAAGAACGCAACCCGCATCGCCCCTTGGGCGATGCGCCGGTGGTCGGCGTGCAGGTTGGAGAGCCGCTGCTTTAACGTTTTCAAGTTAACGCAAGAATTGCGTATACCAGGGCATGGAGACCTCTAGCCCCTGCACGATGCTATGCATGGGCTCGTAGCCGAGCAACTGCCTGGCCTTGCTGATGTCGGCCTGCGAATGCCGCACATCCCCGGCGCGGAAGTCGGCGTAAACAGGCGGCTTGTCGTAGACAATGCCGTTATTGCCCAGCGCTTGCGCAAGATACTCGAACAGTTCGTTCAGGCTGGTGCGCGCATTGAAGGCCACGTTGTATACCTGGTTCACGCCTTCCGGCTGCGCCAGGGAGGCCAGGATATTGGCCTGGACCACATTGTCGATGAAGCAGAAATCCCGGCTGGTTTCGCCATCGCCGTTCACCACGACATCTTCGCCGCGTATCATGGCCGCAATCCACTTGGGAATCACGGCGGCATACGCGCCATTCGGGTCCTGCCGCTTGCCGAACACATTGAAGTAGCGCAAGCCCACGCTGCCAAAACCATAGGCCCGTGTGAAGACATCGGCATACAGTTCGTTCACGTACTTGGTCACCGCATAAGGCGACAGGGGACGGCCGATGCGGTCTTCGACTTTGGGCAGGGCTTCGTGGTCGCCGTAGGTCGAGCTGGACGCGGCGTAGACAAAGGACTGCACTTCTTCGTCGCGCGCCGCCACCAGCATGTTCAGAAAGCCGTCGATATTGACGCTGTTGGTGGTCACGGGATCTTTTAAAGAGCGGGGCACCGACCCCAGCGCGGCCTGGTGCAGGACGTGGTTGACGCCCTTGACCGCCTGCCGGCAGGTGTCCGCATCGCGGATATCGCCTTCATGAAAGGTGAAGTTGGCCCATTGCTCCGCGCTGACCGCCTTCTGGACTTCATCCAGGTTGTAGCGGTGGCCGGTTGCGAAATTATCCAGGCCGACCACCTTCTGCCCCATGAGCAGCAAGGCTTCGAGCAGATTGGATCCGATGAACCCCGCGCAGCCCGTAACCAGCCACACCTTGGGCTCTGTTTGCAGACTTGCCGTGACTTCCTGATATCGTGTGTTCATATAAAAACCCTTCTGTTTGAACCAACCAACAAACGCGACCCGACCGCGCCCTACAGACGCAGATCGGACTCGTTGGCGGGCAGCACGTATTTAAGGTCGTACAGCACATGCTGGGACTTGCCCAAGCCACGGATGGCGTCGCTGCCCATAGCGACGAACTGTTCGTGCGCGACAGCCAGGATAATGGCATCGTAGGCGCCCGGCGACGGTTTGCCGATCAGCTCGATTCCGTATTCATGAACGGCCTCTTCGGCATCGACCCACGGGTCGTAGACGTCGACCTCGACGCTGTATTCGCCCAATTCCTGGACGATATCGACAATACGGGTATTGCGCAGGTCGGGGCAGTTTTCCTTGAAGGCCAGCCCCATGACCAGCACCTTGGACCCCTGCACCTGAATGCGCTGCTTGGTCATGCACTTGACCAGTTGCGACACCACATAGCCGCCCATGGAGTCATTCAGGCGGCGCCCCGCCAGAATGATCTCGGGGTGATAGCCAATGGACTGAGCCTTGTGCGTCAGGTAGTAAGGATCCACCCCAATGCAGTGCCCGCCCACCAGGCCCGGCCGGAACGGCAGGAAGTTCCATTTGGTGCCGGCCGCCTCGAGCACGGCCTGGGTATCGATGCCCAGCTTGTTGAAAATGAGCGCCAGCTCGTTGATCAGGGCGATGTTGACGTCGCGCTGTGTGTTCTCAATGACCTTGGCGGCCTCGGCCACGCGTATGGATGAGGCCTTGTGGGTGCCGGCCACGATGATCTGGCCGTATAGTTCGTCGACCAGATCGGCGACTTCGGGCGTGGACCCCGAGGTGACCTTCTTGATGGTGGACACCCGGTGCGCCTTGTCGCCCGGATTGATGCGCTCGGGGCTGTAGCCCGCGAAGAAGTCTTCATTAAAGCGCAAGCCCGAGATACGTTCCAGCACCGGGACGCAGTCTTCTTCCGTCGCCCCCGGATAGACCGTCGATTCGTAAATGACGATATCGCCGCGCTTGAGCACCTTTCCGATGGTCTCGCTGGCGCGGATCAGCGGCGTCAGGTCGGGTTGCTTGTATTCGTCGATAGGCGTGGGCACGGTCACGATGAACACATTGGCCTCTGCCAGGTGTTCGGCTTCGCTGCTGAAGCGCAGTTGGGCCGCCTGGGCGAGCTCATCGGCGTCCACCTCGAGGGTATGGTCCTGCCCGTTTTTCAGCTCGGCAATGCGCCGCGCGTTGATATCGAAACCCAATACCGAACGCTTTTTACCGAACTCCACTGCCAGAGGCAGGCCTACGTAGCCCAAACCGACTACTGCAAGTTTCACATCTTGAATTTGCAAGTTGAATCTCCCGCGCATGGCGCCTATAAGAAGAAGCTGATTTTATAAAAGAATACTATTTACGGCGATTGTCACGCCCCATCGAGGGCAACAACAGCCACGAAGGCCGGCGCCACGACACCAGGCGCGAATACAGCCACAGATACACCAGCGAAAAGACCAGCAGGCTGGCGCACAGCGCCCAGGCGTTATCCCACCAGATCGTGGCGGGCACCAGGCCGATCAAGGCCAGCACCCACAGATAAGGCGAGGTCATGGCATTGCACAGCGCAGGCACGGCATGCCGGCTGTCACGGCTGAAGGTCACGCGCACCAGGCGCCGGAATACCAGTTGGTGCAAGTGCAGCGCGTCGGGCTGGTCGACCGGCGTACCCCGCTTGAAGCGGCGCCGCCAGATCGAGAACAGGGTTTCAAAAACGGGATAGAACAGCACGGCCAAGGCGTAGAACGGCGACACGCTGGGATTGCGCACCACCAGTTGCACCGCCAGCTCGGCCAGCATGAAACCCAGGAAGTAAGCGCCGCCATCGCCCAGGAACACCCGCCCGAAAGGAAAATTCCAGACCAGAAAGCCCAGCGTGGCCGAAGCCAGCGCGGCGGAGATCAGGAAAATGGGGATGTCCTGCACCTGCAAGGCCACCAGCGCCAGCGACAGGGCCATGAGCGTGGCGATCATGCCCGCCAGCCCGTTCATGCCGTCGACAATGTTCAGCGCATGCGTGCAGCCGCCCACGGCGATCATGGTGAAGAACAGGGACACAGGCCAGAACGACAATATGCTGTCCGCCCACGACAAGCCCACGCGCGACACGCCGCCCAGCAGCCACCAGGCGATCGCCGCGGACAGGAATGCGGCAAGCAGCCGCTTGCCCGATCCCACATCCTTGGTGATGTCTTCCAGCAGCCCGGCCACGAACACGGGCATGGCCGCAATGAACAAGACGGGCCACAGCCAGGTCAGCGTCATGTTGCTGGGCCCGAGCACCAGCAGGCCGGCCAGGCTGCCCGCCACCACCGCCAGGCCGCCAACGCGCGGCGCCGCACGGGCGTGCGACGCCTGCGGTTTCTTCATATCGGAGTCGCCGGTGAATACACCGTGCCAGCGTTCTGATACGACGATAAGGCCGCCCACCATGAAGGCCACGATACAGATATAAAACCAGGTGAACGATTCCCAGAGTTGAGGAGAAATCACAAAATCCCTATAAGCAATGGAAGCAATGACATTATCGGCTCCACTTGTAACAAGATTGCCCCCGTGGTTGTAATAAGCGCAACAAAAAGCATGGATTTGCTGAGCGCCACCGCCTAATAAGCACTTTATTCCATTTCCAGGGTAAACGTGTACTTTGCGGGCCCCGCCGGCCTTGGAATCATGGAAATTTCTGCGCTTTGCCGGCGGGTTCGGCCCGGATCCGCAGCCAAATCAGCCCCCGATCCGAAAAAAGGCAAAAAAAAGCCCGAGATCTTACGATCTCGGGCTAAATCCACCAAAGGAGGAGGGTGGAGGAGACAACCTTGGCATGCCGGGCTACGAAAGCTTTAAGCTTGAGACCGCGTGACCGGGGGTTTTCCCTTGCAATCACGTTTCGACATCCGATAACTAAATTGTATAGTCCCTATTTGTGCATTGCAAGATAAATCTTCAGGAAAACTGTAACCGTACTTTTTTGTGGCTTTTTTAACACGAAGCCAGCCATAAAACCGGCTTCTTGTATTTAAGCATTAACCCTAAAACCTTCATGTTGTTACAAATACGCGCCTGCCCGCTTAAATCCGGTAGGCCGTTGTGGTCATGATCTTGGACATGGCCTTCATGACGAGCCGTACGGGCTTGGCAAGCTTTTGCGCGCCGTTGACTTCCGCCGTAGTGCGATGGCTGATCTCGTCGTCGCGCATTTGTTCTACGATACTACGGGAGCGGGCATCCGCCAAGGGCAGATCAGTAAGATGCTTATCCAGATGTTGCTCGACCTGCCTTTCGGTTTCGGCCATGAAGCCCAGGTTTTTCGCGACGCCGGCGCGGCTGGCCAGCACCCCGAGCGAAAACGAGCCCGCATACCATAGGGGATTCAGCAGACTGGGACGGCTGCGCAGCTCGCCCAGGCGTTCGCGGCACCAGACCAGGTGGTCGACCTCTTCGGCCGCTGCCTGATGCAGCAAACCCCGAATTGATGCGTCGCGACAAAATAAGGCCTGTCCGCGATACAAGGCCTGGGCGCATATTTCACCCACATGGTTAACCCGCATAAGCCCTGCGGCGTGCTTTTGCTCCACCTCGGTCAAGGACTCGGCCTCTTCGACCAGCGACTCCTGCCGGCCGGCGGGGTTAGGGCGGCCCGCGTGCACGGACCCATCGAGCACCTGGACGGCGCGCCCGGCCTCGGCCAGAAAGCGATCGAGCAGCCCCATGCGCCGCGTAAACCCTGAAACACCCTGAACCGCATCTTGCTTAGTCATATCCATCCTTGAATCGTGTGCCGCAGTAGGCTATTTTGCCAGCAAGCGGCGCGCCCGGCTACGCGCCGACCACAGCCATGCCACCGGCACGGCCACCGCCAGCACCACCAGTCCCCTGCCCGCGATTTCCTGGTCGCCAAGCAAATAAACGTTGCACAAGCGGCTGGTTTCTTCCTGGTAGACCAGGCCCACAATCGCCATCATCCATGAAAAATTTCCCAGGAAGAACAGCTTGATCACGTTATTGGCCCGGCGCAGCGCGTCGAACAGAACCATGCCGGCAAGAAAAAGCCCCGCATACTTCCCCGCGTTGGCCATGGGGAACAACAGGACATCGTCCAGCGACTTGGGAATCATCCAGTAAGCCGCCACGAACGTGCCGAGCAACAGGCCCGGCACGCCCAGTTCATTATATTTCCCATACATTTCCCGCACCCGCCGCCAGCGCGCGCCCCGGCGGTGCCTGCCGGTGCAAAGCGCGGCGCCGGCAAAAATGCCCGCGCAAAGAACCAAGGGAATATGCAACAGCATATGCCGCGCCATCGTGTGCGTCAGGACGCCTTCCAGGCTTCTGGCGACGGCCAGCAGCACCAGGCTGGCACACAGGTAGGCCCCAGGCCCGCGCGGCAGCCGGAAGCCGGCGTTCATGGCACCCGCCTTGAAACATAGTCCAGCACGGCAGCGGTCTCGGCCAAATCAACGATACGCAGCAGCCTGCCGTCGGGCGACACCACATGGTAGGCGGCGTTGTGTTCGAATTGCCCCATCGGAGCGGGCACCACCACGATGCCAAATGCTTCGAGCAGCGCTTGGCGCTGGGTCGCCTGCGGCGCCACGGCGAAGCGCCAGACAGACGCATCGGCCCGCATGCTTCGCGCATAGCGCGCCAGTTGCTGCGGCGTGT
Organism: Pusillimonas sp. SM2304; assembly: GCF_031628915.1. Classification (NCBI taxonomy): domain Bacteria; kingdom Pseudomonadati; phylum Pseudomonadota; class Betaproteobacteria; order Burkholderiales; family Alcaligenaceae; genus Pusillimonas; species Pusillimonas sp. SM2304. Next base: position 13,968 of record NZ_JAVLUJ010000001.1, read on the forward strand.
CGGCCGGATCGAAACTGATGCTCAACACACGCACGGTATCCTGCAACCCCTGGCGCTCGATGGCGGCCTGCAACTGCTGCAGCTCGGCGCCCATCGCCAGGCAGACCGAAAAACAGCGCGTGTACATGAAGTTCACCACGGCCAGGCGGCCGTCGCTTTGCAGACTGTGCAGCAAGGTGGTGGCCCGGCCGTCCTGGCCTTGCAGCAAGGCATCGGGCAAGGCGCGCGGAGAGCGCACGACGCTGGCGCGGCGGGCGGCCTCGGTGGTCAGCACCGTGAACCCCTCGGTCTGACGGTAGATGCCCGCCACGCCCGCGCAGGAAACCAGCAACACCATCAGCAGCATGCGCATGCCGGGGCCTACTTCATGCCGGCCAGGTCGGCGTCGCCATTCCAGGGCTGGGCCTGATCGGCCGTGGCCGCCCTTTCAGACGCAACCGTGGCCGCATCGACGGGCGCGGCCGCGTTGCCGAAGCTGCCGCGTATATAGCTGATGACCGCCGCAATCTGGCCATCGTCCAGCTTGTCCTTGAACATGGGCATCATCCCGTTGTAGGCCGTGCCCGCCACGGTCAGCTCGCCGGTCACGCCATGCAGCACGATCTGCACCGTCAATGCCCCCTTGCCCGTGACCCATTCAGAGCCTGCCAGGGGCGGAAACACACCCGGCAGGCCCTTGCCGCTCGCCTGGTGACAGGCCAGGCATTGCGCCGTGTAAATTTGCGCGCCATCGGCCACGCCCCCCGCGCTGGGCGCCGCCACCTTGAAATCCAGCGCCGTGCGCCGGTCCCCATACGAGGGCGGATTGGTCTGGTGGGTGAGTCCGATATAGCCCACTGCCCAGGCAAACACCGCGCTCACCAGCGCTATCACCAGCCAGGGGATAGGCCGGTTGCCTTCATAGGGCTCGGGCATCTCTCGCTGCTGGGCTTCCATTTTCTTTGATCGATCTGACATGCTGTTCTCCTGCAACTCATTGCACTACCGGGCCGCCCGCACACCCGCGGCCGCCTCGGCTCCGCCTAGCGTCCCTCATCGGGCGGCGGCTTGACGGGGTAAGTGCGGTCCAGCGCAAGCAGGTAGGCCACCAGATCCAGGGCCTCGGGACGCGCCACCACAACCTGTCCCACCGGCGCATAGCCGGGCGGCAGGTTCACGACCTTATCGCCCTCTTCGGCTTTGTCCTTGACCTCGAACAGATAGGGATAGGCAGGCATGATGCTGCCCGGCGTGTAGGCGCGCGGCTGGTACAGATGCCCAAGATTCCAGTCGGCGCTGGGCTGGCGCGCGCCGATATTGAGCAGGTCCGGCCCGGTACGCATGGTGCCCAGCAGGTGCGGATGGTCGTAGAAATAATCGCCCGCGACCGGCGCGCGCCCCCAGCCGCGCTTGAAATCCGGCGCCTGCGATTGCGCCCTGGGCTGCTGGGTGTGGCAATACACACAGCCATTCTGGATATATTGCTGCCGCCCGCGCAATTGCACCGACGTGTATTCCTTCAAGCCTTCCGAAGGCTGCACGTCCGACAGCTGCAGATACGGCACAATCACCAGGGTCGCCGTCGCCAGCGCCAGGGTTACCATGGCGCCGCCCAGAAGTTTGTATTCGCTTTCCATGATCAGGCCTCCGCCGCTGCTACCGCCGGCGGGCTGCCGCCGCCCGATCGCTTGTGAAACAGGGCCGGGCCGACCCGCTTGCGGCCATAACGAAGCGCCATGACCACAAAGTGGCCTGCGAACACCACATGCCCCAGCGTCATCAGGGCGCCGCCCACCGAGCGGCTTTCAAGATAGGGGATAGTCACCTGCACAGATTCCATGAAGGACCGCGAGGCGTCCAGCATGGCCACGCCCTGGAGCCAGCCGCCGATGGACAGGCCCACGAAGTAGATGCTGAAGCCGGCCACGACCAGCCAGAAGTGCAGCGCAATCAGTTTCGGATAGGGCCATTCCCACGACATCACGCGGGGCATCACAAAATAAATGGCGCCGAACATCACCAGCGAAAAGAAGCCATACAGGCCCAGGTGCGCATGCGCGACGGTAAAGTGCGTGAAGTGCGTCACGGTATTGATGCTGCGCAGCGCCTCGAAAGAGCCCTGCACCGAGCTGAGCGTATACATCATGCCGCCCAATACAATGAACCGCAGCGTGGGCGAGTAGATCAGCGTCTTGAAGTGATGGCGCATGGTCAGGTGCTGATTGACGGAAAAAGCCAGCACCGGCACGATCATCATGATGCTTTGCACGATGGACAGCGTAATCAGCCAACTGGGCACCGGCCCGCCCACCAGATGGTGCCCGCCCACCTGCCCATAGAAAAAAGCCAGGGCCCAGAAGCCCAGCAGGGACAGGTTGTAAGACTGGATCGGCCGGCCAATGATCTTGGGCAGGAAGTAATACACCGAAGCCAGTGCCACCGGCGTGTAGAACAGCCCCAGCACGTTGTGCCCGAACCACCAGTTCATGGTGGCTCCCTCAACGCCAAAGTGCACGCCCGGCAGATTGCCCACCAGAAACAGGATGGGAAACCAGAACAGCGCCGCCCCCATGTACCAGATTGACACGTATAGGTGTTCCACCTTCCGGTTCTGCAGGGTGAATACCAGCGGCAAGCCGATCAGCGCCCCGCCCACCACGAACAGAATATCGATCTGCCAGGGGATCTCCAGCCATTCCAGGCCGTCGTTGAAACCCGCGGCAATGCTGCCCAGCCCCGCAATCAGCGCTGCGTTCCACAGCATGGCGCCCAGCAAGGCAAAGCGTCCGCCCATAAGCTCGGTTTTCAGCAGGCGCGGCAAGGTCCAGATGGCAATGCCGAAGGCGGCCATCGGCGCCCAGCCATACGCCACCGCGTTCAAGTGCAAGGTGCGTATGCGGCCAAAGGTGAGCCAGGCGTATTCCGTCAGGAAGTCGGGCTGGTGCAGCTTGATAGAGCTGATCAGTCCGGCGGCGGAAGCGAAGATCAGCCACACCACCGCACAGGACAAGAACACAAAGGTCACGTACTTGGTCGACTGGTCGGCCAAGACGCGATCGGCCAATTCGGCCTGCATCCGCGCTTCGCGACCCGCGTCGGGCAAGGGCGCGTGGGTCGCGTCCACCATGCTTTGCAAGGCACGATGCTGGGCTTGCGTGGCCGCCGGCTCCTCGACCTTGCCAATCTCGCCTTCCAGGAAGATCACATTGGCAGCCGCGGGATTGTCGTCGAACAGATGCTTGCGCAAGGACCAGATGAAAACAAATAGGCCGGTAACGGAAAGAATAAAGGTCAGTAGCAGTATGGTGATGGTGTTCATGCTTATTCTCGGCTCAACGACGAATACTGGCCTTAAAGCAAGGCCATTTATGTCGCTTTACGATAGACAACTGCGCTTATTTTATGGATGGAGCGCGGGAAAACCCGCAATCCCCCTACGCCGATTACTGTTACTGGCGTCCACGCACGGCCGGCGCGATCCGGCCCCTCGGCCAGGCGCCGCCGACGCAGTCCGCAAGTTTTATGAGTATGATTAATCCTTGATCGAAGAAAGCGGGAAAGCAACGATGGAATGCACGATAGATTGGGGCGGCCCTGAAGGCATGCTGTTTGTGGCGCGCACCGGCAGCGGCCATGTCACGGCCATGGATGGCGCGCCCGATGGCGGCGGCCATAATCTGGCCCCGCGGCCTATGGAAATGCTGCTGGCGGGCACGGGCGGCTGCGCCGCCTACGACGTCGTCCTGATCCTGAAGCGCGGCCGGCACGACGTGACCGGCTGCCAGGTCAAGCTGGAAAGCACCCGCGCCGATACCGACCCCAAAGTATTCACCAAGATTCATTTCGCCTTCACGGTCACCGGCAAGAACCTGCCGGCCGCCGCCGTCGAACGCGCGGTGCAGTTGTCGCACGACAAATACTGCTCGGCCTCCGCCATGCTGGCCAAAACCGCCGACATCACCCACTCCGTCACGGTGGTAGAAGCCTGAAAACGCGGGCGGCGATACCGGGATGGAGGTCGTAACTCACGACCTCGGCATCTTCGCAACGACAGCGGTATAGAAACGCCGGCTGGCGGTGGACGCGCCATGGCGGCAACGCCCTGCGAATGCCGTCAAATGGGCGTCAAGTCAATGCATTGGGATTGACGGCGCGATCGTACTGGATTGGCCAGGCGCTCGTCCCGTCGAGCTGGCCTTGCGCCCGCAAAGGCCAATAAGGATCCGCCAGCAACGCCCTGCCGATAAGAACCAGGTCGGCCTGTTCTTGGACAAGAATCTCTTCCGCCTGGCGCGCCTCGGTAATGAGTCCGACGGCGGCAGTGGCGACTTGGGCTTCTTTCCTGATCGCGGCAGCCAGCGGGACCTGAAAGCCCGGAGCGGGCTCGCCCCGTGATCCCGGCACGATGGAACCACTGGAACAATCCACCAGATCGACACCTGCTTCGCGAAGCAGGCGGGCAAACTGAATGGATTGATCCAGATCCCATCCGCCGTCCACCCAGTCTGTCGCCGAGATTCGCACGAAGAGAGGGAGCCGGGAAGGCCATTGCGCACGCACGGCTTTGGCCAGGCTCAGCGGAAAGGCCGTGCGTCCTTCGAAACTGCCGCCCCAGGCGTCAGTGCGTAGGTTGGAAAGCGGCGACAGAAATTCATGCAGCAGATACCCATGCCCCATGTGCAGTTCCAACACGTCGAAACCCGCGTCCAGACTCCGTTGGGCGGCTTGAACGAAATCGTCGATGACCCGCGCCATATCGTCTTCAGTCATTGCGGCGGGCATCGGGTACTCGTCGTTGAACGGCAACGCGCTCGGCGCAACAGTCGTCCATCCACCTTCATGGACATCGACCATTTTTCTTCCTTGCCATGGTTTTTGGGTGGAGCCTTTACGGCCCGCATGCGCCAGTTGAATGCCGGGCGTCGCACCCAGGCTCTTGGCGAAAGCGGTAATCGGACGAAAGGCAGCGACGTGCGCATCGTTCCAGATGCCTATGTCTCCATCACTGATGCGCGCGCCAGCCGAGACAGCCGCTGCTTCCACAAAAACCAGTCCGGCCCCCCCGACGGCGCGACTGCCCAAATGCACAACATGCCACGGTCCAGCGATGCCATCTGTTGCGGAGTACTGGCACATCGGCGCGACGCCCACCCTGTTTTTTAAAGTGATGTCCCGGATGCGAAACGGCGAAAAAAGTAGTGAGTTCATAGGGATTGGTCTGAAGTTGACGGATTGAGTATATACAGGGGCTGCTGGCGAGCTAAAACGCCTGGAGAAAAACAGTATTTCCATTATAGAAACAACACAACGCTTTTATGCTAACAAACGTCAATATAATAAATTCAGCATATACAGCAAGCGCAAGCAAATTTCCATGATTTGGCGCAAGCAAATAGAAAACAATAACCTTAAACAAGGGATACGGAGATGAAGACAAATTTCAGAAGGCGGGCGCTTTTTGCCGTCACCGCAGTAGTGGGTCTATGCTTTACCGGCGCCTCCGGCGCTCAATCGGTTGCCGACAACTACCCCGAAAAACCCATAAAAATCATTGTGCCCTTTGCGCCCGGAGGCTCGGTAGATACGCTTGCCCGGGTGATCGGCCAAAAAATGCAAGAGCATTGGGGGCAGCCGGTGCTTGTTGAGTCGCGGCCGGGGGCGTCCACCTTGATCGGCACCACCGCGCTGGCACACTCGCCCGCTGACGGGTACACACTCATTATTTCGGTCAGCAATCACACCACCAATCCGGCCATGCGCTCCGAGATGCCGTACGACACGCTGAAAGACTTTCAGCCCATCAGCCTGATGGCCCGTACGCCCATCGTCGCCTACGCCAACCCGGATTTCGAGGCCGACAATCTGGCCGAGCTGATGGCGCTGGCCAAGAAGAAGCCCGGCACCATAAATTTCGGTTCGGCCGGGGCAGGCTCCATGACGCACTTGACCGCCGAGCTAATGAAGCAAAAGACAGGCATAGACATCCAGCATGTCGTCTATAAGGGCGGGACGCCGGCGCTCATGGACACGATCGCGGGCCATATACCCATGACCTTCGCCACGGTGGGCCAGGCTTTGCAGCAATATAAAAAACAGATGGTCAAGCCACTGGGTATTTCGTCAGAGGAACGCTATCCGTCCGTACCGGAAATCCCGACCTTCAAGGAGCAGGGCATAGACCTGGTGACCACTGAGTGGTTCGGTTTGCTGGCGCCGGCCGGCACGCCACCCGACATTGTGGCGAAGCTGAACACGGAAGTCCGGCGCATTGTGGCGCTGCCCGGCTTGGGAGATCGACTCAACGCCATCGAGCTGGTGGCTTCATCGCCCGAGGAACTTGGGGCTTTCATACAGAGCGAAATGGATCGATGGACACCTTTGATCCAGGAACTCGGGCTGAAAGTTGATTAAGCAACGACGGGCCTGGACAATACCGTCCAGGGCCAATCCTGGGCTCAAACGGACCAGTCGGTGTCCTTGAACCATTCCCGCAAATGGTTGACGAATAGGCGGACTTTATACGGCAGGTGCTTCTTGCTTTGCACGATAGCGTAGATGTCCAATCCTTCGGGCATATAGTCGGGCAAGACGATTTCCACTGATTTGCTCTTCAACTGTTTCTCGACCATATAGCGCGGGTGCATGGCAATGCCATGATCGAGCTTTGCCATATGCAGGATGGATTCGCCAAGATTAGAATCAAATGAGCCCGACACGCGCGCCACGTGCATTTCTCCGTTCTGGCCCCTGAACGTCCAGCTTCCCGTCGGCGCCTTCAAGCTGTGCACGAGGCAGTTGTGCTGCTCCAGATCCTTGGGGGTTTGAGGCAAGCCGTGCTGTTCTATATAGGCTTGCGTAGCCACCAAGGCCTGAGGCACGACGGCAATCTTGTAGGCAATCTGGTTCGTATCCTTCAAGCGTGGGGCGATGCGCACCGACAAATCCATGTTCTCGGCAATCAAGTCACTGCGTCCATCATCGATCAGTAGCGAGGCCTTGATTTTCGGGTACTTCGATAGAAACGCGCCAATTGCGGGCGTCAGATGCACTGCGCCGAACGATGGGGGACTGCCGATACGGATGCGCCCGCTTGCCGTCTGCACCGGATTGCGCACGAGATCCTGCAGTGCTTTCAGGCTTTGCGTGACCGAGTCCGCATTCTCAAGGAGCAGTCGGCCGCTTTCCGTCAGGCTGACTGTCTTGGTGTTGCGGTTCAGAAGCTGCGCGCCAAAATGGTTTTCAAGCCAGGCGACCTTTTTGGTGACGGCCGACCTGCTGGTTCCCAAGCGTTCGGCAGCCTTGGAGAAGTTCAGCCCCTTTGCCACTTCGACAAACACGTCTATGCATTCGAGAATGTTCATATCAGTCTACGTTTCCAAATTGGAAAAATTGATTTCTGTTCTGTTGGGTATTCCCAGGCCGGCCGCTTCGCTAAACTTGATTTGAATCAAATCTGCTGAACAATGGATCGCTGATAGCGATGGCTGCATTTATGGATTACTTTCTGTTTGGAACTCATGTGTTGTTTGAGCCCGGCGCAGCGGCTGGGCTGGCCGGGGAACTGCGCCGGCTGGCGCTGCGCAGGCCCGTACTGCTCTGTTCCGCGCGCATGGCCGCCTCGGCCAAATTCGAGCTGATACGCCGGCAGATGGAAGCCTTCAACGTATTGCATATCGACAACATTCCTTCGCACTCCAGTGTTAGTTTAATCGAAACAGTGGCGCACCGGGCAGCGCAATTCAAACCGGATTGCATCGTCGCGCTTGGCGGGGGCAGTGTTTCCGATTCCGCCAAGGGCTTGGCCATGCTGCTGGCCGAAGGCGGCGCGCTGGCGGATCACGCCACGCATTTCGAACCGCCCTCTACAGTCACCGTGCCGCATAGGGTGCAGCCCAAGCTCCCCATTATTTCTCTGCCGACCACCGCGTCCGGCGCCGAGGCCACGCCTTCATTTGGGATATCGGATGGCCATGAAAAGCTTTTGTTCTGGAATCGATCGCTCGCTTGCACATCGATCCTGATAGACCCTGATTGGTGCGACGACGTACCCATGAACATCTTGCACAGCACTGCCATGAACGGCATCGCCCATTGTCTCGAGGGCTTGTATTCGCGCAACAGATCGCCAGTTTCCGATGCCCTGGCTATGCATGGCCTGAGGTTTTTCATTAAAGGGCTGGTGCCCGACAAGGCGCTGCCCGAAGCTGAGCAACGGCAGGCATTGCTTATGGCCGGGCACATGTCGGGCATGGTGCTGTCCATGGCCCGCAGCTGCCTGCATCATGCCATTTGCCATGTGATTGGGGCACGGCACAACACAGGCCATGGCGCGGTGAACACAGTCATGCTTGCGCATACGCTGCGGTTCAACGAGCCGGTGGCCGGCAATGAACTGGCGCCGGCGCTGGACATGATCAACGGCATGTCGGCTGGCCGTTATACGTCGGTATCCGACTGGGTGGCTCAGCTCATTGAAACCTTGTCGTTGCCGGGCCGGCTGTCCCAGCTTGGGATCACAGAAGCCGATCTGGACGAGATCGCCGCCGGCACGCTTGCGGAACGAGGACTGGCTTTCAACCCCAGGCCCGTCATCCACAGTTCAGACATCAAATCGATTCTACGCAATGCCTTGTAAAACAAATCAGGAGAACTCATGAAGATCGTGGAAAAGGACAGCAGCCTTGGCGCGCAAGTGCTGGATATAAATCTTGCAGAGCCCCTTACTGAAGAAAACTATAAGTCTCTTGAGCAGGCTTTGGGTCGATACGGCGTGCTTAGCTACCCAAATCAGCATCTGACTGCCAAGCAGCTCAGGGACTTCAGCGTCAAATTCGGGAAACTGGAAGTCAATGTTGCCAACATGTATTACGAGCCCGGTTTGCCCGAGGTCATGATTCTGTCGAACATCGTCGAGAACGGCAAACCCATAGGGCTGAGCGACGCGGGGCAAGACTGGCATACGGATATGTCCTACAGCAACACGATTGCTTTTACGAATGTGCTCTACGGCATAACGATACCCATGCGCAATGGCAAGTCACTGGGAAATACCGAGTTCAGCAATATGCATGCCGCCTATGAAGAACTGCCGCGCGAGCTGAAGAAGGAGCTCGATGGCATGACCGTCACCCACGACTTCAACAAGTTCTGGGAGATGATGCGACGCGAGCGGGGCAGTACCCGTCCGCCGTTGACCGAGGAGCAGCGCAAGAAGAAACCGCCGGTTTCGCACCCTGTTTTCCTGACGCACCCCATTACCGGAAAGAAGGTTCTATACGCGAATCCTGGCTATTCCGTACGCATTAACGAGCTATCGGAAGCACGGAGCGCCGAGGTGCTTGACTTTCTATTCAAGCACCAGATTCAAGAGAAGTTCAGGTATCGGCACGAGTGGCAGCAAGGTGATGTCCTCATGTGGGACAACATGGGAACGATACACAACGCAGTGTCGGACTACCGTCCCGATGAGCCACGCTTTATCAAGCGCTGCCAAGTGATGGCGGATAAATATTTTCCCGCCGCTTAGTCAGCAAATTGCCTTACGGAGACCATAATGAAAATAAACAAGAAACTTGCGCTGGCCATCGCCTTCGCAGCAACACTATGCGGCACGGCCGGCGCGCAGGAAAGCTACCCGGATCGCCCCATCAGGATGGTATTGGGCTACTCGGCAGGAGGGCCAACCGATGTGCTGGCCCGTATCATGGCCAAGCATATGTCCGAGGATCTGGGGCAGTCTGTCGTCGTGGAAAACAAGCCCGGCGCCAGTGCTTCCATCGCAGCGAACGATGTGATGCGTGCCGAGCCCGATGGATACAAAGTCCTGGTCACTTCACTGACCTTGAACGTCAACCCCCTGTTGTATCCTGATCGCTACAATTATGATCCGGTCAAGGATTTCGAGCCCATCGTCAATTTCGCAAAACTTCCATTGGTCGTGGTCACCAACTACGATTCTCCCTACCAGGACATGCAAAGCTTGCTCGACGATGCAAAAGCCAATCCGGGCAAACTCACCTTCGGTTCCTCGGGGTTTGGCGGCTCGGCCCACCTGGCGGCGGAAATGCTCTCGACCATGGCCGACCTCGATATGGTTCACATTCCGTTCAAGGGCAATGGCCCTGCCCTTCAGGAAATGATCGTCGGCCGGATTTCCTTCATGTTCTACCCCAGTGTAGGCATATCAAACTACGTTGCCGAGAAACAGCTAAGAGTTCTTGCCGTGGGAACCAAAGAGCCCAGGGCTGATTTTCCCGGCGTGCCGACCTTGGACAGCCTCGGCCTGACCGGATTTGAAAAGAGCGCCTCGTGGGTGGGCATGCTGGCGCCGGCCGGCACGCCCAAGGCCATTATCGACAAGCTCAATGAGTCCGCTGTCAGAGTGCTGAACAAGCCGGAAGTGCACGACCAGCTCGCCGCGCTGGGCTCCGAGGTGGTTGCCGATACGCCGGAGCAATACAGGGAGTTCCTGATCAATGACAAGCAACGATGGGCTGACGTGATACAAAAGGGCAACGTCAAGCCTGAGTAATGGATGAACTATGCGCGCTCAATTAAGTCGTTGCTATTCCATCGAGCGCCTGCGCGAGGCCGCCCGCAGCAGGCTGCCTCGCGGCGTTTTCGAATTCTATGACGGCGGATCCGAGGATGAAATTACGCTACGCGACAATGTCGATGCCTTCAAAAGAATCCGCTTGCTGCCAAGAGTCCTGCGGAACGTTTCCGTGGTCGATCTGTCGTCATCCTTGTTCGGCCGCAAGCTGGGCCTGCCTGCGGCCATTGCCCCGACAGGGGCGGTAGGCTTTGGATGGCGGGACGGTGATGTCGATCTGGCAAGAGCCGCCGCCAAATTTGAAATTCCGTACACCTTGTCAACATCGGCCACCGCATCCATTGAGGAAATCGCCGACAAGGCGCCGGGGCGGCATTGGTTCCAGGCTTATATTCTTCAAGACAAGGAAAGGCTGTTCGATCTCATCAGACGCGCCAACGCGGCGGATTACGAAGGGTTGATGATCACTGTCGACCTGCCTGTCGGCGGCAAGCGCGAAAGAGACTTCAGGAACGGATTGGGCTTCCCCATGAAGCTCACGCCGCGCAACATCGCGCAATTTGCGCGCAAGCCTGTCTGGTCGCTCGGCATGCTTGTCGGACGCCCTCCCGAGATGCCCAGCCTGGCGGGCATGCGCAAGGTTGAAGCGAACTCAAAGGCCTTGGAGTCGATTGCGGGCAGAAACTACGACCCCTCGTTCGACCTGGACGCGCTGAAGCAGTTGCGTGATATCTGGAAGAATAAACTCATTGTCAAAGGTGTCGTCAATCCGCTGGATGTGGATGCGCTGATATCGCTGGGCGTCGACGCGCTGGTGGTCTCCAATCATGGCGGGCGCCAGCTTGACACCGGCATTTCCACGATTGAGGCGCTCCCTGGAATCGTCAAGAAAGTGGGCGGACGCGCGCCCGTCTTTGTTGACGGCGGCATACGCCGGGGTAGTGATATTTTCAAGGCCAGGGCGCTTGGCGCGGCAGGCGTCTTGACGGGGCGAGCCACGTTGTTCGGTGTGCTCGCCGGCGGGCACGAAGGCGCCTGCCAGGCACTCAGAATCCTGCAGGACGAGTTGACCCGCGCCATGCAGCTTTGCGGCGCCCCCGGCCTGGCCGATATCAATACAGATATGTTGGCCCCTGGATCGAAGCACGCCTTTTCAGAGAACACGCATGAGTGATGACCTTAGCCTTTGCACCAATCAGATCATGGCTTTTTTTCGCGATCTGGACGATCGCGAATACGCCCGTCTTACGGAACGGCTGAGCGCCCAGGCGACGTGGCATAGACAGGGTCAAATCCTGAAGGGGCGCGCAGCTGTGCACGATGCGCTGGCGAAACGCTCGCCGACCTTGCGTATTCATCATCTGATCACTAATGTGATGGCCGACCACATTGACGGCGATGAATGCCACATGCGGGCCTACATGCTGGTGGTGCGCCACGACGACGGAAAAAAAGCCTGCGGGCCGGCCCCGCTATCTGGTATAGAGAATATCCGGACGACCCATGTCAAGCTCGAGCGCGACGCTGATGCTTGGCTTATCGTTCAAATGCGCAATGACGACCCCAGCTTTTCGGCAACAAGCTAGCACGACTGAAGGAAGCGGAACATGAAGTGGATAAGGTATACATCCAATGCGGCAACACAGTATGGGATCCTGGAAGACCAGCGTGTCGTTCAGGTCGAAGGGGACCCGTTCAATGGATACAAAAAGACCGGAACAGTGCTGGACCTGAGCGATGTCCAGCTCGAGGTTCCTGCCGTACCGTCGACTTTTTACTGCGTTGGCCTGAACTACACCAAGCACATCAGCACCGAAGGAAAAAGCATACCCGGCAAACCCGATGTCGGGTACCGGGCCAATAACGCCTTGATCGCTCACGGCAAAGACGTCGTGATGCCCCGTGACGCCACCAAAATCCACTACGAAGGCGAGTTGGTCGTGGTCATCGGCAAAAAGGCCAAGGATGTCAGCATGGAAGAGGCCGGCGACTATATCCTGGGGTACACGATCGGCAACGACGTCAGCGAACGCAACTGGCAATCGACTGACCGTACCTTCTGGCGTGCCAAGAATAGCGATACCTTCAAGCCCATGGGTCCCTGGATCGAAACGGATGTCGACCTTGATCGCATGGAAACCGTCGTTGCGGTGAACGGGAAAGAGATGACGCGCTTCAAGACCCAGGACATGCTCTTTGGCGTGGAACGCTTCATCAGTACCATGAGTCAGTACTTGACACTGTATCCTGGCGATATCATCTGGATGGGGACGGATGGCGAATCGCCCGACCTGTGCGATGGAGATGTCGTGGACGTGACGCTGACCGGCCTGGGAACGCTCAGCAACAGATTTGTTCGACAAGCCTGAGCAGCTTCTTTGCCGCCCTTTGATACCTGATGATAATGATCACAATCCATCCCTTGAATACAAGTGCAAGTAAAAAGGAGCATCCATGAAGGCTGCCTGGTATAGCAAGAACGGGGATGCCGCGTCAGTGCTGCAGGTGGGTGAGATACCAACACCTCAGGCAGGACCCGGAGAGGTACGCGTAAAGCTGCTTGTGTCGGGTGTCAATCCGTCCGACGTCAAATCGCGCGCGGGCAGCAGGCCTGTTGTGTCCGGCTTCGTCATACCGCATAGCGATGGCGCGGGGATCATCGACCAGGTCGGATCCGGCGTCGATCCCAAGCGGATCGGGGAACGCGTATGGTTATGGAATGGCCAGTGGCAGCGCACAATGGGGACGGCGGCCCAGTACATTGCATTGCCTTCGCAGCAAGCGGTCCACATGCCAACGAATACAACATTCGAGGCGGGTGCGTGCCTGGGTATTCCCGCACTGACGGCAGCCCGCGCCGTTGAACTGGCCGGCGACCTGAAAGGCAAGACAGTGCTTGTCACTGCCGCAGCCTCGGCTGTCGGGTTCTACGCCGCGCAAATGGCCCGGCTTCGTGGCGCTCGGGTTATCGGGACGATCGGCTCTGACGAGAAAGCAGCCTTCCTTAAGGCCGCCGGCTTTCAAGAGATTATTTTCTATAAGAAAGAGCCGGTGGCCGAGAGAATCAGCGCCCTGACTCAGGGCGCCGGCGTCGATGTGATCATCGATATGGATTTTTCATCATCTGCTGCGCTGGTGCCCCAAGGGGCGGTCGCCCATCATGGAGCCATTGTTTGCTATGGCTCCAATTTTCGTGGCGATGTGCCGATAGCGTTCGGGGCATGGCTGCCCCGCTCCCTTTCCTTGCATTTCTTCCTTGTATACGACTTGCTTGAACCCGATCGCCGGCAAGCTTTGGATAGTGTCCAGTCCCTGCTCGAGCTAGGCGTTTTGCAGCACCAGATTGGGCAAACATTCCAGCTGGATGATATTGCGGCGGCTCATCAGGCGGTCGAAGCCGGCAAAGTGCTTGGGAATGTGGTGGTCAGCCTTTAATGGCCTGGATTGCGGGCAAGGTCGACCGCCCTGCCATCGCATATTTACCGTCAGCCCCCCGGCCCGTCGGGATTTTCGTCGAGGAGCGCATCGCCGATGATGTAGGTCGTGTCACACAGCGATAGGAGCAGAAATAGACGGGTGGGGATCATAGCCAACGATTTCAAAGTCACCAAACTTGTAATCGTAAATGGATTCTGGATTCCGCTTGATAACCAACTGCGGCAAAGCGCGAGTATCCCGTGTCAGTTGGGTCTGTATCTGGGTGATGTGATTTGAGTATGCATGCAAGTCCCCAATGCTTACAACGATTTCATGCGGAACTAAATTGCACTGTTGCGCCAACATGTGCGTTAGCAACGCCAGCGACGCAATGTTGTAGGGCAAGCCAAGGAAGCTGTCTGAGCTTCTGATGTAAAGCTGAGCAGACAACTTATTGTTTGCCACATAAAACTGATATAACAAATGGCAGGGAGGAAGCGCCATTCGCCCTTTCTTGGCATTCTCTTTCGGGCTTAGAGACTCATCCGGCAAATACTCTGGGTTCCAGCCATGAAAGAGGATGCGCCTGCTATTCGGGTTGTTTCTCAGCGTATTGACCACATAGTCAATCTGATTGATGATGCCGCCATCCTTGGTTGGCCAAGCCGTCCATTGCTTGCCATAGACGGGTCCCAGCTCCCCTTCGTCTGTTGCCCATTCATTCCAGATGGTCACCCCATTTTCATTCAACCAACTGACATTTGTGTTCCCGCTAAGGAACCAAATCAATTCATTGGCAATGCTTTTGAAATGGAGCTTTTTGCTTGTAAGAAGAGGAAAGCCTGTGGAAAGGTCATGGCGTATTTGCCGGCCGAAAACAGAAATCGTTCCCGTTCCAGTACGATCACCTTTCTGCTCTCCGTTTTCGAGGATGTCACTTAAAAGTTCGAGATATTGTTTCACTTGCGGTCACTCAGTCCGTTGATGATATAAGTATAGGACTTATAGCCGTATAAGGCGTCGTCCGCATTGCCATGAAGCGCAACCCGCCACTATGATAGCCTTGACCCGCTCAGCGCCTTAAAGGCTTTATAGATACATTCATGGCAAAACAACCCCCAAAAAAGCAACCGGAACCCGCAAAGCTTCCTCTTACCGCCTCCAATCCTGCGCTGCTCGTCGACGAGTCGGATCAAGTCCTTCGGCGGCTCACACTAGGCTTCGCAGTATTAGGCTGGCTCCTATCAGACATCCGGACCTCTTTCGGAAAGCTGATCCATCTCTCGCCGTTTCAATACGTCGCGCTCCAGGCCATTGCCAGGCTTGAACACGAAGAGCCATGGACAACTCGTATCTTGGCCACCCACTTTCGGGTGACCAATGCCTATATAAGCATGGAGCTGCGCCCTCTTCTCAAGCAGGGCCTCCTGACCAGCGAAAACAGCCCCGATGACAAGCGAATCAAGTTCCTTTCAATCACCAAAGAGGGCTTGGAGCTGCTAAGAGTGCTGTCTCCCGTCCAGCAGAAAGTCAACGATTGCCTTTATTCTCAGTTCGATCAACAAGGACTGACTCAGCAATGCCTGACCGTCGAACGTATGGTCAAGGACGCCGAACATGCCAAAGCATATTTGCAAGACCTGCTGGCGACGCGCAGCTTTAAAAGCTAAGGCCGAGTAAAAAAACAACGATATTCTTGACATAGATCATATCCCTGCAATATAGTTAAGTAACTTTATTAACTATATGGAAGGCGGCACTGCATGTTACGCACTGGCAAGGACTATCTGGCTTCACTACGCGATGGCCGGCAAATTTATATCGGAGATGAGCGGATCAGCGACGTCACGACGCATCCGGCATTTCGCAACGCGGCACAAAGCTACGCCAACCTTTTTGATCTCAAACGGAAGACGGAAGGCATGTCTTTTGAAGAGGATGGCAAACGCTTCAGTTTCTACTACAAGCAGCCGAGGAACGCCCAGGACCTTGTATTTCGCATGAAGGGACACAAGCTGCTCGCAGACTTCAGCTACGGTTTATTAGGGCGATCGCCGGACCACGTAGCCTCGTTTGTTACAGGCATGACGCTCAGGCCCGAGGTCTTCGATGTTCCAGGGCAAGGTTTTCGCGACAATCTCGACGCTTACTACCATTATTTACGCGACAACGATTTATACGTCACCTATGCGGTCCATCCTCCAGCCGGCGCAAAAAACTGGAGCACCGACGCAAAAGCGTACCTCTTCGACTCGCCGTCGCTGCAAGTCGTGGCGACCGACGACACAGGCGTAACGATCCATGGAATGAAAATGCTGGCCACCGGCGGCGCATTCGTCGATGAAGTATGGATCGGCAATTTGACAGCGCTGGCGCCCGGCAGGGAAAAAGAAGCCATCACATGCGCCTTGCCGATTGCAACGCCCGGCATCACGCTATGGTCCAGGAAGTCGATGGAAGCGATGGCGGAAAGCGTTTTCGACAACCCATTGTCCTCCCGTTTCGACGAGTCCGATGTCATGCTCATTTGCGACCATGTCAAAGTTCCCTGGAGCCGTGTTTTCACGCTGGGCAATGTGGAACTGAGCCGCTCTATATATATGGAAACCGCCGGGCATTGCTTCGGGAATCACCAATCCAATGTCCGTTTCTGGTCCAAACTGCAGTTCATCGTAGGCTTGGCAAACAAGATCGCGCAATCCGGGGGCGTTCGCGGCATTGCCGCCGTCCAGGACACATTGGGCCGCCTGGCCGCGTACGAGGCGAGCATCGCCGCCATGATCCACGGACAGGTGCAAGCCTGCGAGCACATAGGTGAGGAGTACGTGCTGCCCAATCGCCGCTATATGTATGGAACCCTTAACTGGTGCCAGGAAAACTACGCTTCGTTGTGCACCACCGTCAGAGAACTCATGGGCGGTGCAGTGTTCCAGATGCCCGCCAACGTATCCGTGACGAACAATGCAGCGCTCAGTGCCATATTCGAGGATTTCTGGTCCACGGAAAACGAAACAGCGCTTGATCGCATGAAACTCTACAAGCTGGCCTGGGACATGCTCGGTTCTGAATTCGCAAGCCGCCATCTGCAATACGAAAACTTCTATGCCGGACCGTCCTTCGTAGTGCGGGCATACAGTCTGCGCCACGCCCCTTGGGCCGCCTTTGACACGATCGTCGATGACCTTATGTCCAGCTACGACGCGACCACAACGAAGAATCCAGTGCCGTCGCGTGACAGCACAGCCGTCACCACCACTACCTGAGAGAGCTGAAGAATATGTCCAGTCAACATAAACGCCCCTGGGATGGGCTCATCACAAGCGCCGACAAGGCCGCATACGCAACCGCAGGCTTCGGAGGCCAGAGCGGATTGGGGAAGCGTCCCGCCCTATTGATCATCGATATGCAGTATAGAACCACCGGCACCAAGCCCGTTCCGTTACAGGAAGCGATGAAAGAATTCGCCACATCGTGTGGGGAGGCTGCCTGGGACGCCGCCTCCCGGATCAAACCTATTCTGTCGATGTTTCGTGAAAAAGGCTGGCCTGTGCTTTATCCGCACGTAGCGCCCAAGAAGCCCTATGACAAGGGCAGGCTTACGGAAAAGGTCCCTACCATGATGGGCATCCCACCCAAAGGCTACGATTTCTTCGCCGATCTGGCCCCCCAGCCCAACGACATACTCGTTCCCAAGCGGCACCCCAGCGCATTCTTCGGCACCTCCTTGGCCAGCGACCTGATCAACCTCGAGGCCGACACCCTGGTCATCGTGGGATGCACGACCTCTGGATGCGTCAGGGCGAGCGTTGTGGATGGTTTTTCCTACAACTATCACATCGTGGTGCCTGAGGACTGCGTGTACGACAGAGGAACCGTCGCCCATGCCGTCAATCTTTTCGACATGTCGGAGAAGTATGCACATGTCCTCCCATCGGGCGAGTTGCTGCAGCTTCTGGCCGATATGCCAGCCCGTGTCAGTGAATAAAAGGAAAAACCACTATGGAAAAGTTCGATACCAAGCTTGACCGCTACGCTTATTCAGCCATCGTCGACCGCCCAACCTACGAGTGGCCAAACGGCACCCGGCTGGCCGTCTACTTCGCATTGAACATCGAGGCTTTCGAGTTCGGCTTGAACCCGGGCAAGGACTTCACCTCATCGCCTTCGGCCCCATACCACAGAGGCTATGCCTATCGTGATTATGGAAACCGGGTGGGCGTCTGGCGCATCAAGAAACTGTTCGACGACATGAATATGCCGCTGGCCATTCTGGCCAACTCTTCGGTTTACGACGTTTACCCGCGCGTTCTTGATGCATTCAGAGAAAGAGGCGACGAGTTTGTCGGCCATGGCCGTACCAACTCGGAGCGGCAGATTGAAATGTCCGAAACGCAAGAGCGTGAAATGATCGCCGCAGTGGCAAGCCGAATGTCCGCCGCCGAAGGCACTCCCCCTAAGGGATGGCTTGGCCCTTTCATCTCTCAAAGTCCAAAAACCCCCGAGCTGTTGAAGGAACAGGGGTTCACCTACATGCTCGACTGGTTCTTCGATGACCAGCCGGTGTGGTTCAAGACGGACAACGGACCCATACTGGCCGTTCCCTATCCTTCCATGGAACTGAACGATCTACCGGCATACATCAACCGCGGGTCGTCCGATTCGGACTTTACACGGATGATGATCGACGCGTTTGACGAGCAATTGGAAGAATCCGCTACGTTTCCATCGGTCTATTGCGTCTCGCTGCATACTTTCATGACCGGACACCCTCATCGGATACGGCAGTTGCGCGGCGTGCTTGAACACATTCAAGCGCACAGGGAATCCATCTGGCTAACGACCCCTGGCCAGATAGCAACCCACGTCGCGGCCTTGCCCAAAGGCACGGTGCCGGGCGATGAAAGGTGAATAATGAAGACTGAAAGCAAGAACCATCGCATCGAACGCGAATACAGCCGCGAGGGCCTGTTCGGCATCGCCGTGCCCCAGGCAAACCCCGTCGTCGAGCCTGAATTCTCCGCATTGATGCCAGCCGGCACCGGAACGATCGCCACACGGCTGCAAGGAAGCCGCAGCAACTCGAAAAACCGGCTGATCGACTATCTGGACAACCTGGAGACAAGCCTTTCAGCGTTTGATACGGCCGCTCTGGACGTAGTCGGGTATGCCTGCACCGGCAGCTCCTATCTGGTCGGACGCGAAGAGGAACAGCGCAAAACAGAGGCGCTCTCCAGCAAATTCGGCTACCCCATCATCACTTCCGCACAGGCCATTCTGGCCGCATTGAGACACCTGGGCGTTTCGAAGATCGCCCTCATCGCCCCCTATCCACAATGGATGATCGATACTAGCCATGAATACTGGACGCAATGCGGGCTGACAGTCACCGGTTCGGCCAGGACAATGCTTGATACAGAAGATACAAGGAACGTCTATCAGCTTCGTACCGAGATGGTGCTGCACGCTGCCGCAACACTCCCGATCCACGATGCCCAAGCCGTCTTGCTATCGGGAACCGGAATGCCAACGCTTCGGGCTATTCCCGCAATCGCTCAACTTACAAAACTGCCCACCATATCGTCCAATCTCTGCCTTGCATGGGCAATGCTTGAGGCGGCCCGGACCCCTTACCCGACACCAGACCCTGAAGCAGGCGAAGTCCTGGTCGGCGGCTGGAGCAGGCGTATTTCACGCCTATAGACGCATGCACCGCAACAAAGGAATTCAAGAAATGACTGCACAGCAATTGTCGCCCTTGCCTTCGCCGTTATGCCGTCCCAACAATGGCGCGCATATTGAAAAACGCCAGGACAGCAGATTATTGAGAAATACGTTGGGCTCATTTGCCACAGGTGTGACAGTGGTCACCGCGCTCGCTCGCAGCGGAGCGCCGTTGGGGGTGACCGTCAACTCATTTGCATCAGTATCGCTTGACCCTCCGCTCGTTCTGTGGAGTCAAGTGAAGAGCGCGCCCAGCCATCGTGAGTTTCTGGAAGCAGAAACGGTCGTCATCAACGTGCTATCCGCCCATCAACAACAGCTCTCCCAGCACTTCTCGCGACCCAGCCCAGACAAGTTTGCCGATATCGAATACCAGCCGGCCGCTTGCGGCACGCCTATTCTCGCAGGCTGCGCAGCAACATTCATCTGCCGCGTTGTCGACCATTACTACGGTGGTGATCACACGATCCATCTATGCAAGGTCGACGCATTCGAGAACCATTTTCGGGAGCCCCTGATTTTCTGTCGCGGCGCCTACCTGAAATCCGATTTATTACCCACATAGCGATTACTTGCACCAGAAGAAACTTTATGACATTCCACAAGGAGGAGAACATGGCATCAAGCAACAAAGGAAGAGCGGGAGCAATGCTCGTCGCAATAGCGAGTGGCTTTGCATCATTGACGCTGCCCACCATCGCAGCAGCAAACAGCTACCCATCGAAGTCCATAGAAATTGTTGTTCCTTATGCGCCCGGGGGGACCAATGACGTACTTGGACGAACGGTGGCAGAGGCAATAGGGGCTGAATTCAATCAATCCGTCATCGTGTTGAACAAGCCGGGGGGAAGCGCAAGCGTCGGAAGCGCATTTGTCGCCCGCTCAGCGCCGGATGGCTATACCTTGGTCATCGGCAGCCAAGGCACGATGTCCGCCAACCCCCACCTCATGCCGAACCTGCCCTATGATGCGCGCCAGGACTTTGTGCCGGTGGCGCTCATCGGGTCAGTCAACAACGTGCTGGTGGTACCCGCTTCATTTCCGCCTAAAACCCTCGGCGAATTTACACGTTATGCGCTCGATCATCCCGGCGACGTAAACTTCGCTCATGCAGGCGTAGGCACATCGATGAGCCTGGCCGGCGAGCTTTATAAGATAAAGACGGGGGCCGAATTGGTGTCGATTCCTTATAGAGGCTCGGCTCCCGCCACGATTGCCTTGATAGGGGGAGAGGTCCAATCCATGTTTGCAAACACCATCTCCGTCCTGGAGCAAATTCGCGCGGGTCAACTCCGGCCGCTGGCGGTCACAGGCAGCTCGCGTGACGCTTTGCTTCCAGATATCCCTACCTTTCAGGAAGCAGGCGTCAAAGATTATGAAATCACCTCTTGGTTCGGGGTATTTGCTCCCGCCGGCACGCCTCCCGAGATTGTCAACAAGCTGAACGAAACAATACGAAAGGCCTTGGCAAGCCCTCAACGCGAGAAGATTTTGCTGGGCCTAGGGGTGGAACCAGGCAAATTATCGGCAGCGGAATTTTCCCAGTTTGTTGAAGCTGACCATCGCGTCATCGGGGACCTGATCAAAAGCGCTGACATAAAGATCGAAAACTAACTCGATTATTCTTTACCTGGGCGCCGAAGCCACTACGCCAGTCTCATGGCGGGTGTCCTTCGGCCCGCCTCTTTATCAATCCGAAATATCAAATGCATGTTTGATAAGCGCTCCGCGACCGCTGCCCTCATTTCTCTTAGAATACGAGGTCATACAGTTATCCCCTTCCTACCTACCCCATGCGCACACCCGTTATCCAGCTTGTCGTCGCCTATTCAAGAAACCGCGTCATCGGCCGCGACAACACCCTGCCCTGGCGCCTGCCGGCCGACCTGGCCCACTTCAAGCGCGTTACCCTGGGCCATCCCATTGTCATGGGGCGCAACACCTGGCTGTCGCTGGGCCGGCCCCTGCCCGGGCGCCCCAACCTGGTCATCAGCCGCAACCCCGGGTTCAAGGCCGAAGGCGCCACGGTCTACCCGTCGCTGGAAGCGGCCCTGGCCGCCTGCGCCGACACCGGTGCCGACAAGGCCTGCATTATCGGCGGCGAACAAGTGTTCCGCCATGCATTGACCATCGCCGACGAAATCGTCGCCACCGAGATCCGGGCCGACATCGAAGGGGACACCTTTTTCCCCGCGCTGGATGCGGGTATCTGGCAAGAAATCGAAAGGCTGCCGCAGCCCGAGGAAAACGGCCTGCACTTTGATTTCGTCACCTACAAGCGCGTGAAGGCATAGCCGCGGATCAGGGGGTTGCAGCGCCCGCCTTGCGCATGAATTGCCACAGCGCCGGGTGCAAGGAATACGCCACATTGAAGCGTATCCAGCCGCTATCGGCCTGACCCGGATCAAAATAAGAACCGGGCGCCAGCCAGATGCCGTCTGCCAGCGCCTGCTCGGCCAATTTGTTGGCGCCCTGTTCGCGCCACGGCCCGCTGCCTGGCCTGGCCCACAGGAACAGGCCCGCCTGCGGACGCGCGAAGACCTCGAAGCCGTGCTGATCCATCAGCACGCACAGCTCGTCGTGGGCTTGCCGCAAACGGTCCTGCACACGCTGCAGATGCGCCTGGTGCCTGCCCTGGCTAAGCACCTGATACACCAGGCGCTCCATCATTTCCGGCGTCGTCAGCCCCATGGACATCTTGGTCTTGGCGAATTCCTTGAGCAAGGCCGCGTTGGCGACGATATACCCCACCCGCATCGAGGGCATGATGCTTTTGGAGAAACCCGATACATACACCACGCGTCCGGTGCCCGCCAGCGCCACCAGCATGGGGCCCAGGCCGGGCATCAGGTCGCGCGACACGTCGTCTTCGATCACCCTGAAATCGTACTGCTCGGCCAACTGCAGCAGGCGAAAGGCATTGCTCATGCCCAGGCTCGTGCCGGTGGGATTTTGCAGGACCGTGTTCACGAACAAAGCCTTGATCGCATGCTGGCGCGCCAGGCTTTCCAGCGTGTCCAGGCACAGCCCTTCGCCATTGCGCGGCACGCCCAGAACCAGCAAGCCCGCCAAACGCAAGGACTGCAGGAAATTGGCATAGCATGGCTGCTCGACCACAATGACGTCGCCCGGCCGCAATAAGGTGCGTATGACGATATCCAGCCCCTGAGACGCGCCCTGCGTCAGCAAGACCTGATCAGTGTCCAGTTGCAGGCCGTGCTGGCCCAGCGCCTGCTGCACATGCTCGCGCAGGGGGTGATAGCCATAGGGATGGCCATAGCCCGCGACCTGATTGACCGGCGTGCGCGCCACCTGGCGCAAGGATTGCTGCAGGCCCGCCTCGTTCAGCCATTCGGCGGGCAGCCAGCCGCAACCCGATTTGATGGGAATGGAATGGTCGGCAAACACATCGGCCAGCAGCCACGATGCGCCGATGCGCGGCGG
Organism: Pusillimonas sp. SM2304; assembly: GCF_031628915.1. Taxonomy (NCBI): domain Bacteria; kingdom Pseudomonadati; phylum Pseudomonadota; class Betaproteobacteria; order Burkholderiales; family Alcaligenaceae; genus Pusillimonas; species Pusillimonas sp. SM2304. Next base: position 37,081 of record NZ_JAVLUJ010000001.1, read on the forward strand.
TATCCAGCTGGTAGGGGCGGCTGCGCCCCGTTCGGCCCGCGCCAGCGCCGCAACGCGATACCCCGACCCCGGGCGGGCCGTCAGCCAGTTCTGGGCCACCAGGCGGCTATAGGCGGCCGATACGGTGAACGTGCTTAAACCATGGGCTTTGGCAAAGTGCCGGATCGACGGCAGCGGCATCCCCGGCCTGAGCAGCCGCTGCCGTATGGCCGCTTCAATGGCGGCAACCGTCTGGTCCACCAAGGGCATCGCGTGCTTGCGATCACGCAAAGGTTCAAAGAAACGCATCCATCCCTCGCCATGTACAGATATTCTTATCTTACCAATACAGTAATCGATTTATAGTTCAACTGTATATGTTTTTACTGCGCGCGCCGGACGAGAATAACTGATCAGTCTCTTTTTACTCATACTTTACCGTTGCCGGGGGTACATCATGACCAGCCAAGCCAACATTCCAGACCTTTCGAATCTGTGGATGCCGTTTACCGCCAATCGCCAGTTCAAGGAACAGCCTCGCTTGCTGGCCAAGGCCCAAGGCATGTATTACACCGCCACCGACGGCCACCAGGTGCTGGACGGCACCGCCGGCCTCTGGTGCGTCAACGCCGGGCACGGCCGCCAGGAAATCATCGACGCCATCGCCCGGCAGGCCGCCGAACTCGATTACGCGCCCAGCTTCCAACTGGGGCACACCGACTCGTTCCGGGCCGCCTCGGCCGTCGCCAAATTGATGCCGAAAGGCATGGACCGCATTTTCTTCACCAACTCGGGGTCGGAGTCCGTCGACACCGCCCTGAAAATCGCGCTGGCCTACCACCGGGCGCGCGGCGAAGGCCAGCGCACACGGCTGATCGGCCGCGAACGGGGCTACCACGGCGTGGGTTTCGGCGGCATCTCGGTCGGCGGCATCTCGCCCAACCGCAAAACTTTCTCGGGCGCGCTGCTGCCGGGCGTCGATCACCTGCCGCATACCCACGACCTGTCCAAGAATGCGCACACGCGCGGCCAGCCCGCCTGGGGCGAGCACTTTGCCGACGACCTTGAGCGCATCATCGCCCTGCACGATGCCTCCACCATTGCGGCAGTCATCGTCGAGCCGCTGGCCGGCTCCACCGGCGTGCTGATTCCCCCCAAGGGCTATCTTGAAAAACTGCGCGCCATTACCGAAAAACACGGCATTCTGCTGATTTTCGACGAGGTCATCACCGGTTTCGGCCGCTTGGGCGCCAATACGGCCAGCGAGCGCTTCGGCATTACACCCGACATCATCACCCTGGCCAAAGGCATCAGCAACGCGGCGGTGCCAGCCGGCGCGGTCGCGGTCAAGCGCGACGTCCATGACACGATTGTGGGCGCGGCCGCCACCGGCATCGAGTTCTTCCACGGCTACACTTACTCCGCGCACCCCTTGGCCACGGCCGCCATCCTGGCCACGCTGGACATCTACGAAAAAGACAAGCTGTTCGAACGCGCCAAGGGCTTGTCGCAAACCTTCGAAGACGCCGCCCACAAACTGGAAAGCGCGCGCCATGTGATCGATGTGCGCAACCTGGGACTGGTGGCGGGCATCGAACTGCAGCCGCGCTCGGGCGCGCCGGGGGCCCGTGCCGCCGAAGTCTTCGCCAAGTGCTTCGATCAGGGCCTGATGGTGCGCTACACGGGCGACATCATCGCCGTCTCGCCGCCGCTGATCATCGAAGAAGCGCAAATCCAGGAAATCTTTGAAAAAATCGAAAGCGTCCTGAAAACCGTAGACTGATCTTCAGCGCAGCCCCGGACGCGGCCCGATACGCTGCGCCCGGGGCTGCCCGCAACACCCTTGATGATCCAATGAAAATGGCGGGTGCCGGCAATGACCGGCACCCGCCATTTATTTGACGGCAGGCGTCATGCGCCGATCAGGCCGACGTGGACGGCTCCACTGCCAGATCGGCATCCGACGCATAGGCCTCCATGGGCGGGCAGGAACACACCAGGTTCCGGTCGCCGTAGGCATTGTCCACCCGCGACACGGGCGGCCAGTACTTGCCGTCGCGCAGACTGGACACCGGATACGCCGCGGACTCCCGCGTGTAATCGTGGTGCCATTCCGTGGCCAGCAGCATCTGCGCCGTATGCGGGGCGTTGCGCAACACATTGTCTTGCGCGTCGACCTCGCCCCGTTCAACCTGGGCGATCTCGGCGCGAATCGCAATCATCGCATCGATGAAGCGATCAAGCTCGGCCAGACCTTCGGACTCCGTCGGCTCGACCATCAAGGTGCCCGCGACGGGGAAGCTCATGGTGGGCGCATGGAAGCCATAGTCCACCAAACGCTTGGCGATGTCTTCGTTCGATATGCCGCAGGCATCCTTGATGGGACGGATATCCAGGATGCATTCATGCGCCACGCGGCCGTTGGGCCCCGCATACAGAATCGGGTAGTGATCGCGCAGGCGCGCCGCAATGTAGTTGGCGTTCAGAATGGCCGTTTCGGTGGCTTCCAGCAAGCCTTCCGACCCCATCAGCACAATGTACATGTACGAAATCGGCAAGATGCTGGCCGACCCGTAAGGCGCGGCCGACACGGGGCCGACGCGCGCATCGGCGGGCAGGCTGCCCGACGCATCGAGTACTCCGGGCAGATAGGGCGCCAGGTGCGAACGGACCGCCACAGGGCCCACGCCCGGACCGCCGCCGCCATGCGGAATGCAGAAAGTCTTGTGCAGGTTCAGGTGCGAAACGTCGGAGCCGAACTTGCCCGGCTGGGCCAGGCCCACCATGGCGTTCATATTGGCGCCGTCCAGGTATACCTGGCCGCCGGCGTCGTGCACCAGCGCGCAGATTTCGGTGACGGCGGTTTCAAACACACCGTGGGTGGACGGATAGGTGATCATCAGGGCCGCCAGATGGTCGCCCACCTTCGCGATCTTGGCCTTGAGGTCTTCAACATCGACGTTGCCGTTCGCGTCGGACGCCACCACGACCACGTCCATGCCGGCCAGTTGGGCCGACGCGGGGTTGGTGCCGTGCGCGGATGCCGGGATCAGGCAGACATTGCGCTGATGCTGGCCGTTGGCCTGATGATAGCCGCGTATGGCCAGCAAGCCGGCGTACTCGCCCTGCGCGCCCGAGTTGGGCTGCAGGCTGACCGAATCGTAGCCGGTGATTTCGCACAGCGCCGCGGACAGGCGGTCGACCAATTCCTTGTAGCCCTGGGTTTGCGACGTAGGCGCAAATGGGTGAATCTGGCCGAACTCGGGCCAGGTGACGGGGATCATTTCGGCCGTGGCGTTCAGCTTCATGGTGCACGAACCCAGCGGAATCATGGTCCGGTCAAGCGCCAGATCCTTGTCGGCCAGGCCGCGCAGATAGCGCAGCATATCGGTTTCGGACTGAATCCGCGAAAACACCGGATGGCTCAGGATGGCCGACTGGCGCTGCAGGCTTGCCGGAATGCCATGCTGCGCCGGCAAGGCATGCTGAGCCGAGGCATCCCACGGCTTGCCCACGGCTTGCGCCAAGACGGACAGCAACACATTCAGATCGCCGACGGTGACGGTTTCGTCCAGCGAGACGGCCAACTGCGCATTGCCCACCTGGCGCAGGTTGATGGACGCCGCCTGCGCCGCCTGCACGATCGCTTGTGTCTGCGCGCCGGTATCCAGCAGCAAGGTGTCGAAATACTGTTCGCTGGCCACCTTGATGCCCAAGCCGGACAAGGACGCATGCAGGAAGGCCGTCAGGTAAGCCACGCGCTCGGCAATGCGCTTGATGCCGGCGGGGCCGTGCCACACGGCATACATGCCCGCCATCACCGCCAGCAGGACCTGCGCGGTGCAGATGTTGGAGGTGGCTTTTTCGCGGCGAATGTGCTGTTCGCGGGTTTGCAAAGCCAGGCGCAGGGCGGGCGCGCCCTGGCTGTCTTTGGATACGCCCACCAGGCGGCCGGGCATGTTGCGCTTGAAGGCATCCTTGCAAGCCATGAAGCCGGCGTGCGGGCCGCCAAAGCCCATGGGCACGCCAAAGCGCTGCGCCGAGCCGACGGCGATATCCGCCCCCCACTCGCCCGGAGGCGCCAGCAGCGCCAGCGCCAGCAGGTCGGTGGCGACCGCCACCACGGCGCCCTGCGCATGGGCCGCTTCGGTCAAGGCACGGTAGTCGCTGACGCCGCCCAGGCTGTGGGGATACTGCAGCAGCACGCCAAAGCACTCGGGCAGGCCCTGCGCTTCATCGCCGACCTGGACATCGATGCCCAGGCCGCTGGCCCGCGTGCGCAGGATTTCAATCGTTTGCGGATGGCAATGCGCCGATGCAAAGAAGACATTGCTCTTGGCGCGCGAACCGCGACGCGCCAGCGTCATGGCTTCGGCCGCGGCCGTACCCTCGTCCAGCAAGGACGCATTGGCGATATCCAGGCCGGTCAGATCGGCAACCATGGTCTGGTAGTTCAGCAGCGCTTCCAGGCGGCCCTGCGAGATTTCCGGCTGATACGGGGTGTAGGCCGTGTACCAGGCGGGGTTCTCTAGAATGTTGCGCAGGATGACGTTCGGGACATGCGTACCGTAATAGCCCTGGCCAATGTAATTGCGAAACACCTGATTGCGGGAGGCGATCGTTTTCAGGTCCGCCAAGGCGTCGGCTTCGCTGCGCGAGGCCGGCAGGTTCAAGGCGCCGCGCTTCAGGATGCTGGCCGGCACGACTTCCTGGATCAGGCTGTGCAGGTCGGGCGCCCCGATCGCGGCCAGCATCGCGGCCTGGTCAGCCTTGGACGGGCCGATGTGCCGGGGAATGAAATCGGAGTGGGGGTCGAGTTCGCGCAACATAAGTCAGCCTGCGTCAACCTGGGCTTGATAGCCAGCCGCATCCAGCAGGCCTTCGGTGTCAGCCATGTTATTGGGCTTGATCTTGAAGATCCAGGTATCGAAAGCGGCGTCGTTGATCAGATTGGGCTGATCGTTCAGGGCTTCGTTGAAGGCGACGATTTCGCCATCGACGGGCGCGTAGATATCGGAAGCGGCCTTGACCGACTCGACCACGCCGGCGGTGTCACCGGCGTTCAATGCGGCGCCGGGGTTGACATCGCCCACGAAAACCAGGTCGCCCAGTTGGTCCTGGGCGCTGTCGGTAATGCCTACCAGCAGGATGTCGCCCTCGGCTTTTACCCACTCGTGTGAAGACGTATATTTGCGATCGTTGGGAAGACTCATGATTAACCCCGTAATTGGATGATAGGTATGTTGACGTTCTGGAGGTGTTCAGAAAAGCGAATCAGGCAATAATCTTGCCGTTGCGCACAAAAGGCATTTTTACTACTTCGGCCGGCAGCCATTTACCGCGAATTTCGACCTGGATCGGGTCGCCGGGCTGCGCGCCCTTGGGCACACGCGCCATGCCGATGGACACACCCATGGTCGGCGACATGGAACCGCTGGTCAGTTCGCCTTCGCCCTGGCCGGTGCGCACTTTCATGTGGCCGCGCATCACGCCGCGTTCCAGCAGCTTGACGCCGACCAGCGTGCGGTCGGCCGCGGCGGCTTCCAGCGCTTCGCGCCCGATGAAGGCGCGTTCCGTATCTTTCAGGGAAATCGTCCAGGCCAGGCCCGACACCAGCGGGTTGACGGATTCGTCCATTTCCTGCCCGTACAGATTCATGCCGGCTTCCAGGCGCAGCGTGTCGCGCGCGCCCAGGCCGCAGGCGCGTACGCCGTTGGCGGCCAGGTCGCGCCAGAAGGCTTCCACCTGCGTGGCGGGCAGAACGACCTCGAAGCCGTCTTCGCCGGTATAGCCAGTGCGCGCCACCAGGGTGTCGTCATCGACGAAAGCGCCGGTGAATACCGGCAGGGCATGCGTTTCGGCCTCCCAGCCGGGGCGTGTTTCCCACAGCTTGCTCCGGGCGTTGGGGCCCTGTACCGCCACCATGGCCAGGTCGCGGCGCGGCGTCAGCACGACGTCGAAGCCATCTGCCTGCGCAACATGCTGCATCCAGGCCAGATCCTTGTCGGCCGTGCCCGCATTGACGACGACACGCCATTGGTCGGAACTGAAAAAGTAAACGATCAGGTCATCGATGACCCCGCCTTCGGGGTTCAGCATGCACGAATACAGCGCCTTGCCCGGCACCGCAAGCTTGGACACATCGTTGGCCAGCAAGCGCTTCAAAAAAACTTCGGCATCAGGCCCGTTGACGTCGATATTCAGCATGTGCGATACATCGAACATGCCCGCGTCCTGGCGCACGGCATGGTGTTCTTCGAGTTGGGAGCCGTAGGCCACAGGCATGTCCCAGCCCCCGAAGTCGACCATTTTGGCGCCGAATTCGATATGGACGGGATGCAGGGGGGTATGCTTTAACGCGGTAGACATGGAGACTCCAAAAACAGAATAAAAAGACGACGCGCACCATTGATATGCTGGCCAGCACCGCCCTTCTGTCCTTTTGCCTGAGAGTTGACCCGCGCTTGGCGGGTGTTCACCTTCGGCGCCCGCCGCCCTGCCTGCCAGGTGATGCGGGTCTCTCCAGAGTGCTGCCTTGTGTGTTTCAAGAACGGAACAACAATACACGAGCGGTACGGGGTGCCTGAGCGATTCTGGGCGAATTGCGCCTTCGGCGGCCGGCGGACCGGCGCTCTCCCACTCGGTGTAATGACAGCGACCGCAAAGAATAACCCGAAAAACAGCCTGCGCCAAGTCGAAAACTGGGCCTCGTTCCTGCCTGCCGGGATGCGGGGGCGGTCAGCCGGCCAGCAAGGCCCGGCCGCAAGCCACCCCGGATGCCCAGGCCCACTGGAAGTTGTAGCCTCCCAGCCAACCCGTCACATCCAGGGCCTCGCCCACAAAATACAGGCCGGGCACGGCCTTGGCCTGCATGGTTTTCTGATCGATCGCGCGGGTATCCACGCCCCCGCGCATGACTTCGGCCTTTTTGTAGCCGGCCGTGCCGGTGGGTATCAGCGACCAGCCATGAATCCGTTCGGCCAGTTGGCGCAGCGTCCGGTCGGGAACGTCGGCCAGGCGCTGCGTCCCCATATCCGCACCGGCCGCCCCCTCGTGGGCCAGCCACTGCTCGGCCAAGCGCTTGGGCCACAGCCCCGCCAGCACCGTGCCCAATTGCTGGCGGCCGCCCTGCTTGGCCGCCAGCAATTCTGTCGCCAGACGCTGGTGGGGGGCCAGATCAATATGGATGGCATCGCCGGGATTCCAGTAGCTGGATATTTGCAAAATAGCCGGCCCCGACAGGCCGCGGTGCGTAAAGAGCAGGTCTTCCAGGAATTCCTGCCTGTGCTGCCGGGCGCTGCGCTGGCCGCCCTGCGCCGCCGCAGCGCCCGGCGCGGCGACGGCCTTGACGGTCACTTCAAGCGCAACGCCGCTCAAGGCCCCAAAAGCCTGCCACGCTTGCGCATCGAAAGTCAGCGGCACCAGCGCGGGGCGCGGCTCTACCACTTTCAGCCCGAACTGGCGCGCCACGCCCAGCGCAAAATCGCTGGCGCCCAATTGGGGAATCGCCATGCCGCCCGTGGCCAGCACCAGTTGGTCCGCGCGCAATACGCCCTGGCTGGTGCGCAGCGTAAACCGGCCGTCGCCGTATGCGATCTCTTCGACGCTGCACGGCATGCGCCACGACACCTGCCCCATATCGCACTCGCGCTTGAGCATGGCAATAATGGCTTCGCTGGATTCGTCGCAGAACAATTGCCCGCGGTGCTTCTCGTGCCACGCAATGCCGTGCTTCTCGACCAGATCGATGAAGTCGCGCGGCGTGTAGGCCGCCAGGGCCGAGCGGCAAAAGTTGGGATTCTGCGACAGGAAGTTGGCCGGGCCCGTGCCCACGTTGGTAAAGTTGCAGCGCCCGCCGCCCGAAATCCGTATCTTTTCGGCCAGGCGCCGGGCATGGTCGATCAACACCACCCGCAACCCGCGCTGGCCCGCCACGGCGGCCGTCATCATGCCGGCCGCGCCGGCGCCAATGACCGCCACATCAAAACTTCCGGACGCCACGCGCTGACCGGCCCTATTCTTTCAGGCAGTCGACGTAGTACCGCACTTGCCCGTCGGGCCCGATGTCGTTGGCAAGGCCGTGGACATCGGTTTCGAAGCCGGGGAACTTGGCATTGAACTCACGCGCGAACTTCAGATAGTTCACGATGCGGTGATTGAAGCGCTCGCCCGGGATCAGCAGGGGGATGCCCGGCGGGTAAGGCGTCAGCAGCACGCCGGTGACCCGGCCTTCGAGCTCGTCGATATCGACCCGCTCGGCTTCCCGGTGCGCCATCTTGGCGTAAGCGTCCGACGGCTTCATGGCCGGCACCATGTCGCTGAGATAGACCTCGGTGGTCAGGCGGGCCAGGTCGTACTTGCGGTAAGCCTCGTGGACGTGCTGGCACAGGTCGCGCAGGCCCATTTTTTCGTAAAGGCGGTGTTCCTTGCAGAAATCCGGCAGAATGCGCCACATGGGCTGGTTGCGATCGTAATCGTCCTTGAACTGCTGCAGGGCGGTCAGCAAGGTGTTCCAGCGGCCTTTGGTGATACCGATGGTGAACAGGATGAAGAAGGAATACAGGCCGGTCTTTTCGATGACCACGCCATGTTCTGCCAGGTATTTGGACACCAGCGCGGCCGGAATGCCGGTTTCGGCAAACGTACCCGAAATATCCAGGCCCGGCGTCACCACGGTGGCCTTGATCGGGTCCAGCATATTGAAGCCATCGGCCAAGGCGCCGAAACCATGCCATTCGTCGCCCGACTCCAGCAGCCAGTCGTCGCGGTGCCCGATGCCGTCGGACACCAGGCGGTTGGGGCCCCATACCTTGAACCACCAGTCGTTCTTGCCGAATTCGGACTCGACCTTGCGCATGGCGCGCCGGAAGTCCAGCGCCTCGGCGATGCTTTCTTCCACCAGCGCCGTACCGCCCGGGGGTTCCATCATGGCGGCCGCCACGTCACAGGACGCAATAATGGCGTACTGGGGCGAGGTCGACGTGTGCATCAGGTAGGCCTCGTTGAATACGTTGCGGTCAAGCTTGCGCGACTCCGAATCCTGCACCGTGATTTGCGAGGCCTGCGACAGCCCAGCCAGCAGCTTGTGCGTGGAGTGCGTCGCGAAAACCATGGCGTCCTTGCTGCGCGGACGGCCCTCGCCAATGGCGTGCATATCGTGATAGAACTCGTGGAAAGCCGCATGGGGCAGCCAGGCCTCGTCGAAATGAAGGGTGTCGATCTCGGAGCCCAGCTTTTCCTTGATCATTTCCACGTTGTAGATGACGCCATCGTACGTGCTTTGCGTCAGCGTCAGAATCCGCGGCTTCTTGTCTTTTGCATTGCGCGCGAAAGGATTGGCTTCGATTTTCTTGCGTATGTTTTCCGGCTCGAATTCCTCGATTGGAATCGGGCCGATGATGCCCAGGTGATTACGCGTGGGGCGCAGGAATACCGGAATGGCGCCCGTCATGGTGATGGCGTGCAAAATGGACTTGTGGCAATTGCGGTCGACCACCACCACGTCGTCGGAGGCCACGTTGGCATGCCACACGATCTTGTTCGACGTAGAGGTGCCGTTGGTCACGAAGAAGCAGTGGTCGGCATGGAAAATGCGCGCCGCATTCAGCTCCGACTCGGCCACCGGGCCAGTGTGGTCCAGCAGTTGCCCCAGTTCATCGACGGCATTGCATACGTCGGCGCGCAGCATGTTCTCGCCGAAGAACTGGTGGAACATCTGCCCGACCGGGCTTTTCAAAAAGGCCACCCCGCCCGAATGCCCGGGGCAGTGCCAGGAATACGAACCGTCGGATGCGTACTTGACCAGTTCGCGGAAGAACGGCGGCGCCAGTCCGTCAAGGTAGGCGCGCGCCTCGCGGATGATGTGCCGGGCCACGAATTCGGGCGTGTCCTCGAACATATGGATGAAACCGTGCAGTTCGCGCAGGATGTCGTTGGGAATATGCTGCGACGTGCGGGTTTCGCCATACAGATAGATGGGGATTTCTTCGTTGCGAAAGCGCAGTTCGCCGATGAAGGAGCGCAGATTCTTGATGGCATTGGCCACGTCTTCCGGCGAATCGACATCGAACTCCTCATCGTCTATCGACAAGATAAAGGCGCTGGCCCGGCTTTGCTGCTGCGCGAAAGAACTCAGATCACCGTAGCTGGTAACGCCCAGGACTTCGACGCCTTCGTTCTCGATGGCTGCCGCCAGCGCGCGAATGCCGAAACCCGATGCGTTCTCGGAACGATAATCTTCGTCGATGATGACGATGGGAAAGCGGAATTTCATTGCTTGGCTCCTAGGCCTCGTTCACTTACGTGCGCGGCAGCGTAACACCTTGCTGCCCTTGATACTTGCCACCACGATCGCGATAAGACGTTTCGCACACCTCGTCGCTTTCAAAGAACAGCATTTGCGCGCAACCTTCGCCGGCGTATATCTTGGCCGGCAGGGGCGTGGTATTGGAAAACTCCAGCGTCACATGGCCTTCCCACTCGGGTTCCAGCGGCGTCACATTGACGATGATGCCGCAACGGGCATAGGTACTTTTACCCAGGCAGATCGTCAGCACGCTGCGCGGGATGCGGAAATATTCCACCGTGCGGGCCAAGGCAAAGGAATTAGGCGGAATAATGCACACATCCCCCTTGAAATCGACGAAGGACTTTTCGTCGAAGGCCTTGGGATCGACAATGGTCGAGTTGATGTTGGTGAAGATCTTGAACTCATCGGCGCAGCGCACATCGTAACCATAGCTGCTGGTGCCATAGCTGACAATGCGCTGCCCGTTCACCGAACGCACCTGGCCCGGCTCGAACGGCTCTATCATCCCACTATCGGCAACACGCCGGATCCAGCGATCACTTTTTATGCTCATAGCCCTAACCTTATAACGATGGCGCGTATTTTATCGCTTACACGCTAAAGACGTATGACCGTGGGATACACGGCTCAATTCCTGGAAAACCAGCGGTGAATCAGCGCCAGCCCGTTCACTGTGCCCGCGCTGAGCTCAGCCGTCAGCCCCCGGGCCAACTGATAGCTGGCCCGGCCCACGGTGCCCGTATCGGACAAGGCCTGCTGGATGCTCAGCGTAATGCCGGTACTGAGCTGTTTGCTGACCTGGATGAACTTGCGCTCGATGTCGCTGGTGCCGCTATCCAGCCCGCTGACCACGCTTTCCACAGGCAGGATACTACCCGCGGCGCCCAGTTCGCCCGAACGCATGCTGAGTTCGTCGATGCCGAACTTGCGGTAGAACGGCTCGCCGTCGCCCAGGAAGGACGTACCCACGGAAAACAGCAGCGCCACATCGCCCCCCGAGTCATCCGGCCCATGCCCCAGCAGCAGCCAGGACAGCTTCTCGATTTCGCTGACGGCCGGATACGAAACCAGATCGATGCGCGGCCGCTTGGCCGTCCCCCCCACGCGCACGCCCGCCTCGACCGCCAGGCCTGTCCGCAAGGCCTCGATATTCAGGACCGGGTTGGTGATATCGCCCTGGAAGGTGATTGTGCCCCGGCGCAACTGCAAGCGCTGGCCGTAGGTCTCGATGGCGCCGCCGCGCGTGCGCAAGGCGCCCACCCCCGTCAATCGGCCGCCTATCATCGTAATGCGCAAGTCGCCGACCAGCCCCGAGTTCACCCCATAGCCCGTCAGGTAAAAACGCGGGCCCAGGTCAACCTGCAGATCCATGGAGACATCCATCGGCGCGCTGGCTTCCTGCTGCTCGTGTCCCGCGCGCAGGACCACCACATCGCCGTCAATGGTGGGGATGCCGCCCAGCATATCCAGGTCGAACCAGCCCGCATCGGCCGTAATCGCGCCATTGATGGCGATCGCGGGCAACTGGAGCGCCAGGCGCAGTTTGCCGCTGATCATGGCGTAGCGGTCGGAACGCTGCAAAATGGGGTAGCGATGCAGCTCGACATCAATGGCGCCGCGCGACTCGAACAGATACCAGTCGCCCGACAGCGTCAGCTTGCCGCCCTTGGCCTCCGGATTGGTGCTGACCCATTCGGCCGTGCGCCATTCCTTGGGCTCCACGCGCAACAAGGCGGGAAAAGTGAGTTCCTGGAGAATGAGCCGGTCGTTTTCCAGGCGGGCCGTCAGCGTGCCATCCAGCAAGCGTACGCCGTCATCGATACGCACCACCCTGATCTTCTGGCCCGAAATGGTGCCGCTGCTGTTCCAGCTTCCGTCTGGCCGGCTTTCCAGCCCCACCTTGGCCTGCACCGCCCCGCCCAGTTCCATGCTGTCATCCAGGAACAGGCTGGTCCAGCCCAGGTCATCGATATCCGCGTCGATATTTACGGTCTTGGTGTCCTTCGGGTCCAGGCTGAAGCTGCCGCCCGCCGAACGCAGCAGCGTCGCGGCGTTGGCCGTTACCCGCCCCATGGCCTTGGTGCGCAGGCGCAGGTCAGCCGTCAGGCGGCTGGCCGCTTCGCCGGCCGGCTTGGCATTCAGGTCCAGCTCCAGCAACTCCAGGCCCAGCGGGAACGACGGCTCGGCCGGCACCATCACATCGCCCGACAGCCGCCTGATGCGCGCCTGCCCCGCCAGCGCCCCCGAGAATTTCAGGTCCCAGTCCAGCGACAGCACGATTTCGGTCAGCGCGTTGGCCTTGTCGGCCTTGACCTTCACGCTGCCCCGGTCGATGTCCTCTTGATCGGGCAAGTCCAGTGTCTTGCGCAGGTCCTGGATCAGGCGCTCCGACACGGGCAGGCGAGCAATCGCGCCCTGTGTTTCCCAGCGCCCCGCCCCCCCGCGCGACCCTTGATGGTCCAGGGCAAACACACTGCGGGACGACATCAGGAACTCAATCCGGGTCTTGCCCACCTGCCACTGCCAGGCGGGCGCCGCGACACCGGGATAAAAACTGACCGGCATCGCCGCCGCCGTTTTCAATCCCAGCCCCGCGTGCTCGGCGTCCAGCGTCTTGATCGTCCCTTGCCAGCCTTCCGGGCTGCCGGCCTCGCCGCTGGCGCGGCCCCAGCCCCCTTCCAGCGCCAGATGCGCTTTCATGGGCGCGGCGCCGACTTTGCCTGCCTGGCTATGTTCCGGCGTGTACTGGCCGGCCAGGTCGGCCGTATGCCGGGCCAGCTCGCCCGCGACAACCCCCTTCAACTGCGCGCCTCCCGGCAGGTCGGGCCAGAAAGCCGCCAGCTCGGGCGCAAGCAGATCCAGATTGATGCGGCTGTCGGTCATGCCCAGCGCGCCGTCCGCGCGCAGACGGTTCTTGCCCAGTTGCAGATCCATGTCCACCGCCGCCAGCCGCAGCCCTTTCCACAAAGGATCTTGCCGGGTTGGCGCAACGGGTTCGATCCCCGCGGCCTGCGCCGGCTGCGCGGTGTCCTGAGCCTTGACCACCGGCGTCTGATCCGGCTGCCCCGTGTTCACCACCTGCGTGTTCAAATGCCCGGACAGCGCCTGCTGATTCCAGCGCGACCCTTCCTGGATGTTCAGGTCCAGGCGGCCTTGCAGCAGTTCACTGTGATTGCGCAGCGCGACATCGAAATCGGCCGCCAGGGTCAGTAGCGCCGGCGGAATGGCGGGCCCCACCAGTTGGCCGATATCCAGTTTTTCCGTGCGCAGGGTGCCGGCAACCTGGTCACGCACCTCGCCTTCGTGCAGCGTGGACGACCAGTCCAGCTTGCCCTGCAGGGAAGAACCATCGGCCAACTGCAGGCTGGCCACCGCATCCTTCAGCGGGAAGGACGCGCGCGGCGTCAGATTCACATCGGCATCCACCTTCATGCCTTGCCCCGCCCCTTTCAGCACAACACGCATGGCGTCCAGGCTGCCATCGAGCGTGGTCTCGATATCCAGGACGCAATCCTCAGAGGCCTCCGTCCCGGCTGCCGCCAACGCAGGGCTGTCCGCGCCTTCTTCCTCTGCTTTCGCCGTGTCCGATTCAGCAGCCTCCCCATTGCCCGGCGGCAGAGTGGGCAAGTAGTGGCGCGCGCACAAAGGCGAGTCGGCAACCAGCCCCTGCGCCCGGGTCGCAATCCGCGCCTGCAAAGGCCACGGATCGCGCAAGTCCAGAACCCGGGCCTCGCCCGAGAGGCCCGCCCGCAATTGCTGATGCTCGACGTCCAGGCTTTGAATCACCAGTTGGCCGCCGGCCTCGGTCAGCGACAGAGAGGTCGACACATTGCCGACATCGACCGGCAGCGGTTCGCCGTCCTGGGTCACCACCAGCTTGCCCACCGCCAGGCGATCAACCGCCAGACGCACCGGCAATGCCGGCATCTTGAAAGGCTCGGCGGGTTTTTCCTCTTGGCTGCTGGTCAGATCGAGCCGCAGCGCGCCCGTTGCCAATTCGATGACATGCAAGCGCCCATCCAGCAGCTCACGCCAGTTGGCCTGCAAACGAAAATCCTGCACCTGCACGGCCGTATCCGGCAAGGCCAGCGACAGCCGCCCCACCTGGACGCCGTCCCAGAAGGTGCCGGAAACCCCGCTGACCTGCCCGTCGAGCTGCTCCGCCGCCGTCACCAGCGCCCACCGTGTTCCCGAGGCCGTGTTCAGCACCCAGTACGAAAAACCGCACAACACGGCCAGCAGCAATACCGCCAGCGGCCCCACCCAGACCAGGATGCCACGCAGCCATTTCAACAGTCGGCTCAAAACGCTATACCCAAAGAAAAGTGCAGCCGCAGCCGCCGGTCACGCTGGCCGTAGGCCAGATCCACATGAAAGGGCCCCGCCGGCGTACGGATCGCCACGCCCAGCCCATAGCCCAGGGCCGGGTCCATCTCGCCGAATGAAGTGGTGGCGTCGCCCACGTCGATAAAGTAATTCATCCCGATCATCTCGGTGAAATAGTGCGTGTACTCGATACTGGCCACCGCCAGCGCCGGCGCCCCGATCACCGCATCGCCGCGATCCAGCCCTATGCTTTGATAGCGATAGCCGCGTATGGTTCGCGCGCCGCCGGTGCGATACCCAAAGTCCTGCGGCAGGCGGTCGGTGTCGGACCAGACCTTGCCGATCTCGCCGCGCACGGTCAGGACATCGCGCCGCCCGATCGGCCACCATTGCTGCACACGCAGGCTGCTGCGGTAGAACGGCTCGCTTTTGTCCAGCGTGATGCCCGCTCCCACGCCGAAATCCACCAGATTGCCTTCGCGCGGATCGTATTTCTTGTCGACATCGCGCCGCAGCCACTGCCAGGTCGTGACCGCCGAAGGCACCTCGTAGTCGTCGGCGCCGCGGATGCGGGTCTTGTCGTAGGCCACGCCCAGCCCCAGCTGCGTCTCGTACTCGACCCGGCTGCCGTCGCCCGCCTTGCGCTCTTGACGGCGCTTCCAAGCCGCGCCGACCCGGCGATTGTCCAGCCCTTCCACATCGGAGTGTTCGTACAACACCCCCACGCTGTCTTTGTAGCCCCGCGTGGTCGGCGGCAAATGCACATCGAAGAACGCGCGCTGATTGTCCTTGTCGACCCCCGCGCCGGTTTCTATCCATACCGGCTTGCCAAACACCACGTTCTGCCGGTACAGCCCTTCGACCCGGACGCCATGGTCGCTGTCCACACCCAGGGACGAGGTGACACGGCGGGCCGGCGCCTCGGACACCTTGACGTGCACCGGCAGCTCAAGCTCGTCTCCGGGCAAGACACGTTGCGCGGACTCGTCCTGGTCCAGCGTGACGAAAGCCCCGCGGAAAAAAGACGTGGACTGCAAGGCCTGCTGCCACTCATCCAGCTTGTCTTGATCGTAGGGATCGCCGGGCTTGTACTGCACATAGCGCTCGATCAGCTTGCGCGGCACCCGCTTCAGCCCGCTGGTCGACAGCTTGCCCAACCTGACCCTGGGCCCGCTGGCCACCTCCACGAAAAGATCGGCTTTGGAGGTTTCCGCATCCACCGTGGCCTGTGTGTTGAGCAGACGCGCGAAGTAGAAATCCTTGCGGCTGACATCGTCCAGCAAACTGGTCTTGGCGTTGTGCCACGATTCGTTGATGAACGGCATGCCTTGCTGCAGGGGCCATTGCTCTTTCAGTATCTGCACCCGGCCGGCAAACTCGGGCCGCGCAATCTGCCCCTTGAAGTGCAGGCTGACGTCGTCGACCTGCGTGCGCTCGCCCGGCTCTATGGTGATGTCCCAGGTTTCGCCGCCGATGTCTTCGCCGACTTCCAGGGTGACCTTGGGCGCGTAATACCCCTGGGTTTCCAGCGCCGACAGCGTGGCGTCGCGCGCGCGGCGCCTGAGCCGCGAGACTTCGCCGCCATCCTGGTCTTCCGCCAGGCGGGTAATGGCGTCAACCGCCCCGGTGATGGCTTGCAGCGCGCCAGGCGGCACCCCGCCCGGATCGATCACCACTTCGGGGCGAGCCGCATGAGCGCAGTGCGCGGCGCTCCAGACCAACAACAGACAACCCACCCCTACCCGCATAACGTCCCTATGCTTTGCGTGCGACGACTTTGGGCATATTTGCCGACATATCGCGCGGTAGCGCCGCCACGTTGGCGGCGATGCGCCGGGCGATCTCGTGATAGGCGCGCGCCGCGTCGCCATCGGGATCGGACACCACACTGGGCTGGCCCGAATCGGTCTGCGTGCGTATGGCCATCTGCAGCGGCAAGGCCCCCAGCCAGGGCAGGTTGAACTCGGCCGCCATGTCGCGCCCGCCATGCTCGCCGAAAATAGGCTCTGCGTGCCCGCACTGGCTGCACACATGGACCGACATGTTTTCCACCACGCCCAGCACCGGCACATTGACCTTCTGGAACATGCGCAAGCCGCGGCGCGCATCGGCCAGGGCCAGGTCCTGCGGCGTGGTCACGATGATGGCGCCGGTCAGGGGCACCTTCTGCGCCATGGTCAAGGCGATATCGCCCGTGCCCGGCGGCATGTCGATAATCAGGTAGTCCAGGTCGTCCCAGGCTGTCTGGTTCAGCAATTGCGTCAATGCCTGGGTCACCATGGGCCCGCGCCAGATGGCCGGAGAGTCCTCTTCGATCAGGAAACCAATGGAGTTGGCCTGCAGGCCGTGCCCGACCAGCGGCTCCATGGTTTTGCCGTCCTGGCTCTTGGGCTTGCCCGACAGGCCCAGCATGATGGGGACGCTGGGGCCGTAGATGTCGGCATCCAGCAAGCCCACGCGGGCGCCCTGTTTGTGCAGCGCCAGGGCGACATTGACCGCCGTCGTGCTTTTCCCGACCCCGCCCTTGCCCGAGGCCACGGCAATGATATTGCGGACATTGGGCAGGGGCCTGAGCCCCGGCTGTACGGCGTGGCTGGCAATTTTCGTGTTCTGGTTCAGGCGTTTAAGGGACAAGCCCAAGGCGCCCAAAGCCGTTTCAATCCGTTTCTTCAATTCAGACTCCCCATTGTGCGAAGGGTAACCGAGGGGTACAGTGATATTTACATCTTTCCCTTCAATGATGATTTCGCAGTTTTTTGCCGTGACAGGCAGCTTTTTCTTGGTGTTGGGATCCGTCACATCAGACAGCACACCGAGTATCTGTTCAGGATTTACGCTCATTTCAATCGGCCTTGCTTGAATAAAATGCACTCAAGCCTTATGTAAGTGCAGTGAAGTCTAAAGAATAGCGGATTAAGGGAATTTTTTTCCCCCAAGGGGGTCTACGTAATCAATATGAATACATTTAATCAAATTATCCGCGGCATCCTCTTCTTTGTCCTGGCTCTTTTCGGCATGGCGATGGCGGTCGTCTTCATGATTTCCACGGCCATCGCCGTCGCCATCCTGTACGTTGTCGCGCGCATCAAGGGCCGCCCCTTTGGCGTAAAAGCCTACTGGGAAGAGCGCCGGCGCCCCTCGCCAACTAAAAACGTCTTTAAAAACAAAGACATCACCGACGTCGAAATGCGTGAAATCCCTTAAGGGCAGCCACGCCGCGCGGTGCCTACGCATGATACGCAGCGTCGCGGCCGCCGGGCTGTCTAGCGCATGCAAGTTAACAATTCATAACTAAAAACCCGCAAGCCCCTGCCCGGGCGTCCGGCCCAGGACGATCCCGAGCGTGATCGCGCCCGCCTGCTATGCTTATGGCCTCCCCCGAGCGGATTTTGCCTTTGCTTTGCCAGTAAGGGCTAAAATCGCTGGTCTTCCCCCTTACTTCTCTTTAGCCTCTTGAACATGTCGCGCACGATTTTCGTCACTACAGCCCTGCCCTACGCCAACGGTTCTTTTCATATCGGCCACATCATGGAATACATCCAGGCCGATATCTGGGTGCGGTCGATGCGCATGTCGGGCCACACCGTCCACTTCGTGGGTGCGGACGACGCCCATGGCGCGCCCATCATGCTGAAGGCGGAAAGCGAGGGCATCACGCCGCAAGCCCTGGTGGCGCGGTATGCCGCCGAGCGCCCGCAATACCTGAACGGCTTCCATATCAAGTTCGACCACTGGCACTCGACCGACTCGGCCGAGAACGTGGCGCTGTCGCAGGACATCTACCGCCGCCTGAAAGCCGCCGGCTTCATCGATACCCGCAGCATCGAACAGTTCTACGATCCGGTCAAAGGCATGTTCCTGCCCGACCGCTACATCAAGGGCGAGTGCCCGCGCTGCCACGCCAAAGACCAGTACGGCGACTCCTGCGAGTCCTGCGGGGCGGTCTATGCGCCCACCGAGCTGATCGAACCCTACTCCACATTGACGCAGGCCACGCCGGTGCTGAAGTCGTCCGAGCACTTCTTCTTCAAGCTGTCGGACCCGCGCTGCGTGGAATTCCTGCAAGCCTGGACCACGGGCAGCAACGCCAGCGGCAACAAACGCCTGCAATCGGAAGTGCTGGCCAAAACACGCGAATGGCTGGGCGCCGACGACGACGGCGAAGCCAAGCTGGCCGACTGGGATATTTCCCGCGATGAGCCGTATTTCGGCATCCCCATCCCCGACGCGCCCGGCAAGTATTTCTATGTCTGGCTCGATGCGCCGGTGGGCTACCTGGCCTCGCTCAAAGCCTATTGCGACCAGCAGGGCTTTGACTTCGACGCCCTGGTCGACCCCCACAGCGATACCGAGCAAGTCCATTTCATCGGCAAGGACATTGTGTACTTCCATGCCCTGTTCTGGCCCGCCATGCTGAAATTCGCCGGCAAGAAAACCCCCGACGGCCTGCACGTGCACGGTTTCATTACCGTGAGCGGCGAGAAAATGTCCAAGAGCCGCGGCACCGGGATCTCGCCCCTGCGCTATCTGGACATCGGCATGAACGCCGAATGGATGCGCTACTACATTGCCGCCAAGCTGAACGCGCACGTCGAAGACCTGGACTTCAATCCCGACGATTTCATCGCGCGCGTCAACAGCGACCTGATCGGCAAGTACGTCAACATTGCCAGCCGCGCGGCCAATTTCATCAGCAAGCACTTTGACGGCAAGCTGGCCTACCTGGGCGACACGGCCCCGCTCGAGCAAGCGCTGCTGCAGGCCGCCGAAAAAATACGCGCCGACTTCGAGAGCCGCGAATATGGCCGCGCCATCCGCCAGATCATGGCGCAGGCGGACCAGATCAACCAGGCCTTCGACGCCGCCCAGCCCTGGGTCCTGGCCAAGGGTATAGGCTCGGCCTCCGACGAGCAGAAAGCCTTGCTGCAAGACATCTGTTCGCGCGCCCTGGCCGGCTTCAAGGCCCTTTCGGTCATGCTCGCGCCCGTCCTGCCCGTGCTGACCGAAAGGGTCGCGCGCGAGCTGTTCGGCCAGGACGCCCTGTTCCAGTGGGCCGACGCAGCGCAACTGCCCCGGCACATCGCACCCTTCAAGCACCTGATGCAGCGCGTGGAGCCCAAGATGCTGGACGACCTGTTCGAGCCGCCTGCCGAAGCCCTTCCCACACCGGGCGGGCAAGCCATTGCCGACACGATAGACATCAAGGACTTCGCCAAGATCGACCTGCGCATTGCCCGCATCGTCAACTGCGAAGCCGTCGACGGCTCCGACAAATTGCTGCGCCTGACGCTCGACGCGGGCGAAGGCCGCCACCGGCAGGTATTTTCGGGGATCAAGTCCTCTTATCAGCCCGCCGACCTGGTCGGCAAGCTGACCGTACTGGTCGCCAACCTGGCGCCGCGGAAAATGCGTTTCGGCGTGTCCGAAGGCATGGTGCTGGCGGCCAGCCACCACGATGAAGGCGTCGACCCGGGCATTTACGTGCTTGAGCCCTGGCCCGGCGCGCAGCCCGGCATGCGCGTCAGCTAGGGGTCACCCAAAGGGGGCGTACATGAGCCGGCATTTCGACCCCGAGCGCCAGACCGCAGGACATCGCAGCACGCTGGTCAGCGTCGCGGTCAATATCTCGCTGACCATCGTGCAAATCGTGATCGGGGTGTTTGCCCAGTCGCAGGCCCTGGTGGCCGACGCCATCCACTCGCTGTCCGACCTGGTGTCGGACGGCGTCGTGCTGATCGCCAACAAGCACAGCCAGAAAGCCCCTGACGCCGATCACCCCTACGGCCATCGGCGCTTTGAAACCGCCGCCTCGCTGGCGGTTGGCGCCCTGCTGCTGTCGGTCGGCATAGGCATGCTGTGGAACAGCTTTACCAAGCTGCAGCGCCCCGACGCGGTGGTAGAAGTGCACAGCGCGGCGCTGATCGTGGCCTTGCTGGCACTGATCACCAAAGAACTGCTGTTTCGCTATCTGCTGCGCGTGGCCCGGCGCGTGCGCTCGACCATGCTGGCGGCCAATGCCTGGCACGCCCGGTCAGACGCGGCCTCATCCTTTGTCGTGGCGCTGGGCATCGTGGCCAACCTGGCCGGCTTTCATCTTGCCGACCCGCTGGCCGCGCTGGTCGTCGGCCTAATGATCATGCGCATGGGCTGGAAGTTTTTCTTTGCCTCGTTCAACGACCTGATGGATGCCGCCGTCGACCTGGACACCGAAGCGCGGATCCGCCATCACCTGGCCACGACCCCGGGCGTGCAGGGCATTCATGACCTGAAGACCCGCAAGCTCGGAGACATGATCTGGGTCGAAGTCGATATCGAGATGGACGCCACCCTGACGATTGAGCAGGGCCACGCCATTGCCGTGGCGGCCCGCAAGCGGGTCATGGATCATGAGCCCGTGCTGGACGTTATGACGCACTTCGATCCGGTGCAGGTGCCGGGACGGCCGCCCCGCCCGCCCCGGGAATAAAGTCCGCCGCCAACTGGCGGACCGCTTTGGCAAAAACCAGCACGTCGACCCCGGTCGCGACAAACGTACAACCCAGGTCGAGATACTTGCGGGCCAGCGCGGGATCGGATGTCAGCGTGCCCGCCGCCTTGCCGCTGGCGACTATCGTTTTCATGGCCTGCTCTATCGCCGCCTGAACCGGCTCGCTCCCCGGACGTCCGCGGTATCCCATCGACGCGGCCAAGTCGGCCGGCCCTATGAATACGCCGTCCACGCCCTCGACGGCGCAGATAGCCTCCAGATTCTCCAGTGCCGTTACGGTTTCGGCCTGCACCAGCAGGCAGATTTCTTCATCGGCAACGTCCAAGTAGTCAGCGCGATGGCTGAAACGCGAGGACCGCCCCACCGCGCTGCCCACGCCGCGAATACCGGCCGGCGGGTAGCGCGTGGCCGCGACCAGATCGCGGGCTTGCTCCGCCGTATCCACCATGGGCACCAACAGGCTTTGGGCGCCCAGGTCCAGCATTTGCTTGATCAGCGCCTTGTCGCCCGACACCACACGCAGCACAGGCCGGGAGCGGTACGCCGCCAGGGCCTGCAAGGTCGACAAGGTCGTGCGCAGATCGTTCGGCGCATGCTCGCCGTCGATCAGCAGCCAGTCGAACCCGGCCGTTGCACTGACTTCGGCAAGGTAAGCGTCTGCCATCGACAGCCACAGCCCAATTTGGGGTTGTCGCGCGGCCAAGGCCGCCTTGAAGGCGTTGTTTGCGGGCATGATCGTTCCGTTCGATTGCTCTGGGTCAAGAGCGTTAATGTGCAAAGATAAAATCCCCGGCAAGCCGACACTAGCTGACGATGCCAAGGTGCCAGGGCACGAACTCATGATCTCCCAGGCCCAGCAGCTCGCTTTTGCTGCGCCGGCCCGAGGCGATGTCAAGAATGTGCTCGAAAATTGCCTGGCCCATCTGATCGATGGTGGCATCGCCATCGACGACAAGGCCGCAGTTGATGTCCATGTCTTCTTCAAGCCGCCTGAACATCGGCGTATTGGTCGCCAGCTTGATGGTGGGCGCGGGCTTCGATCCGAACATGGAACCACGTCCGGTAGTGAAACAGATCAAGTTGGCGCCGCTGGCAATCTGCCCGGTCGCCGCGACGGGATCGTAGCCCGGGGAATCCATGAATACCAGGCCTGCCTTATCCACGGGCTCGGCGTACTCGTAGACCGCCTGCAAGGGCGTCGTCCCCCCTTTCATGGCCGACCCCAGGGATTTCTCGAAAATGTTGGCCAGCCCGCCCTGCTGGTTGCCATGCCCGACCACGCCGTTGAACTGTGCGTTCTGGCCTGCGGCATAACGCCCCCACCAAGCCAGGCGATCCAACAGCTTCCGGCCCACCTCTTCCGTGACCGCCCTGCGCGTCAGCATATATTCGACGCCGTGGATCTCGGGTGTTTCAGAGAGTATGGCCGTTCCCCCGTGACGCACCAGGATATCCATGGCCGCGCCCAGCGCCGGATTGGCGCTGATGCCCGAGAACCCGTCCGATCCGCCGCACTCCAGGCCGATCTTCAAATGACTGGCGCTCACCGGTTCCCGGACAGCCGCATTGGCCGCCGGCAGCATGGCCATGATCGCATCCACGCCGGCCTGTATGGTCGCGCGCGTCCCCCCCACTTCCTGCATGACCAGCGGACGAAGCATTGGCCCGGCGGACAAGCCTTGCGACGCCAGCAAAGCCGGTACCTGATTGCGCTCGCAGCCCAGGCCGACCACCAGCACAGCAGCCAGGTTGGGATGCCTTGCATAACCCGCCAGCGTACGCCGCAAGACATCGAAGTGCTCGCTGGGCGAAGACATGCCGCAGCCGCTGGAATGCGCAAACGCCACAACGCCATCCACATTCGGCCATGCTGCCATCACCTGGGGGGTGAAATGCGCCGCAATGTGCTTGATCACGGTCGCTGAACAATTGACCGATGACAATATGCCAATGAAGTTGCGCGTGCCTACCCGCCCATCAGGACGAACATACCCCATGAAACGGGCACGTTCGGCCAGGGGCAGGTAGTTCACCGGCCGGACGTCCTGGCAGAATTGCGGATCGCGGTAATAGTCGACCAGTTCAATATTGTGGCTGTGCACATACTCGCCCGCCTCGATCGTCCGGGTCGCCGTACCGATGATCGTGTCGAACTTCCTGACCGCTTCGCCGCGGGCAATGCCGCGCGCCGCGATTTTGTGGCCGGCAGGCACCTGGGCGCGCACCCGCGCGCCGCCCAGTTGGGCAAGGGCCTGGCCCAGCGCAAGGGGGACCCTTGCCACGAAAACATTATCGTCGTCGTGCAGTCTGATCAACGGTGAGGTGCGCATCGTCCCGCCTAGCTGCTTTGCAGAAGCGCTTTAAGATTCAATCGCTCAATCAAGTGCGTCTCGTGGTCGTACACGGAAGCAATGTATTTCTGATAGTCCGTGCCATCCAGATACATCACGGGCGCATCGATGCGGTCGGCCACCTGCTTGAATTCGGGGCTCTCCACCGCCTTTTTGAACGCGGCCTCCAGCACTTGGGCCACCGCCGGATCGAGCCCCTTGGGCGCGCCAATGCCGTTGGGCGCCTCGACCACCACGTTGTAGCCAAGGTCCTTCAGCGTCGGGGTGTCGCTAAAGCGCGGCGTACGCGCTTCGCCCCAGGTCGCCAGCAGCCTTAAGGTTCCCGCCTGGACATGAGGGGCCCAGGAACTCGAGTCGGCCAGAAGAGCCACTTGCCCACCCAGCAGGTCCTGCAGTGCGGCCGCGCCGCCGCGGTAAGCAACAGCCGTCAAGGTGATCCCGGCCGCCATGGCGAACTCTTCCATCCCCACATGCGTAGCGCCGCCTATCCCGGCATGGCCGTAGGTCAGTTCACCCGGATGCGCCTTGGCATAGCTGACCATTTCCTGCAGCGACTTGAAACGCGAGTTCGCCAAAACAGCAATGCCGAAAGTCTGCCCCGACGTGCGGGCAATATAGGTGAAGTCGGTACGCGGATCCAGGGGCAGCATGCCCAACTGCGAAAAACGGGTCACAGAAATCGGTATCTGCCCTATCGTGTAGCCATCTGGCTTGGCCTGCGTCAGTGCGCGCACGCCGATCATGCCGGCAGCCCCTGCGCGGTTCTCCACAACCACGGATTGTTTCAAGTCCTGCGAAACGACCTGGCACAACGCACGCATGGACTGGTCAGCCGTGCCGCCCACCGGCCAAGGGCAGATGAACGTGATGGGGCGATCGGGAAAGGAACCGGCCCTTGCCAAACCGGGCCAAGCTGCGCTGCCCATGGCGCCCGCCGCTGCACAGGCGAGCCCGCCGGCCAGGAACCGGCGGCGCGGGACATCAATGGTGTGTTCTTGTCTCATTTCTCTTCCTTTGGCTTTATGAACGAACAGAACGGCGGTTTCTACGGCCACCGGTAGCGTATTGTCATAAACTTGAATATAAATATCTAATCGATTATTAGAATTCATTCATAACCTATTGGTAATGTAACGACTTAATCATGGCAAGCATCGATCGCGCACTGCGCTCCAACATCAAGCTGCGGCACTTGCAACTGGTCGCCGCGCTGGACGAGTTCCGCCACCTTGGCCGCACCGCCGATTTCCTGTTGGTCAGTCAGCCCGCCGTCTCGAAGATGCTGGCTGAAATAGAGAACATGCTGGGCATGCAGCTATTCATCCGGTCCACGCGGGGCACAGAACCCACGGCGGCCGGCACGTCGCTGGTGCGTTTCGCGCGTTCGGTCCTGGCGCAGTATGAGCGAACGCGCGACGAGATCGCCGCAGTGGCCAGCGGCGCAGCGGGCCGCACGCGAGTCGGCGCCATGAGCGGAACCTTGCCTGTCCTGCTGTCGCGCAGCATCGACATCCTCAAGCAAACCTCGACACACGCCAGCGTCCTCGTCGAAGAAGGCGACCTCACGCACCTGCTGCCCAAACTGCGCATCAATGAACTGGATTTCTTTCTGGGCCGCCTGGAGCCGGGCTATGCGGCGCCCGACCTGGTTGCCGAACCGCTTTACCGCGAACCCATGATCGCGATCGCGCCCGCGGGTGCGCCGCTGGCGCGCCTGAAGAAAGTGGCCTGGCGCGACTTGGCCAACCGCCCCTGCATCATGCCGCCGCCGTGGGCATCGCTGCGCGTCAAGATCGAGCAAGAGTTCTACCGCCACGGCCTGACGCCGCCGACGGACTTGATAGAAACATCCTCGTATTTCGCCATTACCACCCTTGCCAGACAGCTTGACGCCGTCGGCTTCGTGGCCCGCTCGGTGGGGGTGCACTTGCAGGAACAGGGCCTGTTCAACATTCTGCCGCTGGCCATCCCGATCGAACTGCCGCCTGTCGGCATCATGACACTGCGCGGCCACCGGCTGACCATGGCTTCGGAACATTTGATGGCCGCGATACGCCAGGCCGCGCAGGAGTTATTTCCCGATGCCTGACGCCCCAGGCATAAAATTTCCTGCAGCCAACCCGGAACCAAGCACGCCGAAACGGGTCTTGAATAAAGCTCCTACATGCCACGCGGCGCATTCCAGTGCCGGGTCCATCCAACACAGGTAAAAAATATGTCCATACAACAACTACTCCAGCAAGTCCTTCAGTCCGGCCAAAGCCTTGCGCAGGATGCCGGCGGCAAACTGAATCAAAGCGCGCCCGGCCTGACGTCGAAACTGGGCGGTTTCGGCGGGGGAGCCCTGACGGGCGGCGCGCTGGCGCTGCTGCTGGGCAACAAGAAGTTCCGCAAGCTCGGCGGCGGCCTGGCCGCCTACGGGGGCGCGGCGGCGCTGGGCGCCCTGGCGCTGAAGACCTATCAGGATTGGCAGCAAAAGTCGGCTGAGCAGGCCGCCGCCCTGAACCCCGCCCAGATTGCGCCGCCGGCTCCCGTGCAGGCCGCCATTCCGGCTGGCCAACTCGAAGACCACAGCCGGTTGATGCTGTCGGCCATGATTGCCGCCGCCAAGGCGGATGGGCACATCGGCGCCGAAGAGCGCCAGTTGCTGGAAGCGGAAATCGCCAGGGCGGGCGCCCAGCCGGACGACCGGGCCTGGTTCAACGCGCAACTGGCCCGGCCTGCGGACCCCGCCGAAACAGCCGCGCTCGCCGCGACGCCAGAACAGGCTGCCGAGGTGTACCTGGCCAGCCTCTTGGTCATCGACGAGCAAAGCTATATGGAACGCGCCTATCTTGACGAACTCGCCCGCCGAATGCCTTTACCCGACGGGTTGAAACAAGAACTCGAGGAAAAGGTGCGCAGCCTGGCTTGAGTCCGCGCCGGGTGAAAATTGCCAATTGATCGAAATCGCTTCCCGGTCTACCATCTACAAAAAACGCGCTGTAACAAACAATCAATGTGGACAAGGGCGAGACAAACATGAATAAGATCGATCGCAGGGACTTCCTGAAACTGGCCGGCGCTGCCGGCATGGTTGGCGTGCCGGGGCTGGGCGCCCTGGCCCACGCATCCCAGGTCAGCGCCCTGGCCAAGTCCCAGGGCAAGGCGGTGTTCTACGCCAACATCACCGCCGTCGAACCCATCATGGCGGCCTTCGAAAAAGCCACCGGCATCAAGGGCGAATACACCCGGGCATCCAGCTCCAAGTTCGTTCCCACCATCCTGACTGAATTCCAGGCCGGCAAGCTGCAGGCCGATATCCTGCAGTCGCCGCAACCCATGCTCGACCTGCTCAAGCAGCAAGGCGTGCTGGCGCCTTACGCATCGCCCTCCGCGCAGGGCTACCCCGACTGGGCCACCCAGGACGACAGCATCACGCTGTTTGGCATCGAGTATGTGTCCTATCTGTTCAACACCGACCATCTCAAGCCGTCGGAAGCGCCCGCCCGTTATGAAGATCTGGCCGACCCCAAGTGGAAGAACCAGATCGTCATGGCCAACCCCGCCAATCACGCCTCCACCATCGCCTGGCTCGTGGGCCTTAAAGAGCTCGTCTTCAAGTCCGAAGACGAATGGCTGGCTTTCGTGAAAGGGCTGGCAGCCAACCGGCCCATGTTCGTCGCCTCGTTCGGCCCCACGCCGGCGCCGGTCGAAAGCGGTGAAAAACGCATCGGCATTTCCATGCCCAAGTACATTGTCACCAAGAAGCCCGCGCCGCTCGACTGGGGCCCGCGTTCGGGCCAGCCGCTGCTGGGCACCTCGCGCGCCATCGCGCTCACCTCCAAGGCGCCCCGCCCCGACGCGGCGCGCGCCTTCATCGACTACTGGCTGGGCAAGGAGGCCATGAGCCTGCTGGCCAAGGACGTCGGGGAATACGTGCTGGCGCCGGGCGTGTTCCCGGAAATCGAAGGCATAGACAAGGTCGAGGTCAAACCCGTACGCGATCTGTCAGACGAGGAACTCCAGAAATGGGGGCGTGAATTCGCCGGCATCTTCAATACGCGCTAACGGCGGCGCCCCCCATGGAAATCATCATCAAGGGCCTGAGCAAGCACTACATTTCAGAAGGTAAAACCGTCAAGGCGCTCGACCACGTCGACCTGGTCATACCCGCCAACGAAATATTCACGCTCCTGGGGCCCAGCGGCTGCGGCAAGACCACGCTGCTGCGGTGCATCGTCGGGCTGGAAACGCCCGATGAAGGCGAAATCAGCATCGGCGGCGAGATCATCTGGTCCCGCGCCAAAGGCATTGCCATTCCCACTGAAAAACGCGGGCTGGGCATGGTTTTTCAAACCTACGCCATCTGGCCGCACATGAGCGTCTTCGACAACATCGCCTACCCGCTGCAGATACGGGGCGAACGCAAAGAGGTCATCCGCGAAAAAGTCGCGCGCACGCTGCGTTTCGTGCAGCTCGAAGGTGTGGAAAAACGCTCGGCCACCAAGCTGTCGGGCGGGCAGCAGCAGCGCGTGGCGCTCGCCCGGGCCCTGGTGGCCGAACCCAAGGTCATCCTGTTCGACGAACCGCTTAGCAACCTGGACGCCAAGCTGCGCGAAGAAACGCGCAAGGAATTGCGCCGTTTCATGGGCGAGCTCGACATCACCGCCATCTACGTGACCCACGACCGGGTGGAAGCGCTGGCCTTGTCCGACACCATTGCCGTCATGCGCAACGGGCACATCATTGAAAAAGGCTCGCCGCAGAAAATCTACTTCAACGCCGACCACCGCTTCGTGGCCGACTTCATCGGCCGCGCCAACCAGATCGACGCCGTCGTGCAAGACAACCTGAACGGCATGACGCTGGTCCAGACAGGCATGGGCGTCATCCAGTGCCTCAAGCGCGATCTGGCCGCGGGCAGCAAAGCGACCCTGTGCATACGGCCCGAATTCATCCGCATCACCGGCCAGGCGCGCAGCGAAGGGCAGAACATCGTCCAGGGCGTGGTCGAATCGCTCGAATTCGTGGGCGAAGTATACGAAGCCGACATCCGGATCGGCCAGGAACGGCTGCTGGCGCGCATCGACCCGGACGTGACCCTGCACCAGGGCGACGAGGTCAGCATCAGCCTCGATCCCAACCACTGCCTGCTGTTGTCGGCCTGAGCGGGGAAGCATGAACCCGTCCCGCCCCGTCCTGACCTGGTCGCTGATCGCCATCGTCGGCTTCCTGACCCTGTGCCCGGTGCTCATGCTGCTGCTGGGCAGCTTTTCGCAAGGCCTCACGGCCTTCGGCAGCTTCACGCTCAGCAAATATGTGGCCGCCTACACCGACCCCTTCCTGCTGGAGGTCACCTACAACACCGTGGTGTTCGTGCTGGGCTCATCGGTGTTTTCCACTGTGCTCGCCCTGTTCCTGGCCTACCTGAATACGCGCACCAATATTCCGTTCAAGCCGGTATTCACGGTCTTGTCCATTGTGCCGATGATGATTCCCCACCTGTTGTTCTCGGTCAGTTGGGCGCTGCTGCTCAACCCCTCCAACGGCTTGATCAACCTCTTCCTTGTGGACATCCTGCCGCTGGACGGCGCACCCTTCAATGTCTACTCGCTCTGGGGCATGGTGCTGGTCGAAGGGCTGCTCAACATGCCCATCGCTTACCTGATCATCGCCCCGGCCATGGCCTCGTTTGACGTGTCCCTGGAAGAATCGTCAAGGGTGTTCGGCGCGAACATCTGGAAAACGCTGCTGCGCGTCACGCTGCCCGTGCTGCGGCCCGCCATTCTTGCCGCCTTTGTATTGGCGATCGTACGCAGCCTGGCCTCGTACGCCGTGCCGCGCGTGCTGGGCATGCCCGGCCGCGTAGACGTGCTGGCCACCTATCTGTACGAAATGATCTCCACCGGCTTCGCCCCCGACTACGGCAAGGCGGCCGCGCTGGGCATGAGCGTGCTGTCGGCCTCGATTGCCTTGATCGTGCTGTACCGGGCGCTCACCTCTGAAAGCGGCCGGTTCGTCACCATTTCCAGCCGGGGCTTCAAGCCCACCGTCATCCAGCTCAACCGCGCCCGCCTGCCGCTCTTCATTCTGGTGGGGGCGCTATGCCTGCTCATGATCGTGCTGCCGGTGGCCGTGCTGCTGTACACCTCGTTCGTCCCCTATTCCATGGTGCCCAGCGCCCGCGCATTTTCGATGATGACCCTGAAGCACTGGACGGACGTGCTGAATGAACCGCTCTCTGTGCTGGCCCTGAAGAACAGCCTCTTCCTGGCCATCGTGGGGGCCACGCTGGGGGTGCTACTGTCCCTGTTCGTCGCCTACGTCATCGTCAAACTGCGCACGCGGGCGGCGGCGCTGCTTGAATCGCTGAGCTTCCTGTCGTTTTCGTTTCCCGGCATCGTCATCGGCATCGGCTTCATGTGGTTTTTTGTACAGACCCCGCTGTACTCGACCCTGACGGCCTTGCTGCTGGCCTATGTGGCGGCCTATCTGCCCTATGGCATACGGCCCATGGCCAGCGCCTTTGTCCAGGTGCATGCCCACCTTGAAGAGTCGTCGCTCGTCAGCGGCGCCAGCCCCTTGACCACCATGCGCCGCATCATCGTGCCCCTGATCATTCCCGGCGTCGTGTCGGGGTGGATTCTGATGGCCACGATGTTCATCCGCGAGCTGACCGTCTCGGTGGTGCTGTCGCGTCCGGGTACTGAAGTCCTGGCCGTGCAGATCCTCAGCTTCGCCGACGACGGCCTGTGGGGCAAGCTGTCGGCGCTGGGCATCATCATGATCATTATCTCTACCGGCCTGGTGCTGCTGGCGCAATATACGGGCAAGCTGTTCAAGCGGCAGGCCTAGGCCCCCAGCACCGTACGCCAGCCTTGCGCAATGGCCTGGTGGCCGGCATGGCCATGCGAGCAGCCCGTCAGCACCTGGAAATGCAGCTGCAAGCCCGCCTGCCGCGCCAACGCGCCCGCCAGCTCATGCGCCCCATCCACCATGCGGCGCGCGCGGCGGCGCGCCAGCTGCAGCGCCTGTTCATCGGCGGGCAGCTTATATTCTTCCGGACTCAGCCCCTGTTCATACTCGCCGACACTGAGCCAAACACGGCCCGCGCCCCGCCACGGCTGCCGCCCGGCGACCTCGGCCGCCCAGCGATAGGCGGGCCTGTCCCCCCACCACACCGAAGGGCTGGACAGCACATACGCGCTGAATGCCGGCGCCTCTTGCCGCAAGGCATACAAACCCAGCAAGGCCCCCAGGGAGTGGCCGCACAGAGCCTGCCGCCGCCCATCCAGCGGCAAGCCCGCCCG
The DNA here is from genome assembly GCF_031628915.1 of Pusillimonas sp. SM2304. Taxonomy (NCBI): domain Bacteria; kingdom Pseudomonadati; phylum Pseudomonadota; class Betaproteobacteria; order Burkholderiales; family Alcaligenaceae; genus Pusillimonas; species Pusillimonas sp. SM2304. The sequence continues at coordinate 67,825 of NZ_JAVLUJ010000001.1, forward strand.
GCGCCGCGCTTCGGCCATCACATCGTCCTGCAGGAAGGACAGGAACTGCGCCGCGCGTCCGGCTTCATCACCCGGCGTATAGTCGAGCTCGCGGCTGTCCTCTTGCGCATAGCCCACGCCTATCACCACCCCTGGCAGATCGCCGCCCTGCTGGCGCAGCCTGCGCACCGCATGGTCGAACTGGGGCGTATCCAGCACCCAGGCCGATGGCCAGCCGCCCGGGGGCGGGGCCGACGACGGCAGGCTCAAGGAAATCAAATGCTGGCGCCCGGCCGGGGAGCGCAACAGGAAAGCATGTTCGGGCATAAAAGAAAGTCTGGGGTGTCGATACAAAGCGGGCAGCGATCAACTATACTTCCTTCCTGCATAAACAGTTCTCATTCTGATGCTTAATGTCCACTTCTCCCGCTATTGCCGTACCCATTGCTGACTACCAACGCATACTGAAACGCCGATGGCTGCTGGTGACGGCCCTGGTGGTCATCATCCTGCTGTCCATACTGGCCGACTTTACCCTCGGGCCCTCGGGACTGGGCCTGAATGAACTGAGCAATGCGCTGTTCAACCCCGATTCGGCCGACCCCACCACGCGCGTCATCGTCTGGGACATACGCCTGCCCTACGTCCTGATGGCCGTGGCCATCGGCCTGAGCCTGGGGCTGGCAGGCGCCGAAATGCAAACCATCCTGAACAACCCCCTTGCCAGCCCCTTTACCCTGGGCATTTCCGCCGCCGCCGCCTTCGGCGCCTCGCTGGCCATTGTGCTGGACCTGTCCCTGCCCGGCGTGCCGCACTCGTGGATGATCGCCACCAACGCCTTTGTCTTTGCCCTGATATCGGCGCTGCTGCTCGATGCCGTCGCCCGCTGGGGCGCCATGAACACCGCCAACCTGGTGCTGTTCGGCATTGCCCTGGTCTTTTCATTCAACGCCCTGGTGTCGCTGGTGCAGTTCGTCGCCAGCGCCGAAGCCCTGCAGGGGCTGGTGTTCTGGACCATGGGCAGCCTGTCGCGCTCCACCTGGCCCAAGGTCGCCGCCATGTTGACGCTGTTTGCCATCATCTTGCCGCTGGCGCTGCGCGACACCTGGAAGCTGACCGCCCTGCGCCTGGGCGAAGACCGCGCCGCCAGCTTCGGCATCAACGTGCCGCGCCTGCGGCTGGTTTCATTGCTGCGTATCAGCCTGCTGGCCGCCCTGGCGGTCTCGTTTGTCGGCACCATCGCTTTCGTGGGGCTGATCGCTCCCCATATTGCCCGCCGCCTGTTCGGCGAAGACCACCGTTTCTACCTGCCCGGCAGCGCGCTGGTGGGCGGCGTCATTCTTTCGCTGGCGTCCATCGCCTCTAAAAACATCGTACCCGGCATCATCATCCCGGTCGGGATCGTGACCTCGCTGGTGGGTGTTCCCTTTTTCCTGGCCGTCGTCCTGCGCCGGCAAATGAAGTAGAACCATGCTTGAAGTCCATGACCTGAGCCTTGCCTACGGAAAGCGCGACGTCATCTCGAACCTGTCCGCCCAACCCCTGCGGTCCGGCCAGCTCGTCTCGCTGCTCGGCCCCAATGGCAGCGGCAAATCCACCTTGCTCAAAGCGCTGGCCGGCCTGCTCAGGGCCAAGCAGGGCCGCGTCGTCCTCGACGGGACCGACCTGACGCACGTCAGTTTCGAACAGCGCGCCCGCAAAGTCGTGTATCTGCCGCAGTCCCTGCCCGCCTCGGTGCACCTGCGCGTGTTCGAGTCGGTCCTGGTGGCCGGCAACGCCTCGGCCGTGTCCCCATCGCTGGGCGGTGTGGACCACGACCAGATTCTGTATATCCTCAAGCGCCTGGGCATAGAGCATTTATCCATGCACTATCTGGACCAGTTATCGGGCGGGCAAAAGCAGCTGGTCGGCCTGGCCCAGGCGCTGATCCGCAAACCCAAGCTTCTGCTGCTGGACGAACCGCTGTCCGCGCTGGACCTGAATTACCAGTTCCACGTCATGGATCTGCTGGCCCAGGAAACGCACGAAAACGGCCTGATCACCCTGATCGTGCTGCACGATCTGAACGTTGCCCTGCGGCACAGCGACTATGCCCTGCTGATCCAGGGCGGAGGCCTGCTGGGCGAGGGCCCGCCGCAACAGGTGATTACGGCCGAGTCGTTGGCGCGCGCCTACGGCGTGCAGGCCCGAGTCGAACATTGTTCCCTCGGCACCCCGCAAATCGTCATCGACGGCTTGTGCAATCCCATCCACGAGTAATTGAAACCATGAACCTGTTTCGCCTTCTGTTGATCGGCCTGCTGTCCGGCCTGTGCTCGCTGGCCAGCGCCGCCCCCATCCAGGTCACCGACATTCTGGGCCGCCAGGTCACGCTGCCGGCCCCCGCCAGCCGCGTCGTCCTGGCGCAGGCGCGTCATTTTCCGGTCCTGGCGCTGGTGCACCCCGATCCGGCCAACATCCTGGCCGGATGGTCCGACGAATTCAGGACTTCATTCACCAATGACTACAACGCCTACCTGAAAGCCTACCCCAAGCTGGCTTCGGTGCAGGTGGTGGCCCGTCACACCCCCTCTACCTTCTCGATCGAACAGGCCCTGGCGCTGCGGCCCGACCTGGTCGTGTTGACGGCCACCTTTGCCGGCATAGGCCTGGGCCAGAGCGCCGAGGACTCGCCCCTGATCCAGCGCCTGGATGCGGCAGGCATCCCCGTGATCGTCATCGATTTCTTCGTCGACCCCATGCAAAACACCGTCCCCAGCCTGCTTGCGCTGGGCGACGCGGTCGGCCAGCCTGAACGAACCCGCGAGTTCGTGGACTTTTACCGCCGGCACATGGATGCCATCGCCCGCCGCGTGGCCGATGTCCCGGCGGACCAGCGCCCCAATGTATTCGTGCATGCGCATGCCGGCAGCACAGACTGCTGCAATTCACCGGGCACCGGCACCTTCAACGACATGATCACCTATGCGGGCGGGCACAATATCGGCGCCGACGTCCTGAAGAGCGGTACCGGCCGCCTTAACTTCGAATACATCAATTCGCGCAACCCCATGGTCTACGTGGCCACCGGCACCGGTTCGGGCAAACGCACCAGCAGCGGCCTGCACATCGGCATGGGCACCAGCCCCGAAGAAGCCCGCAAAAGCCTGCGGGCCATCATCGAGCACAACCGGCTGCAAGCCCTGCCCGCCGTACGCAACGGCAACAGCCACGGCATCTGGCATGCATTCAACGATTCGCCGCTGCACATGATTTTCATCGAAGCCCTGGCGCGCTGGCTCCAGCCCGAACGTTTTGCGGACATCGACCCGCTGGCCACCCTGAAGGAAGTCAACGAACGCTTCCTGACCGTGCCCATGAGCGGCACTTATCTGGTCGACCTGGAACCCACCCCCTGAGCATGGCGCCGCAGACCCACACCCTGACGGATGCGGCCAGCGGCCACCAGCACCACCTGACCCTGTCGGTACCCGGCGGCCCGCATCCGGCAATGGGCTGGCCGCTGCTCTGCCTGCTCGACGGCGACTGGACCTGGCCCTTGCTGCAACACGCCCCGCTGCTGGACCGCGTCGTTGTGCTGGCTTTGGGCTATGGCGGCGACAAGGCGCTGACGACACGCTGCCGCGCCTACGACTACACCCCACCGGACAAGCAAGGCCGGCGCTGGGCCGATCCGCGCGTGCCCGCCTGGCAGGGCGGCGGCGCGCCCGCCTTTACCCAGTTCCTGGGGGAACAGGTCCTGCCCTGGCTCCAGCGGCAAGCCGCGCTGAATCCTGCGGCGCTCAGCCTGTTCGGCCATTCTTATGCGGGCCTGTTCGTGCTGTATGCCCTGGCCCGGCAGGCGCTGCCCTTTTCCAGGCTGATCGCCGCCAGCCCGTCGCTGTGGTGGCACGACGGCATCATCCATCACTATCTGGACGGCTTGGACGCCTTGCCCGCCCCGCGCCGCCTTGACATTATTGCGGGTCAGGCCGAGGCCTGGTATCCGCAGCCCGCCCAGGCCACGCCGGGCGTCCCGCGCACGGGCGGCATCCCCACCCTGCCCGCCATGCAAACCCTGCACGACCGGCTGGCCCGCCTAGCCGGCTTGTCCGTGCGCCTGCATCCCTTGCCCGAGGCCGGCCACGCCGCCGTGCTCGATGCCGCCACCCGCCTGGCATTGACGCTGTCCGCCCAGCCGGTTCCATCAGGCGATTGGCATAAATAGCCAAAGCTATCTAAAATGAGAACGATTAACGTTTAGTAGCCGCCTATTAGCTATCGTAATAGTGCCGGCACCTCCAGAGAATCCAAGCCGTGACCACTCCTCTATCATCGCCTCGCCGCCGCCAACTTATTTTGGCTGCGGGCGGGATGCCCTTGCTGTTTGGCGTGCCCACCCTGCTGCGCGCCCAGAACGCGCCCCTTAAAATCGCCCTGCTGACTTCGCTGACCGGCCCCTTCGCCTCGCTGGGCGCCAGCATGCGCGCCGGGCTGGAACTTCTGCTTGAGCAAAGCGGCTATCAGATGGGCGGACGCACGGTCGAGCTATTGGTCGAAGACGACCACGGCAAACCGGACGAGGCCCTGCGCAAAGTGCGCAAGCTGATCTCCCGCGACCATATCGACATCCTCTGCGGCGTCATCAGCGCCAACATCGCACTGGCCATACGCGATGTGGTGCACGACGCCCAGTTGCCCACGTTCATTTCCAACGCCGCCGCCAATGGCCTGGCGCGCGAAGCGGCCAGTCCCTATGTTTTCCGGCCCACCAAGACCAGTTGGATGCTGGGCCATACCGGCGCGCTCTGGACGTACGGGCATATTGAGAAATCCGGCGGCATGACCCTGGGCTCGGACTACACGGCAGGCCGCGAGTATATCGACGACTTCACCCATACCTATCAAGAGCAGGGCGGCACACTGGGCGAGCGCATCTGGACACCCCTGGGCACCCCCGACTTCGCACCGCTGATCATGAACCTGGCGGCGGCCAGCCCCAAGTTCGTCTACACCTTCCTGGCAGGCGCCGATGCCGTACGCTTTCATCAACAAATGAAAGACTACGGCCTGCACGGCAAAATCCAGATCGTCGGCCCCGGCGCCCTGTACGACCAGGAAGATGTCGTGCCCGCCGTGGGCGATGCCGCCCTGGGCGGCATCAGCACCTTCCATCAGTCGCCCGGCGCACCCGGCGCGCAAAAGTTTGTCGCCGCCTACCAGGCGGCCCGCAAGCGCCTGCCGGGCGAGGCCAGCACCTCGGGCTATGTCACCGGCCAAGTCATCAAGGCGGGTATCGACGCCGTTCAGGGCTCGCTGGCCGACAAGGCGGCTTTCAAGCAAAGCCTGCTCCAGAACCCCATCGATACCGCCTTCGGTCCCTTGCAGTTCGACCCGCGCAACAATCAGGCCATTCTCGACATCTATGTGAACAAAGTCGAGAAAGACGATCAGGGCAAGCCCTTCAACACCGTCGCCCACACCTATCCACGGGTCCAGGATCCAGGCCCCCGCAGCTAACCCGATTCAGCGCTTCGTGTCTTACTACCTGCTCCAAACCCTCAACGCCCTGTCCTTTTCCGTGCTGCTCATGCTGACCGGCCTGGGGCTGGCGCTGGTCCTGAGCCTGATGAACTTCATCAACCTGACACACGGATCGTTCTTTCTGCTGGGCGGGTATATTGCCGTGCAGTGGCTGGCCAGCGGCGCTCCCTGGTGGGCCGCCTTTCCCGCCGCCTTCATCCTGACCGCCCTGGTTGGCGCCGTCCTGGACCGCTTCCCCTTCCGAGGTTTCTACAATCAATCCCACCTGATGCAGGTGTTGCTGACCTACGGCGTCTCGGTGATTTTTGCCGACCTGATGCGCTGGGGCTTCAGCGCCGACACGCTCTCGCCCGTGCTGCCCGAACTGCTGCGCGGCGGCGTCTGGATCATGGGCCTGCCCTTTCCCGCCTACCGTCTGTTCATCATCGCGGCCGGTCTGCTGCTGGCGCTGCTGTTCTGGTTTCTGCTGGACCACACGCTTTGGGGCGCCGCCATACGGGCCAGCGTCATCGATGCGCAGATCGTGGAAACGCTGGGCCTGAATGCCAGGCGCCTGTTCACCCTGGGCATGGTACTGGCCGCCGGCCTGAGCGGACTGGGGGGCGCGCTGGGGGCGGGCATGCTCTCGGTCTACCCCGGCCTGGACGAAGAGGTGCTGCTGCTGGCGCTGATGGTCGTGGTGATCGGCGGGCTCAACAATATTCGCGGCACCCTGCTCAGCGCACTGGTGCTGGGTTTTGTGACCACCTTTGCCCGCGTCCTCACCCCCGCCTTCGCCAATGTGATCGCGCTGGCCGTCATGCTATTGCTGCTCATGATCTGGCCCAGCGGCATCAGCGCCCGGCAAACACGGCAGGTCTGATCATGCGGCTCACTGCGCACAAGATCGCCTACGCGGCCAGCCTGTTTCTGCTTCTGGCGCTGCTTGCCGCCTGCCTGTGGGGCGATCCCTTCCTGTGGCGCTTCCTGACCGAAGCCCTGCTCATGGGCTGCGCCGTCATGAGCCTGAACGTGCTGATCGGCCAGGGCGGGCTCGTCTCGCTCGGTCACGGCGCGATCTTCGGCTTTGCCGGCTATGCCGCGGCCATCGCCAGCCAAAGCCTGGGCGCCGAACTCGGCCTGGTCCTGCTGATCGGCCTGCTTGCCGGCATGGCGCTGGCCGCCGTGATGGCCTTGCTCAGCCTGCGCAGCAGCGGCCTGTTCTTCCTGGTCACGACGCTCATCGCCGGCCAACTGGTCTGGGAAGTCATTTTCCGCTGGCGCGGCCTGAGCGGCGGCGCCGACGGACTGCGCGGTTTCCCCAAACTGAGCCTGGGCGGCTGGGCCATCAGCCAGCCCCTGCCCCTGATGCTGCTGAGCGTGATCGTCACCCTGCTGTCCTGGCTTGCGCTGCGCAGCTTTCTGCGCGCGCCCGTGGGCATCGCGCTGGGCGGCTTGCGCGACCAGCCCCTGCGCATGGCCGCGCTGGGCTATCAGGCCTGGCGCCTGCGCCTGTACGCCTTTCTGGTCGCGGGCGGCGTGGCGGGCATGGCCGGCAGCCTGTATCCCTACGCCAATCAATACATCAGCCCGCAGCAAGTGCATTGGAGCTTTTCCGCCACGCTGATCATCATGGGCGTGATCGGCGGCATCCACACGCTGCTGGGCGGGCTCGCGGGCGCGGGCGCCTACCTGTTCATCCAGACCTATCTAAGCTCTTATACCGAGCGCTGGCAGTTGCTGATCGGCGTGGTCTTTGTCGCCACCGTGCTGTTCCTGCCGCGCGGCCTGGCTCAATTGTGGCCGCGGAGGCAGGCATGAGCGCCGCGGCACCCTTGCTCAGGCTGGCGCACATCAGCAAGCAGTTCGGCGCCCTGCGTGTCCTGGACGATGTCAGCTTCGACATCCAGCCGGGCGAAACCGTCGGCCTGATCGGCCCCAACGGCGCGGGCAAGACCAGCCTGTTCAACGTCATCAGCGGCCTGCTCGCCCCGTCCACGGGGCAATTATGGATGGATGGCCGCAACCTCAAGCAAAGCGGCCCCGTCCAGCGCACCCGTCTTGGCATGGTGCGCAGCTTCCAGACCAGCCGCATCTTTCCCGAGTTGTCCATCTTGGACAATATCGCCTTGGGCATGCGCGCCGGCGGCCCCGGCGCCTATGCCTGGTGGAAAGGCGGGCAGCACCATCAGGCCAGCCTGGCGCAGGCGGACGCGCTGCTGAGCGGCACCGTCTTTGCCGGACGCGGCCGGCAGCAGGCCGCCGGCCTGTCCTATGGCGAGCAACGCATCCTGGACGTCCTGATCGCCCTGGCCCAGCGCCCCAAGCTGCTGCTGCTCGATGAGCCGACCGCCGGGCTGTCGGGATCCGAGGCGCAGACTGTCATCGCGCTGGTCCAGTCCCAGCACGCCCAATGCGCCATCCTGCTGATCAGCCACGATATCGATATCGTCTTTGCCGTCAGCGACCGTATTGCGGTACTGAGCCTGGGGCAGTTGCTGACCATAGACCAGCCGGCGGCCGTGCGCACGCACCCCGCCGCCATCCGGGCATACCTGGGGGATCTGGCCAGCCCATGACACAGACACCCGCCATCGCCCTTGAGCGGCTCCAGGTGCGCTACGGCGCCGCCACCGTCCTGCAGGATATTTCGCTGCGCATTGCGCCCGGCCAGGCCGTTGGACTGCTCGGACGCAATGGCGCGGGCAAAACCAGCCTGCTGCACAGCCTGTTCAATATCGGTCCAGCCTGGCAGGGCGGCCTGCGCATCCAGGGCCGGGACATCCAGGCCATGCCCACGCACGCCATTGCCCATCTGGGGGTGGCGCTGGTTCCCCAGGGCCGGGGCAACTTCCCCACCCTGACGGTTTCCGAGGGCCTGCGCCTGGCGACATTGGCCAGGCGCCCCGCCCTGGCGCAGCGCTGGACGCTGGACGCCATCTACGACCAGTTTCCACGGCTGTACGAACGGCGGCGCGCCGCCTGCGCCTCGCTCAGCGGCGGCGAGCGCCAGTTGCTGGCGCTGGCGCGCGCCCTGCTTACCCAGGCATCCATCCTGCTGCTCGACGAACCCAGCGAGGGCCTGGCCCCCATGACCATCGAGCACACCTTGCTGCCCCAACTGCAAGCGCTGACGCGCCAGGGGGTGACGCTGCTGCTGGCCGAGCAGAACATGGCCCTGGCCCTGCAGGTCGTCGAACGCGTCCTGGTGCTGTCCAACGGCACACTGGCCTTTGACGGACAGCCGGACGCCTTGCGCGCCGACCACGACCTGCTGCAGCGCAGCCTGGGACTATAGGGTCTAGCGACATGGTCCGTATCTTTGCCCTGAACAGCCGCCTGGACGCCCTCCAGGAACACCACCTGCTGCGGCAACTACCCGCGCATGAGCAACAGGCCCTGCAACGCTTTCGCCACCCCGCCGACCGCCACCGTTCGCTGCTGGGGCGCGCCGCCCTGCGCACGCTGCTGGGCCGGAAACTGACCCTGGCCGCCCCGGACATTCCCCTGCATCAAGGCCCTTACGGCAAACCTGTGCTCACGGCATCACAAGCCCCTCGCATCGAATTTTCGATCGCGCACAGCGGCGATTGGGTGCTGGTGGCCCTGGCCAGCCAAAGCATAGGCATAGACATCGAACAGCAGCGCGGCCCGGTCGACCCGGCCCTGATCAGGTCCTGCTTCACGCCGGCCGAACAGGCCCATATCCGGACCGGCGCGGATTTTTATCGCTACTGGACTTACAAGGAAGCCGCCATCAAGGCCATCGGCACCGGCTTCTCGCTGGACCCCTTGCAGTTTGAAATCACGGGCCATGAACCCGATCTGCGCATTCACGGCCATCGTCCGCTGCAAGACTGCCGCCTGGTGCGCCTGACGGCTCCCTCGGGCTATCATGCCGCCCTGGCGGTCTTGGGCGATATCGGATCATGGGCCTTCGATGTGCACGATATAGACCTGCTTCTGAAGGGTTATCCTGACGAAAGCCTCAATTTATGTAATAGTTCTCACTAACATGACGACCTCTATTCCCCTTCAACAAATCTGGCCGGCTGAATTCGCCCAAAAATACCGCGATGCCCACTATTGGCAGGGCGAAACCTTTGGCGCGCTGCTGCGTGACCGCGCCCGGCAGCACGCAGACCGCGTAGCCGTCATCGGCCAGGGCCAGCGCTGGTCCTACGCCGAGCTGGATGAGCGCGCCAGCGCGCTGGCGGCCGGCCTGCTCAAGTTGGGCCTGAAAAAGGGCGACCGGGTGCTGGTGCATCTGCCCAACATCCCGGAATTCATCAGCGTGATTTTTGCGCTGTTCCGTACCGGCATGATTCCCGTCTACGCCCTGCCCGCGCACCGCATCGCCGAGATCGAACACTTCGCCAACAGCGCGCCGGCGGCCGGCTACATTGGCGTCGACCAGCATGCGGGCTTCGACTACCGTGTCATGCTGCGCGAACTGCGCACGCGCTGCCCCCAACTGCAACACATTGTCGTGCACGGCCAGGCTGAAGAATTCACCGCGCTGGAGCAGGTCCGGGCCAGCGGCGCAGGCATCGACATCCCCGCCTCGGATGCCCAGCCCTCCGACGTCGCCTTCCTGCAGATCTCGGGCGGCAGCACCGGCCTGTCCAAGCTGATTCCGCGCACCCACGACGACTATATCTATACCCTGCGTGAAAGCGCGCGCATCTGCGGCCTGGACCAGGACAGCGTCTTTTTGGGCGCACTGCCCATCGCCCATAATTTCCCCATGAGCTCGCCCGGCTTCCTGGGTGCGCTGTATGCGGGCGCCCGGGTTGTGCTCAGCCCGTCGCCGGCGCCCGATGCCTGCTTTGCCCTGATCGAACAGGAAAAAGTCACCGATACCAGCCTGGTGCCCCCTTTGCTGCTGCTGTGGCTCGAGGCCGCGCCCAACAGCAAGGCCGACCTGAGCAGCCTTAAAGTCGTGCAGGTCGGCGGCGCCAAGCTGGCCGCCGAAGTCGCCAAACGCGTGCGCCCGGTGCTGGGCATTACTTTGCAGCAGGTGTTCGGCATGGCCGAAGGCCTGGTCAACTACACCCGGCTGGACGACCCCGACGAGATCATCATCCATACGCAGGGGCGCCCGATCAGCCCCGCCGACGAAATCCTGATCGTCGACGACAACGGCGCCCCCGTCCCTCAAGGCGAGTCGGGCTACCTGCTGACGCGCGGTCCGTACACCATCCGCGCCTATCACAACAACCCGGCCGCCAACGCGCGCTCCTTCACCGAAGACGGCTTCTACCGCACCGGCGACATCGTCAAAATGACGCCGGAAGGCTATTTGAGCGTACAAGGGCGGGCCAACGACCACATCAATCGCGCGGGCGAAAAAATCTCGGCCGAGGAAATCGAAGATCACCTGCTGGCCCATCCCCAGGTTTTCGATGCCGCCATCGTGGCCATTCCCGACCCCTATCTGGGCGAACGCAGTTGCGCCTTCATCATCCCCAAAGGGGAAAAGCCGCGCGCGGTGCAGATCAAGCAATGGGTGCGCAGCCGCGGCCTGGCCGATTTCAAAGTGCCGGACCAGGTCGTTTTCGTGGATCGTTTTGTTGAAACGGCGGCCCTGAAAATCAGCCGCAAAGAATTACGTGCGCAATTGCGCCAACAGTTGGAACAGGCCGCCAAGGCCGAATGAATAGCATGAATACATCGAATCCCGTCCTGACCCTGGCGCGCATGCGCCAGGACATTGCCGAAATGCTGCACGAGGACCCCAGCGAGATCCTGGACGACGACAACCTGATGGACCTGGGCCTGGACTCCATGCGCATCATGACGCTGGCCTCGCGCTGGCGCGAGGCCGGTGCGCACATGGAATTTGCCGACCTGGCGGCTGACGCCACGCTGGCGCATTGGTGGACCCTGGTTGAGCGCGCCCGGCAGACAGGCGCAGACCAAGCCTGATGCCCGGCGCCATGTCTTTCACGGAACAACCGGCCGACAACGCACCCGTACCCTTGACCGAAGCCCAGGAAGGGCTGTGGTACGCGCAACGCCTGGACCCGGCCAATCCCATCTTCAACACCGGCCATTGCACTGATATCCGCAGCCCGCTGAATGTCGGGCTGTTCCTGCAGGCCATCAACCTGACCCTGGCCGAAGCCGATGCGCTCAGCCTGCGCATGATCGACGCCCCCGAAGGGCCGCAGCAGGTTTTCGACCCCGGCCACCGTCCTGCCGCCGAGCTCATGGACTTGCGCGGCGATGCGCAGGGGCAAGAACGCGCCCATCAATTCATGGTCCAGGACCTGAACACCCCCCTGGACCCGACCCGCAGCCCATTGGCCCGCCACGTTCTGTTCCTGCTCGACGAGCATCACGCGCAGTGGTACCAGCGCATTCATCATCTGGCCGCCGACGGCTATGGCATGGCCCTGATCGAAACACGCGTGGTCAAGGTCTACAACGCCCTGCTGCAAGGCCATGCCGACATCGGCGAGCCGCTGGCCTCGTTCCGCCTGGTCCAGCAGGACGACCGGCAATACCGGGGCGCCGGCAAGCGCGAACAGGACCGCCAGTTCTGGCTGGATACCCTGTCCGCCGTCGAACCGGCGCTAAGCCTGACCGACCAGCAGGCGCTGACCGATCACCGTTTCCTGCTGGCGCGCCAGGCTGCCGGCCCGGCGCTTATCCAGGCCCTGCAAGCGGCGCAGAACCGCTGGAACCTGAGCTGGCCCGACATCCTGACCGCGCTGACGGCAGCCTATATACGCCGGCACACACGCCAGGGCGAATGCACCGTCGGCGTCCCCTACATGGGCCGGCTGGGCAATATCAGCGCACGCGCCGTGGCCACCGTCATGAACGTCGCGCCCCTGCACCTGCGCATCGCCGAAGAGCAAGCGCTGGAACACTACCTGATCGACAGCGCCAAAGCGCTGCGCAAGGCGCGCCGCCATGGCCGCTACCGCAGCGAGCAGTTGCGGCGCGATCTTGGCCTGCTGGGGGGCATGCGCCGCCTGCACGGCCCCATCATCAATGTGCTGCCCTTTGACGCGCCCTACCAGCAGGCTGGCCTAGACGCCAGCCAGACCGTACTGTGCGCCGGCCCCGTCGAAGACCTGAATTTCACCTTCCGCGCCCAGCCCGACTCAAGCGGAATGCGCCTTGAGGTCGAAGCCAACCCCAAGCTCTACGACCAGGGCCAGATACAAGCCCATCTGCAAAGGCTGGCCCACTTCCTGCTCGCTGCCTTGCGCGCGGAGCGGCTGCTCGATGTGCCCACCCTGACCGAAGCCGAGCACAAGCACTGGATCTACACCGTCAACGACACGGCGCATCCGGTGCCCGCCACCACCTTGTGGGCGCTGATCGAAGAACGTCTGCGCACCAGCCCCGAACAGACCGGCCTGGTGTTTCAGGGGCAAGCGCTCAGCTATGCCGACATCGACGCACAAAGCGCCCGCATCGCCACGCAGCTGCAAGCCCTGGGGGTTGGCCGCGGCGATATCGTTGCCGTCGCGCTGCCGCGCTCTGTCGAGCTGGTCCTGAGCCTGCTGGCCGTTCTGCGGGCCGGCGCCGCCTACCTGCCGCTCGATGCGCAACAGCCTCGCGAACGTTTGGCCGGCATCGTCCAGGCGGCGGGCCCCCGCGTGCTGCTCGGCGACCCCGCCCTGCATCTTCCGGTCAACACCGTACTGCCCGACCGGTTCCATACGACCGCCGCCGTCGAAGGTCCGGCTGCGGGCCCGCATGACCCCGCCTATCTCATCTATACCTCGGGCTCGACCGGCGCCCCCAAAGGCGTGCTGGTCAACCATGACGCCATCGTCAATCGCCTGCTGTGGATGCGCGACCATTACGGCATCCAGCCCAGCGACCGCATCCTGCAGAAAACGCCTTGCACGTTCGATGTCTCGGTATGGGAGTTTTTCCTGCCCTTCCTGAGCGGAGCGTGCCTGGTCGTGGCCGAGCCCGATGCCCACAAAGACCCGCTGCAACTGGCCCGCCTGATCCGCGAACAGCACATCAGCGTGCTGCACTTCGTGCCGTCCATGCTGGCCGCCTTCCTGGACGAACCCGAATCGCAAGGCCTGAACCCACGGCTGGTCTTCTGCAGCGGCGAAGCCTTGCCTGCCGCCGTGCGCGACCGCTTTCACCAACAGGTGCAGGCCGAGTTGCACAATCTGTACGGCCCCACCGAGGCGGCCGTGGACGTGTCCTACTGGCCCGCCGGCGCCGGCGACCATTCCCAGCCCGTGCCCATCGGCTACCCCGTCTGGAACACCGCGCTGTACGTGCTGGACGAGCAACTGCGCCCCCTGCCGCCCGGCGTACCCGGCCATCTTTACCTGGCGGGCCGCCAGTTGGCGCAAGGCTACTGGGGCCGCCCCGACCTGACCGCCGAGCGTTTCATACCCGACCCTTATCCCGTGCATGGCGAGCGCATGTACGCGACCGGCGATATCGCGCGCTGGCGCGAAGACGGCGCGCTGCTGTTCCTGGGCCGATCCGACCATCAAATCAAGTTGCGCGGCCAGCGCATCGAGCTGGGCGAGATCGAAGCCATCCTGGCGCGCCAGCCCAGCGTGGCGCACGCGGCCGTCATCGCGCGCGAAGACACACCCGGCCAACTGGCCATTGTGGCCTATGCCGTGGTGCGCGACGGCCACGTTGCCGATGCCGGCACAGTGCTGCAGGACATGGCCGGCGTCCTGCCCGAATACATGGTGCCCTCGGCCTTGATCTGGCTGGGCGCGCTGCCTGTTTCCGCCAACGGCAAGCTGGACCGCAAGGCGCTGCCCGCCCCCGTCTTCCCGCGCCAGCGCCAAGGGCGCGCCCTGGACACGCACACCGAGCACATGGTGGCCCAGCACATGGCCCAGGTACTGGAACGCCCGGATGCCCTGTTTGCCGACGACGATTTCTTTGCGCTTGGCGGCCACTCGCTACTGGCCGCCAAGCTGGCGCTCAGCCTGCGCACCGCGCTGGGGCTGCCGCTGTCCATCGGCACCATCTTCGAGTACCCCACCCTGGCCCGCCTGGCCGCCCATCTGGACCGCATCGCCCAGGATACGCACGAAGCGCAGGCCCCGGACGGCTTCGGCCCCCTGATCACTTTGCGGCCGGCGCTGACCAGCGAGCCCGCCCTGTTCTGCATTCACCCCGCCGGGGGCCTGAGCTGGTGCTACGGCACGCTATCGCGTGAGTTGCCGGCAGGGCGAGCCATCTATGGCCTGCAATCCCGGACACTGGGTTCGCTTCACGCCCAGCCCGAACAAAGCCTGCAAGGCATGGCGCAAGCCTATGTGGACACCCTGCTCGGCGTTCAGGCCGAAGGGCCATTCCACCTGGCCGGCTGGTCGGTCGGCGGCATTATTGCCCAGGCCATGGCGCAGGATCTTCAGGCCCGCGGCCACCAGGTCGGTGTGCTGGCCATGCTGGACGCCTATCCCAGCGATGCCTGGCGCGATCAGCCCGAACCGCCCGCCAACGCGGTCTACAAGGCGTTGCTGCACATCGCCGGCCATGATCCCGACACCTTGCACGACGTCGCCTTGAGCCGCGACGGCGTCATCGGCTTCCTGCGCCGCAGCGGCCACCCGCTGGGCGAACTGCCCGATGCGCAGCTGGACGGCGTGTTCCAGGTCGTGGAACACAACAATCGCCTGGTCCGCGCACACCGCCACCAGCGTTACCACGGCCAGGCCCTGTATTTCCGGGCCGCGCTGGATCATATCGGCGAAAATCTGTACCCCAGCCTGTGGCAGCCCTATGTCGACAGCCTGGACACGCACGACATTGCCAGCCTGCACGCGCACCTGACCGGTCCCGAGGCCGTTGCCGTCATGGCGCCCGTGCTGGCCGAACACATGGCCCGGGCCGATGCCGCCCAGCCTTACACCCAACCTGTTTAGAAGCAAGCCATGTCTTTAAGCCGTTTCCTGCTGGATATCTCACCGCTGCGCGAAAGCCGGGCCTTCCGCTACGCCTATGCCGCCCGCGCCGCCACCGTACTGGTGACCGGCATGCTGCTGGTCTCGGCCAGCACCCAGCTGTTCAAGCTGACAGGCTCCAGCGTGTATGTCGGCTTCCTGAACGTGGCCATGGCCGCGCCCATGGCCTTCGCACTGATCCTGGGCGGCGTGCTGTCCGACCGCATGGACCGGCGCAAGCTGATGGTCTGGTCGCGCAGCGTCTATGTCATCAGCGTGCTGATTTTTGTGCTCAACGCCCTGCTGCCCGATCCGCTGGTCTGGCCTATTTACGTGGCCGCCGCCATCGGCGGCGCGGCCGGCGGCATCAGCGTGCCCGCCATGATGGCCGCCACCCCGGCGCTGGTCGGGCGGGACAAGCTCGCCGCCGCCGCGGCGCTGTCGGGCCTGGCCATGCAAGTGGGCGGCATCGTCGGCCCCGCGCTGGCCGGGGTACTGATCGCCGGGCCCGGGCTGCTCGCCTGCTACCTCATCGTCCTGGCGGGCGTACTGATCACTCCCTTTCTGCTGCACGCCCTGCCGCCCTTGCCCCCGCAGGCCCATCCCAACAAAGCGGCGCAACACGTATTCAAGTCCATGGCCGATGGCTTCAGTTTCGTGCGCACGCACCCATTGCTGCGCACACTGCTGCTCATCGACCTGACCGCGCTGATTTTGGCGACCCCCATGGCCTTGCTGCCGGAATGGGGCAATAACGTACTGTCCATGGGCGACCAGGCCACGGGCTATCTGTATGCCGCCCCCGCAGTGGGCGCCACGCTGGCCGCGCTGTCCAGCGGCTGGACCCGCCATACGGCCCGCCCGGGGCTGGTGATCGTCGCGGCCGTGCTGATCTGGGGCCTGTCCGTGGCCGCGCTTTCCTGGCAGGCATCGCTGCTGGGTTCGCTGCTCTGCCTGGCCATTATGGGCGCCGCCGACACCGTCTCGAAAATCCTGCGCATGGCATTGGTGCAGCACCACACGCCCGACCATTTGCTGGGACGCGTATCCAGTCTGTGGATGACGCAATACTCGCTGGGCCAGGCGCTGGGCAATGTGCAGATGGGCTATATGTCGCGCCTGTTCAGCCCCGCCACCGCCTTCCTGGTGGGGGGCCTGGCCTGTACTTCCGTGGCCGCCGCCTTCGGGCTCATGAATCAAGGCCTGCGCCAGTTGCGCGGCAAGAAAGCATGAGCACGGTCGGGCAGCCATCGAACGTCCCACGAACCCAAGGCCGTCCCCGGACGGCCCGCAACCATTTTTTCCTTGAGGATCTACAGATGTATATCAATCTCAACAGCATTCGCCGTACGCCAGCCAGCCTGTTGCGCAAAGCAGGCCTGAGCGTGGCCGTACTGGCCCTGTCGATTTCCAGCGCCTATGCCGCCGGCACATTCATCCAGCCAGACACCAGCTTCAAGGGCAGCGCCGGCGCATGGGGCAGCGTGAACTATGCCGGCGGGGAAGCCACCATCACGGGCCGCGCCTTTACGCCCGGCCAGGAAATCGTGCTCAGCCAGAACGGCCAGGTCATCAGCGGCAAAGCCCCCCTGGTTGCGGACAAAGACGGCGCCTTCGAGCTCAAGGTCGCCATTCCCGCCGACGCGGAGGTAGGCCAGCACACCGTCGTCATCCAGGCCAGCAAACCCAACGCCGCCTCGGTCTTCGACCTTAAAGTCTCGCCCAAAGTCCCCTTGTCGGGCCAGGACGCCTTCGAACTGCAATCGCAGCACCTGGCGCCGGGCGTCTATCAAAGCGCCTACAGCGCCAAGAGCGACCGCCTTTTCGTCACCTCGGCCGTCGGCCGCCCTCCGGTGAAAGAGTCGCAACTACTCAAGGTCAACCCCAAGACACTGGCCATTGAAAGCAGCATCAAGCCCGCTGTCCAGGACGGCCGCGACGACGGCCAGGTCCAGGCCGTCTATGGCGTAGGCGTGGACGACGCCAACGGCAACGTCTGGGTCACCAACACCCGCAGCGACACGGTTGCCGTCTACAAGCAATCCGACCTGTCGCTGGTCAAGCAGTTTCCCAACGACACCGCCAGCCATGCCCGCGACGTCGTGGTCGACGCCAAGAACCACCGCGCCTACGCCTCGTCGCCCGGTTCGAACATCATCACCGTCTTCGACACCAAGACACTGGACGTGCTGCCCCCCATCGCGCTGCGCGGTAAAACCCGCGGCGATGTCAGCCTGATGAGCCTGGCCCTGGATGCCGGCCATGGCAAGCTGTACACCGTCAGCTCGGGCACCAACGAGCTCTTCATCGTCGACCTGAAGAAAGGCGAAGCGGAACAGGTCTATGCCCTGCCCGGCGCGCGCAATGCCTCGGGCGTGGCGGTCGACGTGAAGAATCAGCAGGTCTATGTAGCCTCGCAAGGCAGCGACAATCTGCTCATCGTGGACGCCAAAGACGGCAAGGTGCTGCACACCATCGCCGTGGGCGCGGGCGCCCTGAACGTGGCCTTCGACCCCGTCCGTGAACTGGCTTATGTGGCCAACCGCGGCGCCGGCACGGTGACCCTGGTCAACCCTAAAGGCCAGATTGTGGCCAACCTGGAAGGCGGCAGCTACCCCAACCATGTGGCGCTGGACGGCAAAGGCAATGCCTTCCTGCTGAACAAGGCCAAGGGCAAGGACGATGCAACGGCTGACCGCATCAGCTTGATCCACGCCAAGTAAACCGCCTGCCGCAGCCCTGCGGGGTTGCGGCTTGTTCTTTTTTATTCACCCTGTTGACGTTGAACGGGGAACGCCATGACCATACATCCTCTGCCCTCTTACCCCATGCCGGCCCAGGCCGTCATCAACCGCGTCGACTGGCGGCCGCGCGCCGATCGCGCTGTGCTGTTGATCCACGACATGCAGGAATATTTCCTGAACAAATACGACACGGCCCAGTCGCCCATTCCCGAGCTGGTCCGGAACATCGCGCGCCTGCGCGACCTGTGCAGCGGCCTGGACATACCGGTGGTCTACACCGCCCAGTCCAGCCATCAGCCCGCCGAAGAACGGGCCTTGCTCAATGACTTCTGGGGTCCCGGCATGACCGCCCCCGAATTCCACGGCCAGGAAGCCATCATCCCCGAACTGGCGCCACGCCCGGCGGACATCGTGCTGAAGAAATGGCGCTACAGCGCCTTCCAGCGCTCGGACCTGCGCCAGCGCATGGCCGTGATGGGCCGCGACCAGCTCATCATCACCGGCATTTACGCGCACATTGGCTGCATGGCCACCGCCCTGGATGCCTTCATGCAAGACATACAGCCATTTATGGCCATCGACGGCTGCGCCGACTTCTCGGCCAGCGAACACGAGCAGGCCCTGCGCCATGTTTCCCAGCGCTGCGGGGTCAGCCTGACCTGCGCGCAGATTGCTTCGTCCCTGCAGTGCCAGGGCCTGTCCGTATCACAACCGTAAGGCTCCGGCCTGTTCTGGATAACCACCCATGACTGCACCTTCACCCACCCCCACCCCCGACAGCGAATTCGCCGGACAATGCGTTTTGATCACGGGCGCCGCCAGCGGCATCGGCGCAGAACTGGCGCGGCGCCTGCTTGCCGGACAGGCCCGGGTCATCGCCCTGGATGCCAACGCCGCCGGCCTGCAAGCCCTGAAACAGGCTTTCCCGCGGGCGCCGCTCTGGATCCAGGCCGTAGATGTGGGCGACTCGGCTGCGGTCAATGCGGCGGTCGAGGCGGGTGAGCAGCAGTTGGGCCCCATCGAGAAACTGGCCTGCGTCGCCGGCATCCTGCAAATGGGCCAGATCACCGAACTGAGCGACGAACAGTGGATGCGCACCTTTGCCGTCAACACCCACGGCATCTTCCATGTCTGCCGCAAAGTGGCCCAGGGCATGGCGGCCCGCCGGCGCGGCGCCATCGTCAACGTCAGTTCCAACGCCGCCGCCACCCCGCGCGCCGCCATGGGCGCCTATGCGGCATCCAAGGCCGCCGTCAGCTCCCTGAGCCGCTGCCTGGGATTGGAACTCGCCCCCCACGGCATACGGGTGAACATCGTCTCGCCCGGCTCCACCGACACCGCGATGCAGCAGGCCATGTGGCAGCAGGGCAGTTCGCGCGAAACCGTGATCGCGGGCTCAGCCGCTCAGTTCCGCCTGGGCATACCCCTGCAAAAAATCGCCACGCCTGCGGAAATCGCCGACGCCATCCTGTTCCTGCTGTCGGACCGCGCCAGCCACATCACGCTGCACGATCTGCGCGTGGACGGCGGCGCGACGCTCGATCAGGGCTGAGGCGGCCGGCGGCCCTTAAAGCCAAAAAATATTATCGTGCAAACCTGCACGCAACCACTTCCTGCCCGATTGAACCCTTACTAGACTCGACGTTGGCCTGTCTTCGCCCATCGAATGCACGCCCACACTGCATGTCCTACCAAGCCTATTTACAGCTACAGGAGACGTCGATGTTGAAAATCAATAAAAAGGTGCTTGCCGCCCTTATTGGCGCCAGCGTCATGAGCGCAAGCCATCTGGCGCATGCCCAAGTGGGCTTCCCGCCCCCTCCCCCCAAAGTCAGCCCCGCCGCGGGCGTCATCGACATGCACGTGCATCCGGACCCGGATGTATTCGGCAGGGCGTTGACCGACATCGAGCTGGCCACCCTTGCCAAGCGCAAGGGTATGCGCGGCATCGTCATCAAGAACCATGTGGTGACCACGAACGACCGCGCGGCGTCGACCATGCAGCAAGTTCCCGGCATCGAGGTTTGGGGCGGCATCGTCCTCAATAAATCCGTAGGCGGCCTGAATCCCTCGGCCGTGGAGTGGATGCACAGAATGTCGGGAGGCCGGGGCAAAGTGGTCTGGCTGCCGACCTTTGATTCGGATAAACATATCAAGACATTGGTGGACAAGGACCAATCGGGCCTGGTCGTGGCGGTGGACGGCAAAGTAACGCCCGAGATGGACGAGATCCTGAAGATCATCGCCCGCGAGAACCTCATTCTTGCCACCGGCCATGTTTCCGCCGATGAGGTCCTTATCGTCGTCAAGCGCGCCAAGGAGCTTGGCGTGAACAACATCCTGATTACGCACGGGCTGACCAACATCCCGGGCCTGACGATCGAACAGGCCAAGGAAGTCGCCGCGCTGGGCGCAATGATCGAATTGTGTTATCTGCAATTCATGACCGGGCCGGATGCGCAGTACAAATGGATGACGCACTGGGATAAAGTGGGCGCGGACACGGTCGCCAAGGCCGTGCAAGAAATCGGCGCCGACCACCTGGTGCTTTCCACCGACCTGGGCCAGCAAGGCATGATGACCCCGCCCGACGGCATTGAAAACCAGATCGCCGCCGTCAAGGCTGCCGGGGTGTCGGACGACGACATCGACAAGATGATGCGAAAGAATCCGGCAAAGCTGCTGGGCGTCTAAATACGGGATGGGCGGGCAGCCGCGGCAACGAGCATGGCACATTGCCATGCATGGGCGCCGCCCATCCACCGCTTGAACGCCCCCTGGCTGGGTCGCGGCCCAGCCAATAGGCATCCCGAAGGCGGGCTGCTGGAAGCGCTGCACGATTTGCCTATGCCACCCTGCGTTCGAGGCACGGGCGGGCATGCACAGCGCGCCTGAAACAGTAGATCGAACCGTTACTTCCGGCTGACAAGGCGGCGGCAAGCTGCTTTCAGCCGCATCGGCCAGCCTCCAGGCATAAGACGCCGCCAACTAATCAGCGTTTCTACGTATAGACAACGTCAACCATTTCCGTGTCTCGCACCTTACTATTAGCATCACTTATAGTATATGAATAACTATTTAAAACACTTCTTTTTACCCCTAGACTGATACGGAACTTTAGCCATGAACGAAAACCGACCCATCGACATGCAAGCACTTCGCGTCTTCCTCTCCACGGCCCAGGACTGCAATATGTCCAAGGCCGCCGCGCGTCTGGGGATCTCGCAATCTGCCGTTTCGCAATCCATCCGGCTGCTGGAAGATAACTTCGGCACGCCGCTGCTTAACCGCTCTGCGCGCCCGTTGACATTGACGGCGGCAGGCATGGCGCTGTTCAACCGCGGCAGTGTGCTCATGGAAGAGGCGCTGGATCTGCGTGGCGCAGTCATCGAAGCGGGCAGAGGCATCAAGCCCAGTCTTCGTCTCGGCTTAGTGGATTCTTTCGCCGCCACCTGCGGCACCCCTTTCGTCCGGCAACTGCTCAAGAGCACGGCCCACCTATCTGTGCGGTCCGGCCTGTCGCCCAATCTCGGTGAAGCGTTCGCCCGGCGCGAACTGGATCTGGCCATTTCATCGCGTTCACTGGACCTGGAAGGCATGTCCAACCATACGTTGATGGCCGAACAGTTCTTTCTTATCGCGCCCCAAGATGCCCCGGTTTGCCGGTCGGTTGCCGATATGGCCGCACTGGCCCAGGCGCTGCCGATCATACGTTTCAATCAGCAGTCCCACTTGGGCACCCAAGTCGATAGCGCTTTGCGGCGCGCCGGCCTGAATCCCGCCCGCCGCCTTGAAGTCGAAACGGCGGACACACTGACGTCCATGGTCGCGGGCGGCCTGGGCTGGGCCATAACCACCCCCCTATGCCTGCTGCAAGGCGCCAGATCGGCGCCTGCGGTACGGCAAGACTTCATTGCAGATTTGAATGTGGAGCGCAAGCTTTACCTGCACTTTCGTCAAGGCGAGTACGGCACGCTGGGCAGAGAAGCCTTCGATATGGTTTCCAACCTGCTCGAAGACCAGACCAAAACTGAATTGAAAGTCCTTAATCCGTTTTTATGCAGCCTGATAGAAATACACCCCTGGAGCGAAGATGGCTATCACCCAAGTTGACCAACGTTCGGAATCCGACTACCTCGGTACCGTCCAAATCCCCCATGATGCCTTGTACGGTGTCAATACCCTGCGCGGCGTCGAAAACCTGACGGTATCCCAGCGCCCCATCGGTTCAGAACGGGAGTTCATCCGCGCCTTCGCACTGTGCAAATGGGCCGCCGCCCTGGCGAATCATGATGTGGGTATCTTGGACGATGCACAGAAAGACGCCCTTGTCCGGGCCTGCAAGGAACTGGCCGATGGCCAATACGATGCGTTCATGGTGGTGGACTTCCTGGAAGGATCCGGCGGCACCTCGACGAATATGAACGTGAACGAGGTTCTTGCGAACCGGGCGCAGCAACTGCTGAATGGCAAGACCGGCGTGTACGACCGGGTGCACCCGAATGATCATGTCAACCGTTCCCAATCCACCAACGACGTCTATCCCGCGGCAATGAAAATCGCGGCGTATGCTTTGCTTGCGCCGATGATAGAAGAAGTGCACGCGCTGGCCGCCAGTTTCCAGCGCAAAGCCGGCGAATTCGGCGCCATCCTCCATCTGGGGCGCACCTGCATGCAAGATGCCCAGCCCATGATGCTGGGCCAATTATTCGGCGGTTATGCCTCCTTGACCGCAAGACTGGCAAGCGAACTGGAAAGCGTTCGCGCCAGTTTGCGCGTCCTGCCCCTGGGCGGCACCGCGATCGGAACAGGGTTCGGCGCGCCCAAGGGCTACAAAGCCCGCGTCTATGCGCATCTGGCCGACATCACCGGCACGGACTTCCAGCCTGCCGCCGACCCGTTCGATGCCATGCAGAACCTGGATACCTTCAGCCGCGTGTCGGCAGAACTACGCACGTGTGCGACGTCTCTGGGCAAGATCGCCTCTGACCTGATCCTGTTATCCTCGGGTCCCAACGGCGGATTGGCTGAACTGGAGTTGCCGGCTGTGCAGGCGGGATCCTCGATCATGCCGGGCAAGGTCAACCCTGTCGTGCCCATGGCCATGGTACAGATCGGCTTTGCGGTGACCGGCAACGATGTCTGCATCGCCCAGGCCAATCAAGCCGGCCAGTTGGAGATCAATCATTTCGAGCCCGTCGTGGCCGATCGAATCTATGACTCGATTCGGCTGCTGCGCAACGGCATCCGCTTGTTCCGGGAAAAGTGCATTGACGGTATTCGCGCCAGTACCAGCTCGAACGAACGGCACCTGCTGCAATCCACGGCCATCGCGACCGCCTTGGTCCCAACGCTCGGTTATGCCAAGGTCAGCGCCATGGTCCGCCAGGCAACCGCCCAGAACATGAATTTGCTGGATGTACTGCAAGAGCAAAACCTGCTCACTTACGACCAGGCCGTCGCGCTCACCCGGGACGCCACCGCTCTCGACACCTGAACCCTTCCCTTGCTGTTCCCGACTCATTTCAACAACGGAGACAAACCATGAAGAAATCCTTTTCCATACTGCTTGCAACCTTGATCACGGCGTGTGTGGCAAGCGCCGGCCATGCCTACGCACAGTCCGCCGTGCTCGACCGCGTCAAAAGCTCAGGCGTGCTGCGTGTAGGGGTAAAGACCGACTATCGCCCCTTCGGCTTCCTGGATCCAAGCGGGAAAGTCGTCGGCATGGAGCCCGACCTGGCTGCCGACATCGCCAAGCAAATGGGCGTCCGGCTGGAACTGGTTCCGGTTCAGACGGCCAACCGCATCGAGTTTCTCCAGCAAGGCCGCATCGACCTGATGATCGCCACCATGTCCGTCAACGAACAGCGGCGCAAAGTGGTCGGCGTCATTGAACCCTATTACTACGCCGGCGGCACGGCCCTGCTGGTACGCAAGAATGCCGGCATCAAGAAATGGGAGGACCTGGACGGGAAACCCGTTTGCGGCACGCAAGGGGCTTATTACAACCGCAGCGTCGCACAGAAATACGGGGCCAAAATCGTTGCATTTCCGGGCAACGTCGAATCGCAGAATGCCCTGCTGACGGGCTCCTGCATCGGCTTCGTGCAAGACAGCACGCTGCTGGGGTCGATACTGGCCAGCGGCGACAGCCAATGGGCCGATTTCGAAATGCCCTTGCCTATCGAAGACATGGCGCTCTGGGCCGTCGCGGTGCCGCTGGAAGAGCGTGACCAGGCATACGGCGATCTCATCAAAAAGACCGTCACTGAATGGCACCGTTCAGGCCTGCTGCGCTCGCTCGAAAAGAAGTGGGGGCTGCCCGAGTCTGAATTCCTGAAAGAGCAACAAACCAAGGCAAAGGCGCAATGACTGTTTCCCGCCACCCACCTATGGATGTGGAAAGCCGCCTGGCTCAATGGGTTGCCGGCTTGTCCCTGCGGGATATTCCCGACTCGGTGCTGGCCGTGGCCCGCGCATGCATGGCCGACGGCGTGGGCGTCATGCTCGCGGGCAGCACAACGCCCCTCGCCGAGCAATGCGCGGCATTGCCTTGCGCCGACGGCATGTGCGATATTGTCGGCAGCGCAAGCAGGGCCGATGCCCCATCGGCGGCACTCTTGAACGGCGTTGCCGGGCATGTGCTCGATTTCGACGACACCTCTTACGCCGGCATTGTCCATGGCACAGCAGCCGTATTGCCCGCCGTGCTGGCCGTCGCCCAGGCGTCCGATGCCGATGGCGCGCGTTTGCTTGAGGCGTTCGTCGCCGGTGTGGAAACGGAATATGCGCTCGGCCTGGCCATGACGGACAGCCTCTATGACCAAGGCTTGTGGACAACCGCCACGCTCGGCGTCATCGGCGCGGCGGCAGGCTGCGCCAAGCTGCTCGGGCTGGATGCGGCCTCCATGGCACATGCGATCCGACTTGCCGCGAACATGCCGATCGGCTTGCGCATCACGCACGGAACAAGCGGCAAACCTTATCTTTGCGGCATGGCGGCGCGCCTGGGGGTAGAGCTCGCCTACGCAGCCAAGGCGGGCATCACCGGCCAGGCAGGCACCTTCGAAAAACCGCGCGGCTATGCCGCCACACTCAATGGCGGCGTGTTCCATGCCCCCGCCATCGATGCGCTGGGCATGCGTTATGCGCTGCTGGATCCCGGCGTAGCGTTCAAGCTTCGTCCCATGTGTTCGGCCATGCAAGCAGCGGTCGACGCCGTGATCGCGCTGCGCGGCCAGCACGCATGGACGCTTGACGAGGTCGAGTCCATCAACTGCTACGGCACGGCGCTTGTCGTCTCATGCCTACCCTACCGGCTTCCGGCCCACCCCAGCGAAGCGCAGTTCTGCATGCCCTTCGCCATCGCATGCACCTTGCTGCACGGCGATGTGCGTCTGGAGCATTTGAACATAGCGGCCTTGGCTGATCCGGACTTGCGGCAACTCATGCAACGCGTCGAACTCCACGAAGACGAAAACCTGGTCCCTCCCGCCGACATCCAGACCTGCCCCGAAGCCGCGCGCGTCGATATCCGGCTGAGGGACGGCCGCCTGCTGTCCCACACGGTGCTGGCCGCGACGGGGATGCCGCAACGGCCGGCATCCACGGAAATCCTGTTCGACAAGTTCATGGCCTGCGCCACGCTGGCGCTGCCATCAGAGCATGCCCAGGCAATCTGGACGCGGCTACAGCGCGTGGAACACCTTCCCCACACTCGTTCGCTGTTCGACAGCACGACCAGCGCCAGGAGGACATGATGGACATGGTGGAATTCTTTGCCGAGCTGTATCACTCGCACGGCATCAACCTTTCGATCTTCTACGACAGCTTCGATCGGGATATGTTCCTGGAAGGCATCGTCTATACGGCTTGGCTGTCGGTCGCGTCCATCGCCGGCAGCCTGGCTGTCGGCGCGCTGGGCGCCTACCTTCAATATTCAGGCGGCCGGTGGGCGAACATGCTGGTCAACGGCTACATTCACGCATTTCGCAACACCCCGCCGCTGGTGCAGCTGTACTTTTTCTATTTCGCGCTCGGCCCCACGCTAAGCGGGATGCTGCCGGGCACGGGCCCGGCAATCAGCAACGTCACCTGGGCGATCGTATCCTTGACGCTGTACGCAGGCGCCTTCAATGTCGAAATCTTTCGCGCCGGCATCGAGGCGGTGCCTGCATCGACCATCGAAGCCGCCGATGCCCTGGGCATGAACGAAAGACAGATATTCCGCAAGATCGTCCTGCCGCTGTCGATACGTATCAGCCTGACCGGCCTGACCAACAATCTGGTCAATCTCATCAAAACCACGACCAATGCTTTTGCCATTGCGGTGCCGGAAATACTGTATGCCTCGTCGCAAATCTGGTCCGAAAGCATGAATGCGTTGGAAATGATGATCGTTCTACTCGTGTTCTTCATGCTCATGATCGGCCTATTCACCTGGCTGATGAAGATATTGGAACGAGCAACCGCTGTACCTGGATGGGGGCACGCATGAAATCATCTCGCACATTCAAGACACCGCGATTCATGGCATGCCTGGCCGTGATGGCGCTCGCGGCTTTCACGCCAGGCGCGCAGGCTGCCGAACTGGGGCTGGGCACGCTCGTGAAGTGGCTGCCCTTGCTGCTGCAGGGGTTTGCCGTGGACGTGGGCATCAGCGTCGCCGCCATGGCAATCGGAACCGTGCTGGGCGCATTGCTGGGCATCGGGCAAATTTCACAGCTATCGTTGATACGCAAGCTGTCGGATTGGATCACACAGTTTTTCCGCAACGCCCCATGGCTCGTCCTGCTGTTTTTCTGCATACTCTTGCTGCCCTATCAGATCACGCTATTGGGTTCGACCATTTCCTTCCCCGCCTGGGCCAAGGGGATCATCGGCCTGATGCTGCCTGTCATGGGCAATGTCTCCGAGGTCGTGCGCGGCGGTATACAGTCCATCCCTTCCGGCCAATGGGAAGCCGCCAATGCCTTGGCGTTCAGCCGCGGACAGACCCTGCGCATGATCATCCTGCCCCAAACCGTCAAGCGCATGGTTCCGCCCTGGATGAACGTCTATGCCGTCTTGATGATGGCAACGCCCCTGGTGTCCATCGTTGGCGTCGAAGACAGCGTCACCGTTGCACGCGCGGTGCTTTCGGCTGAAAACAACACCGCATTGCTGATGCCCGTCTACGGACTGCTGCTGCTTCTGTTTTTCGCCTATTGCTATCCCATTGCACGCTGGACGCGAAAGCTCGAAAAACGTTATGCGATCGCGTAACCCCCAACCGAATTGAATCAGGAGACAAGAATGACCCCCATCGATCAAAACGTGATTGTCCACGTTGATAACGTCACGAAAGCGTTCGGCGACAATCAGGTTCTGCGCGGCGTATCCATGACGGTGCATAAAGGCGAAGCCGTCGCGCTGATCGGCCCCTCCGGCTCGGGCAAGTCCACCTTGCTGCGCTGTATCAACGGCCTGGTGAAACCGGATTCCGGGCAGATCACGGCAGCAGGCCATGCCGTACACGCCTTGAACGGCAATGCCGAACGCATTGCCTTGCGCAAAGACGTCTGCATGGTTTTCCAGCAATACAACCTGTTTCCGCACATGACCGTGCTGCAGAACATCATGCTGGCCCCGGTCGAAGTGCTCAAGCAAGATCCAAAAGAAGTGCGCGAACGGGCCATCGCCCTGTTGGCCAAGGTGCGCCTGACCGGCAAGGAAGACGCCTATCCCGGCCACCTTTCAGGCGGCCAGCAACAACGCGTCGCCATTGCCCGCGCCTTGGCCATGCGGCCCAGCGTGATGCTGTTCGACGAAGTCACCGCTGCCCTCGACCCCGAAACGGTCAAGGAAGTGTTGCACACCATACGCGACCTGGTCCAGGAAGGCATGACCTGCATCCTGGTGACCCACGAGATGGGCTTTGCCCGCGAAGTAGCCCACCAAGTCTATTTCACCGACCAGGGCCTGATCGTCGAACATGGCGCGCCGGGCGAATTTTTCGACTCGCCCAAAGACCCGCGCACCCAGGAATTCCTTGGGCACATACTGTGAATCGTGCAACCTGGAGCAACCATCCGCCATGCAGTGGACACAAGAAAAACTTCTGGCCTTCCTGAATACCCAAGGCATTGACATCCAACAGAGGCAACATCCCGCCGTATTCACCATGGCCGAATCGGCAGGCCTGAACCTGAATCTACCCGGAACCCGCTGCAAGAACCTGCTGGTCAGGAACAAGAAAAACAGCCATCGCTATTTGATCGTCACGCCGCCCGACGCCGCCGTGGACCTTGGCGCGCTCGGGAAGCTGCTCGCCTCAGGGCGCTTGTCGCTGTGTTCCCCGGCCGACATGCTGGACCTTCTTGGCGTTGCCCCCGGCGCAATGAGCCCCTTGTCCCTGATTGCGGACCAAGAGGCGCAGCAGATTCAATTGATCATGGATGCAGATCTGGCTGCGAGCCGCCATTTCCAGTTCCACCCCCTTGTCAATACAGCGACCATCGCCATCAGCCAAGAGGATTTCAGGAAATTCCTGGCGGCGGTCAATCAGTCGTTCCGTTATCTGCCGATACCCAGACGCATCATGACCGATACGCCGGTTTCTTGCTAGCCATCAGAACCTGCAGCATTGACGCTATGTGGCATAGGCTCCCTGCCCGTGCAAGCCCGACTCCGTCGCTTCCAGCTCAGCAATGGCGTCCGCACCTTCAAGCGCCAGCAATTGGGCAATCAACATCTCGCCCAATGCCCCGGCAGCGATGAGCGACGGGAAGAACGAAGGCGTGTCATGGGTAAAAATCAGTGACTGCTCCGCGTCCAGGGCAATGGGCGACACCGCGCTATCTGTCAGCGCGATAAGATGAGCCCCCTTGTCCTCTGCCGCGCGGGCCACCCGCACAGCCTCGACCGAATAAGGCGCGAAGCTGACGACGACGACGGCATGCCGTTTCTCGATGCCTCGCAGCTGCATTTCCAAGGTGCCCGCCCCGCCGTCGATAAGGCTGACAGAGGAGCGAAACAGCCGGTATCCGTATTGCATGGAGCAGGCAGTGCCATAGCATGACCGGAAGCCCGCGATATGCACGTGCGGCGCTTTGCGCAGTATGTTGGCCACTTTGACGATCAGCTCTGCGTTGCGGCTGGTGGTGACGTCAAGATTGCTGGCCTGCGCCTTTCCCATCTGCAATGACAGCAGATCGCTGGACCCCTCCTTGACCAAAGACTTCGCCTTGGCCGTAAGCGGCTCGGGCCGTGTCCGGATCCGGCTGACGAAGACTTCCCGCAATTCGCTCCAGCCCGGATACCCCATCTGCTGAGCCAAGCGCACCAAGGCTGCCGGCTGCACTTCGGCGCGCCAGGCCACTTTACGCATGGAAAGCACCGCCACTTCATCGGGGTTGTCCAGCAGGAAGCGGGCTCCCCGCTGGAACTGCGGGCTGAACCCCGGAAATTTGCTTCGAATGAGCTCCGTAAGCACGTCGTAGGCGGTCGTCATAATCTTTCCTTGGGCGGGATGCTGGTCAGTCAACCCTCATCCTCGAGCTCGTCCTCCTTTGGCAAGCTCTTGGACAGCAGCACCTTTGCGCTCACCGACCCAGCGCTGCAAAAGCGCCTACAGGAAACGTGGCCATCACACACACCAGCCAACGGGTCAACAATCATTTTTATCTGGGCGAGATTGTAAATGAAGGGCCGGGCCCGCAGCAGGGATTCTCTCCAAAACTCGCCACAGGGTTTTCCCATATTGATTCATTCGTTGTTTTATTAAAAAATAATGCAACAAATAATGCTTTTACTGCTTACCCCCTGATAGACGGATTCTCCGGCAAGCGGGGTCGTGCAAAACCCCTCAGCGCAACAGGAGAAATTTGTGAAGCAACCAGGAATCCGTCGTATCAGTGTGTTGGCATTGCTTGCCGGGTCGCTATACGCTACTGCACCAGCCGCGGAAACGGTGTTGACCGTTGTCCCCCCTGCATCATTGCGTGTGCTCGATCCCATCCTGAGCACAGCCCAGATCGTGCGTACGCATGGCTTCATGGTATTTGACACCTTGCTTGGCATGGACGCCCAGTTCCGCCCCCAGCCCCAAATGGCCGACTACACCGTTTCGGAAGACCGGATGGTCTACACGCTGAAGCTGCGCGACGGCCTGGCATGGCACGATGGCACGCCCGTCACCGCCGAGGATTGCGTTGCATCGCTCAAGCGCTGGGGCGCCAATGACGGCGCGGGCCGGGTCATGATGCAGCACGTAAAGTCCATCACGGCAACGTCCGACAAAGAACTGGTGATCACGCTGGAAAAACCGTTCGGACACGTCCTGGAGTTATTGGCCAAGCCTTCGCCCGTCCCGGCGTTCATGATGCCCAAGCGGTTGGCGGAAACGCCCGCCGGGCAACAGGTCTCCGAGATGATCGGATCCGGCCCCTTCAAATTCCTGGGCAAGGAGTTCCGGGCGGGAGACCAGGCCGTCTATGCAAAGAATACGGCCTATGTGCCACGCGCCGAGCCATCCAGCTGGACAGCGGGCGGCAAGGTGGTGAATGTCGACAAGGTCGTCATGAAGAGCATGCCCGACATGCAGACGACGCTCAATGCCTTGCAGGCCGGCGATGTCGACTTTGTCGAGCAAGTCACGACGGATCTTTTGCCCTTGCTCGAAAACAACCCCGACATCAAGCTCGGCAGCCTAGTGACACTGGGCTCGCAGATCACGGGGCAGTTCAATCATCGCCTGCCGCCGTTCGACAATCCCAAGGTACGGCGGGCTGCCGTGCTGGCACTCGACCAGAATCTTTTCCTGCAAACCGCCATTGGCAACGCCGACTACTACCAGACCTGCCCTTCGACCTACGGCTGCTCCGTGCCGATGGCCTCTGACGCCGGCGCAGAATATCTCGCAGGCACGCCTGAAGAAAGAATGGTCAAAGCGCAAGCCGCCTTGAAAGAATCCGGCTACGACGGAACGCCGGTCATGATGATGCAGCCGACCGACTATGCCATCTTGAACACGCAGCCGATCGTAGCGGCCGAGCGCCTGCGCGAGGCGGGATTCAAAGTCAATGTGGTCCCGATGGACTGGGGTGCGCTGCAAGCGCGCAAAGACTCGTGGGCGCCGGTTGCCGAGGGCGGCTGGAACATGTTCTTTACCGCCTGGGGCATCTCCGGCATCTGGAATCCTCTGGTCAATCCCCTGATCGACGGTTCCGGCAAAGACAAGGTCTGGGCCGGCTGGCGCACCAGTCCGCAGGTCGAAGCGCTGCGCGCTGAGTATCTGGTGACGCTGGATCTGGACGCTCAGAAGAAGATCGCCAAGGAAATACAGCAAATCGCCTGGGATGAAGGGTTCTACTACAACGGCGGCGAGTATCGCTCAGTCAGCGCCTGGAGCAGCAACATCCAGGATGTGAATGAAGGTCCGCTGAGCTTATTCTGGAACATCAGCAAGAAGTAGCTCCCTTCGCGGGCGCCACCCCATGGCGGCGCCCGCGCCGATGCTCCAATGGAATGAATCATGGTTTCCTATTTTTTGCGCCGTCTGCTGGCCGCCGTGCCAGTGATGTTTTTTGTCGCTTTATTCGTATTTCTGTTGCTGCGTCTAGCCCCCGGAGATCCCGCCCAGATGATTCTGGGCGACCAGGCCACGCCAGACCAGATTGCCGCGATTCGCGAGCACCTCGGGTTAAACCAGCCTTTACCTCAGCAGTTCGTACACTGGATACTGAACGTACTCGGCGGCGACTTCGGCACATCGCTGATATCGAATCGGCCGGTCACCGAAATGATAGCCCAGCGGCTGGAGCCTACGCTTGCCGTGGCGATCGTCGCCACCGCCCTGACGGTATTGATCTCTGTTCCGCTCGGCGTGCTGGCGGCATGGCGGCGCGGCAAGCTCATCGATCGGGCTGTCATGGCGTTTTCAGTCGTATGCTTTTCCGTACCCATCTTCGTGATCGGCTACATACTGATCGGCCTTTTTGCCGTCAAGCTTAACTGGTTCCCAGTACAGGGCTACCGCCCCATATCAGCCGGCCCGGGCGAGTTTCTACACCGTATTTTCCTGCCTGGACTGGCGCTGGCTTCGATCTATATCGCCCTGGTGGCGCGCATGACGCGGGCGTCCATGCTCGAAGTGCTCCGCGAAGACTACATCCGGACGGCACGCGCGAAGGGGCTGGCCGAATACCTCGTCCTGTTCCGTCATGCCCTGCGCAATGCCGCCATCCCCATCCTGACCGTGGTGGGAACAGGATTCGCCATGATGGTTTCGGGCGTGGTCGTCACTGAAACCGTATTCAACATTCCCGGCTTGGGCAGATTGGTCGTCGATGCCGTGCTTGCCCGCGACTACCCGCTGATCCAGGCCATCATTCTTCTGACTGCAGGAACTTATGTCGTGATCAATCTGTTGGTCGATTTGTCTTATGCAGTAACTGACCCAAGGATTCGATACCAATGAGCGCCCTTGATACTGCCGCCCCCTCGCAGGGATTCATTCGGCACCGCCTGCTGGCCAACCCGCCGCACTGGACCACGGTCGTCGCGTTGATTGTGCTGGTTCTCGTGGTGCTTATGGCTGTTTTGGCGCCCTGGCTGGCGAACTTCGAACCCACCAAGATCAACCCCGCCCAGCGCTTGAAGCCCGCATCCGATATCTGGTGGCTGGGCACCGATGCCTTCGGCAGAGACCTGTATTCGCGCGTGATCTATGGCGCTCAAGTCTCGCTGCTCGTGGGCGCAGGCGTGACGATCGGATCGATACTCATCGGCTTGCCACTGGGGCTCCTGGCCGGCTGGTTTCGCTCCCTGGACGCGGTGTTGATGCGGATGATGGACGGCCTGATGGCCATACCCGGCATCCTGCTGGCCATTGCCGTCGTTGCCTTGACCAAGGGGGGGATCTCAACCGTCATCGTCGCAATCATGCTGCCCGAGATCCCGCAGGTGGCCCGCCTGGTGCGCTCGCGCGTGCTGGCCGCCCGTGCCGAAACCTATGTCGATGCCGCCACCCTGCTCGGCACACCGACCTTTACCCTGATACGCCGCCACTTGCTGCCCTCGACCATTGCGCCCTTGATTGTGCAAGGCACCTATATCTATGCTTCTGCCATCCTGACCGAGGCGGCCCTGTCCTTCCTGGGCGTCGGCATCAGCTCCGAGATTCCGACCTGGGGCAACATCATGGCGGAAGGCCGAGTCTATTTTGCCATGAAGCCCTGGCTGGTGTATTGGCCGGCCGTCGTGCTTTCTTTATGCATTCTCTCCATCAACCTTCTGGGAGACGCTCTGCGTGATCGTCTGGATCCTAAAATGAAAGGACGCGGATGATGACTACCCATACCGACTCATCCCCTGTTCTATCGGTGCGCGACCTTAGGGTACAGACGCGCGGCCGGAGGCCGGCGGAAATACTTCAGGGCATCTCTTTCGACATCCTCCCGGGCGAGACGGTTTGCCTGGTCGGCGAGAGCGGGTCCGGCAAATCCGTCACGTCGCTTGTCACGATGGATCTGCTTCCCAAGGAAGATCTTGAGGTCACAGCCGGAAGCGTCCTTTTGAATGGCGAGAACATCCTGACGGCCACGGCCGCGCGCACCCGCGCGCTGCGTGCCTCGACGATGGCGATGGTATTTCAGGAACCGATGACGGCGCTCAATCCCGTGCTGTCGATCGGCCAGCAGATGGATGAAGTGTATTCAGCGCACACCCAAATGCGGCCGGGCGAACGCAAAGAAGCTGCATTAACGGCGTTTGCCTCTGTGCAGTTGCCAGACCCGGAGCGCATCTATGCAAGCTTCCCCCACCAGTTGTCAGGGGGGCAGCGCCAGCGGGTCATGATCGCCATGGCTCTGGCGTTGCGGCCCAAATTGCTGATTGCCGACGAGCCCACCACAGCGCTGGATGTCACGACCCAGAAGCAAATCCTGAGCCTGATCCAAAAGCTGCAGGATGAACAAGGCACCGCCGTACTTTTCATTACTCACGACATGGGTGTCGTCGTCGATATCGCAGATCGGGTCTGCGTCATGCGACGCGGCAGCCTGGAAGAAACAGGGCCGGTGCAAGAGGTTCTTTCCCGCCCCCAAAAAGAGTACACCCGGAATCTGCTGAGCGCCGTGCCCTCGCTATCGCCCCGGGCAGCCAGGTCCACGGTAGAAAGCGAGCCGGTACTCAAGGTACAAGGGTTGCACAAGCGGTTTGAAACGCGTCCCCTGCTGTCAAAGTTGCTGGGCCGCCCCGGGCACAGTGTGCATGCCGTATGCGACGTCAAGTTCGCGCTGCAACGCGGGCGTACATTGGGCATAGTCGGGGAAAGCGGCTCGGGGAAATCCACCGTGGCCCGCTGCGTGCTGCGGCTGGAGGACCCTTCCGACGGCAGCATCTTGATCAATGGCCAAGACATCGCACAGCTACAGGGGACTGAGAAGCTGGCCGCGGCGCGCAAAGCCATTCAGATGATATTCCAGGACCCGAACCGCTCGCTCAATCCTCGCTTGCGCATCCGTGAAAGCATGATAGAAGGACCATTGAATCTCGGCGAAGGCAGGGCAAGCGCCATTTCCCGTGCGGGAGAGCTCCTGGAAACCGTTGGATTGCCGCAAGACAGCCTGAATCGATTTCCGCACCAGTTCTCGGGCGGACAGCGGCAACGGATCGCCATTGCCCGGGCACTGATGATGAGTCCCGATGTGATTGTTGCCGATGAGGCCGTTTCGGCGTTGGACGTCTCTATCCAGGCCCAGGTACTTGAACTCCTGGCCGATATCCAGCAGCGGCAGGACCTCGCCTTGTTGTTTATTACCCATGATCTGCGCGTCGCCGCGCAAATATGCGACGAGGTCATGGTCATGCAGCGCGGCCAAGTCGTCGAGTACGGCCCCGCCTCCGAAATCCTGCACAATCCTCGCGAACAATACACGCGCGACCTGATCAATGCCGCTCCCGGAAGGGATTGGGATTTTGCGCAAGGCCGACGCCTTACAGAGGTGCCGGCATGATCAAAGCGGCTTTGATCCAGTTTGAACCCCAGGCACTCAATCCCGCCGAAAATTTCCGGCGCATGGCCGAGGCGATAGAAACAGAAGGGAAAGAGGCCGACTTGATTGTCTTCCCCGAGCTTTCCAACACCGGCTACATCGAGCCGGTGGCCGCTGGCGAACAGATTGCGGCGCGGCCTCCCCATTTTGGCCAGGCTCTGTGGGAAGCATGCGCGGATCTGGATGGCGAGGAAATACAGCACCTGTCTGAACTCGCCGCCAAACATCGTACCTATCTGGTGCTGGGCCTGGGCCTGCGCGATCCGCTGCTGCGAGGCGTGATGCGCAATGCTTCTGTGCTGATCGGCCCTCAAGGCGTGGCGGGAACTTACATCAAGGTTCATCAATGGCAGAACGAAAAGCTCTACTTCACCAAGGGCGACCGGATCGATACCTGGCCGGGTCCCGGATGCCGCCTGGGGATGCAGATATGTTATGACATTCGCTTCCCAGAGATCACCCGAATCCTGGCACTGCAAGGAGCCGATGTCGTGACCAACATATGGGCGTCTTCGGGAATCGATGGCGCCCCGGTGGCCGATGAGGACTTGTTCGTGCATCGCGCCTATACCCGCGCCATCGAGAATGGCGTGTTCTTCCTCAGTTGCAATCGGGTAGGCGTTCAGGCCGGACACCGGTTTTACGGGCGGTCCTGCGCCGTCGCGCCCAATGGACGGGTGCTCGGCATCCTCAAGCATGACGCCGAGGATGTACTGCGCGTAGAAATCGATCTGCAGGAAGTGTCGCAATACCGCGCCTATACCGGCATCTGGACGGATCGCGATCCCGCCCTTTATGCACGCTACCTGACCACCAACGGGCCTGCGGCCTGAGATCACCGGCGACAATCTGAAATTGGCCGGGCTCCCAAAATACGGAAAAGGAATCTGAAGTATGAACACCCCTCAAGGCAATAAACAATATCGCATCGCTATCGCCGGTTTCCTGCAGGAATCGGTCACCTTCATCGAAGAACTCACCACACTTGAGCAATTTCAGGCCGTCGAGCTCGCCGGGCCAGAGCTGATCAAAACGCTTCGGGGCTCCAACACGGGGCTTGGCGGCATTATCGACGTTTGCGAACGCGAGCAAGCGGATATCGTTCCCTTGTTCTACACAAGCGGCGGCGCTGCGGGCCCGATCAGCGACGAGGCTTACGACCATTATGTGGGGCGGCTTATCGAAGGCCTGAAGCAGGCAGCCCCGCTCGACGGCGTGCTGCTCGATCTGCACGGCGCCATGGTCACGCCAACACGGCTGGATGCAGATCGCGAAACACTGGAACGCGTGCGGGCGACCGTCGGCCCTGACGTGCCCGTGATGGTGGCGCTCGATTACCACGCCAACCTGGATGCCCAGACAATCGCCCAGGCATCGGCGGTCTTCGGCTACCACTTCTCGCCGCACACCGATATGGGAAAGACGGGCGAACGCGCCGCCGACTGCCTGTTCCGGACGCTGCGCGGGGAAATCAATCCGGTCAGCGTGCTGATCAAGCCCGACGTGATGGTGCCCAGCATATTCAGCGCCACCGGCATGGAGCCGCTCAAGTCCATCGTCCTGGCATCGATCGACATGGCGGAAAAATACGACGGCTACCTGGATGTCTCAGTCTTCGCCGGCTTTTCCTATGCGGACGTGCCGAATTGCGGCTTCTCCGTCGTGGCGATCACGGATCGCGACGCCGCCGCGGCCCAAAAGATCACTGAACAGTTTTCCACACAGATCTGGCAGCAACGTGAAGCCCTGAGCCACCGCGAACTGGTGTATTCAGTCGAAGACGGTATTGAAAAGGCCAAGCAACAGCTTGCCGCGGGCCGCCGGCCCATCGTGCTGCTTGAGCATGCCGACAGAATGCATGACTCCACATATCTCTTGCGCGCCGTACTGGAGCAAGACTTGCCCAAGGTCGCCGTTCCTTTGCTTTGGGACCCTTACGCGGTGGCCGAAGCCATGAAGGCGGACGTGGGGTCGCACGTAGAACTCAAGGTGGGCGGCCATAGCAGCGGCCGCGCTGGCGGGCCCGTGACCCTGGCCGGGAAGCTTGTGCACGCGGGGCCTGTTTCATACCGGGCCACCGGGCCCTATTACACCGGCCGTATCGTTCAGTTGGGAAATGTGGCCGTCATCGATACAGGCAAAGCCATGGTCTCCCTGACCTCTTTGCCCAGCACGGCGGTCGATGACGACTGCCTGCGCCAGTTTGGCCGGTCGCTGGACGAGTTCGACTATATTGTCTTGCGCTCGAAAACCCATTTCCGTGCCTTCTTTGAGCCGGTGAGCGCCGATATCCTGATCATCGACACCCCCGACTGGGGCCCGGCGGACCTGACTCTGCTGCCGTATCGCCACGTGCCGGTCGACACAATCTACCCCTTCAATGCCCAAGCCGCGGGGAGCCCTGCACAATAGCTTGCGCTAAAGCACTCCCGGCCGCCCCCGGGGCATTGACCGACTCAAGCCGGCTGGCTCGCAGCGTCCAGCACATATTCGATCTTGTACTCTTCCCGGTACAGCGTTTCGCCCCAAAGCAAGGGCCTGCCCCCGCTGTTCAGGAAGGTATGCGATCGAACCAGCACAGGGCGGCCGCGCTCTATTTTCAGGTGTTTTGCCGCATTTTGCGGAACGAGCGCAACCCTGACCGTATTGACGAACTTATGGATGGCGGTGTCGCTATGTTGATTCAGCAATGCCTGGACGGAATAGCGCGAAAGCAATTCCTCGGATAAACGCTTGCCGACCGACGCCGGCATATAGCGCAACTCCAAAGCGATAGGCCTTCCAGACAAAAGGCGCAGCCGCTGCAGGCTGAATACCGCCTCGCTTGCGCCTATCTCCAATCGTTCCCGCACATGGCCTTCTACGGCCGATGCGCCGAAGTGAACGAGCTTATACGAGACGTTTTCGCCGTCTTCGCTCATGTCCTGCTCGAAGTATCCGACCCGGCGTGTATCCAGCGTCGTGTGCAAGGCGCGGCCAGCGACGAACGTGCCTATCCCGCGCTTGCGTTCTACAAGACCTTCAAAAACAAGCTGTTGCATGGCATGAACGACGGTCGCCCGGGTCGTTCCGAACTGCTTGGCCAACACGGTTTCGGACGGCACGAGGTCGCCGCTGGCCAGCGATCCGCTGGCAATCGCATCACGGACACTGTTTCTGATCTGCAGGTAAACCGGCATGGTCGCGTCAGAAGCGCTTGACTTAGGTTGCATAGTCAACTAGTCTTCCACTTGAAAACAAATAGCGTAGCAGATATCAAGGAGCAGCATGTCCAAGGCCGGGAAACAGCCCAAACACATCAACATCAAGAAAGTAACCGTCGACTGCGGCATGGGGGGGTACTGGATCCACGACCAGGCCGCCGTGCAGGCCGGCGCCGCCCCCGATGGCTTCTTCTTCGACGCCCCGACCAGTTCGCCGGACTTTCCATCGGTTCGCTCACCGAGCCGCGCCTACCTCATTTCCATCGAAATCGATGATAGCCAATTTGCCTATGGCGACTGCGTTACCGTCGCCAACGCCGGCTACGCCGGGCGGCCGCTGCCCCTGAAGGACGGCGATGCCGAATCCATACAGGCGGCGCTGGCCGGCGTGCTGGTTGGCCGGTCTTTCCAGGGGTTCACGGATGCCGCCCAGGCGCTCGATCAGCTGGATCTGCCCGCGCGCCTGGAACTTCCCGTCAAGTACGGGGCTTCCCAGGCGCTGCTCAATGCCGCTGCGCTGACGAAGCGCAGCACGCTGGCCGAGGTCTTGCGCCATGAATTCTCCCTGCCCCGCCCCGGTACCGTGCCGGGCTTTGCGGGATCCTGCGGGGGCGCGTGGGAAGCCAATGTCGACAAAGCCATCATGCGGGGCGTGGCCATGTTTCCACAATCCGCCATCCAGACCCCTGCGGAATGCGAGCGCCTGCCTTCGTATGCCGCATGGATCACCCGCCGCATCGACAAGTGGGGGGCCGACGGCTACAAGCCCGATCTGCACTTCGACTTCCATTCCTCCCTTGGGCGCATGTACGGGAACGACGAGGAGCGCGTTCTGCAATACCTGGCGCAGGTATGCGAGCAGGCAAAGGGGTATACCGTCTATTTCGAAGACCCCATGCTGTCGCACGGGCCAGAGGAAGCGCGGGACCGCATGCGCTCGCTCTACGAAAAAATCGAAGACCGCCTGCCGGCCGCAAGGCTGATCGCCGATGAATGGGCCAACGGGCCCGGCAGCGCCGCCGCGTTCGCGGCAGCCCAGGCCGCCCACGCGATCCAGATAAAGATGCCCGACAACGGCTCGCTGCTTTCCAGCATCGACGCCATACAGGCGTGCCGCAGGCATGATGTGCTTGCCTATCTTGGCGGCAGTTGCAATGAAACCGATATTTCCGCCCGCGCCTCCGTTCACGTCGCCCTGGCGTTCGGCGCCTGGAGAATGTTCACCAAACCCGGCATGGGTTTCGATGAAGGCCTGATGATCATGGCCAACGAAATCAGCCGCACATTAAGCAGAAGCTGAGCCACACAACCCCCGAGGAGAAACAATGCATATCAGATTCCCAACAATTTCCCGCCGATTATCAATTGGCCTATGTACCGTATTCTTCAGCGGCGCTTGCCTGGCCCAATCATTTCCAGACAAGCCGGTCAGCCTGATCGTGCCCTTCCCGCCGGGCGCCGCCACCGATACGATTGCGCGCACGCTGGCAGACAAGCTCACCGAGAAGTGGGGCCAGCCTGTGGTGGTGGAAAATCGCGCCGGCGCCACAGGCAGTATCGGCTCGAACTACGTCGCCCGCTCCAAACCGGACGGCTATACCATGCTGGTCGGCACAACCAGCAGCCATACCATGGGGCCCAACCTTTTCAAAAACAAGACCTGGGACCCGATCAAAGACTTCACGCCGATCACCCTGCTGGCGTGGGCGCCCAATGTGCTGGAAGTCAACCCGTCGGTCCCCGCGAAATCGGTCCCCGAGTTGATTGCCCTGCTGAAAAAAGATCCGGGCAAATATACATATGCTTCTTCCGGCACCGGCAGCTCCATACATCTGGCCGGGGAATTGTTCCAGTCGCTCGCGGGCGTGGAAATGACGCACATTCCCTACAAGGGCGCGTCTCCAGCTGTCATGGACCTGCTGGGCGGACAGGTGGACATCATGTTCGACACCGTCGCGCTTTCTTTGCCGCACATCAAGGCGGGCAAGCTGCGCGCCCTGGCCGTGACGACGACTCAGCGCTCATCGTCGCTGCCCGATATCCCGACGATGCAGCAGGCCGGCCTCAAAGACTATGAGATGGCGGCGTGGATAGGCCTGCTTGCGCCGGCCGGCACACCGGAAGACGTCATCGCAAAAATCGAGACCGACGTCCAGGCTATCCTGCAGACGCCCGATGTCAAGAAGCGCCTGTTCGACCTCGGCACCGACGTATCGGGCATGTCCAGCGCGGAGTTTTCGGAACTTGTCGCGAAGGAACTGCCGCGATACGGCGAAATCATGCGGAAAGCCGGTATCGAACCGGGTAATTGATCCATCAATAAGGCGCGCCAGCGCAGTCAAAGAGGCCTATCGTGTCCCGTCCCCCTTTACTTCCCGATGACGGGCGCGCAACCTGCTCACTCGCCCGGTACGCCACCCACGTCGATTATTCCGGCCTGCCGGCGGCGGCCCGCCGTATCGCCTTGCACTGCATCGTGGACTGGTACGCGGTCACGATCGCCGGCGCGCGCGACCCGGCCATGCGCAGCGTGGTCGACGATGTGCTCAGCGAAGGCGGCCACCCCCTTGCCACCCTTGCCGGCACTCCACACCGTTCCGGGCTGTATCCCGCCGCCCTCATCAATGGCACCGCGTCGCACATGCTGGATTATGACGACGTCAACCTGGCCATCACCGGCCATCCGACCGCCGTCGTCTTTTCAGCCTTGCTGCCGCTTGCCGAGGCTCGCCGAAGCACAGGCCGCGAAGTGCTCAGCGCTTTTGCAGCAGGATACGAAGTCGCCTGCCGCGTGGGCAGGTGGCTGGGCAATGGCCATTACGAACGCGGCTATCATGCCACAGCCACCGTCGGGGTCATCGGCGCCGGGGCGGGCTGCGCCCGGCTGCTGGGCCTGGACGCCCCCACGGCGGTATCGGCGCTGGGCATTGCGGCGACGCAGGCCAGCGGGCTCAAGTCCGTGTTCGGTTCCGATCTGAAACCGCTGCATGCGGGGCTGGCTGCGCGCAACGGCCTCATGGCGGCAAACCTGGCAGCCAAGGGATTCCAGGCCAACCCGGACACATTGGAAGCCGCGCAAGGCTACGCCCGGACGCTCAGCCCGGCACCCGATATCCACGCGGCCTTCGCAGAACCGGCGGGCGGGCTGCATATGCTGTCACGCCTGTTCAAGTACCATGCTTCCTGCTATGGTACCCATGCGGCCATAGACTGCATGCGGGAAATCGTCGAATCGCAGCAGCTTTCCGCCGCCGACATCGCCAGCATCACGGTAAAGGCCCACCCCGGCAGCCGCAACATGTGCAATATCGCCGCGCCGCGCGATGCCGCCGAAGCGAAATTCAGCTTGCGCCTGAACACTGCTTTCGCCGCCATGAAATACAACACGGGCGATATACAAGCGTACACGCCAGAACGCCTTGGCAATCAAACCGTCATCGCGCTACGCGACCTGGCGCAGATTATTTTTACGGACGAGGTCGACATGATGGAAGCAGAGGTATCGGTCACCACCCATCAAGGCCTCTCCTTCGTTTCCCGCAAAGACGCCGGCACACCGGAAGCGGACCTTGACAAAGAAGAACAAAGGTTGCGCGCCAAATTTTCCACTTTGGTGGCGCCTGTGACCAGCGCGGATGCTTGCGCCAGCCTGCTTGAGCGGCTGTTCTCTTTCGACAAGGAAGAAGACGTCACAGCCCTGGCGCGGGCCATTGGCCACACCCAAGGAATCTAGTCCGGATGCAGACCCTGCTGCTGTCCGCAACAGCCATGCTGGCATTCGCGGCCAATTCCGTGTTATGCCGGCTTGCACTGGATCACGGCGCCATCGACCCGGCCAGTTTCGGATCGATCAGACTCCTGTCCGGAGCGCTGATCCTGAATCTTCTTATCCGGCTTCAGCCGGCGCCGCGCGCCGCAGCGGGAACAGACTGGCCGGCCGCGCTCATGCTGTTTGCCTACGTCGCCTGCTTCTCGTTCGCCTATCTTGCCCTGTCCACGGGCACAGGCGCGCTGATCCTGTTCGGCGCCGTTCAATTGACAATGATCGCGTGCGGGCTCTGGTCCGGGGAAAGATTCGGCGCCGCAGGGTGGCTGGGGCTTGCCTTAGCCCTAGGCGGACTGGTTTATCTTCTGTCGCCCGGCGTGACAGCGCCGCCCCTGCTTGACGCAGGCATGATGGCCATCGCCGGCATTGCCTGGGGCGCGTACTCGCTGCGCGGCCGTCACGCAGCCAACCCCTTGGCCGCCACCGCAAGGAATTTCGCGCTGGCGACGCCCTTTGCACTGGCCTTGAGCGTCGCGCTGGCGGCCAGCGCGCAGGTCACCGCAACAGGCATCGGGCTGGCCCTGGCATCCGGGGCGCTGACTTCCGGCTTGGGCTACGTGATCTGGTACGCCGCCCTGCCCAAACTATCGGCCATGCGCGCTGCCACCATGCAGCTATCGGTGCCCTTGATCGCGACCATCGGGGGAGTCCTGTTTGTCGCGGAATCCGTTACGCCCCGGCTTGCCATCGCGTCCGCCGCCATCCTGGGCGGCATCGCCTTTGTATTGATGGACAAATCGGCCAAGCAATGACCCGCAAGCGTGCATCAACGGCTGGACAGCGTGCGGCCCATTGCCTCTAGAGCGGCTCGGCGAGAGCATCGTTGCAAGGTCTTTGGGTCGGCAGCTACAGGCGGGGCGAATTTTTAGGATCAAGCAGCTCGCCCAGCGCACGCGCATCTACGGCGGGCGATATTAGAAACCCCTGAATCATGTCGCAACCCAAAGACCGCAGCAGCGTCAATTCCTCATGGGTTTCCACGCCCTCAGCAACGACGCTCAGCCCCAGATCTTTCCCGAGCCGTATCAGACTGGTCAGCGCCGTGCGAAACGCGTCATGCCCGATTGAACTCTGCACCATGCTGCGATCAACCTTTAATTCCGTGAACGGGGTGGCGACCAGACGGTAAAAGGAACTGTAGCCTGTGCTGAAATCGTCCTGCGAAAGGCCGAACCCCATCATGCGCAGGCGCGACGCCCCGCTGTAGTAGCTGGACGCCTCGGTGGTGGTGCTGTTCTCGGTCAACTCGAAACAGATGGAGGACGGTTTCGCCCCCAGATCCATGACGAACTTGTGCAGCCTTCCGGGCAGGCTGAGATCGTCCAGCAGGCGCGTGTGCAGATTGACCGAGACGGTGATCTCGTGCCCGAGCGACTTCCAGTAGTACTGCGCAGCAATGGATTGCCTGAGCATGGCCCACAGCAACCGCTCATACAGCCCTTCGCGCTCTATATCCGGCATGAATGCCTGGGGCAGCAGGAGGCCCAACTGGGGGTGAACCCAGCGCGCCAGCGCTTCAACGCCCACAATGCGCTGCCCGGACAGGCAATACTTGGGTTGATGCCACGCTTGAATTTCCTGGTTCTCCAGCGCCTTGACCAGCATGTCGGCCGGGCTGCGATGCGCCAGCGGCTGCCCGGCAAAGGGCATGGCCGTATGCTTGTCGAGCGCCCGCAGCAGCGCGTCGGCCGTATCTTTCGAGAAAGGTTTGGGGTAGGCGCCCAGCACCGGCAGACCACGGGCCTTTGCCGCCTGGCAGGCGCCGGACGAGATCTGGATCGAGTCGCCGCTGACAATGGCCAGAGCAGGGCTGATCCTGCGCTGGACAGGAAAACGCTCGATCAACTGGACACCGTCCATTTCGGGCATGTGCAGATCGCTGATGACAAGATCATAGGGCTGCTCAGACAGAAGACGCAGCGCTTCGCCACCATCCTTGGCGCCATCGACCACGTGACATCCGGAAGACTGCAATGCGGCCATCGTGCTCGCGAGCAGGAACGGATGGTCTTCTACGACCAGAATACGGTAGCGCTTGGGTGACATTCCCTTGGCACAGCTCAATAGAAAACTGCTTGGCAGGGATTGGGGGTTCGGCGAATTCATCGGCCAAAGCTTAGTGTGCTTTAGAAGGCCGGGGAAAGTGGATTAATCCGAAACGGAGTAGGAATAATCTCTATAGGCAAGATGTTGTCGGAAAGTGGAGACGCATCAGATTCAGCGCCCTCCGGCAGGGTACCGCTCGCTTAAGACGTCGCGATCCCGTTGCGTTCGGCGAGCTTGACCAGGGCAACCATGTTCGGAAGATTGAGCTTGCCCATCAGCCGGATTTTGTAGGTGCTGACGGTTTTGTGGCTAAGCATCAGGACTTCGGCAATTTCCTGGTTGTTCATGCCTTTGGCCAACAAGCCCAGAATCGTCATC
This sequence comes from Pusillimonas sp. SM2304, assembly GCF_031628915.1. Classification (NCBI taxonomy): domain Bacteria; kingdom Pseudomonadati; phylum Pseudomonadota; class Betaproteobacteria; order Burkholderiales; family Alcaligenaceae; genus Pusillimonas; species Pusillimonas sp. SM2304. The sequence continues at coordinate 112,441 of NZ_JAVLUJ010000001.1, forward strand.
TCGCGGTCGGTCAGGCTGGCCAGCTCGGACGCGGAGGCTTTTTCGGGGTCCGCAGCCTTGGAGGTCAGGCCTTGTTCGGCCAAAATATCAACGACGACCCGGGGGAAATAGGTATACCCGGCCAGGACAGCCTTCACGGCGTCGGCCAATTCGTCGAGTTTTTCGTCTTTACAAAGAAAGCCGGATGCGCCCGCCTGCAGGCAGCGCATTCCGTAGTTGCGGGCGTCGCTGGAAGTCAGGACCAAGATGCTGACCGCGAGTTTGGCACTGCGAAGCCGGCTGATCACAGAGAAACCATCCAGCTTGGGGATGCCCAGATCCAGGATCACCAGATCAGGCTTCAAGTTGCGAACCGCCTGAAGGCAATCGGCGCCGGTTTGGCATTCGGCGACGACTTCATAGCCTTCCCGTTCGAGGACTACGCGCACAGCCAACCTTACCAAGGGATGATCATCAACAATGACGATGCGCTGTGCCATTACATTAGTACCTCCGATGATGGATCCACTGCGGCCGCATGCTCCTTTTCCGCTGCCATTATACGAAATATGCGGCGAAGAATACGGCGTCCGGCACCGCCGAATGATGCGTTTGCGGCGCCGGCGGCCTACCGGATCATTGGCAGGTTTCTGATGTTCTGTCGTAGTACCGGGCCGGGTCGCGCTCAGGAAGTTGGTACGAGACTTCGCAGCTAGCGTCTTGCCAGCGCACCTTGAGCCGGCCGCTGTCGTTGCGAAGCAGCAGCAGCGCCTGTCCATTGTTGTCGACCAGGCCGACCTGGCGGCCCTCTTCGTCTTCGACCGCCGCGCCGATTGGCAGCTTGCCCTGGGCCCAGTTGAAGCGCATTTGCACACGGCGGCCCGAATACCCCTTGAAACGGGTCGCAACAATGGCTCCTCTTCTGGGCACGACAGATTGTGTCAGCGTTTCGATCTCGGTGTCGGCGCCCAGGGTCTCGGCGTCCAGGCGCACGGTATTGACCCGATACGGCTGGGTGTAGGGGTAGATGGTATAGGCGTTGTAACCGGTCTTGGGCAGGTTATTGCCCACGCCTACGCCCTTGACGCCGTCCACATGCACCAGCGCAAAGCTGTCTCCGACCTCGCGAGACAAGTTGACGCCGCCGGCGTGGCCGACGATGGCGCCAGAGGCGTTCACGCCGTAGGAATGGTAGCCAGTGCCGTTGCTATAGTTGCCGCCGACACGAGCCAGGGGAAGGTCGCTGGTAAGGCTGATGGCGCCCGATTTATCGCCGTTCTGGCTGCGCGCGCCCTGGAGGGAATAGCTGGTGTACTCGCTGCCGGGGACATAGCCGTTAACACTTGCCGTACTCGAGGTCCCTTCCTTCGCGCGCATGCCGGACAAATACAGGCTCGGCGTATTGCGGCCCGATCCAAGGGGGATGGATAACGACAGCATGATGATATTGTCGTTGCGGGACAAGCCGTCCGGACTGCGCGTCGCGGACCTGCTATAGCTGATGTTATAGGAAACCCGCCCCCAATTATTGCCATAGCCCGCGCTGACGCTGGTTGAACGCTGCTTGTTCCAATAGTGTTCCTGGCTCCCGTTCAGGTAAAGGCTGCCATACCGTCCGGCGTCCCCCAACTGCTGGTTCACGGTCAGATCCAGGCGCGACTTGGAAAGAAAACCCGCCCGTGCCGGGTCTTGCTCCGTGCGTGACTTTCGCGTGTCATACACATGGTTGTCGAACGTGCGATAGCCCTCTGTCGAGTACCGATAGGCTGCCAGGGTAAACGTGGTATTGGTTTCGGTGAGCGTCTTGGAATAGAGCGCCCGCACACTCTGGCCCTGGTTGGTTTTGCCTGCGGCAACACTGCGCGAATGCGTCACGTCGACGGAAACGGCACCGATAGGCGTATTGCCCCCAAGGCCGACGTTCACGGCCTGATAGTCAGAGGATACCTGCGCCCCACCCGCAAGCGAGACGTTTTCAGTCAGGCCATAGACCAGCGATGCAGAACCGAACGTGGGTGTCGGCAATTCGCTGCTCGTGGATTTGTATTGTCCAAGTTCCGCGCTGTAGCGCAACGTTCCGCGCCGGACCATGAGCGGCAGGCTGGCGTAGGTCTGGCGGAAAGTGCGCCGCCGGCCATCAGCCTCGATCACGGTCACTTCCAGGTCGCCGTTGGACCCGTTGGGATAAATCTCGGGCAGCGCAAAAGGGCCGGGTGAAACCGGCGCGCTGGTCAGCAGGTATCCGTTCTGGCGCACTTCGACGGTTGCATTGGTTTCTGCAACCCCGCGCACAACGGGAGCGTAGCCACGCTCGCTGTCGGCCAGCATGGCCTCGTCGGATGACAGCTGGACCCCGCGGAAGCGCACGCTGCCGAAGATGTCCGAGCCGCTGTAGATCTCGCCAGCGGAAAACTGGCCCTTGAGCGCGGTGACGTCGTGCTGAACAAAGGTCCGGTTGCTTTTGAACTGGGTGGACATCATGTCCGACTTGGTCAAGTTCGATTCATTACGCAGGCGCCATCCCCCCAGGTTCACGCCATTGACCATGCCGAGATAATACGATTTATTGCTGCGGCCGGAATAGGTGTCGCTTCGCATATTGGCCTGATAGTTCACGAAGCCGGCATTGACGCCGTAGTCCCACAGGCTTGGATCGACATAGCCGCGCTTGCCCGCCACCATGTAAGCCTGCGGAATGGTGATCATCAGGCGCATCTGGCCGGGGTCGTATTCAACACGGGCACGCTTGTCGAGCAAACTGATATCCAGGCAATCGCCGGACTGCCGCAAGGCCAGCTCATCGAGCTGCTTTCGGCGCACGCCAAAATCCTCCAGCATGCCGTCAGTGATGCAGGCGGCCACCTTCTGTGCACCACCCTGCTTGATCATCTGTATATCGCGCTTGCCCATTGCGTCGCCATTAAGTATGACGTCAAAGGGATAGACGCCGGGCAACATCGCCCCGCCTTCACCAGCCAGAAGATGACCGAAATCGACATTGCCGTCTCCGCGTATCAGCGCGGGGTCGAACATCTGCGCGAGCATTCGCGGGGCGCTGTCCGATGGCGCTTCGCCCGGCTTGGCGTCAGCCGACATCGCTGCGGCCGCGCAGCTGATGGATAGAAAAAGCGTTCGCAGACGAAAAGGTACTACGACCATGGCAACCATCCGGGTTAGCGTGCAAAAAATGAGGGCAAGGAATGCGGCAAGCGTGGCGTCTTAGTGCTCGTACTCGGTGGACCGCCCCTTGGCGGGCTGATCGCCTTTCAGCGTCACGCGGTAAGGATCGTGCCCACCAAAATCGGTGACCGCCGAATAGGTGATTGAACTTGTCGAACCGGCGTTTCTGGCGGACGCTCCCGCGATCGTATAGGTCTGGCCCGGCGCGATGACCAGGGCGTTCTCAAGCAGTTTTCCGTTCGAGGCAAGGGCTACCAGCGTCACGTGATAGGTGCTGGGGTTGTAGATTCGAACTTTGCCGTTGGCGTAAGTCCATTCGATATTGCGGATGGCACTGGGCAAATTGCCCGGCAGCCCTGGGGGCCGGTAGAAGACCTTGATACGCTGCAGGACTGCGATCTGAATGCTTGAATCGCCCATGTGCCGCTGAGGGATCTCTTGCACGTTTAGCCAGAACATGCTTTCTTTGTCCGTCGGGGCGCCAACGCCCTCGTACATCAGGCGGACAATCTGCTCGCCATTGGCTTTGACCCGAATAAGCTGCGGAGTCAGGGTGAAGTGCTTGACGGTGCCGGTATCAACCTCTTCGTCCAGCCAAGACTGGATCAAGATGTCGTCACCCATGTTTCTGACGCCAAATGAGGCTTCTTTCTTACCGTTTTCAATAATCACCCGGGTTGAATTCAAGGCGATACCGGCGAATGCGGATTGGACGGTAATCGACATTGCCAGAGCGATAACGAAGGAAATAATTCGTGGCATATATATATTCGAATCTTGAAACAAAAGGGGCGGGCCACTGGGGCCCGCCCGGGGCGTGCTTTAACGCATCATTTACGGCGTGATGATGGTGAACGGCAGTGTCGCGTTGGCGTCACCCGCCTTAAGGTCGCCGGTGGTCTTGACATAGGCTGCAGCGAACCCTACGCGTTCCTTTTGACCTGCGGCCAGGGTGCCGGAGTACAGCTCGCCGTTCGACAGGTCGAAAGCATCGGTCGAGCTACGGTCCTTATAGACCGCGATACCCACGCCGCCGGCCAGGCTCGGGCCGGTGCTGCCGTTGTTGATCTTCAAGATCTTGTTGCCGGTTACAAGCTGGGAGGCCGGCGCGGCGAACTTCATCACCACCCCAGTGGCGGCGCTGCACGTGATGTCGAACGAGGCGCTACCGGCATCCACGCCTTGCGGCAGAGCGGGAGAGGTCACCGTGCTATTGACGAGGTCCGCGGTGTTGACGTTACCCATATTCACCAGGATGGTCTTGGCGTCGCCGCCCTTGTTCAGAACGTAGCAGGTGTCAGCGCTTACCTTCCCCGTGAACTCGATATTGCCGCCTCCGATGATGTCGCCAGGGGCAGCCATGACGTTAACGGCCGCCAGGGCCAGGACTGTCGCTGCAGATGCAGCAATGCGATTCTTCATGAATAATCTCACTAGTTGAGTTAAAAGCTCTGTTGAACCCGAACCCGGCCTGAGCTGAATGCCGGGCCGTCAAGTCGAGTTGTTCTACTTTAGTTTTGGGCGGTGGCATCGCGTAATGGGATAAATGAGCTGCGGCCCGGCGATTACTCTGATAATGGGTCTCAGATAGTTCTGCCACGGGGAAAAGGACGACGCAATGACGCATCGCCACGCCGGCCAAGGCTTTACTTGCTGCTCCGGCAAGCGGCCAGTACGTGCAGTGACCATGCGCGCTTACCGCCTTTTTGCTAGCGGATGCGCAGTGAAAAGAATGAGCCGGACACCAAGGAATGAATGCTTCCGCCATTTAAGGAAGCATTCTGGTCGTAGATCAGACCGATCTGATTTATGGCGGCGGGAATACTGAGTAAAGTGCTTGCGGATGGGTTGGCCGCGGCGCGGTTGCATAGCTGGTAGGGGCGGGCCTACCCGTTTCTACCAGGAATCCACAACACCATGACGATGAGTACCCCGCAGTCCAATTCGAACATCCACGTTTCAGGCGTAAACGGGCCGCAGCCCGATATTGCGCACGTGCCAGAAACAGCACGCCGGTTATTGACGCTAGCCCGGTTTCTGATATTGCTATCGATGATTATTTTGTTGCGGCCCGCGCACGCGGAACTGGAGTTCGATGGCCGGAATCGCTTCATTTTCGAGGCCGACGCGAAACGGCTTTCGATCGTCATTTCCAATCGCGGCGGCCATCCGACCCTTGCGCAGTCGTCCCTTGCCTGGGGGGATGGCCGTACGGATGAAATGCCTCTTGCCCTGAACAAGCCGATGCAGGTCATCTTGCCGGGCCAACAGGGCGCTGTCGAGGTGTTCTATGAAGGCAGCGGCTTTCCCGGCGATCGCGAAAGCTATCTGCTGCTTAGCGTGCTGGACCTTTCCCAGGCCCCGCGCGACCCCGATACCGTGCAACTTGCACTGCTGCACCATTTCAAGTTGTTTTTCCGCCCCAAACTCGAGCAGACCGTTCAACAGGCGATAGCCGGCCTGAAATGGAACCTGCCAACGAGCCACGCGCATCCCATCATTGAAAACGCCTCGCCCTATTTCATTACGCTAAGCGATATTGAACTGATGGATCAAGGCAACACACCCTGCGGGCAGGTCGTGGACCACCTGATGGTGGCTCCGTTTTCCGAAGCCCCGCTACCGGATACCGGGTGCAAGTCGCCCCTTGGCGCGGCGCGCTACCACTACGTGACGGATGCCGGAAACATGCGCCGATACCAAGTCCGCCTTTCTTCCGGGACGACCGCGGCGGGCGTCCCGGTGGAATGAGCCCGAGCTTTACTTGTAATAGATCTCAAGCTTCACACTGGCATTGAAATCGCCAATCACCGGGGTATTCGACCTCCAAAATAATTTGGCCGTGAGGTTTTTCTCTACGTAGAGGTCTCGATTATTGAGCGGAGCGATCGGGAATTCAGTGTTGAACACAATCGGCTTGCCATCCTCTGTTTTCAAAATTTGAATTCCCACCGAATTGTTGTTGACGGGAACCAAGGTCGTGTTGACGTCCGCCAGCGTGCCTGATACGGGCAAAAAACTTCCGCCCAGGCCATAGGGAACAGCGCAGTCCTTGACCGCCGTGATCAAGAGCGGGAGCTCTTGTATGGTGGCTCCGCTCTGCGCAGAAAAAGTACCGACCCGGTCAAAATTGATGGTGCGGGGGATCACATCTACCGTTGAAGAGCATCCGACATAACGCAGATTGTTGAACCCCTCCAGATAGACCGAGAAGTTTTTGTTCGGATTGGCATTGACCCCGTTCACGCCATTGAACTGTACCGCCAAATAGGAGGATGGCATATTGGGGAGCGACCCTTCCTGCCCTGGCATGCCATCGCTCTTTTTCGCGATAAAAAACTGGAAGTTGATGTCAAAAGCCTGGGCCCAGTATGGACAGCCATTGTCGTCGCTGCATCCATTGAATCGTATCGGGAGCTCCATCCTGCAGAATCCGCCGCTTTGCATACTGGGCGATGAACAAAAATAGTCTTTGCCCCCATAGTTCAGGCCAATCTCGATTTGCCCCCCGAGCTGGGTTTGATTCGGATCGGTAATGTTCAGATAAAGATAAACCGACTCTGGCCCCTGCCTATAATCTTGCCAGCATTTCAGTTTCTGCAGGTACTTAGGCGAGCGCCAGATCACGCTGCCGATGGGCAGCGTCGGCGGAACGGCCACGGTCGGGGTAATCTGGGCCGTCATTGTAATCACGGAGCTATTAGAAACCCCGCAGGCCAAGGCAAAGCTCTCTTTGGAAATAATGAGCGCCAAGCCAAGAAATAGAAGTTTGATGAATTGTTTCATGAATTGAACGGTTCTGTGGGCGCGTAAGCGCCCTGCGTACGTGAACGATGTCAACGCCTGTCGCGCAGTGCTTGCGCGTCAAAAAGCGGCATGGACGGGCTATTCGGGAATGGCCGCTACGCAGCGGTGATGTTGACAACCGATCCTAACGCGGCCTGCCAACCGGGGCCAAGAGGATGTGTCTTTGCCAGCCTGGGATTGATCTGATTCTGAGTGAGATGGCGGGCGCTGCTAGTGGGCGCCTGCGCTACGCCAGGAGCTTATGTCCGGGTTTGGTGGCACCTGGTCTTGCGGGCGACTTTAATCAGCTTGGGGCCGACGATAGGGTCGGTCGGGAACTGCGGGACTAGGAATTTGAGCTGGCGCCCAAGCGACGCACTGCTAACCGTGCCAAAGCGGCAGTGCGGATATGGGTTTGACCGCGAGGGTCTGTTGGGGAAACTAAATATAGGAAAGAAGGCAGGCACCCGCCGTCTGCTGTTGGCCAGGAGCGGACGGCCGATGATTCCGGATATGCTATTTCCTCATATCAACCAACCCGAGATTCCAGTTTCCGGCGAAAAATGATGGCGAAAGTTCGAGCAGGCTATGAGCAACGACTATGCGACCTCGTCGAATCCTCTGAGCAACTGATGGCCGCGCTGCGGGCGGTTCGCTGCCTTGGTTTACCCTCGTGGTGCATCGGTGCAGGGGCCATCAGATCCTTGGTTTGGGATAACTTGCATGGCTTTCAAGTGACCTCGAACGTGGATGACGTGGACGTTGCGTACTTTGATGCCGAAGCGCCTCTAGCTCTGGATGCCGAACTTCAAGAGCGGCTGCATCTTCTCCTTCCCTCGCTCACTTGGGAAGTGACAAACCAGGCCAGAGTGCACGAGTGGTTCGCAGAAGCCCTCGGCCAAGTGGTTTCACCCATAACGTCTTTGGAAGATGGGCTGGCCACTTGGCCAGAGTTCGCCACCTGCGTTGGCATTTACCTGGACGGTGATGAATCATTGAAGGTCATAGCGCCGTTACGGATTGAATGACCTGTTTGAACTGCGAGTTCGGCACAACCCTCGTCGGGCGAGCGTATCAACGTTTATGCACCGTGTGAATTCCAAGCGATTCAGCCACCGATGGCCTCGGCTTTCGATCTGTACTCCCTGACCGCACATAGGGCTGCTGTGGGTCGTAATTATCCTTTTTGTTAGTGAAAATGGGATTCCTTTTATCGAAGGAGAACCCCATGAAACCAGATCTCAATGAAGCAAAACCGTTCTTTCCTTGGAACAAGGGGAGGCTCGTTGGCCAAAAGGCTCCGTTGAAGCTGAAAGAAATCTGGGCGATCCGCATACGGCTCCAGCTAGCTGAAAAAGTGCGGGATCTGGCGCTATTCAACCTAGCCATCGACAGCAAATTACGTGGCTGCGATTTAGTCAGTTTGCGCGTTTGCGACATTTCACAAGGGAAGAGCATCTACCCACGCGCTATCGTCATGCAGCGCAAGACGCATCGACCCGTGCAATTCGAGATTACCGAGCTGACGCGGCAGTCGGTGGCTGCTTGGATTGATCTGGCACGCCTCGCTTCAGACGCCTACCTATTTCCAAGTAGGGTAACAAAGTCGCCGCACCTTTCTACGCGACAGTACGCACGCATCGTTGCGGGTTGGGTCGTGTCGATCGGTTTAGACCCCGCGACGTACGGCACGCACACCATGCGTCGAACCAAGGCGACGCTGATCTACCGGCGAACGAAGAACCTTCGGGCAGTCCAGCTCCTTCTCGGACATTCTAAGTTAGAAAGCACGGTGCGATACCTCGGCATAGAAGTCGACGACGCGCTGGAAATCGCAGAGCAGACAGAAACGTAAGATTTACTTACAATCGGACAGCGCACCCATCTGGATTGTTGCTGTCCGGCCAGGAGCGGAAATTCGACTCCTCGCTAAAGCAGTTGCCTAAACGACTGCAACAACTTAGAGACCGTTAATAAGAAGGATTGAGAAAGATCGCATGGTACTGTCAACTAATTTTTCAGCCCCAACACCTACCGGGCCGTTGAACATTGAAGTTAAAGGAGGTAGCAGTGTTGTGTTCATCGGCGCCAATGGTGCAGGGAAGACGCGCCTCGGAGTCTTCATTGACAGGACTCTTTCAGCCTCACATGTCGAAGTTCACCGCATAGCAGCGCACCGTTCTCTATCGCTCAATCCGAATGTAGTGCCACCAAGTCTTGAAGTGGCATCTAAACGCCTGCGATTTGGATACGACGAAGGCACTTTCCAACACAAGGACGGTCGCCGTTGGCAAGGCAAGCCAGAAACTACCTTACTAAACGACTTCGGTCATCTTCTTTCTGCTCTGTATGCAGAAAACAACGATGTGTCGGTCTCATATAGGCAGAGCCAGATACAAGCGCCGAGCGCCGCACCGCCACCCAAAGCAAAGCTCGATAAGCTTAAGGAGATATGGGAAACGATCTTGCCCCATCGGGAGCTTGTGCTTCTTGCTGGAAACATTAAGACAAGAACTCTTGAAAGCCAGCATCAGGAGTACGCCGCTTCAGAAATGAGTGATGGTGAGCGAGTTATTTTCTATTTGATTGGTCAATCATTGCAGGCACAGCCAAACACCCTACTTATATTTGATGAGCCAGAGTTGCACATCAATAAGTCGGTCTTAAGCCGGTTATGGGACGCAATCGAATCCGCTCGACCTGATTGCGCATTCATTTATATAACCCACGATGTGGAGTTCGCGAGTTCACGCCATGCCGCAACAAAATATGCGGTTCGGTCATATCAGAAAGCTCCGAACGAGGCGTGGGATATTGAGGTCGTTCCAGAAAATACCGATATTCCAGATGATGTAGTTGCTACGATTATAGGCAGTCGCCGGCCTGTCCTTTTCGTTGAAGGAGATGGCGGCAGTCTTGACTCGTCACTCTATCGGCGAGTCTATAATGGTTTCACCGTGATAGCAGTTGGCTCATGCGAACATGTGATTCACACCGTTGCCAGCTTTGTCGCCAGACGTGAGCTGCACCACGTTGGGTGCGCAGGTCTTGTTGATGCTGATGGGCGGACTGATGAAGAGGCTACTCAACTTGCACAGAATGGGGTTTATCGACTTCCGGTCTCAGAGGTCGAGAACCTCCTTCTGTTGCCAAGCGTGTTTCTCGCAATAGCGAAAGAACTCAAATTTGAAGAACGGGATGCCCAAGCGAAGCTCAATTCCCTGCGCACTTTCGTTTTCAGCCAGGCTAATCGGCAGATTGATCAGGTCTGTCTGCGCTATACCAGACGTAGGGTCGATGCGGAGATGAAGAAAATTGGTCTAATGAGCACTGATATTTCCGCCCTGGATTCCGAACTCAAAGCCGCTGTATCCAGGGTTGATGCCCGTGGGATTTTTGCCGATATAAAATCTAAAATAACAGCTGCGATTGCAGATCAAGATTACGAACAGGTTCTACTCCACTACGACAACAAAGGCCTATTGTCTGAGGTGGCGAAACAATTTAATTATCAACAAAAAGCGTTGGAGCAGTTCATCGGTCGAATACTAAGGTCAGATGAGCGTTCAGAATTGCACGCGGCATTAGCGTCTCATTTGCCCACGGTAATCCCCCGACCATAAATGGCCCATTGCTTGTGCCGGGCGTATGCACGGCGGATGCAACCGGCATAACCACAAGGGCACGGCGCCTTGGTCGTCCTTACCGGAAATTCTGTTTCTCTGTTGCAGGACTTTTCAGCCGGTGATCGCACGAAGGTCTGCAAAGGGTCGGGAGCGGGTGTCAGTCCAGGTTTGTTGTCGGACAATAACAGTCGTATGGTATGTATCACTGAAGAGCGGACATTCAATGGCCACGCTAAGCTGCGTCGGAGGGAGGCATTGCGGCGCACGCAGTCAAGACTCTCAGACTCTTGGCGGCACGTTGGCCCGGTCAAGGCGGCGATGGATCAGGGAGACGACCGTCAGTAGGTCCTCAGCGTCCTCCTTCGACATCGCCCAGTGGACTCTTGCTTCGTGAGCCGTTGGGTTGCGGAACATACCAAATGTTCCGCGTACGAGGTTGGCGAAACCACTTTGCTCGCTCTTCTCGCTGACCGTGATGCGGGGATTGATTGCCAGCAATGGAGATTCACCGCTCAGGACCCGATCTACCAAGGCGGCACCGTCATCAGTGAGACCGGTCCGAGACCGCATTTTTTCAGCGACACTTTTCACAGCTTCCTGCACAGCGTGAAAATAGTTGTCGGCTAGAAGTTCGGCACGACAGAATCTCAGAACATCTGGATGTACGCCTCGACCCTCAAGATCGGCCCGCAATTCGCGTGCGCGTCGCTGCGCTTCAGGCAGGGTTCGTGCTACCTTCACGGAACTGAGCTCGCCGGCCTCGTCGATGACCAGTCCTGCGAACGCGAGCGCTTGATTGAGGAGTGCGCGCAACGGTTCATAACGGCTCGGCTCGCGGCTGTAGCGCGCCGGCTTCATCGCTTGCCGGATGAACGCCAGTACATGGGTCCGGTTCTGCTTCGTGTTTTGGCTTTCGGCGAATGCGTTGTAAATACGAACTCTTTTCGTAATCGGGCCGGGATCGGTCATCTTGCTCGAAGCGAGAAGATGTTGAATCTCAGTGCCAGTAAGACCGGCGCTCGTATCGCCGAGCGCTCCCGCTATTGCTTCCAACTGATCTTGCGAAAAAAATGCCATCGAACTTATCTCTTTCTTTTTCACGTGGTGATAGGTAGAAGACCTGTGGGCCCCTGACAGTTATGCCAGATAATGTGCGGAGATGTCTGAATCAGGACGGTGAGGCGCATGACATTATTCAACAGTGTCGGAGGCAGAGCCGCGCCCGTTGGCTGTGTACCGTTGCTTCACGTAGATGTTGGTAATTTATCAGCGCATGCCTAATTGGACAACTTTTTGTTACTGACCAGCAAAGGGCATCAGCGCCGCAATTAGCGTCCGCTTTAAGTCGGACTCTGCCCTTTGTCATTGGCTAAAATCGGTGATGAGCCGCCGCTGGCGGTATCAAAAATCGGGCATTCAATGCTTGAGGTAAGAGGCGCCGGAATCCGATAGGGCGAAGAGTGCCGACACTAGCCATGAAAATGGCGAACCCATGGCCAGTGTTGGCGTACGTTTGACCGCCCAGTTAGGCCGCAGATTGAGCTACTACATCAATTTGTTGAAGTCGATGGAGTAGCCGGCTTGCTTCATTTCTTTTGCAACGTCAATCTGCCAGTTTGTGTCTGCGACATAGACTATCCCGCTTACGTCGCTTGGCATTTCTAAGTCACCTACCACCAGCGGAACAACTTTGTCCCGGCCAAGTTTTGCAATTAGATAGCCGTGCTCAAATATGACATTCTGCCGGGCTCGATTTTTTTGCACGCTGGGCGACTCCGCTTTATTGAGCCCACCCACATCGTCCGGTGTGTACAAGATGATCGCAAAGCCAACATCAGTATAGATCTCAATTTTCTCTATGATGGTTTTTCCGCCACTGGCTTGCTCGTGCAATATTATTGCTTCATAGCCAAGTTTCTCAATGAAACGAGCAACTTTTGTTTTTGTTAGCTCATCATGACCATGAACGATAAAAACTTTGTTTTTATCGTTTTTGGCGGTTTGCTTTTTTTTCTTTTCTTCTTTCGGAACTGCTTTGTGCTCGAAATCGTACTCGTCATTCGTCACATCGGTGACAAGTGAGTCTATGAAGGATAGACAGATTTCACCATCTTCTCGCCAGAAACGCTGGACATCAGATTCGCTCCGGCCAACAATGAAAACCATATGGGTCAGTTTGGCATTAAGTCGAGATGTTTCACTCGGAAAGTGTGTATCTAAGAATTTGGAAAACTTACTTCGCCATGCTGCGAAGCGCTCATTCCCATAAGTGGATCCTCTTGATTGATAAGCTTCTACAACCTCGCCAAGAAGGCGTTGCTTGTAGCTCTCCAATCCATTGATTAATTCAATTTTTTCCATGTGAGAAATACGGTTTATTTGAGTTGTTAAGGCGAGTGCCTGCGTGCAGGTTTGTAGTGGTCTAACACCTGAATTAAGCCGCTCCGCGAAGCGGCGTCGGCTTGAATGAATTGTTAGGCTGACGCGCTTTGCTCAATTCAGCACCTTTCTGAGGATACGTGGTTCTGAAACAATCCGATTCTCTGACTTTCCGTGAAATGTGGCCATGCCAATCATGGTGTTCCCGTCGTTCTGGACAATGAAGAGATAGCTACCAACGTCGAATCCAACTCCCTTCTTGTCCTCAAAGAGCAGAGTTACCTGGTTGGCGTGAATTGAACCGGTGTACAAGAACTGACGATTGGATTTTTTACCGTCGCGAGCCTTCGATCTCGCGCTTTCTCCGCAAACTACACTACCCGTCTGGTTCAGTCGAATTTTTCCAACAAACTTCTGTGTGCCACCTCTGCTCTCAAGAATCTCCCAAGTGCCGTCAACGCGGACGCCCTTGTAAAGCACGGAGTTCTTGAAAGTAGGCCACAAATAGCTTGTAAAGATGTAGATAAAAAGTGCCGCAACAATACTAGTTGCAACGCCTGCGATGAAGTCCATAAATTCAGTCTGCAGTCAAAGATGATTGTTGAGGCCTAACGTAATGTAGCCCCCAAAAAAGCGCAAGCCAAATCTGGCGCTTGCGGTCTAAATTGGCACGCAAAAATTGCCGCAAGTGGCTTGTAGCCTGGCCCTGCAGCAAGTTTGCTGAGTAAAAACAATTGCTAAATCTAGCCAAGAAACCCGCCTCCCCTCCTGTGTTGCGCACCACACGGTTGCTGGACCAGATCCGCGAGCAAATTTGTATAAACACTATATCCTACGCACGGAGCATGCCTATGTGCAATGGGAGCTACTGTTTGCGCAATGGCACGGTTTGGGACCTAGCATGACATAGGGTTGCAGGAAGTCGAGGTTTTTCAGGCCATGTTGGCCAATGAGTGACGGCTTTCGAGCTTCTAGCTGAATGGCGGCTCAGGGTCGGGCTTTGCCATCCATCGTGGGCTCGAATTGGCGCTAACAAATAGCGATAGCGGCTATCAACAAACTGTTTCATCAACCAGTACTTTCGGCGTTTCCGGGTTCCCCGCCTGCTGACATCTCTAAAGCGCCAGTTGCATCGCCACGGTTGTTGGCTGGATTGCATAGACGTAGTTTATAGACTACATTTGGCTCATGATCGAGCTAAAGCAGACAAAAACCTACGAGAAGTGGGAAGCCCGGCTACGTGACAAACGAGCAAGGACCATCATCGCAGCGCGCTTAATGCGCTTGGCGGAAGGTTTACCAGGCGATGTTGAATCGGTAGGCGACGGGGTTAGCGAACTGCGGGTTCACTACGGCCCCGGCTATCGCATCTACTTCCAGCGACGAGGAAACCTTTTGGTTGTCCTGCTGTGTGGCGGAGATAAAAGTACCCAGGCCCGCGACATTGCTGCCGCAAAGAAGCTGGCCAACGAATGGAGTGAACGAGATGACTGAGAAACTGACAACCTACGACCCTGCCACAGCCTTAGTAGATGATGAGGAAATCGCATTCTTCATGGCGGATGCCTTTGAAACAGGCGATGCCGCCTATATTGCCAAGGCTCTTGGCGTGGTCGCACGGGCTAAGGGGATGACAGAAATAGCTCAAAAAACCGGGCTTTCCCGTGAACAGCTTTATCGATCATTCAGTGAGCGCGGCAATCCGACTTTGAAGACTACTCTAGCCGTGATGCGAGCGCTTGGCGTCGATATGACGGCCAAGCCGCATGGTGCGAACTGATTATGCAACTGTTCGCATAAAAGAGGGGATATATAAATGGGCCGCCCTGCTTTTCTGTGGATGGAAAGAAGGCCATTTTCGGCCAAAAGCAGTCCGTCGCTTGGCGGCGACCAGAGGCAGCGTCGGCGAATAGACACCACTTCCGACGCGGTTGATGTCCTCCTCGGTGCGAATGTAGCGATGCATCAGAACGTAGAGCCGTTTCAGATCGCGAGCGTTGCGATATGTGCCCACACGCGTGAGTTCAACGCTCTTATCCGTCATGTCCGCGATCCAGCGTTTGCAGGGTAGAGATTGGGGAACCACCGGTCAGCGACGTCGGAGGGAAAGGCCAGACGCAGGGGCGCGCGGTGAGTCGCTGCCGTGAGCATCCCCCTCTTGACCAGCTTGGCCGTGACATTACGCGCACCTCTCTCTTCGTAGCCTGTGAGCGAAGGAATTTTTGAGCGCTCAACCTCGCCACTCATCACAGCTTCGCGCAAAACCGCAAAGCTGCCAGGGAGCAGGCGCTTCGCCCGCACCTCCTCTTCGATGTGGATCTCCATGCGCGTGAGCAGCGTCGCCGGTTCGAGCAGACCACTCATGAAGCGGATCTGATCTACTGAGCAATCTAGGAAGAATTTGCAGAACTCGATCAGCCCACGTTGCGTCAGATTGCCGCGACCGTCGAGATCGCCTTCGCGTGGTCTATCGGCCTGCGCGAGCAACGACTTGTACCGCCCTTCATCTCGCGCCAAGCCTCGGGCAACTGACCAAAGGCTGGTGCCGACCCCGAGGCGTCTGAATAAGGCATGAGACATCAGCCGTGCGACACGGCCGTTGCCGTCAAGAAAGGGATGGATCCAAAGCAGGCGATGATGGGCGGCTCCAACGGTCTGAAGCTGTCGGGATTTGCTCAGCGGCGGCGATCCGTACGCCGCGTCGAAACGCGCCATAAATCGGGGTAGATCTTCATGTGGCGGCGGGACGTGCCGTCCGACCTGCACATCTCGCTTGCGCCATTCGCCGGGAACGATTTCCAGGCGCGCCCCAGTTTTTTCATCAGTAACGAACAGCATTTCGGGAGGCAGCCGCGAGCAAAACGCTTCATGGAGCCAAGATGCATATGCCGCGGATGCTGGCCAGGCATCGGGATCGCGCCCGGTATCAATGAGCCGCTGGACATGGATATGCGCAACGGCCTCCTTCTGAAGATCACGCTTCTTGGGTTCGGTAGAAAAGTCGTTGACCAGGGCCCGGTCAATGTCGCGCGGATGAGTGTCGTGACCCTCAATCAAATTGGAGTAATAGCAATTCATCGAGCGAACGAGATCACCGATCGAGTCCCGGAGAAGTGGACGAATCTGGCCCGCGAGTAAGTTCGCTTCAGCGATAAGCGGCAAGATGTCATCATCAAGGAGTCGCGATGACTCGTCGGGGACCATAGGGCCCATGCTCGTGGTATCCATCTCGGTATTGTACCGGATAAAATACCGGTTTGTATTTTTTTATTTTTTTTAAAATCAAATAGATAAGTGAGATTTATCAATTTTTTAACCGGATTTCATGCCGGTTTATAGGCCGGTTTAATCCGCTGAATGGGCAGGGCGCCCCCGTACCGCTGATCTCGATTCTCGGATCTTTCCCAGGTTCGGCTGGCTCACGGGAACATTGCAGAGATTGGTGCAGCGATGCAACGACCCATTCACCGTGTCGAAGTTCGCCCAAGGCGGCATCGCTATGACCTCCGCCAAGCATCATGATTACTGTGTTGTTGACGCAGTCCGACACAAAGAGGACGCACATCCGCTTCAATGACAGATTAAAAGCCGAGGCCATCGTTCGGCAAACTTCTTGGATTTCACACGGTGCATAAACGTTGAAACGCTCGCACGGCGAGGGTTGTGCCGCACTCTTAACCCAAACAGATCATCCAATCCGTAGGGCGCAATGACCTGCAGCGCCTCGTCATCATCCAAGTAAATACCAACGCAGGTGGCATACTCTGGCCAAGTCGCCAGCCCGTCCTCCAAAGAGACCAAAGGTGAAACTACTTGACCCAGAGTGTCTGCAAACCACCTGTGCACATGGGCCTGGTTTGTCACCTCCCAGGAGAGCGTGGGAAGGGCTTTATGAAGCCGCTCTTGCAGCTTGGAATCCTGGTCTATGGGTGCATCTGCATCAAAGTATGCAACATCCACATCTTCCACATATGAGGGCTCTTGAAAGCCGTGCAAAGTATCCCATACCAGCGATCTGATGGCGCCTGCACCAATGCACCATGAGGACAAGCCAAGCGAGTGAACCGCCCGCAGCGCCGCCATAAGCTGCGCCGATGACTCGACGAGGCCGCACAGTTGTTGCTCATAGTGTGTTTGAAAACTGATCATCATTTCGCTAAGGTTCCCCGCATAGACCCCACCTTGTCTAGCGACGGCTCGGCCGATTGTAGCCAAGGCCAGAGGCCGATTGCGGCCTTTTTTACTATACGCTTCAGTACTTACGAAGTGTTTTGGTCACCATCATGTCAAGCGAACGGACATTCCGCCGTCTACGGTCATCGGACTTCCGGTCATAAAGCTGGACCGATCAGAAAGCAGGAACAAGGCTGCCTGCGCAATCTCTTTTGGGGTTGCCATCCGTTTCATGGGATGCAAGCTGGCGATGAATTCCAAAGCGGCCGGATTTCCTTCTCCACCGCTTGGCGTAATCGTGCCGCCCGGCAGCAAGGCATTGACGCGTATGCCCTCGACGGCATGGTCCAATGCCAGCGACTGCGTCAAACCGATCAATCCGGCCTTCGATGCCGCGTAAGCGCCCATACCCGGCATGCCGCCGTTGCTAAAGCCCACAAATGACGAGGTGAAGACAATAGCGCCTTTTCCGCGTTTCTTCATTGCCGGTATCTGCGCCTTGGCTGCCAGGAAGGCGCTTGTCAGATTGACTGAAATGACATCGAGCCAGTTGTCGATGCCCATATCCGGGACTGGCTGCATCTGGCCCACAATACCGGCATTGTTGAATGCGCCGTCCAAGCCGCCAAACTCGCTGGTAGCAAGGTCGACCAGCGCATCGGCGTAGCCCCTGTCCTTTACATCACCGGCCAAAAACACGGCTTTGCCATCGGCTTGATTAATCGTTTCCGCAAGAGCTTCAAGCTCTTCAGATCGGCGTGCCCCGAGCACGACATGGGCCCCTTCGGATGCGAACAGCCGCGCTGCCGCTGCGCCTATCCCACTGCTTGCACCGGTAATGATGATAATCTTATTGTCCAATTCCATGGCGACACTCCCTTGTGTATTACGTCATGGAAAGTCTAGTCGTGCAGCAGCCAAAGCTGCTATCCGTTTCTTGCGTCCAAGTTCGGCAGAACGGTTGCACAGTGAAGAACAGCCTCAATACCGCTGTTGAACAAGAATTGTCGTGGCGGTATCTGCCCACCTTATCTGGAGCCGCCGGGCGAGCAGGACTGCTGGCCAGGAACGCGGATCTGGCTTCCGTGTAGAAGGATGGGCACGGCGGGATAGACATTGAAGGGTTCCAGTTCGCGCCCATCTGCCGACGCGCCTCGCACCAGATACCGCGTGTTTCCCGTCGCGCTGAGCCGTGCTCCCTCGGGCTCGCAGGAAATCGAGAGCAGGGAAATCTCCTTTTCCGGAAGTTGGCGAACCAAGGCGCTGAATGCAAGACTGATCGCCACGTTGCCGGATACACCTTGCCGCCGGGGATCCAGCAGATTGATGATGGGTCTGATATCCAGGCGATACACCTGTTCCTGGTCGACCTGCTTCAGGGGTTTCAGGAAGACGGTCTTGCTTTGGCCCGGCGCCAGCGCAAGCCGGAAGGGATAGGCATAGAGCGGCGGATTGTCTGTCTGAGTGATGGGTTCCAGCTGTTCGTCCGCCAGTTCAACCCCTGGATTGAGCAGGCGCGACAGGGTGATGGAAATGTACTCGGGGCGGTCGCCTTCGTTGATGATCTGCACCGTGGTGGGTTCCCCGTGCAGGGCCACTACCTTCGGTTGAACATCGATCACGGCGAACGCCGGCGATGCCAGCGCAAGGCATGACGCCAGCATCAGGGCGAAGCCTATTCGTTTTTGCATTGGTTTTCCCGCTACGGCGTTCCCGGCTGTCTGCGCCCTACCGATGGAAAGCCTGTGAGCGGTTGCCGGCGCCATCATGGATCCACTGCCACCGGTTCAAAGGTCATCGACAATTCGCCGCTGTAGGCGCCCGCGGTATCCCTGAAATTTCCCTCCGGGGGATAGGCCGAGACCGTCAGGGCGTAGTAGCCGACGGAGTCCTCATCTTCGTTAGGGGCGGGAGGATTCTTGAATTCCGTATTCAGGCCGACAGCAAGCGTCTTGGGCTCAAGCCCTTCGGCGCCGAGGGTAACCTTCGGTTGGCGAAAGACCAGCGCAGCATTCTGGGAATTGCGGATTTGTACCGGCGTATCCAGACGTACTTGAAATATGCCGGAGGAGGACACGATGCGCAGCCGTGCCTGCACTTCATAGGGCGTGTCCCAGGCGCCGAGCTGCTGCATCACCAGCCCCTGGTCGAACCACCCCCCCTGCGCGTCGGTGACGAACAGATTGTTCCACGCCTTCACGAAAGCCGTGACGCGGCTTGTGATCTTGCCGTTCACGATGACTTCCGACGCAGACGCTTGCAGGGGTAGCAATCCCGAAAGCAGTAGCAGGCCAGTGGCGAGTTTTCTATGCATGTCGCATCATTCCAGGTGTGGGGACTAGATTGCCGGGGCAAGCTGATAGATCAGCACGCCATAACCGACACTCATGATCAAAGGCGCGGAATCCGCATGTTCCCCGCCGGACTCGACGAGTACACGTTGCCTGGGCCGGAACGTCACCCGCCATACGCGGTGGCTGGTCGGGATAGCCAGCGTTTTCAAAGTCATGCGGTACTTCTGTCCGGGCGCCAGGACCAGACGGTCGGGCGTGACCAGCAGTGTGGGCTGGTCTACCTGTTGGATCGGCACCAGGCGTTCCGGCGACCGTCCCGGATTGAGCAGCAGCTTCTGCTCCACGTCCAGGAACAACGGCGTATCGCCCTTGTTTTCGGCATAGAGTTCGGCGGCGGCGACGCCAGGCTCCAATCGCACTTCGGTGTGCGAGAGTTGCAATATGCCGGCCGCCATGCCCTGCAGCGGCGTCAGCAGCAGGCCCAGGAATATGAGCAGGGCGGCGCCAAGAGAAGCCGGCCACGCGAGACGGTTGGAGTAGTGATGGTTCATGGCGCGTCCTAGGGCTTTGCCACGATGGTGAATGTCAGTACATCGCTGTAGGCGCCGCCTTTCGCATCCTTCGGCGCAGACGCGCTGAAGGTGGGGACAAAGCATGTTTTGCCGCTGCTGTTCAGGTTGAACGCCATGTTGTTGGGATTGGGCAGGGGGACGGTGTTTCTGCCGTCGTCCAGGGTTAGCCGGTACGGCACCGTGGCGGCGGCCGATTCAGCATGCTGGAGTTGGTAGGCGCCGTTAGGCGACAGCCCGTTCGCGTTCGCGGCTGTGATGACGTACTTTTGGTAGATGACGTAGTTACCGCCGTTGTAAGTGAAGCAAAGCCGATTGTTGGGCTCGTTCAGGGTCTTTTGGGTCTCTACGCCGCGAGTCAATTCCCCCAGGTCCCAGTCAGGCGCCTGCATGTCGATCAGCACGTCTACGGGGGGCGGTGGGAGCTCCGGATCTACCAATATGTGGCATTGGCCATTTTTGTTGCTGGGCGCGATATAGGCCAACCCCTTGATTTCCCCCACATCGTCGCGGCTCGTATAGTTGCCCGCACGGATGCCGATGGCGGGCCATTGCTGGACGCTGGCGTTGTTG
Source organism: Pusillimonas sp. SM2304 (assembly GCF_031628915.1). NCBI lineage: Bacteria > Pseudomonadati > Pseudomonadota > Betaproteobacteria > Burkholderiales > Alcaligenaceae > Pusillimonas > Pusillimonas sp. SM2304. The sequence goes on from NZ_JAVLUJ010000001.1 coordinate 133,000, forward strand.
ATGACCGCGGTGACCTTTGCGGTCAGCGGATCTTCCTGGAGCCAGGGGCCGGACGTCCCGCGGTACATCACGTAACCGATTCCGCTGTAGGCGTCAGAATGGAGCTGCCCCTGGAGCTTGACCGTGCTGGCCACGGCCGTGCTGGTATTGAGCTTGCCATTGGCGTCATAGGTGTAAAGCAGTACGCCGCGTGAAACAAAGCTGGCGGAGGGAGGGCCGGTATGGCCGCCCTTGCGCTTCCACGCGATGGTCACCTCGACAGTGCTGGTTCCATTGCCATTGTCCGTGTAGTAACACCCGCTGTAGCCGTCACTGAGATTGCTATAGAGCAGGATAAAGGCGAAGGCGTTGCCCGCGCCCAGCGCCAGGAACGCCAGCAGCGTCAGGCCTAGCCATTTTGCGGCGCGTTGTGTTCGATTCATGCTGGCCATGGTTTGTGTTCCTGTTCCTGTGGGGAGTTCAGCGCCCGGCCCCGGGGCGGTCCCTTTCCCCGGTTCGCGCCGCAGCTTTATCGGGCGCGCCATCAGCGGCAATCCAGCGTCAGCCGTTTGTCGTCGGCCGAAAGGCTCAGGCTTTTGCCCGGAAACAGCTGGGGTGTCCCCGGGAACAATGCCATCCAGTTCTTCTTTGCGCCGCCGGCGGCCGTGACATCGGAGAACAACAACCTGACGTTGCCCGTGTTCTCGAGCAGTACTCCCCCCGGCGTACAACGATGGGTCCATGCCGAGCGCTGCTTGGCGGGCGGAGGCATATGCCGAACCAGGACGCCGTAGCCGACCGACACGGACATTGGGGCCGTGATCCTGTCTTCGGGCGCTTCCCGCACCTGCAACGATCGCACCGGCACGATATAGACGCGATACAGCTCTTCGGCGTCGGGTGCATAGAGCGATTTGAGACTGACGGCCCGGCTCTGGCCGGGGCCCAGCGTGATCTTGTCCGGGCTGGCCAGCATGCCGGGCCGATCGACCTGGCCCATGGGCACCTTGACCTCGGGCTCCACGCCGGGATTCATCACCTTCTGCACCGAGATGGAGAGATAGAGCGGCGCATCGCCCATGTTTCTTACCTTCACCGAGTGGTCGTGATTGTTGTAGACCTTGAGGCTGGACGGCATCACCATCAGCTCGCCCTCGGCATGCGCGGGCGGCAGCATCACGGCAATCGCATAGAACAAGGCAAGAAAAATCGTACGAAGCATTATGGGTTCAATCCTATTCGGGGGCCGGGTCACTTGCAGCGATACAAGCTGTCCGAGATCGTGTTCGTTAAATCGCAGATGTAACGTCTGCCAGGCTGCTCGACCGTGATGCTGGCCAGTACCGCTTTGCTGGCGATCGAGAACAGTCCGTTGGGATAAGCAGTGTCTCCGGTTTCCATGATCCGCCCGCCTACCGGTTTGCCGCCGCCGTCTACGAGGATGCCGCTGTAGACCATGTTGATGTCCACCTTGGCTTGCGCGGAATACACCTGCCCGGGGTGGGCGCGGACGATATTCGCCGGTACTTCGATGTTCATGTCCATATCTTCGCTGCTGCTCAGCACGCGGGCGAACGCCACATCGTTGTAGCTGCTTAGGGGGACAGCGTAGGTGCTGCCGCCGGCAACGGGATGGCCTTCCACATTGAAGCCGTATGGCGTTCCGGAAATGTCGGGCGTGCTCAACAGCATGGCGCTGCCGCTGGGGCTGTAGCGTCCCAGCGCGCCGCCTTGCGCATTGGCGGCGACCATGCCGCGATAGTTGAAGTCCACGTTGCTGCTGCCGGCGCTGTTGCCCACGTTCAACGTTGCATCGCCGCGCGTGCCGGAACGGCTGCCATAGGCGTTGATGCTGTTGCTCTGGTCCAGGCGGCTGACGGTCACCCCGGCGGTAGAGGTTCCGTAGCTGTCCTGGAAATCCTTGCGGTAGTCGCCGCTCAGTTGCGTCTGGCCGCCATACTGCGCTGCGCGGAAGCTCGCCTGGGTCTTGTCCAGCATCCAGGTCATATTGAAGTACACGGCGTAGCCGCCGCGCTGCATGTAGCCGCCTTTTTGCACGCCCAGCGAGAACGTCGACCACAATCCATTGGGGTGGTAGTTCCACCGCACTTCGGCCTGCTGGGTTTCGCCGCGGCTGTGCTTCTGGTAGTTGTAGGCAAGCACGGTTCCTTTGACGTTCCGGCTGTACGAAAGGGTGGTGCTGGGCGCGCCCAAATAAAAACGCGATACCTGGGTGCTTTGGTAGCGGCTTGCGCTGAGGTTGCCCAAAACGTCGTCGTTCAGGGTCAGGTTGAAGTACCCGCCGGTGCCGCGCTCGCCGCTCAGTATGCCGACGGTAGGGACCAGGTCTGTCGAGCCGATACGCATGGGCCGGGTGGCATTGACCTCGCCCGCCCAGCGTGAACGATTGCCGGCCACGACCGAGGCGTTCATATAGAACTGGCTCAGGTTCCGGCTGGCGGACACCTGGAACAACTGCCCGCCGTCCTCCATGTCCTTGCCGGCGGTAATGTGCCACGAGTTGCCGCCGCCGCTGGAAAAATTGAGGTTGTTGATGTCCCGTGTTTCACGGTTCACGACATTGCCGTTGCGGTCCACCAGCCGGATCTCGACGGGGTAGTAGCCGCCAGGCAGGTCGATGTAGCTGAATTCGTTGCGTCCCAGGATCGCGGGCCGCTTCAGGATCAGGCGGCCGTTGCGGTAGAACTCGTAGTTGCCTTCGCTGGTGGAAAACAACACCAGCGATCCGACATCGCGGTCGGAGCGGAGATGCTCCTGGCTGCCGAACGTGACGAAGTGGTCAAAGCTGGGCGACAGCAAGGTGCTGACCGCGCCGGACGCATAGTCAAGGCTGTTCTGCTTGCCCGCGCGCACATAGCTTCCCGCAAAGTTCTTTTGCAGGAAATAGGACGAAATGCCTTGATCGCCATTGCTGTTGCCACGGGTGCGGCTGCGGTTGGCGTACCAATTCATATAGCCGAAACCGCGGAACGGCAAGCCCATCCAGGTATTCCCGCTGACGTTCATGGCGCGATAACGGTCGGACGAGGCCCGTAAATCCAGAGATTGGTTATTGACCAGCCCCCAGGTCGTGGTCGGCCGGAGATAATCTTCCTGTGAGTCGCGTATATTCAATGTGCGGCGCTGCTTGTCGATGCTGACATAATGGCCTTCGGCCTTGATGTCGCAGCCTTGGTTGCAAAGCTTGTAATCGACTTTGGAAAGGACTTTTCGAATTGTTTGCTGCTCTTCAATTGAAACGCCGTTTTCTGCGTACTTGATCGAATCGAATACCAGCGTTCCCTGTTCCAGCGAATAACTGATCAAGCCCGGCAAGGTCTTGCCGTTGAACGTGGCGACATAGCGTGCGCTGTTATCCATTTCGACCGCGCTGAACCCTTCCGGAACCCCGTAAGAGATCTTCACTTGCGCGAAAGCCTGCGCACTCGCAAAAGCGAATATGCACACCCACAGCTTGCGGAGTTGAAAGGGGATTGGATAAACGCGCATACCGTTGCTCTGACCAGCAAGGTCGAAAAGAACCCCGACCCGATACCGCTGGGTCGGGGTTCTAGGAAAACCAGCGAATGTGTGCGTATTACGGAGTGGGAACAGCCGCAACCGGCTCGAACAACATGACCAGATCGCCGCTGTAGCTGCCGTTGTCGGTACCCGCGGCGGCGTCAGGCGCGTCGACGCTGATCTTCAGGTGGTGGATTTCGTCGGTGCCGCCGTCGCCGCCCAGTTGCGTTTGGGCGACTTTCAAGGCCGTGCCGACGACCACGTCGCCTTCGCCGCCCGCGTGAGTGAGCTTGACCGAAGCATTCTTCATTTGCTTGTGGCCGTTGGACATCATCAGCGGCTGAGCCAGCGAAATGTTGAATTCCGTGCCCTTCGTCCAGACACGGATCGGCAGGGTTTTGCTGAACTTGCGCTGCTTGTAGTCATCGGCTTCCAGTTCTTCGGTGCCGTACCAAGTCGAGCCGTCGGGCTTGGAAACAAAGATGGCATCGTGGATTTGCGCCGTGAGGGTGATTTTCTTGACGACGGTATTAGCGGGTGTGGGTGCGGCTTGGGCCGCGCCGATCAGTGCGCCGGCCACCCCCAAAGCGATCAGAATCTTGTTGAATTTCATATTGGCAACCTGGAAAATTTTGTTGATTGAATGCCTTCAAAAAAATGAAAGCGGCCCTGTGCGAATAAGTTGCACATCAGCTTGTTAATTATTTCAATTCAGCCCTGTTCCAGGGTTAAGGAAATTCTTAAAATGATTCTTTACGGGCTAAGAAAATTCTTAAAATGCCCATCTTGGCGTCTTCGGCGAAGCCCTGATATACTGTTTTTAAATACAGTAATTGATCAGTGCAGATGAACCCAGTGCTCGAAAATCGCTATTACTATCTCGACAATTTCGAGATGGTCTTGCGCTGGGTCCAGCAGCGCTACGACGACCTGCTGTTGGACGCCGAACGTGATTTCATCCATTGTTTCCAGGGCCTGCCGCGTGCATCGCGCGCGCTGCTGGCCAGGATGATCATGCGCAAAGGCACGCTGTTCAGAAGCAGCAAGCTGCGTTACGACGAAATCGGCAGCGTGCCTTCGGCGGCGCAGGCCTTGATCGAGCAGGGCTGGCTGGACGACAGCCCTGCGCTCACGCTAGAGCAATTGTTCGGCCTGTTGACCAAGGCAGAAGTCGCCGACGCTTTCGGCGCACAACTACCCGACAGGCACGCCCGCAAAGCCGCCCAGTTCCAGGCGCTGCAGGATCGCCACACCACAGCCCTGCCTTTCAAGGCCTGGTATCCCATGGGCGCAGGATGCGTTTATGAACTACTCGTCATGCCGGTATGCGAATGCCTGCGCCTGATGTTCTTCGGCAACCTGCGCCAGGACTGGTCCGAATTCGTCCTTGCCGACCTGGGTCTGTACGTTTATGAAAAAGTGAAATTTCCCGCGTCTTCCCGGATTTTTCACAACCGCCGCGATATCGACGACTACTTGCACCTGCACGATTGCCGCGAGCGGCTCCATGCGGGCGCCGATGCGGAACTTATACAGCAGGACATCCCTTCCGAGCCCTACCCGAACGAATGGCTGGAACAGCGCCGCGCCAAGCTGCTGTTCCAGCTTGGCCGCCACTATGAAAAAAACCATGACTGGGATCGCGCTTACGCCCTGTATACGCAATCCACGTATGCCGGCGCACGCAGCCGCAGCGTACGCGTCCTGGAACTCAACGAGCAATTCGAATCGGCCCTGCAACGGGCGCAGACAGCGCAGCAACAGCCGGAAAGCGAAGCGGAAAAGCAGCAGGTCGGCCGCATGATACCGCGCCTGCTGCGCAAGCTGGGCCGGCCGTGCCCGCCACGCCCCGCCGCTGCGTCCTTGACCAAACTGACCCTGACCCTGCCCCGGCCGCAAATGCCCGTAGCCGTAGAGGAACTGGCCCAGGGCTACTTTCAACAGCCACAGGGCCCGGTCTATTATGTAGAGAACACGCTGGTCAATTCACTGTTTGGGCTGCTGTGCTGGGATGCCATTTTCGCCGCGCTCCCAGGCGCGTTCTTCCACCCATTTCAGCGCGCCCCGGCCGACCTGTATAGCGCCGACTTCTACCTGCGGCGCCAGAATCTGTTCAAGACTTGCCTGGCCCTACTCGATTCGGGCGCATACAGGCAAACCATCGTACAGAACTACCAAAGCAAAGCCGGCATTCAGTCCGAGTTCGTGGCTTGGGGAATATTGAACGACGAAATACTGGACCATGCACTGGCCTGCATTCCCGCCCTGCATCTTAAGAAATGGTTCGAGCGGATATTGCTCGACATCCCCGCTCATCGCTCCGGCTTCCCCGATCTGATCCAGTTCTGGCCTCTGGAAAAACGCTACCAGATGATAGAAGTCAAAGGCCCCGGCGACCGCCTGCAAGACAATCAATTGCGATGGTTCGGCTACTGCGCCACGCACGATATGCCCGTGGCCGTATGCTATGTGCGGTGGGCGGAATGCCCGGCATGACCTATACCGTCGCGGTGCGCACCCTGTGCGAGTTCACGGCCAAACAGGGGGACCTGGATCTGCGCTTCACCCCTGCGCCCACCGCCCAGGAAGGCATGGCCGGCCATGCCCTGGTCGCCTCCCGCCGCGGCGCCGGCTACCAATCCGAGATCAGCCTGACGGGGGAATTCCAGCACCTTATTGTTCGTGGCCGCGCCGACGGCTGGGACCCTGAGCAGAACCAGCTCGAGGAAATCAAGACATTCCGCGGCGACCTGGCTCGGATGCCTGCCAATCATCGCCATTTGCACTTGGCCCAGGTCAAAGTCTATGGCCACCTGCTCTGCCAGAAGCTGGACTTGCCCGAAATCAGGCTGGCATTGATCTATTTCGACATCGTCGGCAAGCGGGAAACCGTCATAAGCGAGCTGCATGACGCGGCGGCGCTCAGGCAAGGCTTCGAGGACCAGTGCCGGCAGTTTCTGGACTGGGCCGACCAAGAGCTGTCGCATCGCCAAAGCCGCGATCGCGCGCTGGACAGCCTGCGTTTTCCGCACGCGGAATTCCGGACCGGCCAGCGGCCCTTGGCGGAGGCGGTCTATAAAGCGGCGCGCGGCGGCCGCTGCCTCGCGGCCCAGGCCCCGACCGGCATAGGCAAGACCATAGGCACGCTATTCCCGCTGCTGAAAGCTGCCCCCGGCGCGAAACTGGACAAGCTCTTCTTCCTGACCGCCAAGACATCCGGCCGCGGCGTCGCGCTGCAAGCCTTGACGCAAATCCGCAGTATGGACGCCAGCATGCCTTTGCGCATCATCGAGCTGGTGGCCCGGGACAAGGCCTGCGAACATCCGGACAAGGCATGCCACGGCGAATCCTGCCCCCTGGCCAAAGGCTTCTACGACCGGCTGCCTCAAGCCCGGCAGGCAGCGCTCGGCCGCGAATTTCTGGACAAACAAGCGCTGCAGCGGGTCGCCTCAGAACACCAGGTATGCCCTTACTATCTGGGCCATGAACTGGTGCGTTGGTGCGATGTGGCGGTCGGCGACTTTAATTATTATTTCGACTCGAGCGCCATGCTGCATGGCCTGACCGTCGCCAACCAGTGGCGGGCGGGCGTACTGGTCGACGAAGCGCACAATCTACTCGAGCGCGCCCGAAAGATGTATACGGCCGAACTGGATCGGGCAGCCTTCAGTGCATTGCGCCGATCGGCGCCGGCCATGCTGAAAAAAACCCTGGACGGCGTCAACCGCTGCTGGAGCGAGCTGCTCAAGAACCAGGGCGCGCCTTACCAGGCCTATGACAGCGTTCCGGCAAAATTCATTGCCGCGCTGCAACGCGCCGTCACGGCCATGATCGATTTCCAGACTGAACACCCGACTCACGTCGATAGCGCCTTGCAGCGCTTTTACTTCGATGCGCTGCATTTCCTGCATATCGCCGAGCTGTTCGACAACCATTCCCTGTTCGATATCACCGTACCGGCCACTGCCGCCGACGGGCAGGGCAAGCAATCGTCATTGTGCCTGCGCAACATCATCCCCGCCCCCTTTCTTGCACCACGGTTCAGCGCCGCCCATTCCACGACCTTGTTCTCGGCCACGCTGACCCCATCGCATTTCTATCACGACACGCTGGGCCTGCCGGACGGCAGTGCCTGGATAGATGTGGAATCGCCCTTCAAGCCCGAGCAGCTTACCGTCCAGGTAGCGCGCCGCATTTCCACCCGATATCAGCACCGCGGGGCATCGTTACAGCCCATGGTCGACCTGATGGCCAGTCAATACGGCAGCCAGCCCGGCAACTATCTCGCCTTTCTTAGCAGTTTCGATTACATGCAGCAAGTGGCATCCCTGTTCAAAAGCCGCCACCCAGGAATCCCAATGTGGGAACAGTCGCGGCAGATGGGCGAAGCCGAGCGCGAAGCGTTTCTGCAACGCTTCACGGAAACAGGCCGCGGCTTTGGCTTTGCGGTGCTGGGCGGCGCCTTCGCCGAAGGCATCGACCTGCCAGGCCAGCGTCTGATAGGCGCTTTCATCGCCACCCTCGGCCTGCCGCAAATCAATCCGGCCAACGAGCAAATCAGGCAACGCATGGGCGCCGCTTTCGGCGGCGGCTATGAATACGCCTATCTGTATCCCGGCATCCGCAAAGTGGTGCAAGCCGCCGGCCGCGTCATCCGCACGCAGGACGACCGGGGCGTGGTGTATCTTATGGACGACCGTTACGACCGGCCGCAGGTGCGCAAGCTATTGCCGAAATGGTGGCGGGTGAACAGAATCTAGCATTCAGCAGGCACCGCTGAATACGCTCTATCGGCACTCACCCAAGCGATCACAGCCAATCCCAGGGCCACGAGCGAAAGGATGGCGCCCGCCCAGTTCGGAGAGGCCAAGCCGAACCCGGCAGCGATCGTCGCTCCGCCGGCCCATGCACCGATTGCATTTCCTAGGTTGAACATGCCGATGTTCACCGATGCGGCCATCGTGGGCGCCCCCGCGCGATTGGCACGCTCCATCACCAGCTTCTGGATCGGCGATACCGTGGCGAAACCGAAGGCGGCCATGAGAAACACGGAGGCCGTGGCGACAGCGCCGTTGCCTGCACCGACCCAGAAGATGAACAGCACCCCGGCCTGCGCCGCAAGCGTCACGAACAGCGTTCCGAAAAGGGACCGGTCTGCAAAGCGGCCACCCATCCAATTGCCGACAGCCAATCCCAGGCCGAAGAGCACCATAAGCCATGCAACGCCTGCCGCCGAGAACCCTGACACCTCAAGCATCATTGGGGCGATGTAGGTGATGGAGGTAAAGAATGCTGCCGGACCGAAGACGGTGATGCCCATGGCGAGCAGGACCTGTGGGTCCATGAAAGCGCGAAGTTCGGCCTTCAGGGCGATGGCCTTTCCGGCCTTGATCGGGGGGACGAGCAGCGCCACGCTGATAGCGGTGACAAGACCGATTCCGGCGATCAGCCAGAACACCAGCCGCCAATCGTAGACTTGCGCGAGCCAGGTTCCCATGGGCACGCCGAACAGATTTGCCAGCGTCAGCCCCGAGAACATGAAGGCGATGGCACTGGCCTGGCGATCCTTTGCGACCAGCGAGGCCGCGATGATCGAACCGATGCCGAAGAAAGTGCCGTGATTGAATGCCGTCAGAATCCGGCCTGCCAAAGCGATCGTCAAAGTAGGCGCGAGCGCCGTCATGACATTGCCCAGCGTGAAGATGATGGCAAGGCTGATCAGCATTGTCTTGCGCGGCACTCTTGCACCCAAGGCGGTAATAATCGGCGCGCCAATGAACACGCCCAGTGCGTAGGTGGTCGCCATCAGGCCGGCCGTCGGGATATCGACGCCAAAATCCTGAGAAATTTGTGGAAGGATGCCAGCGATAACGAATTCGGTCAGTCCAATACCGAATGCGCCGATCGCCAGCGCGAAAAGTGCGACTGGCATGAAGAACGTTTCCTTGAGATTGATTAATGCCCGAATCATATTCGGTTATATTTATTGTATGAGACATAGTTTTCGGAGGTAAACCAAAATGACACAATCAGAAAAAGAAACAGATGCCGTTCGGCAAACTAGGCATAATCCGGCCGAACTCGACCCGATTGACCGAAAGATATTAGGCGCGCTCGCCAAGGACGCTTCGCACAGCTACGCCGAACTTAGCCAGATCGTGAACTTATCTGCCCCCGCCGTGCATGACCGCGTCAAGCGGCTTAAACGCGACGGCGTCATCAAGAGCACTGTGGCGATACTCGACGGCTGCAAGCTTGGCCGCACCTTGCTGACGTTTCTTGTGGTCGATACCAGCAGCTACAACGCCACGCGCCAGTTATTGACGTTCGCCAACCGACCCGAAGTCGAGGAACTTCATACCGTCGCCGGGGACGGCTGTGTGCTTGTCAAGGTCAGGGCAAACGACACCGAATCCCTGGAAAGCTTTCTGATGGAGATCCAGAGCCTTGAAGGCGTCCGGTCCGTGCGCAGCTACATCGCGCTTTCCACATTTCTGGAAAGAGGCCCGTCGCCAGATTGAGGACCAATCCTTGCTGAGCGCAAGACCTCCCCCCTCAAGCGGCAGGCTGACCGCTCCTGGCCGACAGCAGCAGTCCATGGTGGAGCGAATAATGCGATTCGGTAGGGTACTTACATCCGACGCCTGAGAAGGATAGAATTCCAACTAGGAATTCTTACTGAACGGGAGTTCAGCTATGCAAGTAACTGAAAAAGGGCAAGTCACTATCCCAAAACGTCTGCGTGACGCTGCGGGCATTCTGCCCGGCAGCCAGGTATCCTTCGCGCTAGAGGGTGGAAAGATCATCATCCAGAAAGTCAGTATGGGGACAGACGATCGGCGTAAAGCGCTGCGTGCGGCCGCCAAGCGCGTGCGCACGAGCCTGGATAAGCCATTCAGACAGATGGACAGCGAGGCAATCATGGCATTCCTGCGCCCAAGCGATGAAGACCATGCTTGATCTATCAAAGTACGATGGCTCGTCGGGCTTCCTGGTCGATACCAATATCTGGATCGACTGCATGGCCCCCGATAGCCGCTGGCACGAATGGTCGGTGGACCAGCTCCAGCTCTGCAGCGAGCAGGCGCTCCTGCACATCAATCTTGTGATCTACACCGAACTTCTGATCCCTGGGCCTAACATCAATGCCCTGGATGCAATGCTCGACGTCTACGATACGCAGCGCAGTGCCCTGCCGTGGGAATGCGCGGGGCTGGCAGCCCAGGCTTTCCTAAGCTATCGTCGTAGCGGCGGTACGCGCCTTGTTCCATTGCCCGATTTCTACATCGGCGCCCACGCAGCGGCGGCCAACTTGAGCGTGCTCAGCCGTGACGTGCGTCCCTATCGCAACGATTTCCCACGCTTGCGCTGCATCGGTCCTGACACGCAAATCAGTGGCTTGCCTTAGCCGCCTATGTCGCAGCGTTTGAGATCGGCGGCGTGCAGCCCAAGGCTTTAGCCACCTCGTGTTGCGGCTGCTCCCAGCCTGAAGCAGGTATAAGCTGGCCGTCTTGCGCCTGTACTTGTTCCAGCCGGCCGCATAGCGCTTCCGCGGGATTGTCGGCGTCGCCGATATGAATGCCGCGCGTCATCGTGATGTGGGCGCACTCGAAGCTGCCGCCGCCAGCCAGAAGGATCATGCGCGTAGGGGCGTCCTCGCTCACCAAGGCCAACAGGCCAGGACTGACGCGTTCGGGGGTCAACACCCCCGCCGCTTCCTCTGCCAGCAAGCCTTCGGTCATCGCCGTCATAGCGCTGGGCGCCAGGCAATTCACGCGTACGTTCCGCTTGGCGCCCTCCAGCGCCAGCGTCTGCATCAGGCCCACCAACGCCATCTTGGCCGCGCCGTAGTTCGACTGCCCAAAGCTTCCGTACAAGCCGGATGACGAGGTCGTCATGACAATGCGTCCATATTCCTGCGCCTGCATGTACGGCCAGACCGACTTGCTTGCGTTCACAGAGCCCATGACATGCACCTCCAGCACCAGCTGGAACTCCTCCAGCGGCATCTTCGCGAAGGTACGGTCGCGCAAGATGCCAGCATTGTTTACCAATATATCTATGCGGCCGAACGCCGACAGCGCCCCTGCCGCCATGACCTCCATGTCCTCATAGCGCGTGACGTCGCCCGCGCAAGCAATGGCCTTCCCGCCCGCAGCGCATATTTCATCGGCCACGGCTTGCGCCGACGCGCCCATGTCATTGACTACCACTTGCGCGCCATGGCGCGCGAGCTCCAGCGCATGAGCGCGTCCCAGGCCGCCCCCGGCACCGGTAATGATGGCCACCCTACCCTTCAACCGCTCAGACATGAATTCTCCTTTTTTTCGGCGCACGCACATGCTCTCCCGGTTCAATCCAGCCGCTGCAGCGGAGGATAGGAGAACGTGCCTTCAAGATGAACTTGAGATGGCTGGTAAAGCCGCATGGTCAGATAGAATCCCTCGCCCGCCGGCGCGGGCAACCAATTTTCGTCCGGACCTGGATCCTCTGCCTGGATGGAAATACGCAGGCCGCCATCCGCATCGTGCCGCAGGCCCCGCGTCCTGTCGCCGATGGAATGCCGGTCGATAGGATTGGCAACAAGCAGGCAATCGCTGCGGCGGTAAAGTGTGATGGACCAGAATGCCCCGACCTGCGGCCCGGCATCCGGCGGGAAGCGCAAGACGTAGCGCCGCGCGCCGCTAAGCGCCTCGCCTTCGGCGTCCACTTCGGCCATGATGTACATCGCCTCATCAATGCCCAGCGTGCCTATCCAGTTGCGCGCCACCCTTGCCCGCGTCAGGATATCGTCGCCGAAACTATTGCGAACGCTGACGGCCGTCGTCCAGCCGCCGCCCAGCTCGGACGGCTGCGCGACCTCGCGCAGTTCCGTGTAAACATCGGTCAATGCCTTCTGTAGTTCACCGATCTCGCGGGGCCATTCAGGCAGCGGCGCGGACGGTGGATTGCGCGTCAGCATGGTCGCCAGCACCCGCAGGTATTCCCCCGCGTCGGGCACCCCGGTATCGCGATCGCTCAGCAGGCAGTCGATGCGAGACAGCGCGGGCGTTCCATCGGGCCGTCGGATGGCATAACGATCCTGCAGCGCATGGACGCGTTCCAGGTCGGCTGGATCCGCATCCGCCAGTATCCTGCCGATGACCCAGACATCGTTGCTGGGAGCACTGATGCAATGCATTCCCTCCGGCACGTCGCCGGTCCAATCCGGCCCGTGCACAAACAGACGCTGCTCCTTGCCGCCCGTCGTCCGGCGTCCGGCATAAGCCCAGGGATTGGTCCATGCATCAAGAAAGCCCAGCACCCAATACCGCTCGCCCATCTCGGGCACCTCGATGACCAGCGGCCCCGCCGCAAGGTCCAGCCATGCATTGGTGAAGAGCGTGTCGTTGTTCGGCGTGACGACTTCCTTGTCGTCCGGGCCGCGCAGCCGCCGGGTGTGCGTAAACTGGTTTACCCAGCGCATTCGCGATGCGGGGCTATCGCCGGCAAAGCCTTGTACCGGATGCTTGCGGGCGGTATTCGAGGCCCGCATGCGCGCCATCTCGAAGAGCGGCAAGGTGGCGATCACCGCCTGCCGGGTGGATGACGGCGCGCCATGCGCGGCATTGGTCAAGAGCACCGCATCCAGGGCAAGCGCGCCCTGGCCCTTGGGAAGCACGACAAAAGGATTCAGCTCCACTGAATCCAGCAGGCTGCCGGCCGAGAGCGCAAAGCGGGACATCCCGACGATGGCATTGGCCAAGGCATCGACGTCGGCCAAGGGCGTCCCGCGAAAACAGCTGAACAGCGGAGCGATCTTCAGTTCTCCTATCATCTCCAGCGCCTGCTTGCGGTCCACCGGCGCAAGGCGAAAAGAGACATCGCCCATCAGTTCGACATTCACTCCGCCCGAGCCCAGCATCACGACGGGACCCAGCACGGGATCGCGGCGCGCGCCCAGTATGCACTCCACGCCGCCTCGGACCATGGGCGCCACCAGCACGCCGTCGATATGCGCGTCGGGCGCCGCGGCGCCGGCCGCGGCCATGATGCGGTCATAAGCGGCGCCCGCCGCGTCCACATCGCGGATATCAAGGACAACACCGCCGATATCGCTCTTGTGCGTAATCTCGGCCGAAAGCACCTTCATCGCCGCCGGAAACCCCAGTTTGCGCGCGCCAGAAATAGCCTCGTCCCGGCACGAGGCACGGTGGACAGACATGGCGGGGATGCCGAAGCCGCGCAAAGTATCAAGCGCATCGGCTTCGTTATACGGACCCGGCCGCAAGAAGCTGGCCGCCGGGGCAGCCTCCAAGGCCGTCGCCGGCCGCTGAACTTGCGCCCGGAAGAATCCCATGGCCGCCAGAACGCGGATGGCCCGGGCCGGATCGGAAAAGCACAGGCAACCCGATGCCTCCAGCGCCTTTTGCTGAGCCGTGTCGGCCAGTGCGCTGAACATCAGCAACCGCCCGGGAAAATCGCGCCGCAGATCCCGCGCCAGGCTTCTTTGGACTTCCTGCATGGCTGGTGTGCCGCCGAACGCCGCTAGAAAGATAAGCAGGCTGCCATGGCCGGCCTCGCCCAGCATCGCACGCGCGGCGGTCTCCAGCAGGGCGGGCTCGGCCGTCACTTGGCCGGTTAGATCAACAGGATTCTGGGTGGCGGCAAAGGGTACGCGGGCCTTGATGATGTCTTGCGCGGCCTCCGGCAGCTCCGCCACATCCAGTCCCGCCTCGGCCGCATCGTCCGCCATCATGACACCGACTCCGCCCGAAACGGTCAGCAAGCCCACCCGCGTATTGTCCGGCAAGCCGGAAACCGCCAGACAATGGGCGATGTCGAAAAATTCTTCTATTGTCCGCGCCCGCCAGGCGCCATGCTGGCGAAAAAGCGTTTCATAAATCGCATCGTCGCCCGCCAGGGCGGCGGTATGCGATGCGGCTGCCTTGGCGCCCAGTTCGGTCCGGCCCACCTTGACGATCACCACGGGCTTGCCCGCGGCATGCGCAAGATCCAGCGCTCGCCGGAGCTTGCCGCCATCCCGGCACCCCTCGAGATAGGCCATGATGACCTGGGTTGCCGCATCGCGCGCCATCCACGCAATGCAGTCGGCCACATCGATGTCCGATTCGTTGCCGGTCGTCACCCACATGGACAGTCCCATGCCGCGCTGCTGCGCCATGGCATAGGCATAGGCGCCGAATGCGCCGCTCTGGCTGACAATACCAACCTTGCCCGGCTTGGCCAGGCCGACCGAGACCACTGGAGAGAAGGTCGCATAGACCGACCGGGCGATATTCATGAAGCCCAGGCAGTTCGGTCCCATCACGCGGATACCGTTGGCGAGCGCCTTGTCCGTGAACTTGCGCTGCGCTTGGGCTCCCTCCTTCCCCATTTCCGCGAATCCCGCAGAGAACATGACGATGTTCCTGACCCCTGCTGCGATCGCATCGTCCAGGGCGGCTTGGGCGCTGGAGGCGGGAACGGCGAAGATGGCCAGATCGATCGGCCGGCCCACCGCTTGCAACGAGGCATAGGCGCGGCGGCCTTCGATCTCTTGCGCCCGCGAATTGATCGGGTAGATTTCTCCGGAATAGCCGTGCTCAACGAGGTATCGCACAGGCACCGCGCCAATTTTGCTGGAAACAGAGGAAGCGCCGACGATGGCGATGGAACGAGGCGACAGAAAAGAATCAAGGTCTGGCAAGATCATGGGCTACTTGGTAAAGGTTCAGAAAGATGCCATGGCAGAATGCTGCCGGCGTCCGCAAGCGCGGATCCGCCTAGGCCTGACCACCAAAGATACCCGGCCGCCTTTTATAAGACAAGACGAGAATTCCTATCTTTTTATAACCCTGTCTTATTTATTGAGGATTGCCGCCATGCGCTTTGCTCGAGCGGTTGGGGCGGCCAGTCCGTCGTCCCAGTTTTTTGCCGCCTCTAGGGTGAAATCCAGAAAGCTTTCCACCGCCGGCGAAAGGGATGCGCGGTCCCGGACGAAGATGGCGATACGCCAAGTGACCGTAGGCTGGCGCACAGGCAGAAAGACCAGCCCGAAACCCTCCACCAGCGATCGGGCCATCGAGGGGCAGATGACATAGCCAGGCCTCACCCTTAGCAAAGACAGGGCGGTATTGACGCGATGCACTGGAACGATATCCCTGGGATGATGCCGGGGCGGCACATTGCTAAGCACATTGAGCACCAAGTTGGGCATGTAGTTGATCAGCGGCCGATCGCGCAGATCCTTCCAACTGACCGTTGCGCCGGCCGCCAGCGGATCGTCCTGGCGAAGCGCGACCCAAAGCGGATCGATCCGTATCATGTGAGCCTGCACCGCATCGTCCGCCAGGACGCCCGCCGGACCGAAGCCGATATCCACCCTGCCGCTATGCAGGCCCGCCAGCACCTCTTCGATCGGCACATCTTCGAAACGGACATCGACGCCGGGATGGCGCTCGCCGTAACGGGCGATCAGTTCAGGCAGCAGCGTGCAGGACAAGGTTTCCGGCGCGGCGACACGTACCAGGCCACGGCGCAGCTCCTTCAGGTTCGTGACGCTTTCCAACGCTTCATCCAGGCCGGCCAGCACCCGGCGAACCATGGGTTCGAATTCGGCGCCGACCACGGACGCGCTCACGCTGCGCGTGTTTCGGTCCAGCAGGCGCACGCCCAGACGGCCTTCCAGCTCTTTGACCAGTCCGCTAAGCGCCGCCTGAGACAGATGCATGGTGTCCGCGGCCTCGGAGAAGCTTCCGCATTCCAGTACGGCAACGAATGCGCGCAATTGCCTAAGCGTTACCTCAAATGCCATGGAGCGTTCCTTGCGTAGGGTTGGGCAAAAGCTATTTATAAGCTTAGCCTTTAGATTCTCAAGAATTTGCAGCTTGTCCGAATAGAGACCGAAATCTATTATCGCATTTCGGAGTTATGCCGGCGCTTCCAGCGTATGCCGTGCCGGACTTCCCATTCTTATTCGAAAAATCAGGAGACAACCATGAAAATAAATCGACGGACGCTGTTAGGCGCTGCTGCGGCCAGCCTCTGCGCGGGCGCCGTGCCACGCGCCTTCGCACAGGACGATTGGCCCTCGCGTCCCGTGAAGATCGTCTCGCCATACGGAGCGGGAGGCCCCAACGATATATCGGCGCGGCTGCTTGGAGACTATCTGGCACGCCAGCTGGGACAGCCATTCATTGTCGAGAACAAAACGGGCGCGGGCACACGGGTAGGCAACAACTTCGTAGCCAAAGCCCCGGCCGACGGCTACACCCTTCTGTATGCGGCGGCGCCCTACTCGACCCTGGAAGCCCTCTATGGCGACCTGGGATATGACCCCCGGAAGGATCTGCAGCCGGTCGCCATGGCCGCCACCGTTCCGCTCTTTCTTGTCGTGAATGCGGAAACTCCGGTCAAGAGCGCACAGGAATTGGTCGCCTACGGCAAATCGCAGGAAAATGGCCTGACCTTCGGCTCTCCCGGCTATGGTTCGCTTCCCCATCTGGCGGTCGAACTGTTGCTGCGAGACGCGGGAGTGAAAGGCGTGACGGTCCATTATCGCGGCGACGTCGCCGCCTATACGGATCTGGTGGCGGGCCGTATTGACGCCACCTTGACGGCAATCACGGCGGCGCTTCCGCATATTCAAAGCGGAAGGCTGCGGGTCATCGGGGTCGCGTCCAAATCGCAAAGCGAGATCTATCCGCAGGCTCCTACATTGCAAAGCCAAGACCTTCCCAATGTGGTGGCAGCCGGCTGGTACGGATTCATGGCGCCGGGCGGCGTTCCCGCCCCCATCGTTGCCCGCCTGGACTCCGAAATCAACCGCGGGCTGAAAGAACCGGACATGAGGAAGACACTGCTGGCGCAAGGAATGGAACCGCAACCCGGCAGCGCCGCCGAATTCAGCCAGTTCATCTCCGCGGAAATGAGCAAATGGGGCGACGTGATCAAGAAGGCCGGAATCAAGGGCCAGTGACCGCAAGCGTGAGCGACTCCGGCGCGAATTAGAGTAGTCTTCAAAGTCGGATTGCCGCGCTCACTGAATGAGCGATAAAGCTGTTCACGGGAAAGTCCGACCCGAAGCGGTTACGGTACGCGGTTTGCTGCGCTCCGCCCAAGGAGGCAATCGCATGGGCGCAGTACTCGCTTTGGCCTCGGCCATACTCTACGGCATTGTTGATTTTGCGGGCGGTAAGCTCTCACGGCGCATAGACGGATTTACGCTCGCCCTGCCGGTACAGGCAGCCGGGCTTGTGGTCATGCTGACGCTCGCGTTCCTCCTGCAAGGCGGCCCGAATGGCCACTCGTTAGCATGGGGCGCGCTTTCGGGCGTGGGCAGCGGGATTGCCATTATGTTTCTTTACCGCGCGATGGGTGCGGGCCAGATCAGCCTCGTGGTGCCTCTTACCGCTGTGATCGGAGCAGCCTTGCCCGCAATGTTAGGGCTGCTCCTGGGCGAGCGGCCGGGAGCCCTTGCGCTTGTTGGCCTTACCGCCGTCTTGCCGGCCGTATGGCTCATCGCGCAGCAGAGACCGACGCTTCCCACACCGATGAAGGGCGGTCATGCAGCCGTGATCGCAGGCTGCGGCGTCGCCTTGCAGTACGCAGCTATTGCGCAGGCGGATCCCTCTGCGGGCCTGTGGCCTATGGCCGCCAACCGGCTGGCCTCTATCGTTGTCGTCTACGCGGGCATACGCGCTGCCGGTGTGCCTGCGTGGCCAGGACCGCACTATATATGGCCTGCCGCGTGGCTCGGGGCTTTGGCGTCACTTTCTCTGGCGCTCTATCTGTTCGCAACCCGCCTTTCCTTCATGTCCGTCGCGGTAACGCTTGCCTCACTCTATCCCGTGGTGCCCGTCATACTGGGCGTCACCGTGCTGCACGAACGCCTCAACCGACTGCAGTGGTTAGGCGTCGCGATAGCGGCAGGAGCCGTGATGCTGATTATGAGCGAAAGCCATTAGCAGTCGATGTTGGCTATGTGAGGTTTAAGCCACCATCCGACAGTAGAATCTCGCCCGCCAGGTAGTCTGAGGCGACCAGCATTGCAACAGCCTGCGCAATGTCTTCTGGGCTAGCCGCCCGACGCATGGGCGCCTGTTCTTTCCAAATTTGCTGTGCCTGCGTCCAGTCCGCTGTCATAGGCGTATCGACCAGGCCTGGTGCGACAGCGTTCACTCGGATATGCGGGGCAAGCGAAAGAGCAAGTAAACGGGTCACATGGTTTAACGCAGCCTTGGTCGCCGCGTAAGGAATGGACGCGCCCTTTGGTCGGATGCCAGCATGCGAACTAACATTAATGACGCAACCAGGCTTTCCCCGCGCAGCAGCATCACGGAGCGCAGATTCCGCATGCGCCACCAAACGAAATGGGGCAACGACATTTACTTCATGCAGTTCCTGCCACGCATCTGGCGTGGCAGCCAACATATCAGCATGCGGGATTACGCGACTGATGCCAGCGTTATTGACCAACACGTCGAGTCGCCCCCACATGGCAATTGCTTCGCGGACGAGCCTCTCCCGGTCCGCCTCATTGGCCAGGTCTGCTTGCACATAAGCGGCCGTGGTTAACTCTCTGACCAACGCATGTCCAGCATCGACTGAGCTGCGCGAATGCAAGATGATAGCGAATCCTTCGTTTGATAGCCGTCGAGCGATGGCGGCACCGATACCTGAAGTAGAACCGGTGACGAGAGCAACAGGACATGAGGGCTTCATAGACGTATCGATATCAAGAATATAGGGCTATTCATCATAGGCGTAGGACACAATTTGGCAGTTTAACTTGATGGCCGCTTCTGGCGGACAGCAGCATGGCGGCACATCGGCTCACCGTCCCTATGCAAATGCTGGCTCAAAATCCACTAGATCAGTACCCCGCATGCCTAATCCTTTGGCCACAAGGCGCCAGCTGTCCACTGCCTGAGCCACCTCAGCCCAGATCGACGTTGCTTCCTCCGCACCCAATCTGAAGTAAGGCGCCCCCGCCATCAACATGTCTCGGCTATCAATCGGTCCGGAATCCTCGGTCAACCATGTCTTGCTCTCGCGGCGATCGCCAGGCATCGGATTGAGGTCGAATGCTGGCGACAGACGCCATCCATGGTTGCGCGCGTCATACATAAACCCGGTATTACGCAAGTGATCGTCGGTATTGCAGATCAAAAAATTAAAGACCAGGCGGCGCCACAACTGATGGATGTCAGCAATCGGGTCCGCGCCTTCCTGCAACAGGACGTCCACCAGCTCCGTATAAGCATGCGTCGAGTCACGGCCATCAGACTGCAGCATCGTTGCGGCCGACACGTAGGGAATACGGCCGCCATCATCAGTGCGGTCGAACCGCCGAATGATGGCAACCGCCGTCTCATTGATCAACTCAACACGCGCCGCTGCCACATTGATGCTTGCCTTCGCGGCAAGATGCATGGCCAAGACTTCGCCTCTAATCACGTCGCGCTTGTCCGCCTGGCTAGGAAACTTGCCCAAGGCCAAACGACCGTCCGTATCTCGGACGGTTGACTTCGGCCGAGCGCCACCCAGTGAGGTGCCTTGCCCCAGCAGATACTGCAGATCCTGCGCGCTCTCCTTGCCGGCCTCCAATGCGCGGGCCGCTTGCATGACTTTATCAAGCTCCACCAACGGCGGCACATGCCGATGCGTTCCACCAGAGCGCAAATAGACTTTGGCTTGAGGATCAAAAAGACGCAGCGCGCCAACACGCGCCTCGTCATCTACCCACATCAAGAAGTCGACCGGCTCCAGCGCAGGCGTCTCGCGGTCTTGCTGCCGCAACCTCGCATGCACGCGCCGAATCACACGTTCACCCCACGAATCTGGTGCAGTGTCCTCCAGTGCGCAAAAAAATACCTGCTGAGGATGTTGAACACTCAAGACCGGCAGCAGGTCGGGCGATAGCGCAAAGAATCGTGAATCCCGCAACCAACGCTCGTCGTAACTGAACGCGCTGCGCTTACCGCTACCCAGATAAAGCCGCCCTACGACTTGACCGCTGGAACCCAGGTGCACTTCTAGATCTTGACGCTTGGATGACTTGATAGCCATCAAAAGCCCTCCAACTCATCGGCGTCATCAGCAGAGCTCTCTTTGGCCGCAGTGGGACGATCAACCCGCGCTTTGCTGCCGCGAGAAGTCCGCACCCGCTGCGGCAACTGCTCCCGCACCAGTTCCATCCCCAGCGTGTCATTCTCCGTGGCCAAAACCTTTACCATGTCCTCAAGACGGCCAAGCACGTGCAAGGCACGCAGGAAGGTGTGCAAGGCAGTGCCGGGATAGCCGTCTTCCATGCGCCTGACTGTACTCAGTGAGGTACCAATGCGCTGTGCCAGGTCTTCCTGGCTCAACCGGCGCACACGGCGTGCAGTCGAAATGTCCTGCCCAAGACGGTGCAACGCACGTTCCACAGGCCGTGGCATGGCAACTCGTAGGCTGGAATTTTTCTGCGTGGACGTCGGCATGTTCGCACCTGCTCAGATATGACTAAAAATCCCCTTTAGACGTTCATATTTAAACACATAGAGGTGACATGATCAATCAATCATCTCCAAATAAACATCCATATATGAATCATAAAGCTTTATTTTTATTCATATTTAACTTTATATGAATATCGTGCACGCTCAAGGTGTTCTCCAGGACCTGGACGCTCTCAGCGAATCAATTCAGCCGCAGCCAGGCGGTGACGATCCATGGGTGCTTCGACCGCTCTTTCATAGAGTTCTCGTCACCGCTCATATGCAGTTCAACGTTGGACGCTTTAGTAGTTCAGCGGGGCGAGAGACTTCTACGTCTGGGCCGGCCAAGGCGCTAGCGGTGGCGTTACTATCGTGGCTTGAGCCTTGGCTCAGTGCGGTTGGAATGGTGTAATTAACCGAGTTTGATGAATGCCCATATCCCCCGTTAATGGGGAAGAGCCAAACTTAGTTACTCAGTGGACGTCCATGGCTGTCCTTGGCCGTCCATGGATGGAGCGGGTGAAGGGAATCGAACCCTCGTATGCAGCTTGGGAAGCTGCCGTTCTACCATTGAACTACACCCGCGTTGCGCGAAGCATCGCATTATAGCGCTGCCGCCGGATTCTTGTCTTGAGGCGCCCGCTCTGGCACGCGCGCGGCGGAAAACCGGCCGGGCAACCGCTACAATTCACCCATGAACACGAATACAGAACCAAAATCAGGCGGGCAGCCCCCACAGGGCGCTGCCGCCAGCGCACCTCCAGGCGCCGAGCAGGCCCTGGTCACCACGTCCAGCGCGCCCTCGGGCACCAGCCACATCCGCAGCTTCGTGCATCGGCGCGCCCACATTACACCGGGCCAGAAAGAGGCGCTGGACCGCCTGCTGCCGCAGTGGTCCATTCCCTACCGCTGCGCCCCTCTGCCGCTGGACCAGGCCTTTGGCCGGCCGGCGCCCACGGTGCTGGAAATCGGCTTTGGCATGGGCGAGACCACGCTGAAGATTGCGCAGGCGCGGCCTGACGACAACTTCCTGGGCGTCGAGGTATTCAACGCCGGTGTCGGCGCGCTGCTCAAGCGCATCGAAGAAGCGGGGCAAACCAATATCCGCATCATCCAGCACGATGCGGTCGAAGTCGCCCGCGACATGATCGCACCGGATTCGCTGGCCGGCGTCCATATCTACTTCCCGGACCCCTGGCCCAAGAAGCGTCACCACAAGCGCCGGCTGGTCCAGCCGGCCTTCATCGCCTTGCTGGCCAGCCGCATCAAGCCGGGCGGTTATATTCACTGCGCCACCGATTGGGAAAACTATGCCGAGCAGATGCTGGACGTACTGGGCAAGGAACCGCTGCTGGCCAACACCGCCGACGGCTATGCGCCGCGCCCCGGCTTCCGCCCGCAAACCAAGTTTGAAACACGCGGTTTGCGCCTGGGCCACGGTGTCTGGGACCTGATCTTTACCCGCAAGTAACGCCCCATCCCGCCCGCGCTCGCCCGCCGGCGGGCCGGGCTACACCCGCACAGGACAAGGAAACGCACGTGTATCCGGACATACAGCCTTACGCCCATGGATTCTTGAACACCGACGACGGCCATCAGGTGTATTGGGAGCTTTGCGGCAATCCGCAAGGCAAGCCCGCCATTTTTCTGCACGGCGGGCCCGGCGGCGGCTGCTCCACCGCGCACCGCAGGCTGTTCAACCCCGAGCGCTACAAGGTACTGCTGTTCGACCAGCGCGGTTGCGGGCGATCCACGCCGCACGCCAGTTTGGACAACAACACCACCTGGCATCTGGTGGCCGATATCGAGCGCCTGCGCACCGAAGTGCTGCAAGCGGACCAGATGCTGGTTTTCGGTGGTTCGTGGGGGTCGACCCTTGCGCTGGCCTATGCGCAAAAACATACTGCGCAGGTCAGCGAATTGATTGTGCGCGGTATTTTCACCATACGGCAAAGCGAGCTGCTGTGGTTCTACCAGGAAGGCGCCTCGCAGCTGTTTCCCGATTACTGGGAAGACTATCTGGCCCCCATCCCCCAGGACGAGCGCCACGACCTGATGGCCGCCTATCATCGCCGGCTCACCGGCGCCGACCGTGCCGCGCAGCTGCAAGCCGCCCATGCCTGGACGCAATGGGAAAGCCGGACCATTTCGCTGCTGCCCAGCATCGCGCACCAGCAGGATCATGCGGCCGACGATGCCGCACTGGCCTTTGCCCGCATCGAGAACCATTACTTTGTGAATCGGGGCTTCATGGACGAAGGCCAGTTGCTGCGTGATGCCCATCTGCTGCACGGCATTCCGGGCGTCATCATTCAAGGGCGGTACGATGCCTGCACCCCGGCCCGCACGGCCTGGGAACTGCACCAAGCCTGGCCGCAGGCGGAATTCCATTTGGTCAACGATGCCGGCCATGCTTTTGATGAACCGGGCATCCTGGCCAAACTATTGGCCGCCACCGACCAATTCAGTTGATCTGGTAAGCTTTACACCATGAACATCATTCTTAACGGCAAACCCTTGCAGCTGGACAAGGTATCGACCATCGCTGAACTGATTGCCCATCTGGGCTACCAGGACAAGCGCATCGCCGTCGAACAGAACGGCGACATCGTCCCCAAGAGCACGCACGGCAGCGCCGCGCTGGCCGATGGCGACCAATTGGAAATCGTCGTGGCCGTGGGCGGGGGATAAGCCGGAACACAAGGCAGCCCATGCGGACTGCCTTGCGCCTGGCGGCGAACCCTAGCGAAATCCGCCGAAGCCGCCTCCGCCGCCCTTGCCCAGGCCTTTCAGCCCGCCCATGGCGCGCATCATTTTGGCCATGCCGCCCTTTTTCATCTGCTTCATCATGCCCTGCATCTGATCGTACTGCGACAGCAGGCGGTTGACCTCTTGCACGGGCACCCCCGCGCCGGCGGCGATGCGGCGCTTGCGCGATGCCTTGAGCAGCTCGGGCTTGGCCCGTTCGGCGGGCGTCATGGAGTTCAGTATGCCTTCGCTGCGCCGCAATTGCTTTTCGGCCTGCGCGCTTTGCATCTGGCCGGCCGCCTGCGCAAACTGCGCGGGCAGCTTTTCAAGCAGCGACCCCATATCGCCCATTTTCTTGACCTGCTGCAACTGATCGCGGAAATCGTTCAGGTCGAAGCGGTTGCCCGATTTGATCTTGGCCGCCAGTTTTTCCGCTTCGGCCACATCGATGTTCTTCTGGGCTTGCTCCACCAAAGACACGATATCGCCCATGCCCAGCACGCGCTGGGCCATGCGTTCGGGGTGGAAGGGCTCCAGGCCGTCCATTTTTTCAGACAGGCCAACGAACTTCAGCGGCTTGCCGGTCACATGGCGCACCGACAGCGCCGCGCCGCCGCGCGCGTCGCCATCCAGCTTGGTCAGCACCACCCCCGTCAGCGGCAGCGCCTGGGCGAATGCCTGCGCCACATTGACCGCGTCCTGGCCCTGCATGGCATCGACCACGAACAGGGTTTCGACGGGGTTCAGCAGATCGTGCAAAGCACGGATCTCGCGCATCATGGCCTCGTCGATACCCAAGCGGCCCGCCGTGTCGAGGATCAGCACATCGTAGTGATGGCGCTTGGCGTGGTCCAGCGCCAGGCGTGCAATGTCTTCCGGCTTCTGGGACGTGTTGGACGGCAGGAAATCGACCTTGACCTGGGCCGCCACGGTCTTGAGCTGCTCGATGGCGGCCGGACGATACACGTCGGCGCTGGCCACCAGCACTTTTTTCTTGCCCGACTTGCGGCCATTCTGGATGTGGCCGCCTTCAGACAGCCATTTGGCCAGCTTGCCGGTGGTGGTGGTTTTACCCGCCCCCTGCAAGCCCGCCATCAGGATCACCGCGGGCGGCTGGGCCGCCAGCGACAGTTCGCTGGCTTCGGCGCCCAGGTCGCCGCCCATGAGCGCGGTCAATTCCTTATGCACCACCCCCACCAGCGCCTGGCCGGGATTCAGGCTGCCGACCACGTCCTGCCCCAGGGCCCGCTCTTTTACCCGCGCAACGAAGTCGCGCACCACCGGCAGCGCCACGTCGGCCTCGAGCAGGGCCATGCGCACTTCGCGCAGCATGTCTTGCGTGTTGGCCTCGGTCAGCCGGGCTTCGCCGCGCATGGTTTTGACAACGCGTGAAAGCCGTTGAGTCAGATTGTCGAGCATATGGTGATTTCGCTTAAACTAGTGAGTATTGGATAACCAGAACTTAAGGGACTATGTCTGCAGGCATTGTATTTCACTTGCTGGCCGCGCTGGCGTACACGGTATTGGCCGTATCGCTTTGGCGGCCGCTCAGCAAGGGTCGCGACACCATCAGCACCGGTCATGTCAGGCAGGTCTGCCTGGCCAGCGCCATCGCCCTGCACGGCATCGCCCTGACGCAAGCCGTCCTGCCCGAACATACCCTGCGCCTGGGATGGGCGCTGGCCCTGTCGGCCGCCGTGTGCCTGGGCATGATTGTATTCTGGCTTGAAAGCCTGGTCATGCGCATCGACGGCCTATTGCTTATTCTACTGCCTGCCTCGGCGCTTTCCGCCTTGCTGGCCGCCCTGTTTCCCACCGGCCACCTGGTGGATCACGCCGGCAACGAATGGCTGCGCGTACACCTGCTGATCGCCCTGATCGCCTATGGCCTGATCACGGTGGCCGCCCTGCAGGCCATGCTGATGACGGCGCTCGACCGCCAGTTGCATCGCCCCGTCCAGGCCATACAGAACCGCAGTATGCTGGACCGCGCCTTGCACTCCATGCCGCCGCTGCTGGTGCAGGAAGTCCTGCTGTTCCGCCTGATCTGGATCGGTTTTTCCATCCTGACACTGACCGTCGTCACTGGCGTCGTCGTATCGCTCAGGCTGACCGGGCAGGTGCTTCCCATGGACCATAAAACGGTCTTCACACTGCTGTCCTGGCTGACCTTCGGCGGGCTGCTGGTGGGGCGTTACACCCGGGGCTGGCGCGGCCGCATTGCTTTGCGCTGGACGCTGGTAGGCTTTGCATTCATCTTGCTGGCCTATACCGGCAGCCGCTTCGTGCTCGACGTTATTCTGTAATGGGGTAGGTGTGGGAAAAATATTATTCTGGGCCATAGTCATCATCGGCGGCTTGCTGGCGGCGCGCATCCTGGCCCGCTACAGCGAACGCAACCGCCTTGCCGGCCAGGAACCCCGGCAAGTCAAACGCCCCCAGGACGCTGGCAAGACCGCCGAGTCCATGGTGCGCTGCACGCATTGCGGCATCCATCTGCCGCGCTCCGAAGCCGTGCTGAGCAACGGCCGCATCTGGTGCAGCCAGGAACACGCCAAACTGGGGGAGCGCCAGTGAAGACACGGGTGCTGGACCGCCATGGATGGCTCAAGCCTGCACCAGACGTCGCACGCGCGCCGTCGCCCAATCATGACGACCGCCCCAAGGGGCTTGACGCCACCCTGCTGGTCATGCACAACATCAGCCTGCCGCCCGGTCAGTTCGGCGGCACCGAAGTGGTCGACCTGTTCCTGAACCGCCTGGCCTACAGCACGCACCCCTGGCTGGAACGCCTGCGCGGTTTGCGGGTGTCGGCCCACTTCTTCATACGGCGCAACGGCTTGATTGTGCAGCTTGTGCCCACCACCCAGCGCGCCTGGCATGCGGGGGTATCGTCGTTCGACGGCTGCGAGCGCTGCAATGATTTTTCCATCGGCATCGAGTTGGAAGGCACGGACACCCTGCCTTATACCGACGAGCAGTACCGCGCCCTGCAAAGCCTGGTGCCCGCCCTGCGGGCGCGCCATCCGATCAAAGCGGTACGCGGCCACGAGCACATTGCCCCGGGCCGCAAGACCGACCCCGGCCCCGCTTTCGACTGGAAACGGTTCGGCCGCGAAAATGGCTGGTTCCGGCGGCAATTGCCGCCGGCGCAAGACAGCGCTCAAGGCCGAAGGACCTAAGGACTGGCCATCCTGGCAGCCAGGCTGCGGCCATCACGAGCCGGCACGATTCGATTCAGCCTGCCTGCCAAACCGGACCGGACACGCTCAGGTCAGGACTGGAACCGCTTGATCAGGCCCGGAATAGTGTCTTCCGGCGGCAGCTCGCCCGCCGTCTTCAACGCCCCCTCCAGCCAGCCATAAAGCAGCCGGCCTTCCTGGATATCGTTCAGGCGCCGCGCCTCGGCGGCGATCTTGGCCTGTGCCGCCTTCAGCAGACCGGCGGCATCCTGGCGCGGCACGATGACGACGCCGTCGTCATCGCACACAACCAGATCCCCCGCTGCCGCGCTGACGCCGCCCACCGACACGGGGTAGCCGATACGGCCGCCCTGCGTGCGCGTAGGCCCATTGGCATTCACACCCGCCGCGAAGACCGGAAAGCGGCCTTCCCGCAAGGTCGCCGAATCGCGCACCATCCCATCGATCACGACCGCCGCGATACCGGCCGCCGCGGCATGCGCGCACATCAGTTCGCCCATTAGGGCTGATGTGGTGTCCGCCTTGCCGTCGACGACCAGGATATCGCCTGGACGCGCAAGCATGAGCGCCGCATGAATCATCAGGTTGTCGCCCGGACGAACTTCTACCGTGAAAGCGGTGCCGACGGCGCTCAGGCCCGGCGCCATGGACCGGACACGGGCGTCCAGCGCGCCGCGGCGGCCCGCCACGTCTGCAACAATCGTTGCGGGAATGGCTGAATAGGCAGCCAACGTGGCGGCATCAAGACGCTCAAAATCACTGTTGATCATGCTTCGGCCTCCCAAGTACGCCTTCCATCAAGCATCTGGCCAGCATCATCACCCCAGAAAGTCGTCCGACACGCGCGGATAGACGCTTTGATAGGCTTCCCCATGCTTCACCTTTCTTCCGGAATTACGCGCGGCCTGTACCCCGCGCTGCAGGGCCACACGGGTGTAGTAGTCCCATAGGTGCTCTTGCGCCGCCATGACCTGGAAGGCCGACAGCTTCTTTTCCCACACCGGGGTGATGTCCAGGAAGAAGTCCGGCTTCCATTCGCACTGTTCGGGCTGATGCGGCTCGAACAGATAGACGGGCGGGGCGCCCAGCACGTCCTGTTCCGGATGATGGCCATGCGCCTGGGCAATGATGCGTGCTTCCAGGGCCAGATGACTGGCCAGCGGATGATCGAAGTTGTAAGGGTCTTGAGCGGAATGGGTCAGCACGAACTCGGGACGCAGCGTGCGATAGACATCGACGATCTCGAAAAGCGCCTGGTCATTGACGCGCAGGGGGTAGTCGCCGCAGTCCATGAAGGAAACCGACGCGCCGAGTACATCGGCGGCCCGCTGCGCTTCTTCACGCCGCCCGCTCTTCACCTGTTCAAGCGTCATGCCGGGCTGCCGCCACATCTTGGCCGACTCGCCCCGCTCGCCAAAGGATAGGCACAGCACATGAACCTTCCAGCCCTTCTGGGCATACAGGGCAATGGCTCCACCGGCGCGCCACACGAAATCGGCCGAATGGGCGCTGATGACCAGCGCATTTTTCTGAGTCATGATCGTCATTCCAATCTTGTTGCGATGAACCTGGATATTCTCCGGTTCTTATTCCACCTTGATGCCGGCATCCTTGATGATGCGGCTCAACGTCGTGGATTCCTTCTCCATAAAGGCCTGGAATTCCTGCGGCGCATCGGGATGCACGGACGCGCCGCGCTTCTTCATGGCTTCGACAACCTCGGGATCATTCAAGGTCACGCGCAACGCGGCATTCAGCTTCTGGACGATGTCGTCGGGCGTATCGGCCGGCGCCAGCAGGCCCCACCAGACGGTGGATTCAATATCCACGCCCATGGATTTGGCCGTTTTCACCTCGGGCAGCAGGTGCGTGCCATCGGTGTTCAAGACCGCCAGCGGACGCAGCTTGCCGGCCTCTACGTGCGAGACTACTTCAATCGGGTTGATGGCCATGAAAGACAGGCGCCCTGCCAGCAGATCCGTCACGGCGGGCGACCCGCCCTTGTAGGGGACATGCATCGCCTTGAAATCGGCGACGCGCAGCAGCAGCTCGCTGGCCATGTGGCCGGAGCTGCCCATGCCCGCGGTTCCAAAGGTAAGGCCCTCGGGATTGCTGCGGCCGAAGTCGATCAGGTCCTTCAAGGTGTTGAAGGAAGAATTGCTGTTCACGACGACGACCAGCGGCGCTTCGCCTATCCTGCCGATAGGCTTGAACGCCGTCATGGGATCAAAGGACAGATTCGAGTAAAGCGCCTTGTTGGTGGTAACCGTGTTAGAGGCCACATACAGCGTATAGCCGTCCGGCTTGGCACGCGCGACATAGGCCATGCCGATATTGGTTCCCGCGCCCGGCTTGTTTTCCACCACCATGGGCTGGCCCAGCTCTTCGGCCATGCGATTGGTGACCAGGCGAGCCACCGTATCGACGCCGCCGCCCGGCGAATACGGAACGACAACATTGACGGCTGCAGCGGGATAGCCGGCAGCCAGCACCGCCGGGGCGGTCGCCACGCACGCGGCGGCCGTGATCGCACGGATCAGTCGGGGAATACGCAGTTTCATGTTTAAGTCTCCTTGATTCATGGGGACCGATTCTGCGCTGCCTCAGTTATAGCGTCCAATACTATTAAAATCTAACTTTTATCTGATTTTCGAATAAGTATGGATTTCCGCCAACTACGCTACTTCACCGCCGTCGCCGAGACATTGAATTTCAGTCGCGCCGCCGAACGCCTGCACATCAGCCAGCCGCCCCTGAGCCAGCAGATCAAGCTGCTGGAAGAGGACCTGGGCGTCGTTCTGCTGGAACGCACGCGGCGCACGGTGAAGCTGACCCACGCCGGCGAGCTTTTCTACCAGCAGGCGCAAGACATCTTGCGCCAGTACGCCGAAGCCCGCGAGCTATGCCTGTGGGCGCGCGACGGCCGGGCCGGCAAGCTGCGCGTGGCCTTCACGGCGTCCGTCCCCATGTTCGAAGCCTTCCCCCGCCTACTGCAGACCTTCCGCCAGGCTTACCCGCGCATCGACATCGACCTCCATCACATGTCCACAGGCGAACAACTGCAAGCACTGAATGCGGGCGAGATCGACATCGGCTTCCTGCGGCCTTCGTCCGTCTTTCATCCGCCCATGACCATCGATGTGGTCAAGCTTTGGCGCGATGAACTCATCCTGGCAGTGGCCACCGGCCACCCCCTGGCACAGGCAGACGCCAGCCCGGAGCTGCGCGATCTGGCCAACGAAGACTTCATCCTGTTCCCGCAGGCGCTGGGCTGCGGGCTGTTCGAACACATCACCACCTTGACGGCCCAAGCCGGATTCGCGCCGCGCATCGTGCAGGAAGTGCGTGAAAACAGCACCACGCTGGCGCTGGTCGCGGCCAACCTGGGGATATCCATCGTGCCCAGCATCTACTCTGGAACCCGGCCCCCGGGCGTGGTGTTCAAGCGCATCGCCGGCGCACAGACCGAATCGCAGATCCTCATGGCGGCATCCCGCAACCATGCCAATGCCTCGGTTCCGATATTCGTCGAGCACGCGGGCGCCGAGTCCTTTGCCATGGACCCGGCGGCCGAAACAGCCTAGGCCGCTGTGTTCAGCAGCAGACGATTCATGCGCTTGACGAAAGCCGCTGGCTCGGCAAGGCTGGCGCCTTCGGCCAGCATGGCCTGATCCAGCAACAGCAAGGCCCACTCGTCAAAATCAGCGTCCGGCGCGGCCTGCAAACGGCCCATCAGCGCGTGCTCGGGGTTGATTTCAAGAATAGGCTTCAGGTCGGGAGCCGTTTGCCCCGCCGCCTGCAGCATGCGCAGCAAATGCGGGCTGAGTTCGTTTTCGTCGACCACCACGCAAGCGGGTGAATCAACCAGGCGGCCGGTCACGCGCACCTCTTTCACCTTGCCGTCCAGCGCCTTGCCCAGGCGTTCGACCAGGGGCTTGAAGGTTTCGGCCACTTCAGCCTGATGCTTCTTTTCTTCCTCGTCGGCCAGTTGATCCAGGTCGAGTCCGCCCTTGGCGATCGACACCAGCGCCTTGCCGTCGAAATCGCGCAGGTAGGACAGCATCCATTCGTCGACGCGGTCGGACAGCAGCAAGACTTCCAGCCCTTTCTTGCGGAAGATTTCCAGGTGCGGACTGTTGCTGGCGGCCGCATACGAATCGGCGCTGACGTAGTACACCTTGTCCTGCCCTTCTTTCATGCGCGATACATAATCGGCCAACGACACCGTCTGCGTGGCGTTGTCGTTGTGCGTGGAGGCAAAGCGCAGCAGCTTGGCAATGCGCTCTTTATTGGCGGCGTCCTCGCCCGTGCCTTCCTTTAGCACTTGGCCGAACTGCTCCCAGAACTCGGCGTACTGCTCGGGCTTGTTCTCGGCCAAGTCTTCCAGCATGGACAGCACCCGCTTGGCCGAGCCCTCGCGTATCACGCGCACATCCCGGCTTTCCTGCAGGATTTCGCGCGACACGTTCAGCGGCAAGTCGGCCGAATCGATCACGCCGCGCACGAAGCGCAAGTATGTGGGCAGCAACTGCTCGGCATCGTCCATGATGAACACGCGCTTCACATACAGCTTGACGCCGCGCCGCCCTTCGCGATCCCACAAATCCATGGGTGCATGCTTGGGGATGAACAGCAACTGCGTATATTCGCTGCGCCCTTCCACCCGATTATGCGTCCAGGCCAGCGGGTCATCGTAGTCGTGGCCGATATGCTTGTAGAACTCCTGATACTGCTCATCGGTAATCTCGGACTTGGGCCGTGTCCACAATGCACTGGCCTGATTGACCGTTTCCCACTCGTTTTTCTTGACCTGCTCGGACTTCTCCGCGTCCCACTCTTCCTTCTGCATCTCGATGGGCAGGGAAATGTGGTCGGAATAACGGCGCAGCACCTCGCGCAGCTTCCAGCCGTTCACGAACTCGTCTTCGTCCTCGCGCAGGTACAGGGTGACCGACGTCCCCCGATCGGCTTTTTCCACCGGCGCAATCGTGAACTCGCCCTGGCCCTCGGACTCCCACAAAATGGCATCCGTTTCGTCAGCGCCCGCGCGCCGGCTTAGCACCGACACCTTGCTGGCCACGATGAAGGACGAATAAAAACCCACGCCGAACTGCCCGATCAGTTGCGCGTCTTTCTGCTTGTCGCCCGTCAACTGCGAGAAAAATTCCTTGGTGCCCGAGCGGGCGATCGTGCCCAGGTTGGCCACCGCCTCGTCGCGCGACATCCCGATGCCGTTGTCCGAGATCGTGATGGTGCGCGCAGCCTTGTCGTACTCGACGCGAATGCGCAGATCGGCATCCCCCTGAAACAGGTCGGGATTGTCGATCGCTTCGAAACGCAGCTTGTCGCAGGCATCCGACGCATTGGAAACCAGTTCGCGCAGGAAGATTTCCTTATTGCTATACAAGGAGTGGATCATCAAATGCAGCAGTTGCTTGACTTCTGTCTGGAAGCCCAATGTTTCTGATGTCCTGTTTGTATCTGTTTGAGTCATTGTCGATCCGTGATTAAAGCGCCATCGCATCGGATGGTTTTCTTTTAAGAAAAATAGGGCACGGCCATTGCCCTGCGCATGCTTGCGCCCGGGCGGGCCGATACGCAGGCATATGGAGCCGAAACCCCGGGTTTCAAGGGCGGAACGGCCTTTTCGAATCAATTAGTTACAGTAAAGAGAATTGGATTCGGCTAGGGTATCAAGGCGAAAGCACATAGAGCCGCAACAGCCCTTGTGTGCCGTCTTGTATCCGCGTGTCAGGCCAGAACAAAGGGGAATGCCATGATGCAGGCAGCAATGCTTTACAGGATAGTAAGAGCTGTGGGGTGGGTGGTATTGGCATTGATGGTCGCCGCCATCTTTTATGCCTGTATCACCGGCATCCGCTACTGGTCCGGTATCGGCGTGTAGGGGGATGCAGCCATGAACAAGCGCCAGACCCGTGTGTTCGCGATCGCCTCCACGGCCATCGCCTCTGTCATTTTCCTGGGGCTGACCCTGGACAGCCACCGCCAGTTTCCCACCCTGACCAATACCGACCAGATCGATGAAAGCGTTGTGCGCGGCCAAGACGTCTGGCATAACTACAACTGCATCAACTGCCACACCATTTTTGGCGAGGGCGCCTATTACGCGCCTGACCTGACCAAAATCACCCAGCACCGCGGCACGCCTTATTTGACGGCCTTCCTGAAAGATCCGGCGCAGTTCTATAACGAACAGACCCACCGCCGCATCATGCCCAACCTGAATATGGCCGACGACGAAATCGCCGATGTCATCGCCTTTATGGACTGGGTCAGCAAAGTCGACAACCAGGGCTGGCCGCCACGCCCCATTCTGGTCACGGGCGGCTCTATACCCGGCACCGACCTGAGCCTGGCCCAGCAAAAACAGGAAGGCCAGGCCGAAGCCAGCGGACTGCCGCCGGGCGCGCGCCCCGTCAGCGACGACAACGACCCCGTGGCGCTGGGCGAAGCGCTGTTCAAATCCGTCGTGCCCACCTGTTCGGCCTGCCATAGCATCGCGCCGGGCGTAAACCTGGCCGGGCCATCGCTGGCCGGCATGGCCACCCTGGCCGAGAAAACCATTCAGTCGGGCGACTATCAGGGCAAAGCAAAAACCGCGGAAGAATTCATCCGCGAATCCATTGTGGAACCCAGCGCCTATCTGCATCCGGGCGCCATGTATTCCGCCGGCGGCACCTCGTTCATGCCGCCGTCCTACGGTAAAGATCTAACCGAAGAGCAGGTCGACCATCTGGTGGCCTACCTTAATTCGTTTAAGTAAATCGCCCAGGAGCTGCCATGCGTTACAGATCCCAATCCGTCGCCTACTGGTACTTTGCCCTGGCGCTGATCCTGTTCGGGCTGCAACTGGTGTTCGGCCTGCTGTCAGCCGCCAAATACCTGGGGCCCGACCCGCTGTTGAACATCATGCCGTTCGACGTCACCAAAACCGTGCACACCAACCTGCTGATCGTCTGGGTGCTGACCGGCTTCATGGGCGCCACCTACTGGATCGTTGCCGACGAATCGCGCACCGAGCTGTACAGCGTCAAGCTGGCCTATATCCAGCTGGGGCTGTGGGCCATCATGGGCGTCACCGCCATCATCAGCTATTTCTTCGGCCTGGGCACCGGCAACAAACTGCTGGAACAGCCCCTGCCCAATAAACTGCTGATCGTCGTCTGCATGCTGATTTTTCTGTACAACATCGGCATGACCATCAAGCGGTCCGGCCGCTTCACCACCACCGAAGGCGTGCTGCTGCTGGGCCTGGCCAGCTCGGCCGTGCTGTATATTCCCGCCCTGCTGCACTATTCCAACTACGTCGTATCGATTTTCTATCGCTGGTGGACCATCCACCTGTGGGTGGAAGGCGTGTGGGAAATGATCCAGGGCTCCTTCCTGGCCTACCTGCTTATTCGCCTTTCCGGCGCCGACCGCGAGGTGCTGGAGAAATGGCTGTACGTCATCGTCGGCCTGGTCTTCATTGCCGGCATCCTGGGAACCGCCCACCACTACTACTGGGTCGGCGTGCCCGCCTACTGGCTGCCCCTGGGCGGCTTCTTCAGCGCGCTGGAACCCGTCGCCCTGGTCGGCATGGCCATGTACGCCTACTTCGCCATCCGCCGCAGCGGTATCCGCCATCCCAACATCCTGGCCCTGCACTGGGCCATAGGCAGCGCCGTCTTCACCCTGTTCGGCGCCGGGCTGCTGGGGCTGGCCCACACCTTTCCCGAGATCAACAAGTGGACGCACGGCACCCTGATCACCGCCATGCACGGCCATGCCGCCTTCTACGGCGCCTACGTCATGATCGTGCTGGCCGTCATCAGCTATGCCGCCCCCACCATGACCGTGGGCCGCCCCGAAGAAGGCACTTCGACAGGCATGTGGGCCTTCTGGCTGCAGATCGGGGGCATGTTCGGCATGACCCTGTCGTTTGCCACCGCCGGCATCGGACAGGTCTACCTGGAACGCGTGCTGGGCATCGGCTACCTGGACGTGCAACTGAAAATACAGGTGCACTTCCTGATGCTGGTCGCCACCGCATCGATCTTCGTCATCGGCGCCCTGCTGTTCATCTACGATTTTTTCCGCTACCCGCCGCGGCAGGCGCCGGTGGAGGACGATGCGCCGGAGGCCGCGCCGCATCAACCCAGCCTGGTCCCAGCGCCGGGCGCCGCCAAAGGGGTGCTGGCCAATGAACAGATTGGCTGACATCGAATCGCTGCAAGCGGAGCCGGGCGGCGGACTGCTGGCGCCGCCTGCCGCCGAGCCTTTTTACCTGCCCGCCCACGACGAAGTCAGCCTGTTCGAGCAGTGCCATCACAACCAGCTGGCCGTTATGCTGAAAGGCCCCACCGGCTGCGGCAAGACCCGCTTTGTAGAGCATATGGCCTGGAAGCTGCAGCGCCCGCTGGCCACCATATCGTGCCACGACGACCTGACCGCCAGCGACCTGATCGGGCGCTACCTGATCCGGCACGACCGGACCGTGTGGCAAGACGGCCCCCTGACCGCCGCTGTGCGCGCCGGCGCCCTGTGCTATCTGGACGAAATCGTCGAAGCGCGGCAAGACACCGTGGTCGTGCTGCATTCGCTGACCGACTACCGGCGCACGCTCAGCATCGACAAGACCGGCGAAGTGATGCATGCCGCCCCCGGTTTCCAATTGGTGGTGTCGTACAACCCGGGCTATCAGCGCATGCTGAAAGACCTGAAACCCAGCACCCGGCAGCGCTTCGTGACGCTGGACTTCGACTTCCTGCCGGCGGCGCAAGAGGCCGACATCGTTGCCCGGGAAAGCGGACTTGCGCCGACCGACGCCCTGGCGCTGGTGGACCTTGCCCACAAACTGCGCAGCCTGCAGGATCGCGGGCTGGCCGAGGTGCCCAGTACCCGCCTGCTGGTCGCTACCGGCCAACTGATCGCGCGCGGAATCCCCCTGCGGCGGGCATGCCAGGTGGCGCTGATTGCCCCCCTGTCTGACGACGCTTCGCTGGTGGGCGCCATGAACGACCTGGTCAGCCTGACCTTTCCCTGACTGGCCGGCCCGGAGCGCAACATGGCCGAGGCAGAAGACGTTATTACCGATGCCGCCCGGCACGCCACCATTTACGCCCGCGAACTATGGCTGCGGCGGCGCGGCAAACCCGATGTGCCACTGCCCATTATTTTGGCCCAGGTCGCGCCGCGCCTGGATCTGCTCATCAGCGCCATATTCGGCTGCAGCTACCCCCTGCGCGTGGCGCAAACCCCGGCCGCCCCCACCCTGCTGACACGCCTGTTCCGCCGGCACGATGTCATGCCGTCGGAACAGGCCCTGCCCGCCACCAACGGGCAAGCCATCTGGCTGCCCAACAGCCTGGACTGCGCCGAATGGCCCCAAGCGGCCGCCCGCTTCCGCAGCCTGGCCCTGCTGCAGGCCATGCGCGCTTTTCGCGGCAGCGCCAACGCCCTGGCCCAGACCGATGCCCCCCTTGGCCCGCGCACCCAGGCCCTGTACCTGATACTGGAAGCGCAGGCCTGCGACCACGCCCTGATACAGCGGCTGCCCGGCATGGCGCCTGCGGTCGCCGCCCTGCGCCGGCACGCCCTGGCACAGCGCCCCGCCCCCGCGCGCATCCCTGCCGCCTGCCGCCCCATCGAAACCCTGGTTCAGGACATACTGAAGACGCCCCCGGATACCCCGTCCAGCCTGCCGCTGTGCCCTTCACCCGCCGAGTCATTGCATCTGGCGCGGCGGCTGGCCGCGCAGATGGCCCAGGCCGGCAACCATGCGCCGCAGTCGCACGCCCTGTTCAAAGACATGTGGACCGGCGACCTGATCGTGCCTAGCGGCCACGACGACAGCACCGCCAGCGAAGACATGGCCCCATCCGACCTGCACCGCCCAGCCCCCCGCAGCGCCCGCCTGCCCCGCCGCCCCAAAGCCCGCAAGGCGGATGAAGACGAAGATCAGGACAAACAAGGCGTATGGATGGTGCAAACCGCCGACCCGCTGGAAAAAGCCGAAGACCCCATGGGCATGCAGCGCCCCGCCGACCGCGACGAAGACACCGCCAGCGAAGAATACGCCGACGCCCTGTCGGAACTGGCCGAAGCCCGCCTGGTGCGCAGCCCCACGCCCGCCAAAGAAATCCTGCTGTCCGACGACCCGCCCGACAAACAGGGCCGCCCCCTCGCCGCTGCCACCCCCTTGTCAGAACGCATATTGCACTACCCCGAATGGGACTATCGCCAGGGCCGCTACCGCCACCCTGGCGCCGCCGTCCATAGACTAGCCCCCGAAGCCGGCCCCCAGGCCTGGGTCGACAAAACCCTGGCGCGGCACCGCCGCATGATAGACACCATACGCCGGCACTTCGACGCCCTGCGCCCCGAACGCCAATGGCTGCGCCGCCAGACCGACGGCGACGACATCGACCTGGACGCATGGATAGAAGGCGGCGCCGACGCCCGCGCCGGCCTGCCCATGCCCCAAACCCTGTACCGCCAGCAACGCCCCCAGGTCCGCAACCTGGCCATCATGCTGCTGGCCGACATCAGCGGTTCCACCGACTCCTGGCTATCCGGCTCGCGCCGGATCATCGACGCCGAGCGCGAAGCCCTGCTGCTGGTCACCATCGCCCTGGAACACCTGGGCGAACCCTGCGCCATCCAGGCCTTCTCTGGCGAAGGCCCCCAAGGCGTCACCATACGCTACATCAAGAACTTCAACGAAAGCCACGGGCCGGATATTGCCCGGCGCATCGCCGCTCTGGAGCCCCAGTACTACACCCGCAGCGGCGCCGCCCTGCGCCACGCCACCGCCGAACTGATGCGGCAGCCCGCGCAACACCGCCTGCTGCTGCTCTTGTCAGACGGCAAACCCAACGACATGGACGAATACGAAGGCCGATATGGCGTCGAAGACACCAAGCGTGCCGTCATCGAGGCGCGCATGCAAGGCGTGTTCCCCTTCTGCCTGACCATAGACCGCCAGGCCGCCAGCTACCTGCCCGGCATGTTCGGCGCCGGGCAGTACGCCCTGCTGCAGGAGCCCGCCGAACTGCCCCGGGCCCTGATCGCCTGGCTGCGCAGGCTGGTGGGAGGTTAGCGGGTTTTCTCCTGTATTTTCTCGCCGCCACGCTCGATATCTTCACCCGCGCCATGAAAAGTGTTTGAGCAGCCGCCTGCCAATGCAGCCAGCGCCAATAGAATAGGCATCCAGACTCGTGCTTTCATATGTGTATTCTCCTAGAGTGACCATGGGTGCGTCAGCGCATTCCACCCAACGTGAAATGCACGGAGAATGCCCAGCAAGCGGCATGCCCGGGCCTGCCTTTTCAGCCCCCGACAAGCGTGTATAATTACGCCTTTCTGCCGCGCCCCGTGTTCTTCAGGGCGTACTGCTTGAATGCCCGGGTGGTGAAATTGGTAGACGCAGGGGACTCAAAATCCCCCGCCGCAAGGCGTGCCGGTTCGATTCCGGCCCCGGGCACCAGTCTGAAAATCCTAATGGCTCTTCCCCATTATCAATGGAATGGACGCCGGCTCTTCCCCATAAACGGGGGATGGGCACTCATCAAACTCGGTTAATTACACCATTCCAACCGCATTGAGCCAAGACTCTCATGCGGTAATTCTCAAAAGATCTCTAAAGTAATCGTAACTACTGCCAGATAGCCAATTGTCTACTTTGGACGGGGTTGATCGCCGGGCAATCGATTAGTAAACAAGAGCGAAGCAGCGGACACCATACGTAA
Organism: Pusillimonas sp. SM2304; assembly: GCF_031628915.1. Lineage (NCBI taxonomy): Bacteria > Pseudomonadati > Pseudomonadota > Betaproteobacteria > Burkholderiales > Alcaligenaceae > Pusillimonas > Pusillimonas sp. SM2304. The sequence continues at coordinate 171,664 of NZ_JAVLUJ010000001.1, forward strand.
ACTGTTAATGTCTCCTTAAGGGCTACCCCTCTGTCACGGAAACCACAAATTGCGTAGTATGGGGTTACATTGTTTTTTTTCTGGACATAAGATGACTGTTCCGACGTCCATTACGCGCTCGATACCTGCGTGAAGCCGTGTGATGATGAAGGACTTTTTTACGTATTAATTATGGCGGGTAGGCAATGACCATGCACCGAACGGTCGTTTATGTGGACTGGGATACAGCTAGACGGCTGGACTTTCGGAGAGAGAATACAACCAAAGGAATCGAACGGGCTTTCGAAAAGTTGCATCGTGCCATCTCGAAAAGTTTGACACGCAAAGATCCGAAAGCCCAATTTCGAATTTACTGGAGAATCTATCACGGCTGGTATACAGGAAAGACCAAGACTTTGGATCGCCGTTTATTTGAGCAATATGCTAATACTGCACGCTCGGCTACGATTGATCGAGTATCTTTCAGTACAGATTTTAAATACTCAGGGGATGATCTGTGCGGTACGCATCGAATTCCCATCTATGACACGCTGCGCCATAGCCGCGATCCAAGTGTCAGCTCACAGAAAATGGTCGACACAATGCTAGCTTGTGATCTGCTCCACTTAGCACGAACCAAAGATTACGCTTATCACGTTATTGTCGCTAACGATGATGATACATTGCCAGCCATAATGACGGCTGAGGCCTGGCGTGCGAAGGTTCTGCTGCTTCATTCCAGAGAACAGTTGAATCAGTTTTTAAATCTAGATGGAATTGCACAAAAGATGGAGATTGCATGACTACCTCTTCGGTTTCTCCGGGTGACGCATTATTGCGGGACCTTGCGCCTTTCTCCGATCCTGCAACTGAAACGAATCTCAAAACGGCTGAAAAAACATCTCTCGTAGAAATCACAAGAAATGGGCAGCTACAGAAATATCTGCTGATGCACGAAGATGGTTCTTTGTTGGCCCGTCATGCAGGCGACAAAAAATATGTAAGCATCGGATCACTGCTTGCTTCTCCTGATTTTGCCGACATCAGAAATCTAGTGACGACACAATTACGCATCTATCGCGATTTCGATATCGATAGACTTATACCCCCCGAAGGTGAATTCAATAGCAAGAAACTAGCGCTACAAACGCTCACGCGTGCAACTACACCATCACAGCGAGGCACACCATCTGCAGATTTGAAAATCATGCTGTTAGACGGGTCGGCTGGCGTAGGAAAAACCTCACTAATTAAACGCTTGCTAGTACAGCGATTGCTGTCCAACAATGGATCTGTTAACAATATAATTCCTCTACTTCATATCGATAGTCGTGGCCGTCGGCTTTCCTCTTTAGACGAGGTGCTTGCTCAATCGCTGCAATTAATTCGCGCTAAGTTCACATATGACCAGTTGCCATCCTTAATCCGCAATGGGCTCGTTCAACTGGCCATCGATGGATTCGACGAACTGGTGGATCCGGAGGGATACCGCGATGCTTGGTTCGCATTAAAAGATTTCTTTGAACAGACGGGGTTTGGCGGCCCCATTATCCTCGCTGGCCGAGATACATTTTTCGATCAACAGGAATTTTCAGAGAATATGCATGAACTCAGCCTCCCAGTAGATATCCATCATGTGCGCCTAACCGAGGTAGCACAGGCAACTGCTATTCAGTGGCTTACGGAAAATGGATGGCAAGCGGCCGATCTAGAAGATTCGCATACCTCGCTATTTCTTCGAGGAGGCTCTTATACGTTGAGGCCATACTTTCTGCAAGAGTTGGCAAGTGCTAAGGGGTGGGCCGACATCGAAGCGCGGAACTTGACACCTCGCGCCTACCTTATGGAACGATTTCTTGACCGAGAGTGCAAAATCCTGTCGGAGAAGCTCTCACTTGAGGAAATCGATCTGAAAAGCCATCTCACTACTGTCTTCGAAGAAGTAGCGGTGGAAATGGCCGACACAGAATCAGATGCAGTGGATTTGAGCTTCCTGCAAATGACCACCGAAATTGCGTTCGGAGATAAATTGTCTGCAACTGACATCGGGAAACTTCGTCACAAATCCGGCAGTTTCGCGCTCCTAGAAAATGATCCTCGAGAGGGGTTTAGAAGGTTTCCCCACACGGAGATTAAGCACCATTTCCTATCCAGCGCATTGCTGCGTTTAGTTGTAGCCTCCGAACCGATACGATTTCTGCGTCGAGGTATGGTGACGTCTGATCTACTGATGATTTTTGGCGAACACTTTGCAGTGTGTGACGATATACAAGCTAGCACCTTCGTGACAGCTCTCCAACGCGCGCTGGATCGAGAAGCGTCATTCGACCGCCTCTTCGACAACGCCGTCAGCCTACTATTAACCTCGTTGGTGCGAAATGTGGAAGAGCGCCATGAGAGATTCTCGGACTTGCATGTTTCAAATGTATCCTTGTTTGGTGATGTATCCGCTTGCAGTCTCGAACGTGTGCAGATCCAACGATTGGATGCAGCGGAAGCCAGTCTAGTGAATGTGATATTCAAAGATTGCCGGATCGTACATTTGCATGTGGACGAAACAACTCGATTTAGCGCTCACGCACCGACTGTTGATCGCTTGCATGTCAAAAGTGTTAAGGGCGCAGTGCGAACGCTCTTCGATCCACTTGAGATCTCTGATTGGATCCAAAAGCATTCGGTGGATGATACAAAAAAGAACTCTGAAAACAAAGAGGCGCTTAAGCTGCTCGATAGAGTCTGCCGAATTATGTTGCGACAGCATATGATAAAAGATCATGAAGACGATCAGTTTGGAAAATTATTTCGGTCACAATACTGGCCTGAAATTGAGAGTATCTTGACCTCCGCTAACCTCTTGGAACGTAGACGTAATAGACCAGTCTCCGGAGCAAATGCTCCGTTCGTAAAAATAAAGGATCCATTCGGAATTTTGGCAAATCGCGGTTCGAGTGCCAATGCTGCAATATGGAAGAAGGTGGCTGCAATCCCGGGGTAAAGGCATAGACCAATAGTCTCTCAACGAACCATTTACCCAACGGTACTGTAGCAAATGCCGCTGTAACTATGTCAAAAGAACAAGATATGGCATCACCTGTTGATAAAATGCGGACGGTACAGCCGCAGTGTGATATCTCGACTGACGATCACCCGCACCGGCAGGCCCGGCCGGCCGTCAGCGTTGGCTGAATATTCATGCTGCGTCGGATCATTTCCTGGCCAGTCCGGTTCACTCTATCCTGCAAACTGCCGCGGCCAGCAATAATGATGCGATCGCCATCGCTGCGGTTTTTGGGCCCAGCCAGTTCCGATCCTACGCCCAATAAGGTGGTCAGCGCCGCGCCCGCCAAAATTCGATCCCAATGCCAAACCGTCCGGTCTTCTAGCCCAGCGTACCCGGCCGAGTCGGCGGCGGCCAGGTTGCCCAACACCACCGAAGAGGTGCCGGGCAGGATGATGCGATCCCACACTGCCTGTACCCGGCTTTACCCATAGGCCACCTGACTGTTGTAGCGCCCTATCAAGCGCGAGCCCTGCGGAATCAGGACATGCTGGCCGGTCGCTCTGTCATAAATGGGTTCGGTCACCATGGCGATGATGTTGCCAGGCAAATCGGACTTGATGCCGGTCACAAATGCGGCCGGAATAATGGTGCCGGCCATCAGCGTGCCAGGGGCACGGGGCGACGGCAGGCCATACAGGCTTTGCGTCGCGGCCATGCCCCGGTTCGCAAATGCTGCCTTGTTGTCCTGCATGTTCTGTGTCTGCACCGGATCGACGGGTGCGGATTCGCCCGGCATACCGGCTATCGTCATGCCTGACGTCCCGAAGGCCGATGCCGATGCACTGGCTTATGCATCGGCGAACTGGCCCGATTTATAGAAGAGCGGCGCGCACAAGCCCGCCCGACCATGCCCGCCGCCGCAATCCCTGGCCATGCCTAGGCCCAGCATGGCCAGGGAGGCGAGCACCAGCAGCGCGCCGGCGCTGTTCGCATCATCAAAGGAAAAGGAATATTGCTGCATCACTGCCTCCGGTTCGGAATCAGGCGGAATTGCCTGAAACCGAAGGACTCACGCCGCAGCGCAAGCCGTCACAGGGTCGGAGACGGCCGCAGGACGCCAGAGCACAGGGTGCGCGCCGCCCTTGACGGCGAGAACGGTGTGGGACTGTGACAGGAAAGCAAAGGCCGCCCACGCTTTCTCAACGGCACATGTTTTTTGGTGGGCAAGTGCCCAAGACGCGCTCCAGACGTCAGCGATATACAAGGCGGGTTGTACCCGTCCCGTCAGGGATGAGCGGCTAGCGAACCTGAAGCAGCGCGGCCCAGCTATATCGGGAGATACCAAGTGGTTGGAAGCACCCATTGCATGGAAGTGGATGACCTTCGGAAGTGCAAGGAAGGCCTGCAAGCAGGCTGCCGGAGCAGATCTAGCAGTCTAATTTCGCTCGGTATCACGGATTTTCTTTTGCTGGCTGAAACGACCAATCCTACCTTCGCTGCATACGGGACAACTGATGGCTGAACATGGCTGCATAGGCCATGGGCTGCGTACTGATCGCGGCTGCTTGGTCCTTGGGGGCAAAAACGGTTTCAACTGCCACTTGTCCGGCGATACATACCAATGGGAGTATCGCGGCAAGGTCGGCCCGGTCAGGTCCCACGGCATATGTGGCCAGCCCTACCATGCTAGGTAGAATAGCGCGCCGTGCGAAGGCGATTCTCGAGGGGGCTAGATGTCACTGGATGGCATTGAATTCCTCCTTCCACAAACGAATTAAATCGCCAAGGCGCTCCCGATGTATCCGGGGGTCCTGTAGCGCACGTACTCCCTCAGGCTCGTAGTGCACCTTGGCGCGAAATTGCGGTAGCTGCGCCCCGTATGTTCGCTTGAATTCTGCAAGCACCGGGAGTGGCATGGAGGTACGCGGAACAGGAAACAAAGACTTTAATACGTCGTTCAATCCCCAGCTAGCACTGCGAGAGGCATAGTCCAGAACCGGATGGCTTGGTCTCTGTGGATCTCGCATGCCATCGTGGGGAGGAAGCGTATCAGTTAACAAATCCATCGGAAGAGCATGGTTCCTTGCCACTCCGTACGCAAGTGCTGACATGTAGTCCCTTCCAACATCCGGCCTGACTCGCCACCAATAGTCATCGATGGGTTCCCCAGCGAGGTATCGCGCAATGCCTTCAAGAATTGGTACGGCATTTCATGACATGGATACGTGACCAGTCTCTTGATTGCGATGCATGAGCAGGTTCGCCTATCGGTCTTTGGGCTGTTTCGTATACATACTTGACCAAGGCCGACTCAAGCTTGTGAGCAGGCGCCACGACGTCCAACCAGGGCACGCGACATAACAAGCCAGTGTCCAAAAGCTCCTGGGTCGAGGGCTTCAGTGCCACGCCATCCGGCACAATGGCATCGATCCGATCCCAATAAAGCAAGGCCCTAATCGTCCAGGCATTAGGAGGTGGGCTGATATAAGGGTAATAAAGCGCAACATCAGCCATCAAGATCTCCTCGGCCAGCCTGCTTGATTATTTCAGCGAGTTCCTTGCCGGCCTGCCAGGCCTTCGAGCGAGATGAAAGCTGGCACTCCCAAACCACGTACACCGTCCAGCCCATTGCCTGCAAGTTGGCAACCACCTTTGCATCGCGTGCCACATTCCTGTCGAACTTATCCAGCCAGAAGGATATATTGCTCTTTGGTGTCGTAGCGATACCGCAACCAGCATGCCGATGCCAGAAGCAGCCATGTACGAAAACCACCGTCTTGTAGCGGGGTAACACCAGGTCTGGCTTACCAGGCAAGCCCCTGCCATGCAGGCGGTATCTCAACCCGAGGGCATGCAGCACCTTGCGCAGTGCTAGCTCGGGATGGGTATCCTTGCCTCGGATCCGGGACATTCTTTCCGAGCGCTCTGATGGCGAGAGGAAGTCAGTCACGGGCCGTCCAGCTGTTGCTCCTCCAGCTGGTCCTTTGCAAGCTCAAAGAAGGGGAGCCCCCGAATCACCTCTCCTGCGACATCGAACGACTTGTAGAGGCAATGGTGATTTGGCAATGTCTTGACACGGTCCGATAGGTCCCCAAGGTCCGACGTAAACCCAAGCGCCCCGAGTTCAGCCGGAGTAGCATTGGGCACCTTGTGGATGAACCATGTCAGCAACGGTTCCCTGTAGTCAGTTGCTCCAGCTTTGAAATGCCGGAGGTACTGAGAGGCCAGGATCACCCCCGCGCCGAACTCCCTCCCTTGTAGCAACAACTTCCGGAGGACATCGAACTCATAGCGCATGATATTGTCAGCTTCGTCGACCAATAGGTAGGAGTCGATTACCCTCAATTGGGGCTTCTGCCCCTTGAACGGACGTTTCGGGGTATTGAGCATGTTCTCGTAGAACATGTTCAACATGATGGCAACGAGCATATTCTTGCTTCGGTCATCCTGGCCCATAGCGTCTAGCGATACCACCACTACGCCATCGAGGAACTCGTCGAACGGCACGGTCTTGGTGGGCTCCTTTTCGAAGACCTCCATGTCGACCAAGTCGTCGATGATCGCCATTGGCGTATCGGACTTGCCTCCCAATAGCTCACGATACTCGGCATGTATATCGTAGATCGTTGGCTGGCAACCTTGTTCTGCGCACGCATCGTACGCACGGCGAACCGCGCCCTTGAGCTTGTCTCGTTGTACCGGCCCGATCCCCGAATACACCTTGTCGAGGATGTCCGCGAAGAAGCGAAATCTATCGAGCCACGGAGCTATGGACTCACCCATCGAGGTAGTATCGAAGAGGTTGAGTGGCAGGCGAGCAGGTCTGACTACCCGGGCACCTGTAGCCTCCACAAACTCGGGGCTACTGTAGTCTCGCTTGTAGTCGAAGATCAGGAACCGCGGCTTGATGCCACGGTTTTCCTCGCGTGCCTTGATTATCTGGAAAATCAGTGATTTCAACAGCTGGGTCTTGCCCGTACCTAGATCACCCACGACACCGATATTCAATTGGTTGAGCCGTGTATCCGAGATATTCAGTGAAAGCTGGCGTGGCTCGAAGCCATCCACGGTCCTGCCGACGGAAAGGAGAATGCCCGTGGTGCCTTCCTCCGGTTCGGGAAAAGCGATGGGCTCGCCGGGAGCGCATGGCATCGCATTGCCTTCTCCGTGCCCGTCCTGCGAGGTATACAATGACTCGGCATCGCCGGTCGGCTTCCCAGTACCTTCTAGCTCGGCCTTATCACCGCCCACGGGCTCCGGCCCTGGCTCATCTTCGGCACGAGTGCCGGCGCCAACAGGATCCGGAGGCAACGGAAGAAGCCGCCAGCTTCCGACCTTTGCCCGTACGGCATCATAGAAACCTTGCGCATCACCACCCACGATTCGCCCGGCATCCATGGGGGAAATGAAGATGCTCTCTTGAAAACCATCCCCATCATGGTCATGAGCATCGCTGATAGGCGACCCATCCACGACTACGAGCCTCCCGCTCTCATCGATGAGAATCGAGGGGTCAGGTCCCAGTATCGCTGCTGCGATGAGCTCGTGGTAGCTAGCCCATCGCTCGGCATCCTGAGTGACCACCTCGTGCTGGCTGTAGACCCTCAGCCCAAACCCAATCATTGAAAGCAACAAGTGCTGGTAGGCAAGCCTCCAGGCCAGGGATTTGGCTGCCCGTTCCTGTAAAGCATTGAGTAGCGTGGACAACGAGCACGCCTGCGCGAGGGCGTCCTTGGCGTCATTGATGCTGAGTGTGGTGGATTCCTGCCTGCATTTCACTTCGATAGGTGTGAGGCGGAAGCGGACCTGACTGTCGCTAGCATGGATACCAACGACAAGCAAGTCCGGGCGAGATAGCGAGAGGTCCTTGCGCTCCTTGCCAAGCGAACGGGAGAGGTCAGCCAGGTATCCCCGAAATGGATCGACCGGGATGATAATCGCAATGGTCGCCTCCTCTGGAGAGCCTGATAGCACTGGGAGGAGGCTATTGGCGCTTCCTGATGCACGGAATTGGTCTTGCAACAGCCGCACGGCGAGGAATAGCCCCAAGTCACCTGTAGCTCCCGTGTCATCGCCGGAAAGCCCGCGGACCGTCGGAATGCCTCTCCTAGCCACTTCCAGCAAGATTTGCGCGACCTGTCCATCCGCGAGGTCTTGGCAACCTGGCACGGATTGCAGGACCCTGCCTAGGGCATCGCAGTCGGCCTCCCTGACTTGGGACAATAGGTAGTAGCCGCTTGTATCGCCGGCGCGATGGGAATACGACGGCAAGTCGTAGTCCCATAGATATGTTCCCTTGATCCAGTCTCCAAGAAAGCAAGCCGGGTCGATTGCCGAGGAAGAGACTGCGACGAACCCCGCCTTCTTGTCGTCGAGCATGCTCGATACCGCATGCACATTAGGAGCAAACTGGAGCCCGGTGCTGTCATCATGCCCCCCTTCTAGGACAGTGATGCAATTACTGACCTTGTCGGCAAAGACATCGCCCGAGGGAGGCATGGCTCGTCCGCGTCGAGACTCACTCAAGAAGGCCCCATGCAATTGGCGCCTCGTCCTATGCCGAATCAAGCCGCCTACCCCCAACGGCGAGCGCATGCCAACGCTTGTAGACTCTGGCTGAGCCGCATCCAGCTGGGCAATGATCCCCAAGTCAGGCTTGGTCGCTATTGGTTGCTTCTCGAACCAGCGGACCTTGTTTCCAGTGTCCTCCGATAGGTTGGCAATAGTAGCCTGGTCAGGCAAGGAACCAGCGGGCCTAGTGTCGAATACCTCCAGCAGCCTTGGGCCAACGCCCTGGCCTGGCCCAAGCTTATCTCCATTTCCAAACCGCCTGACGCACCAAGTGACTAGCCCCTCATTGCATGCATCAGTGGACCCTCCGCCGCTCGACACTACGACACTGACCATGGGCTTTGCCGCCAAGAGGTCAGAAACGTCCTCGAGTGCCCGGGACACCTGGGCCGGGCTAAAGCCACTCGAGATACCCCCGATCGAAAGGCCAAGCGCATTGTCGAAGGGAGCCCGCTTCGACTTGTCGGCAAGCTGGTCCAGACGCGAGCCGTTCCACAGCACTGACCAATAGTCCGAGCCACATTCGACCGATAGGTAATCAATCTGGTCGATACCTGCGGGCCCCCTCGGAGCCTGAAGCGACATAGTCATCATGTCCGGGACACAACTGGGATCCAAGATGCTGGCGGCCGGACACGGCAATGGATTGTCACCCTCGACCTCATCGAACAACACTTGCTGGGCCAGGCAATGCCAGGCCAGTCGTAACGGATGCAAGGGAGAAAGGACAATGGCATCAGGTATCCGGCCAAGGGTATAACCATCGGCTTCCCTGGGGCATACCGCGATGACATCTATCCAGCAGGCGATATCGCGGTCGGCAGCTATCCATTCGCCGTAGGCGTCTAGATACGTCTCGACCAGCGCGCGAAAGTCGTCATCCTGAGCCAACCATTTCCCCAAGGAGGCGGACTCCATCAATCCTGCATGATCGCTTGTTTCCCTTATTCGCCGGGCAATCTCCTCGCGAGCTTCCACGAAGCCCTGGGGTGGCTGGAACAACGTCGGCTCTGGCCTTGGATCATGCAGGAACCGTGCCTGCGATAGGACGGGGCCACTCTGGGAGCTCCAGTCAGGCGCGGTCCACTTGGCAGCATAGTCATCCGAAAGTACTATCGGGATGAAGGACTTGGATACGCTTAGCTCGTCTAGCATCCAGGCTTGCAGGCTCGACAAGCGGGCATGACGGTCTATCTGAATGACGGCCTTGGTATCGAATTTCTCCAGGTGCCGCCTATTGAGCTTGATCAACCGTTCGAATTCGCTCCTGCAGCCCTCCTCCTTGGCTTCCTCGCAGGTGATAAACGCCCGGCATGCCTCGATTGCGCCACCATCTTGGCGCGTGAAGGATATCTCGAGCAGATACTTTCCTTCGGCGTCGACTTCTACCCGATATCCGCCGCCCTTCAGCTCATGCAGCTGTAGGTGCTGTGGAGCCTCGCCAGGTTGCTCCGTTGCATCGTCGGAAATACCCTCCGCCTTGGTAACGATGACACCCGGTGCCAGGAGCAGCAATAGCTCGTAGCGCCCGGAGCCTGGTACCGAGAGAGCTGTTTCCCAGCCAGCCCCGGCGGCGCGCCCGCGTCCGCGCGGCTTCCTGGGTGGCGAGAGCTTTGTAGCCATCCGACATGTGATCATGATGCCAGGTACCCAGCTCGCAAGCGAAATGACCCTGGCAGTGGCCGCCTTGCTTTCAGCAGCCATCACCTTGTAGCCTATCGGTGACCTTTGCCCACCGGATGGCGGCGTGTCATAGCAGACCGCAGTGCCGTCGACTTGTATAGCAGTACCCGACCTGCCGTGCGACCCACCCGTGAGAAGCACCTCAGTCACTTCTTCACCAGCCTCAAGCCCAACCGATATGGACAACTCGACCTCGTCCATGACAATGGCCGGCATCCCGCGTACAACCGGTAGGATGGCGTTCGTGCAGGCGATCGAAAGGTCCTTCGCAGGCTCCTCCGGGTCGTCGGAAAGCAGGTCGCTCCAGCAGTCAGTGGTCAGCACTAGCCACCACGACGGGGGAGCCTGGAGCCCTAAGGTGTCTTGTGGTAGGTAGAATGCCTGCGTCGCACGCTCGAAGGCGGTAGGTATTTGGCACCGAGCCTGAACATGGCCAAGGAATTCGGCAAGCGCTAGCTTGACCTGTTCGTCTGGCGCGGCAGCTTCCAGGCGTTCGATGCTAGTCTTGAAGCCCTCGGCCATTTCCTCGGCGACTTTCTCCAGGACCCCGAGCTGCAACTTGGCCGCTACGCTACCATTCTGGATGTGTGGGATACCGCAAGCGAGGGAAAGTGCGGAGCCAGCGGATAGCCTATGCCCGCCGTCGCTGATCGAATAGATGCGCGAGAGCATGCGCCAGACGGCCAGATGATACCCCTCTGCAGGGTCCGACTCGTCAACCGCCGTTGCCGAGCGTGTGACGAGCAGCCTAGCGTCGTCAAGCGACTCCTGCTCGATGCCGGCGTCGTTCAAACCGCGGGACACCAGTTGTTGCATGAACCTGTCGCTCCACCACTCATCGAATGTCGCATGGCCGGTATTGCTCGAGGCGCTCATCCCGAACTTCTCCGTAGTCGTCGATATCGATGCGTTGTAGTACAGCCCAGTTGGCACGAGCGCCACGAAGCTGGCATTGTTCGGGTCATCGCGAACATGCAGCAGGTGGTTCTCGTCGCATTTTCCGGAGCGGCCAATCCCAGGGTTGGGTGCCTCCATCTGGCTAGGCGGGACCAGAAGCAAGATCGGCAGCGTTGCACCCGAGCTGCGCGCGCCCGTTACATCCCCGAGGCTTTCCTCCCGGCTAAGCAGTTCATCAAACACATCCTCCAGAAGTTCAAGCGGAGGGCCGTGGAAAATAAAACGCGACTCGAGCCTGCCACCCACGTACCCCTTCATAACCTCCTGGATCTTGGTTTCGACAATATCGGCCAGCGCGTGTACGAGTCTATTCATTGTTCTATGCCCATGGCCTGTGTGCCAGGAAAAGGGGGAAGCAGGAGCATGCCGCTTTCGGCATCTGGGCTATCGAGCACGAGGCCTAGCATCCTCAGCTGGTCCCCCAGGTCGTTCCGAGCAATGTCATGCCGGTCGACGATGATGCCATAGGCTGCTAGGTGCTGGCCGAGGCGATGGATCGAGCGCGGGCCACCCATCCCGGCTAGCGCACAGTGGACCATGGCAAGCACGGCCACGGGGCCTAGCGACACGACCCAAGGGCTAGACGAACTACTTCCTTTTTTCTTTAGCACGTAGCCCTGATCATATCCCCTGAGCAACTGGATAGCCGTCTGGCGCTGGCCGAGTGCGTGTCGCGCGAACTCTATGAGGTTAGCACCTATTCCCTTCTTGCAATTAAGAGCACGGGCCTCCCGCTCGCGAATGTCTACAAGTGCATCCTGTATCCCGTTGTCCTCAAGTGTTGCACGATGCTCGCGGACAAGATGGCAAAGCCTACTGACTCCCCGTCCCGAGGAAATATCACCCTCCAAGGAAACCCCGGCACGCTCGAGCGACCACAAGATGGCATTTGTGCCCAGGCGGGCGGCCAGGTAGCTAGAGGCCTTGTCCTTGAGCCCATTCAATGCCTTGCCACCATATGCCATGTATTGGGGGCTGCTCGGAAAGATAGTATTCCTTGCCTCGTCGGCTCCAGCCGGACCGCTCCCAGAAAGGGCACTGCTCAGGCAGCCCCATATCCTGGCCTGCACATCGCAGAGCCAAGTCACATGGGCCACTGCTGCCAGGCGTAGCACAGCCTCTAGCAAGCTCGTCCATTGCCGGCGCGTCATAGTGTCCTTGGCCTGGATGACTGACCTCAGGTCCTTGGCAAATTGCCTGGCGGGCATGAACTCCACATCCTCGAAGTCCTCGCCCGCAAGATTTGCAACCTCCGCCAGGGGAACTGGGGCAAGCTGCCATGACGATTGCCCATCCCACGCGGAAGCTTCCTGCTCCAGCCAAGAGGCGAAGATATCGTCCTGCCCCCCGACCCCCAAGGCCACGAAGAGCTCTTCCCAAAGAGCATGGGCGGCGGCATGGTCCTTACACCCCAGCCAAACCATTCGTCGCACCAGACTACCTGCTGGCCACGAGTTGTTGGCCAAGCGAGCCGACCCAGAAAAAAGCGCAAGTGAGGGAACGACGGGGGTGACCTGCAGGAACCGTTTTGCCGACTGATTGGGAAGCTTGGGGCTCTCCAGCACGCCGTGCAGCACCGTGCTCCAGATATCCACGGGAAGGGTGGCTCCTTCAGGCGGCGGTAAGTGCCTGTCGCGAAGTCTTTGGATCTTCCTTTCGAGCTCACGCCCCGCCTGCGGGATGCTACCTTCCGCCTTGGACTCAAAGCCGATGGTTCGGTAGAGCGAAGCCACTAGGATTTCCGAGCTCGCATACTCAGGAGCAGGGCTTATCGCCAAGGATGCCCCCCTGTACAAGGCATGCGAGTTTCTCCATGGTGCTTGCTTGAAGGCTTCGAGTGTCATGGCCGCTCCCCTTCGTCCAGGACGAACCCGCTCCACGCACGTCCGATCTCGGTACCGTCTGCACCGATTCGTATCCGTGCCCCGTCCATGAGTATTTCCGGGTCACGGACAATCGGGCCAGACAACCTCGCCCTCGTGGTATCGAGCAACGTGACTACAGTATGGGGAAGCGATGCCGGGGACAATCCTCGCTCCAGTTCGCGAACCGCCTTGAATAGGTCGTAGGTCAGGGCAATGGGCTGGGCGGACTGCCCATTACCAACCTCGAGGTAGCAAATAGGCGAACGGGGTCGCCCTTCATGGGACAATTGCTTCTCCTTCACGCGGCGCGCGGGTACCACAAGCGTCGCCCGTCGCTGGCTGGGTGGCAATGGCTGGCCAAATGTAGTGGTAAGGGAGACTTCGAACACCTGTCCATTGTTCAGGAGATTCTTTACCTTCTTGGCGACCTCGAAGAGCTGCTGCCCCTTGTCGTCGTCCTCCACGATCCTTTGGAACGCCCCCAGGATCTCTGCATCGGCAACCACCGCCGAGCGGGTACAAATGCTACGCCTAGCAAGTCTGCAGGCGAAGTCACGGAGGATGCGCTGGAGGCGGCTCGCCGTCGATGGGCTTTTTCGTCGAATGGACGGCGATGATAGCAAGTTATCGGCCTTGGCCAATCGCTTCATAAGCTCTAGCTCGTTAGTCGACAGAACTTGGAACCGGCGCAAGAAGTCGATTCCACTGGCAATGGATCGACTAAACCTCGTATCCAACTCACCAAGATTCACTTTGCTCCGGCTGCTGACGTCTACGCTGGCATCGGGGCTTGCCAGCGCAGGATCCAGCAGCTTTGACAAGCGCTCCAGCAGCGGCGCGATCGTCGCAGGCAAGTAGCCATCCTTGCGTTCGACGAGGAAATACTGCAGTCCCTTTAGGACTCGAGTCTCGCTTGCTGTCTCATCCAACCCAAGGTCTTTAATACCATCTCGCAGGGCGTTCGCGGCGCTTGGGTCCCAGTGATGGAATAGGGCATGTTGGTAGCTGGAAGTTGCGATATGGAATATCGCCGTCAGCTGCTGGCGCCGGGCCTTCCTTGCCATTTGCCCAACGCCATCCAGATCAATCTGCTCCCTAGCCCACAGGCAAGGGTCGCCTTGCGCGCCCTCTCCGTTCGAGCGGCCACCAGCCAGAAGGTACGAGACTACTGAAAACAGGTCTCGGAAGCTCCATCTCTTTCCAGTGGATAGCTCATACCAGCGTAGCGTCTGGAGGAGCGCCCTACGGCTCTCGCCTCTGGACAAAAGAGCTTGGCTGCCGCAAAAAGGGCAGCCATCGCCAGCCACGCATTTGCCCAGGCCTGGCCAATGGATAGGACTCGTAGCGTACCCCAGCAACACAGAGGCCGGGCTGGGCAGGCCTTCTCCAGGGCTGACTAGCAAAGACTCGGCATCCATCGGCCAGATCGCTATTTCGGGAAAGCCAGCTAGTGGCCAACAAGAAGGCGCATTGGCGGAAAGGCTAACGGCGCGGGTGATAGCCTCAAGCAAGGCACGAGCTTCGGCAAGGCCGTGGTCGAGAGCCTGTATCAATGCGTCATCAAGGACGCCACGGTTGACGCAGCACAAGTAATACCCCCCCGCGGGCCCATGGAGCTGGGCGAGCAACTCCTGGATCAGGAGCTCGGGGGCCGAGCTACCTTCGTGCCCAGCCGTAGCAGACGCATCCTGCACGATGGAGAGATCCAGCTGGCGAGCAATAGGCCCGAGTTCGCCCGCATCGACACGCACTACCCGTGGAACGGCTTGCCCCGCAGGAGGACGGAACAAGGCTGCGAGTCCGTCCATAAGCCTTCCTTCGGCCACCAACCCTTCGTCCAGGCTCTTTATCGTGTGCTCGATCGCTTCCGTCTTGCCATTACCAGGTCCTCCGACCAACAACAGGATCCTTGGCGTACCGGCACGCTCCGATGCAACGTCAGCGGCCCATGCCTCAAGCCGGGAGATCAGGTTGGTCCGCAAGAGCTCCTTGCCTGGCCTGCCACTATCCGGATCGAAGAGCCGCTTGACGCCTCCCGAATGGTGGCCTGCCCAGCCAAGCAGGTCCGCCGGGAATCTGGTCGCGGCCATTGTCGCGTCGTTCATTGCCTCTTCCTCTCCTATGCCTATGTTGCTTACGCTACTGCTGCGATGGTTGGCTCGCTCCCAATGTGCAGCGGTGCTCGCCTGGGCTGACTGGTAGCGTCCATTGCCTCAATGAGAATGGAGGTCACTGCGAGGCCAATGGCTTCGGCCAACAGCGGTGGAACCGCGTTACCTACCTGGGTATAGCGCGGGCACTCCTTGGTTCGAAGCGCTCCCCCTGTCGTGAACTTTCCCCTGAAGCGGAACCAGTCGGGAAAGCTCTGCAGCCGGGCACTTTCGCGTACAGTAAGTATCCTCGGCTCGGCATAATGGAGAACGTCATCCGGCAAGGTCGTGATCGTGGGGGCTGGATCCCCAGCCGACATGGGATAGATCCTATGTTTCTTTAGGCCGAACTTGGCACGGCTTTTATCATCCATGCGCACGCCTTGCGTGCACTCCTTGATTATCCTCTTGAAGCGTGCACGGACTTCGGGCCTATGCCGTGCAAGGCGCATGCTGTCCATGGCATCGTAGCGGCAATGCTTGTGCATCAGCCGCTGGTACGTCGTCTGCGGGCCAAGATATAGGGCCTCCTCAAAGCCCTTCGGCGAAAACGGATCCACGCATGGCTGGGTAATGGTCTGCGTCACCAGAAGGTCCGACAGCGCATCTTGGGCGGAAACCAACTTGATCCTGGGCAGCCCATGCTTGGCGAGCAATTCCACACGCTTCTCATCAAGGGCGCGGAAGGCTCGCTTGGCCCCCCCTTCGAGTCTGGATGCAAGACGCTTCCGAAGTCCAATGACGATAAGCCTGGAGCGGCGCTGCGGGACGCCGAAGCGAGAGGCATCCACGATTTCGGCATGGACGTCATAGCCGATCGCCTCGAGGCTCCTCTTCAACTTGTCATAGTAGGACTCGGCGGCCTTGTCTCGGCCACCACCCTCGCTTGCTTTGCTCGAATGCGCAACTTTCATCCCTGGTACGTTCTCAAGCACCAGAGCCAATGGTTTGATTGCCCCTACGACCTGAACATATTTCTCGAAGAGCTGGTTGCGGGGGTCGGCCTCCTGTCGCCTCCCTGCAAAGCTAAAGCCCTGGCATGGCGGGCCGCCCGCCAACACCTGGACATTGCCTCGCAATTTCACCAAGTCCTCGATATGTTGCTCCAGCAATTCATCGATACCCCATGCTTGCTGCTTCAACCACGACGGCCACGAGAACTTAGGGACGGGCACCTTCCGAGGACCGAGGAAGTTATCGGAGAATGTGCTAAATGCCATAGGATCTCGCTCTACGGCGAATAAGCCACGAAGTCCAGCCATCGTGAGGCCTAGTGATAGGCCTCCGCAGCCGGAAAAAAGATCTACGAACTGGTATTTGGTCATGCATCGATTCGTGTGCGTGGGATCATGTGGGCCGCGCGTAGCTTTCGCGAGTCTTGCAAGTGACGCTACTGGCAATCGGGCCAGCCCGGCCCCATCATGGGGAAGGCGCTTCGTGGACGCCTTGCGAAGTTGGGTGCGGCAAGTCAAGACATTCCTCCACTGCTGCATGCCGCACGATTTGCCAGGGCTTCGACTTTCCTGCAAGCCAGCACCACGGACTCGAAGGTTGGTGCATCGCCCAACATCATCTGGCCCTCGGCCAACGCCGCATAGTCCGTCGCCAGGGCAGCCAGTGTCTCGCCATCGGGAACTATCCGAAGATAGCCATTGGCGGCGCTTGCAAAGTCGACAACTTCTGCGCCCCGACCTTTCTCGACAAGGAAATGCGATTTATTCCGTGCAACGGCATGCGCGACATCGCGATTGCGGATAGCTTGCTCGAAGTACTCGGTACGAGACAATGTAGCAAGATCGCTCCAATGACTGGAGTAGCCCGCCTGACACATATCCCCGTGCAGGCAGCAGACATGGGCAATTAACGCCTTCTCCCAGAAGGACCAAGTTACGGATGCCACTCGCGGACTTGCCTTGGGAAACGAAACCCCAGGAAAGCAGCCATCCATGTCGCAGGTGATCTGTGCAACCACGGATGGCCATTCAACCACGGTCGGACCGAACCCTAGCTTTACAGCAGGCGCTATATATCTGGTCCCGGATCCCGTGGGTTGATAACGAACCAGCAACGCGTCGCGACTATCACCAGCCAACTCGAGCTCTCCCAATAGCCCGTCTCTCTTCATTGCCGCTTCTAGGATCGGAATGATGGCCGCTTCGATCCAGGCGGATTGCCGTTGAAGGACCATGCCTATCCAGCGACCAGTCCCTCGTACGAAGTGCATATCCTGGCAGGCATCAAGGTCGCCAGCGAGGCTACGTATATCGTAGGCAAGGATTATGTTGTCGGAGAACCTATCTAATATCCTGAAGACTTTCGACAACGTGGCGTCGCCCGAGAAAGTCAATGCCATGCCCAGACCGGATTCAAACAAGTTGGAAATTAACCATACTATCCATGCATCTTTTTCAAGCAGGTGTTCAGGCCGACCTGTAAGGGCTCGTATAGTTTCCAGTACCTCGCCTTGGTCTTGACGGCTCAAGCTAAAGAATGGCTCTGCCACGGCTAGCCTCCTCGCCGATTGCCTGGGCCATCCATGACGGCAAGCCAGCGCGACATGAGGTTAGCGAGATCCACTCATGGCTAGGTAGGGTACGGCGTAGGATCGAGATAGACTGGCGCACTCGCCTAGGCCCCATCCACGCCAAGGCCCTGACCGCATTTCCGGCAGGGCCAGTACCGAGAGCCAACATCCAGTTGGGTACGTGCTTGACCAAGACTTCCGATCGCCCTAGCGTGATCTTGCGCGTCCGACCCGAAGTTACATATGCCTCACGAAGTGGAACCTGCTGGGTCAAGCCAAGGGCATTCGCTGCCGCAGCGCCGTGTGGCGCGATGACCTCGCCACTATGCAACGCCAGCGATTCCACTACTTTGCCAGGCGCGGGCGGGCGAGCCCCAAACCACCCGGAGATCGGGGCAACATAGATTCCGCGACCCACCCGCAACAGGCTTCCTTCCCTTGCAAGACGGGAGAATGCCTGATCGATGGCAGACCGGCTCCCTTGGTGTAGAAACTCCTTGGCTGACAAGACCGCTCCTTCAGGACGGGAATGTGCATCGGCAAGGATTACCTCGGGAAGCGTCTTCATATAAAAACTGTCTTGCAGTAAAAGAGAAATTATAGCCACGTTTCTGACATAACGGCCGTAGTATTACAGCAAGATAATTAGCCACCAGCAAGCCATGCCTCGTTTTTCAAGCAAATAGGATCCACAGAATCCAGTATCCCAACTAAGCAGAGTCGCTGCAATGCAATATCCCATTAACCAGGCTGGCTTTGGAGAGCCGTCTGGCAATGGCCGATTCGATCGCTAGAATTCGACCTCGCAGGATAGAAGCAAATTGCTCGCGATCCAGTGAATAATGCGCACGACGATGGCAATTAGGGCACAATGCTGCCACATTGCTCGGTGTATCGGGACCGTCGTCAGCCAATCGCGTCAAGTGGTGCACCTCAAGGAATGCCTTGTGATCAAGGGCGGTGAATGGCGCCTGCTGCGCGCATGCCTCGCACATTCCGTTCGCTCTACTCCGTGCGTACTGGTGCACTTCTGCGCTACGCCTGCGATACTCGCGCATTGACAACACGGATTCGCTGGCGACATGTGCATACATGTTCAGGCGTTCTTGCCAAGCTTGGATATCTGGTTCGACGAATGATTGCTCTTCTGGCCCCACGCTAACGCCTTCATCTTGTTTGGTAGGAACCAACCGAAATCGCCACAACCGATCGCCTTTTCTTCGCCCCTCGCGGGGCACGAATGCCTGATACCCAGCAACGTTGAACTCCCCGCGGAAAGCGAACAGCTTTCCATACCCCCCTCTTTCTGAAACTTCGCGAGCGGTAGGTTCCCGGGTGGTAAAAAACAATACGGACAACCTGCCAGAAGCGAGCTTTGAGTTAGCGGGATTTTCAAGCCTCTGGTCTCCTGACTGGCCTTGGCCAAAATACCACCAGCTCCCGTCGTCTAACGACTCATCAAAATAGCCAGCCCGTTTCCCTCCTCGGCCACCAGAAGTGCATATCAGACACCCGGGTTCCTTCATGCCCCAAACTACACCTGATTGCGCCTGCCTGCTGCCAAGAAACTCCAGCAGCCACTTCCTTGCATATTCCTGGCCCATTATGAATGGATACATCGCGATTGCCTTTGCTAGAATAAAAGTTGGAACAAGCTTAGCGCTTAGCCCGGGCCGCAGGTAGCCCGTCAATCAAGCCTAGCGTCAACCAATACCGCAATTGCCTGGAAATTTTCCCTATGTTCAATTAGCCCGCAACGCAAAGCCGTCATGTCCTCGGTGGTCCATTTCTCTGGTAGCCCTATGAGTTCTGGAGGCTCTCCGTCTTTGCGACGCAACATTGCGTGGGCCAGCTTGTTTCGTCGCGGGATCAGGTCCTTCTTGTATACATCCACCTTTTCAAGATAGCTACTGTGCTCTGCCGCCCATCCCACGAGTTGGCTTGCTAGGCACTCCAGCCTATCGTGCGCAGTGAACAAATGACGTAGTTTCATAATCTTTGCCAAACTGCCCTTGCCTGCCGCGGCCTCCAACTCTCCTTCCCATTTCGATAGTTTTATCCGCAACTGCTCAATAATGGACGATTGGAAACTTGGCTTATCAGCGTCACCAAGCCTTTCATAAACAGCCTCAAGGCTACTTTCCACTAGATAGTCGATATCACTGGAAGCAGACATTACAATGCCTCGCATGTGATCCAGGTCGAGAACCTTGTTCAACAGCTTTCTGACTATCTGGATAGTATCGCTCACCAGTGATAGGCGTGTAGAGAAGTAGACGCCATCAACTTTCGACTTGAAGGCTATTGATCTGAGTTTCTCAGCATCAGTAGCTGAGTAAAACACGACCTCCTTGAATGGAAACCGTTTCCGTATAGTGACAAGAGCCTCTTCGCCACCAGCGCCAGTGCCCAAGTCGTAATCTACAAGGACCAGGTCTATCGTGTCGTCGTAAACATGATTACCGATCTGCGCGTCTACCATTTCAACGGACTCGGCAGGTATTACATTCAGCTGGAAGCCAAGCTGCCGTAGATGGTTACCTAATCCCTCGGAAAAGCTTTTAACATGTTTGGGCTGGTCATCTATCCAAAGTATCGTAAAGTCTAACCTCATTCCACCACCTTGATATTGAATCTTGTTCCTTTTTCTTGCTGCGCATCGACCTCTATGCTCCCGCTGATCTCATCAAGCACTTGACGAACATGATAGAGTCCAAGCCCAGAGCCAGCAGTTCTCGAAAAACCCAGCTCGAATATTCGTTGAGGGTCATCGATGCTCTTCAGCAAGCCAGCACCGTTGTCTTTGACAGAAATTGCCAGGGTTTTTTTATCCGGATTCATCAGCTCGAAAGATACCTCGGTAGCACCAGCCTTTCGAGAATTGTTGATCAGGTTTTCAATTACTATCGATATTTCCATGGGACGAAAACGCTTCCTCAATGAAGCATCGTGATTCACGACATCCAAGTCCACCCCTGAGCCAAGAAAGGGTTTTGCACCTTGGCGTATATAGTCTTCGATGTAATCAGCTAAGTCGGCCTCTATCATGTCGGACTCAAGTCTAAAATTAGCCTTGATTGCAAGACGAGAAATGGAGAGCACTTTTTGATTTAGGAACGCAATGCTCTCCATCCTAGAAATAACGTCATCCGGGTTCAAACTACTATGTCTTGCCGCGGAGATGCAGTTCTCTACCTGCTGCTTCAGGTCGGCCGCATAGATTGTTATCTGGTGGTGCATGTTCAAGATAGTGTCGACGTCAAGCGAGGTAATGGATGCGAGAAACAAACTACGCTTTTTCTCCTCATCAAGATTGACGGAAAGCATTTCGGCTTCCAGTCGCGCCTGCTCAGCGCTTCTCTGCGCTGCTTCCTTAGCAAAACGCTCTTCAGCGGCAATGCGTACAGCGTCTGCCTCGGCTTTTTTTAGTTCCTCAAATCGGCGCTCGGCCTTGTCCAAACTGGCCAGCATATGTTGATCCTGTGTCTTCAGGGCGATCGCCCGGAGGCTGGCAACAGACTCCTCGAATTGGCTGGATCGTTCATTCAACATGCTCACGAGCTTGCGACTGTAATCAAGGACCTCCACGTTTGGGTTATCAATTAACCGAGCAACGGCATCGGTCACCCTCGCGCGGCCCGAATCCGTCAATAGTCGGGATAGGTCGCTGGACGTTTTCTCAGCACTATCAGGCCACGTGACCGGCACGACATAGCGCTCTAGCCGTTTAAGGCAATGCTCCCAAAAACATTCTCGCATCTGTACCGCGGCCGGGGTTTCCACCAAGCCTTGGTTACGGCTAGAACTTTCTTTGAACTGTTCCTCGGTTCCTGCCACATCGAGACGGCCGATTATGTCTCGTGTCCCTAGAAACCTGGCATAGCCTTGCTGCTTGCGACGTGCAATGCCAAACGAATCGTCATCCTCCTCGCCAATCGGATAGACACGAAACCCATTTCGAAATAGAAACACTGAACCAAATTGCACGGAAGAAATCCCCATGCGCCTCGCAAAGGTAGCTTTTGCTGATTGGTTTAAGTAATAAAGCTGGCACCGGAAATCTGACCCCACAAGTAAATCGTACGGATTTGGCTCCTTGACCTTATAGACTAACTCTCCGCGATCAGTCAGGGCGCTAATGATTTCCTTGCCGTTGTTAGACAGTTGTACTTCTATGAAGGTTGTTTTCTCCTTAAGCGCAGAAAATATGAAGTTACCGACGGCGCCATTAGCCAAGGCGTTGTCCGGCATGTCTTCACCACGCTTCGACGCCGTGGCAATCGACTCCTCATCCGCGGCACGTTGATCGGGAGCTATAACCTGAATATGAAAACCGTCAGTCTCAGCACCAAACGGATTTATTAACTTGGCCAGGGCTGCCTTAAGGTGAAGTATTCGATCACGATCCCAGCGCAGCCTGGTATTTTCGATTTTTATTACAGTGCCGTGGCTCGGCACATCCACGATCTCGTCTGGCAGGTCAAAATCTTCCCTCTGGCTATACTCGACTGGCACAGTCTCGAATTGCAACCGTTGGTCTTCCTCGAAAAGAGACCAATCGACATCAAGCTGATGCACTACTCCATTTCTCCCGCTGGCAGGCTTCGACTGCAGTATTAGGCGGCTGCCGAGACGATCAGAAGAAAACCGTCCAATCCCCTTGCTGCCAGCATAATATTTTCGTTCGGAAATTTGCTGGCGAAACTCTTGGCGCTCTACAGCATCGACTGGTGACGCTTTTGACGAATAAGCGACAAAAAGCCACTTTTCCGTCAGATCCTCGTAGCTCATCCCGTTGCCATTATCAATGACGGTAAGGGCATCATTGGAAAAATAAAGTTGCACATGGGTAGCGTCAGCATCAAAGGAATTTTTCACCAACTCAAAGACGGCGACCTCATCATTCGTAATCAGGTCACGCCCTATCACACGCTTGAGCCCCGTGCTGACATCAAAGAATAGCTGTTTCTTCGATCCTTTCTCTCCTTTTCCTGCCACAAAAGCCCCTTTTATTGTCTTCTACTACGTCACACTAAAGGCCAGCGTTCAAATGATTAATATGACAAGTAGCAATCACGGACGTGAAAAAAACCAAGACACTAGATGCATCTTGTTACGACTGTAGCATTGTTCCGATTAGCAGTCATCTGGGATGATCTGAACTGGCGGGCAACTCAAAATCCCCTGCCGCAAGGCGTGCGACGTTACCTTGATGCTAACGAAATTTCCGTGATCGTACATCCGCTGGACCCGTAAAAGAAGATATCAAGCATGCCGCCTGAGAACCAGTCAGCCGACGGAAGGCATTTTCCCCCTGCTACGGCTAGCAAGAACCAGCGCTTCACGAAACTTGACCAGCGCAGGATCGGAACCGTTAACGCGGCGCCAGATCATTGAAACGGGAAATCCCGTCAGATCGACCGATGGCGCCAGCCTATGTAGCCTTCCCATTGCGATATGCCGGCGGGCAAGCGCCAGCGGGGCAATGCCCAATAGATGGGTCGCAGCGACGATGTCCATATTCGAGTGCGCCGCTTGTGATTCGACAACAGGGATGGGCGGCATAAGGCCTTTCGCCAGAAACAATTCGTTGAAGGCCAGGCGGGTCGAAGACTGTATAGGAGGAAGAACCCATTGATGGGCCGCCAGCGTAGCCAATCCTGCCGAGCGTCGGGACGCAAGCGCGTGCCCTGCCCGACAAACCAGGCATCTGGGCTCATCGAAAAGATTCATTTTCTCTGTCTGTTCCTCTTCCCACTTCGACCACGTCGGGCTTATCCGACCCAAAACGCAATCAAGTTCGCCGCGTAGCAGCGCATCGGCCAACCCGTTGACGGTACCCTCTGTTATGTCGACCTGTATGTCCGACGTTCGAGAAAGCAATATGGACAAAGCCTGCGGAACAAGATCGAGCATGGTCAGTGTCAGAGCTCCCACACGCAATCGCAAGCGCTTGTGCGTTTGTGCAAGCACCGCCTCATCGTGCGCCGATTTGATTTCGGTCAGTGCGATCGAAAACCGCCTTAAGGCCACCCTCGCGGCTTTTGTCAGCACCACTCCCCGGGCGCCACGTTCGACCATTTGAATGCCGAATATGCTTTCCAATTCCTTCAGCATGGCGCTTGTCGCCGACTGCGTCAGATGCATCGCCTTGGCAGCGCCTGTTATCGACCCCTCTGTTTCCAGCAGTTGCAAAAGGCGAAGGTGCCGGAGCTTCAAATGCCGGTACGTGAGTTCATTGTCTCCCGTGGAATCAGCCATCGATTTTTTCGATATCTTCATTCGAATTATCCGCTTTTTTCTTAGATGCGGATCAATCATACTGAATAGCCATAAGAAGTAGAAAATTTTTCAGGAGCCCTACTTAAAGGAGTGGATAATGAAAACAAGTTTTGCCGCAATATTGGCGGCCGGGTGCCTGAGCCTGCTGGCCGGCTCTCCCAGCGTTTCGGCCCAACCCACAGAATATCCAACACGCCCCATACGACTGATTACGCCGTTCCCGCCGGGCGGCGGCACTGATGCCGTCGCCCGGATCGTGGGCGACAAGTTGGCTGAACTGCTCAAACAACCTGTCGTTGTCGAAAACAAAGGCGGAGCGGGCGGCAGTTTGGGCACCGAGATTGCCGCAAGGGCCGAGCCGGATGGCTATACGCTCGTCCTGGGCAGCAGCGCGACGCATGCGGTCAATCCCAGCCTGTACTCAAAGCTCAGCTATGATCCGATTGAGGATTTCGCACCAATTTCGACAGTGGCAACAACCCCTCTTTTGTTGATGGTGAATGCGTCCACCCCGGCCAACAATATCGCTGAGCTGATTGCCTTGTCGAAGAAAAGCAATGAGTCGAACAGCCTGACCTACGCTTCGGCGGGAGTAGGATCGGCCCAACATCTCGGCGCTGAACTGTTCAAGTCAATGGCGGGCGCCACGATACTACATGTTCCCTATAAGGGCGCCGGCCCGGCCATGGTCGACCTCCTGGCCGGCCATGTCGACATGGCCTTCGACACCATGCCGTCGGCGCTGCAGCAGATCAAGTCGGACAAACTGAAAGTATTGGGCGTCAGCAGTCCCGCTCGCAATGCGACTCTGCCTAATGTGCCTGTCATTGCGGAAACAGTTCCAGGCTACGAGATGGTCACATGGTATGGCCTGTTCGCACCTGCCGGGACACCGCCCGCGATCATCAAGACTCTGAACGATGCCGTAAAACGCGTTCTGGATTCCAAAGGCGTGAAAGAAAAATTCAAGACTGCGGGCATCGAACCTTACTGGAGTTCGTCTGCCGATTTCGCCGCTTTGCTCAAGCGTGAAATCCCCAAATGGCGCGAAGTCATCAAGCAATCGGGAGCAACTATTGACTGATACTCAAGCCGAACATGGCCATTTCCCGATGGACGTCATCGCCTGCGAAAATATCGATCGCTTGATCAATGTAGAGATGCGCAGTCATGGCTCCTTGCCGCGCGGCTTGAAATGGCCGATGTACCTGATGGCGCGCGACGCAGCTGGCATGTCGCTGGTTGAAGCGGCAGCCCGGGAGTTCGCAAGGCCACCCTCCAAGGTTCTGCTGGTCAGCGGCGCGGCGGTGCCCGGCCACATGCCGGTGGGCGAAAACGATGGTCCTCTCGGATCGGTCGTCCTGGCCAAAGCGCTCGCAGCAATGGGTAATCAGGTCAGCATACTGACCGATCCAGCGGCCGCAGAACCATTCCGGGGGCTTTTGCGTGCCATCGGGCTGAAAGTCGAAGTTATTGAACTCGGACTGGACGACGTGCCCCTGCAAGAGCGCCTAGCGGCCGAAAACGATATCTTTTGCGCCATCGAACGCTTGGGCGGCAATACCAACGGCATCATCTATGGCGCGACGGGCGTGTCGCGCGCGAGCCACCGGGCCAATCTGGACCACCTTTTCCGAACGGCCCGGATGCTGGGGAAAAGAACCATCGGGATCGGCGACGGCGGAAACGAAATCGGCTGCGGCAACATCTACGAGAGCTTATCGCGCGAGATGCCCGAGTATGCATACAAAGATACGACACCCTGTGGCGGCGGCGTCTATTCCGTAGTGGAAACCGATGTGCTGTTGATTGCGAATAGCTCGAATATGGGCGCCAACGGGCTGACGGCCGGGCTGGCGCTGCTGCGCCAGGATCTGTCCTTATGCCACACGCCCGACGCCGAGTTGGCGCTGGCGCATATCGGCGTTGGCCTCGGACTGATCGATGGCGGCAGCGGCAAATTACGGCCATGGTGCGACGGCGTGCCGCCGGAGGCCAATGCCGCCATCGTCCAGGCCATGCACACGATTGTGGCCCAATCACTGGCTCCCGCCAGCACCCGCCAATTCTGAATATTTTCATGAAGCATCAATACTGGAGAACGAATAAATGAATAGGCAGCGCAAGATTACGGCCAACGTGGACCGGTTGAATGCCCTTATGGACGAGGCCGGGCTCGACGCCGTCGTGCTGCGTTCAGGACAGAACTTTACTTACCTGTCAGGTGTAGTCTATCCGGGAACATTGGCGCGCCACCAAGATCTGGCCGACTCGACACGCGCGGTACTTCTGTTATGGCCGCGGCATGGTTCGCCGGTCATCATCACCAACAAGACGGCAGTCGGCTTGGCCCGCCGCGACTCCTGGGTCGAGCAAATTGAGATGTACGAAGGCTATGTGCAGTCGCCATACGAAAAATTGGCTGAGGTATTGACCGATGCGGGGCTGGCCGGTGCCAGTGTGGGCCTGGAACAAGACTATGTCAGCGCCCGTGATTGGGCCTGCCTGCAGAAGCTGCTACCTGGGATGCGGATGGTCAATTGCACCGCCCTGATGGACCGCGTGCGCTGGATCAAGACGGCGGATGAAGTCCAGCGGATCCAGCGCGCCGCCGATCTTCTGGATGAAGTCTATCTAGAGGTTTTCGAGCGCATCCGGCCTGGGGATACAGAGCGCAAGATCCACGCTGACATGATGGCCACTTGTCTCTCGAAGGGCTTCGAATGGGCCCATGGCATTCTGAATTCCGACAAGAATCCCATTCCTTATGCCGGCGAAAGCGATTACACCCTTCGCGTCGGCGATGTCATCCGCACAGACTATGTCGCATATTTGAATGGCTATCCAGGCCATCAGTCGCGCAATGTTATCCTTGGCCAGCCGTCGGCGGCACAACAGACAGACTACAAGATCAATCTGGACATATACCGATCTACGATAGACCGCTGCAGGGCGGGAACCGTAGTCGGCGACCTATACCAGTTTGTCATGACTGAATTCGAGAAAAACAACTGGTCCTACAACTCCTTGCTAGTCGGGCATGGGGTCGGGGCCTGGTGGCATCAGCAAGAGCCCATTCTGCGCCGGGGCTCCGAGATCGTCCTGGAAGAAGGCATGGTGCTGGCTCTGGAGCCGCATAAAGACCACTGGCATGTGCAGGACATGATCGTAGTCAGACAAGACGCACCGACATTACTGTCGGCGCAATTCAATACCGACGAGCCGTTTCTTGTGCAAGGCACGGTCCAGCTGTAGGAATCGCGTGGGATATTGATTGAAAGAATACAGGATTGACGGAAGTATTATGACGCAGCTAAGAATAGGGATGATCGGTTGCGGCACGATCGGCATGGAAGTCCAACGAATGCTGGCGGTCGCCGATTGGGCCGATGTCGTCGGCATACTGGTGCGTGCCAATGGAAAGACGATCGCCAACCCGCAGGCGGTGGCGGCGCCCCTGCATACTAGCCTGGACGCCTTGCTCGCGTCGCGGCCCGAACTTGTCGTCGAATGCTCAGGGCACGAGGCAGTGGACGCCTATGCCGAACACCTGCTGAATGCGGGTTGCGATGTGATGATCCTGTCAGTCGGCGCCCTGGCCTCGGCTGAACGGCACGACCGGCTGAAGGCCGCGGCGCTGTCGAACAAGCGCCGCATCATCATCCCAGCCGGCGCCATCGGCGGCCTGGATTTCCTGCAGGCGGCCCGCTCGGCAGGCCTGACGAGCGTGCGCTATCGGTCGTGCAAGCCTCCCATGTCCTGGCGCGGCTCGCCCGCCGAGAAAGCCCTTGACCTCGCCACCTTGTCCGAGGCATCCGTGTTCTATCAAGGCAGCGCGCGCATGGCGGCAATAGGATTTCCCAAGAATGCCAACGTGGCGGCGACGCTTGCGCTGGCCACTCTTGGCCTGGATGAAACGCAAGTCGAAATGATGGCCGACCCGCAAGCTGACGGCAACTATCACGAGATTGAAGCGGTGAGCATGGCCGGTTCCATCTCCGTGCGTATCAAGGCCATGGCTTCGCCGGATAACCCAAGCACATCCTTGATTACGGCCCATAGCGTCATACATGCCTTGCAGCGAGAGTGCGCGGCGCTGGTTATTTGAACCTCCCGCTCCAATGCATTCACACCTGGGCATCCGCCTATCATCCTGGACCCTGATGCTGCAGCAGCGCTTGTGGGCCTATATGCTTGGAGCCGAAATACGGACCCGCATGAATGGCCAAAGTCCACAGGCTAGTGGCTGCTACCAGGGAGTAAATCGCAAGCGGCGCGCGAGCATATGGCGTTCGCATCCAGGCATAGCACCTATCCAGATGGTGTCGTTTCCAATTTCTAGTTCAACGGAAACGAACAGGTTAGGCCGTTGTATCACTATCTGGATTTAGGTCCGCATGTCGTCTATCTGTCCAGCATCGTGAAACGTGCGCTGACGGAACAGATAAACCCAGCCCTCAAACTCGAGATGTTCCTCCTCTTCATAAGCCATACCTAGTTTCCCCTCAGCAGATACCGGTTAACAACTCGATTGATATCACGTTTCAGCTTAAACGGATCGCCAGAATCTGCTTCAGGTTGGGTCGCAATTTCCGGAAGCACAAAACCCGTCCTCCATCCAACCCTTGACACGCAGCCCTTTATATAACATCATTAGTTACATGAAACGAGATAGCCGCCTATCTTCCGTCCTGCATGCGCTGCTGCACATGGCCGAGCAGGATGGACCCGTTACCTCCGAAGCCCTGGCCAAGTGCTTGGGCACCAACCCCGTCGTGGTACGGCGCACCATGGGGTATCTGCGAGAGGCGGGCATCGTCACATCTGATCGGGGCCACGCAGGGGGATGGCGCATCCATGCCGACCTGAGCGCCGTCACACTGCGCCAATTGCACGAAGCGCTGGGCGAGCCGGCCATATTTGCCATCGGCAACCGCAACGAAACGCCTGAGTGCCTGGTCGAGCAATCGGTGAATGCCGCGCTCGAGGGAACATTTGCCGACGCCGAGGCGCTATTGCTGAAACGGTTCTCGGAAATCACACTCGCTGACCTGGCCGCGGACTTTGCACGCCGGCATGCGGCAGCACGACACAAAAGGAACTGACCATGCATTACGATGTCATCATCATCGGCGGGAGTTATGCGGGCATGGCGGCGGCCTTGCAGTTGCTGCGGGCACGCAGGTCCGTGCTGGTGATTGATGCCGGCGAGCGGCGTAACCGCTTTGCCAGCCATTCGCACGGATTTCTGGGGCAGGACGGCATGCCTCCCGGCGAAATCGCTGCGAACGCACGGCGCCAGCTCGCAAGCTATCCGACGTTGACTTGGTTGGAGGGGCTGGCCGAATCCGTTTCCGGACAGGTGAACCACTTCACGATCACGACGGCTCAGGGCGAAGCGCATCAAGGCCGCCGCATTTTGCTGGCCACCGGTGTGGCTGACCAGCTTCCTCCCATCGCCGGACTGGCCGAGCGCTGGGGCAAGACGGTTTTCCATTGCCCATACTGCCACGGCTACGAGCTCGGCCAAGGCCGTATCGGCATCGTCGGCACCGGCCCGCTGTCCGTTCATCAGGCCGAACTGCTCACCGATTGGGGCGATGTGACTCTGCTCGCCAATGGGATAGTGGAGTTGAACCAGGATGTCAGATCCGCCTTGAAGCGGCGTGCCGTGACGATCGAGGAGGCGCGCATCGACAGGATCGATGGGGATGCCGATGTGGTAATGGCCGATGGGCGCCTGCTACGCTTCAAGGGTCTGTTCACGGCGACGCGCACTGTTCCTTCCGGTTCGTTGGCCACAGTGCTGGGCTGCGCGATGGAGGAGACGCCGATGGGCATGCAAGTGCGCACGGATACTGAAAACAAGACCTCGGTGGCGGGCGTGTTTGCCTGCGGCGATGTGGCGCGCGCACCTCATTCTGTGTCGCTGGCCGTGGGCAGCGGCGCCATGGCGGGCGCCCAGGTGCACCGCTCGCTGCTTTGGCCCGAGACGGTTAACCCCATACAAACGGAAGGCGGCATCCCTTGAATCCGTTTTCCGACCCGGCAGCCGTATCAGGCTATGCGGGAAGAACCGCCAGAATCGTGCCCGGCCTTCGGGACTTGCACAGGATGGCGGGCGTGCTGCTGGCCGAGCGGGCTCCTGCCGACGCGCGCATTTTGGTGCTGGGTGCGGGCGGCGGGCTGGAACTGAAGGCCTTCGCCGAAATGCAGCCAAGCTGGCGCTTCGACGGCGTGGACCCATCGGCCGAGATGCTTGATCTGGCCCGCGCAGCCATTGAGCCCATCGCGCCTCGCGTGCGTTTGCATGAAGGGTATATCGACAGTGCGCCCATGGGGCCTTTCGACGGCGCGGCCTGCCTGCTGACGCTGCACTTCCTTGCGCCAGCGGAGCGCCTTAAAACCTTGCAGGCAATGCACCGGCGGCTCAGGCCCGGCGCTGCCCTGGTGGTTGCGCATCACAGCTTTTCCAGCGAAGGCCCGGTCCGGGACACATGGCTTGCGCGCAATGCGGCGTATGCGGCCGCTGCCGGCGTGCCTAAGGCACAGGCCAACGACAGCATCGCGGCGATCAAGCAGCGGCTGCCGGTGCTTTCACCGCAGCAAGATGCCGATCTGTTGCGCCAGGCCGGGTTCACGGACATCGATCTTTTCTATTGCGCATTCACTTTCAGGGGCTGGGCCGCCTACAAAGTAGATACCCCTGCCGCAGGGCTGCGATAGCCTTGGTAAACGGCGCACCCCTTGCGAAACGATGGCCATGGCTTCTTTTGGACCACTACACTGCCTAATAGTGAAATTCGGGAACGGGGTCGGGATAGGCTAGATCAAATTGACGGCAAAGCAGCACCAGGCATTCGAACATCAATGCCGCGGCCAGCGAAGCTGTCATCCCGTTGATGTCATGAGGCGGGCTGACTGTATTGAAGTCGACCGCCACAAGGTTGAATCCTTCCAGCATTCTAAGTAGCGCAATGGCTTCACGCGCGGTCAGGCCGCCCCAGCTCGGCGCGGCAACGCCCGGCGCGCACGACGGATCGATGACGTCCATATCAAAGCAAAGGTACACCGGCCTGCCCTTCAGTTGCTCGCGAAGCTCGGCCACGACGTTGCTGATCCCTTGATCCAGCAAGGCATTCAAGGTCACGATCCGATAACCAAAGCTGCGCGCATGCGCAAGGATGTGTTGAGAGTAGGTGGTGCCCCGTATGCCTATGTGAAAAGAAGAATGGGGGTCCAGGCACCCTTCCAGCGCGGCATGGGTGAACTGCGTGCCCGCGTTGTACTCGTTGCCTGGCTGAAAGGTGTTTGTATCCGTGTGGGAATCGATGTGGATGACCGCCAGATCAGGGTGGTGCTTGCCAACGGCTCGCAACTGGGGCAATGACACGCTGCCATCGCCGCCCATCGTCACGGGAACGGCCCCTTGTTTCAGGATGATGGAAACCGCCTTTTCTATGGCTGCAAAGCTTTCCTGCACTTTGCTGGGTGTCACGCGCACATTGCCGCAATCGACGAGTTTCAACCTGGCCATCGGATTGAAATCGGCCAGCTCGGAGTTGTACGTTCTCATTAAGCGCGATTGATCGCGGATAGACTGCGGCCCTTGCCGCGACCCGATCCGAAAAGGATGCAGGCCGCAATCGAAAGGAATGCCGAGAATAGCCGCCCTGGCGCCGGTGGCATCGTGAGTGTGGGGCACATTCAGGAAAGTATGCGGGGTGTCGCACAATTCATCCAGAGCATTCAGCTTGGTCATATACGCCTCTTGAGTCGTTTCAGTAAAGTTTTATATCTGCGGCCTCGACAACACCCTTCCAGCGCTCATAATCGCTCTTGATCGTAGCCGTGAAGCCTTGGGAATCACCGATATTCGGCAGAACACTAAGCCGCTTGAATTGCGCCCGGACGTCATCGGTCTGAACAATTTGAGCCAGCGCAGCCTGAAGCGCCTCGTTGATGTCTTTCGGCAGCCCCGCGGGCCCCAGTATTCCCCACCAAGTCTGCATCGTCGCCCCGTCGTAACCTGATTCTTTTAATGTGGGCACGCCTGGAAAATCTTCCAGGCGCTTATCGGAAGTCATCGCTATGACGCGTAGTTTGCCGGCTGAGACCAGGGACTCCGCCGATGCATAGGTCGAGAATGAGGCGTCAATGGTTCCCGCCGCCGTGTCCATCAAGGCAGGGGCTGACCCTTTGTAGGGAATATGATTGAACTGCACCCCCGCTTCCCGTTGCAGGATCTCCAGCAGCAGGTGGGTGGACGTCCCGCCGCCCGCGCTGGCAAAGGGAACTTTACCCGGTTGCTGTTTTGCTTTGTCGATGAGCTCCGAAAGAGATTGACTGCCGCCTATCGGTGCATACAGAAACGACGGCGAGGTTCCAAATACAGCAACGGGGGAAAAATCATCAAATAGCTGGTATGGAACGTTGGGGTTGACCGCGGCATTGACAACCAGTGGGCTGTCGGCCAATAGCAAGGTATAGCCATCTGCTGCGGATTTTGCTACATGCGCCGTACCTATGGCCGTTGCCGCCCCTCCTTTATTCAGGACCACGAATGGCTGCTTGAATAGGGAAGCCAGATGCTTGGCCAGTAAGCGGCCAATGATGTCGGAGCTGCCGCCGGGCGGATAGGGAACGATCAACTCCACGGGTCTCGCAGGCCAGTCGGCGGCGCTGACGGCATGAACGGGCAGCAATGCCGCCAAAAGGGTGGCTAAGCTTATTGTCGCGCTACGGATAATCTTGATCATGGCGTCTCCTGTATCTATTATTTTTTTCAGAACCGGAAATAAGACTGCATAATTGGACGGCCACTTGATTCTATGTCGGGCAAAGCCGTGAAAGGTATAAGGAATCGGGGCTCTTCATGTTGTCCTGCTTATAGATGAAAGGGAAATCACACTATGCGCTTGCGGCATATCGAGATATTTCATGCGCTGATGGTAGGGGGAACAGTAAGCGCCGCGGCCAAGCTGCTGAACCTGACCCAGCCGGCCGTTTCTCAGTATTTAAAGAGCCTGGAGCTTCAGCTGGGCTATCCTCTGTTCGAGCGCATTCGCGGACGGCTGATACCGACGCAGGAAGCACAGGCCCTGCATACAGAAGTCAACAACCTGCATAGCCAGCTCGACGTCGTTCGGCAGATGGCCATCAATCTGAAAAAACCCGAGGGCAAGCCATTAAGAATCATGGCGGCGCCGGCCTTGGCCCTGGAAATAGTGCCTCGGGCATTGCGCAGCTTTCTTGCTGAGTATCCCGATGCCAGAATTTCCATCAAGAGCGCCTACTCTAAACAAGCCATCGAAAGCCTGGTGCGCCAGGAAGCCGACGTGGGCGTGGTCTATCAATCGGCAAGCCACCCGCTGATCGATCAGCAGGCGATAGGATGGGGCGAGCTGGTTTGTGTTGCGCCGCCAGGGGTGCTGGCAAGACGAACCTCGGTCTCTGTCGCCGACCTGCAAGGAATGACGGTATTTGTGCCGGAGTATCAGCACCCGCTAGGCAAGCTGCTGCTTAATCTATACCGCGAGCAAGGCTTGGTTGTCGCTGAGCATATTCAAATTCAGCAACTTCATGTTGCCCTGAATTTGGTTGCCGAGGGCTTGGGCGTGGCCATCGTCGATTCTTTGACCGTGCTGTCAGTCGATAAGCGCCGAGTGCGTGTGTTAAGCCTGCAACCTGCCATACGCTTCAATATCAGCGCGGCATCCCTTAGCACCGTCGCCAGGCCGCTCCTTGCGGACCGGCTGACAGCGCATCTTCAAAAAGCCATGGAAGCCTCTTGTGCCGGGCATGCCGCGTGAGCGTTTTTGCCCTATTGCCCCCCGCTCCCAGGTGGAAATGACTCGAACAGCTTGTCGATGCCCTGCTGCACGCCCTGGTGGAGTTTTTCCGGGGAGTCGGGGATGGTGCCGCTGACGGTGCCTCGCCATACGGCGCGCTTGCTCTTCTGGTCAAACATATCGATCACCAGCGTGCCGACATCGTAAGTCCGTACCGTTGTCGTCGCCATGCCCATGCCGGCGCCCCATCCGCCGCGCCATCCCCAGGTGTTCCAGCTGGGGCCGCCATAGAACGTATCCAGCGTCTGTTTCTGTTCCGTCGCCACGTGCGCGGCAATGCCGATGTCTGCATTGCGTTCGGCGTCCTGGCGCTGCCAGCCTTTCGCCTGCAATTGCGCATCGACGGCGCTGACGATGCGCTGCTTCACCAGCGGCGGCGCGTCGGTGGGCTCTTGCTTCCAGGCGTAGCTGCGGTATTGGCTGAACTGCGCGGCCGGGTCCGCATCCGTGCTGACTGCCGGACCGCTGGCGCATGCCGACAGCAAGGCCAGGGATATGGCAGACGCTATGTACTTCATCATCATGATTCACTCCAGATCCAGATAATAAGAATGCGACACGTTCCCATTTATTTCACCAGACATCACCAAGATTGTCGATACGGGCCGGGAACGAACGGCTAGGCGCCGGCCAGGTTAATGCAGGGGCGGCTTTCTTATCAGGGTTTAGCCTATTTTTCCCGTTTTATGGGAATCATATTCCTTGTATATGGGAAATCAGCATACAGTGAGGCCATATTTCTGTTTTCTGGATCCTCCATCCATGACCGATGAGTTCGTGGCCAAAGGCGGCGCCGATCGTGTTCTGTTTGTGCTGGCAACGCTGGCCAGGCTCGAGCGCTCGGTGACCCCGGCCGAGCTGATGGCCGAGACTGGCCTGAGCAAAAGCACCTTGTACAGGCAACTGGCCTTGCTCAAGCGCTGGGGCTTCGTCATGGAAAGCGGCGGCGCGTATTTGCCGGGGCCGATATGCCTGCCCTTGGCTTGGGGATTCGACCAATTGTCTTACCTGGTGCAAGAGGCGCATAGCGAGCTCGAGGCGCTGTCGCGCAACACGGGTGAATCGGTCGGCCTGCTGGCCGCCGCGAACAATCAGGTGGTTTGCCTGGACATGGTGGAAAGCCCCAGTTCGCTGCGCTGTTCGTTCACCAAAGGCCGCGGGCTGCCGCTCTGGAAAGGGGCGTCCGCCAAAACGCTGCTCGCCTTCATGGACAATGAGCGGCGCGCTGCCGCCCTGCGCCATCTGGAGCGGGAAGCACTGATCGAAGAACAGGACATCCTGGCCCTGAAAGAAACCCTGAATCAGATCCGTGCGCAAGGCTACTGTATTTCAGAGGGCGAAGTGGACGAGGGTGTCTGGGGCGTCAGCGCGCCTCTGTTCCAGCAGTACGGCCATGCGATAGCGGCAATCACCCTGATGGCCCCCACTACCCGGATCCATCACCGCGAGCGGCAGTTCATAGACATGACGTCTTCCATTGCCGCGCGTATTTCATCACGGCTGCAAAGCCATTGAGTGCCTTCCCAAACAAGGAGATTGTCATGGCATCACGCAAAACCATCCTGGCAGCGATTCTTGCGGTATCGATGAGCGGCTTTGCGGCCGCCAGCCTGGCCGCCGATTCCGTACGCATTGTCACGGACCCCACCTTCCCGCCCATGGAGTTCAGCCAGAATGGCAAGCGCACCGGTTTCGATATTGAGCTGACCGAAGCGCTGGTCAAGGAAATGGGCAAGCAGGCGTCCTGGACCGATATTGATTTCAAGGGACTGATTCCTGCCGTCCTGTCGGGCCGCGCCGATGTCGCGGTGTCTGCCATCTACATCACGGATGCGCGCAAGCAGGTGGTGGATTTCACCGACTCCTACTACGCGGGCGGCCTGGTCGTGCTGACCCGCCGCGATGGCCCCATCAAGGCGCTTAAGGACCTGGATGGGAAGCGTGTGTCCGTGCAGGTGGGCACCAAATCGGTGGGCTACCTTCAGGAGCACTACCCCAAGGTGCAGCGCGTCGAGGTAGAAAAGAACGAGGAAATGTTCAATCTGGTGGGCGTAGGCCGCGCGGATGCCGCCGTGACCGGCAAGCCTGCCGCCAAGCTGTATGCGCAGTCCCACCCCGACTTGATTGTGCTGGATGAGCAGATCACGACCGAGGAATACGGGATCGCCGTGGACAAGCGCCAGCCCGAGCTGGTGGCGGCCCTTAACGATGCGCTCAAGCGCCTGAAAGAAAAAGGCACGTACCAGCAGATCGTCGACAAATGGTTCGAGGGCGGCACGCAATGAATCTGGACTTCACGCCCGCATTCACTGATTGGCAGGCGCTGCTTAGCGGCGCCACGGTGACGATAGAATTAACGGTCTGCGCACTGCTGCTGTCCTGCCTGCTCGGACTGTTGATCGGCATCGGCCGGCTCAATCCCCAACGGCGCGTGGCCTACGGAATTTGCAGTGTCTATCTTTCGTGTTTCCGCGGTACGCCACTGTTGGTGCAGTTGTTCATCTGG
This sequence comes from Pusillimonas sp. SM2304, assembly GCF_031628915.1. Classification (NCBI taxonomy): domain Bacteria; kingdom Pseudomonadati; phylum Pseudomonadota; class Betaproteobacteria; order Burkholderiales; family Alcaligenaceae; genus Pusillimonas; species Pusillimonas sp. SM2304. The sequence continues at coordinate 208,033 of NZ_JAVLUJ010000001.1, forward strand.
TTCTTCGGCCTGCCGCGCTTCGGCATTTTGCTGCCCGCATTTGCCTGCGGCGTATTGGGCCTGGGCATGTATTCCGCCTCGTATGTTTCAGAGATCGTGCGCGGCGCGATTCAGTCTGTCGACCAGGGACAGATGGAAGCGGCGCGATCGCTGGGAATGTCGGCCCGGCAAGCCATGTTCAAGATCATTCTGCCCCAGGCATTCGTGCGCATGATTCCGCCGCTGGGCAACGAGTTCATCTCGCTGATCAAGAACTCTGCGCTTGTGTCGCTGCTGACCATCCACGATCTGATGCATGAAGGCCAGAAAATCATCAGCGTGTCCTACCGTTCCCTGGAAATCTACCTGGTGATTGCGGTGATCTACTGGCTGATGACCACCTTTGTAACAATGGTATTGCGTAGTGTGGAACTGCGCCTTAAGGCGGGAGGCATGGTGCAATGAGCGATCACTCAACGGCGCGGACGCCGGGATCGGCGCAAGCGATGATTCAGATACAGGGCCTGCACAAGGCTTATGGCGACCACGAGGTGCTGAAGGGCGTGGATTTGGAGGTCGATGAATCGCGGGTCGTGGTCGTGATCGGCCCCAGCGGATCCGGCAAGAGCACCTTGCTGCGTTGCTGCAACGGACTGGAGGTCGCGCAGCGCGGCACGATCGATATCTGCGGCCAGCGTTTGCTGAATGACGGCAGGATGCTGGACGAGCGCGAACTGAATGCCCTGCGGATGCAAGTTGGCATGGTGTTCCAGTCGTTCAATCTTTTCCCGCACCTGCCCGTGCTGGACAACATTACGGTTGGCCCGCGCACGCTCAAGAAGACCAGCGCTGCCGCCGCGCAAGAGCTGGGCATGGCGCTGCTGGAAAAAGTCGGCCTGGCGGAAAAGGCCGCAGCCATGCCGGCCAGCCTGTCCGGAGGACAAAAGCAACGTGTGGCCATTGCCCGCGCACTGGCCATGGCGCCCAAAGTCATGCTGTTCGACGAGCCGACTTCGGCGCTTGATCCCGAGCTGGTCGGAGAAGTGCTGAGCGTCATGAAGCTGCTGGCCAAAGAAGGAATGACCATGATGGTGGTCACGCACGAAATGGGTTTTGCCCGTGACATGGCCGACACGGTTGTCGTCATGGATGGCGGACGGATCATCGAGGCCGACAGGCCCGAGGTCATTTTCTCGAACCCCAGCCAGGCTCGCACCCGCGGTTTTCTGCAGGCAGTGCTCAAGCAAGATGTATAAGGCAGGTGTATGAGTTCGACACAGAATATTTGGCAAGGCCGGAATGACGCCGCCGAACAGGGCGACACACGCCGGCTGTTCCAGCTGGTACGGCAGGAAGACAGCGGTTTTGGCGTTGGCGACCCCGTCGTGCTGGGGTTTGCCTGCGATGCCGGGGTGCGCCGCAACAAGGGCCGCCCGGGAGCGCGCAAGGGTCCGCGCGCCATCCGTTCGATGATGGCGGGCTTGCCGGCGCATGACTTCAATGTGCTTTGGGACGCCGGCGACATCGTCTGCGAGGACGATGCGCTGGAGCATGCGCAGGCGGCACTGGGGCGGCAAGTGGCCAAGGTGCTGGCTGCCGGCGCCCGCCCGCTGATACTGGGCGGCGGGCATGAAACGGCCTGGGGCACTTTCCAGGGCTTGGCGCAGCATCTTGCCGCGCGGCCCGCCAAGGCTTCGGGCCAGCCCTTGCTTATCTTGAACCTGGATGCGCATTTTGACCTGCGCAGCAGCAGGCCGGGCAGCTCGGGCACTCCCTTCGACCAGATTCTCGAGGCCTGCAGGCAGAGCGCGACGCCGGTCACTTATGCCTGCTTTGGCGTATCTAGGCTGGGAAACACGGCGGGGCTGTATGCCCACGCGCGTGAATTGGGCACCGTCTTCTACGAAGACACGGCGATGCAGCAACAACATCTGGAAAGCCGCCTGGCAGACCTGGACAAGCTGCTTGCGGAAGCGGGCGACGTCTACCTGACCATCGATCTGGACGTGCTGCCCGCCTCGGTGGCTCCGGGCGTTTCCGCCCCCGCGCCACTGGGCGTGCCCTACAGCGTGGTCGAGGCATTGGCCTGCCGGGTCAAGCAAAGCGGCAAGCTGCGCGTCTGCGATATTGTTGAAATCAACCCCGACTTCGATATCGACAACCACACCGCGCGCGTCGCCGCCCGGCTCGCCTGGCAATTGCTGGCGCCCTGATCGGTCGCGATGAACCATTCCAACATAGGGGGGATCAACGACGGCGCATCCAGGCCCTCCCCTATATCTAAATGAGAATTGTTGTTATTATGCAGGGTTTATACGATTTACACCTCCTGTATCGTCATGTCTCGCCCTCTTGCGCCCAAAAAAGGTTGGCTCGCTTACTACAGCGGGTTGATCGGGACATGGGCGAAGGGGAACTCCCTTTCTTGTGAGGCGGAAGACGCTGTACAGGAGTCAGTGATTCAGTTCCTCGGCAAAGATCCGGCGGCTGTGCTGAACCCAAAGGCGTATTTGCTCCGCTCGTCCCGAAACCGCCTGATCAACGAGATAAAACGGCGTTCCCGCACAGAGTTGATTTCGCTGGAAGAGCTGGCCCATGATGACCACCCTTTGCTGTCCGATCCCGAAACAAGCCTGCGCGCCGGCGAGCTGGCGCAAGCGCTGGAAGCTGCGTTGGCGCAACTGCCCCTGAAAAAACGGCAAGCCTTCATCTACCATCGGCTGGAAGGATACACGCAGCCCGAGATCGCGGAAAAAATGGGCCTGGCGCTGAACACGGTCGAGCGCTATGTCATGGATGCCACGCGCCACGCTCGAACACAGTTGCAAAGTTTCTGCCCCGAATACATGGATACTGTCGAGAAGCCTATAGTATTATGAAGATGCCTGACGTCTGCTTGGCGCGCCTCTTCACGTGAGCGCCGACCCTTATCCAATGAACGACTCCATCGATCCAGATACCCTGCGCGACCCTCGCGACGCGGCCGCTTTCTGGTTCGCTCGTGAAAAATCGGGACGCATGGACGAGGCCGAGCGACGCCAGTTCGAGATGTGGCTTGCTGCCAGCCCGGAACATGCGCTGGAATACCGGCGGGCGCGGGGCGTCTGGAATGCTGTCGGGCTGATCCCGAACGAGCGCCTGCGCGCGTTGGCGAAAGACCCCGTTGGATCCAGCCATCGTCATTCCCTCACACGGCGGCGCCTGGTCTGCGGCCTGGGCGCCGCCTGTACCGCAGCGCTGGTGCTCGGCTTTGCCCTGCCTACATTGTGGCCAGGCAAGCCGCTTTATACCGCTGAGTTTTCCACCCAACGCGGAGAACGGCGCCAAGTGCCGCTGCCCGACGACTCCATCATCGAACTCAATACCGCGACGACGTTGTCCGTGCGGTTGTATGCCGACAGCCGCGTCGTTGTGCTGAGCTCGGGCGAAGCATCCTTCACAGTTTCCAGCGATCCGCAACGGCCCTTTTTGGTAAAGGCCGGCGACACCTCCGTTCAGGTGACGGGCACCCGCTTCGATGTCCGGCGCGACGGCCTGCATGTACGGGTGGCGGTGGACTCGGGTTCGGTGCAGGTCAGGCATGGCCCGTGGTGGAACCGCAGCACCGCCGCCTTGCAGACCGGCCAAGGTGTAAGCGCGCAACCGCCGGCCAGTCTGGCCATGATCGATGACAGGGACGTAGCCACGCTGACCGCTTGGCGGCAAGGCCGGGTAGTGTTTCACGACACGCCCCTGCCCGAGGCAATTGCAGAAATCAATCGCTACGCAATCAGGCCGATACGTCTGGACGGCCCGGAACTGGCACGGCTGCGCATCGCCGGCGCCTTCAGTACGGACGATACGAATGCGTTCCTTGCGCTGTTGCCGGACATCGCACCGGTGAGGATCTTGCATCTTGCCGACGGCACATCGGTGGTGACGCGGCGTTGAACGAAGTCATCATGATTTTTTTGTTTCAATTTTGATGGTTTTTTTTATCAGGTATTCACCCGGCTGAATTGTCTATATCAGTAGGGGGTGTCTTTTGCGCTCAGGAAAGCCTGTACAGCAGGCTTAGCCCTGAGCCTCTGAAGCGCAGACACTTTGTTGAACCACCTGGAATCTTTTCTGTGAACCGTAACAACGAAACCATCCGCCTTCACGCACTGCGGCAGCACTTTACTTTTTCTACACGCCTGACCTGCATCACAACGGCCCTGCTTCTGGCCTTCTGCGTCGCACCGATACCCGCCCAGGCACAGGAAGCCCCCATATCCATCAACATCCCGGCGCAACCACTAGGCCAGGCGCTGGTCGAACTGGCAAACCGGTTTTCGCTGGAACTGGCATACGCTCCCGACATCGCGGCAGGGCTGAATGCCCCGGCCGTATCCGGCAACCTGACTGCCGACCAGGCATTGGAACAATTGCTGGCCGGGACCAATATCCGATACCGGCGCAACGGAAAGAGCGTGTCGCTGTCGTCATCCGCGCCGGACTCGTCGGGACAAGCCACCCGATTGACGCCGGTGACAGTTGTGGGATCGGCCAACGGGCTGCCACCCGCCTACGCCGGCGGGCAAATAGCCGTCGGCAGCAGGGTCGGGCTGCTGGGCAACAAGGATTTCATGGATACGCCATTCAGCACCAAGGCCTATACCCGGGAAGCGATAGAGAACACCCAATCGGACAATCTGCTACGGGTAATTTCAGACACAGACCCATCCGTATCCACCACAGGCAACGCTTATGACCTGAGCAATTACGCTGCCGTGCAAATCCGCGGCTTCAGTAATTCTGGCCTGGAAGATCTGGGCATCAACGGATTATATGGATTGGCATCCTATGGCAACCGCAGTCTGGGCGACTTCGCAGAACATGTGGAAGTCTTTAAGGGCCCGTCGGCACTCTTGAACGGCATGATGCCCGGCGGCAGTATCGGCGGAACCGTGAACACGGCGACCAAGCGGGCCACCGATACGCCCATAAACCGGTTGAGCATGGGCTACGAGAGCGACTCCATCTATTCGGGCAAGATTGATATGGGCCGCCGCTTCGGCACGGACAATCGTTGGGGTGTGCGCCTGAATGCAACAAAACGCGAGGGCGAGTCCCCCATCAAGCACAAGAAACTCGACAACCAGGCGGCTGGACTTGGAATCGACTACCGTGGCACCGACCTGAGAGTGGGCTTCGACTGGATCCACAACGAGGAGCATACGGACGGCGTGTCCGCCCAGATTACCTCACGGTTGGCCTCGGTGCCCAAACCTCCGACCCACGACAAGCTGATCGCTGGTGAACCCTGGACCGTTTACGAAACCCGCGGCGATCTCTTTATGCTGAAGGGCGAGTATGACATCAGCGACGATACGACTGTGTGGGCAAGCATCGGCAGGAACGAGCGCAAAATGACTGCCAACGTGATGAATTGGCGCCTGCTGAACATGGATGGCGACTTCGCCCGCGACTCAGCGCTGGTCTGGAACTCGAAGTTCGAGAACAGTGCCGGAGATGTGGGAGCGCAAACCCGATTTGATACCGGGCCGATCAACCACCAGTTGTCGATCAACGCCAATGCGTCGCAAAGAACCGTATATCAGGCCAGAGTCAACTATCCTCTAAGTGGCCTGGACTCGGGCAACATCTACGATCCGACCTATGTTTCCAGGCCGGACGTGGATTATTCCCCCGACATGCCCAAGAGCAACGAAGACACACTGCGCAGCGTAGGGATTGCCGATACGCTTTCTATGTTCGACAGCCGTTTTCAGTTGACGGTGGGCGTGCGCCGCCAGAACGTAAGGCAGAAAAGCTTCGATGCGGCGACCGGCCAATTGCGAGACAACCCCTATGATGAATCGGCCACGACACCCGCCGCCGCCGTGCTCTTCAAGCTGACCGATAGTGTTTCTCTGTACGGAAACTACATCGAAGGCCTGAGTGCGGGCGCACAGGCGCCTGCGACCGCCGCCAACGCCGGAGAAATTTTCGCTCCCTACAAATCCAGGCAGAAAGAGATCGGCATCAAGTACGATCTCGGTAGCCTTGCGACGACGCTTTCCGTGTTCGAGATCAACCGGCCCAGCTCCATGACGGATCCCGAAACCAATATCTATAGTTTCGGTGGTGAACAGCGCAACCGCGGCATTGAATGGGAAGTTTTCGGGGAACCTGTCAAAGGACTGCGTCTTATCGGGGGGCTTAGTTGGAAGCAGGCGAAACTGACGAAAACGCAGGGCGGACTTTACCAAGGCAATGACGCGCCCGAAGTCCCACGGTTCGAGGCCAAGCTTGGCGTCGCCTACGACGTCGCGACGGTCCCCGGCCTGACCTTGACGGCAAACGCCATCCATACCGGCAAGCAATACCTGGATCAAGCCAATACCCAGTCCGTTCCAAGCTGGCGGCGCTATGACCTGGGCTTCGCCTACGCCACCAAGCTTGCTGACAACCGTGTCATATTGCGCGGCACCGTCTACAACGTCGCTAACGCCCACTACTGGTATGGCTCGCTCTGGCGAGGCGTCAGCCAACCCCGTACCTTCAATTTGTCCGCATCAATCGAATTCTGATTGTCATACCTTACTCATCTAATGGGAAAGATCATTCCATGAACCGTATCATCACATCGGCGCTACTGTGCGTTGCGGCCACAGCAGGCATTCTTGGCTGCACCGCACCCACAAAGAACTTTCAGACGACCGCAAACGCGGCCAACGCCATCCAAAACAGGGCGGAGCCGGTCGTTACCCGCGCTGCGATCGCGCAAGGTATTTACGAACTGGTCTACAGCGACAAGCAAGGTGTGCTGTTCGTGGCGTCGGCCGGCAGCTTCAAGGATGAGTCGGTGCCTTATCAGATCCTGGTGGTGAATCCGGCCGATCTTGCCGTTATCGATAAGATCGAACTGCCTCTTCGGGCATTCAGCCTGGCGCTGGACGATGCCGGCGACCGCCTGTATGTCGGGAACACAGGCAGCGGCGCCGTCACCGTCATCGATACCCGAACCCGCCAGATCCAACAGACTTGGCAGTTGGTCAACGTGAGCAAGGGCAAGGACGGCCGTGACCGGCCGGAATACCATTTCCGCCAACTGCTGCTGGACACCGACAATCACCGGCTGTATATGGCTGGTTTTGACAATAAAGAGAGCAAGCTTTTCGTCATCGACACTCAGACGGGACGCATAGAGAAAATCATTCCCGGATTCGGATACACGGCCACGGGGATAGCGCTTGATGCCAAGCATAAGCGACTGTATGTGTCCAACATGGAAGGCGAGGCCGTCGTCGTTGACACGGCGTCGAACGAAATCGTCAAACGCTTTGACTTGGGCGTGGAACAGCCATTGAACCTGGCCTACGACGGGGTAAACCATCGCCTGCTGGCCGTGGACCAGGGGCACCCCAAAATGACCGCCTTTCAGAAGAAGGACATGCCGGGCTATGAATCGCATCACCCCGGCAGCCGGGTGGTGGCCATCGACCTGGCCACCGGGAAGACCGTCGCCGAACTCGAAGCGGGGGGGCCGGTCAACCTCAAGATTGACCCCGCGCGTGAGCGCCTGTTTGTAGCGAATCGCGCTTCCGGCGAGCTAACGATTTTCGACAGCAAGGGCTACCGCAAGCTGCATACCATCAGCCTGCCCGCGCACCCGAACACGCCTGCCCTGAATAGCAAGACCGGAGAGCTGTTCGTTACCGTGAAGAATGGAGAAGATGCGCCCGAAGGGTCACCGGAAAGCATTGCGCGCATCCGATAATCTCCCCCGCAAGGCGGGCCAATAACAGGCGCAAAAAATCCCGCCCGCCTCACGGCGAGCGGGAAGCATGCATGACAGTGCTTACGAGGCGGCTACAACTCGGCAATCTTTGACCAGGACGTTGCTGACGGTGGAAGTCTGGCCGCTGACGACTTGCTGCGTTTCCTGGGTGAGCATTTTGCCGTTTACGGTACCGGCATCGCCACGCGTGAATTTGTCAGTGGTCCAGGTGTATCCATTCCCGCGGAATGTATTACCCACCATGTCGACGTTGCTGGTGGTGGCGCGCGTCAGGTCAACAGCCTGGTTGTTGTAAATGACCTTGGCAGCCATCGGATCATCGCCCTGAAAGGTGTACTGGACGCTTAGCGGCTGGGTGCTGCCTTGGCCGCAGTTGTATTCAACCGTTTGTTGCGACAATTCCTGAGCGTTTTTTTGTGGCGTTGAACATGCAGCCAGCCCTGCGCACAAGAACACACCGGCTAGTGCTGTGAGATTACGGTTCATGGATGGTCCTTTAAGGTTCCAGGCATCACGCCTGCTCTTAATTTTTTATACCACCGCGGTTGTGTAGCGCCTGTAAGCCACCGTGTCCAATTGAAACTCACCCTGCGAAGCCGCTGATCAAGCCAACGCCCTCGGCTGGTCAACAGCGGGCTGTGGCCGCTGCTTCAGGCTCGGCTACCGCCGCCGGCCATGTGTTCAAGTAGCACAACTTCGAAGCAATTCCTCGCGGAGCACGGCCAGCGGTCCCTCAAGCGCGCTTTCCCTCCGCCAAATCAATGAAATGGGCGGCAAGGGCGTCCCCAATTTCAAGTCCAGAATGCTGACTCCCTGGAGCGATGCGTATTTGCGGGCAGCGGACATGGGCGAGACGGTAAGCAGGGTTCCCTGCTCCACCAGGCTCAGGTTGGAAAAGAAATTCGCGGATTCAATGATGGGCACAGGGGGCGAAATCCCCGCATGCAGGAACTCGTCGACCAGCAAGTTTCGAGTCACTGACCCCAATGGCGGCAAGGTCCAGCCCCAATCAAGGGTATCCCGCAAGGTGAGCCGCTTCCTGCTGGCAAGGGGATGACGTTTTCCCGCAACAACACACATCCCTTCCTCATAAAGTGTCTGGAATTGAAAGGAGTGGCGACCATCCATCGCGTGCGCCGCGTCGCGGGTGGGCCGCCCGATGACACAATCGAAATGGTTGTCCGCCAATCCGCGCAACAGCACGTCGGAGGTAGCCTCCGTCAGTGAGAACTCCAACTCGCGATGTTGCTCAACGACTTTTGCCAACACTTGAGGCATGACGTTCAGCATACTTCTTGGCAGTACACCCAGTCGGTAGATCCGCCGGGCCCGGCTAAAGAAAGCGCTTGCATCCTCGCTCAGCGCTTTGACTTCATTCTCGATCACCGTCAGGCGTTGAAGCAAGGACATGAGGGCTGGCGTGGGTGTCATGCCTCGGCGGGATCGCACGAATAGCTCAAGGCCCAACACCTGTTCCACCTCCAGCAGCATCGCGCTGGCTGCGGGTTGCGTGACGCAAAGAACATCGGCGGCCTTGCGGACCGAGCCATGTTCGGCGATGAGTTGCAGCAAGCGCAGGCTTCTGAACCTTAATGAAGACAGCCGCGGGGTGATGGGGTGTGGCAGTGAAAGCCTCCTGTTATCACATGACCGGATTTTTTGATTTCATGGTTATAGCTGAGTTGGCGTACTGTGTCCACTGGAAATCAAAAGAGGAGATATTCATGAAACGCCGACAGTTCGTCGCTGCCTCAGCCATCTTGACCGCGGCCACCCTCCTGGGATCGGCAACCCCAGTACTCGCACAGGCTTGGCCCAATCGGCCCATTACATTGATCGTTCCATTCGCGCCGGGCGGAGCCACCGACATCGTCGGGCGAATCATGGCGGATCAGCTTGGAAAGGTGCTTGGCCAGACGGTCGTCGTCGAGAACAAGGGCGGCGCAGCCGGCGCGATCGGCATGGGGGATCTTGCCCGTTCAAAACCGGACGGATATACCTTTGCCTTGATCACGGATTCGATTCCCATCCAGCCATTGCTCAACAACTCGCTGGCTTGGGACATGAGCAAGTTCGAGGCCGTTGCCAAGATCGCCACCTCCCCTGAAGTCCTCGTGGTCAATCCCAACGTGCCGGTGGATTCAGTGAAGGGCTTCGTGGAATATGCCCAGTCACAACCCGGCAAGCTATCGTATGCAGCCTCGAGCGCGGGCTCTGTGCATCACCTGGCCGGCGAAGTGTTCAAGCAGCAAACCAATATCGATATCGTCCATATTCCCTATAAAGGCGGCGGCCAGTCAATCGTGGATATGGCCTCTGGCAGGGTTGAAGCGGGATTCATTGGGCTGGCGCCCATACTTTCTCAGCTGCAGAGCGGGCAGCTCAAGGCGCTGGCGCTCACCGGCGCGGAACGAAACGCGCTCGCTCCGAACGTGCCGACCTTCCAGGAAGCCGGCTACGGTGACTTTGATGTAGAGCTGTGGATCGGCCTTGTGGGACTGAAGGATATGCCTGACGAGGTCGTCTCGAGCATGAGAAGCGCGATCGATCAGATCGTTTCCTCGGAATCGGTACAGAAGAATCTGCGCGAGATAGGGTTCGAACCGGTTATGCAGGACAGCCTCGACTTTGCCGCGTGGCTGTCCGAGCAACAGCAGGGCTGGGACAATGTGATCGAGCAAATCGGGATGAGGCAGGAGTAGTCCATGTCCATGCAAGACATATTCGGAGAAAGGGCCGCGACTGCCACCATCATGCAAATCGAGGCGGCGCTTGCGCGGGCCCAGGCTCGCCTGGGCATTATCCCCCAGACGGCCTCCGATACGATCAACGAAAAGGCGCAGCCCGATTTCGCGCCGGCGGGAGCGATCCAGGAAGCCATAGAAAGTGTCGGCCACCCTTTGGTGGCGCTGCTAAAGACCTGGTCAGTCGCGCTGGGCGACGAAGCGGCCGCCTTCCTGCATTACGGAGCCACCACGCCGGATATCCGGCTCACGACGCAAGTCATTCAGATGCGCCGCGCCATGGAGCGTTTCTGCGGGCGCGCCCTGTGCATCGAAGCGCGCTTGATGGCGCTTGCGCAAACCCACCGATCCACACCCATGATGGGCCGTACGGTGGGACGCCACGCCCTGCCGATCACCTTCGGTCTCAAGGCCAGCACCTGGATGCTCGAGAATCGGCGCAACATCATCCGGATGCAGGGGTGGCTTTCCCGGACCAACACAGGCGTGCTGGGCGGAGCAGTGGGAACCTATGCCGCGCTTGGTGACCAGGGTTTCGAGGTCGAGACGCTGACCATGGAGGAGCTGGGCCTTGCGCCACCCGAACCTGCCGACTGGAAGGGCACCCGCGACAAGCATGCGGAATGGGGATGCACGATTGCGATCATGGCCAAGAGCCTGGCCCGCATGGCGCAAGATATCTTTCTGCTGCAAGGCGACGATTTTGCCGAGCTGGACGAGGGAAACACCGAAGTGGGCTCAAGCACGATGCCGCACAAATCGAACCCGCGCAAGGCCACCGCGATTATCGGGCTGTCCCGCCAGATCGCCCATGAATCCGGCGTGTTGCTCGACTGGATGGTTTCCATTTATGAGCGCGATCAGATCAGCAATGACAGCTCGCTCGCATCCATTGCGACCAACATGGACCAGCTGCTTGCCGCGGCCGAGGGGCTGCTGGCTGGGCTGACCGTGCATCCCGCCAACATGGACCGGAACCTGGGGCGCACCGATGGCTTGATCATGGCCGAACGGATCATGTTTTCCCTGGGTCGGCACATCGGCAAGCATAAGGCCCATGTCGTGGTCAGGGACGCCGCCCGACAAGCGGCCGCAGAGGGCATCGCATTCCGCGCAGCCCTACTCGCCCAGGAAGCGCTCGCCTCGAATCTGAGCGAAGCCGAGCTGGATGAGCTGCTTGATCACCGGACCTATCTTGGCCTGGCGCCTGAGGCCGTTGATCGTGCCATAGCGTATGTCACGGCCCGGCGAACGGCAGACGCGACGCTGTCGCGGAACCCCATGGCACCCCATTCATAAGGATTGAAGACAATGGAAGACAGCTTCATCAATAAGGCGGGCTCCGACCACATCCAGAGCGCGCTTGCCTTGCCAGGCCGCGACCTCAAGCCCAGGAAGAAAGGCATTACGTCGGTCATCGATTGGGGCCCAGACACGTTTGGCTGGGGCGGCAGCGACATCGGGATCCGATCAGCGCTCGAATGTACGGCGGACTATATCGATTTCGTCAAGATCTTCGCACCCAACCTGCTTCTGATACCCGAACAAACCATCAAGAAGGCCGTTGCCTGCTACAAGGACTACGGCGTATCCGTCTATGCGGGTGGAATCATTTTCGAATATGCTTACCGCCGCAACGAGGTTGACGCCTTTCTTCAGCTACTGCGCCGGGTAGGTCTGGATGCACTCGAGGTTTCCGAAAACTGCGTGTCCTTGAGCCGCGATGAGCGAATGAACATTATCAGCCAGCTTCAAAGGCAGGGCTTTCAGGTAGTGTACGAATACGGCGCCAAGGATCCGGACATGCCCATGCAGCTGGAGGATCTTGATGGGATCGTCGCCGACCTGCATGACGTTGGAATCGAATACCTGACGCTTGAGCAGTCCGAGCTCGATTTGCTGGCATCCCAGAAACCAAAGGAGATGGAACAACTCAAGGCACGGGAATGGTTCAGCCGGGCGCTGATCGAAGCCGACCCTTATCGATTTCCCAAACAGCACGCCACGATGCTGTCGGAGTTCGGCAGTGACGTGAATCTGGCGAACATCACTTTAGGCCAGGCATTGCGTTTAGAGGGCATGCGCCGGGGCATCGGGCGCGCGGTCGGCTACTCGATTTTCACCCAACTCTAGTACACTGGATTCAACAAACTGTTCTCTCTGAAATGATGGCTATCGGTGTGATTCTGGGCCTCCTTGTGGGCGCCGTTCTGGGGTTGACCGGGGCGGGCGGGGGCATTCTCGCCGTGCCGGCGCTCATTTTTGGTCTCGGTATCAGCATGCCCCAAGCCGTGCCCATTGCGCTCATTGCCGTGGGGATGGGGGCCGCGCTGGGCGCCTTCTATGGTTTGCGCCGCGGCACGGTACGCTACAAGGCCGCGCTGCTCATGGGCGCTGCGGGCGTGCTGGGATCACCCCTTGGCGTGGCGATGGCTCACCGGCTGCCGGCCCAGGGGCTGAGCCTGCTCTTTGCGGCCATCATGGTGTTGGTGAGTTTGAGAACACTCCGGCAAGCCCGTGGCTTGGGCAGCCCGGCCCATCAAGCCGACGCGGCAAAAACCTGCCGGATTTCACCCAACACCGGCCGGTTCGTATGGACCGGCAAGACGGCGGCCACGCTCGGCGCCATTGGCGTCATCTCCGGCCTCTGCACAGGCATGCTGGGCGTGGGGGGAGGCTTCATCATCGTACCCGCCCTGGCACACTACACAGAACTGCGCATGCACAGCATCGTGCCCACTTCGCTCACGGTCATCGTTCTGGTTTCCGCGTTCACCGTCGCCTCGTTCCTGGCCCAGGGCTTGGTGATTGCGCCGCCGGAATGGGCCTTCATTGGGGCGGTCGTGGCGGGCATGGCTGTGGGCCAATACCTCGCCCGCCGCCTGACGGCAAGCGTGTTGCAGCGCGGGTTCGCATCAGTGTGCCTCGTGGTGGCAGGCCTTTTGATAGCGCGCAGTCTAATGTAGCGCCCCGCCCGTGCATGGCGCATGGAAGTCAGTCTGTTGCGGGCGGACCGGGCGGCGCCGGCTGTTCCAGAATAATTTCCACCCGCCGATTGCTCGCGCGGCCTTGCTCGGTGTCATTACTGGCCAAAGGCTGGGTATCCGCATAGCCAATGGCGCGCAGGCGCGTGCGCCCTACACCGTTGGCCGCCAAGTATCGGACCACCCTGCCCGCCCGGGCGCCCGACAGTTCCCAATTCGACGGATACTGCCCGCCCCGTATGGGCAAGGCATCGGTATGGCCTTCGACGGTGATGGTGTACTGGCTGTCCTTGAGCACGGGAAGGAGCTTGCGCAGGACCGCAAGGCCTTCCCGGCTAAGGTCGGCTTTGGCGGAGGTATACAGGATTTCGCTGTTGATCCGGAAGCTGACGGATTCCTGCTTGCGAATGATCTCGATGTCGTCGCCCAGCTCTGGCAATGCCAACAAGCCCACGCCACCGGCCGCAGGCTCGGGGGCGGCGGATACTGGCGCACGCTCCTCATCCCCCATGACATGCTGCAAGACGGCGTCGGGATCTGTCTCGCCCTGGAAGTAGGAGGGCAGCTCGACGGCAAATGTTGCTTGCTCAAGGTCTGGCTCGGCCAGGCCGGGCGCATAGGTGGGCGGGTCCCACTCAGTATGCGCGGTGATGGCCGGCAATGGGTCAGTCTCGGGGGGCGCCGGGATCAGCGGCACAGTGGCAGGCGGGGCAGGCACCGGGACCTCGGCCTGTGGAACGGCCTGAAGTACGTCGGGCGCGGACCCGCCTGGCAATAAACCGCTATGCGCCGGCAGCAGCCCGGCTGTCGTGGCGGCAGGCGACAGTTTGGCCACCGTTCCCGACAAGGCCAGCATCACCACCAGCAGCACCAGCAACAAGGTGATCAGATCCAGATAGGTCAATAGCCAGCCTTCGGTTTCTTCCTCGGGCACCGGCTCGACGTACCATTTGTTCTGATGCACCACGCTCATGACTGTCTGGTCTGCGGCTTGGCCTTGGGCTTCGGCCGGAACCGGAGCCCGATCCGCGTCGCCTTCACCGGCTGGGCCAATTGCTCTTTGTCCCGCCTGCCCTGGCGATCGTTGATTTCGTCGTCATGCTCTTCCATGAAGGAATTGAGGGTCTCGCGCATCAGCGAGGGGCTGCGCCTCTGGCACATCATGGAAACGCCTTGCATGATCATGCTCATGACGATCACGCGCTGCTCGGTGCGCCGCTCCAGCTTGACTGCCACAGGCTTCAGAAGCAAGTTGGCGAACAAGATACCGTAGAAAGTCGTCATCAAGGCCAGCGCCATTTGCTGGCCGATGGCCGCCATGTCGCCGTCCCCCAGCAGGAAGAGCAGATTCACCAGCCCCACCAGGGTGCCCAGCATGCCGAACGCCGGCGCAAAACCGGCCATTGTCCGGAACAGCTGCGCTTCCGCGCGCTCCCGGGCACGGAGCCGGGATACGCGCCATTGCATCAGATCGACGATGTCTTTCTCGGGCGCATGGTCGATAACCAGTTGCACGCCCGTTTTGAGGAAAGGGTTGGAAACATTTTCCAGCGCGCCCTCGACCTTGCGGATGTCGTTTTTCATCCATAGCCGCGAAATGGAGATGAGGTCGTCGATATCCTGCTCGGTATGCAGGCGTTCGTTGCGCAGCACGGCGCCTAGCAGGCGGAAGACGCGCAGCACTTCGCTGAGCGGATAGCTGATGAAGGTCGCTGCCAGAGTGCCGATCACCACGATGCCCAGACTGGGTATGTCGACGAACGAGGCAGCGTTCTCTGCGGAAAAGAACAGCACCGCACCCAGCAGGAGCACGCTTGCAACGATACCGATAAGGGTGGAGGGATTCATACGTCAGCATTATACGTGCGACGGCATCGCAGCTCGCCGCTTCTGAACAGCGAAACTCCATTTTTCAACCCGCATGCGCACTGAATCAGGTTTCGCATAGCGATTCAGTTTCAGAGCCTCGTCCCTTTAGCTACCTAGAATTGAGTGGCTGTACCCATAAAAGAATAGCTGCATCTTGAGTGCAGACAGCTCGACTTGGGCCTACAAACAGGAGACGACATGAGCTCACTAAAGACCATGCAGAATGTATTGCTTATTTTGGCGGCAATGTTCTGCACCAACACCTATTCAGCAAACTATCCTGAAAGGCCGCTTCGGTTAATCGTCGCATTTCCCGCTGGCGGCACATCCGACACCATTGCGCGACTCCTTGCCGATCGCATGTCCCAGAAACTGGGCCAGCCAGTGACAGTGGAAAATCGCACCGGCGCCAACGGAATTGTTGGCACGCAAGATGCGCGCACAGCCAATCCCGATGGCTATACGATTATTCTTGTCCCATCCGGTCACGCTATAAACAGCACCTTGAATCCGGCCGCCACTTACGACCCCATCAAGGATTTCACCATGATCAGCTTGATCGGCACGGTACCCATGGTCGTTACAGCCGGGTCCAACTTAGGAGCCAAGAATATCGCTGGCCTGATCGAAACGGCCAAAGCGTCGGAAAAGAAGATCAGCTATGGGTCGGGAGGTGTCGGCAGCTCCAATCAACTGGCCACTGAACTATTCGGAGCCATGGCAGGCATAAGCACCTTGAACCATATTCCCTACCGGGGCGATACACCAGGCATCGCAGATTTACTCGGGGGCCACATTTCATTTATTTTTCTCAATGTTCCGAGCGCGCTTCCATTGGTCAAAGAGGGTAAATTGACCGCCCTGGCAATAACGGGGGCAGAACGATCGCCTTTGCTGCCTGACGTACCGACAATCTCGGAAACCGTGCCTGGGTATGCTGCCGGCTCGTGGCATATCATTATTGGACCCGCGGGCATTCCGGAAGATCGCGTGGCGATCTTGAGCAAAACCATTGTAGATATCGTGCATGAGCCAGACTTTTCAGATCGGCTTTTAGGCATGGGAATAGACCCGGTGGGCAGCACGCCAGAGGAATTGAAGACCTTCATGAGCCAGGAAATTGAGAAGTGGAAAAAGGTTATCGAAGACGCTGATATAAAGCTGTGATGTGGATATCGCATGTCTTTGACAGCGCCTTTACCGCTGAATCATTGCCCGAACGCAATCCCGCGTGCTTGCAATAGCCGCGTCATACCCGCGAGCCGCCATCAATTGAACCATTTTGACGGAATTGGACAGTACGCGGCTGCCCTGCGGGTAGCGGTCCAGCGAAACGTAGAGGCAAGTATCCCTGGTGACGATTACGCCTGCCGCCCGCAGTAACGGCAATAAACCCTGCCGCTCTGCTTCCGCGCTTACTTCCGCATTTGTATGCACCAGGAATACCTTGTCCGCACGCACTGATTCGCCATCCACCAGCGCAGTGATTTCACGAAGCTGACTCAAGGATGCGTGCGGACAACCGATAACGGCAATATCCGCCGACCGCTTCTCCGAATGCTGGTTGATTTCCAGACGCTGCTGTTCTATATCGTCATCCCGGATTTCCATAGCCTCGATTTCCGTCAGCTCCGTATCGTCTGCCAGGCCCAGGCTGATGGCAGCTTCGAACGTTGGCGCTTCAGGCGATATGCCCACAAGGTGAAACATCGAGAGCGAACAATAGCTTGCAAACCCGGCGCATAATCCATACAGGCTGACAGCGTCGGTGTCTGGGGGGATGCCTGTGATCACCGGAATTCTTCCGCCACAGCGACGGGCAAGCACCGCGCCCAGAAGATGAAAACGATGGAGTTCGGACAGTTCCGCGCGAACATGCATGGCCAGCCGCGCCCGCCTGTTCGAAAGTATGTGCATGCCATAGTTGGGCGTCACACCGGTCAATGCCGAAGCCAGAGCGGTAACGCCTTCCCTATTGGTGCGTGCGCCCAACACGCTATTCACATACGGAGCGGTCGCCGACTCGCTCCATGCAACACAACTGCCCGGCTCAGGAAGATGGCCTTGTGTGAAGGGATTGCAAGAGCAACTGTCAAGCGCGCCCATGCGCAGCAACGCCTTGAGCGCCCTGCCCTGCATCTCGTCGTCTGCGCTGCCGGACGTCTTGCCCGAATGGCGCTCTGCCGAGAGCACGTTTGTAGTCGTTAGGACGCGTACCCGCGCTCCGCTTGCAGCCAGCTTTTCCAGCCAACGCACCCCTGCGGGCCCTAACGATGTGAACGAAAGGCCGACATGAGCGGAACGAATGGGAACGAAATCAGCCGCGCCAACTGCCCGGCCTGCCGCAAGAAGGATGGACATCATTTCTTGGGCCGCTGCGCCCATGCCGCCATTCAGCATGGCTTGATGCTCGGCGCTTAGCTTCATGGGAATGAGATCACGCCTGAAGAGCCGTCGACCCGCAGCAGGCATCCCACTGGAATTTCCAGCAGCGCTTCAGGGGTAATGCCTCCGACCATGGGAATGCCTGCAATATGGGCTCCCGCGGTGACTATGGCATCCGGCTTGCACATGACAATCGCTTTGGGTGCGGTTCCACG
This sequence comes from Pusillimonas sp. SM2304, assembly GCF_031628915.1. Taxonomy (NCBI): domain Bacteria; kingdom Pseudomonadati; phylum Pseudomonadota; class Betaproteobacteria; order Burkholderiales; family Alcaligenaceae; genus Pusillimonas; species Pusillimonas sp. SM2304. The sequence goes on from NZ_JAVLUJ010000001.1 coordinate 225,974, forward strand.
CTCTGACAGGTTCATCAATACGTACGATCCGCTGCTACTGCCCTTACCTTCCGGAAAGCACAAAATCGTGCCGGCCAGCCTGATACCGCTCAATGCATGGCCGGGCTCCTCCAGTATGCCGGTATTGACATTAATACGCGCAACGCTCAAGGGCTGGCGGCTTACGCACGCCACGCCGCGTGCCACGCCCCTGACCAAGCCGGCCCCAAGAAGCATCGAGCGGGTCATTGAATCTGCAAGCCTGTCTTCTCGACCACGCTCGACCAGCGCTGGATCTCATCCGTTATAAAGCTGCGTGTTTCCTCTTCATTTCGCCACGCGGCATTGGCCCCGATAGACTCTAGCCGCTGTACCATTTCGGGACTGTCCATCATGTTCTTGACCTCCCGATTCAGCAGCGAAACAATGTCGGCGGGCGTCCCTGCCGGGGCGGCCAAGACGAACCAGGGCGCGGCCAACAGATTATTCATCCCTAGTTCCTTGAATGAGGGAACGTCGGGTAGCGCCGTGTTTCTTTCGGGGGTGGATACAGCGAGGGCTTTCAGTTGCCCGGCGCGGATCTGCTCAATGACCGCTGGCATGTTGTCGAAATCGATATCAATGTGGTTGCCTATCAAATCGAGTATGGCCGGGCCACTTCCTTTGTAGGGAATCATATTCAGTTCTGTTTTCGTGTCTATCTCGAACTGTGCGGTAAGAAGATGGTGCATGGAACCCACTGCGGGCAAGCCTGCTCGAACCGCTCCCGGCCGCTGCGTGGCAATGCGGACGAGGTCAGAGACATTATCGGCCGGGAACTTCAGACTGACGGCCAGGACAACCGTTACATCTATAAGTGTGGCGACAGGAGCGAAGTCTCTTAACACATCGTAGTTGATCCTATCTTTGTACAAGGCCAGCGAAGTAGCCATGGGGCCCGACGACGCGGCAAGCAATGTGTATCCATCTGCAGCGGCCTTGGCCACGGAATCAGTGCCAATGATGCCGCCCGCACCGCCGCGATTCTCTACGACAAAAGGCTGGCCAAGGGCGGATTCCAGATGCTTGGCCAGCAAGCGGCCAATAATGTCATTGGTGCCGCCGGGCGGAAACGGCACGACTATTTTTACTGGCTTGGTGGGGTACTGAGTAGTCGCAGGGGCCGGAGCATCCGCGGCGCGGGCGCTCCACATACTGGTGCCGATACAAAAACCCAGGATTGCAGCTGAAACTTTAGTCGCTATTTTCATTATGTCTCCATCCTTGCTCGGTTATTGAATGTCACTCCTAGTTTGTTCTTATTGCTCGGAAAGTATGGGGTATGCGTGACAAGGCGAGACCTCGTTGTTTTGCCCTGCGAAACAACGAGGAAAACATCCCTTGTTTTGCATGTCGAAACAATCGCTGCTTCTGATCAAATCACTGCCCTATCCTTCAAATGATAACGAGTGGGAGGCGACCGGCCGCCCCGGGGCAAGCTCGCCAATTTGGCATGTCATTACATACTGAGGGAACACCATGGCTTTGGATTTCAGCTTTACATCGCAACAAGATGAGTTCCGTGCATTCGTAGCGGATTTCGCGAGGCGCGAGATACAGCCCCACGTTCGGGAATGGGACGAGAAGGGCATTATGCCGCGGCACGCTATCAAGAAAATGGGAGAGGTGGGCCTGCTGGGACTCATCGCGCCAAAGTCGCTCGGAGGCGCCGAAGCAGATTACGTCCAATTGGGTATTGCCATCGAGGAAATTGGGCGCATCGATACAAGCTGCGCAATGATCTGCTCTATTCAGAATACCCTACCTAACCTCGTGCCTGGCTGGACAGACGAAATTCGAAGGGATGTCATTCGCGGAAAGCAGCTGGTAAGCATCGCGACCTCTGAAACCGAGGCGGGCTCTGATGTGTCGAACATGGAAACAAGAGCCGACGTAGATGGCAACGAGTATGTCATCAATGGCCGAAAAATACATGTCAGCCTCATGCCCGGCGCAACCGTAATGGGTGTCACCGCCAAAGTAAAACAAAAAGATGGCAGCAACCGCATCACTTTCCTTCGCGTTCCGGCCGACTTGCCTGGCATCACATGCGAGGAAATGCCCGAGATGGGAACAAGGTCGCATCAACTGGGCATTGTGGACTTCAATAACGTACGCATTCCGCTTGACAGTGTCTTGGGCGGAGAAGGCGAGGGAAAAGCCACCTTGTATGCACGTTGGAACGTCAGCCGCTGCTTGAGTGCGCTGAATGCGCTGGGTGCGGCCCAGCAGGTGCTTGACGACACGATCAGCTACGTCAAAAAGAAGAAGGTATACGGGCAACCGATAGGTATGTTTCAGGCCATCAGCTTCCCCTTGATCGAGCATTACACGCGAATCGAAAGTTGCCGTCTTATGGCCTACAAAGGATTATGGCTGAATACTCTGAACAAAAACGCGGCGCGCGAAGCAGGTATGGCGAAATGGAGTTCAATCACCTCTTCCGTACAAGCGATATATGACTGCCTTCAAATGCATGGCGCCTCGGGCTACCTGAAGGAGCTCGATATTGAACGCCGCTATCGAGATGTGATTGCGCTTACTTTTACCGGCGGCACGATCAATGTCATGAAACTTACGGTCATCCGCGAGCTGCTCGGAAAAGAGTTCATGGGTATTAGCGGAGCTCAGGGCTAATCATGGCGGACACGATCTCTTTTGACGATTTTGACGCGCTGCGTCGGTCGGACCAAGAATGGGCCTTATTCGACATACGTGAAACAGCCGAGGCCGATGCGGGACATATACCCGGCGCAACCTTCCTTCCACGCAGGATGATAGAGCTACGCATCGCAGACCTTGCGCCCGATATCGGCACGGAAATAGTGGTGTACGACGATGGCAATAGCCGGCGTGTGGAACTGGCGCGCGAATCACTCGTACGGCTTGGATATACCAACGTCCGGATTCTGAATGGCGGGTTTATTAAATGGATGGCAACGGGCCGCGTCCACACCTCGGGTACAAATGTGCCGGGCAAATTCTTCGGCGAGCGTATACATGAAACCAGGGACGTGCCCTTTATCCCCGTGAAGGAGCTCAAGAGATGGCAAGATGAAAAGAAGGATTATCTCGTCTGCGATATTCGCACGCCCACAGAGTACGCCGACAAGCGCATCCCGACTTCGCAAGGCGCGTTCGGGGTCGATCTGGCCTCGCTGGCCCATGATTTACAACAGAAATCAGTACCGATCATCGTGCATTGTTCAGGCCGGACCCGGGGCATCATCGCTTGCCAGACTTTACGCGAGCTGGGAGTGCAGAATGTCTATGCCCTGGAAAATGGCACCATGGGGTGGCAGCTCGAGCACTTTGATCTAGAGAAGAAGCCCCCACGCGGCGTGCTCGAACCGACCCCCGAAAGCGTACAAAAGGGGAAGATCCGGGCTAAGGAACTAGCGCATTCAGTGGGCGTGGCAGAGGTTTCGCCGTATGAGCTGAGTGGTCTGCTTGAAAAGCGGAGTGAGCGCAGCCAGAACGTATATATATACGATGTGAGGCAGGTCCATGAGTACAGGACAGCCCACCTGAAGGGCTCTTTGTCCCTTCCCGGCGGCCTGGCCATTCAACGTGTAGATGATTTCATGCCTGTTAGACGGGCTACTTCCATATTGGTGGACGACGATACAGGCCGCGCGCATCTGACCGCCTTCTGGCTGAAGCAGTTTGGCTGCGTCCATGCATGCGTTCTGAGCGGTGGCCTGCAAGCGTGGAAGGAAGCCGGCTTTGCGGTGGAAGCGGGCAGAAAACGCCAAGCTCCGCTTGGACTGGATGCCGCTAGCGCCAACACTGCCTTTATCACTGCGCAGCAACTTTCCGGGCTTCGCCCACAGCCTCTTATCGTGCATGTTGATACCAGTCGTTCGTACGAATCAGGACGGGTCCCCGGCGCGATTTGGATTCCCTATGGCTGGCTTGAATACCACTTGCCCGCCCATATGGCCTCCCACGCCACCCCGGTCGTTCTGACCTGCCGAAACGGTGCGCATTCAATCTTTGCCGCATCCAATTTGAAGCGCTGGGGCTACACCAACGTAAGCGTTCTGGAAGGAGGCCTAAAGGCATGGGCAGACAACTTCCAGACCGAGAACGGCTGGCCGTCGCATATCTTACGCACGCCCGATACGGTTACGCCCCCGTACGAATCGGGGCTCAAGGCCATGGCCAGATACCTGGCGTGGGAGCTACGGCTGACGGAAAGCTTATCGGAAAACGCTTTCTAAGCAGCAGTCAACATAGCGAAACAACGCATTGGATTTCGCTATGTTGAACGGTTCTTGACGCTGCATTGCTAGGATAAGCATAAATGCAAACACATCAATATTACCCAACAGACGAGAGCGCACGAGCACTATGAATTTCGAACTCACCCCCAAGCAGAAACAGGTATACGAGACGGTAGGCGAGATCAGCAGGACGGTATTCAAGGCGAACGCCGCCAAGCACGATGTCGAGGCAAGCACGCCACGCGAGAATCTGCGTGCTTTGTTCGATGCCGGCCTGAACGGAATAACAATTTCAGAACGCATGGGCGGCATGGGAAGCGGAACGGCTGGAGAAGACCCCCTGCTGTACTTGCTGGCTGTCGAGCAAACGGCTCGTGGCGACATGTCCACTGCGCAATGCTTTCATATCCATTGCCATGGCGCGCACTACGTGGATCAGATAGGAACCGATGAGCAGCGCGAGCGCGTTCTGAAACCCGTACTTGAGCAAGGCACTTTACTGAATGCCACGGGCAGTGAGCCTGGCCGCACATCCAGAGGCGCCTACAACTTGATCACTGCCGCCGAACCCACCGATGGCGGCTACATACTAAACGGCGTAAAGAACTATGCCACCTTGGGCGCGGACGTAAGCTATAACCTGATTTTCGCAGGCGTTAAAGGGATGGCAGGAAGCGACGGCCATCTTGGCATCCTGGTGCCCCAGGATGCCAAGGGTTTCTCGGTTATCCAGGAATCGTGGAACCCCATCGGAATGAGGGGTGCGCACAGCCCTTCGTTCAAGCTGGATAATTGTTTTGTCGACAAGAGCAACGCCCTGGGCGAGCTGGGCATTTATCCTCGTGAGCGCTGGCAGGCACGATTTCACCTTAGTTTCGCTGCTCAGTATCTTGGCGGCGCGGAGGCCATATTTGATTTGCTTTGCGAATACCTGCCCAAGCGTGGAACGGCAAGCGACTCGTATACACAGCTCCGGCTGGGCGAGATCCGCGTAGGAACGGACTCAGTGCGCTGGCTTATCTATCGGGCCGCCTGGATGTGGAAGAACAGTGACCGTGAGCAAGCCGAGCTGTTTTCCATGTGCGCAAAGCACCGCGCCATAGAGAATGCAGTCATGGCCATGGACAAAGGCGCCCAGATCGCCGGATCAAGCGCGTTCTGGGCCGACTCTCCAATGTCGCGCTTATTCCGGGACCTGCGCATCCACACCTTGCATGAAAACCTCGATAAAACAGCATCGACATTGGGCAAGTTCTATCTCGGTGAGCCCTACGACACTACCGCTCGCCTTTAGTAGAACGATGTAGGGAATATGGACATGGATTCTCGTGAATTCCGTAATGCTCTGGGGCGCTACCCCACCGGTATCGCTGTCATCAGCGCCCACGGAGCCGATGGCCGCTTGGTGGGATTGACCGCCAATTCCGTCACTCCCGTCAGCGCCGATCCCGTCCGACTGGCATGGAGCCTGGGCGCCAGTTCCAAAACACGCATTGTTTTTGAGCAAGCCGATTATTTCTCCGTCAACATCCTGGCGAGCAACCAAGTGAATATTGCGCAGCAATTTGCATCCCCTATCCCCGACCGATACGTTGACATCAGCTATGAGCTTGCCGGCTGTCATCGGCTGCCAAAAATTGATGGAAGCCTTGCGTGGTACGCCTGCCGTCTACTCGAGTCCTCGGTAGTGGGAGATCACGTGATGTTCATTGGCGAGGTGACCGAAAGCGAAGTATCCGATGGCGCCCCCCTTCTGTACTTTGCTGGGCGATTCGCCCAAATACACTGATGGCGAGAGATTCCTATGTCTAATTCCGATCACTCACTGCTTGCAGGCGACCCGGCACCCATGCCGCCAGAAATTATAGGAAGCAGCGTCGACATGAACCGCCCTTTCTGGAATATGGGGCGGGAAACCATGCCTATAGAACAGATGCGCGCTTTACAAACCGGCAAGCTCCGGCGCCAACTGATGTACTTGGCCGAGTCCTCCGATTTCTACAAAGAGAAATTTCGCGCCAGCGGCTTTGTTCCTGCAGCGTTTCAAACGATCGAAGATATACAAAGCATACCTTTCACGACCAAGGCTGAATTGCGGGAAAGCCAGGAAAACCACCCCCCTTTTGGCTTGCACCGTGCGGCTCCCATGGAGCGCATCGTACGCGTAACCGCAACGTCGGGCACAACGGGTAAGTCTGTATTTCAGGGCTATACGCTACATGACACGACACAACGTTCGGAAAGCCTTGCCCGCGCGCTTTGGGGCTTCGGCGTACGGCCCGGCGACAGAGTGGTGAATGGCTTTGCGCTCAGTATGTTCAATGCCGGCATACCGATGTGCGCGGCGGTCGAAAAACTCGGCGCTGTCAGCATTCCCGTGGGAGCGGAACGCCGCGTGGAAGGCATGTTAAAGCTAATGCAACAACTGAAGGCAACTGTATGGATCGGTACCCCATCGTTCATTTCCGCCCTTGCCGAGCGGTGCGAAGAAGTGCTGGGCATGCGTCCTAACGAACTGGGCCTTCGCATTATCTGCGGTGGCGGCGAATCGGGCTTTGAACAACCGGCCTTCCAGAAACGCATGGAAAAAATCTGGGGAACGCCTCATGTATACGATTTTGCCTCGACCTCAGATGCTCACCCCAACTCATTTGCCCATTGCAAACATCGTAACGGCAAGCACCATCTTACCCCGGACATGGTGCTGATTGAATTGATCAACCCCGAGACTGGCGCACTGCTGGACATGGCGGAGGGGGTGCAAGGAGAGTATGTCTTCACCCATCTTGACAGGCAGGCGTGCCCGCTTTTGAGATACCGCACGGGAGACATCATAAAAGTGTACACATCGGCATGCGAGTGCGGTAGAACAGGATTCCGAATGGACATTGTCGGCCGAAGCGACGACATGCTGATCATTAGAGGGGTGAACGTATTTCCCTCGGCCATCCAGTCGGTCATCGGCAAGTTCTCGCCTCAGGTGAATGGCGCCATGCAGATCGTCCTGGAAACGCCCGGACCCGCAGTCAAGCCACCATTGCGTCTTCGCGTCGAAGCAGCCAATGCCGATCAAGGCCTGAAAGCAACCATGGAACAAACGCTGCGCAGGGAGCTGACAGTAACCACCGATATTGAGTTCGTTCCGCCAGGAGCGCTGGCCCGGACCGAAACAAAAACCAAGCTAATTGTGCTGGAGGGTTCATGAATACAATCGCATTGCAAAAACACTGCCAGCCTCAACGGCATCGTGTCGCAGGGGGGCTGGTGCTCATTGGATACGAAGATGAAGATAAACGGTTGCACTCGATAACGGCCAGTTCATTCAATTCGTTGTCTTTGTGTCCACGCCTGGTCATCTGGTGTGTGGCGCATGAACAAAACGGCAGGCCCAGGATGCCGGAGGGGGCTCAGTGCGGCTTGAGCGTCATGGCGGCCGATCAACGAGACCTCTGGAGCCACTGTGTTAACGACCGCGGCGCAGATCATTTTGAGTGGTTCAAAGGCACAGAGCTGGGTGCCCCGTTGATCAAGCACGCAGCCGCCAACTTCGAAGTCACCATAACGCGGCGGATCAATCAGGGATCGTATGTGCTCTACATCGGCGAGGTGGGCTCGTTTTCCTATTCAGAAGCATGTGACGGCTTAATCAATTACCTTGACGATCTACGTGTTCCGCTTCTGCACGAATAACGAGGAGCGCTTATACACATACCGTGCTACCGCCATCCACGGGGAGGATGACGCCAGTCAACTGCCGGGAACGGCTTGACAGCAGCCATAAGACCGCTTCTGCAATGTCTGAGGGCTCGCCTATCTTTCGTGTCAGCGCAGGCCGGGCTGACGCAGCAGCGTTCTGATGATGGCTCGACTCAATGGCCGAGAATCTTTCAGACTCGATCGGCCCAGGCGCCACGACGTTGACACGAATATTGTCGTCATAGAAGCGATCAGCCAAACCCTTGCTAAGGAGATTGACAGCCGCATTTGCGCAGCCCCCTGGAAGATGCGTGGGCAAAGGCTGTCGAGCGCTGCGGCCCGAAATATTCACAATATCCCCCTGCCCCTGCTTGATCATATAAGGAATGGCTGCTCTGCACGTGCGGACATAAGCCATGAGCTTGCTGTCCAGGATTTCTTGCCACGCCTCGTCGTCAAGCTCCAGAAAATCGGCAAACCGGGATACAGAGGTCGTATTGACCAAAGCATCGATGCGCCCATGAGCAGCGACAATGCCCTGAATGACCACGTTGATCGCTGAGTCAAGCCTGACATCCACTTGCGCAATGTCTACACTCTCGGCGCTAAGGTCCGACTGCAGCGCTTTGAGCTTATCAAGCGACCGACCTGATGCAACGACGACAGCACCCGATGCCACCAGTTGCCGGCATATTATTGCGCCTAAAGCGCCAGTGGCGCCCACCACCCATACGACTTTTCCTTCGAACTCAGAGTCCCTCATTTTTCACCCTTTTATACGATTACATTCCCAAGAAGAAGTCAGCCATATTGGTAACTGACTCAATGTTTTCGACTCGTTCAATCAAGCTGTCGATTTGCGCTGGCCCGAGGGGCGCCAGCCCCATTTTCAGACAACCCCGAGCTTTTTGCTGGAGCGCGGAAGGAGCGAATTCGGCGCTTGTGGCCCCCGGGAAGACATCGATCCGTTGAGAAAGCTTCTGGCCTGACGCCAGCTCGAGAATCACAGTGGCCGGTACCAGCTCGCCATTATTCTCCGGGTCGATTTCTATCGCGATACGCTCAGCAATATCGCCTATCGCCGGATCTCGTACGCTTGCCGGCTCGAGATCCTCCAGCTCGAAGCGATGACGCAGCAGGGCACAAGCCACTGCATACTTTGCGTTGAACTGAGCCAATACCGCAGGATCTTGCTTATCGAGCAGGAACTCGCCTCCAATCATGCGGTTCATGAACTCGGAGATCCGAACGCTGATTCTGGCCACATCGCCAGCCCTGACAGAATGCTTTTCGGTGAGCGCCAGGGTAGCTTCGATCAACGCGTGCGAGCAACCGCAACATGGGTATTTCTTGATGTGAATCGCACTGTTCTCATACTTATCGCCCAGTTGGAGCAAAGCCTTATCAAAATCACACGTCTGATACAGCGAAGATAGCCCGAACCGGCCTTCAAGCGGCATCGAAGGCGCCGTAATACCCGCGCTGGCCAACATGGCTGAGAAAACGCCTCCCCTGGCGGAAAAGGCAGCCATAAACCGCTTGGTCAAACTCTTTTCCAGCATCGACTGCTGAGTGCCCGCAACCTGAAATAATGCGATGCCCAAAGCGTTCGAAATCACTGCTTGGTCGCCCCCCATCAGTTTCGCACTGGCGGCCGCAGTTCCGAAAATTCCAAATATCGACGTAAAGAACCACCCGTCATGGCCTTGCGCGGATAGGCTCAACCGGCAGTTGATATCGTCGGCCAATACCAGAGCGGCCAGGAAGTCTTTGCCCCTGCATCTGAATTGCTGCGCAACTGCCATGAGCGCTGGCAGCGTCATGATCTGCGAATGCATGACCGCATCCAAATGCAAGGGGTCAAAATCAAGCGCCGCCGCTGCCGCACTGTTCACGAATGCCGCATCAAGAGCGGGCGCACTGGCGTGCATGCCCCAAATCCGGCACGCGGACCCATGACTTTCATGGCCCGCCTGCGCAACATCGGACAGTGCATATCTGGCCTGTTCAATACCGGTCGCATTGGCACCTGCCCACGCCACGGACAAGGTGTCCAGGATCAAGGCTTTGGATGCCCTGACAGCATCCGCCGGCAAGCTTTCATACCGAGTACCGGCAACGTGCCGAGCCAACAGGGAAGATACGCTGTCAGCGGGTTCTTCGGTGTGCATGAATGGCGATGACGCGGTATTCAACATATTCGTCTGCTCCTAAGGCGTATTATTTGATAACAATCTGTGCATCCTTGGCCACCTTCTCCCACTGCGCCATTTCAGACACAATGAACGATCTAAACGCGTCGGGAGAGGTTCCTTTGGGATTCAGCATTTGTTTTTCCAACTGTGCACGGATACCCGTGCCGCCCAGGATTTCACCCATAGCATCACTGAGCCTTTCAGCAATCGGCCCAGGTGTTCCCGCCGGCGCCACCACGCCATACCATGAGCCTATCTGAAAGTCAGCCAGCCCCGCCTCTTCTAAGGTAGGAGTATCGGGCAAGATTGATAAGCGTTGATTCCCTCCGACCGCAATAACCTGCAGCCGCTTCTGCTGCACAAAGGAAAGCGCGCCAGGCACCGTGTCGAACATTGCCGACACAGATCCACCCATGATGTCGACCAGAGCAGGCGCGCTTCCCTTGTATACCGCAATGGGAATGTCAATGCCGGTACGCAATTTGAACAGCGCGGCCGACAAATGCGAGACAGACCCCAACGCGTTGGCTGCAAAAGCCAGCTTATCGGGTTCGCGCTTGGCCATGTCGACAAAATCTTGCACCGACTGCAATCCCAACGCTGGATCGACCAATAGAAACATATCCACCGTTGCGACCAGTGATATAGGGGCAAGATCCTTCAGCGTATCGAAAGGCATCGTCTGCATAACGGCGGGATTGATCGCAAGTCCCGAATAAGCCATCCCTAATGTGTAGCCGTCAGGCGCCGCTTTGGCTACTGCATTGAGTGCCAGATTGCCACCCGCCCCCGGCCGATTCTCCACCGCGACTGGCTGTTTCAATTTTTTCTCCAGCTCGCTGGCGATCAGTCTTGCAACGATATCTGTTGTGCCGCCGGGAGACGCTCCAACCAGCATGCGGATTGGCTTATCAGGATAGTCTTGTGCCATGCCCGGGGGGCCGGCCAAGCCTAGGGCAAGTGCCAGCAACAGCCGGCATATTGTTCCTTTAGTAATAATGTGCACGTCGTTCATTTGCCGGCCTCCTTGTCGGACCCTTAGTCCGTTTCGTATTCTAGGTACGACGCCAGAGCAGACATTGAAATGATTCGCTATGCGAAATATTTAAACCTTAAATATGCCTTTTATCCTATTCTGTTTGTCATATCGAAACGCGCCCCAACTATTCGTGATCGAGGAAAATTAAATGAACAATTTATATACCGACTCCGTATCGCGCGATCGTGAGTTGCACGAAGATGACCGCCAGTTCGCGACTACGCTGGCACGGGGACTCGATATCCTGCGGTGTTTTTCCCCATTCAACCCTGAGTTCGGAAACAAGGAGCTTTCGGTTCGCAGCGGCTTGCCCAAACCGACAGTATCCAGGCTTACCTACACATTGACTTGCCTGGGGTACCTCAAGCAGGACAGCACCTCACGAAAGTACCGGCTTGGATCGGCTGTGCTGTCTATCGGGTACCCCCTGCTCGCCAACCTGAGCGTGCGGCAAATCGCCCGCCCGTACATGCGCGAACTGGCAAATTACGCAAAGGGATGGGTATCGATCGGAATCCGCGACAGGCTCAATATGATCTATATCGATTCAGAACGATCCAGCACTATTTTGCGAGTCAAGCCTGACGTCGGCCAAAGCTTCCCGATTCTGGTGTCATCCATGGGGCGGGCGTATCTTGCGACGCTGCCAGAATCCGATAGGAATGCATTGCTCAATCAGATCAAAGTAAAGGCGCCTGACCTATGGGAGAAGTATGAAACCCAAATTAGCCAGGCAATTGAACAACATAAAGCTCGTCACTTCTGCACTAGACACAGCGACTTCCTTCCCGATGCTCATTCTGTCGGCGTATGCATGATGCCAACAATCGACAATGAACTGTTCGCTTTCAATTGCGCGATTCCAATCTATGCGCTCCAGCCAAATCAGTTGGAACAGGATATCGGCCCCAAACTGGTGCATATGGTGCGTACGATCGAAAGAGTCGTCAGAGAAGCCAGATTGCATCCCGTGAACTAGAACCAGCGTGATCTTGGGCAGTATCACCTTTTGACAATAGCGCCCTGCTACGTCAAGGCCGATCCAAATCAACCACAGCCCACTAAAGACAGGAGCATCGAAATGAAGCCTTTGAATGGGGTTAACGTCATTGAATTTGCAGGAATCGGTCCCGCGCCGTTTGCCTGCATGCTGTTGGCTCAGATGGGAGCGCATATAGTACGGATTTCGCGCCCGAATCAGACGGTGCCGATGGGCACCCAGGCGACGATTGCCGGGCGCGAAGCCATCGACATTGACCTCAAGAGCGAAGCAGGTATGGAAGAGGTGCGCCAACGCATTTCGCAGGCAGAGATACTGGTGGAGGGATTTCGCCCCGGCGTCATGGAACGGCTGGGACTAGGTCCCCAGGCATGCTTTTCACTGAAACCATCGCTTGTTTATGGCCGCATGACTGGCTGGGGACAGAGCGGGCCGATGAGCGGCATGGCGGGGCATGACATCAATTACATCGCCATTACGGGCGCCCTGGATGCGATAGGCGAAGCAGGGCGCAAGCCTTCGACGCCGTCCAACCTTGTCGGCGACTTAGGCGGCGGAGCGCTCTACTTGGCACTCGGCGTCGTGGCAGCACTAGTGGATGCCCGCGCTAACGGACGTGGCCGCATAGTGGACGCCGCAATTGTGGATGGCACGCTTTCCATGCTTACAGGCGCTTTTGGCATTTTAGCCGCCACAGGCAAACGGAACGAGCGAGGCACGTCTCTGCTGAATGGCGGTACACCCTGGTATGACACCTATGAAACAGCCGACGGCGGCTATATGTCGTTGGGGGCAATAGAGCCAGAATTCTATCGCTGCTTTTGCCAGAAGGCCGGGCTAGGGCCTGAGTGGATCGCAGCCCAGCACGATACAGCGCAGTGGCCCACACTGCGTGCACATCTGGAAGCGCTGTTCCGAACACGCACGCGTGACGAGTGGGCCGCCTGTTTCGACGGCACCGATGCCTGCTGCGTGCCCGTGCTGTCACTAGACGAGGCGGCACGGAATCAGCATCTGCAGGCTCGCGGGGCCTTTCACTTCGTAGATGGCCATCCGAGGCCGGTTCCTGCGCCTAAATTTCTGAACCCTCCCTGAGATCAGAGGCGTGGACAGCAGCGTTGAACAGTCAGGGGCGTCAGCGCGTCGTGTAGTATGTCACTATGCACGCGACACGCATTCGGTCCCAAGCCATGTATCTACTGACACTTTTTACCCGGTTCCGCCCCATCAAAAGCCCCTTGAGCTTTGCCTCCCTGATTCGTCCGTACGGCCGATTCATCGCCGTGCTGGGCATGGCCGTAGTACTAGCTGCTTGCGGGACCAGCAAGCCTTTGGGGCCAGGTCAGTATCGCGTTGTAAAGGGCGACACCCTGACAAAGATTGCGCGCCAGTATGGACAAACCGTTGCTTCCCTGATGCGGTCAAACAATCTGAAGAATCCCAATAACATCCGGGTCGGGCAGATCCTGAATATAAAAGGCGGTGCCCAGGCAAGCACTGCCCCGCCTTCATCGGCGCCACGCCCGTCGGCCGGCCCATCGGTTGCAGCACCGCGATCCATCAAGCTGGTCTGGCCCGCCCAGGGAACACGCAGCCGTGGAACCCAGGCCCACACAACGCAGGGCGTCTATATTGCCGGCCCCGCGGGCTCGCCCGTCAAGGCGGCCGCTGCGGGCAAGGTGGTGTACGCGGGCAACGGCCTGCGCGGTTACGGCAATATGCTTATCGTGAACCACGATACGCATTTCCTGAGCGTTTATGCCCACAACCAGAACTTGCTGGTCAAGGAAGGCGCGCAGGTCAAGCAAGGGCAGACCATTGCCGCGATGGGCAGCACAGGCAGCAATGCCGTCCACCTGTATTTTGAGTTGCGCTACGACGGCAAGGCCGTCGATGCATTGCGGTATCTGCCTAAATAAATCAGCGAAGATGCCTAACCGCGCCCATCCAGCAGAATGAAGGCGATTCTTGCCGGCTCGCTGGAGCGGTTGCTCCACCCGTGGTTGGTGCCGCGCTGGATCAGCACATCGCCAGCCTGCATGGTCACTTCCTCTTCATCCATAATGGCCACGAGCTCGCCAGACAGCAAGATGGCGTAGTCCACGGTGGTGGTCGTGTGCATGCCGGGATGCTGGCCAGGCTCGGGAGCGTGCTGGGCATCGGCGAACAATTGGCCAAAACTGGCCTTCATGGCCCGCGCGCGTTCGGCTGGATCTTTTGGCTCGGGGGGAATGTCGATAATGCGGATCACCGAGCCGTTTTTGGGGGGGAGCACCCCGCCAAGGCCGGCGACCAGGTCCGGGCCGTTGATGTCCGCAGGCGCTGAATCCGTTGCCCATATATTGGTAACGCGGTATCCGGGCCGTTCCGCCACAGTGCGCACAGAAGGCGACGCCCCATCTTCAACAATGCGCGAGCGGCCGTTGGCGTCAATGCCGGTGACAATGCGCCGCAGGGGTTTTGATAGGTCCATCTTGAAAATTCCTTAAGTTCGGTTTGATGTCATTAATTCTGCCTGGCGACAACCTGCCCCGTGCACTCGCCAAATCCGATATCTACATATCCCTCACGTTGGCAGCGGCCTTTGAGGATGATCTCATCACCGTCTTCCAAGTAAGCGCGTACTTCATCCTCAGGCAGCGACAACGGTTCTTTGCCATCCATGGTCAGTTCCAGCAGGCATCCCAGGTCTTTATCAGAGGGGCCCGATACCGTGCCTGATCCCAGCAAGTCTCCTGGCAGCAGCGGGCATCCGTTTTCGGTGTGATGCGTGATCATTTGGGCCACGGTCCAGTATTGGTCCTTATAAGCGGGGCGGCTGATCGTATGCTCACGTTTGTTCGCGCGCATGCGCTCGGTACGCAAAATCACCTCTAGCGAAATATCTATGCCTCCCGCATCTTGATTGGCGCGGGCGTCCAGGTTGGAGACCAGCGCGGCCGCATCCTGATCGCGTTTCGCAGCCGGGCTCCTGAATGGGGCCAGTGCTTCCATGGTTATCACCCAGGGCGAAACAGAGCTCAGGAAACTCTTGGCCAGGAACGGCCCCAGCGGTTGGGCCTCCCAGCGCTGTACGTCACGGGACGACCAGTCGTTAAGCAGGCAAAATCCAAATATGTGCTGCTCTGCCTCTTCGATCGAAATCGGTGTGCCCAATGCATTGCCCTGCCCGACGAAAACCCCCAGTTCGAGCTCGAAATCGAGCTTTTCCGTCGGCGCATAGACGGGCTTTTCGGAGCCATGACGAAGAATTTGACCATGTGGCCGTATGCATGGGGTGCCACTGACGCGAATGGAAGAGGCCCGGCCGTGGTACGCAACCGGCAATGTATGAAAGTTGGGAAGCAAAGGATTGGCCGGGCGGACCATGCGGCCGGTATTGCGCGCGTGATAAATGGACGTAAAGAAATCCGTGTAGTTTCCTATCCGTGCAGGCAAATGCATCACAGCATCGCGTTGCGGCACAAGACACTGGGCAGCCTGCTGTGCTTGCTTTGAACCAGCCCGAAGCACGCCGGACAGTGCGAGCCGGAGCGTTTTAACATGCGCCTTGTCCAGGGCCATCAAATCGTTCAGCGCGTCCTGCGCGCAGGCAGAGGTCACTGCCGAGGGCAATGCGGGTAATGCCCCATGCATGATCGCCGCATCCAGATCAAGGATCTCTTCCCCAATGGCAACGCCAATCCGCTTGCGCTTATCCGATGCGGTGCTGAACAGGCCAAAAGGCAGATTCTGGATGGGGAAGTCCGTCTCTGCAGCGTTGGCGGAACCGACCCAGCTTTTCAATGCGGGATCGTGTGTTTCATCCAGGCCGGCTGCGGTTACGCGTCCCATAGCTACTCCTTGGTGATATTCAGTTCGCGAGTCAGCGCTTCGTTTTCCTTATAGGTTGCCTGCAGCCGCGCCTTGAACTGCGCTGCGGACAGATAGGCCGGAACCTGCTGGAGATTCGCCGCGGCGTCGTTGAACGCCTTCGATTCGACGACCGTCTGGCATAGACCCTCTAACTTCTTCACAATAGGCGCGGGTGTGCCCGCGGGCACGTACAAGCCATTGAGACCCGGCGTAGTGGCCGGATACCCCAGGTCGCTCATCGAGGGCACGTCGGGCAAGGCCGGATGGCGCTTGTCAGAAAGGACGGCCAGGACACGCATATCTTTGCCGCCCAAAGATGAGATGGCGGGCGCGCCAAAGTCCACATGCCCGCCCATCAAGTCAGGGAGCATTTGGCCGTCGCCCCGGTAGCCGATGCCGTTCAGCGTAATGCCAAGCGCCTTTTCGATCGCGGCAACGGAAAGATGCGGGACGGAGCCGGGGCCGGCATGGCCGTACGATACGGCCCCTGGGTCGGCCTTGGCTTTTTGAATTAAATCTTCTAGCGAGCTGATCGAAGAGTCGGGCGTGACGGCTAACGCGAATACGTTCTCGAAAATCTGGCAAACAGGTTCTATTTGATCAGCCTCGAAGGGCATCTTGCTTATAAGGAAAGGCGCGTTCGTCAGTGCAGAGGCCGGCGAGAAAACGACGGTATAGCCATTGGGTTGAGCATGCGCCAACGCTGAAAACCCGACTGTGCCTCCCCCTCCCGGGCGATTGACGACGACCCACTGCTGCTGGGTAAGCTTGGATGCCTCTTCCGAGAATGCGCGGGCCATGGCGTCCACGCCGCCGCCCGCGGCATAGGGAAGGATGACCTCCAGGCGTTTGCTCGGATAAGTATCGGCCGATTCCGCCATGGCCAGCGCCGGACCAAGCGCGGCCGTCAGGGCTAATCCAGCCAGTGTTTTTATAGGAAGGCAAGCACGCGTACTGTGCATATTGATCTCCTGTTGCTTCGAATAAATGGGGGGTTCTATTTATTGGGTGTATCTGGAACAGGCGCCTGCAGCGCCCCGACAAGGAAATGGCGAAGTGCTTCGGCCATCTTGTCGATGTCGGTGGCATCAGCCTGGCCTTCGGAAAGCCTGAGAAGGCGATTCGCTTTGGAGTTGTCGGTGACCGTCAGGACGATCGAACTGACCATGAAGGCATAGCGCCAGTAAAACGCTTCCCGCTTCACGGATGGGCATGTTTGCGCCATGGCATCAATGAAACGTGTTGCCATGGGATCAAAATGATCCTCGATAATGCGATTGGTCCCGGGCGTCGGCGCCAGACGATGCCGCAAGATCATTTGAGCCAACAAAGCGCCGCTGCGCCGGGACGTCGCCGCAAAGTAAGGGCTCATGAAGACTTCTACAATGTCTTCAAGATGGGTTTGCGCACCGCCATCTCGCTCCAGCAAGGCTTCAAGCGCTGAAGTCCGTTCAGCATTGACTTGGCGCGCAAGCGTTTCGAAGACCGCTTCAGCCAAGCCTTCTTTGCTGCCGAAGTGATAATTGACCAGCGCCACATTGACATTGGCCCGACTGGTGAGCTCCCGGAGGGAAACGCGATCTACCCCTTTCTCTCCAAACAATTCAGTAGCGGCGTCGATAATCCGCGCCCTGCTATTCATTTCTTCTTTAAGTCTGGTTTCGGAAGCCGGCATAAGGGTTCTCTTAACAACGCTGAAAATCCACAACCGGCTTATTGTATTTTTAAACAGACGTTTAAATCAACTGTTTAATACGGGTCAATGCGTAATGGTTCCGCACAATGGCTTAGCGGTGGTGCCTTGAGACAGGTTTAGCGAGCCGCGGCGGCGACATGCGCGTTGAGCGTCTCGAACGTCTGCTCATAGCGATCTTCGCGCTCGGCCCAGCGTAGAAACGCCACACGCTGCACCAGGATCTCATCCGGCACGGGCTGCCGAAGAAAGTTCGCCATGACTTCGTCAATGAAATCGTCAAGCGGCATATAGCCATCGCGGCTCGATTGGCCGGGCGTGAGCTCGGTCTGGACGGCGGGCGGGACGATCTCGATGACCTTGACCTGGCCTTGCAGTTGCCGGCGCAAAGACAGCGTGTAGGAATGGATGCCCGCCTTGGTAGCGCCGTAGGTGCCCGCATCGGCGCGCGGCACGAATCCCAGGCCGGACGACAGGTTGATCACCACCGGGTTCGGCCGGCTCTTAAGATGATCGATCAGTGCATTGGTGAGCCGAATGGGGCCGAGCAGATTGGTGGTGATCTGCGCTTCGGCATCGCCCAGGTCGCGCGTCTTGCTCAGGTCCTCATAGCGCATGATGCCGGCGTTGTTGACCAGCACGTTCAGTTCCGGATAGTCGGCCACGATCTGTTTGGCGAAAGCGTTGATCGCGGCTGGATCATCCACATCCAGAACCAGGGCGTGCATATTATTGCGGCCGGCAATCGTTTCGTTCAAGGGTTCCATGCGGCGGCCGGTGATGATCACGGTGTTGCCAAGATCATTGAAGCGCTGCGCCAGCTCGCGCCCAATGCCGGCGCCGCCGCCTGTAATCAATAGGGTGTTGCCTGTATGTTGCATGCTCATTGCTTCCTTGATTTGCCGGGTTGAAGGGGCGCCCGATGAACCGCCGCTGAAGATGGAAGATTCGTTGGCCATGTTGCTCTCATCTCGTCTATGAGCGGGCATGGTTGAAATGATATGAGAGAAGCTTTCTAATGGAAAGAAGGCACCTGAAAGTTTTATACTTACCAAAAAGAGAGTGCCTAATTTTCTTTACTGAATAAATCAAAGGAGCAACAGGATGTCCGTGGATATCGCCAAGCACGCGGAAGCGCAAAGGAAGCTGGCTCAGTCTGAAAAGCTTGATCCCCGTGTAGAGGCCCTGGTGAACGAGGTGATCGCCCGGGTCGCAGGCAAATGGACAATGATCATCCTGGATGTCTTGGCAGAGCACGGTGAGCTTCGCTTTACGCAGTTGGCCAAGCGGGTCACCGGTATCAGCCAGAAGATGCTGACCCAAACCCTGCGCGAGATGGAGCGCGAAGGCCTGCTGATCCGAACCGTCCACCCCGTGATCCCGCCCAAGGTCGAGTATCGCCTGACGGATCTGGGCCTTGGGCTGGGCGACGCTTTTTGCGGGGTCTGGGTGTGGGCGCAGCAGAATCTGGACACGATCGAGCAAGCACGCACCGCTTTCGACCAGCGCGCTAAAGCGGTGTAGCCGGTTCGCCCCGCAGGCTGTCGGCATTGGCCAGATCTGCAATGGGCGACAGGATGGCGGGGTCGAATTCCTGCATCATGGCGCCGGCCCTGGCGCGCCGCGGCCAGTCTGCATGCGTCAGCGCGCCGCGTCCCAAAGAAACAAAATCCGCCTCGCCCCGCTCAAGCAATAGGCGCGCCTGGCCAGGATCATGCAGCGAACCGTTAGCCAATACGGGCATCGCCACATGCTGCTTGGCCAGGGCGGCCAGGCTGGCGCCCTGGCCGAAGGCGGGCATCCAGGCCTGGAACTCTGTGGTGTGCAGGTAGTCGAGCGGCAGTACGGCCAGCCGCTGGAAGATCTCCGGCGCCTCCTTCGCCAGCCACTTATGCTGGAAATCATTGACCTTGCTTTGGGACACACGCAAGCCAAGCACAAAATCGGCGCCCACCGCTGCGCGCACGGCATGCACCACTTCAGCGATCAAGCGAAGCCGGCCCTGCACATCACCGCCATAGCCATCTTCACGCAAGTTGATGCCCTTGCTCAGGAACTGATCAAGCAGATAGCCGTTGGCGCCGTGAATCTCGACACCGTCGAAGCCGGCCTCCCGGGCTCGCCGCGCGGCGTTCGCAAATCCGCTGACGGCATGCGTGATGTCTTGCTGTGTCATGGCCTGGGGCACGGCATAGTCGCCGGACCCGCGGTAGAAACGCATCTGCTGGCCCTTGGGCCGCAGGGCCGAAGGCCCTATGGTGCCGGCCCGCCAAGGCTTGCCCTGGGAAAGCGCCCCGGCATGCATGAGTTGAGCGATCACGCGCCCGCCCTGGGCCTGCACGCCGGCGACGATGGTTTTCCAGGCGTCGCGTTGCGGGTCATTCGCCAGGCCCGGCTGGAACAGATAGCCCTGAGAGAAAGCCTCGTCAGTGTAAATGCCTTCGGTGATGACCAGGCCAAACCCGCCCTCGGCGAAGCCGCTGTAATAGTCGCCCATGCGCGGCGTCGGAATGCCTTGGGCGGTTGCGCTCACCCGGGTCATAGGCGCCACGGCCAGACGATTGGGCAGCGTCAATGCGCCCAGCCGAAGCGGCGTAAACAGCGGTTCGATGTCCGGCCGAAGAGGCGACGGGCTGTTTTGGATATGGTTCGTGTCCATGCTCATCACCGCTCCCCAAGGGCCGCAATCGCTTCGATCTCGATCAACGCTTTAGGATCATAGAGCGCGCTGATCTCGGCAATCGTGTCAGCCGGATAAGGGGCCGAAAAAAACTTGCGCCGCAATGCAACGACTTCCTGGAAATGGCCCATATCGGTGACGAAGATGGTGACTTTGATGACGTCTTTCAGGCTCGATCCGGCCGCCTCAAGCGCGCGGCGCAAGTTGGCAAAAGCCTGCTCGCCTTGGGCCTGGAAACCGCCTTCCACGATTTTTCCGTCATCCGCGGCGCCGGCTTGGCCCGATATGAAAACGAGGTTGCCGAATTTGATGCCCTGCGAAAGCAGAAAGGGTTCATAGTTGTCTGGCTGTGTCGTGACGCGTTCAAGCATAGGTCTCTCCTTGAGGTGGGGGAAATATCCATAATTGATGATTCAATTTCATCAATATGGGCATGAGCGACATATTGACCCAATATAAATAGCCGGACAAACGATGAATTATGAGTTATAAGATGAAAATAACTTATCTATAGAGCATGTATGCGGCGACTCCCCCCTCTTTCCGCCTTGCGCGCTTTCGAGGCTGCCGCCCGGCACGGCAGCTTCAAGTGCGCCGCAAACGAGCTGTCTGTCACGCCGACGGCAATCAGCCACCAGATTCGCTCGCTTGAAGAGCACACCGGCCTGCAACTATTTGTGCGGCAGGTTCGCCAAGTGCGGCTCACCGAGGCGGGAGCCCAGCTCTATCCCGTGCTGCAAGAAGGCTTTGATGCGTTCGAAGCTGTGCTGGGCCGGCTGACGCAGGCGGGCAGGAAAGAGAAAGTGACGATTTCGGCGACCAATGCCTTTACCGCGAAGTGGCTGATACCCAGGGTGGCCGGTTTTCACGCCCTGCACCCTGGCATCGACTTGCAGCTTCACGCTTCCGACGAAGCCGTGAACCTTGCCGACCACACCTTCGACATCGCCCTGCGCTACGGGCGCGGGCCGTACCCCGGCCTTGCGACCGAAATCATGTTTGCCGACGAGTACGCACCGCTGGTCAACCCCATGCTCGGCGTCAGCTCGATTGCGGCGCTCCAGTCCGTGCCGCTCATTCACTTCGAATGGAAGAAGGACGACCCCCGCAATCCCACCTGGGAGAAGTGGTTTGCGCAGGCAGGGCTGCCGTGGAATCCGTCGCTTGGGCAGCTGCGCTACTCGGACGAGGGGCATGCCAGCCAGGCGGCTGTGGCCGGCCAAGGGATTGCCTTGCTGAGCCTGACGCTGATGAAAGACGAAATTGCCGCGGGACACCTGGTGCAGCCCTTCGGGCCGGCTATCCCAGGCCACGCCTACCATCTGGCGATGCGCGCCGGCCAGCCGCCGAGCGCGGGCATCCGCGCCGCGGCCGACTGGCTGCGATCCGCCGCTGGAATGGAGGTGACCGCGCCCGGCCGAGCGGGCGGCAAATAGTCTTACACGTCCAGTATCGGCACGAAACCGCCGAAAATCATGCGCTTGCCATCAAAGCACATCTGCTCCCCAAACTCCTTCATGCGCGGGTCGGACATCATTTTTTCATTCGCCG
Organism: Pusillimonas sp. SM2304; assembly: GCF_031628915.1. Lineage (NCBI taxonomy): Bacteria > Pseudomonadati > Pseudomonadota > Betaproteobacteria > Burkholderiales > Alcaligenaceae > Pusillimonas > Pusillimonas sp. SM2304. The sequence goes on from NZ_JAVLUJ010000001.1 coordinate 247,927, forward strand.
CATCGCGCACCGCTTTGGATGGGTATTCCAGCCAGCTAAAGACGACGACCTCGTCCTCTTTGGCCTTGACCGCGCCGCGAAAGTCCGTGACCTTTCCGTCGGGCACATCGTCGCCCCAGCACTCGACAAAGCGGGTCGCACCGAATTCCTTGAACAGATGCGAGGCTTCCTCGGCATGCCTTCTGTAGGTTTCCTTGTTGGCGGCAGGCACGGCTACAACAAATCCTTCTACGTAGTTCATCTTCGCTCTCCTGTGGTGGGGGTCGAGGCTTCGGCCCGCTCTCGTTCAGCGCATTCCATGGTTCTTGGACCGCGGGACGCATGCATCCGCGCAACCCGTTTTCAAGCAACAATCAAAATATAGTGCTGAAAGTCTGGCCCCTGTTTTTCCATATGTGTCAAAAAAACGGATAGCCCGCATAGCGGCCGCCATGGCTTGCTGTACCTTTTACTTACATTCAGGGGAGCAGCCTTGGCAGTGCAATGCTATGATTATTAAAGAAAATAACGGTGCAAAAAGCACCAAGGCCAATGATCAACACAAGAATCCCCCACCCCTTCACTACAAGATTTCCCTCTTTACTGCTGCGCCGCAACACCTATCGAACCGCCCTGGGGCTGTTGCTCGTGTGCGGCATGCTGGGTCCCGCCAGCCTCTTGGCGAACAGCTTGAGCGTCTCGCAAGATGTGGCGCTTCTTAGCGACGATACCTTGCGTCAATGGCCCGCCCCCGCCGCGGGGCCGGAACGGCTTGGCGACCAGCACCTGCAAACGCTCGCCGAAGAGGCCAGCAAGCAGGCGCAGGCCAAATACCTTGCAAAGAAGTTCAGGCAGAGTGCGACAGCCATGCGCAAGTACGTGGACCTTGCCTGGGCTGAAGCAGAAAAGCGCGATGGCATCGAGCCCGAGCTTCTGATTGCCATCATGCAGAAGGAAAGCTCGCTGCGCCCCCGCGTGCAAAGCCGCTATGGCGCCCAGGGGCTGATGCAGGTGGTTCGCCGCTGGCATCGCGAAAAACTGAGCCCATCCGAATCGCTCTTCGACCCGGAAGTCAATATACGGGTCGGCACCGATATTCTGGAAGAGTATCTGGAGCTGGCGGGCGGCAGCCTGACCAAGGCCCTGGGAAAATATTCGGGTAACGCACGCGGCTACCCCGGCAAGATTCTTAAAGAGTCGCGCAAGCTTGCTGAACTCGCGGACCAGGCTGCCGTCATGGGCTGATCGGCAGCCCGCCAAGACTACTGCGTCAAATCCACTTTCTCGACCAGCTTCCGGTTGGACGCCAGTTCCGCCTGGATGTCGTCGGCAAACTGCTGCGGTGTGCCGGTGGCGGGAATATTGTTGCTGTCCACCAGCAGCTTCTGGATGTCGGGCATGGCCACGACCTGGTTGATCTCTGCATTGAGCTTTGCCACGATGTCTTGCGGCGTGCCGCCCGGTGCAAAGAAACCGAATACGGACATTTTGTTGGCTTCGGGGTAGCCCAGTTCGCTGAAGGTGGGTACCTGGGGCAGGGAATCGACACGGGCCGGCGCGGCAATCGCCAGGGGCACGAAGGTACCATTGGCCACGTTGGCCTTCAAGGCGGGACTCATGTTGGTGGAGATCAGTTCAAACTGCCCGCCCAGCGCATCGGTCAGTTGCTGGCCCGCCCCCTTGTAGGGAACGTGCGTCACGTCTATCTTGCCGGCCTGCTGCAGTTGCTCCAGCATCAAGTGCCCCAGCGAGCCCTGCCCCGACGTCGCCCAGCGCAAGGAGCCGGGCGCCGCCTGCGACTGCGCGATCAGATCGGCCACGCTCTTGCCGCTGAAGGCTTTGGTGCCCAGCAAGATCACCGGAGACACCATCACGCTGCCTATCGGCGCAATATCGTTCTGGGGGTCGTAGGGGGTTTGCCGAATGGCCGGAGACAAGGCCAGCGGGCTCACGGACGAGAACCCGATGGTGTGGCCGTCCGGTGTTGCCCGGGCCACTTCATTCATCCCTATCGTCCCGCCGGCCCCGCCCTTGTTCTCGACCACAAACGAGACGCCCAGGCGTTCGCCCAGCTTTTCCGAGATTGCGCGCGTGATGGTGTCGCTGACGCCGCCCGGGGGGTAGGCAACGACGACGCGCACGGTTTTTTCAGGCCAGCCGGCCGCAAAGGCGGCCGTAGAAGCGGCGGCCAGCACGACCGCAGTCAGCGCGTGGCGGATTATTCTGGAGTACACGGATCTCGTCCTTAAAAAATGATGAATGCATCAAGGATGAAAATTGTACTTCGACTGCGGCATGCAGGCATGCCGGGCGGCAGGCCCATTGCAGGCCCGCCGCCACCGCGCCTTACTTCTTGATGTTGCGTTCCTTGATGATCTTGCCCCATTTGTCCGATTCCTTCTTGATGAAATCGGCAAACTCCTGGCGCGTCGTCGGCTGCGGCGTCATGCCGAATTCCGTCAGTTTTTTCTCGACGGCGGGATCGGTCAGGACTTTGACGATTTCCTCATTCCAGCGGTCCAGCATGGCCTCCGGCGTTTTGCCCGGCGCCACGAACGCATACCAGTTCAGCGCTTCGAAGTCTGGATAGCCCGATTCGGCCACTGTCGGTATGTCAGGCAGATAAGCCGGCCGTTTCAGGCCGGTGGTCGCCAGCGGGATCAGCCTGTTTTCCTCGACGTAAGGCATGGCGGTGGGCGGCGCCGAAAAGTACGACATCACGCGTTCGCCCAGAAGATCCTGCATGGCCTGGGCCCCGCCCTTGTAGGGGATGTGGACCATATTGACACCGGCCTCCATGTTCAACAGCTCGCCGGCCATATGCGACGCGGCGCCAAATCCGGACGAAGCAAAGTCCACTTGCTCGGGGTGGGACTTGGCCAGGTCCAGGAATTCCTTCAATGTTTTCACGCCGGCGGCTTTATGGACCACCAGCACGTTGGGAAAGTTCACCCCGCCGGAAATGGGCAGCAGATCCTTGAACGGGTCGTACGCTACTTCCATAAGATGCGGAGAAATGGTGAGCGGGCCGACCGAACCCAATAACAGCATGCTGCCGTCTCCAGGTCCGTTGGCGACATACTGATGGGCAATGTTGCCACCTGCGCCGGGCTTGTTGACGACCGCGACCGAGCGGCCGGTATTCTTGCTCAGTTGCTCGGCAATCAGGCGGGCGGAGGTATCGGCCGCGCCGCCCGCCACAAAGCCGACGACCAACGAGATCGGCCTGTCGGGCAAGTCCTGCGCGGCATGAGCCGCCGGCGCCATCAAGGCGCCTGCGGACAGCGCCAGGCTGGCCATAAACGTATTCAACTTCATGAAATGTCTCCTTTTGGTGTCATCGTTGCCGTCAATCAGCGTCAGCTTGCGCCGATCGGGGCTGTCGTTTTTCCACGGCGTAGCGCAATAGCGCCGCGCTGCGAAAGAAACCATGCGCGAACTTGCTGTAAGGCATGGTCAAGAAAAGGGCCATGACCGCACCCAGGTGTAAACAAAGCAATAAGGCCATTGCCGGCGTCCCGCGCCCCAGCCACAAGGCAAGGCCGCTGGCGCTGATCGCAAAGAGCAACGCAATAAAGCCGAGATCCATGGGCTTCTGGGCGGGATCGCCATGCAAGGGGTGGCGCCGGCGATGCAGGTACCAAAGCCCCGCCGTGCCGATCATCAGCGCCACACCGCCCGCGGCGCCCAACAGCTTGGGCAGGCTCGGCAGGTCATAAGGCGCCTGCCATCCGAAGGCGTAGTGATACACCGTGGCCAGGCTGGTTGCGGCAAAGCACAACATGAAGCCGTAGAAAGTGAAGTGATGAAAGCGCCTGCGCGACAAGGTGAATCGGTCATCTTCGTTGTTGCAGCCTTCGCCGTGGCCGCCATCCAGGTACTTAAGCTGCAACACGGCCTGGGTGGCTTCCAGGGCGGCCGGCGTACTGGCCGGCGCGCCACTGCTTGCCGGTCCAATGTCGCGCAGGAAGCGGCGCAAGCCCATGCCCAGCGCCAACAGCGCAAACAGAAAGATGGGCGCGAACAAGCCGACCAGCAGGTTGTGCGGAAAAATATTGTAGAAGTCGCCCGCCTTCGCGCTGTCCCACAGCCCGCCGCCCTGGGCCACGGCAAGCGCCAGGAACAAGGCCAGGCCTGCAGCCAGGGCCAGCGTCAGGACCAGGCTGTTGCGCTCGTACAATTTCCCCAACGCCGGCGGCCAGGCGTAATCCTTGTACGTTTGGCCGCGCACCTGCGCCATGGCTTGCGGAATATTGATGCCGAATTCGTGCGGCGGCGCATACTGGCACGCATGCAGGCAGGCGCCGCAGTTGTGGCACAAATTGGCAAGATAGTGAACGTCGGCCTTTTCAAACATCAGCCGTTGCGTCATGGCCGGGAACATGGCACAGAAGCCTTCGCAGTAGCGGCAGGCGTTGCATACTTGCAATTGCCTTGCCGCTTCGGCTTCGGACGTGGTCACGGAAATAGCGCCACCGCCCAGATCCAGGGCGTCTTTCGCCAGGACTTCAAGCGACTGCATCATTGACCTCCTGCACGGCAAGGCGCTGCGCGCCCATCGCCGATTTGGCCGCGTTCGTGCCGGCGATGCGCCCGAACGCCGTGCCGATCGACATGCCGATGCCGGCGGTATAGCCTTTGCCCAGGACATTGCCGGCCATCATCTCGCCCGCCACGAACAAGTTCTCGCTGGGCTGGTCATTGAAGCGTACGGCCGCTGTTTCATCGGTCAGCAGCCCCTGGTACGTAAAGGTCACGCCGGGCCGCAAGGCATAGCCGTAGAACGGAGGCTGGTCCAGCGGCAAGGCCCAGTGCGTCTTGGCCGGCGACACCCCTTCGGTATGGCAGTCATCCAGCTTGGTATGGTCGAAGGTACCCACCCTACAGGCGGCGTTATAGCGGTCGAGTGTTTGCATGAACACGTCCCTGTCCAGCCCCAGCTTGCCGGCAAGCTCAGGCAGGCTGCCGGCCTTTTCGCCAGGGAATACCGGCGGCATGAAACGCCCCACCGCCTTGCTGTCGATAATGGAATAGGCAATTTGCCCGGGCTGGCCGGCCAGCAGCCGGCCCCAGATGGCATAGCGCTTGGGCCAGAAGTCTTCGCCTTCGTCGTAAAAGCGCTGGGCATCGCGGTTCACCACCACGCCCAGCGATACGCAATCAATGCGGGTGCAAATGCCGCCGTCGTACAAGGGCGCCCGGGCATCGATGGCCACCATATGCGCCTGGGTCGGGTCCCCGATCTTGTCGGCGCGGTGCTCCTCGAACATATGCTTCAGGAGCACGCCCTGGTTGAAGCGCGTGCCACGGATCAGGAAGTTGTCGACCGGCCATTCGCCGCGTTCGTTCTGGCCCCAGGCCTCGCGCAGCCACTCGCGGTTCGATTCAAACCCGCCTGCGGCCAGCACACAGGCACGGGCCTGGATGCGTTCCCCTTTCGTACAGGCGGCAATGAAGCGCCCGTCACGCAGTTCAAGGGCATCCACGGGCGAGTCATAGCGTATTTGTATCCCCAGGCTTTCGGCGCTGCGGTAGTAGGCGTTGATCAGGGCCTTGCCGCCCCCCATGAAGAAAGCATTGGTGCGCGCAACGTGCAGGGCGCCCGACAAGGGCGGCTGGAAGTGGACGCCATGCTTGCGCATCCACCCCCTACAGGTCGAGGAAGCGCGAATGACAAGGCGAGCCAGCTTTTCATTGGTCTGCCCCCCGGTCACGGCCAGCAGGTCGCGCCAGTATTCGTCTTCGGGGTAAGCATCGACCAGCACGTCCTGGGGCGCATCGTGCATGCAGCGCAAGTTGCGCGTGTGCTGGGAATTGCCGCCGCGCCATTCGCGTGGCGACGCTTCTAGCAGCAGGACGCTGGCGCCTGCTTCGCGCGCGCACAGCGCAGCACACAGTGCGGCGTTCCCGCCACCCACTACCAATACATCAAACATGGAAAATCCGTGCAAGGCTATCTATATGCCCAGCACTCTATGCGCGTTTCCCTTCGTCCGCTACGAGGCATGACGCCACAGGTGTTCACAAAAAATGAACGCCCTGCCCGCTCAATCTATCAGTTCAGCGCCCAGCCAGCGCCCCTCGGCAACCAGGGTGCGCATCACGTCGACGAGTACCACCCGGGCCGCCAGGCCTGCCGGGGACAACTGATCGTCAGACAGGCTGGCCACGATATTGCGGCGCACCATCTTGTCGTGAAGCAAAGGAATCCGCAGCAGTTTCCTGTCGTTTGCGCGGACCACGGCCGCGCCAGGCTGTATGGTGGCGGCCAGCCCCGCCTGGACAATGTCCATCAGCATCGACAAGCCGTCGACCTCGGCAACCACATTGGGCTCATGGCCATAATGGAAAAAGGCGGCATCGATGATGGCGCGCAGGCCATGCGATCCGGTGGGCAAGACCAGGGGAAGATTGACGATGTCGTTCAGCGACAACCCGCCCTCTGCAGGCAAGGGATAGCGATCCGGCTGCGCCACGACAAACAACTGTTCCGTCAGCATCGGCAGCAATGTCCAGCCTTGACGGCTTCCGGCATGGAACAGCACGGCCAGGTCCAACTGGCGGCGGCCCAGCATTTGGGACAAGTTGCCGGACAGGCTTTCGACCAAGTGCAAGCGCACGTCCGGGTAACGGCGCTGCATGGCCTGCAGCAAAGGCACGCCCAGCACGGAAGACGTCGTGGGCGCCATGCCTATCGACACATGGCCGGCAAGCCGCGCAGCCTGGGCGGCTTGCGCCGCATTGGCGGCATGCCGCAGCACCAGTTCAGCCTCTTGGCGCAGCGCCTTTCCTGCGGCGGTCGGCACCACGCCGGTCGAGGTACGCTGTAAAAGCCGCGTACTGAGCTCGCTTTCCAGCCGGCTGATCTGCTGGCTCAGCGCTGACGTCACGACACCCAGGTCGCGCGCCGCGCGGCCCATGCTGCCCAGCTCGACCACCCGGACAAAGTAACGCAACTGCCGCAGCTCCATGCCGGCGGGCCTTCAGTAAAGGTAAAGGGGCGTATCCATGCAGCGATTGTAGCGAATCGCGATCGGCACAGCCTCGATATATACTCAATCGCCTGATTCAGCGCGGGCGGCCACGCGCGCCCGCTTCATCGACATCGTGAAAAAAAAAGAAAGCCTTCTCATCGCCCTGCCCTTGCGGAAACGCCGCAAGCTACGACGCGTGCTGCGCACGCTGGCATCACGGCGCGCAACGCTTGATGGCGCCGGATGCCCAAACGCTGATGCGGTCCCGCTACACGGCGTTCGTGCTGGACGAACTCGGCTACCTGCTGGACACCTGGCATGCCAGCACGCGCCCAGCCAGCCTGGAAGGGAATGCCCCCGGCGTAAAATGGCTGGGCCTGCAACTGCGCGGCCATGCCGCGCAGGACGCCGACCACGCCACGGTCGAGTTCGTTGCCCGATACCGCCACCATGGCCAAGCCGTCCGGCTGCATGAGATCAGCCGCTTCCTGCGTGAAGACGGCAGGTGGTTTTATATAGATGGGGACTTTGTCGAAAAGTGACCTACTCCATTACTGCGCCGGACATCTCCACCAGGGCCTTGAAGCGCACGCCCTCTTCTTTCACAAAGGCATCCAGCTCCTTGGGCTTGCGCAAGGGGCCGACCTGCACGCCCATGCTTTCCAGGCGCGCGACCATGTCCGGCTGTTCGAGTATGCCGTTGATTTCCTGATTGAGCTTTTGAACGATGTCCTCGGGCACGCCGGCGTGCGTTGCCACGCCGTACCAGGCGGCGGCATACATATCCTTCAGGCCGACTTCGTCAAACGTAGGCACGTCGGGCAGCTCTTTAAGACGCGTCTTGGATGCAACCGCCAGCGCTTTCAGCGCACCGCCCTTGACCTGGCCCAAGGAGCCCGTATCCAGCATGAAATCCAGGTTGGCGCCCAGCAGGTCGGACACGGCCGGACCGCTGCCTTTATAAGGGATATGCGTGATGTCGATGCCGGCGCTGTGGATCAGTTGCGCAGCAGCCAAATGCTGCGACGAGCCCACACCCGCGGAGCCATAGTTCAGCTTGCCGGGATGCTCGCGGGCATAATCCAGCAGTTGCTGCGCCGTGTCGAACTGGGACTTGGCGGGAACCTCGAGCACATTGGGTATGGAACCCACAAACGCCACGTTCGCAAAGTCTTTTTCAACGTCGAAGCCTGGCCGGGAATACAGGTGCGAATTGATGCCATGCGTGGAACTGGTCGTCATCAGCAGTGTGTAGCCGTCGGCCTTCTCGCGCACAAAGGCCGCTGTGCCGATATTGCCGCCGGCACCCGCTTTGTTCTCGATGACAACGGGTTGCCCCAGCCTTTCGGCCAGCTTCTGCCCCACCAGCCGGGCGATGACGTCGGTGGCGCCGCCTGGCGCCCAAGGCACGATCAAGCGCACGGGCTTGTCGGGGTATGCCGCTTGCGCATAGGCGGGCTGAAGCGTGGACAAGGCCAGCGCCGCGCCCATGAATAGGGGTACCACGCGTCTGATGATGGACATCGTTTTTCTCCTTCTGTGTCGTGTTATCGCTGATCCAGCAGTGGATTCAGCCAGCTATCGTCATAGGTGCCGGCGGCAATATCGGCCAGCATCTTCTGTTCTCGTTCCAGGTGCGCGCGCGCGGCGGCGGCCACCGCCTGTGCTTGCGCGGCGGGCACGAATACCACGCCGTCACCGTCGCCCACCACAATATCCCCGGGCTGTACAACGTTGCCGTCTATGCTGACCGCCACATTGATCGCCCCTGGGCCGTTCTTGTAAGGACCCCGCAGCGTGATGCCGCGTGCATAGCAGGGGTAGCCCGCTTGCTCGAACGCATCGATATCCCTTGCGGCGCCATCCACCACGAAACCCAGCACCCCTTTTGCCCGCGCCAGGCTCATCAGTATTTCGCCGACCAGCGCACGCTCGATGTTGCCGGCCGCGTCCACCACCAGGACATCGCCTGGCTGCGCCTGCCGCAAGGCGGCATGAATATACAGGTTGTCGCCGGGAGCGGCCTTGACGGTCAGCGCTCGTCCGATCAGGCCCTGCGTGCCGGGCAATGGGCGCAAGGTATGCGTGCCGGCCAGCCGGTCCATGCAGTCGCCCACAATAGACGAAGCCAAGCCGGAAAAAAGATCTTGAGGTGTTGTCATGCCATGTATGCGGCGTCGCCCGCTCGCCTGATAAAAGAAGGGCTCGACGCCGTGCGCTATGAAAAGAACGACGATTATTGAATGATGGTGTAATTCTGTATAGTGAATAATTAGCCAGATAAACATTCCATGAAGGAATAATCATGATGTCATATCGCCAACTGGAGGCTTTCTACTGGGCCGCCAAACTGGGCACGCTGGCCGCCAGCGCGGAAAAACTCTGCACCACGCAATCGGCCATCACAAAACGCATTCAGCAGCTTGAGCAAACGCTGGAAACGCCGCTGTTCACACGTTCGGGGCAACGCAATGCGCTGACGCAGGATGGCCGGGAAGTATTGGCTGCCGCGGAACGGATGCTGTTGGAACGCGATACGCTGCTGGAGCGATTTTCAGCGCATCACTTCAAGCGCAGGCAGCTTGCGCTGGGCGTGACTGAAATCACGGCCATCACTTGGCTGCCCGCATGGGTCGAGCGTTTGAAAGAGCACTATCCGGGCATCGAGCTGGAGGTTGTGATCGGGATGACGGCCGAGCTGGAACAATTGCTGGCCGGCAACAATATCCAGATCAGCATCATGCAGGGGCGCGCGCAGCAGGCGGATGTGCAATCCATCCCGATGGGATATCTGGATCTGGCGTGGATGGGCGGGCCGGACAAGGATGGGGCCAGAATCTATTCGCGCGAGGAAATCGCCAGCTTGCCGATCATCCGGCAGAACCATGAGTCGGCCTTGAGCCAGGTCTACGACGAATGGCTGCACCCCTACACGCCCGACAAGAATGTATTCACCATCAACAGCCTGATTGCCACCGCCAGCATGGTCGCTGCCGGACAAGGCATCAGTTGCCTGCCGCAAGCCTACTTCAGCGCCATGCTTGCTTCAAGAAAACTGGTCAGGCTGCCCACGCGCAAGCATCACCCCAGGCTGCTTTATGCCGCGCAGTTCCGCGACGATGGCGATGTGGAGTTCCTGAAGGATATTGCGCGGATAGCGCGGTCGGTGTGCAGTTTTTCGTAGTGCATCACGCGCTCCAGCCCGACGGGAAGCCATCAACTCACCAAGTACTGCGCTAGGGAAACCACCTACTACCCAAGGGATATTTATTTTCATAGAATTCGATACAAGTAAAATTTTTGTGTCATTCCATGAAAAAATCATCGCCTGGGCGAGCCAAGAGTCAGACGGACGCGTCGATACAGACACGTATTGCACACGCGCTTCCGGCTTTGACGACCGCCCAAATCAAGATGGCCGAGTTCACGCAGGCGCAAATGCTCCGCTCGGCAACGATGAGTATCGAAGAGTTTGCGAAGGCCAATGACGTATCCAGCGCCACCGCAAACCGATTCGCCCGCATGCTCGGTTTCGACAAATACTCAAGCTTCAGGGCATGCCTGATGCGGGAGTTCGAAAAATCGATGTCGCCGGTGGCTCGACTGCGCCAGGCGCAAGCCGACAGCCGGGCCACCGACCATAAAATCATTGCCTCGGCGCTGGACATGGACATCGAAAATCTCCAGGCCACGCGCCAGATGCTGACGTCGGCGGAATGCGAGCACGCGGTGGAGTCCATCATCCACGCGGATCGTATCTTTATTGTCGGCATGGGCACCAGCGCGCACCTGGCGGGGCAGTTCGAATATGGGCTTAATCCCTACTGCCGCAACGTTCAATCGCTGGCCGTCAACGCGGGCTCGGTGGGCGCGGCACGCCGTCTGCATGACGTCACGGAGAACGATCTGCTCATTGCGATCATGTTCCCTCAATACATATACGACACCGCCAGGCTGGCGCATTTTGGCCACAAGCAAGGCGCAAAAGTGCTGGCGCTCACCGATGGCCCCACTTCGCCGCTGGCTTCCTTCGCCGACATTTCCCTCTACCTAAAGACGCAAAGACAGTTCGCATCGAACTCCGATGCCATTGTCCTTTCGACGATCCAAGGTCTATGCGGCGCCGTCGCATACCGGCAGCCCAATGCCGCCGACGCTGCCGCCTCGATGAACGCGGCCACCCAGCCATGGCTGTTGACAAGCGACACCCACCACAACTTCGGCCGTTCGGGCAAGAAGCCCTGAACCCCATCGTATCCGCGTAGCCGTCCATGCCCATCTCCTTCCCTTCCTTCGACAAGCTGCCGTGGACCACGTATGTTCATCGCATTGTGGTCATACTTGTGTATGCCTTCATGCTGTGCCCCCTGTTCTTTGTCATCTGGCTGAGTTTCTTCCAGGACGCCATCCTCACGTTCCCGCCCTCTGGCTATACCTGGAAATGGTATGTGAACGCCTGGGAGAACTCCGCATTTCTTGACGGGTTGATCGTCAGCCTGCAGGTCGCCAGCATCTCGGCCATCATCAGTGTCATCCTCGGCTTGGCGGCTGCGCTGGGCCTGGTCCGGTATCGCTTCAAGGGCGCGGGGGCCGTCAACACCCTGCTGCTTTCTCCCTTGTTGATACCGGGCATCATCATTGGCGTAGCCATCTACCTGTTCTACATCCAGGCCGAAAACACGCTGGATACGGATATCGTGGGAACGTACGGCGGCCTTCTGCTCGCGCACATATGCTTGACCATCCCCTGGACCGTTCGCTTGGTAACCGCCAATCTGATGGGCGTCGATCCAGCCCTAGAAGAAGCGGCCCGGAATCTCGGCGCTTCCGCTCTTAAAGCCTTGCTGTTCGTCACGCTTCCCGTACTGCGTCCCGCCATCGTCGCGGCCGCCCTGTTCAGCTTCATTATTTCTTTCGAAAACCTGGAGTTGTCGCTGTCGCTGGTCGGCCCCGGCAGCACCACCCTCCCTATCGCGATCATGCAATATCTGGAATTCAATCTTGACCCCACGCTGGCCGCTGTATCGACCGTGCAGATCGTTCTGCTGGGGGCCGCCATGCTGATCACCGACCGCTATGTCAAACTCAGTCAGGTAGTCTAAAGATGGCCAACATTTCCATTCGAAATCTAAAAAAACAATTTGGACAGACGGTAGCCGTTTCGGATTTTTCATTGGATATCGCAGACGGCGAGCTGGTTACTTTTCTTGGCCCCAGCGGCTGCGGAAAAACGACAACGCTACGGATGGTCGCTGGGTTCATTCCTCCTACAGCGGGCTCCATACATATCGGCGATACCGATGTCACCCGCATACCCGTGCACAAACGCGAGACCGGAATGGTTTTCCAGCGCTATGCATTGTTCCCTCACATGACGGTAGAGCAAAATATTGCATTCGGACTGGAAATGCACCGGGTCAAACCGCAGGACCGGTCTATCCGCATTACAGAAGTGCTGGCGCTGGTACGCATGTCGCATCTCAGCCAGCGCTACCCACGCGAGCTTTCGGGCGGGCAGCAGCAGCGGGTCGCAATCGCCCGCGCGCTGGCCATCCGTCCCAAAGCCTTTCTGCTCGATGAACCGCTCTCCAATCTGGACGCCAAGCTTCGCCTGGAAGTGCGGGAGGAAATCCGCACGCTCCAACAGGAACTGGGCCTGAGCACGATTTTCGTGACGCACGACCAGGAAGAAGCGTTGGCGATCTCTGACCGCATGGCGGTTATGTTCGACGGCAAGGTTCAGCAAGTCGGGACCCCCGAAGAGCTGTATGAACGGCCGGCGAACCTGTTCGTCGCCAGCTTTCTCGGGCGGATGAATTTCCTTCCTGGCCGCCGCGCCAGCGCGACCGAATTCGTGACAACGTCAGCCACATCGATCAACGCCGCAGGCCTGGCCGCAAACAGTCAGCAACTGGGATTGCGTCCCGAGCGCATACGCCTGGATGCAATGCCACAAGCCGGTTTTGCCAATCAACTGACAGGAACCGTCGATGCTGTCACCTATCTGGGCGATCAGCTCGATATCCGGTTCCGTGCCGAATCGGGTTTGCTGTTGACCGTTCAGGCCCCTAACCTGCCCGAGCCAGGCAATGGCTTTCGGGGCTGGCAACCCGGCATGGCGGCCATCGCAAACTTCCACGCACACGACTGCATCGCTTTTTCAGAGGCCGCGGCATGACGCGCACGGCCTTTCGCGCCTGGCAAGGCCCCAGTCTGGCAGGTCCCGCATCGCTGGTTGTGCTGATCATCATCATTCTGCCTATGTTTGTCTTGCTGCGGGGCAGCTTTGAAGCCGGTTCGGCGCAAGCCATCGTTCAAGAAGGATTGACGCTCGCGAACTACCAGAGATTCTTTACAGACCCCTACTATCTGGACATTTTTTTTGTCACCGTGAAAATCGCGGCGCTATGCACATTGATGGCCCTGGTCCTGGGGTTTCCCGTCGCCTATTTTTTGGCGCGCACGCAAAGCCGCCACAAGAGCCTGATGATTATTCTTGTGGTGTTTCCGCTGCTGGTCGGAAATGTCGTTCGCGCGGCGGGCTGGATGATCATCCTTGGGCACGCCGGAGCGGTGAATACCCTGCTTGGTTGGCTGGGCCTTGCCGATGAGCCGCTAAAGCTGCTTTATACGCCCGCCGCCGTCGTGATCGGCACGACGGGAATTGTCTTGCCCTACCTCATCCTGACGCTGCAAAGCGTCCTGGAGGGGATCGACTTTTCGGTCGAAGAGGCGGCGCGCAACCTTGGCGCCAACCCTGTTGTCACCTTCCTGCGAATCACCCTGCCGATCGCCACGCCTGGCGTGGCGGCGGGCACGGTGCTGGTGTTCATTCTTTGCATGAACGCCTATGCAACCCCTGTACTGCTGGGAGGCACCGGCATCACGATGATGGCGCCCGCCTTATACGACCAGATCACCAAGGCAGCCGATTGGCCTTTCGGATCTGCGATGGCGCTCATCCTTGTCATATCGACCCTGGGCATGGCCCTGATCTCACACAGCCTTATCAACCGGAAGTACGCAAAAACCATGACAGCCTGACTGTTCGACCTTCATAGACAACACCCTACAAAGAGACCACCATGAATTTCAATCGCAGACATTTCATCAAGACAGCAAGCTCATTGACCCTTGCCACGGCGGTGCCCTCGCTATCATGGGCGGCCGGCTCATGCGGCAAGGACCTTGTTGTTGGAACCTGGGGCGGAGACTATCAGCGGCTGCTGCAACAGAACATCGACCCGCTGGTGAAGCCTGACGGCATAAATGTGGTCTACGACGTCGGTGCAGCCTTGCAGCGCCAAACCAAACTGCGCGCGGAAAGGGGTGCGCGCCGCAGCACCATGGATATCGCCTTGCTGCGCGACAACGATATGTACCAAATGGCGCACGAAGACACCCTTGCGCCCCTTGACGCTGCGGCCCTGCCAAATCTGCAGCACGTCATCCCCACGCTGAAGACCGATTACGCCATCCCCCACATTTTCAGCGCCTTGGTCCTGGTATACAACACCGAGTTCCTGAAAACCGCACCGGAAAGCTTTGCGTCCTTGCTCGACCCGGGCCTGAAGGGGAAAGTGGGAGTGGTGGACGATCAATACGATTATCTGACATTGGCAGGCGCCCTGGCTTCAGGCAAATCAGGCGACGACCTGCAAGCCGGCCAGGACTTCCTCCTGGCTTTGCGTGACAACGCCCCCAAGGTCTACCCATCGGTGGACGCCTTGGCGAGCGCGCTCAAGAGTGGAGAAATCTGGGTCACAATGACCTGGAAGGCGCGGGCACTGCAATGGTCGAAAGCAGCGCTTCCCGTGGCCTATGTATTCCCCAAAGAAGGCGCCCTGCCGGCCACGTTCTGCGCGGGCCTTTCGGGCGGCGGCAAGAATGGCGCATGCGCAGCCCGCTATCTGAACAGCATGCTCGAACCGCAGGCTCAGCTCGCCTTTGCGGAAACCATGGGGTATGCGCCCACCGTCCTGAATGCCACGCTCCCTCCCTCTTTGCAGGATTCGGTCGGGTTCAACAGCGCCCAACTGGACCAGCTCGTGCCTGTCAACTTTGAACTGCTGATGCAGAACAAGAGCCAGCTGCTCGATTTCTGGAACCGCCAGTTCCGCGCTGGCCTCTAATACCGTGATGGCACTGCGGCGGGCAACGGCCGCAGTGCGATTGTTCGACAAACAAGGAAGTAATTTTGATTATCGTATGTAATAACGAAGGCAAGTCGGGCATTCCGGTCGCTGCCGGGATGCTGGAACGCGATGCGCTCGCGCTGGATGCCATAGAGGCGGGAGTGCGGGTGGTCGAAGATGACCCCGAGGTGCGCACCGTGGGCACAGGCGGCTGGCCGAACCTGCTCGGCGAGGTCGAACTGGATGCATCGGTGATGTGCGGCTCGACCTTGCGAACCGGCGCCATCGGCGGGTTAAAAGGCTACACGCATCCCGTCAGCATCGCCCGCCAACTGCTGGAACGCCTGCCGCATGAATTTCTTGTGGGCGACGGCGCCGCCCGATTTGCCCATGAAATCGGGGCGGAGACCGGCCAATTGCTTCGCCCTCATTCAAGCGCGGCATGGCAACGATGGTTCGATGGCGAGGTCAAGGCGGAGCATCGGGCCACATGGCCCGATGCTCCCTTGATCGAATACTGCCACAACGCGGTGGACCCCGAGATCGGCAAGGATACGACAGTATTTCTCTGTCTGGATCGGCACCAGCATATCGCTTCGGCGACAAGTACTTCAGGCTGGGGATGGAAGTATCCTGGCCGGCTCGGCGATAGCCCCGTCATCGGGGCGGGGTCCTATGCAGACAGCCGATATGGCGCCTGCGCCTGCACGGGCGCAGGCGAAATGACAATCCGGGCCGGGACCGCAAGAGCGGTGGTCCTGTATATGAAAATGGGCATGAGCGTCCGGCAAGCCGTCGACGAAGCAGTCAATGACATGCGCGCGCTGAAAGGCGGGCTGATCAGCCGTGTCACCATACACGCCATTGATAACAAGGGTAACCATCGCACCGTCGCGGTCAACGGCTTGCCCGACAATCACTACTGGCTTTGGTTGCCTACGATGAAGGCCCCAGAAGCGCGGCCCGCCGAGATCATCCAGATCTCGGAGGAACACCCGCAGAACAAGCCATTTGCAATGGCTGTGTATACAAAAGAATCATGATCTTTGATGCCGGCGTCTGAGCCCATCAATTCCGCCGTGCGCATTGCACCGCAGCGCATGGCGGAATTGGTCAACGCCCAATGGGCAGAGGGGCCGCAAGCGATGGCGCAGCCCGCCTGAGTGGCTCAGGCGGGTTGAGGATCAGCCTTGGGCCGAAGGGGCGGCGGGACGCTCCCAGTCAGCCCAGACCTTGGCAATCGCCGCATAGTCGTCACGGCCATAGCCGGCACGCAATGCAATGTCGTAGGCAGTGTGCGCGCCCTGGATGGCGAACAAGGGCACTTGCAGGGACTGGGCAAGCTCCAGTGCCAGCACCGAGTCCTTGCGGGCAGCTTCCAGCGGCATGCCGCCCTCGTAGTTGCCCTGCATGATCCGCTCCGCGTAACGGTGCGTCAGCGGACGATGCAGGCCCATTTGCTTGTCGGACAGCAGGCCGACCAGCTTCTCGCAGTCGACGCCGGCGGCGGTTGCCATAGACCCGGCTTCTGCCACGACAACCATGACGGCATGCGCAACCGCGTTGTTGATGACTTTAGCCGCGGCCCCGGCACCCGAAGGGCCGAAGTAGATGCGCTTGTCCGAGATGGCGGACAGCACATCTTCGCAGGACGCCAGGGCCGCTTCTTCGCCGCCCACCAGCAGCATGGCTGAACCCGCGGCCATCTGGCTGACGCCAGCCATGATGGATGCATCGACCATGGCAATGCCATGCTTGGCCAGAATGCGGGCGCTGGCATGGATGTCGGCGGGGTTGACCGTGCTGGTTTCGACCACCACGGCATCGGCCGGCAAGTGCGGCGCGATCTGCGCCAGCACCGCCTGCGAAGCAGCCGGGCTGGGCAGGCACAGCACGACGACCTGGGTTTTGGCCAGGTCCTCAGGCTTCTGAATAGACACTGCGCCCAAGGCGCTTTGCGCCTTGGCCACGGCAGCCTGGTCAAGGTCCGCCACTTGCAGGGAAAACTTCCCGGCAATCCGCTCGGCAACCAGATAGCCCATATTGCCCAGCCCATACAGGGCAACTTGCTTCGTGCTCATAACCCGTTCCTATTGCTTACTCGGTCCAGGGCTGTTCGGCCCACAGTTTGCGGAACCGCTCATCCGATTCCTTCAGGCGGGCAAGCCATGCATCGCCATCCAGGTAATCCATTTCGGTGAACTGCTGCTGCATGTGCTGCTGGAATTCCGGCTCTGCCGCCACTTTCTTGAGTGCTTCGCGCAGACGAGCCGAGACCTCTTCCGGCAGGCCCTTGGGGGCGACCACGCCGCGCTCCGATGCAAAAACCAGGTCAATGCCCTGTTCTTTGAAGGTGGGCACGTCCGGCGCAAGCGGCGAACGCTTCTCGCTGGCCTGGCCCAGAATACGCACAACCTCGCCGTTATAAGGCATGGCTTCGCCCAGATTCATGCCGCCCACATCGGTATGCCCGCCCAGCAAGGCGTTGCGCAAGGGGCCGGCGCCGTTGAACGGCACGTGATTCAACTGCACGCCCGTGGCCTGCTCGAACAGCACAAGCGCCAAGTGATCGTCCGTGCCCACCCCGGTGGAGCCATAGCTGATGGCCTCGGCTTCTTTGCCCGCTTCGGCGATCAGATCTTTCATCGACTTGTAGGGCGAGTCCAGCTTGACACTGAACGCGCTGGGGTCGCGAACCAGGTTGGCCAGGTAGGTGAAGCTGTCCAGCGTGAAACCCGCCTTGCGCTCGATCGGCAGGCTGACCAGGCCGGGCATGTTCGTCATGGCCAGCGTGTAGCCGTCAGGCTTGGCACGCCCGACGTAGGCCAGCCCGATGGCGCCCGACGCGCCGGGCTTGTTGATCACCGTTACGGTCTGCCCCAGATCTTGCTCAAGATACTTGGCCAGAGTGCGTGCAGTCAGGTCGGTGCCGCCGCCGGGGGCAAAGCCGACAATCAGCTCGATAGGCCGGTCGGGCCAGGCGAAAGCGCTGCCCGATGCGGCCAGCGCCACGCCAAATACCGCCGCGGTAAAGCATTGTTTGAAGTTCATCCGTCTCTCCGTTTCTGTTATTACAGCGACATGCTCTTTTCGTGCATGCCAAAAAATACACTCTTGACCTGGCTATACAGCCGCAAGCCGTGCAAACCTTTTTCGCGGCCGATGCCGCTATCCTTGAACCCGCCGAAAGGCGTCGCAATATGGGATTGCTTGTACGTGTTGATCCAGACCGAGCCGGCCTCGATCTCGCGCGCGACACGCCAGGCCCGGGCATAGTCGCCGGTCCACATGCCGGCGGCCAAGCCAAACACGGTGTCGTTCGCCTGGGCCACGACGTCGGCATCGTCCTCGAAGGGCATGGCGACCAGGACGGGCCCGAAGATTTCTTCCTGGGCGCTGCGCGATGCGTTCGTCAGGCCATCGATAATCGTAGGCATATAGAACATGCCCTGATCCAGCGGCTGCTCCTGCGGTGCGTAACCGCCCACCAGCACCTGCCCGCCTTCGCTGCGCGCAAGATCCACGCAGTCCGCGACTTTCTGGCGGTGCCCGGTGGACACCAGCGGTCCCATCTGTACCTCGGGATCATCAGGCAAACGCACACGCAGCCCTTTCGAGCGCTCGACCAGCGCATCCAGCACTTTGCCATAGACGGACTTTTGCACGAACAGCCTGGAGCCGGCCACGCAGCTTTGTCCCGCTGAACCGAAAATGCCCGACATGACGCCCGCCACTGCGCGGTCCAGGTCGGCATCGTCAAACACGATATGCGGCGATTTTCCGCCCAGTTCCAGGCCGACCGGAATCAGCCGCTGTCCGGCGATCGCGCCAATTGCGCGGCCGGTTTCCGTGCCGCCGGTGAACGATACCATCCGCACGCCCGGATGCTTCACCAGCGCCGCGCCGACATCCTCGCCCAGGCCGGGCAAGGCGATCAGCAGACCTTCGGGCAGCCCCGCTTCGGTGCAGATGCGCACCAGCTCCAGCGCCAGTTGAGGGGTTTCTTCCGAAGGCTTGATCAGCACGGCATTGCCCGCAGCCAGCGCCGGCGCGGCCTTTTGCGCTTCGTTCATGATGGGTGAGTTCCACGGCGTGATACATGCCACCACGCCGTAAGGCTCGGCCAGCGCCATCGAAAAGTACTCGCCGCGCGGCGACGTCACTTCGTCTTGCCAGGTCTCGCATACGGCTGCGTAGTAGCGGAAGTGCCCGGCGGCGGCATTCACCATATTGATGCATTCTTTCAGCGGCTTGCCGCTATCGAGCATCTGCAAATGGGCAAGCCGGTCGCGCTCGGCGGAAATCCGGCGGCCGATTTCATACAGCACTGTGGCGCGCTGGTCGGGCCGCAGGCGGCGCCAAGGCTTGTTGCGGAAGGCATCCCATGCCACGTTGACGGCGGTGTCGACATCTTCCGGCGTGGCGCGCACCACTTGCCCGGCAATGCTGCCATCGGCTGGGTTGATCGACGTAATGACACCGGCCGCGCCGGCATCGTCGCGCACAATGCTTCCGATTCGAAAGGGTTTGACGGTCTGGGCAACCATGATTGAAGCGTCTCCGTGGAACTTGTCTTGAGTGAACGCTATGGTGCCGGATACTATTTATAGAAACAAATCGAAATTTATGTCTTACTATTAGCTTTTGACTATATATCGGCCGACTGACTTCATGCCGACATAGGCCAGGCGTCTTACCGCAAGGCTTTGCTCCCTTTCATTATTATGGCGCTCAACATTAAATATCGGCCCCTTAAGGCCTTTCTCTATGCCGTCGAAACCGGGTCGTTCACGATGGGGGCAAACCGCCTTGGCGTCACCCAGCCTTCGTTCACGGCGCTCATTCAGGATCTGGAAAATGTTCTGGATCTGAAACTGTTCGAGCGAAACACCCGAACCATTACACTGACCGCCGCCGGCGCCGAACTGCGCGATCGCATCCAGCGCCCGATCGCCGACCTGGAAGAGGCTTATCGCAGCATGAGCGATTTGGCCGCGGCGCGCCGCGGCCTGGCCGTCGTGGGGGCCCTGCCATCCGCCTCGCTGACGCTGGTGCCGCCTGCCTTGGCGGCACTGCGCAACCAGTACCCCGGCCTGGAGGCCAGGGTGATGGAGGCCTACAACGAAGAATTGATCAATATGCTGCGCACCAATCAGGTGGAGTTTGCGCTGGCCACACGGCTGGACGAGATGTCCGACATGACATTCGAGCCGCTGGTGGATGACACCTTCTGCGTCGTTTTCCCGCCCGGACACCCCATCAGCCGCCTGGATGCCGTCACATGGAAAGACTTGCTCGACTATGAGCTGGTCCTGCTTTCCCCGGGGTCCAGCGCGCGCAGCCAGTTCGACAAAGCCGTCCGGGCAGAGTCACCCCCCACCTTGCTGCACTATGACATTACGCACATGACCACCGCAGTGGTGCTGGTCAAGCAGGGCCTGGGCATTGCCGTACTGCCGAAACTCCCGCTCAACACACTGCCCATGGCGACGCTGCAATACAAACCCATCAACGACGCCACGGCGCAACGCCGTATCGGCCTTCTGTACCGGCGCGATCGTCACCTTTCGCCGGCCAGCCGCGCCTTCATTCAGAAAGTGAAGGAAGTGGTGGCGGCCATGCAGGCGGGCGGCGGGATCAGCCCCCCTTCTTGACCCGCTTCAGCAACACCGGCAAGAACAGGAACAGGAAGGCCAGCGCCAGGAAGGTGATCGAAATGGGCGTCTCGAACAGGACGGACACCCGGCCCTGGCCCGACGCCAAAGCGGTTCTGAGCTGGTTTTCAGCCAGCGGCACCAGGATCACGCCGATCAGCAGCGGGGGAATGGGGAACCCGTAGACCCGCATCACATAGCCCACCACGCCCAGCGCGGCCATCAGCCCCAGTTCGAATACCGAACCCGATACGCCCCAGATGCCCATCAGGGCGAAGACCAGGATGCCGGCATACAACTGCGGCCGGGGGATCTGCAGCAGCTTCACCCATATGCCGACCAAAGGCAGGTTCAAGACCAGCAGCATGGCATTGCCGATATACAGGGACGCGATCAGCCCCCAGACCAGTTCCGGATTGCTGGTAAACAGGAAGGGGCCGGGCTGCAGGCCGTAGTTCTGGAATGCCGCCAGCAAGATGGCCGCCGTGGCGGACGTGGGCAGCCCGAGTGTAAGCAGCGGCACCAGAATGCCGGCGGCCGAGGCATTGTTGGCGGCCTCCGGCCCCGCCACGCCCTCGATCGCCCCTTTACCGAACTCATCCTTGTGTCGCGACAGTTTTTTCTCGAGCGTATAGGACAGCATGGTCGGAATTTCAGACCCGCCCCCCGGGATGGTGCCTATCGGAAAGCCGATGGCCGTACCGCGCAGCCAGGGTTTCCAGGAACGGCGCCAGTCATCGCGCGTCATGAAGGCCTTGC
This sequence comes from Pusillimonas sp. SM2304, assembly GCF_031628915.1. Taxonomy (NCBI): domain Bacteria; kingdom Pseudomonadati; phylum Pseudomonadota; class Betaproteobacteria; order Burkholderiales; family Alcaligenaceae; genus Pusillimonas; species Pusillimonas sp. SM2304. The sequence goes on from NZ_JAVLUJ010000001.1 coordinate 269,428, forward strand.
CCTTGATGGCAACAATCTCGTCCTGCCCGTATGAGTAGCGGCTGGCTACATACAGAATTTCGCCCACCGCGAACAAGGACACCAGCACCACGGTCAATTCGACGCCATCCAGCAGCGCCGCAATGCCGAATGTCATGCGCGGCTGCCCGGTCATGGCATCGATGCCGATCACGCCCAGCGCCAGCCCGATGAACAGGGAGACAAACCCGCGCACCCGCGATGCGCCCATGACGACCGCCACCGATGTGAAGGCCAGAACGGTCAGCGCGAAGTAATCGGCGGGCTTGAGCAGGAACGCCAGTTCCGCCACCACCGGCGCGGCAAACGTCAGCAGCAGGGTGGCAATGGTCCCGGCGACAAAAGAGCCGATCGCCGCGGTGGCCAGCGCCGCCGCGCCACGGCCCGCCCGCGCCATTTTATTGCCCTCGAGCGCGGTCATCATCGAACCGGCCTCGCCGGGGGTGTTGATCAGGATGGAGGTTGTCGACCCGCCGTACATGGCGCCGTACAAGACCCCGGCGAACATGATGAAGGCCGATACCGGCCCCACCGATACCGTGACGGGCAATAACAGGGCGATGGTCAGCGCAGGCCCGATGCCGGGAAGAATGCCGATGGCGGTTCCCAATATCGACCCGACCAGAGCCCACATCAGGTTGCTGGGCGTCAGCGCAACCTCAAAGCCATGCAGCAGCAGCGCCAGGGTATCCATTTAGAAGCCCGCCAAGGGAAAGAAGCCGCCCAACTGCAGACCCAGCCAGCCGAACATGAACCAGCACAGGCTGGCCAGCACAAACCCGACGGCCAGATCGGACACAAGACGCTTGGAACCAAACGCACGCGCCACCAGCATGAACGACAACATGGCGGTGACCGGCAGCCCCAGCACTTCGATGGTCAGGGCGGGCAGTACGGCCGCCAGCAGGGCGGTAAAGAAAGCCCGCTTGTCCATGGCCTGGCCCGGCACGGCATGCTCGGCCTCTTCGGGCTCGAAGACTTCGCCGCGCGCGATCTGGATCAGCAGCAGCACGCCCAGCCCGATCAAGCCGAAGCCGACGCCGGCCACAAACATACCGGGGCCAATGGCCGCATACTGTGCGGTTGCGGCCAGCTCGGTGGAGGCATAAAAGCAGACCGCCCCCATGAACATCACGGCCAGCCCCAGCCACCAGGGACCCTTGCGCAACAAGGTCATCGACATTTCTGAGCCCTGAGCGCGTGATTACTTGGCCAGGCCTGCGTCTTTAAGAATCTGGTTGATGCGGCTGCTTTCACTCTGGATGAATTCACCGAAAGCATCGCCCGGCAGGAAATAGGCATCCCAGCCCTGCTTATCGAGCACGGCCTGCCATTCTTTGCTTTCGCTCAGTTTGGTAAAACGTTCCACCCATTCCTTGTGGTTGGCCTCTGGCATGTCGATGGAGCCCAGGATCCCGCGCCAGTTCGCGATTTCCACGTCGTACCCAGCCTCTTTGAACGTGGGAATGTCGTCCAGGCCTTTCATGCGCTCGGCCGTGGTGATGCCCAATATGCGTATACGGCCTTCCTGGGCAAATTGCTGGAACTCGGAAATGCCCGAGATACCGGCCTTGAGTGTTCCGTTGATGATGCCGATGACGGTGTCCGCGCCGCCGGCCTGGGGAATATAGTTCAGCTTCGGCACAGGCACGCCGGCGCTTTGCGCCAGCAAGGCCAAGGCAATGTGGTCGACGCCGCCGGCCGACCCGCCGCCAACGGCGGTGGCGCCGGGATCGCTCTTGAGCGAAGCGACGAAATCATCCAGGGTTTTATAGGGGGAGTCCGCCTTGACCGCAAGGACCAGGTATTCGGCGGTCAGGCGTGCAACCGGTTTGAACTTGCTCAGGTCGACGGGCGAGCTGTTCAGTGTGATGGCGCCCACCGTGATGGCCCCGAATACCGCCAGTGCGTCGGGCTTGCCTTTCTGCGCGCGCTGGAAATCGGACAAGCCTATGGTGCCGCCCGCGCCGCCTTTATTGGAAAAATTCACGGTGCCCGTGTAGATGCCTGCCTGATTCATCGCCTGAAACGCCTGGCGCCCAGTGGAATCCCAGCCGCCGCCTGGATTGGCCGGCAGCATCACGCTGACCTGCGCGTGCGCCGAGCCCATGCACAACGCCGCCATCACGGTCAGTGATTTCAGTAACTGTTTGACTTTCATTCCGGTCTCCTCGCGTTCTTTCTGTTTGCCCGTCATTCTGGAGCAAGTCAGCAGGCAGAGTAAGCCGGTGCCTATCGGCTGTCAATGCGTTTATCCCCTTGAGGCCTCATGCATGGGAGTATGGCCTATGCGGCGCCGCAGGCCGGGCCGGGCCGCTACGCTAGCGGCTACTGCAAAAGAGGACCGCGCGGCGTATCATCAAGGCTCATCCATGCGCTGCATGGGCAGTGAATACTTGCCGGCGACCGCCCGCCGTTTTCAACAGGAGCACCTTTTGAGCGCCACTCCAAAAATCGATCCAGGCCTGGGCCGAATCTGGCTATACCTGCTGGCACTGGGCCTGCTTGCCGCAGGCCTGTTCCTGGCCATCGGCGGAGCGCTGCTCATCGCACGCGGCGGCAGCCGGTATTTTCTGATCGCCGGTGTTGTCATCATTGCCTCCTCCATACAGGTGGCACTCGGCCGCAGCGCGGGCGCCTGGCTGTTCCTGGCAAGCTTCGCCGGCACGGTCCTGTGGGCGCTGTACGACGTCGGCCTGGAATACTGGGGGCTGATCTCGCGCTTGCTGGCCATGACTTTCCTGGCCTGCGTGGTGGCTTTCACCTTGCCTTTGCTGCGCAAGACGGACGGCAGCCGCGCCTCCGGCAAGACCGGCGTCATCGCCGGGATCGTACTGGGCCTGCTGGGCCTGGCCGGTTTTGGGTCGATGTTCATCAAGCACCCCGAGGTGGTCGCCACGGCGCCAGCCGCCCAGTCCGTGCCGGTTGCGCCGGACCAGGAGCAAAAGAACTGGGCCCACTATGGCAATGACGCCGGTACCGGCCGCTTTGCCGCGCTGGACCAGATCAATGTCGCCAATGTCGATCAACTTGCGCAGGCATGGGTATTCCAGACGGGCGATATCCCGGAATCGACAGGCGCTGGCGCCGAAGACCAGCTGACGCCCATGCAGATCGGCGACAAGCTGTTTCTGTGCACGCCCAAGAACAATGTGATCGCCTTGGATGTCGATAGCGGCAAGCAGTTGTGGCGGCGCGACTTCAATGCCGGCGTGGGCGGGGTGTGGGAACGTTGCCGCGGCCTGGCGTATTTCGACGCGAACGCGCCTGTGGTCCAGCCCACCGCGCCGGGCTCAAGCCCTGTTACGCCGGTGACCTTGCCCGCAGCCGATAGCTGCCAGCGCCGGGTACTGATGAACACGATCGATGCGCGCCTGGTGGCGATCAACTCCGATAACGGCGAGATGTGCGGCGAATTCGGCGACCATGGCATAGTGGACCTGAAAGCCGGCATGGGCGCCATCGCCAACAAAGCCTACTACACCATGACTGCGGCCCCGACCGTAGCCGGCACCACCATCGTGGTGGGCGGCCGTGTGGCGGACAACGTGCAGGTAGACATGCCTGGCGGCGTCGTGCGCGGCTTCGACGTCATCACCGGGCAGATGCGCTGGCACTTCGATCCCGGCATGGATGACCCCAACGCGCCTTTGGCGGATGATGGGGCGTTTCAGCGCTCTACCCCAAATGTATGGGCGGGCATCTCCTACGATCCGGCCATGAATACGGTGTTCTTGCCTGTGGGATCGGCCTCGGTGGACCTGTACGGCGTGACGCGCACGGCCCTGGACAAGAAATACGGCGCATCGGTGCTGGCGCTGGATGCCTCCACCGGCAAGGAAAAATGGCTCTACCAGACCGTGCGCAACGACCTGTGGGACTTTGACGTACCCATGGCGCCTGCGCTGATCGACTTTCCCATCCCGGGCGGCAAAGTAGCCGCCGTGGTGGTGGCGACCAAAGCGGGCCAGATTTTCGTGCTGGACCGCCAGACCGGCCAGCCGCTGACGCCGGTGGAAGAGCGCGATGTCCTGCCCGCCGGCATTCCCGGCGAAGACTACGCCAAGACTCAACCGGTTTCGGTAGGCATGCCGCAGATCGGCACACAGACGCTGACGGAAGCCGATATGTGGGGCGCAACGCTGTTCGACCAGTTGCTGTGCCGCATCGACTTCAAGGCCATGCGCTATGAAGGCTTGTTCACCGCGCCGGACACGGACGTTTCCCTGTCTTATCCCGGTTCGCTGGGCGGCATGAACTGGGGCGGCATTTCGCACGATCCCAATAACGATCTGATTTTCGTGAACGACATGCGCCTGGGGCTGTGGGTGCGCATGATGCCGCAACAGGCCGGCGGCCAGATCTCCGACGGCGGCGAAGCGCCCAACACCGGCATGGGCCAAGTACCGCTGGGCGGCACGCCCTATGCCGTCATCAAGGACCGCTTCTTGTCGCCGCTGGGCATACCTTGCCAAAAACCGCCCTTCGGCACCATGACCGCCATCGACCTGAAGACCCAGAAAATCGCCTGGGAAGTGCCCGTGGGCACCGTGCAGGACACCGGCCCGATGGGCATCAAGATGCAGTTGCCGTTCGAAGTGGGCATGCCCACGCTGGGCGCCTCGCTGGCCACCCAGGGCGGCCTGCTGTTCTTCGCCGGCACCCAGGACTACTACCTGCGCGCCTTCGACACGGCCAGCGGCAAGGAAGTCTGGAAACAACGCCTGCCCGTGGGCAGCCAAGGCGGGCCCATCACGTACAAATCGCCCAAGACGGGCAAGCAGTATGTGGTGATCTCGGCCGGCGGCGCACGCCAATCACCGGATCGCGGCGACTACGTCATTGCCTACGCCTTGCGGGGGAAATGAACGTACTTCGTATAATTCGAGCATGAACAACAAAGAACATGGTCCGGAGTTCGTCACCGCCCTGGCACGGGGGCTGAGCGTCATCCAGGCATTCTCGAGCGCCACGCCCGAAATGACGCTCAGCGAAATTTCGGCGCGAACGGGCCTGAGCCCCGCAACGGTGCGCCGCTCTTTGCTTACCCTGGTCGAACTGGGCTATGTCCGGCAGCATGCCCGCCGCTTCGTGCTGACCGCCCGTGTCTTGCAACTGGGGTCCGCATTCGTTGAGTCCATGAACCTGAACGAAGTGGCGCAGATTTATTTGCAGGAACTGGTCGACACGTTTCACGACGCCTCTTCCTTGACGACGCTGGACGGCAATGATGTCGTCTATATATTGCATATTCCCAGCAACCGCCCGGCCCGCTTGCGCCAGCACGTGGGGGCAAGAATGCCCGCCCACAGCGCTTCGACCGGCTATCTATTGCTGAGCCACCTGCCGGAAGCCCAGCTCGCGGCTTATCTGGAACAAGCCCCCTTTCCGGCCTTCACCGACAAGACGCCTGTGACAGCCACGCAAATATTGAGGCTCTGCGAACAGGCCAGGGAAAACGGCTATGCCATTGCGCAGGACGCGATCGCCTATGGCACCATCGCCCTGGCAGTACCGATACGCGACAAGGATGGGCGCGTCATCGCCGCGATCAACTGTTCCGCCGATTCCACCCGGGTCGACCGCGACACCCTGGTGCAGACTCGTCTGCCCGCGCTCCTGCGCGCCTCGGACCAGATTTCCAGGCAGCTCACGCGCTTTCCCACCCTGTCGCGGTCGGTCCTGCCCTGACGCCCCAATGCATTGCGCCCGCGGATGTCGGTGCTGAAACGCGGGCGCTTTGTACATGCCGGGCGGCTGATCAGTCGACCGTGATATTGGCCATCTGCGCAATCGCCTTGGTGCGGTCGCTTTCCACTTTCATTCTTTCCGTCATCTGATCCGGCGTCATCTTCAGGGGAACCGTCCCTTGCGCCACCAGGGCATCGACGAAGGTTGGATTTTCAAGAAGCTTGGCCAATGTTTCGTTGAGCTGCATGACGATTTTTTCAGGAGTGTCTTTCGGCGCAAAGAAACCGTACCAGCCGCCGATATTCAGGTCGGGGTAGCCCGCTTCGGTAAAGGTGGGCACATCAGGCAGCAAGGGTGAACGCTCTTCGCCGGAGATGGCCAGGACTTTTACGCGATCCGCCTTGATATGCCCCTGTATGGTGGCCAATGCCGGAAAGGTAAACAGCACTTGCCCGCCCACCACATCCACGACAGCCGGCGAAGAGCCCTTGTAGGGAACGTGCGTGATGTCCGAATTGGCCGCCTTCTTGTAGACCTCGCCCATCAGATGGGGGTGGCTTCCGACGCCGAAAGAGCCATAAGCGAATTTGCCGGGATTCTTCTGGGTGTACTCGGCAAACTCCTTCATGCTGGACGCAGGCGTGGCGGTGGACACCACCAAGCCCAGGTTCAGGTAGCAGATAGTACCTACCGGCGTCAGCTCCTTTTCAATATCGTAAGACAGCGTCTTGAAGAGCGCGGGGTTCAGGACAAAGGTGGCATCATTGGTGAACAACAAAGTGTAGCCATCCGGCTCGGCGCGGGCGACCGTCGAGGCGCCAATGCCGGTGTTCCCGCCGGATTTATTCTCGACCACCACTGCTTGTCCCGTCGCTTCCGACAGTTCTTTGCCGACCAGCCTGGCCAGTATATCCGTGGCCCCGCCCGGCGCGTACGGCACAACAACCCGTATCGGTTTCGTCGGGTAGTCCTGTGCTTGGGCAGGCCCCGCAAGCATCGCGCCGCCGACCGCCGCAGAAACCAATAGCCGGGTAAAAAGCTTGAATCCACTCATGTCTGTCTCCTTATCCTTGGATTGGCGCCAATCGCCGTTCTCGTTATGCCCCTGCCGCGGATGCCTTCGCACGCGCGAGTAAATCGGGGTCCTGCTTGAGCTTGAACTTCTCGATCCGCTGCGTAGCCGTCTTCGGCAACTCTTCCACGAACACAACATAGCGCGGTATCTTGACGGTGCTCAGGTGCTGCCCTACCCATTGCTCGATCTCTTGCTTGGCCATGCTTTTGCCCGGGCGCGGCACCACCACCGCCAGGATGTCTTCTTCGCCAAGCTCGGACGGCACCCCGATTGCCGCGGCTTCCAGTACGGACGGATGCGCGCTGATGACGCGGTCTATCTCGGCGCCGGATATGTTCTCGCCGCGGCGCCGGATAATGTCTTTCTGGCGCGCGACAAACCACAGGAAGCCATCCTCATCCTGCCAGGCGATATCGCCCGTCATGAACCACCCGTCGTGAAACGCGCTTGCCGTGCGCTCGGGGTCTCGGTAGTAGCCCTGCATGAGCGTTGGGGTTTTAACCAGCAACTGCCCTTTTTCCCCTATCGCCACGTCGCGGAAGCGCTCATCGACAATCCGCACTTCGGGTTGCGGCAGGTGCGATGCAAGATGGCGGCAAACCACCCCCATGCTGCCCAGCTTATGCGGCCCCAGGAAGGGATTGGACAGCACGCCGGGAATTTCAGTCATGCCGTAACACTCTATCAATGTGCCGACATTGAATTCGTCTTTGAACGTTCTGACCAGGGATGCATCGAGCGGCGCAATGAACGCCTTGGTCATCCGGTGCCCTGTGCGGAACTCGGACCGATCCCGCTTGGAGAGAATCGATGCCGCCGCGCCGATCAGGTTGACCGTGGTCGCGCCGCTGTGCTGAACCGTCGTCCAGAAGCTGCCGGCGGAGAATCGCCGCGCCAGCATCAAGGTCGCTCCCGCCGCCAGCGCCCCTCCTACCGAGTAGAACAGCGCATTGATATGAAACAGCGGCAGCACGCACAGTACGCGGTCATCTGGCTGAAGAAACAGGCGCACCACAAAAGCTTCCGCCGTAATCACATAGCCCTGTTGGCTGTGCATCGCCCCCTTGGGCGACCCGGTGGTGCCCGATGTATAGATGAATACGCAGGTGGCTTCCGGCGTTGCCACGGCAGGAGGCACTGGCCCCGTTGCTTCGGCGATTTCATCCTGCAGGCAAGGCAGTTTTCGATCGGCGCCGGCCTCGTTCTGAACAAGCCAGGGCGCGGACTCAATGTCCCTGCATGCCCTCTGGGCGATCTCCAGCGTTTCCGTGGCGCACACCACGCCTTGCACACGGGCATCCTGCAGCACATACCGGGCTTCCGCGACACCGAAGGCGGGATTGATGGGCACCATGATGGCGCCCACATGGGCCAATGCAAAAAGTATCGTTACCGTGGAGGGGTGATTTCCGGAAAAGACCGCGACGCGATCCCTCTGGCCTACCCCCCGGGCGCTCAGCCATCGTGCCGCGTGCTCGACGTCGGCGGCAAATTGCGCATAGGTCCTGCACTGATCGTCGAACACCATGAATGGTTTATCCGGCAGCAGGCGAACCCGGCTGGCCAGCAGGCTGGGCAGTGTGTATGAGTGCGGCGGGTATTGCGCCACCACGTCGTCGGGCGCAAGCAGTGCCGCCTTGTCAGCCGTCTTCATGGCTTACTTCCCTTGCAGGCCTGGGCCCGCTTCAACGTACTCGACCATGGCGTCGGCGCTTGCCGCCATCCTGAAGCCTAGCGGAGACCTTCCTTCTTCCAGCAAATGCGCAACCAGCGACCCGGTGCGAGCGACCAGCGGTACGCCGCGCAGGGCCGCCAAGGGAAAGCCCGCGTCCAACAGCACGGCCGGAATCGCGGCTGAGACATTCATCGGCAGGAATCGGCCGAACGATGCTTCCATATTCCGGGCCAATGCGTCCAAAGCCTGTACGTGTTCCCCGGCCGCCCCGAGTTCCGCCGCAGTATGCAGCAGTTGCGTGGCGCGCGGATCCTCGTTGCGGTGAATGGGGTGCCCGAAACCGGGAACAGGAGACTTTGACGCGCGCAGCGCCTGCAGGATTTCACTGGCCGCCTCGTCGTACGAACACGGCTTGCTTGCGGAGCGGTCAATGACTTCGCGCAGCAAATGGCCTGCGGTCTCGGAAGCCCCCAAGATCACCGATCCGCAACCCAGCAGCCCCGCCGCGACAGCCCCCTGAATGGCATCGGGCGCGGCCGCGTACGTCATGCGCGCTGCCTGGACCGAGGGCACGAAGCCATGCTCGGCGATGGCGACAAGGCTGGCGTCGGCAAGGGCTACGAGATTGGGCGAGGGTTCTTTGCCCGTGATCAGGAACAGGAAATACCAGGTGAACGATGTCTTCCCGATCAGTTCCGAGCAAAGGTCCTTGCCGCGGATCGTCACCCGGTCGGCCTCGACTTTAGCGATGGATGTAAAACCCACCGGCTTGTTCTGCAACACTGCCACTTGAGACTCCTTTCATTCCCTTTCCCGCGAAGGCCAGGGCATGAATTATTTTCGTTATGCGAAAGTTTTTTCGTTATACGCAAATGAAGTATCGGAGTAGATGCAGGGTTGTGTCAAGCTAGGGTTACTTCTTAAACGCTGTCTACCCGCGAGCGCAGGCGCTTTACGTGCGCGCGGACAGCCTTGCCTTCTAGGCGCCGGCGCTGCGAACCCAAGGTGGGCCGGGTGGGCTTGCGGCGTTTGGGCGGGACGGCGACGCTATCGACCAAAGCCTGCAGGCGGGCCATGGCATCGGCCTTGTTCTGTTCCTGGCTGCGGCTGTTCTGCGCCTTGATGACCACAACGCCTTCGTCAGTGATACGTTGGTCCCTCAGGGCCAACAGCCGTTCCTTGATGGCCTCCGGCAGCGAGGAATCGGGAATCGAGAACCGCAGGTGTATGGCGCTCGATACCTTGTTGACGTTCTGGCCGCCCGCGCCCTGGGCCCGCACGGCCGTGAAGACGATTTCGTCTTCCAGGACGGGTACCGTGGAAATAGGCGTCACCGGCGGTTTACCCCTTCAGCAGCTCTCGCGCAATGATCAGCTTCTGTACTTCCGTTGCGCCTTCGTAAATACGCAGCGCGCGGATATCGCGGTACAGGCGCTCGATAGGCGTGTTGGTCACGACGCCCTGGCCGCCGAACATCTGCAGCACGCGGTCGATCACCCATTGCGCGGACTCGGTCGAGATCATCTTGGCCATGGCGGTTTCGGATGTCGAAGAGCGGCCGGCGACATCGCGCACCCAGGCCGCCCGGTAAGTGAGCAGTGCGCTCTGGTCGATCTCGGCGGCGATATCGCCGAAGGCCGCCTGCGTAAGCTGGAAGTCCGCCAGCGTCTGCCCGAACATCTTGCGCCGGCGCGCGTGCCCCAGCCCTTCGTCCAGCGCGCGGCGCGCAAAACCCAGGGCCGCCGCAGCGACCGAGCACCGGAACACATCAAGCGTCCTCATGGCCAGCTTGAACCCCTGGTTCAGTTCGCCCAGCATGTTCGACGCCGGCACGCGGCACTGGTCAAAGCGCAGCAGCGCCAAGGGATGGGGGGACATCACGTCGATCTTTTCTTGGATTTCAAGCCCCGGGGTGTCGGCATCCACCACGAACGCGCTGATGCCGCGCGACCCGGCATCGGCGTCGGTTCGCACAAACACGCAGTAGAAATCGGCCAGGCCGCCGTTGGATATCCATGTCTTATGGCCATTCAGCACATAATCCCCGCCTTCTTCCCGCGCGGCGCAACTGAGCGCGGCAACATCCGAACCCGCTTCGGGCTCGGACAGTGCAAATGCCGCAATACGCTTTCCTGCGGCAACCGAGGGCAAATAGCGCTTTTTCAGCGCATCGCTGCCGCCCAGGGAAATCGCCCCCGAACCCAGGCCCTGCATGGCGAAGGCAAAATCGGCCAGCGCATGATAGCGGCCCAGCGTTTCGCGGATCAGGCACAGGGAACGGGAGTCCAGCTGAGGATGCCGCCCCCCCAGCTCGCCCCCATCGCCTGAAGGAACGCAATAGCGCAGCCACCCATCCTGGCCCATGCGCCGCACTAGGTCGCGGCACGCCGCATACACATCGGCATCGTCCAGCGCCGACAGATTCTGGTCCTGGCACCATTGGTCCAGCGTGCGTGCCAGGTCGCGATGGGCATCATCAAAGAAGGGCCACTCCAGGTGGTTGAACTCACGAGTCATGATTTATTCCAAAGGCGTGCAGGCTTTTGCGGGTGTATCCAGGCCACATATTACTTGCTGTCCAGGTTCTTGATGACGGGCGCCCATTTATCGATGGTCTGCTGGATGTACTGGGTGAAGGCGGCGGCATCCTTGTAGTCGGTCTTCAGGCCGAACTGGTCCGTGCATTGGCGAAACTGGTCCGTGTCAATGGCCGCCTTGAAGGCGGTATCGATCTTGGCGACCACAGCCGGATCCATTCCCTTGGGCCCGACCAGCCCCAGGATGCTGGGCGCCACCAGATCATAGCCCTCTTCCACCAGGGTGGGTGCGTCGGCAAAGCCTTCCATGCGCGCATCCGTGAACACATTCAACAGGCGCAAGCGCCCGTCGCGCACGAAAGGCACCCATTCGGCCGTTTGCGCCATGACGTCGACATCGCCCCGTACCAGGGCGGTGGAGGCTTCGATACCGCTTTTATAAGGCACGTGCGTCCACTCCACGCCTACCTCTTCACCCAGCTTTTCCATGGTCAGGTGCTGCGGCGTACCCACCCCCGCCGTACTGAAGGCGACGGCATTGGGCTTTTCCTTCGCGGCCTTGATGATGTCGTCGAGCGTTTTCAATGGCGAGTCGGCGCGCACCAGCAAGCCGACCTGGTACTGGGCCACCATGGCGATGGGCGTCAGATCCTTCATGACGTCATAGTCGATGCTGGGCACCAGGAATTGATTGAGCACCGCACCGGTAGACAAGGCCGCAATGTTGTAGCCATCGGGCTTCTGGCGCGAAATGTAGCCAATGGACAGCGAGGACCCCGCGCCGGGTTTGTTTTCGATGACGATCGATTGCCCAAGCTCCTTGCTGGCGGTCAGCGCCAAGGCGCGGAAGCACATATCGGTGCCGCCGCCGGCGCCGTAGCCGACAACCAGTTGAATGGGCTGGGCGGGGAAATTTTGCGCATGCGCCTGAACCGGCGCCAGCGCCAAGCAGGCACTGGCGGCGCCCAGCATCCATCCGCCGACAACACTGAATTTTGCACATTTCATTTTTTGTCTCCTCATTAAGTGAAAATGCAGTCTATAATAACCTAAAGTCTAGCTTTATAGACTAATGGCTTTGGAAATTCAAAATCCAGGCCTTTCGCGGAACGCTTTCGAGGTTTGTCACGCTATGGAAAATCGCCCCAACATCCTTGTCACCGGAGCCAGCCGCGGCATTGGCCGCAGCATTTGCGAGCGCCTGATTCAAGATGGATACGCCGTGACCGGCATCGCCCGCACGCGCCCCGCGGACTGGCCGGAAGCCATGCCTTTCTACACGGTCGACCTGGCCGAGCGCAATGCAGTCAAGCAAGCCATGGCCGAAATTACCTCGCAAACCCATTATTACGGGCTGGTCAACAACGTGGGCTATGTGCCCACCGGCCGCCTTGAAGACGTGGACACAGCGCAGCTGCACCAGGCGGTGGCCCTGAATCTCGAGGTCAACATACTGTGCGCCCAGGCTCTGCTTCCCGGCATGCGCGCGCTGGGTCGCGGGCGCATTGTCAATATCGGTTCACGCGCCGCGCTGGGCAAGCCCGCGCGTACGCTCTACAGCACCACCAAGGCGGGCATTATCGGCATGACCCGCACCTGGGCGCTTGAGCTGGCCGCCGACCACATTACAGTCAACGCCATTGCGCCGGGGCCGATCGCCACCGAGTTTTTTCAAGGGGCCAACGACGATCAAAACGAAGCCACGCAGAAACTTCTGGCCAGCATCCCGGTGGGAAGAATCGGTCAGCCGGAAGACGTGGCGCACGCCGTCGCCTACTTCATGGATGAGCGCTGCGGCTTTGTCACGGGCCAAACCCATTATGTTTGCGGCGGCATCACGATCGGCGCCGCCTGAACGCAACACATCATTCATCTAACGTATAGACAATGGAGACACGCATGACACGCTGGACACAACGCCCGGAAGGGTCGAACTGGGGCGATTTCGGGCCTGACGACCAATTGGGACGCGTCAACCTGCTGGCCGAGGAACAGGTGCTCAAGGGGGTGCGCGAGGTACGCGCAGGCAAGGTATTCTGCCTGTCCCTTCCCCTGGACCTGCCGGGCGGCATGGTATTGAACCCCCGCCGCAAACCGCCGCGCCTGGCCGCAACCGAGCGCGACGGCGTCCCCTACATGAACTTCCCCATGGAAAACCTGGACGCCACGTCCATCGACGTACTCAGCGATGATCAGGTCACCTTGTCCTTGCAATACTCGACGCAATGGGACGCCCTGGCCCACGTGGGCGCGCAGTTCGACGTGGACGGCAATGGACAGCCACGCAAGGTTTACTACAACGGCTACCAGGCAGGCGCCGACATCCCCGATGCGCCCGCCCATGCGGAAGGAGCCCATTGCTGCGATCATGGCACGAGCTTCGGCGCCAAGAAGCTCGGCATTGAAAACTTTGCCGTCAAAGGCATGCAAGGCCGGGGCGTCATGGTGGATTTCGTACGCCATTTCGGTCATGGCCGCACGCTCATCGGTTACCAGGAACTTGCCGCCATCCTCAAGTCGGACAACATTCAGGTAGAAGCCGGCGACATGCTGGTGCTGCGCACCGGTTTTGCAGAGACCGTCCTGGAAATGGGCGGCAATCCGGATGGCGACAAGCTGCACAACTCGGGCGCGGTGCTCGATGGCGCGGACACTCAGCTGCTGAACTGGATCACCGAAAGCGGCATCGCCGCCATTTGCGCGGACAACTACGCCGTCGAGGCCTATCCGGCCCGCAGCGAGGGCAAGAAGAAGTCTTTACTGCCCCTGCACCACCATTGTCTGTTCAAGCTGGGCTTGCCTTTGGCCGAGCTCTGGTATCTGCGCGACCTGGCTGAATGGTTAAGCGCCAATCAACGCAATCGCTTTTTGCTGACCGCCCCGCCCCTGCGCTTGCCCGGCGCCGTCGGGTCTCCCGTCACGCCGATCGCCACCGTATAAATCTTTGACGCTGAATAACGCTACGCCATGAATTTTGAGACACTGCTTGAACAACACGCCGCGCAACGCCCCGATGCCATTGCCTTCTACGATGTCGACCAGCCCGTTCGCTACAGCGAACTGCTGGCCGAGTCGAATCGTGTTGCCGGCCTGCTGTACACCCAAGGCGCGCGCGCAGGCGATCGGCTGGCCTTATGGCTGCCCAACTGCACCGCCTGGCTGGCGACATTCATGGCGTGCGCGCGGCTGGGCATAACGGTCGTATCCATGAATACGCGCTTTCGCAGCCGGGAAGTGGGCGACCTGCTTGCCCGGGGCAAGTGCCAATGGCTGGTCATGTGGCCGACCTTCAAGGGCTTGCCCTTCCAGCAGATTCTGGACGATGTCGAGCCGGAGCAGCTCAAGGGCTTGAAGGCCGTCATGGTCGTAGGCGAATCGGCCGGCCTGGAACAGGTGCGTGGCGCGGCGTCTTTCAGCTATGCGCTGCCCGCCCCCGCGGATGCCCTGAAAGATGCGCCCCAGGCACCGGGCGACGCCTATGCCTTGGTCTATACGACCTCGGGGACGACGTCGCAGTCCAAGCTCGTCGTCCACGACCAGCAGACCCTGATCAGCCATGGGCAGAATGTTGCGCGTTACTTCGGCATCGGGCCGGACGACGCCGTACTGCTGGGGGCGCCCCTGTGCGGCGCGTTCGGCTTCTCGACCGCGCTGGGCGGGCTGGCCGCCGGGGCGCCATTGGTTTCGTCACCCGTTTTGAGCCCAGCCGAATGCGCGCGGCAGATTCAACAGTTCCACGTGACGCATACCTATGCCAACAACGAATTGCTCGACCGGATTCTTGATGCCGCCGGAAACCAGGACAACCCATTCCCATCCCTTCGGGTGGCGGGCTTCGCCAGCTTCGCACCGTCGCTGGACGACTTGCCGGAACGCGCCGAACAAGCCGGCATCAAGCTGGTGGGCCTGTATGGCTCCAGCGAGCTGCAGGCGCTGACCGCGGGCCAGGCGCTGGACGCCCCCCTGGCGGAACGCCAACAGGCGGGCGGCCGCCTGGTCTGGCCTGAAGCACGTGTCCGCGCACGCGACATCGAGACCGGCGAAATATTGCCCCATGGCACAGTGGGCGAAATCGAGATCAGCACGCCCAGCCTGATGAAAGGCTACCTCGACAACGAGGAAGCCACGGCGAAGGCCATCGACGCACAGGGCTATTTCCGGACGGGCGACCTGGGGCACACGACCGACGACCGCAGCTTTGTTTTCCATGCCCGGCGGGGCGATTTCCTTCGCCTGAGCGGCTTTCTGGTCAACCCGCTGGAGATCGAGAACTTCATAGAGAACCTGGATGGCGTCGCCAACTGCCAGGTGGTGGGCGTGGCGCACGAAGGCAAGACCGTGCCTGTTGCCTTCGTCATTGCGGAACCCGGCCACCGTCTGCAGGAACAGGCCATCATCGCGCGCTGCAAAGCGCAACTGGCTGGATTCAAGGTGCCCCTGCGGGTTGGCATCGTGGATGCCTTCCCCGTCGTGGAAAGCGCCAATTCGAATAAAATCCAGCGTGGAAAACTACAAGAGCAGGCTCTAGAGATGTTGAGATGTTGAATGCACACTGACACCGTCAAGGCCAGCCAGGCAGCCATGGGCCGCAGCCGGCAGCCGCTTTACCTGCAGCTGGCCGCCGAGTTCCGGCGCCACCTGGACGCGGGCGTATGGCCTGTCGGCCACCAGGTCCCGCCGCTCGAGGAACTCATGCGCACCTATCAGGTGTCGCGCATGACACTGCGGAACGCGCTGGGCGTACTGGAAGCGGATGGCCTGATATCCAGAGGCCGGGGCAAGGGGACGTTTGTAGAAAAGCGCAGCAGCGCCGCCTACTCGCTGGATATTCCCACGAACTGGCAGGAAGCCGTCGCGCTCAGCGACGTGCTTGGCACGCACCGTATCGTGGAGTCCGAGCACGCCGTCAAGCGGCTGCCCGCATTCAACATGGCATGCCAAGGCGCCCCCGCGCCTGCCTACCAGTATCTTTGCCGCCTGCACAGCAGCGATGGCGTGCCCTATTGCTACAGCGAAGTCTATATTGACGATGCGCTGTTCCAGAAGCACAAGCAGGCCTTTCTGGCGCAGGCGGCAGCCTCGGTCATTGCGCGCATCCCCGGGCTGACCGTATCGGAATCGCGCCAACGGCTGACCATCATCGGCGCGGGCTTCCAGTCAGCCAATGTCCTGCTCATTCAACCGGGCGAAAGCGTGGCCGAAGTGACCCGCTTTGCCTGCGCCGATGGCATCATCATTTACTATGCCCGCCTGGAGTTCCCGACCAAGTTTGTTCAGCTGGAGCTGGATTTGCTCGCGCGCTGACTGGCGTCGTGGTCGGCGTCAACGCCAAACTGGCGGACGGCATGGCGCGCCGCCGAGGTGAGCACTCGGCCCACCGAGGGATCGCACCCGCTACGGTGCCAAAGCAACATATTGCCATCGTGTCGTGCGATATTGGCCAGCACAGCGGAAGTGACGTCGACCCGCTGATTAATCTGGCCCCTGCTTTTGCCCATGGTAAACACGTCGGTCAGCAGCTCTTCCATGAGCCGGTAATAGTTCCGGATGGCTTCGCGCACGGGTGTATCGGCATCGTGAAACTCCAAGCTCGTGAGCACCAGAATCACAAGATCGTCCGGATACGTGGCTGCCCACTGGGCCTGTAGTTGAACAAATGCCTCCAGCTTCTGAACCGCGTCATCCGGCATATCATGCACACGCTGGGCAGTCGCCTGGATAGAGCGCTCCTGGATGCGGGCAAGCAGATGCAGGAGCAGGGTTTCCTTGGTCTTGAAGTAATAGTAGACAGCGCCCTTGGTAAACCCCGCCATATCGGCGACCTGCTCAAGGCTGGTGTTCGAGTAGCCCTTCTTCGCAAAAAGTTGCAAGGCGGCGCGTTCAATCTTTTCTATGCTTTCTTCACTATCGCGTCTCTTTTTTGCCATGAGGATGCCATTTCCTTTTTATTGCTATGTTGTTCTTAGCTTATCAGGTCCCGCAATACCACTTCGGCCCGCTTTCTATCCCAGACATCGGATTCGGAAATCATGCCATTCAGCATGGCGCGCTGCAGCTTGCCGGTGACTGTCCGGGGAAGCGAGGCAACCTGGCGCAAGTACCGCGGCACCATGAAATGAGGCAACTCACCAGCCAGGAACCGCAGAAATGCAACGTGATCCAACTGAGCCTGCGGCTTCATGACCACACAGAGCATGATGTCATCGTCGCCTTCGAATCCCGATGGCACGCCCAGCGCAGCCGCCTCCGAGACCAGTGGGTGTGCCAGCGCCGCGGCTTCGACATCCCCCGCCGAAATATTCTCGGCCCTGCGCCGAATCCGATCCTTGGCGCGATCAATGAAGTAGGCATAGCCCTCGGCGTCGATATAGCCGCAATCACCCGTGTGGAACCAGAAATTTCTCCAGGCGTTCAGGGTTTCCTCAGGCATGCCCAGATAGCCCTGCATCATCGTCCAAGGCATTTTGGGCCGCAGCACAAACTCGCCGACCTCCCCGGGAGGAAGCTTCATGTCGGTGACGGGATCCACCACCATGAATTCGTACCAGTTTGCATCCGCGCGGCC
This sequence comes from Pusillimonas sp. SM2304, assembly GCF_031628915.1. Lineage (NCBI taxonomy): Bacteria > Pseudomonadati > Pseudomonadota > Betaproteobacteria > Burkholderiales > Alcaligenaceae > Pusillimonas > Pusillimonas sp. SM2304. Next base: position 286,989 of record NZ_JAVLUJ010000001.1, read on the forward strand.
GCAACAGCCGACGCGCAAGGCCTCGTGGGGATCGACCCAGCACACGACGCCGACCTCGGTCATTCCCCATACTTCCATACCTCTGACACCGAAGCGCTCTTCGAATGCCGCAGCGATCCGCTTGGGGAAGGGGGCCGTTCGAATCAGCCGCAGGCGATGGTTCTTGTCAGACGCAGAGGCCGGCTGAGCGTAAACCATCTCGAGCATAGGACCATGCGCAGCGGTCACCGTCGCGCCGTAGTCGCGGATCCTCTTCAACCACTCGCCCGGCGTGAAGCCGATGTCCAGCACGACCTTGCCGCCCACTGACAGCGTGGCCAACACCGACATGAACTTGCCCGCCATGTGGTACATGGGATAGAAAGAAAAGAAAACATCATCGTCCTGCAGGCCGGTCTTGGTGGCGGACAACCTGGCCAACAGAGAAATCTGGCCATGGGGCAGCATCACACCCTTGGCGGGTCCGCTGGTACCGGACGTATAGATGACGGACCCGATATCCCACGGCATGGCCACATGGGCGGACACACATTCCGGCGCAGCGGCAGAAAGCTCGCCAAAGCGCAGGATATCCAACCGTGTATCGTCGGGCCACACCGTATCCAACGCATCGTCCATCAGAATCACAGTACGCAGACAGGTCAACCGGGGCGCCGAGCGCAGGATGACAGGCAGGTGGTCGGACGTGGTCAACAAGACTTCAGCTGCGCTCAGATTGGCTGCGTGCTCTAGGCTTTGCCCCTTGTACCCTGTATTGATGCTTACATCGACGGCGTTAAGCAGGTTCACCGCAAGCCACCCATGCACGGCCAGATGGGTATTGGCCAGCATGAGCAACACGCGTCCGTGCTGGCGTACCCCCTGTGCGGATAGGCACCTGGCTAAATACGAAACGCTTTCCCATGTTTGCTCATAGGTCTCGGACACCCCGCCCACCACCTCGAGAAAAGGCCGCGGCCCATATTTCTGCACGGAGTCCCGGAGCATGCCCGGCACTGTCCAGCTTGAATCCATGGTGTCAGGCACCGCCAAGGACGCCCCGACGACTGTCGAGCTGTCCTGTTCTATCGTCACATCCATGTCCTTGCGCACCTTGGAAAACCGTATTAACCGTTAAATATACTATCTGTCGAGCACCTCGTGCCGGTGGGCGTCCAGTGCAGGCGGACCGCGCCGGACAGTGGCTGGAGTCCGTGAAAGCTTCAATGGATTAGCCACCAGTTGCATGTCTGCCTGCCCCTCGACGGGCACCGCGGTTATTAGACCATTTTCGCGCGTCTGTGCGTGCGCCAACGCCTCCTCGAACCTGAGAATCGGCGCAGCAAGCACACCCGCATCCTGAAGCTTATTGACCGCCTCTTCTACCGTGAGCCGCGTAAACTCCGGCCTGAGCAAAGCGGCAATCTCTTCCTTATGACGCGCTTGCGCGTGCTTGTCGCACCATTCGGGCTTCGCGGACAGATCTGGAATATCCAGGGCGCGGCAAATCAGCTGCAATGGGTTGTCGCGAAAGAAGCCGATCACGCTGAGCCAGCCGTCGCTTGCGGCCGCTGTGAAGTTCAACGCCCGCTCGTACCACCGCGTTTCGTACCCGTAGTTCAGATGCGTCGATGCCTCAAGACTCTGCATAGCGATCAGCGCGTTGAACAAGGAGACATTCACTTGCTGGCCGCGTCCGGAACGGGTGCGTTCCAATAGCGCCAGAAGTATGCCCTGTGCCAGCAGCACACCCGAGGTGTAGTCGGCAATCGGCACATTGATGAAGGTAGGCGAATTTTCTCCGGCCGTCGTCTTCCATCCCAGCCCGCTGATCGACTGGATGAGAAAATCCTGCCCAGCCATGCCGCTCAGCGGACCCGTCTCGCCAAATCCGCTCGCGGCGGCATAGATCAGACGCGGGTTCAGTCTTTCAAGCTCTGCATAACCGAACCCAAGCTTTTCCAGTACACCAGGCCGGTAGTTGTGCATGAGCACGTCGGCCTCGCTGACCAGATCGAGGAATGCGGCGCGATCGCCATCCTCCTTCAGATTCAAGCAGATGGAGCGCTTATTGCGGTTCACTGCGGCAAAGTACCCGCCCATTTTCCCCTGGGCGGTGGCGACCGTATCACTATGCCGCAGGGAATCCCCCCTGCCCGGCTTCTCGATCTTGACTACATCGGCGCCAAAGTCGCCCAATATTTGCCCCGCCAGAGGCCCTTGGAATACTTCGCACAGCTCCAATACCTTGGTTCCATCCAACACTGCTGACATAAAGCGCTCCACTTAACCTGCGTAAACTTCCTTGGCGATCATCAGACGCTGGATCTGATTCGTCCCTTCCCATATCTGGGTAATCTTGGCATCGCGCAGCATGCGCTCCACCGGATAGTCCTTGAGATAGCCATAGCCGCCGTGCAGTTGGACGGCATCTGTCGCCACCGACATGGCCGCATCGGTGCACGTGACCTTTGCCATCGACGCGTACTTCTTGGCGCCTGGCTCCTGATTCAGGACCAATGTTGCGGCGTGCATCAGCAGTGCGCGCCCGGCCTCCACCTTCATGGCCATGTCGGCCACCATGCCCTTTATCATCTGGAAGTCGGAAACGGGGCGGCCAAATTGCTCCCTGCCCTGGGTATAGGCCACGGCTTCGTCGAGCGCGCCTTGCGCAATGCCTAATCCGTGGGCAGCATACTTCAGCCTGGAGGCCAGAAGCCCGGCCCTGATGTATTCCCCGCCCTTTGCCGGGTCCCCCACGACGCGATCCAAGGGGATCAGGCAGTCTTCAAGAATGACATCGCAAGTGGGGCTGCCACGCAAACCCATCTTGCGTTCGGGCGTACCAAAGGACACACCCTGGTCCTGCTTGCTGACCAGGAAAATCCCGAATTTTTCAGGCTCGGTACGCGCAAAGATCAAGTACCAGTCTGCCCAGCCGCCATTGGTAATGAACCTTTTCGTGCCATTGAGCAACCATCCGTCCGCCGTCTTTTTGGCAGACGCGACCACCCCCATGAGATCGGAGCCTCCCTTGGGCTCGGTCAATCCCCAAGCCGAACGCTGCTGCCCCTGCACCACGGGCGGAATGAGCTTGCGCTTCTGCTCATCCGAGCCAAAGCGCTGTACCAGCATCATGATCCAGCATGTAGAGACAGTCGTTGCCGAGGATGCGCACACCCGGGCAAGCTCTTCCACGGTAATGATCTGCGAGATGACGTCCCCATCCTGTCCGCCGAACTCTTCCGAAAACGGCAGGCCAGGCAGGCCGAGCGCCAAGCTGGCTTCATAAGCCTCCAGTGGAGGGCGCTCATCCTCGTCGACGGTCGCCGCAAAGGGCGCGACCTTCTCCAGGGCAAATCGACGGATCTGGCCGCGATATGAATCGTATACTTCATCATAGTGGGTAGCTTTCACGCATATCTCCTGAATTTCCGGCAGGGGTTGTTCATTTATTTAGAAAATGTCATTTTGGGCGGCCAGGTGCGAGATGGAATCCGATTCCGCTCCGTCTCGGGGCTGGCCAGCGATATCTGCTCAGGCGTGAGGCCTGCCGCGCTCAGTATTTCGTCGGACCGATCCGTGATGTCCGTTTTGGGCGGCTGCAGGCTCATGTTTCCAAATCGGGGAATGACCGGCACGTTGGCAGGCGAGGTATTGGCATGGCGCTGCGCAATATGGGGATGCGCCCATACTTCTTCAGGCGCCAGCACAGGCATCACGCACGCATCCTTGCCTGCAAAAAGCTGAGTCCATTCGTCCCGTGATTTCTGGGCAAATGTGCGCTCGAAAGCGTTGCGGATATCGGGCCATACGCGTATGTCCATATGATCGGGCACCGCGGTGCCCATCATGGTGCTCCAAAGATTGGTAAAGAACTGCGTTTCCAGCGCACCAACGGAAATGTACTTTCCATCCGCGCACCGATAGCATCGGTAGTAGGGAGCACCGCCCGCAAGCAGGCCGTCGCCGCGATCCGGCAGGATAGGCGTTTTCCAGACCGGCCAATGCATGGCCATCAGGGAAAGGCAACCGTCAATCATGGCCGCATCGATATACTGCCCCTGCCCAGTGCGTGTGCGATCGAACAGGGCGGTCACGATTCCAAGCGCCGCGATAAAGCTGCCCGCAGCGAAATCGGCCAGCAGATTCAAGGGAGCCGAAGGAGGGCCGTCTTGCGGGCCTATGGCGCCAAGCACCCCCGTCAGGGCCAGGTAGCTCAGATCGTGGCCGGCTTCCTGCGCCAGTTCGCCTTCCTGGCCGTAGCCGGTCAGCGAGCAGTAAATGAGGCTAGGATTGATTTCTTTCAGTGTGTCGTACCCAGCCCCCAGCCGAGCGGATACGCCCGGCCGAAAGCTCTCGACGAAGACATCCGCAGTACGGCACAAGCGCTGCAGGGCTGCGCGCCCCGCCGGGGCCTTGAGGTCCAGCTTGATAAAATGCTTGCCGCGCGAGAATGTAGATATGGGATTGCCCGCCCGCCCCCCTCCGACGACGATGACCTCTGCTCCCAGATCTGCCAGCAGCATCGTGCAGTAGGGGCCGGGCGCCAGCCGCGACATGTCGATGATGCGGATGCCTTCCAGCGGCTTGCGCGAGCCTGCGTTGCCGCCTTTCTCGTTTTCGGGCTTCTTTGCCTTCATGCTCAGATCTCCAGATCGGCCAAATGCGGCCTTAATACATGGGCCGCCAACAGAAAGAACCCCTGGCCGAACAGCGTCCAGTCAAACGGCACGCCAGGACCTCCGGGTACCATGGCTACGCCCGGCACCTTGCCGGACGCCTCTACACCACCGGCCACGACCGTGAACGCGCGGATCGCCTTTTCGCGCAGTTCGGCCTGCGACACACCGTCCACCTGTATGCCAAGCTGTATCGCCTCCTCTGCGCTGTAGGCATACATCAGCGTGGACGACGCTTCAAGGTTGGACAGCGGATCGTCGAGCACATGAAAAAAGTAACCTGAGGCATCCTGCCACGACGACATCGCGCCCAGGACCTCCGCATACATTTGCTTGACGAAAGCTGCGCCGCTGTGATCCGGAGCAATACGCAGCAATTCCGCGCAACACGCCAACAGCCAGCCGTTGCCGCGCGCCCAGAAAGTGGACTGAGGGAAATGGTTGGGTTTCTCGCACCAAGCGTGGCGCGCCAGCTTGAATTCAGCATCGACAAGCCTGCGGACATGTACCTCGAACTGCTTGAACGCCTCGTCGATCGCGCCCTCGTTGCCTGACAGCTTGCCGAATTTCGCCATGAATGGGCACATAAGATAGGTAAAGTCGATCCAGAGCTCGGGGCCCTCTCCTCGCGACCAGATCCCCCCTTCAGAGGTGCGGGGAGCATCGCACAGCGACTGGTACTGCTTGGCGGCGCTGTCCAGATACCGGCTGTCGCGGTGTCGCGCAAATAGATCAAGCATGGGGGCGCCCACCGCTGCCGTTTCGCTCGCAAGCGGCGTAAAGGAGCGAATATGCCCTCCGCTGGAGGTATGCCAATCACCGTAACTAAGATTGCCATCGGATTTTTGCGTGGCAACCGCCCGATCGATCCATTTGCGGACGGTGGGCCGGAATTCTTCCATATCCCACGCCAGCAAGCCGGTAAGGGCCGGGGCTTTCTGCCAACAATCGCGCTCGTTGGGATTGTCCCTGACATACGCGCTCACGCGCCTGACCAACTCCTCCAAATTCATCTTGACATCTCCTTGGATGATACATACTATGTGGCTAGCATGTTATTTGCGATGTGAAGGCCTGTCAAGCAAATACAGGTAATTTTCAGGCCAATCATCCTGCACGGCACAGGGCCCCTTCTCATGACAATAGCGCTGCGGCACGGCGCAACTATCCATAGAGGAAAGAAGAATGAACGGTTCAGAAGCAATGGTGCATACCTTGCTTAACAACGATGTTTCGGTATGCTTCGCCAATCCTGGCACGTCGGAAATGCACTTCGTTTCGGCACTCGACCGGGTCCCGCAAATGCGTTGCGTACTGGGCTTGTTCGAAGGCGTGGTCACGGGCGCGGCCGACGGTTACTACCGCATGGCCCAGAAACCTGCCGCCACCCTTCTGCACTTGGGGCCAGGCCTGGGCAATGGCTTAGCCAATCTGCATAATGCCAGGCGCGCCCGCTCGGGCATCGTAAACATCATCGGGCAGCACGCCCACGACCACATTGCGAACGACGCGCCGCTGACTTCCGATATCGAAGGCATTGCCCGTCCCGTGTCGAGCTGGGTGCGCACCTGCGCATCGTCGCTTACTGCCGCTGACGACACCGCGGCGGCCGTCCAGGCGGCGTCAGGTCCGCCTGCGCGGGTTGCATCGCTCATCTTGCCGGCGGACGCCGCATGGGGCGACAGCCCGGCGGGCGGCGCCCAGAAGCTGCCCCAAAGGCCAGCGCCCACGCCGGCCCAGACCATCATCGATGCGATTGCCAAGTTGCTTCTATCTGGCGGCTATGAGCCCGGCTCTGTCGCCCTGATTCTTGGCGGCCGCGCCATGCGTGGCGCTTCAACCAGGCTGGCCGGACAAATTGCAGCACGCACGGGTTGCAAGCTGCTGGCCGAAAACAAGAACGCCCGTTCGGAACGGGGCACCGGCCGGGTGAATATCCCGCAACTCCCTTATCCAATTAATGGCGCGCTGGAAGCCTTGAAGGACATCCGCTTGCTCATTTTGGTCGATGCCATCAAGCCCGTCGCGTTTTTCGCCTATCCGGGCAAGCCGCGATTTCTCACTCACCCGGACTGCAGGGTAGAAACGCTGGCGAACGGGGATGAAGATGTGGAGCTGGCACTTGCCATGCTGAACGACGCCGTCGCTGGACGAGCGGATCAGGTCGCCTATCTTAGCGACGGCAGCACGGCGCCGACATGGAACGAAGGCGCTCCAAATTCGCTTGACATGGGACGCGCACTGGCCGCCTTGCTTCCAGACAATGCCATCGTCGTTGATGAAGCGATCACCACTGGCCGGCAACTGCAACTGTCCGCGGCGATGGCACGACCGCACGACTGGCTCGAGATCACGGGCGGAGCCATCGGATACGGGCTGCCTTGCGCCACCGGGGCGGCGATCGCATGCCCCGACCGGAAGGTCGTCACCATCGTAGGAGATGGCAGCGCAATGTACACCGTACAGTCCCTCTGGACCATGGCACGCGAAAACCTCGATGTAACGGTCGTCATCTGCGCGAACAGCAAATATCAGATCCTTAGCGGCGAACTGGAAGCAATGGGCGGCCCGCCCGCATCCACCAATGCCCAGCGAATGCTGTCTATTGGTTCGCCTCAACTCGATTGGGTGCATCTGGCGCGGGGGCATGGCCTGCCTGCGACAAGGGTCGACAGCATGGCCGGCTTTGCCAAGGCGATGGAAGGCGGCATACGGAATGCCGGACCCAATCTGATTGAAGTCGTACTGTAAAGGCCTCCTGGCCGTCTGCCTATTTCGATATCACATAACCACTTCCACGGAAGGAGACATACATGCAAAAAAAGAGCCGCGCGAATTTTCTGAAAATACTGTTGGCCGGGACCGCCTGCAGTCTGACCGCCCTGGCCGCCAGCCCCGCCATGGCAGCCTATCCGGACAAGCCCATCGTTATTGTCGTCCCATTCTCACCCGGCGGATCAACCGACCAGATCGGCCGGATGATCGCGCAGCACTTCACCAACGAGTTCAACGTACCCGTCGTGGTTGAAAACAAACCGGGAGCGAGCGGTACTGTCGGCAATTCGTATGTAGCCCGGGCCAAACCGGACGGATACACTTTGCTGATCGGCGGCACGGACATCACTGCAAGCCAGTTTCTGTACAAAGACCTTCCCTACGATCCCGAGCAAGCTTTTACACCGATAGGCATTGTGTCGGAGTTTCCGTTTCTTATGCTTGTCGACATAAAACGCAACATCACGACTGTGCAAGAGTTTGTCGACTATGCCAAGAAAAATCCGGACAAAATCACCTTTTCATCAGCAGGCATGGGAAACTCCACGCACTTGGCAGGCGAAACATTCAAGCAGGCCGCCCAGTTGGACGGCATGGTCCATGTCCCCTACAACGGTAGCTCGCAGGCGCTCACAGCAGTGATCAGCGGCCAGGTCGATACTGTTTTCGACACAGCCATCACTGCTGCCCCGCTGGTCACCGGCGGCAAGGCAAATGCATTGGGGGTCGTGGCACAGAAGCGCCTGCCTCTTTTGCCTGACGTGCCCACCATGTCCGAACTGGGCTACAAGGAATTCGACCAGCTTGCGCCCTGGTCCTGGAAAGGCTTGTTTGCACCCAGCGACACACCGCAAGACATTCTCGATAAGCTTCAAAAATCCCTTGCGGGCTTGCTTGAGGATCCAGAGTTTCAGAAGCGCATCGAAGCATCTGCATCATTGGTGGTCGCGCCCCAATCCACCACGAGCGCCAAGCAGTTCCTCACAGATCAGCGCAAGGGATGGAGCAAGCTGATAAGCGATGCGAACGTACAACCCATGTAATGGTTAAAAAGGCAGACTGGCCGGCATAGACAGCGTATCGCCTGGCGCTGCTTGCCCGGACCCTGGCCAAAAAGCAGCTTTACCATCCAGAGGAATAAAACACATATGAGACAGACATTCTTTTTTGGCCATGCCGCCAAAACATTATCCACACTTCTGCTGGCTTCATGCGCCGTCGCGCCAGGCCTGGCCAATGCGCTTGACTACCCGACCCGGCCCGTCCGCCTTGTCGTTGCCTATCCGCCCGGAGGCACCACCGACACCCAGGCACGCATCGTCGCCCAGAAGCTTAGCGAGCGCTGGAACCAGCAAGTGATCGTCGACAACAAGCCTGGGGGAAATACGGTGATCGCTACATCGCAAGTGAAAAACTCGGCCCCTGACGGTTATACGCTTTTGATGACTGCGATGCCTTTTGCGCTGAATCCACTGGTCATGGACTCCCTGCCCTACGATAGCAAGAAAGACTTCGCGCCGGTTACCCTCCTGACCACTGTTCCAGGCGTATTTATCACGCACCCCGGCATGAATGTAAAGACAGTGGCCGAGTTCATTGAAAAGTACAAAGGAAGCGAAGAGGAGCCCATTCCATTCGGATCGGCTGGCACGCTTACTTTCACCCACCTGGGCGGAGAACTGTTCGCCAGCCAATCCGGGATCAAGTTCCAGCATGTGCCCTATAAGGGGAGCTCACCGGCCCACCAGGATCTGATCGCTGGACGAATCAAAGCGATGTTCGACAACGGCGCGCTCGAGTTCATCAAGACAGGACGTGTCGTTCCCCTGGGCGTCACTTCAGCCAAGCGCTTGCCTTGGCTGCCGGACGTGCCCACCATCGCCGAGCAAGGCTTCCCGGACTTCCAGGCGGCTGCCTGGTTCGGCATCTTTACCAGAGGAGGCACGCCCAAAGAAGTGGTTGCCAAGATATCCGAGGACATTACATGGGCGATCAGATCCCCCGAGGTAGTCGAGAAGCTCACCGCTTCGGGTGTATTCGCCGAGGGTGGAACGCCGGAAGAGTTTCAGCAGTATCTCGATGCGGAAACCGACCGCTGGGGAGCCATCATCAAAGAGCAAGATATCAAGATCCAATAGCAAGCACCCGCTTCTGCAGCCCCAGCTCTTGGGCACTGCAGAAGCATTGCCCAACCCGCCCGCTACGATTGCAGGAAATCCCGTGCCAAGGGTATCCATAGCTCCGGCTCAAGCATTGGAGAGCTGTGGCCAAACCGGCCACAGATGGACTGGCGCTCAAGGTTGGCGTGTTGCCCGGCGGGCAGATCATTCGACGGAAACAGACTGTCTCCGCGATTGACTACCCAAAGAATGGGCGTGCCACCCGCTTTTGTTCTGAGCGCCTCTTGCACATCGAAGCGCGTTGCCGCATGCCGCAAGCAGGCCAAAGCCCGTGGCCAGAATTGCGACGCCCAAAGCGTTGCATAGCGCTGCAGCGTCTCATCGACGGGCGCCCCTGTCTCGGCTAGCCAATCGGCATAACCGTAGCGCCTCAATGTATCGATTCTCTGTGCGCGCCATGCCTGCTGGGCGCCAGCGTCCCCATGATCAAGCCGCTCAGCAAGCCCCCACAACCGGTCCACGTCAGTTTTCGTGCCATTGCCTTTGGGCGCCGAGGCGAGTACAACCACTTTCCCGGTTGGGACGGGCGGGTGGATTGCCCACTGGAAGGCCTGGTATCCGCCGTACGAGTAGCCGATGACGCCATCTACGGCTTCCACACCAAGCCAATGCAGCCATTGCGCGTAAAAACGAACGGTATCCGCTATGGTGAACAGTGGAAAATCGTTTGAACTGGAACCCTGCAGCGGCGAACTGGAGCCAAAGCAGGAACCCAGTGCGTTGGGCGCCAGCACGCAGTCGCGCGCCATATCGAACGCGCCTTGCGCCCAAGCCTGAAACCATCCGGCATCAAATGTCGGTGCCGGATCGCCCAGGAAAGCCTGTGGACTGCTGGTAATGCCATGCAGCAGCAGGTATACCTTGCGTGCTTGCGCAGGCGCTTGGCCATACTGCGACCACGCCAGGGTAACAGGCGAAATTTCGTGGCCGGACTCAAGCTTGAGCGTTGAGAAGTGCTGATGGAGCATTCGCTTCCCCTAGAAAGGCTTGTCTCCCATGATGGTCGTCCGAAAGATGGTACGGGCTCGGTAACAGCCACCACGCCTGTCGTTGCCTTGTGCATGACACACCTGTTATCCCATAAGACGACATCGCCCGGCGCCCATTGATAGGCATACTGGTATTTTTCCTGGGTGCAATGATCGAATACCGCGCCTAGCAGCGCATCGCTGTCCTGTTCATCCATGCCGACAATCTGGATGGTAATGCCTGGATGGGCAAACAGGGCCTGGCGGCCTGTTTCAGGATGGGTGCGGACAACCGGGTGATCAACATCCGGCGTGGCCGCAAGTTGGTCTACCGTCATCACCACCTTGGTCGTCTCGCCGTTGTTGCTTGCCTTCTTGCGATAGCGATGAATCGCGCGGCGACCGTTGAGCGCGTCCTTCAGATCGTCACCCAGCTCGTCGTAGGTTTGATGCATGTTGACGAATAAGGTGGCCCCGCCGCTTGCGGGTATCTTCTGGGCATTCAATATCGTGACCTTGGCGGGTTTTTCACGAAATGCAAAATCAGAATGCCAATAAGAACCACCGTCGGTAATTCCAACGGGCTTGCCATCCTTGACCTCATTGGACAGTACAAATATCTCGGGATACGACGGATGATTGTATTGAGTCAAGGGATGGATATCCAGCGGACCGAACCGCCGGCTCAATGCAAGCTGCCCTTCGGGAGACAAGGACTGCTTGCGGAAAACGACAAGCTGGTGCTCAAGAACCAAGCGGTTCACTTGCGGGAACATGGCGTCCCCGACGTTTTCCAGATCGAAACCCAGTACTTCTGCGCCAAGGTTAGCGGAAAGAGGCCTTATCTGCATCGTTGTCTCCCAGTGGGCCTGACACCCGTCCACGGTTTATTATGCGTTAACATCAAGTTGCGAACATTTGTTCGCAACTTGATGTTAGTTGGCAGGCCTCACCAAGTCAAGCCATGAGATATAGTGACTGGAACAAGCACTTGGCACTACCTGCAACCTAGCTATGGGCACGCAACCTCCAGACGACCGCATGAAAGAGAACCACAGCACCATCAGTTCCAAAGAGCATCTTGAGAGCCTCGCCAACGGGCTCAAAGTACTCGGTCTCTACTCGCGCGAGACGCCCGCCCTTTCCATACAGGATGTGGCCGATCATCTGGGCATCGCACGCGCCTCAGCGCGCCGAATATTGCTTACGCTGACCTGGCTGGAGTATCTGAAGCAGAGTGACCGGAACTTCCTTCCCACTCCAAAGATGCTTGATCTGGGCTTTTCATACTTTTCATCGCTCGACTTGCCCGACCTGGTCCGCCCCATCCTTGCGAAGGTGGCTGAAACGGTCGGAGAAACCTGTTCCATCGGCGTGCTGGAAGGGTCGGATATTGTGTTTCTTTGCCGGGAAGAAGCAGGCAAGCCACTAAGGCTCGACCTCAAGATGGGCAGCCGGCTTCCAGCCTATGCCCACTCCATGGGGCATGCTTTACTTGGCCAGCTTGATGCGCCTGCCCTGGATCTCTATTTGGACCGCACGCCCCTCAAGCCTTTGACGCCTCACACCATAACAAGCCCGCGGGCTCTCAAACGACAGCTCAATACCGTTCGGGAACAAGAATTCAGCATATCGCTCGATGAACTGGTGGAAGGGTTTGCAGGCGTTGCCATCCCCATTTCGATTCCCCGGTCATCCTCGCCTGCAGCGCTTAGCGTCAGTCTTGTATACGGGCGGCGCACACGCGAGGATATGATTACCCAAATCCTGCCTGTACTGCGCGAAGCCGCAGAGCAAGTCCGCAGCCGGTTCGCGCACCTAGGCTAGAAACGGCAAAGCTCACTTCGATCGGATCGACACCCATGAACGAGCAACCACCCAAAGACCAGACAATGACTTCCAACCTCAGAATGGAGCAGGCTTTCGACGCCTTTGACGCCATCAACAAAACCGATCCCAATCTGTTTTCCTGGCAAGGAAAAGAATGGCCGCGTGAATATTTCCTGGCACAGGTGCTGACGGAATGGGTGCTCAGGCTCAAGCCCGACGCTGCCGAGCCCTTGCAGCTGGCATCGCGATGCCAGCATATCGGCCGCTGGCACATCCCGCGCGGCGATTATCCCGAAGGCCGTATCGGCTACCTAACCTGGCGCAAGGCGCTGGCTCATCATCATGCCGATTTGGCAAGCGGCATTCTTCGCGGCCTGGCTTACGAAGAAAGCGTTGTCGAGCGCGTGCAGGCGATCGTACTGAAGCGAGGCATCAAGCAGGATGCCGATGTTCAGGTCATGGAAAATGCCCTATGTCTGATTTTCCTGCAATATCAGTTTGAATCATTCCGGCAGGAAAATGAAGACAAGATCGTCGGCATCCTGCAGAAGTCGCTGCTCAAGATGGATGACGCGGGGCGCCAGCACGCGCTGTCGCTTGATTACACCCCCGCCGGGCGCGCCGTGGTCGACCAGGCCTTGGCGGGGCTGTAATGCCCGATGACAGGCGGCGCGCCTGCCGCCTGAAACGAGGCGGGTAAAGCGGAAGTTGAACAGGGCAAGGCCCGATTCAGTCCTCTTTCACGGGCTCGCGCCGGCTGCGCACAGGTCCGAGCACTTCGTCATTGTGCTCGCCCAGCACGGGCGGCGGCACGACCTCAGTGCTGCGCTGCCCATCGAACGAGACCGGCGGGCGCACGGTGTGGAAGTCGCCCATGGTCTTGTGTCTGGCGGACACCAGGATTTCCAGGTGCTTGGCCTGCGGGTCTTCCAGCGCTTCGCTGGTGTCGTACATGGGCGCATGCGGCACATCTTCCGCTTCCAGACGGCGGCACCACTCTTCGCGCGGCTGCTGCGCAAAGATATCCCCCAGGACCTGGATCAATGCCTCCTGGTTCTGGATGCGTCCGTTGCGGTCCGAGAAACGCGGATCCTGGAACAGCTGGGGCTGCTCGATAGCGGTCGCCAGGCCTTGCCAGAATTTTTCAGGCGAGGACATATGCAGGGCAATCCATTTGCCGTCGGCGCATTTCATGACGTAAGACTGGGAAACGCTAGGCCGGCTGTAAGGCCCCATCACCTCGCCCGCCGAATAATAGTGCGTGAAAGCATCCAGGTTGAAGTGGCTCATGGCTTCCAGCATGGAAACCTCTACCTTGCGGCCAATACCCGTGCTGTTGCGCTCGTGCAGCGCGCCCAGAATACCGTAGGCCGCGTAAAAGCCCGTGATGGAATCAGCCAGGGCCGGACCGACGACACGCGGGTTCTCGGGATTGATCAACAAGCCCAGGAAGCCGCTGGCGGCCTGCGCCACCGAGTCATAGGCGGGCCGCGACGCGGCCGGGCCTGTTGGCCCGAAACCGCTGATCGAGCAGTAGATCAGGCGGGGATTGATCTCGCGCAGACGCGCTTCCCCCACATTGAGCCGTTCGGCGGCGCCGGGACGAAAGTTCTGGATATAGACATCCGCCGAACGGATCAGCTCATCGAACGCAGCCAGGTCGTCGGCATCCTTGGTATTCAGCGTCACGCTGCGTTTATTGCGGTTGTACGTCTGGAAGTGGGGGCTGTACAAGCCCCCCTTGAAAGCCCGGAACGGGTCGCCGGCGCCGGGCTGTTCAATCTTGATGACATCGGCGCCCAGGTCGCCCAGCAACATGCCCGCAGCAGGACCCGTAATGAAAGTTCCTTGCTCCAGGACGCGTATGCCGTTCAGTACTTTGATCATGGCATCTCTCCGTCATAGACGTAGTTGCGCGTCGCCTGGTATGACAGGGCAAAGCCGATAGGCTTCTGGAATTCTTCGGTCAGATGGCCGATAAGACCCGCCGTGCGCGCCAGGATGGGGACGCCTCTTAAGGCCGCCATGGGAAAGCCCACACCGAGCAGAACGGCGGGAATGGCCGCCGAGACGTTCAGCATGAGGTTTTTCCCGACGACGCCGGGAATGACTTTTTCGACCACATCGGCAATTTCTACATAAGTCATGTCGGCCCCCGCTTGCTCCGCGACCGTGAACAGCGCCGTCACGCGCGGGTCGCGCTCTTTATGCAGGGGATGCCCATAGCCGGGGATGGCGCGTTTGGCGGCGCGGTACTCGCCCACCACCTGCTTGGCTGCTTCGGCGTAGTCCTTGGCGTCGCCCGCGCGCACGCGGATCTCTTCCAGGAAGACGCCGCAGGTTTCAGAGGCGCCCAGAATCACCGAGCCGCAACCCAGGATGCCCGCCGCCACCGCGCCCTGCAAGGCGTCGGGCGCCGCCGCCAGGGTCATGCGGCTGGCTTGCACGCTAGGGACCAGGCCGTGTTCAGCGATGGCGACCAGCGTGGCGTTCAACACCGCCGTCGCCGCCGGCGTGGGCGGCTGGCCCGTGACAAGCAGGTGAAAGTAATCTGTGAAGGACATCTTGCCGATCAAGTCAACGGCAAGGTTCTTGCCTCTGACGACGATCGTCTCGGAATCGGAGGTGCAGATGGCTGAGCGGGGAATGGTTTCTTTACCGATTTTCATGTCGTTCCAATAAGCGGCATTCACAGCGCCGCGCACCCAGGCACGCGTTCAACTGAATGAATGCAATGAATAAATCAAGATTGCGTTGAAAATAAGCCATGTCGTCGACGACCCGATGAACAGCCGGTCAGGCGGGCGGCCGCCCTTCATACGCGGCTTGCAACAAAGTGCGTATGCCTGCGCGTTCGATGGGACGGGGATTCCAGTACGGCCTGGACGCAGCGATATCCGCCGCCTGATCCAGGTCGGCTTCACGCATGCCGATATCTTGCAAGGCCAGCGTCGCGCCCAGCTCCTGGGCCAGGCCGTACAGGGCGCCTGCGGCGGACACATCGTTGCGCCCCAGAGCACGGGAAATTTTTTGCATGGCCGCGTCGGCGGCGACGGCGTTGTAGGCCATGGCATGCGGCAACACGATCGAATGGGTCTGGGCATGGGGCAGATTGAAGCTGCCGCCCAGCGTGTGGCAAAGCTTGTGATGCAAGGCCATGCCGGCATTGCCAAGCACCGTGCCGCACAGCCAGGCGCCATACAGGCAATCGCCCCGCGCGCCGGACGCATCCGCGCCTGCTTTCAACTGGCGCAAGCCGCTGGCCATGGCGCGGATGCCCTCTTCCGCCATCAGTGCCACCACCGGGTTGCCGTCCTGGGCATACAGGCCTTCGGCAGCGTGCGCGATGGCATTCATGCCGCTGGCGACCGAAATGTCGAACGGCAGCTTCAAGGTCAGCGATGGATCGTAGATCACCGTGCTGGGCAACGCGTGTGGATCTTTGCCGGTTTTCTTTATGCCGTTTTCGGTGACCCCGTAGATGGAGGTCATCTCGGACCCCGAATAGGTCGTCGGCACCACCACGATGGGCCAGGCGCTTTCCATCGCCAGCGCCTTGGCCAGGCCTATGGTGGAGCCGCCGCCTATGGCCACGACGCCGTCGGCCCCCGCCCGGCGGGCGGCGTCCTGGGCGTCAGCCACCGTGTCGACGGGAACATGCATGACGGCCTGATCATATATACCGGCGCCGCGCTCGGCGAGCACTGCGATCGCCTGCTCGGCCAACGCCCGCTGGCGCGGGGTGCACAGCACCAGCGCCTTCCGGACGCCCAGCCGGCCGGCTTCCGCCTGCAGCGTGCTCCAGGCATCCGCGCCGAATACGACGCGTACGGGTTGCGCGGTATAGATGAAGGCTTGCATTGCGTCAGTTGACCTTCGCGCCGGACTTTTTGACCAGCTCGGCCCACTTGTCGATCTCGACCGCTTCAAACTTGGCCAGATCCTGGGTGGACTCACCGCCGGGCTCCACGCCCTGAGCCTTGAGCTTGGCCGCCAGGTCGGGGTCGGCCAGCGCGACATCGGCGGCCTTTTTCAGCTTGTCCATCACGGGCTCGGGCGTTCCGGCCGGGGCGTACATCATGAACCAGGCCACCAGATCGAAATCGCTGTTGGTCTGCTCTGCCACGCTGGCTACATCAGGCGCGGCAATACTGCGGCGGCTGCTGGATACGCCGATGGCACGCAGTTTTCCTGCCTTTACATGCGGCAATACCGCGGCGGGATGGTAGAACATGAACTGCACTTCTCCGGACATGACATCCTGCAAGGCCATGCTGCCTTCTTTATAGGGAACATGCAGCATTTCCCCGCCCAGCCGGTCTTTCAGCAGTTCGCCCGCCAGGTGGCCCGAGGTGCCGCTACCCGCGGACGAGAACGTCACGCCCGGGGGGGTTGCCGCGGCTTCGCCGAGTTCCTTGACCGAATGGTAAGGGGAGTTGCCGCCCACCACCAGAATCGTGGGCGTTTGCCCGACAAAAGCGATAGGCTCGAAGTCGGCCTCGGGATCGTAGCCGCGCTTGGAATACAGTTCTTTGTTGATCGCGTGCGTACCCACCGTACCCATGACGATGGTATAGCCGTCCGGCGCGCTGCGCGCCACCTGGGCGGTGCCTATCGTGCCGCCCGCGCCGGCCTTGTTGTCGATAATGATCGACTGCCCCAGCTCTTGCGACATCCTTTCAGAAATCAGCCGCGCGATCGTATCGGTCGTCGTTCCCGGACCAAACGGCACAACCATGCGCACCGCTTTAGAGGGATAGTCCTCGGACTGGGCCGGCGTGGCCAGGCAGAATAAAGGCGCGGCAATCAACGTGGCCATCACGCGCTGCCAGGCGCGGCCGTGCAGCCGTTCAATGTTAAGAAAATTCATGGGTGTCCCCTCCTGTATTGAGTGCTCCCGCACCGGGTTGGTTCTTGGTATTCAGCACATTGCCGGTCAAGTCTATACGGCCCCGTGCAAAGATAGAAATGATTGATTTCGTCAGTTATCATCGATGATATCGATAATTAGGCTTGCCATGGAACTCAGACACCTACGCTATTTCATCGCCCTGGCCGGTTCGCTGAACTTCACGCGCGCCGCCGAACGCGTCCACGTGACCCAGTCCACCCTGTCGCACCAGATACGCCAACTGGAAGACGAAATTGGACAGCACCTGTTCGATCGCAGCAGCAAACGCGTGGTGCTGACCGAGGCCGGCGAATCTTTCCTGGCCTATGCCACCCGCGCCCTGTCCGTCATAGACCAGGGCCTGAGCGAACTGAAGCAAACCGTCGCCCCCATGACGGGCACGGTGCGCATCGGCACCACCCATACCTTTAACCTGGGTTTCCTTCCCGACTGCGTTGCGCTGTTTCTCAAGCACAACCCGACCGTCAAGATTGTGATCGAGGAATTATCGGGCGACGCCATTACGAATGGGCTGAAAGCAGAGCAACTGGATGTGGGCATCGCCTATCGCCCCGAGCAACAGGAAGGCATACGTTTCGAACCGCTGTTCAACGAAGAACTCGCCTTGATCGTTGCCCGCACGCACCCGCTTGCCAAGCGCAAGCGCCTGCGGATAGCCGAATTGCATCGTGAATCGCTGGTCTTGCTGCCGCCCAGCTTTTCGACCCGCCGCTTGCTTGACGAGTGTTTCAACGCCGCCGGCGCCACGCCCAATGTCATCGCCGAAATGAACACGATTCCGGCCATGCTGGGCCTGCTGGTTCGCGAGAACGTGGGCATCATCGCCGCGCCCAGCGCGGTCGCGGAGCATAACAAGCCCCTGCGTGTCATTCCGCTGGAAGGGCCTACGCCCATACGCACCCACGGCCTGCTGTTCATGGACAGGCACGACCAGACGCCGGCCAGCACGGCCCTGATTGCCTTGATCCGGAAACAGACCCAGGCCAAAGCCAAGGCCAGCACACACGGCGCCACGCCCGCATAGGCGGGGCGCCCCGCTTACGCCACGTGCACAGCCGGCCCGCCCTCGCGCAATTCGCCAATGACTGTCGCGTACCCAAAACCTTCAGAGCGGAAGACATCCAGGACCTGGCCGGCAACGCCTGGGGCGCAAGCCACCAGCAGGCCGCCGGAAGTCTGAGGGTCGCACATCAAGGCGCGCAGGGTGTCATCCACCTGGGGCGCCAGGGCGATGGCGTCGCCATAGGAGGCCCAGTTCCGGCCCGACGCGCCCGTCACCACCCCTTGCGCAGCCAATTGGCGCACGCCCGGCAACCAGGGCAGGTCGGCCTGGCGCAAGCTTGCGGACAGGCCCGAGGCGCGCGCCATTTCAAGGGCATGGCCCAACAGGCCAAAGCCGGTGACGTCGGTCATGGCGTGCACGCCGTCCAGGGCGCCCAGGACGGCCCCGGGCCGGTTCAACTGGGTGGTGCTGTCGATCATGGCCTGGTAGCCGCCGGCATCCAGCATGTCTTTCTTCAGGGCGGCCGACAAAATGCCTACCCCCAGCGCCTTGCCAAGAATCAGTACGTCGCCCGCCCTGGCGTCGGCATTGCGCTTGATGTGGCCGGGATGCGCCAGGCCCATGGCCGCCAAGCCGTATATGGCTTCGACGGAATCGATGGAATGCCCGCCCGCTACGGGTATGCCCGCCTGGGCGCAGATGGCGGCGCCGCCCTGCAAAATACCGGCGATATCGGACTTGGGCAGTACATTGATGGGCATGCCTACCAGGGCCAGCGCCATGATGGGCGACCCGCCCATCGCATAGACGTCAGACAGGGCGTTGGCTGCGGCAATGCGCCCGAAATCATAAGGGTCATCGACGATGGGCATGAAGAAATCGGTGGTGGCAATCAGCGCCTGCTGGTCGTTCAGCCGGTACACCGCCGCATCGTCGGAGGTTTCGTTACCCACCATCAGCGCGGCATAAGGCTGCGCGGCCGGCATGCCCGCCAACAGTTCGGACAGCACACCCGGCGCAATCTTGCACCCGCAGCCGCCCCCATGAGACAGCGATGTCAGGCGGGGCTTGTGTTGGGCGGATACGGGGTCATTCATGATGGACTCCTCACACGGGGCGAAAAGCAGCGAAAGCCAATCAACTGTAGCAGTTTTGCGCAGAGGCCGGGGCGCCCAGGCAGCCGCCATTCATGCTGGATCGATATCGGGCGGGCCGGACCGCCCGAGCGTGGACAAAGGCACATCGCTATAGCGGTTCTTGCCGGCCTGCTTGGCCGCATACATGGCCGAATCGGCGTGGGCCAGCAAGGCGGCGGCGGTTTCGCCGTGGCGTGGGAAGACGGCGACGCCGACACTGGCCGAAATATGCGCGCACAGCCCTTCAAGCTCGTAGGGTGCCGACAGCGTGTCGATGAGCTTCAGCGCAACCACTTTGTAATCCTGATCGCTGGTCAAGCCGGTCAGCACGATGCCGAACTCATCGCCGCCGACCCGTGCCGCAGTATCCTCTGCGCGCACGCAAGTCTTCAGGCGCTGGGCCACCCGTTGCAGCAGCTTGTCTCCGGCAGTATGGCCATGGCTATCGTTGACCGACTTGAACCCATCCAGGTCCAGATACAGTACGGCGGCAAGGCAGCCGTGCCGGGTCGCGGATTCCAGCGCCTGCGCAAGCCGGTCCTGGAACAGGACACGGTTGGGCAGGCCGGTCAGCGCATCATGCAATGCGTCGTGCGAAAGACGGGCTTCGAGCACCTTGCGGGCCGTGATGTCTTGCGTGACCGCCACCAGGAATTCCGGCTTGCCGTCCGGGTCTTTGACCACGCCGAGCGCCTCGCATACCCAAAGCGTGGAACCATCCTTGCGGCGGTAGGTTTTTTCTATCTCTGGCGAAGAGACCGATGAACCGACCGACAAACGGCGCTTGAGGAATTGCCGTACGGCGTCTCTGTCGTCCGAATCGCTGAGTTCGAAAAGGGTCCGGGCCTGCAGCTCATCGCTGCGGTAGCCCAGCATCAGGCAGAATTTTTCGTTGGCATCCAGGATGCGGCCGTCAGGGGCAACGTGAGCGATGCCCATCGCCGCCTGGTGAAAGGCGGCCCGGTACAACGCTTCACTGGCCTGCAAAGCGTCCGACGCTTTACGCTGACGCGCCAGCATGGACATCAGCAGCCTTGAAAAGAACAACAAGGCGATGCTGGCGCTGCCGGCCGCCCCCAGGTAGTAGGACTGCCGCTGCCGCACCGGCGCCAGCTCATCGGCATAGGCCGTGCCCACGGCCACCATAAGCGGGTAGCCTTCCACGGCCCGATAGCTGACGATGCGGGCCACGCCATCCACCGCCGTCCCATCATCGACGAATTGCCCTTCAGGCGCGGTGGCGTGCTGCTGCAGCCAGGCCACATCCGCGGCGTCAAGCGCGGAACTGTTTTCCTTGCCGATCTTTCGGCCAAGCACCACCCCGTCCAGATTGGTGAGTTCCAGGAGGCCCCGGCTGCCCAAATCCGCGTGGTGATAAAGGCCGGTGAAATTATCGGGATCGACCGACATCACCACCACCCCGGCGAAGCTGCCGTCAGGACGGGAAATGCGCAAGGACATCGGGATCTGGACGCGGCCCGAAACGCGGCCCAGTACCGGCAGGCTGACGAACAACGTATCGTGCGCGTTATCACGCTGCGCCTGAAAGAACGCCCGATCGGAATAGTTCACTTGACCCGTAGGCTGACTGCTGCTGACGATGTAGCCTGCCTCGTCCACGACACTGATGATGGTGAACATGGTTTCCCGGATGATCTGCTGTTCAGCCCATTGCCGCAGGTCTATGCCGGGGCCTTCTTCCAGGTATCGTTCGCGCACGAAAGCGGCGACCTGTTCCGCGGCCTTCAGGGTGCGAAACACCTGCTGCTCGAAAGCAATCGCCAGGTTGGAGTTTGAGTTCATGGCAGCGGCGATCGCCTGCTCCCGCTCTGAGGCGCAACGCTGGAATGTGATCAGCCAAATGCTGACGAGAGCAACAGCGCACAGCGACGCGATGATCAGATTCAACTGCCTACCGACGCGATGTTGCCAGGGCGCCATCGAATAGCTCTCTTTAAGTTTTATTTCGTAACAAGTATATCAACCGTTATTTGCGTTGAGCAATTTTTCGGCGCCTGAACATGTGACGCGGGGGGTCGGGGCGGGGGCAGTCTTGGCGGAAAGCAGCAGGAGTCGAACCTACCTGGGAGCGTCTGACGCCCCCAACTGGGTTTGAAGCCCAGCCATGCCACCGGACACGAATGCCTTCCTGTAGAGGGCTATGATAGCCGCTGCCAGAAGTCCGCGCTATTTTTGCGCAGCACATGCCGGTCGCGCAAGCGCCGCGTGTACCCGGCACGGTCGAAAAACTCCAGAATCTGTATGCTGCGCTTGCGTCCCAGGCCGGTGCGATCGCGAAACTGCGCCGCCGCCACCCCCTCGGCGCCGCCCGCCGACTGCAGCAAGCGGGCCAGGCGCAGCATGTGTTCGCGGTGGTAGAACAGGTCGCGCACCACTTGATACAGTTCGCCGCGCCGCAGCAGCTTGAGCAAGATCTGCCGAACGCCCCCCTCTGCCTCGTTCAACTGGGCGGCCAGGTCGCGCACCCACGGGGGGTCGAAACCGCCCGCATGAATCAGCGGAAGCAAGCGCGCGGCCAGTTCAGCCTCTTGCGGCGCCAGCGTTGCGGCATGGCCCGGCAAATGCAGCCAGGGCCCATTGCGCGCCAGCCGCCCTTCGTCCAGCAGGCTGTCCCGCACTGCCCGCCACAAGGTTTCCGGCAAGGCAGGCAACGCCATGCGCCGCAGGCGCGCCGTATCGACGCCCGGCTCGTCGGGCCAACGCGCATGAAAAGAGACCATGGCCTCCAGGGCCTGGCCGTTCAGCGCGTCCCAATGCTTTTCCAATATTAGAGTGCGGGCGGCCTGGCCGCCCCGGGTCGCCACCCATAAGGCCCCCTCCGGCGGCGCCAGCTCATCCTGCGCCCGCCTTGTCAGCCGCATGACTTCGTGCTCATCCAGGCCCCAGGGGGCCTGTTGCAGCAAAGCCGGCAGGCCGCCGCCGGCATGCAGTTCAGAGACCGCCCGCAGCCAGGCCAGGCGCCCAGGCGACCGGCGTTTACGTTGGGGCGCGCCGGGGTCCAGCACCACGCCGCCGCCCACCGTATGCCGGGCCTGCGCATCGCGGGCAATATAGCGGTCGCCCGGCAGGGCGCAAACGGGCTGGTCGAACACCAGTTGCACCCAGCCTGACTCGCCCGCAGACAGCGAAGCCTGCGACAAGGGCACGGCGTGCGCCAGATAATGCGACGCGCCCAGGTGTATATGCAAAGGACTCCAGGCACGCACGGCTGCGGCGGTATCCGGCAACAGCCGCAGGTGCACGTCGATATTGCGCGAGGGCAGGAAGCAGCGCGCATCGGCAACCCAATCGCCGCGCGCGATACTGTCTTTGTCGATGCCGCCCAGATTCAATGCGCAGCGCTGGCCAGCCCGAGCAGCCTGGGCGTTCTGGTTCTGCGCATGAATACTGCGCACGCGCAGTTTCTGCCCCGCGGGCATCAAGCGCAGGTCCTGCGCATCGTCGTCCAGGCGCAGCACCCCGTCCTGGACGGTGCCGGTGACCACCGTGCCATGCCCTTTCAGGGTAAAGACCCGGTCCACCGCCAGCCGGAACAGGCCGCCCTCATTTCGGGCGCCCATGGCCTGCGCGGCGGCATGCAGATGGCCGCGCAAGGCCTCGATGCCGGCGTCGCCGGGCGTGGCCGCGCTCACGGGAAAGACCGGCATGCCTTGCAGGAAAGTGCCTGCCGCCAACTGGACGACCTGCTCCTGTACTTGCCGCAGCCGCGCGGCGTCGACCCGGTCGGCTTTGGTCAGGGCGACGGCGCCCTGGGTCACGCCCAGCAGGGACAGAATGGCCAGATGCTCGCGCGTCTGCGGCATGATGCCATCGTCGGCGGCCACGGCCAGCAAACCGAAGTCTATACCGCTGGCACCCGCCGCCATGGTGTGGATCAGGCGCTCGTGGCCCGGCACATCGATGAAGCCCAGTATGTCGTCGTTGGCCAAAGGCGCATAGGCGTAGCCCAGCTCGATGGAAATGCCACGCGCCTTTTCTTCCTTGAGCCTGTCGGTATCGACGCCGGTCAGCGCGCGCACCAGCGTGGTCTTGCCGTGATCGATGTGCCCAGCCGTACCGATGATCACCGTGCGCGCCCTTGCAACTGCTGGGCGAAGGCGGGCTCGTCACGCTCTTCCAGGCAGCGCAGGTCGAGCCAAAGCGCATCCTGCGCGATACGGGCAATGACAGGCCGCGGCAACTGCCGCAACCAGCGCTCCAGCTTCTGCAATGATCGTCCGGTGCGGCCAGCGCCCGCAGGCCGCACAAGCAGGCCATGGCTGGGAAGCTGGTCCACCGGCAGCGCCCCGCTGCCGATCTGGCTGAACATGGCAGCGGCCTGCACCGTATAGCCATCCCCCACGGCCTGCTGCAACACGCCTTGCAAGCGCTCGGCCTGCCTTTGCATCTGCGCGGGCGGCCGGGTCAGCAAACGCAGTGTGGTCAGCCTGTCGGCCAGCAGCTCCGGCGATCGATACAGCGCCAAGACGGGCTCCAGCGCGGCCAGCGTCAGCTTGCCCACGCGCAGCGCCCGTTTCAACGGATTTTTCTTGATCTTGCGAATCAGGTCGGCGCGGCCAACGATGATCCCCGCTTGAGGCCCGCCCAGCAGTTTGTCGCCGCTGAAGGTGACGATATCGGCGCCCGCCTGCACCGTCTCGCGCACGGTGTCTTCGCGCGGCAGGCCCCATTGGGTCAGGTCCAGCAGCGTGCCGCTGCCCAGGTCCACGGCGGTCGGCAGGCCATGACGGCGGGCGATATCGGCGACTTTCGCCACGGCCACGCTGCGGGTGAAACCGGTGACGGCATAGTTGCTGCAATGCACTTTCATGAGCATGGCGGTGCGCGGCCCGACCCCGTTCTCGTAGTCGGCCGGATGCGTACGGTTGGTCGTGCCCACTTCCACCAGCCGGGCGCCCGCCCGCTGCATGATGTCGGGAATACGGAAGGCGCCGCCGATCTCGACAAGCTCGCCGCGCGACACCAGGACTTCGCGCCGGTTGGCCAGCGCATTCAGCATAAGCAGCACCGCCGCCGCATTGTTGTTGACGACGGTAGCGGCCTCGGCCCCGGTCAGTTCGCGCAGCAGGCCTTCCACCAGGTCGTCGCGGTCGCCGCGGCGGCCGGTGTCCAGATCGAACTCAAGGTTGGCCGGCGAGGAAAGCGCCTGCACCACGGCCTGCACCGCCTGATCGGGCAACAGGGCCCGGCCCAGGTTGGTGTGCAGCACGGTGCCCGTCAGGTTGTAGACCGCGCGCAGGCGGGGCTGGTCCTGAGCCACTATGCGCGACTGCGCCTGATCAAGCAATACAGCAGCTTGCAGCGCGTTGGCGGAGAGCGTGCCCGCCAGTACGCCGGACCGCGCTTCACCCAGTACCTGGCGCAATATCGCGGTTAACCGGCTGCGCCCGACTTCAGCCGCCAGCGTCTGACCCGCCGCAGACCCCAGCAGCCGCTCCAGCGAAGGAATATCCGCCGCACAGGCGGGACGGTCGTCCGCCGTGCCGTCCGCTATGGAAGCGAGTTCCGCCGTCATGATGCAACAGGCTCGTGCTGCCATAGCAAGGGGTTGCCGCTCGCACGGGCGTAGCCGGCTTCCCCCATCAGCATGTCCAGCGTCAGGCTGGCCAGGTCGTCGGCCACCGGGTCGACACCCAAGGCTTTTTCCTGGTAGAAGATTTTTCGATAGGTATGGCAATGGTCGCAGGACTCGGCCTTGATCCCTTCAGGCCCGCCCTCGATCGAATGATAGGCGACATCTTTGGTGTCCTGGCAGTGAGAACAGGTCACGCGCACCAGATGCCACTCGGCGGAACACAGCGAACAGCACAGATAGCGGCAGCCATCGGCCTGCCCGCCCACACGCACCACACTGGCCACCGGCAGGCTGCCGCACAGCGGACAGACGCCCTGCGGACTGACCACCGGCATGTCGCTTTCGTTGAAGTCCGCCGCCAGGCTGGTCCAGTACACCTGCAGGGCCGCCACGATGAAGGGCGCCGCAGCCGCATCCACGCCCGCCTCGCGCTCTGCCAGCACCGCATCGGCCTGGGCCTCGATGGCATCCGGGTCGCTATCCAGGCGATGCTGCAAGGCCTGTACGGCTTGAAGCGCCTGGGCCGGCACATCCGGCAGGGCTGCCATGTGAGTGAGCAGGCTGGCCAGCAGGGCGCGCCACCCCGGGTCGCGCTGCCAGCCCGTGGCCTGCAGCGGCGGCATGCCATGGGCCTGGGCCAGATGAATGCGCTCGTCATCGGGCCCAGGCATGCGGCAATGCCTGATGGCCTGGTGCTGGCCATCAGCCAGGGCGGCCATCAGCAGCAGATAGGCGGACAGCGGATTGTCTTGCGCCAGTTGACGCAGGCGCGCCGCCCTGTCGGCGAAAACGGAGGCCCGGACAGGCTGGCGCAGGCGAGGAATGGAGGTGTGGTCAAGGCTTTCGATTTCGCCGCGCGCAAGAACTCGTTGCAAGACAGATTCTCCTGAAAAAATGGCTGCCCCGCGCCACGGGCGCGAGGCAGCCATGCGGGTAAAGGACTTGAAGGCGCAGGACCGGAAACCGGGACTACTTGTTGTCAGGCGTGGTGCCGCGCAATTGACGCAGCCAGGCCCGGTGATGCTTCCAGACCCAACCCGGCGTCACCGTGCCCCGCGTCATGGCGCGCACTGAACCCTTGACCCATATCCCCGCATAGACATGCACTATGATCGCGCAAATCATCAGAAATGCAAAGAGCGCATGCAGCAGCGAGGCAAGCCGTATGGCCCAGATGGGGAACAGGAAGGCAAAGTACGAGCGCCACATCACCACGCCGGTCAGCAGCAGGCCCAGCACCAGGAAAATCAGCACGAAGAACAGCAGTTTTTGCCCCCCGTTGTACCGGCCCGCCGCGGGGATCTTGTCTTCGCGGTTATTCAGCACATCGCCCATATGCCGGAGCCATTGCCAATCTTGGCGGGACATAAGATTATGACGGAACATGCGCGCGGCAAACACGGCGAAGCAGGCAAACATCAGCACCCCGATGAAAGGGTGCAGAATACGCGTCCAGACGCCGCCGCCAAGCAGATGGCTCAGCCAATAGAAGGCCGGATGAAACAAAGCCAGGCCCGACACCGCCAGCAGCACGAACGTAATGGCGATGATCCAGTGGTTGATGCGCTGGCTGGTGGAATAGCGCTGGATCAGCCTGGGTTCCTTATTCATCGATAGCCTCCGCTTTGCGTTCGTCTTCCTCGTCCGTCTCGTTCGGCCCAGTGCGAATGTAATGGAAGAAGCCGGTCAGGGCCGCCAAGGCCATGGCGGCCACCCCCAGCGGTTTGGCAATGCCCTTCCACAGGTCGACCATGGGGCTGATCTCGGGGTCTTTAGGCAAGTTGCTGTACAGGCCCGGCCGATCCGCATGATGCAGCACATACATGACATGGGTGCCGCCCACGCCGGCCGGGTCGTACAGCCCGGCATGGTCGAAGCCGCGGGATTTCAGGTCAACGATGCGGTCGTCGGCATGCTTTTGCATGTCTTCCTTGGTGCCGAAAACAATGGCGCCGGTCGGACAGGTCTTGACGCAGGCGGGCTCTTGGCCCACCGCCACCCGGTCGGAGCACAAAGTGCATTTGTAGGCCTTGTTGTCCTGCTTGGAAAGACGCGGGACATCGAACGGGCAGCCCGTAATGCAGTAGCCGCAGCCTATGCAGTTTTCTTCGTGGAAGTCGACGATGCCATTGTGATACTGAATGATGGCGCCCGGCGCCGGGCACGCCTTCAGGCAGCCCGGGTCTTCGCAGTGCATGCAGCCGTCCTTGCGGATCAGCCATTCCAGGTCGCCGGCGGTGTTTTCATATTCGGAAAACCGCATGATCGTCCAGGATTGATCGGTCAGGTCGGCCGGATTGTCATAGACTCCCACGTTGGTGCCGATTTCGTCACGCAGGTCGTTCCATTCCATACAGGCCACCTGACAGGCTTTGCAGCCTATGCATTTGGTCGTGTCGATCAGCTTGGCGACGCCGCCGCCAACGACCGCCTGGCGCGCGCCGGGCGGTGGCGTGGTGGTTGCGGAGCGCCGTTTGATATCCAGTGATTGCAATGCCATGGTTTACGCTCCTATGCTTTTTCGACCTTGACCAGGAAGGACTTGAACTCCGGCGTTTGAGAATTGCCGTCGCCCACCGATGGGGTCAAGGTGTTGGCCAGGAAGCCCGGCTTGGCCAGCCCGACAAAACCCCAGTGAATGGGGATGCCGACCTGGTGCACGGTTTTGCCTTCCACCGTCAGCGCCTTGATGCGCTTGGTGACCACGGCCACTGCCTTGATGTAGCCGCGGTTGGACGAGACCTTGACGCGCGCGCCGTGCGCGATGCCCAGCTCGCTGGCCAGCGCGTCGCCGATTTCAACGAACTGCTCGGGTTGCAGAATGGCATTGAGCTCGACATGCTTGGTCCAGTAATGGAAGTGCTCGGTAAGCCGGTACGTGGTGCCCACGTGGGGGAAGTCGGCCACCGTGCCCATGGCCGCCAGGTCTTGCTCGAAGACACGGGCCGCGGGGTTGCTGACCGCCCGCTTGTTGTCGGGGTACAGCGGGTTGTAGCCCACCGGCGTTTCGAACGGCTCGTAATGCACCGGGAAAGGCCCTTCGGCCATCCCCTTGCGGGCAAAGAACCTGGCTACGCCCTCGGGGTTCATGATGAAAGGCCCCATGCCGCCCGCCGGATTCTCATCCAGCTTGTAGTCGGGCACATCGGCCCCCACCCATGACGTACCGTTCCAGTGAACAAGGCTACGGCGCGGGTTGAAAGGCTGGCCCGCTACATCACAGGACGCACGGTTGTACATGATGCGGCGGTTGGCAGGCCAGGCCCACGCCCAGTTCAGCGTTTGGCCGATGCCGGTTGGATCGCTGTTGTCGCGGCGGGCCATTTGGTTGCCGGCCGCTGTCCAGCTTCCGGTGTACAGCCAGCATCCGCTGAGGGTTGAACCGTCGTCGCGCAGTTCGCCGAAGCCGGACAACTGCTCGCCCGCCTTGCGCAGCATTTTTGCGGGGTCGGCCGGGTCCGGCAGATTGGCAATGGCCCGGCCGTTGATTTCCTTGGCCAGATCCTGGGCGCTGGGGTTGTCGGGCGTCGCGTAAGGCCAGGCCAGGTTGACGATGGGATCGGGGAACTTGCCGCCTTCTTTCTGGTACAGCCCCAGCATGCGCTGGTAGATCAGCGCCATGATTTCGATGTCGCTCTTGCCCTCGCCCGGCGGCTCGGCCCCTTTCCAGTGCCACTGCAGCCAGCGTCCCGAGTTGACCAGCGCACCCTCTTCCTCGGCAAAACAGGTGGTGGGCAGGCGGAAGACTTCTGTCTGGATCTGCGCCGAATCCACATCGTTGTGTTCGCCGACATTGCGCCAGAACTCTGAGGTCTCAGTGACCAGCGGGTCCATGATGATCAGAAACTTGAGCTTGGAAAATGCCTGGAGCAGCTTGCTTTTGTAGGGCGCGGCCGCCAGCGGGTTGAACCCCTGGCAGATATAGCCCGTCATCTTGCCCTGATGCATGAGCTCGTATACCTGCAGCATGTCGTAGGGCTTGTCCATCTTGGGCAGGTAATCGTAGGCCCAATCATTATCGGGCCCAGCGGCATCGCCCCACCACGCTTTCATCAGGCTGACGTGGAACTTGCCGTAATTGCGCCAATAGCTAAGCTGGTTCGGCCGCAGGGGCAACTGCGTGCGGCGGCTGATGTAGTCGCCGTAGGACTGCTCGTTGTCCGCGGGCAGGGTCAGGTAGCCGGGCAACAGGTTGGACATCAGCCCCAGGTCCGTCAGGCCCTGGATGTTTGAATGGCCGCGCAGCGCGTTCATGCCGCCGCCCGGTATGCCGATATTACCCAGCAGCAACTGCACCATGGCGCCCGTGCGAATGATTTGCGAACCGATGGAGTGCTGCGTCCAGCCCAGCGCATACAGTATCGTTCCAGCACGATCTTTGCCCGCCGTCGAGGCGAGCAGCTCACAGACCTTCAGGAACTTGTCTTCGGGCGTGCCGCAAACCCGCGCAACCATGTCGGGCGTATAGCGCTCGTAGTGCTTCTTGAGCAGTTGATACACCGAGCGAGGATGCTGCAGGCTGGGATCGACCTTGGCATAGCCGTCGTCGCCCAGCTCGTAGTCCCAACTGGACTGGTCGTACTTGCGGGTGTCTTCGTTATAGCCGGAATATAAACCGTCTTCGAAGTTGAAGTCCTCGCGGACGATAAAGGGAAGGTCGGTGTAGTTGCGTACGTATTCATGCTGGATTTTGTCGTTCTCGAGCAGATAGCGTATGACCCCGCCCAGGAAGACGATGTCGGTGCCCGTTCGGATGGGCGCATAGAAATCCGCCACCGAGGCCGAGCGCGTGAAGCGCGGGTCGACAACGACCAGCTTGGCCTTGTTGTGCGCCTTGGCTTCAGTCACCCATTTGAAACCACAGGGGTGCGCCTCGGCCGCATTGCCGCCCATGATCAGTACTACGTCCGCGTTCTTGATGTCGACCCAATGGTTCGTCATCGCTCCTCGGCCAAACGTCGGGGCAAGACCTGCCACCGTCGGGCCGTGTCAGACACGTGCCTGGTTATCGAACGCCAGAGCGCCGAAACTGCGGAATACCTTGTGCGTAATGTAGGCCACTTCATTGGAGCTGGCCGATGCCGCCAGCATGCCGGTGGTCAGCCAACGGTTGACCGTTTTGCCGTCGTCGGTTCGTTCGATGAAGTTGGCGTCGCGGTCGTCTTTCAGACGCCGCGCTATGCGGTCCAGCGCGTCGTCCCACGAGATGCGTTCCCATTGGTCGGAACCGGGAGCGCGGTATTCGGGGTACTTGAGCCGGTTGGGGCTGTTGATGAAGTCGGTCAGGCCAGCCCCTTTGGGACAGAGCGTGCCCCGATTCACGGGATGGTCAGGGTCGCCTTCGATGTGCATGATGCGCGGATGGGCGTTTTTTGCGTTATCGCCCAGGCTATACATTAGTACGCCGCATGCCACAGAACAGTAAGGACAGGTATTGCGCGTTTCCGTCATGCGCGCCAGCTTGTACTGGCGCACCCCGGCCAGGGCCGGAGTGGGCGCCGCGCCCAACAGCGTCAGGCTGGAGCTTGCCAACGTTGTACCCGTCACCTTGAAGAATTGCCGCCGGCTCATGTTGACCATGGCGTCCTCCAGATGGTTGAAACCAATGTATCTAATGAGAGACGGCCCGCGGCCCCCTCTTGAACCGAGTATAAGGCCGCCGGCGGCAAAAAGCCATGATCCGGGCCTGCATAGCCGGGCCCGCCATGTTGGGCCGGTTTTACGCCAGCGTTATTTCAAGGCTCCGAATGCGGTTTGCAAGTCGTCGGGCACACAACTTGCCGATCAAGTACGCCCCCTGCCGCCGCGGCAGGACATTCCATCAAGAGGGACACTATGAAAAAACATGCTTCTTTATATCGCAACCTCGGCATTCTGACGCTGGCTGCCGCATTGACTGCCTGCGCCGCTCAGGACGGCCGCCGCAGCACGGGTCAATACACTGACGATACCGTGACCGAAGCGCGCGTCAAGGCAGCGCTGGTCGAAGCGCCTGACGTATCGGCCGCCGATGTCAAGGTAGAGGTCTACCAGGGCGTGGCACAGTTGAGCGGCTTCGTGGACTCGAAGGAAAAAGCCAACCAGGCCGTTGAAGCCGCCCGCCAAGTGCCTGGCGTGATTGAGGTCAGAAACGACATTCGGATTCACGGCACGCCGAAGTAGGCGCGCATACAGGCTTCCCACCCATAGCCTGTGGCAACGTCCACCATGCTGGCGGACACGTCGGCCGCCAGCATGCTCATTGATTCGCTACACGTAGCAGGGCCCTTCGATCAGCGGGTGCCCGGCGACGAATGCTTCGTCGATGCTCAGCCCTATGCCTATCCCTTCGAGCGCGCTGACGCAGCCATCGCCATCGAGCACATAAGGCGGCGTGTCCGTCATGTCGTCCCGGAAGGGGTTGTAGGCAGTCAGGTCTGCTTCGAAGTAGCCGGGATTGTCGATGCCACACAGGAAGCTGATGGAGGTCGCCATGTTGACCGCAGTGGCCGAAGTGTGGGGATTGATGCTGAGCCGGTGGGCGCTGGCAATCGCCGCTATTTTCAAGGACTCGGTAACGCCGCCCGTCTTGGACAGGTCGGGCTGCACGAATCCGACCGATTCGGACGCAATCAGGGGCTCGAACTCGTAGCGCGTGTAGTGATTTTCGCCGGCGGCCAGGGGCGTGCGCCCGAGCTTCGCCGCACGGCGATATAGCCCCAGGTCGTGCGCGGGGAAGGGTTCCTCGAGCCAGCCCACGCCCAATTCATCATAGGCCGGCAAGACCCGGCGCGTGTCGTCCAGGGTGTAATTGGTGTTGGCATCGACCAGGATGTCTATGTCCGCGCCCAGCGCCGCGCGCACCGCCGAGACACGCGCAATGTCGCGCGCCACGGTGTCGCCGACACGCAGCTTCACCGCGCGGTAGCCTTGCTCGACATAGCTTTTTGCTTCTTCCGCAAGCGACTCGGGCGCTTGCCAGCCCAGCGAAATACCGCCCGCATAGGCTTTGATGGGGCGGTTCTTGCCCCCCAGCAGCCGATAAAGCGGCAGGCCCGCAACCTGGCAGCGGATGTCCCACAGGGCAAGGTCGAGCCCGCTGAGCGCCAGGGCCGCGGCGGCGCCCATGCCATGGCTGCCGATCTGCATCTTGTAGACGCGGGCCCACACACCGGAAACGTCCAGGGCGTCCATGCCGGTCACCAACTCGCGCAAGGTCGTGTCCACAAGGCGGGCAATCGCGCCGGGGCAGCGGCCGTGATGCGCCTCGCCCCAGCCGGTCAGGCCGTCATCCGTCTGGACGCGCACCAGAACCGCATCGCGCTTGACGCTGCGGCCTATGCCCAGCGTGACCGATTTATCGGCCGGTACGGGAAATGAAATAGGGAAAGCCTGAATCTGAGTGATTTTCATAGTCGTGCCAAGTGTGCCGGTTATTCGAAGACTTCTGGATTGACAAGATTGACGAAGCGCTGGCCCTGCAGCAATCGGAGCACCTCGTCGGCGGCGCCGCGGCTCATCCGCGCCATGCTCGATTGCGTGATGCCGGCCACGTGCGGCGTCAACAGCAGCCGGTCCAGCCCCGCTGGATATAAGCCGGGCGGAATGGGCTGTACGTCGTGGACATCGAGCGCGGCCCCGCCCAGCCTGCCTTCCTGCAGCGCCGCGACCAGCGCCGAGGTGTTCACCACTGGACCGCGCGACACATTGATCAGCAAGGCATTGCGCTTCATCATCGCCAGCGTCTGCGCATCGGCCAGGTTGCGCGTCTCGTCGGTCAGGGGGCACGCCAGGACGACGATGTCCGCCTGGGAAAAAAGCGTCTGCTTGTCGGCGAAGGCGACCCCTTGGGGCAGGCTTTCGGGCCGCCGCGCCAAGCCGATGACATTCATGCCCAGGGCCATGGCCGCCTTGGCCAGCGCGCCTCCGATGGTGCCGACCCCGACAATGCCCAGCGTTTGCCCGCTAAGCTCCACCATGCCGTCGGCACGCGGCCGGGCCGGCGCCCAATCGCCCACCGGGTCCTGCAGCGCCAGCGATTGCATATTGCGCTGCAGATAAAACATCGCATTCAGGCAATACTCGACCACCGACGCGGTATTGGACCCCGGCACGTTCGCAACGGGGATGCGGTGCGCGGTGGCCTGCGGCATGGGAATCATGTCCAGCCCCACCCCATGGCGAACCACGCCTTTCAGGCGGGTCTGGTGCTCGAAAATATCGTCGGGCAGCTTTGCCCGCACCACCAGCACATCGGCATCGGCGATCAGGGCGCGCAAGGTGTCCGCATCGGTGCTGGGCGCGACAATGACTTGCGCGCTGGCGGCCAGGCGGGCCTGCTCGGCCTCTTGCATGGGATTGGTCAACAACACTTTGGGTAGTACGGCACTCATTCGGTCAAATCTCCATAACGGCATTGCTCAGTTCGCCGAGCGCTTCGATACGCAGGGTGGCGCGCTGACCGTGCCTCAGCCAGGCCGCGGGCAGGTGGTTGGCCGCCACGCCGGCAGGGGTTCCAGTGGCAATGATATCGCCTGCATCCAGGGGCATGCGCGCCGAGGCGTACGCAATGAGCTCGTCGATGCGAAACAGCATCTGCGCCGTGCTCGATGACTGCAGCAAGACATTGTCCACATCCAGCTCGATCTGAAGATGATGCGGGTCGGCGATATCGTCCGCCGAAACAATCCATGGGCCCAGCGGGCCGGTGGTGGGCTGATTCTTGCCCCGGACAAACCCGCCGTCCTCGCGCACCAGATTGGTATAGCTGACGTCGTTGAAGATGGCATAGCCGCACACATGGGCCACGGCCTGGTCCGCGCTGACGCGCAAGGCCGGCGTACCGATGACGGCGGCCAGCTCCGCCTCGTAAGTCACCTCATGGCCGCGCGCCAGGACGATGGGCTCGTCGTGCCCGATCACCGTCGACCGCGACTTGACGAAGATGACGGGCTCTTCCGGCGGCGGTCGGCCCGTCACGGCCAGCCCGTCCCGATAATTGAACGCCGCGCCGACAATCTTCCCCGGCCGCGGCAAGGGTGCCAGCAGCCGCACCGCCGCCAAGGGAAGCAGGCAGGCCGGCGCCGGCGTGATTGTTTTCAGGGACAGGGACAGCGCCACCAGGCCAGATTCGATCCACGCCATCAGGGAAGGCTCCAAGGGCTGCAAAGGTTCAGGCCGGGCGGGATGCGCGCCGTCGATCAACTGGGCGGGCCGCCCGTCATCGCTGTGCGGGAGCAGCACGCCGGCCCTGGCCCGCCCTTCATGCTCAAAGGTGATGAATCGCATGGGCTTAGACCGAATACTTGGCCAGCACGCCGCGATCGATCTCGATGCCCAGCCCCGCCCCCGTGGGGATGGTCACCACGCCCTTGTGCTGCAAGATGGGTTCTGTCGCCAGGTCATCCCGGAACGGATTCTCGCATTGCTCGAACTCGAACAGCGGCGGCATCGGACGGAAGCTGGGCGGCTGGTCGGGCAGCGCCGCGATGAAATGCAGGGTGGCGGCCACGCCAATCACCGAGCCCCAGGCATGCGGCACACACTCCACGCCGTGCGCGGTGGCCAATGCGGCAATCTTGCGGCATTCGCTGAAACCGCCTGCGGCGCAGATATCGGGCTGGACAATGTCCATGGCCTTGCGGGTGACGATGTCGCGGAACCCCCAGCGGGTGTACTCGTTTTCGCCCCCCGCGACCGCCATGTCCAGCGCGCGCGTCACTTCCACATAGCCATCCAGGTCTTCCGGCGAAATGGGCTCTTCGAACCATTCCACATCGAGCTTTTCGAGTTCTCGCCCCAGGCGTATGGCGGCCGGCACCGTGAAGCAGTGATTGGCGTCGACCATCAGGCGGATATCGTCGCCGATGGCGCGGCGCACGGCCTCGACCCGGGCGATATCCAGCTTGGGCGAGCCCAGGCCTATTTTCATCTTGATGGCGGTGAAGCCGTCTTCAACGTAGCCCTGGGCCTCTTCGACGGCCTCTTCGATAAGCCTGTCCATATCGATGAAGTACAAACCGGTGGCATAGGCCTGCACCTTGTCGCGGAAAGCGCCGCCAATGAGTTTATGCACCGGCTTGCCGCAAGATTTGCCAATGATGTCCCACAGGGCGATGTCTATCCCGCTGATCGCGGCGATGGCCATGCCGCTAGAGCCATAATCCTTGATGCGGTTGTACAGGTCCTCCCAGATGACTTCGGCATCGAAGGCGTCACGGCCGATGATCCGCGGCGCGAACTGCGTATCGATGAAGCTGCGTGAAACATGCGCCGGGCCGTAGCACTCGCCCCACCCCACCGTGCCGTCCTGCGTTTCAATTTCCACGATGCACGAGCCGCGGGTCTTGTACAGCCATCCTCTTGAGGAAGTGAATGGCCTTGCGATGGGCGCGCTGACGACGTGGCACGTTACTTTCTTGATGATGCTCATTATTGCTTTCCTTAGTCCTTCTTGAATACCTGGGCGGCGACGCTGTTCAGCGTATTTTGCACGTCATTGATCTCCTTGGTCAGGTCCTCGCCATTCAGCGGGCTGATGACGACGCCGTTCTGATCGGCAAAAGACTTGAATTCCTGGCTTTCGATGGCTTTCGAGAACAGCGTGATCAACTTTGCGCGGGCCTCTTCCGGAATGCCGGCGGGCGCCACGACATAGGCCATCTGTACCAGGGGGCCGAAGGGAAACACGTCGTACCCCAATTCCTTGAACGTGGGGATATCCGGCATGACCTCCAGGCGTTCGTTGGCGAATACCCCCAGCGGACGCACCTTGCCGGCGTCGATCTGGCCCTTGCTTTCCGACGGCTTGAGCACGGCCGCCTGTATCTGGTTGCCCGCCAGGTCGATGATGACCTTCGCGCCGCCGGTATAGGGCACATTGATATAGCTTGTGTCTGCAGCGCGCGCGGTCATTTCCGCAAAGATGTGATTCAGGTTGTTGGTGCCGGGCGTGCCGATGGAAACCCCCGGATTCTTCTTCATGTACTCAAGAAAGCCCTTCAAATCGCTGGCGGGGCTGTTCTCGGGCACCAGCAAGATCAGGGGGTCCACCGAGACGCGCGCAATGGGGGTGAACTGATCGTTCTGGAGCGGCGTGAGCTTTTGCGCAATCTGGGCCAACGTGGAACTGGTTCCCATGCCGACGGTATAGCCGTCCGGCGCGGAGCGCGCCACCCGGGTCATGCCGATGGACCCCGTGGCGCCCGGCACGTTTTCCACGATCAGATTCACATCCGACTGCTTTTGCATGATGTTCTGCAATTGGCGCGCCGCAATGTCGTTGGAACCGCCCGCATTCCAGGGAATGACGAACTGTATGTCGCGCGCGGGGAAATCATCGGCGGAATGCGCGGCAAGGGGGATAAGGGCAGCGATGGCCACTGCGGCGATACGGAAGTATTTCATGTCGTCTCCTGGAAAATGTGGGGCGGGCTCTGTGCAGTGCCGAGCCTCTGGAGTGGATTCTAGCCTCTTTTGTTATAACAAACAACAAATAACAAACATTGATATGAAACAGGGTGTCCGGTAACATAGTGCATCGTATAAAGAGCGCTACACCATGTTGACCCCTTTGGTTCCATTAGCAAAAAACAATCTGTCGGATCTGGCCTATGCCGCGCTCAAGCAGGCGCTGCTGTCGGGCAAGTTCCAGCCGGGAGAGCGCATCGTCCTGCGCGAGGTGGCGGGCAACCTGGGAATCAGCCTGACACCGGTGCGCGACGCCATCAACCATTTGATTGCCGAGCGGGTGCTTGACCGGGGTCCCGGCGGGCAGAAAGGCGGCGCCTCGGTGCCGCGGCTGGACGCCGAACAGTTCCGGCAACTGACGCTGCTGCGAGCCGATCTGGAATCGCGACTGGCCAGCGCGGCAACCGCCAACATCTCTGGCGCCGAGGTGCGCGAACTGGAGACCATCGTGCAGAAGATGCGCGAGTCCATTGACAACGACAACAAAAGCACCTACCTGGACTTGCATCGGCGCTTTCATTTTTCCCTGTATGCGCACGCGCAGATGGATATCGTCAAGGACATCACCGAAATCCTGTGGCTGCGCTGCGGCCCCGCCCTCAATGCCGTCCTGGGCGAATATGTACCGAGCCTGAAGCAGCGGGACTTTCACAACGAGGCCGTCATCCAGCTGAAAAAAGGGAATGCGGCCAAGGTGGCCGAAAGCATCCGCATGGACATCACCGAAGCCGGCGCCTATATTTACGATCAGTTGGCGCAGGTTCCGAAGTTTCAAGCGCAAGCCAGGGCTTGAAGCGCCCCGCCCCCGCAAGCAAAGGACCCAACCCGGCATGAGCGACGACAGCCAAGCCCCGCAAGCCATCGTGATCGGCGCCGGCATTGTCGGCCTGTACACCGCCTATTACCTGCGGCAAGCAGGCTGGCGGGTTCAAGTCATTGATCATGGCGAACCGGGCATGGGCTGCTCGGCCGGCAATGCCGGCGCGCTCAGCACGGCATCGGTTGCGCCCCTTGGGCTGCCCGGCGTTGTGCGGCAAGCCCCCAGGATGTTGCTGGACCCCGACGGCCCCTTGTCGGTTCCCCCGCATTACTGGCTTGCCGCCGCGCCCTGGCTGCTGCGCTTTGTCCGCGCATCGTCGCCCGAACAGGTGGCCGCCATTTCGCACGCCCTGAAGCAACTGCTGGCGCCGGCCATCCAGCATCACCAACAGGCCATGCAGGATCTGGGCGAAAGCGCCCTGATACAAACGACCGGCCAGCTGCATGTTTATCCCGATGAAAAGGCGGCGGAAAAAGATAGCGGCGGCTGGGCCCTGCGGCGCCAGCACGGCATGCACATAGAAAAGCTGAATCAGGAACAGATACGCGATCTGGAGCCCCAGGTCGGGCCGCACTATCGCCTGGGCTATTTCATGCCCGATCAGGGCATGGTGGTGAATCCGCTGCGACAGGCCCAAGTGCTGGCCGCCGGGCTGGCCGCGCGCGGCGTCGATTTTGTGCGCGACCGCGTCACAGCCCTGCAGGCCGAAGGCCGGCGCGTGACGGGCGTCGCCTGCACACAGGGGACGCACAAGGCGGACCATATCGTCGTGTGCGCCGGAGCATGGTCTGCCGGTTTGCTGAAAGGGCTAGGCTACCGCATTCCCCTGGAAACGCAGCGCGGGTATCACCTGACGCTGGCCCACAGCGGCATCGAATTGCGCAGGCCGGTCGTAGCCGCCGACCGCAAGATTTTCGCGACGCCGATGGAGCCCGGCTTGCGCCTTGCGGGCACGGTAGAGTTCGGG
The DNA here is from genome assembly GCF_031628915.1 of Pusillimonas sp. SM2304. Classification (NCBI taxonomy): domain Bacteria; kingdom Pseudomonadati; phylum Pseudomonadota; class Betaproteobacteria; order Burkholderiales; family Alcaligenaceae; genus Pusillimonas; species Pusillimonas sp. SM2304. The sequence continues at coordinate 325,285 of NZ_JAVLUJ010000001.1, forward strand.
GGCCTTGAACGCGGCCCCACAGCGCGGCGCGTGGCGCTTTTACAGAAGTATGGCAAGCTTATATTTCCCGATCTGAATCCGGCGGCAAAAGCCACATCGTGGATGGGCCATCGTCCCTGCCTGCCCGACTCTTTGCCCATCCTGGGGCCCGCGCAGTCATTCGGCGGCCTGTGGTTCAACTTCGGGCACGGGCATTTGGGCTTGACCCTGTCTGCCGTAAGCGGCGAACTGCTGGCCAGGGCAATGCAGGGGCTGCCCCCTGCCATCGGCCTGGCCCCGTATGCGCCAGAACGCTTTGGGGCACAGGCGCAAGCCTTGGGCCGGCCGCAAAGTCACTGAATGCGGTAGCGTTCGATCATCTGCGGATCCGGGTCGGCGCCCAGGCCCGGCGCCTCGGGGATCTTGAGCACGCCGTCCTTGCCCACCCGCCCCACGTCGCCAAACAAGGTGTTTTCCAGGTCGACGCCAAACACCTCGATTTCACCGATATGCGGATAGGCGCCCGCCAGCTGCAGCGTTGCCAGCAGCCCCGGGCCAAAATAAGGGGAGTGCGGCGCGAGTGTCCGGCCATGATCGGCCGCGGCTTCCGCCACGTCTCGCAGCTCGCTGATTCCGCCGACCTTGGTGACGCTTGGCTGAAAATAGTCGACAGCGCCCGCCTCGATCAGGGGCATGAAGGAAGGCGCGTTGGCCAGGTTCTCGCCTAGCGCCACAGGAATGCTGCTGGCCCGCCGCAAGCGCATCAGGCCCGCCAGGTCTTCAGGGGGCCATACGGGTTCTTCAAGCCATTTCAATTTATAGGGCGCAAGCCTTTCGGCCATGCGAATCGCATCGTCGGCCCGCCATTCGCAGTTCACATCCAGGGTCAGGCTGGTCTCGTCGCCTATCGCCTCGCGCGCGGCGGCAACGGCCTCAACGCTGATCTCGTGCAGCTTCAGGCTTTTATAGCCCTGCTGCAGGGCGCGTTTGCAGGCACGCGACACAACCTCGGGGTCGGTCAGCCGCATAAAGCTCTTGTAAGCCGGCACGGACGTCCGGGTCGACTTGGAAAGCAGGGCGGCCACGGATTTACCCGCGCGCTTGCCCGCAATATCCCACAAGGCGATGTCCAGGCCGCTCAAGGCATACTGCACGGGACCGCTGCGGCCAAAAATGTGCAAAGGCTTTTTCAGCTTGTGCATGAGCGCCGCAATATCCGCCGTGTCCTGACCCAGGGCCAGCGGTTTCACGATGGTTTCCATTGCCGCGATCGTGGCGGGAATGGCGTTATAGCCAAATGCTTCGCCCCACCCCGTCAGGCCGTCTTCTGTGGCGACCTTGATCAGCAGATAGGACATCTTCGGCCATACCGTGCCGCCAAAACCGGTCAGCGCACCGTCGTGCTTATAGGGAATGGCCACGGCAATCGTTTCAATGGAGGCGATGTTCATGCGTACTCTCTTCAGACTCAGACGATAGGCGTTCAAGGACGGCGATCAAGCCGCCGCGGCTTGCGCGCCACCCAGGTAGATGCGGCGGATCAGTTCCCCTTGCTTGACCTCTTCGGCCGTGCCTTCGCCGCCCAGGGTGCCCGCTTCAACCAGATAGCAGTAGTCCGCGAACTTCAATGCCTCCTTGACCAGTTGTTCCACCAGCAATATCGCGACGCCCTTGCTGGTCAGTTCCTTGGCAACGGTCAGGATGCGATGGACCACGAGGGGCGCCAGGCCGCCCGAGGGCTCGTCCAGTATCAGCAGCCTGGGTTCACCCACAATGCCTTGCGCAACGGCCAGAATCTGCTGCTGCCCGCCGCTCAAGCGGGACGCCAGTTGATGCCGCCGCTCGCCGATTTCGGGAAACAGCTCATAGATATCCGCCAGCTTGCTCTTGTCGCCGTGCGGATTCTTGGCATAGGTTCCCAAGAGCAGGTTGTCTTCGACGCTCAGGCCTGTAAACACCCTATGCCCTTCCAGCACGTTGACCAGCCCGGCGCGCGCTGTAGTCCGGGTGTCTGCGCCGGTGATATCCACGCCGGCAAACCGGACACGGCCCGTTTTCTTGGGTATCAAGCCCGAAATCGCATGCAGCATGGAGCTTTTGCCCGCGCCATTCCTGCCCAGCAGCACGACGAATTCGCCTTCGTGCACCTTCAGGTCAACGCCGTGTACGACCTCGGCCTTGTCGTAGGCAACGCGAAGGTCGGATACCTCGAGAAGCGCGTCGCCCTGCTTTCGGTTAACTGAATTCATGTCAGGCTCCCAGATAGACTCGAATCACTTCCGGATCGTTGCGCACTTCGTCCGGCGTGCCGCAGGCGATGCGTTTACCCAGGTTCAAGGTGGTCACCTTATCGGAAATGCGGAACACGAAATCCGTATGGTGCTCCACAATCAACACACCCAGGCCGGCGTCGCGCATGGCCACAACGATATCGGCAAGCTGCTCGATTTCATGCTCGGTCAGCCCCCCTGCCGGTTCATCCAGCAAGATGAACTGCGGCCGCATGCACAGGCTGCGGGCGATTTCAAGGAAGCGCTGTTCGGCGTGGTCCAGCCTGCCGGCCAGTTCGTGCTTGATCCGGCCCAGGCCGACGCCATGCAGGATTTCCTCGGCGCGATGCCTAAGCATGCGTTCTTCAGCGCGCGTGCCGCCGGCGGACAGCGCTGTGGTGATGAAGCCGGCCTTGATATCGCGCCAACCGCCGAGCATGGCGTTGTCCAGCGCGCTCAGGCTGTCCAGAAGCCTGGGCTTCTGGAAAGTACGTGCAATCCCCAGGCCGGCCCGCGCCTGGACCGTGGCGTCGTTCAAGGCCTGGCTGCCCAGCCGGATGGTCCCGGCATCGATGTCGTAGTAGCCCGACAGCAAGTTCAGCAAGGTTGTCTTGCCACTGCCATTGGGACCGATCAGGCCATGTATCTGGCCAGCCTGCAGCTCGAGCGATACCTCGTTGACGGCCAGAACCCCGCCGAACCGTTTGCTGACTGAATCGATCTGAATACCTTGCATATCAGCGCTCCGATTGTTTAAGCGGTGTCAGTGGCCCGTTGCCCGCATGATCGGGCGATGGATTCCCCTGACCGTCCTTGTGCAGGGAAATCGCTGCGCGCAACCGTCCCAGGTCAGGGCTGACGACATGTTTTTCACGCTTCTGGGGGCGGTATTTTTCCTTGATCAGGGTGAACGCGCTGCCCACGCCCTCGGGGATCAGCAACACCACCGCCAGCAACAGGACGCCATAGAAAAACTGCCCCCAATGCGCCAGCGTACCCGCCAGCTCGGGCAGCGCCGCCAGGACGACCGTGCCGATGAAGGGCCCCCACATCGAGCCGCGGCCCCCGATCACGATGCATACGAAGAAGAACATGCTAAGTTCGAACACAAAGGTTTCGGGCGTGATATAGCTTTGCAGCGAGGCAAACAGGGCCCCGGCCACCCCCGCCGCAACGCCGCTGAAGGTAAAGATACTCAGCTTGGCGCGAAAGATGGGTACGCCGACGGCGGACGCCGCGACATGGCTGTCGCGCACGGCGATCAAGGCCCGGCCCCACATGAAGCGCACCAGGTTCCAGGACAGGAAAGTGACCACCGCGGCGAAGGCCAGCACCAGCCAGTACAAGCCTTCCGGGCTATCGAACGGAGCAGGGAACGAGGCAACGCTCAAGCCTGCGCCGCCGCCTGTCAGTTCGTCCTGGGCCAGCGAGAACTCCATGGTCATCATCGAGAAGGCGATCGTCGCCATCGCAAAATAGAAGCCGGGCAGCCGCAGCGATGGCAAGCCCAGCAGCAAACCGCATAGGCCTCCCAGCGCGCCCGCGCACGCGGTGGCGAGCCATGGGCTGAGCTCATAATCGCCCGACAGGATGGCATAGGAATAGGCGCCGATGGACAACAAGGCAACATGCCCGATGGAAAGGATGCCTGTGTAGCCCACCGTCAGGTTCAGGGCGCAGATGAGCACCCAGTACGTGCCAATCAGCGTTGCGATATGCAGCTGATAAGGATTGCCGACCCAGAAGGGAAGACTGGCCAGCAGCAGCGCCAGCAAGACGATCTTCGGGCTCAAACTGGACAGCCTGTTCATACATGCCTCACTTGCTTGTTTCCGAACAAGCCTTCCGGCTTTATCAGCAGGAACAACATCAGCAGGCCGACGGCAATGGTCTGTTGATATTCCCCCCCAAAGAAATACGTGGCGAATGTGGACAGCAGGCCCAGGACCAGCCCGCCTACGATGGCGCCCATATTGCTGCCCAGCCCGCCCGCGGCCAGGGCGATGAAGCCGAATAGCGTCAGCGTCAGTCCGAGCGCGAAATAAGCGAAGGTCAGTTGCCCCGCGGCAAAACCGACCAGGCCGCCCAGAAAGCCCGCAATGCCATAGGAGAATGCCCGAATGCGGTCAGTCGCTATGCCCCGCGCCTTGGCGGCGAAAGGGTCTTCGGCCACGGCCAGGAAAACCTTTCCAAAAAGCGTATGCCGGTAGAACCAGTCCAGCCCCAGCGCTACGATCACGACCGTACCGATGACCAGCCAGTATTTCTGGTCCCAAATGCCCGCCGTGAAATCCTGCGGGATCAATCTTGGAAATGCGCGCGGCTCGGTTCCCCACCATAAGCCCACGGACTGCTGCACTATCGTGGCCAATGCCAATGTGCTGAGCAGCCACAAATGCTCTTCGGAGCGGGCCAGTATGCGGCGGATGGCGATACGTTCGGTCGCCAGCCCGAACAGGATGGAAATGACCACTGCGCCGATCAGGCCGACCGGCTTTGGCAGCCCCAGGTCGCCGATCAGAAAGGCGCCCGCCACGCTGCTCACCATGAAGGTGTGCCCCGTTGTAATGCTCAGCACCTTGGACGTCGAGTACATCACGTTGTAGGCCAGCGCCGCGGCCGAATACAAGGCGCCTATTGCCAGGCCGGTAATCAGGACACTCAGCATGCAATCCTCCCGTGGATATCAAAATTGCCGGCTTTGCCGCCCAAGCTACCCCCCGTGGCGGCGGCTTGGGCAGGGCGGCAAACCTAGGGTGTGGCGAGCTTGAAGCTGCCGTCGTTGAACGTGTTGGCCAGGTTCAACACCATGGCAGAGTCAGGAAAGCCGTTATGGTCCGTGGGAGACCAGGTGTAGTTTGCGTACACCCCTGGCAGATCGGAGGTGGACTCCAGCACTTTCTTGATGTCTTCCGGGTCGGTACTGCCGTTGGTCTTGCGCACTGCGTGCTCGATGATCTTGACCGTGTCATACCCCAGGGCGACCCACCAAAAGGTGAAGTCGATCTTGCCGCCCAGCTTGGGACGAATCTCGTCCATGAGCTTGACGGTCGCTTCAGGAAGCTTGCCCTGCTCGTTATACGTGGTGCTCAGGTAGCCCGCGGCAAACGTGTTGTCCCAGTATTCCGGTTTGTTCAGCAGGTCGCGGATGGGCAGGCCCATCAAGGCCGGGTGCCCAACCACCGGGACATCCCATTGCTTATTGCCGCGCGCATTCAGAATCCGGGCCAGCAAGCCGGTCGACGCCGTCCACGGCATGATCACGTCGGCGCCCGCGTCGCGGGCTTTCTGGATCTCGTCGGTCACGTCGGTCTTGTTCGGGTCGATCAAGACCGAATACACCGGCTTGATGCCGGCTTCGTCAAGCAGTGCCGCCGCGCGCTTTGCGGACGAGGCCCCGTAGCCCGTGGTGTCGCCGATGACGGCCACCTTGCTATGTTTCAGCGTATCGATGGCGTAGCGATTGGCGTTGCTGATCCATTGTTCGTTGGTATTGATGACGCGGAATGCGTAGGGATACTTCTTGGCATCGGTCAGTTCGTCGACGGTACCGATGATCAGGTTGGGCACCTTCGCGCGGGTCAGTATCGGGACCGTGGCCAGGGACTCGCCCGAGTTCACCGGCCCGATGACAAAAGCCACTTTTTCGCTGAAGGCCAGCTCTTTGGCAAAGTTGACGGCCTTGGTCGGGTCCCCCACCGTGTCGCGGGTGATCAGTTCCAGTTTCCGCCCATCTATGCCGCCCGCCGCGTTGATCTGTTCCACCGCAAACTGAACCCCCATGTTCTCGGCGATGGCGGCGGAAGACAAAGGCCCCGTCAGCGAGGAAAGCCAGCCAATCCGGATGGGTCCGTCTTCTTTCGCCTGGGCGGTGACCGAGGCGCAGACCAGCGTCAGCGCGGCAGCCCCTTTTGCAGCAAACTTCACTGCGCGGAAAATATGTCTCATCATGCTCTCCTTTGAGTTGATTGGTCTGTTTCTGCTTACTGTGCGTCTTGATGCTGCAAGTCGGCGCTGGAAATCCTGAATTGTTCGATGTTGTCCCAGTCGAACGTGAAGCCCACGCCGGGACGGTCCGGCACGCTGACCATGCCGTCGGCTTCGATGGCCATCTTCTGCTTGAACAGGGGGGCATACCACGGCATATGCTCGCACCAGGTGGCGTTGCCGGCGGCGGCCACGATGTGCAGGCTGTGTTCGGTAAAAATATGCGGTGAAACCGCCAGGTCGCACGCGCCCAGGTAGCGGACCGCATTCATCATTTCCGTATAGCCGCCCATGCGTTGCAAGTCGGGCATGAAGACGGTCGCCGCTTCGTGGCGTGCCATGCGGCGGATACCCTGGCTGGTGTATTCGGTTTCCCCGCTGGCCACCGCCATATCCAGCTTGCGAACCAGCATGGCGCCGGCGTCATCATCCCAGGTCGGCACGGGTTCTTCGAACCATTCCAGCCCGAACGGCTCCAGCGCCTTGCCCAGGCGCAGGGCCTTCGTGCCATTCAAGCCCTGATTGGCATCGGCCATCAGGGTGATGTCGGGGCCGATGGTGGCGCGCACCGCCTCTACCCGGGCAACGTCCTGCCGCCAGTCGGGCGAGCCGAGCCGCATTTTCATTGCCTTGAAACCTTGCTGGATGAAGCCTTGGGCTTCGGCGCACAGTTCGCTTTGGGACGAAGAGAGCCATAGCCCGGCGCTGGCATACACAGGCACACGATCGCGGAACGCGCCAAACAGCTGATACAGGGGACGTTCAGCCAGCTTGCCGATCAAGTCCCAGCAGGCGATGTCGATGGCGTTATAGGCCAGAACAGAAATGCCGCCCTGCCCATAAAAATTGCAGCCCCGCATGAAGTCGGCCCAGAAGCGCCGAACGTTGTGCGGGTCCTGGCCCACCACAATGGGCGACAGCGTTTGCGTAAATTGCGAAATCGCGGCAAGGCGGCGTGCGTCGAAGCAGAAGCTGTAGCCTTCGCCCACCAAGCCGGTGTTGGTCTCGAGCGTGACCAGCAGGCAACACACCGACGAGATTTCATGTATTGATGTTTTCAGCGTCCGCTCGAGCGGCAACGATACGAGCGCAGTTCGTACCGCAACAATACGTATGTCCGCAGACATGAAGCGTCTCCTTAGATGGGCAACCGTGCCAGGTGCTGTGTCATGCTTATTGAGACCAACTATGTACGCTGCTAAAAACTGCGTCCAATATTATTTTTCATCAGTTTGATATTGTTTGAATATCAAATACAGCAAGGGATGGGGGGGCAAGCAGAATCTGCTTGTTTGCCGGCCGCTGACTCAGCGCCGGCCCTGGGCGCCCGTCGCGGACTAGGTATCTTGGGCCCGATTACCCAGAATGCGCTCGACCAGCGCCGCGATGCGTAGCAAAGCGGGGTCTTCCTTGACGAAACCTGCGAGCTGGATCGCAATAGGCAAGCCATGTTCGCCCCTTGCAACCGGCAGGGAAATAGAAGGGTTATGCAATAGCGACCAAGCGCGTATGAAGACGGAACTTCCGGTAGTCGACGCGTCAGGGGCCTCGCCCAGGGTAGCGGGCATCACGATGGCATCGACCTTACCCGCGACAGCATAGAACTGCCTGCGGCAGACATCGGCGGCGTCCAGGGCAGCGGCGTAATCCTGAGCGGAATAGGTGCTGCCAAGCTCAAGATAGGCGATCAACTCGGGATCGCATAACTGCGCGTGATGTTTCTTGATGTCGGCGTACTCGCGGGCCAGATCGTACGCCATGATGATGTCTTGTATATCGCCGATGGACTCGAACTCCTGGGGCATCGCCAATTCAGTCAGCGACACGCCGGCATTCGACAGCGTTCGCAGGTTCTCTTCAAAAATCTCTTGGGATCGGGCCTCTGCCATCGGCCAATCCCGCGGGCGCCACACGCCGAGCTTTGCCTGCATCGCATCACCGCCACTGCCTGGCCTGGAAAAGCGCGGGTCGCCCACAAACCCGTGCATGAAAAGCTGGGCATCCTCGACAGATCGGCATAGCGGCCCCACCACATCGAGCGGACGGGAATAAGTACGGATGCCGACATAGGGAATCAAGTCCAAAGTAGGCTTGAACCCTACCACGCCGCAGAATGAAGCGGGACGCAGGATTGAACCCGCAGTCTGGGTGCCGATAGACAATGGGACCATGAAATCGGCGACCGCCGCCGCGGACCCGGCCGATGAAGCGGCAGGTGTGCGTGTGATGTCGTGCGGATTACGGCAGGGGCCGGGCAGCATGATCGCATGGCGAGAAACGGTATTCTTCCCCAGCAGGGTAAAGCCCAAGGATCGGGCGCGCGCCACGACCGGCGCGTCGTTGACGGGCTGGCGCGCAGGAAATATTTCCGGGTCGCCAAGCTCGGTGGGCATATCAAAGGTGTCTATGGTGTCCTTGATGCCGAGCGGCACGCCATCGAACAGGCTCCTGCGACCTGCCTTGTCTACTTTCCGGGCATGCGCCAACGCACTCTCGGCAGCGACATGGACCCACGCCTTCACATCGCCATTTCGTTGCGCAATACGCTCCAGGCAGGCCTGCGTCCAGGCCTCGCAGCTTATTTTCCCCGCCTCTAAAGCCTGTATGCCCTGGGCGACCGTCAGGGCGGCAAGCGAAGAAGGAGACGGCCGCGTCGTCCTCTGCCTGGCCGTCACGCCGGAATGCGAAACTTCTGCCTGAGTCATGCGCTTGCTCCATCTGAATGTGTGGCACCGCAGGTACCAATGTAAAGGTCTGCCATTTCTTTATTTGCCAGCAGGTTTTCGCCCGTGTCCGCCAGCACGATCCGGCCCGAATCCAGGATATAGCCCCGGTCGCTGAACATCAGGGCATGCCGGGCGCGTTGTTCTACCATCAATACCGCCACGCCGATGGACGGCAGGCGCTCAACTTCGGCAAATACCTGGTTGGTCAGCGCAGGCGACAAGGCGGCAGAGGGTTCGTCAAGCAGCATGAGCCTGGGGGAAGGCATCAGCGCCCGCGCAAAGGCGAGCTGTTGACGCTCACCGCCCGACAGATTGCATGCATACGTGCGGCGCCGTCCAGCCAGGGCGGGAAACAGCTCATACATTTGCTCGATGCGGGCATTCAGCCTGGCAACCTGTTCGACCACCTGCAGGTTCTCATGGACCGTAAGCGTGCTGAACACGTTATGCACCTGCGGGACATAGGAGATACCGATGCCAATCCGATCCTCGACGGGAAGGCCGATCAGATCGGTTCCATTGAATTGCATGGCGCCTTGAACTCTAGGCAACAGACCCATGACGGCTTTTATAAGCGTTGATTTACCGGCGCCATTTGTTCCCGCAATGGTGACGATCTCGTTGGCTTTAACGCACATATCGATATCACTGACGATATCGACCTCGCCGTAGCCGCCGGATAAGCCGGAAACCGTAAGCAGGACCTCATCATGGCTTGGCTGGGCGATATTTTCACGCGTGTGCTTGCTATCGCGGTCTGTCATACCACGCCTCCCATATAGGCTTCGCGAACCCGCTCTTCGGACAGCACGGATTCGGGCGTGCCTTCCGCGATCACCCTTCCTTGATCCATGACATACATGCGGGGAACAATGCGGGCAAGCTCTTCAAGATTGTGTTCGATGATCAGGACGGTCATGCCCTGCTGGTTAAGGTTCTTTATCCGCTCGGCCAGCTCTTCGATCAGCACCGGATTAACGCCCGCAAAAGGCTCGTCGAGCAGAATGCAACTCGGCTCAAGCATCAGCAGGCGTCCCAGTTCCAGCAACTTTTTCTGCCCGCCCGACAGCTTGCCGGCCGGCTCTTTCGAGACACGCTGCAAGTTAAGAAAGTCAAGAAGCTCGTTGGCGCGCTCGGCCACGAGCTTCTCTTCGCGGGCGACCTTTCGGGGCGTGAGCAGCAAGGACAGCAGACGCTCGCCGTGCAAGTCGGGCGCAGCGGCCATCATGTTGTCGAACACCGAGAGCTGGGAGAACTCCCGGGGAACCTGAAAGGTACGTGCAAGGCCTCGGCGTACGCGAATATGCACGGGCAGTTCGTCGATCCGTTCGTTGGCGAACGTGATGGAGCCATTGCGCTTTGGAATATATCCGGTAATCACAGAGAACAACGTGCTTTTCCCTGCCCCGTTGGTTCCTATCAACCCCAGGAGCTCGCCTTTATGCAGGTCCAGGCTGACGTCGTCAAGGGCAAGGAAGCCGCCAAAACTCGCACTGACGTTCTTTACGCTGAGAAGCGCCATTATGCTTTCTCCTTGCTTGTCTTGGGGCCAAATATGCCTTGCGGTCTGTACAGAACGATAAGGATGAGGGCCATGCCAATGATCCAGATACGGGCACTGGCCATCTGCACCTCGGAGATGCCGCCGAACACGTCCTTGACGAAGCGGGAGCCCTCGAGGAAGCCCACCAGAATGATGGTGCCGAGCGCCACGCCGGCCAGACGATGGACGCCGCCGATGAAGATGGCGATCCAAATATAAAAAGTGATGAGCGGCACGAATTGCTCGGGACTCAGGAATGTCAGGTAGTGCGCCTGGAAGGCGCCTGCCAGGCCGGCCAGCCCTGCGCCCAGCATCAGCGAACGCGTCTTGAACTGGGCTGGGTTCTTGCCCAGCGCCCGTACCGCTACCTCGTTGTCCCGTATGGCTTCAATCACTCTGCCGAACGGGCTGCGCACCACGCGATGCACGACCCAGAACATCAGGATGTTGGCGCCCAGCAAAGAGACCATGATCCAGAAATCGATGTGATTGGAAGGGACCCATCCGGCAAAAAGCCGGGGAATGCCGGGCAAGCCGTGCATGCCTCGCGTCAGCCACTCTTCCGTCTGCAGCATCATGCGCACGGACTCGGAGAAGCCCAGCGTGACGATGGCCAGATAGTCGCTGCCCAGCCGTAATGCGATGATCCCAAGCGGATACGCGGCCAGGGCGGTCACGATGGCGGCCATCGCCATTGAAAGCAGAACAGGCACGCCCTGAAGGGATAGCAGGGCCGATGCGTAAGAGCCAATGGCAAAGAACCCCACATGCCCAAAATTCACCAGGCCCGTGAACCCGAAGTGCAGCGAAAGGCCTAAGGCCATCATCATATAAATGAGTATGCCGATCGATATGGCAATCAGATAAGCTTCCATAGTCTTTACCTTGCTGCAAGCGGCCGACCGAACAGGCCTTGGGGACGGAATAACAGAACGAGCAATAGCACCAGGAATGCCATGACAATCTTGTACGAGGGGCCGATATAAAGACTTGCGACCTCCTGGGATATGCTAAAGAGCAGTGTGCCTATCACGGCGCCCAGCGGGTTGCCGATACCGCCCAGAATGACAGCCGCGAACATGGGCATCAGCAGCTCGAAGCCCAGCTCTGGCATCACCACCGCCTTGATGCCCAGCAAAACGCCTCCGAGTCCGCAGAAAACACCGCACAGTATCCACAGGTAAAGCATGACCCGATGCGATCGGATTCCGCTGACCGCGGCTAAGTCGGTGTTATCGGCAACCGCCCTCATGCGGCGTCCAAGAGGCGTTCCGTACAAGACGTAGAACACCAATGCCAGCGCGCCCGCAGCGATCAGCACGATATAGACGTCTGTCGGGAGAATGCGGATGCCGTTGAAATTCCATGCCCTGACCAAAGGAACATCCAGGCTATGCTGGTCTTGCCCCGCAAAGAAGGTGATGGTGTTCCGGACAACGAAGGCAACACCGATTGAGGCAATAAGCCGCGATATGTTCGATCGCGCAGCCAAGGCCCGGAACACCCATAAGTAGAAGAATACCGATACCAGGGCGGTGACCAGGCAGGCAGCGATCACCCCCATGACAAGAGAACTGGTCATGAAGGTCTGGACTGCAACCGCACTGTAAGCTCCCAGCGTCATGTAGTCGCCCGCGGCAACATTGGGGAATCTCGCTATGCCGAAAATCATCGTTATAGCCAGGACAGGCAGCGCCATCAACGTGCCGAGCACAAAGCCGTTGATGGCGGCGTTTATCAATGCGATTACTTCCATACTTGACTCCATCGCTACCGCTTACGCCATCCCGGGAATGGTCTCTTTAAGGACGAGCTTTCCGTCCTCGATGTCGGAAACGCCGAAGTCGGGTACGGTTTCGCCATACTTGCCGAAATTGAGGCTGGAGGACGCGCCTTCGTAATTGATGTCCTTGCCTGACCTGAGCGCTTCCAGGCCTTGGGAAAAAGAAGAAACTTTGACGCCGCTGTCGTCGGTGACGGGGCGGATCTGGGCATTGATGTCCAGGGTCGATGCTTTTGCGCCGGCCGCTTCAATGGCCAGCCCAAGGGTAATGACCATGTCATAGCTCTGCGCGGAGAACACGTCGGGGTCCCGTTTCATCTTGGCTTTGAATCGCTCGGCGTAGCTTTTGTAGGCAGGGTGATCATGCGCAGCAACGTTGGAAACGGAAATGACGCCTTCCGTTGCTTCTTTACCCAATGCCTTGACGAGGTCTTCGTTTGCGGTCCAGCCAGGCATGATGAATTTACAGTCTTGTCCGGTTTGAAACCATTCTTTCATGATGATGGTCGCATCCGGACGATAAGAGCCAAGCGCGATGATATCGGGCTTGGTGGCCAGGACTCGATTCAGCTCTGTCCTATAGGTGGCTTGGTTGGGCTCATAAATAATCAGCTCGCTCACCTTGCCCCCGTCTTCTTCCCAGGTCTGCTTGAAGTAATTGGCCAGCCCGACGAATGTGGAGTTATTGAATGCCATCACGGCCGGGCGCTTGTAGCCCCGCTGCCGGGCAATTTGAGCAAAAGCCCTTCCGAACACGGCGTTCGATGCCTGGAACATCCACGCCAGCCCCGCCTTGTTCTCCGTTTGCATCTCTGGCGCGCCGCAGGTGTTCATCATGATCAAGTTGGCGTTGTTGGTGATGGGCATGACAGCTAAACCGACCGATGAAGGCCACACTCCGACCACAGCCTGGACCCGGTTGATTTCGATCAGCTTCTTGACCGCCAGCACGGCCGCATCGGGTTTGGTCTGATCGTCTTCCGCATAGAGCTCGAACAGCCTTCCCGCAGCGCCTCCGGCCGAGTTGATCTCATCGACCGCGATACGGATCGATTCCAGCATGGCGGAACCATAAGGGCCGCCGACGCCCGTAATGGAATTGAGCGCGCCCAATCTGAAAGCAGCGGCTTGCTGGGCGCTCGCCGCCCATGGAAAGAATGTGGACGCCGCCACCGCTACGCTGGATGAAACAAACCGTCTACGACTGTTATTGATATTGTTGCTCATGCTGCCTCCTTTCGTTGCGTAAAGCACAGATAGTTGAATTTGACTTATTGAACTACTTTCAACGCACGTAACTCGGTAATACGATCGTCGGACAGCCCGAAACGACGCAAAATGGCATCGGTATGCTGTCCCAGCGTGGGCGCAGGCTCACGTATAGCGCCCGGGGTCAGGGAAAAATGCGAAGGTATGCCAATGGTTTTCATTTTCCCCAGTTTGGGATGCACGAGCTCCTGGATCATGCCGCGCGCCGCATAATGGGGGTCGTTCACCGCCTGGCCAAAGTCGTTGATCGGCCCACAGGGCACCTGTGCGGCTTCGCATCGGGCAATCCATTCATCCGCATCCGCTTCGGCAAATTCCTTTTCAAGCAAGGGTTCCAGAATATGTATGTTGGCCAAGCGATCGGAGTTGGTCAGGAACCTGGGATCGGCAATCAGGCCGGGGCGCCCCAAGACATTGGCGCACAGCTTTTCCCAGGTGCGCTGGTTTGCCGCGCCAATGATGATGTAGCCATTTCTGGTGCTGAATGCCTGGTACGGGGCAGAAACCCGATGCCGGCTGCCTGTCGCACAAGGCACGGTACCTTCGGCAAAATAAGCCGCGGCCTCCCATATAAACCAGGGAAGCCCGCATTCCGCCAGCGAAATATCGATATGCTGCCCTTCCCCCGTCGCTTTCTGATGCATGCACGCGGCAAGAATCGAATAGACGGCGGTCAAGCCGGCGCCGATGTCATAGATGGCAATACCTGACTTGAGCGGACGGCCGCCGGGCTCGCCGGTCATGCTCATGATGCCGGTCATGCCCTGCGCGACCAAGTCGAACCCGCCCTTCTCGGCATAGGGGCCTGTCTGGCCGTAGCCCGAAATCGAGCAGTACACAAGCCGGGGGTTCAGCTTGCTTAACGTGTCGTAGTCGACACCCAGGGAGCGCGTCACGCCCACACGATAGTTCTCGACGACGACATCCGCCCAGCTTGCCAGTTGGTAAAGAATCTCGCGTGCTTCAGGCTTCTTCAAGTTAAGCGACACACCGAGCTTGTTCCGGTTGATTTGCGCGAAACAGCTGGACTCCCCGTTCACGTAGGGCCCCATTTCCCTTGCATCGTCTCCGGTGTCCGGCTTCTCGACCTTGATCACCTCGGCGCCCAGGTCAGCCAACACCATCGTGCAGTAAGGCCCCGCCATGATCTGCGACAGATCCAGGACCTTGAGGCCAGCCAGCGGCGGTGTTCTTTTGCTTGATGTCATGTTTAAGTTTCCTTGACTTAGCGTCCTACAAAAACCGGCTTCTCTTTGCGAAGGAAAGCGGCCTGGCCAAGCTGATAATCCTGTGTATCAAAGCAGGCATACGGCTCATGCTGCTCCTGTCGCGTCAAGGGCTCTTCGCTTTGCAAGCGCCGGACAAATTTCTTGTGCCAGCGGTTGACAAGCGGTGCGGCAGCGGCAATGCGTTTTGCCGTGTCGTAGGCGTGAGTCGCCACCTCATCGTCATCCGCAATACGCGTTATCAAGCCTTTCTGCAACGCAAGCTGCGCATCGAAGATCGCCCCTTCAAGGAGTATTTCCAGCGTTGCGGCTGAGCCGATCAACGCAACAAGATCGGCCAGCTCACGGTAGTCGAGTGTCAAGCCCAGACGATTTGCCGGTATGCCGAAACGTGCGCTTCTGGCCGCTATGCGGATGTCGCATAGCGCAGCAATCTCAAGCCCTCCCCCTACGCACGGCCCCTCGATGCATGCCACTGTGGGGTGACGCGAGAATTTCAGCTTGTCGGTCAAATCGAGGGTCAGCTGCGCATATTCCATGGCCTGCTCGCCATCACTCCGATCATCTTCGAATCGGCCAATGTCACTGCCTGCACAGAAAGCGCCACCGGCGCCCCGGACAACGATACAGCGCACTGAATCGTCGGCATCAAGGCCGCTGAACGCGTCACCAAACTGCCGATACATGTCCAATGTGAAAGCGTTACGCTTTTCAGGCCTGTCGAGCAGCACCGTCACAATGCCGGCACTATCGCGATCAACACGTATCGTCATGCTAGCCTCCGACCTGAACGACATCGCCGTCAAGGACCAGTTTGCCATCGAGCCATAACTGGGCTTCAGTCACAATGGTGTCGTAATGGGCCGCTGCCTTGACGGTGCCGCCAATGTAGGCGCTGGTACCCAGCGCCAGTTGAATCGAGCCATAAACGCTTTCGTCGGACAGCATGGTTCCGTCCAGGGTGCAGCACGGGTTCATGCCGACGCCCAGCTCTCCCAGGTTGTACACCCATGGATCATTGAAGCTTTCCAGCAGATCGCGGAAACGGCGCGCTTCCTGCCCACCCTCGATGGACACCGCCATCCCTTGCTCGAATACAATGCGCACCGGTTCGTCTTTGATAAGACAAACCCCCGGAATGCTTGCATTGACGACGATGATGCCGTTCGCGGTCCCTTCGACGGGCGCAAGGCTGGACTCCAGGCAATAGCCGGCCGAAATGTCTTTTGTGTTCGCGAATCCATGCAAAGCGCGGCCCGTGCGCCCTTCGATGCTCATGCTGATGTCCGTCCCCGCAGCGCTGGTCACGCGCGCTGTGGCGGCGTCCGTCAAAGCTTGGGCCAGGCCCTCGATTTCAGGCCGCAGCTTAATGAAATCGGCATTCCATCCTTCAGCCAGGAAAAAATCATCCAGGCTGGACTCGGGCAGAACGATGGTGCCCACACCCGCCCGAGTGGCTTGCTGACGGGCTTCGGTGTGAGCAGCGTTGGCCTGGGTCAGCGCGATAACGAGATCCGCCGAACGCATTGCCTCGCCCACGATGGCGGAAAACTGTTTGCCGTGACGCCGGCTGCCCTCTATCTGGAGCAGATGCAAGTTCGCACCCGCTTCCTGAACCGCGATGGCCAGCGGCTGCGCGTTATGTTCTGTGTAGAAGTCAAAAAGGACGAGGACATTCATGCCGGGCTGGACGTTTCCAAGCAAGCGCACGACCTTTCTTGCGTTGTCGAGCTTGAGCAATGTGTTCATACCGTAGCCTCTTCCCGCTTGATGCCGCAAACGGCTGCAATAGCACGCTCTAAAATATCCAATCCCGAATTCAACTGCGATATCTCCATATTCAGCGGCCCCAGGAAGCGCAGAATGTTTCCGTAGAACCCGGCCTTTACAAGGATGAGCCCTTGCTGATACGCCCGTTCGACAATATCGGCGGTCAGCGCAGTGCCGGGTGCGCAGCTTTGCTTGTCCTGCACGATTTCAACAGCCATCATTGCGCCAACTCCCCTCACCTCGCGGACGATCGGATAGTCTTGTACCCATTGTTGGAAGCGCCCGGTTAGCACCTGCCCGAGCACCCTGGCTTTGCTCGCGTAGTCGTCCCGTTCCATGATGCCGATGGTGGCCAATGCAGCAGCGCACGCCAGGGGATTTCCGGCATAGGTGCCGCCCAGCCCGCCTACCGCGGGCGCATCCATCAGGTCTGCCCGGCCGACAACGGCGGCAATCGGCATTCCACCGCCCATGGACTTGGCCAAGGTGTACAGGTCTGCCGCGACGCCCGCGTGCTGGGTGGCAAACCACTGGCCCGTCCGACAGAATCCGGATTGAATCTCGTCGGCGATCAACACAATGCCGTGTTCGGTGCAATAAGCCCGTAACGCCATCAAGAACTCGGGAGGAGCGACATGGAATCCGCCTTCCCCCTGTACGGGCTCGATAATGACAGCGGCCACCTGCTTGGGCCCCACCTCCATCTCAATCAGGCGCTTGAACTGGGCGAAGGCCTCGTCGCTGCATTGCCGAGGGGTAAGCCCCGCTTTGTTGTTCGCGACAGGAAACGGTGCACGGTAGACGTCGCCGGGAAAGGGACCAAACCCTGTTTTGTACGCGGGCGCCTTTGCAGTCAGCGTCAAGGCCATCAGCGTGCGGCCATGAAACGCATTTTCAAAAGCGACGACCGCCGAACGCCCTGTCGCGTTGCGGGCGATTTTGATCGCATTTTCAACCGCTTCAGCGCCACTGTTCTGGAGCATGGCTTTTTTGTCCCAATCACCAGGAACAATGCGCACAAGCTCCCGGGCCAAGTCAATGTAGCCCGGGTACATCACAATGTTGAAACACGTATGCAGATAAGCGTCGGCCTGCTCTTTCACCGCCTTGACGACCTCGGGATGGGCATGGCCCACATTCAGCGTACCAATGCCGCCGGCGAAATCCAGGTACTGATGCCCATCCAGGTCGGTGACCAGAGACCCCGAAGCCTGGCCGGCAAAGACCGGGGGGCCGTTGGCCACGCCGCGGGCGACAAACGCATTTCTTTGCTCAAGATAGGCTAGACACTGTTGACCAGGCCTGGATGGGAACGGTTCGGCAGCCATGAAATCTCCTTTGTATACGTGCGGCGTTCTGTCGATGGATGAGCAGATTATGGGATGTACTATTTATTGTGTCAATAATAAAATACATAAATGAACTTTTTAAAGTAGTTTAAATTGAAATAAATATTGTGTACAATTTTGATTACGCCTTGCTGGTATGATTTGCCGAGCAAAAACAGCAAGTACCTCAATAGCAAACGTCTAAAGACCTCCAGAGCTACGATGGCTAAACGTAAAACAACCACATCCCAGGCTACCGACGTCGACGAGACTTCGTTTATGTCCACTCAAGAGATTGTGCGGGACGTCCGGCACAAAATATCTTCACAGACCCTGCTGCCCGGCTCGCGCATACCCGAAGGCGATTTAGTGCAAACTTATGGCATTCCCAGGGCAAAAGTGCGCGAGGTATTGGCTGCCCTGGAGGAAAGGCAGCTTGTCGAACGCGTGCCGAACAAAGGCGCCGTGGTGTGTCCTGTCGACATGGAAACGACCTACCAGCTTTACGAGGTGCGCGAGGCACTCGATACGTTGACAGTCAGGCTGGCCATGCAGAATGCAAGTCCTGAAGACTGGAAGCACCTTCAAGAACTGCTCGGCAAGGAATTTGAAGATAGCCTGAAAAACGGGGATATCGCCAAACACGTAGACTCGATCATGGCGTTCCGCGACTACTTGAACGGCATGGCGGCCAACCCCGTCTTGAATGATCTGATCGAGCGGATTTATGACCGCATCCGGATCACCATGCGACGTGTGGCCTTGTTGCCCGGGCGGGCGGAGATCGGCATCAAGCAGTATCGGAACTTGCTGGACGCGATGGTGGGCAATGATGTCGAAGCGGCTGACCGCTGTGTGCACGAGTTAAACCAAAGCGCACGAGAAAGCATCAGCAAGTACAAGAACTACGTGCTGTAAAGTCACGCACGCAGCCGCGCAGCACCCTGTAAGGCCTGCCGGTCAACGCCGGCCATAACGAAACCAGACAACAGCGGCGGTGACGGCCAGCAGCAGGGCGCAGCTTCCCATGACGATCACGAAGCCCTGATCGAATGCCGCCTTGGCTGCCGCGATCAAGATGCTGGCAGCCTCCACTGGCAGGTTTTCAGCCGCCAACAGGGCCTCGTCCAGGCTATCCCGCGCCATGGCGGGCGCGGCAAGACCGGCCGGCAGCGCCATGGCGGCACTGTAGACCGCCGACAGGATGCTGCCCATCAAGGTGACCCCTATGGCGCCGCCCAGTTCGTACGACACCTCTTCCACGGACGCCGCCATGCCCGCTCGCTCAGCGGGCGCATTGTTCATAATGGTGCTGGATGCTGCCGTCATGGCTGCGCCCAGGCCGGCTCCCAACACGAACAGAGCCGTCATCTGCAAAGGGGCCGATGCGTTGTACAACGCCATGCACGCAGCCATGCCTGCGCCGGAAACCAGCAAGCTGCCCGCCAGCATGCTTCGGCTACCCACGCGAGGCAGCCAGCGGCCGGCCACAGGTCCCGACACAAAAGAAGCCAGGGGCAGTGGCAGGATGAACAGGCCCGCTTCCAAAGGCGACATGTCCAGCACGAGCTGCAGCCGTTGGGTAAACACCAACTCCATGCCCATCAGCGCGATCGCCGCAACCAGGGCCGACAGCACCGCCACCCCAAAGCCGGGGTGCAGAAAGATGGTGAAGTCAAGCAGGGGCTGGGCGCTGCGGCGCTGGCGCCGCACAAAAATCCCGATAAACAGGCAGCCCACCGCGCATGCCACAAGGGCCGCCTGATAAGAAGGCGCCAGCTTGCCCAGCTCCTTGATGGCGTAGGCCAGGCCAATCAGGCCCACCATCACTTGCAGCGACCCGACCAGATCCCACTTTTGATGTGCGTTGCCGGGCCGGCCCGGAATCAGCCAGATGGCCAGCACCAGAGCCACCAATACCACGGGCACATTAATCAGGAATACCGACCCCCACCAGAAATGCTCCAGCAACACGCCGCCCAGCACCGGCCCGAACGCAGCGCCGCCCGACGCCACGGCGGCCCATAGCCCGATGGCCATGGCACGTTCGCTTTCGTCGGTGAAGATGAGGCGGAGAATCGACAAGGTGGCCGGCATCATCATCGCCGCCCCCACCGCCAGCAGCGCACGCGCGGCGATCAGGAAAACAGGTGTCGGAGAAAAGGCCGCGCATAATGATGCGATGCCGAAAACGGCAAGGCCTGCCACAAACAGGCGCTTGTGCCCCAGGCGATCGCCCAGCGTGCCCATGCCCAGCAGCAAGCCGGCGACCACCAGGCCATAGGCATTGATGATCCACAGTTTTTCGGAGGCTGACGCACGCAAATCGTGCGTCAGGGTCGGCAGCGCCGTATACAGCACCGTCATATCGATGACGATCAGGAACAGTGCACTTGAAATAATGGCCAGGATCAGCCAGCGGTTGGCATTTAACCCACGCATGAAAACTCTTGGAATAAAACAAGACGAGATCGTAGCTTATTCCAGAGAAGGACGTCTTTTACCGTGGGCTTCAGGCTTGGGCGGCGGCCTCCTCAAGCCCCTTGACGTCGATCTTGACCATATTCAGCATCGCTTCAACCACGCGGCGAACCTTTTCCTGATCCGGATCGTCAAGCAGTTCGCCCAGCCTGCTGGGGACAATTTGCCAGCTCAGGCCCCAGCGGTCGCGCAGCCAGCCGCACTGCTCCACTTCGCCGCCGTCTTTCAGCGCATCCCAAATACGGTCGAGCTCGGACTGGTCACTGCATTCGAGCACGATTGAGAAACTATGATTGAAGTTGTCCAGCGGACCCGCCTCGATGGCCTGGTAGCGCTGATCGCCCAGCGTGAATGACGCCAGTTGCACGCTGCCGGCCGGACCGCTTGGGGTGTCGGCCGGCAGGGGCTTGACCCACTCTATCGTCGAACCCGGAATCAGCGACACATAGAAGCTGATCGCCGCATTCATATCCTTTGCAAACCAAAGATGCTGACTGACTTGTGCCATGATGGGCCTCCGCCTGCGGTTTAAGGCGCACTGCCCTGGGTCGGCGGCGCGCCGGCCAATGCGTTACTTCACTTCTTTGATTTCACGCACTTCGGATGTGTTCGTCTGGACTTCCTTGCCATCTTTTTCGTAGGTGACAAAGCCTTTGTCCTCGTTGATTTCAGGCTTGTCCGCAGTCATGGTGGTTTGGCCGTCTGTCGTGGTGATCTCCGTAGGGGTCGAACACCCCGCCACCGCGCCGGTACCTGCAATGGCAAAGACAAACAAGAGTTTCTTAAACGTCATAAAGCGCTCCCTGTGAGGATTGAACTTTCACGGTAACAAGATGCCGGGAAACATACTGTAAGGCTGTGTCAGCGTTGACCACAGCGGTTTACATTTCCATCCTCAAGGAGCCAGCCCTGCATGCAGGCCAGGGCCGGGCGCGCTAGACGATCGCGTCCAGGGCTTTTGCCAGATTGCCGACAGTACGTTCGATATTGTGCAGCTTGTCCAGCCCGAACAAGCCAAGACGGAAGGTTTTGAAGTCGGCCGGTTCGTCGCATTGCAGCGGTACGCCCGCGGCAGCCTGTATACCCGCTTCGGCGAATTTCCTGGTTGACTGTATGCCGTCGTCGTCGGTGTAGCTGACGACGACGCCCGGCGCGGCATAGCCGTCGGCCGCCACGCTCTTGAACCCTTTTTCTTGCATCAATGCGCGCACGGCATCGCCCAGCGCCTGCTGTTCCGCCCTGACTTTGTCGAAACCGTAGGCCTCGGTTTCGGCCATGACATCGCGCAGGATGGTCAGCGCGTCGGTGGGCATGGTCGCATGATAGGCAAAGCCGCCCTGCTCGTAGGCCTCCATGATCTGCATCCATTTGCGCAGGTCGCAGGCGAAGCTGGTGCTGACCGTGTCGCCGATACGCTGGCGGGCCTGTTCGCCAAGCATGACGAGGCCGCAGCATGCCGACCCCGTCCAGCCCTTTTGCGGCGCACTGATCAGCACATCGATACCGATTGCCTTCATATCGA
The DNA here is from genome assembly GCF_031628915.1 of Pusillimonas sp. SM2304. Lineage (NCBI taxonomy): Bacteria > Pseudomonadati > Pseudomonadota > Betaproteobacteria > Burkholderiales > Alcaligenaceae > Pusillimonas > Pusillimonas sp. SM2304. The sequence continues at coordinate 347,169 of NZ_JAVLUJ010000001.1, forward strand.
CCCACAGCGTGCCCGACGCGATGCAATCCAGCACGAAGAGCCCGCCTTCCGCATGGACGGCATCGGCAACCTTGCGCATATAGTCATCCGGCAGCATGATGCCGGATGCGGTTTCAACGTGCGGCGCAAAGACCAGATCGGGCTTGTGGGTCTTGATGGCCGCCACGACTTCTTCCACAGGCGGCGGCATGAAAGCCGCTTGCTTGCCGTCATCAACGGGACGCGCCTTGAGCACGACCGTATCCGACGGAATGCCGCCCATATCGAAAATCTGGCTCCAGCGAAAACTGAACCATCCGTTGCGAATGACCAGGCAGCGCTTGTTGGTTGCAAACTGCCGGGCGACCGCCTCCATGCCGAAGGTCCCGCTGCCGGGTATGACAATCGCGGTCGGCGCGTTATAGACCTGCTTCAGGGTTCGGGAGATGTCCTTCATCACGCCCTGAAACGCATTCGACATATGGTTGACGGCGCGGTCCGTGTAGACCACTGAATATTCCAACAATCCATCGGGATCGACATCGGGCAAAAGGCTGGGCATGGTTGTCTCCGGTATGTATTATGTTGATACAGCTTGCTGGGGTGTGCTGTTTTCGAGCCAGTCTACACCGGACTCGCCCTGTGCACGCAGCCATTCATTGGCCTTGCCAAAATGCCCACAACCGATGAAGGGCCGCGGCGGGCGCAATGCGGACAGCGGTGAAGGATGGTTGGCCTTGAGCACCAGTACCGGGCCGGCCGGGGGGTGGGCCTGCAGCAGCGCCTCTTTGGATTGCGCATGCGACCCCCACAGCAAGAACACTTTGGGCCGGGGCTCGCGCAACACCCTTTCGATGATTGCATCGGTAATGGTTTCCCATCCCCGCTTTGCGTGGGAAGCCGGCTTGTGCGCCTCGACAGTCAGGGAGGTATTCAGCAGCAGCACGCCCTGCCTGGCCCAGCGCACCAGACTGTGGCGCTGCTTGACGAAGGTATCGGGGTATTCCTTCGCCAGCTCGGCGAACATATTCCTTAAGCTGGGGGGAACGGGACAGAAATCGGGCACGGAAAAGGCCAGCCCCTGCGCCTGGTTGGGCCCGTGGTAGGGGTCTTGCCCCAGGAGCACCACCTGTACGTCTTCCGGCCTTGTTTCAAGCAGCGCCCGAAACGGCCTCAGGGGAAATATGAGCGCGCCCGCCTGGAGGCGCTCTTCCAGGAAACCATCCAGATCAAGCAGGGTTTGCTGTTCACGCCTGTTTACAAACGCGTCTTGCCAGGCGGGCGGCAAATCGCCCGCCTGCGCCAGCAAGTCGCCCTGGAAAGCGTTCTGCGCCTGTCCGGCAGAGGGCGGCGCTGCAGCCGACGTATCGTCGATGTCCATATGAGCTGAATGCTAGCACAAGGGTTCAGATTTTCCGCGGGGAAATTAGCGCGCGAATCCAGCCCCGCCGCCCCGATTGGGTTATTCTGTGGGAACTATTCAAGAAGGAGTAAACCATGACCCAAGCTTCAGCTCGCCATATTCTTGTCTCGACCGAAGAGAAATGCAATGAGCTCAAAGCCGCTATCGAAGGCGGCGCCGACTTTGCAGACATTGCCCGCGAAAACTCAAGCTGCCCCTCAAGCCGTGATGGCGGCAACCTGGGCACCTTCGGCCGTGGCCAGATGGTCAAGGAATTCGATGAAGTTGTATTCAGCGCACCCGTCAATGTGGTGCAAGGCCCCGTAAAAACCCAGTTCGGCTACCACTTGCTTGAAGTCACCAGCCGCGAAGACTGATTGCGTTCGCGCCGGCCCCGCCCAAAAGGCCGCCGGCGCGCCCATTTTGCCATGTTGTAAGGCGAGGTTAGCTGCCCTTTGCGGCAACGACCAGGACTTCGGCGCTGCCTCGGCCTACGGTAATGAGCTTATGGGGCAATTCCGAATCAAAATAAATCGAGTCGCCGGCACCGAGCCGGTGCTCTTTCCCACCGACGGTAATCATCACCGTACCCTTTAGCACAAACATGAATTCTTCGCCGACGTGGGGAAACGACGAGGGCGAGGCTTCATCAGCCCGGGGCGGATAAACAATAAACGGGTCCATCGCCTTGACCAGACGCTTGCCGGCCATGGCCTCGTAACGATAGCCCATCTCTTTGCCGCGCCGATCCAGGGGCTCGCGCTCGCCGCGCCGCACGACGCTGATGGCTTCGCTGTCGCCCCCTTCTCCTGATCCGATCAGTTGGGACACGCCTATCCCGTAGGCCTGGGCCAATTTCAAGACGGTCGAGATAGACGGCTCGCTGACGGCCCGCTCCAGCTTGGACAGATAGCTTTTAGTTAAACCTGTTCGCTGGGACAGCTGTTCCAGGGAAAACTGATGCTGGCGCCGCAGCGCCTTTAATCTAAAAGAGATTTCGTCCATGCACACCACTCAGGCATAAGAATAAATATTCCGACATGCCCAAATGATACACATAGCCACGCTGCGGCCTACAGACCCGCCTTAATCCAGGACATCCGGGTAACGCTTCAACGCTCGGCGCGCGTAGTACTCAAAACCGATTTCGGAGCGGCGCGGCTTCAGTATCCAGTCGTGCGCTTCGCGGCCCAGTTCTGGTTTGATCGGTTTGATGTCGCCCGCCGCCATGGCAAGCAGCTGCATGCGCGCCGTACGCTCAAACTGCAACGACAAGACACAAGCCTCTTCAATCGAGGACGCGGCCACGAGCATCCCGTGATGCGCCAGCAGGATTGCCCGCTTGTCCCCCAAGGCCTTGGAGATGAGTTCGCCTTCTTCGTTGCCGACCGGCACGCCCGGCCAATCGGACAGAAAGGCGCAATCGTCATATAAGGGGCAGTTATCCATATGCGATACGACGAGCGGCACTTCTAGCATGGACAGCGCCGCGACATGCAAAGGATGCGTATGGACAATGCACTGCACATCGGGCCGGGCCCGATACACCCACGAATGAAAACGATTCGCGGGGTTCGGCATGCCCTGGCCTTCAAGCACGCGCAGGTCTTCATCTACCAGCAGAAAATTGGACACGCTGATCTCATCAAACCCCAGGCCCAGGCTTTGCGTGTAGTAGGTGCCCGGTTCCGCGCCTCGGGCCGTAATCTGCCCCGCCAGCCCGGAATCGTGGCCGCCATCAAATAGCACGCGGCATGTAATGGCCAGTTTTTCGCGGGCGGACCGCTCGGTTATGTTCAGTTGCGTCTGCATCTGGGCTTGCGCGCGTTTCACCAGCTCCGCCTTGGACAATTCCATCGTGTTGGACATCGTTTCACCTTCCTTTTGCATAAACCACTCGTTTCAATCGACCAGGGGCGTATAGCCCGGGAGCGAGCCCATACGGTCCAGCCAAGCCTGGACAGCGGCATAAGGCGTTAAATCGTAGCCCCCTTCCGCCGCCATGCGGGTGTAGGGGTACAGTGCCACGTCCGCAATACTGGGCTGGGCGCCCACCATGTAGCTGCGGGCTTTTAAATGCGATTCCAGCACCCGCAGGGCCTTATGGCCGATTTCGCGCCAGGCGTCTGCCTGCGGATCGTGCAACTCCATCGTCTTCCGCAAAGCGATTCTCAGCCTGGGCTGGGCAAAGTAATACATGTGCTGAGTTTGCTCGAAGGCAAGCCATTGGATGACTTCGGCCTGTTCAGCATGAGATCGCGGCAAGAAATGGCTGCCCTCGCTCAGGTACCATAATATGGCCGGCGACTCTGACAGCCACTGCCCCTCGCGCGTGCGCAGGACCGGCACCTGGCGTACAGGATTGATCTGCGCAAAGCCGTCGGTCTCCAGGTCGCCATCCACAATGGATAAGCTGCTGCGCTTTAACGGGATATCCAGGTAGCCTGCCAACAGGCGGACTTTCCAGGCATTTCCGGAAAGCCGGGTATCGATCAGCTCCATAGGTTTTTTCAGTGCGGTATTCATTGAAGGGTTATGCCTGCCTTGCCGATGATTTCGTTCCACTTGGCTTTCTCTGCGGAAATGAAAGCCTGATACTCTTGTTCCCCGCCCGTATAGACTTGGCTGCCCTGGCTCTGCAGCGCACTGGCGAACGCTTTGTTCGCCAAGGCCCGCTGCAAGGCTTGGCTCAACGCCTGTGTCACATCGTCGGGGGTGCCCTCGGGCACATACAGTGCATTCCACGAACTGATCTTCAGATTTTCATTGCCGGCTGCTTTGCTGGTCGGGACCTCTGGCGCGGCGGGCGAGGGCTCGTCGGTGGCAACCGCAAATGCCGTGAGCTTTCCGGCGCGAACCTGCGGCATGATGACGGGAATAGCATCCATCACCAGGTCAACCTGCCCGCCCACGGCCGCATTGACCGCTTCCCCGCCGCTCTTGAAGGGAATATGGACGATATCGACATCAGCGGTGTATTTCAGCAGTTCCATGCCTAGATGAGGCGAACTGCCTATGCCGGCTGAACCGAAGTTGAGCTTATTCGGATTCTGTTTGGCATAATCCACCAGCTCCTGCAAGGAGCCCAGATTCAGGCCTGATCGCGCCGCCAGGACATAGGGCGACCCGGAAATCATACCGACGGGAACAAATTTGTCCGAATCGTAATTGACCTTGGGCATGATCAATGGATTGACGATCTGCGTCCCTACGGTGCCCATGAATACCGTGTAGCCATTGGGCTCGGCTGTCGCGAAGGCTTGGGCTCCTATGGTCCCCCCCGCGCCGGACCGGTTTTCTATGACCACGGTTTGACCCAGTTCCTCGGACATCTGCTTGCCCAGGTGCCGGGCAATGATGTCCGTGATGCCGCCCGCGCCGAACGGAACGATCAGCCGAACGGGCCCGCTCGGGTAGGTAGCCGCCGAAGCGCTCGAAGCCGCCAATAGCGCAACCAGGCCCAAGCCTGCCATTTTCTTTATAAAACTCATGTCTTCTCCTTGTCCTATTTGGATAAATAATTTCCTATAGGACAAATTGTGTCCTCATAATTGATCTATGTCAATTCTGAGGACAGCGCGGCAAGTTTTATTTCCCCGCCACCGCGTGAGCGGGCGACAAGGGCAGGAGGTTCGCGCGCCCTTGGGCGGTGATAGAGACGCAGGCGGCTCGCCGTCACAGCGGACGATACCGTCCGCTCGCCCATGCAGCGCTGCGCGCGGCAGCAGCATGCTAGCCATGCATGCAATGGGCTTCTGAAGGGGGCCGGCTGCCTACCGGCCTGACAGGATCTCGAGCTGCCGAAGCGATGCCGCCTGGAAGGGCATCAGGCGCGCGCACCCGGCCAGCTCTTTGGCGATCCATTGCCGCGCGTCGGCATCGAGCTCGGATGAATGGCCGGTTACCACGATGCAACCCAATGCATTGCGTGTATCGCCGAAGAAGTTGGCCGCCAGGGCCGTCAAGCCGTCATAATGCTCATCGACCACACTGATGACGCCAAGCTGGGCGGCCTCTTGCAGATTACGCTGTATGGCATCCCACGAGCGAATGGTCGCATCGGTGAATGCCGCATAGGGTTCGGCCCCCAGCGCCGATTTGCGGCTTTTATCGTCCATCGACAACAGCAGGGCCTTGCCGGGGCCGGAGGCATGCAGCGGCCCTTTCAGCCACGACTCGTAATAGGGGCTCAGGGAACCGGGGGACTGCAGCACATCCAGCACGACGCGCTCCAGCCCAAAGTACACCACCAGCACGACGGTCTTGGACAGCTTGCTGGCCAAGTCCCGCAGCATCGGGGCGGCTTCGCGCCGCAGCGCCTCCAGGGGATGGAATAAAGACAAGGGCCGCAATGCTTTGGGCGAGGCCAGATAACGCTTTCCGTCAGCCAGGCGCAAAACCTGCCTCTCGGTTTCCAAGGCCCGCAAAAGCCTGAGCGTCGTACTTTGGTCCAGGCCCACCTTGGCGGCTACCTCGGCCAGCGACAGAGGCTGGCTGCTCGCGAGCAATACATCCATGACCGCCAGGCCGCGCGACAAAGTGCCTGTGGGGGCGGTGGGCTCCGGTTCAGCCGGACGCGGTGAAGCGATGGCGGTATTTGACAGGGTCGATTCAAGCTTTGCCATAAGGCCTTTGGTTTGCAACAACGGTAAGCGTCAGAGTTTCGAGAACTTTTTCAGGGCCTCGGTAAAGCTCAATCCTGACTTGATTTCGGCGATGGCCTGTTTATCCTGCTCTTCCAGCGCCCTGGCCTTGGCGGCCACTTCGGCCGCGCGTGCGAGCGGCACCCGCACAATACCCGTTGTGTCACCCACAAGAATATCGCCCGGCGCTACCGCCACGCCGTCGATTTTAACTGTGGAATTCATTTCGATGACTTTTACCCGCGTCTTGGCCGATAAAGGCACGATATGGCGCGAGAAAGCCGCAAAGCCGAGCTCGATGATTTCGTCTGCATCGCGGATGCCGCCGTCGACCACCAGGCCGGCGGCGCCGTTTCTGACCGCCGCCACCGAGGCAACGCCGCCCCATGTGGACACCTGCTGGCCCCCATTGTCGATCACGACCACGTCAAGCGGACTGATGCGATCCACCACGGCGCCCAGGCCGAACTCTTCGGCCTTGTAGGTATGCTGCACCCCTGTCACTTCCTTGACCGTCAAGGCGGCCCCCACAAACGACATGCCGGGCGTCACCGGCTTGATGTTCAGCATAATGCCGCCCAGCCCCAGGTCATCCAGGACGTTGCCTACGGTGCTGGTTTCCAGCCCCCGAAACTGCTCGATCAGATCCGCCGATGATTCCGGCCGCGTGCCTATTGTTATCCCCATTCCTTTCTCCTGTGCAGGCTCAGCCCTGCTGCAATGTAGTCTTGAATTGTCCTTACACCATGCCGGCGGACGTGTAGGCGGTCTTGACGATGGTGTAGAACTCGGCGGAGTAGCGGCCTTGCTCTCGCGGACCGTACGACGAGGCCTTCCGCCCCCCGAACGGCAAATGGAAATCCAGGCCGCTGGTCCCTTGGTTCACCTTGACGATGCCCGCTTCGCTATGGCGCTTGAAGTGCGTTGCGTACTTCAGGCTGGATGTGCAAATGCCCGACGACAAGCCGAATTCGGTATCGTTGGCAACGGCCAGCGCTTCTTCGTAGCCGCTGACCCGCAGCACCGACGCAATCGGCCCGAAGATTTCTTCCCGGGCAATGCGCATATCCGGCTGGACATCGGTAAACAGGGCGGGCTGAAGATAGAACCCGGGCGTCGGACGTTCCAGGCGCTTTCCGCCCCAGCGCAGCACGGCATTTTCCCGCACGCCGATTTCCAGGTATTCCAGGTCGGTATCCAGTTGGCTTTGATCCACGACCGGTCCGATCTGGTTGTCCGCGTCCAGGGCATGGCCGATCCGGAGCGCCTCGAGCCGGGCCACCACGGCCTGCACAAAACGATCATGTATGCCATCGGTGACAATGAGCCGCGACGACGCGGTGCAACGCTGCCCGGCGCTGTAGAAGGCCCCGTTTACCGCGCACTCGACGGCCAGGTCCAGATCGGCATCGTCCAGCACCACCAGCGGATTCTTGCCGCCCATTTCAAGCTGCAGCCGTTTCATGGCCGGACCCGCCACGCTGGCCGCGGCAATACCGCGGCCCGTCGGCACGGAGCCGGTGAACGAAATCGCATCGACCTCTTTATGCGCGGTCAATACGCCGCCGACCAGCCTGCCGCTGCCCATCACCAGGTTGAGCACGCCGGGCGGCAGGCCCGCGCGCCGCAAGATGGACACCAGTTCCCAGGCCGATCCCGGCACAAGCTCGGCCGGCTTGAAGACCACGCAGTTGCCGTAAGCCAGGGCGGCGCCGATCTTCCACGACGGAATCGCAATCGGAAAGTTCCAGGGCGTGATCACACCGATCACCCCCAGCGGCTCGCGCGTGACCTCGGCATCGCTGCCTTCTTGCAAGCCCGCGATACGCTCGCCGCCAATGCGCAAGGCCTCGCCCGCCATGAACGCCAGGACCTGCGCGGCACGCTTGGCCTCGCCCACCCCTTCCACCAGCGTCTTGCCTTCCTCGCGCGATAACAGCCGGCCCAGCTCATCCGCGCGCTGGGCGACTTCAGCCGAGGCGCGCGCCAGGATGTCATGCCGGACCAGCGGCGCCGTATGCGACCAGGCCCGGAAGGCCTGCCGGGCCGCGGCGACCGCGGCGTGCACGTCCGCCTCGGACGCGCGTGCATACTCGCCAATGATGTCGTTCGTATCAGAGGGATTGATGTTGATATTCAACGAATCCGTCGTGACCCATTCGTCATCTATCAAATTACCGTAGCGTTCAACCATATCGATGCTCCTTGAAGGATGTGCAGCACGCAAAGCGCTAGCGGCCGGCAGCCACCGCGGCATCGCGCACACTGCTCAGTGTGTACGAAGGATTGATCGCTTCCGGGTCGATCAGGCAGTGGATGATCGCCGGCTTGCCGGAAGCCAGGGCCCGTTCGAACGCAGGCGGAAAGTCCTCGCTGCGCTCGACACGTTCGCCATGTCCGCCGAAAGCGGCCGCATAAACGGCGAAATCAGGGTTCTTCAGGTCCGTCGCAACCGTACGGCCCGGGTATTCCCTTTCCTGATGCATGCGTATGGTGCCAAGCATGCCATTGTCGACAATGATGATGATGACGGGCAGTTGGTATTGCACAGCGGTCGCGAACTCCTGGCCATGCATCAGGAAGCAGCCGTCCCCGGCAAACGCAAGGACCGTGCGGTCGGGCAGTATGCGCTTTGCCCCGACCGCGGCCGGCACGCCATAGCCCATGGAACCCGACGTTGGCGCAAGCTGGCTGCCGAAACGCTTGAAATGATGGAAACGGTGTACCCACGTGGCATAGTTGCCCGCCCCGTTGCACACAATGGCGTCGTCGGGCAAGTGCTTGTTCAGGTAATCCATGACTTGCGCCATTTGCAGCGCCCCGGGGGAATGGATGGCGGCGGTATCGCTCCATGCCAAATATTCATTCCGGGCGTCCGCCAGGTAGCGGGAACGCGATTCGGATGCCGGCAGTGCTATCTGCCCTATGGCTTCTACGAATTCGGCCGGCGCGGCATTGACCGCCAGCGTCGGCTGATAGACCCGCCCCAGTTCGCCGGCGTCGGGATGCACATGAATCAACGTCTGCCCCGGAACCGGAATATCCATCAGCGTATAGCCCTGGCTCGGCACTTCCGACATGCGGCTGCCTATCAGCAGCAGCAAGTCGGCCTGCTTGACGTACTGGACCAGCTTGGGATTGGGGCCAAAACCCAGGTCGCCGACAAAGCAATCATGATCCGTCGGGAACAGCATTTGACGTCGCAAGGACACCGTCACGGGGGCGCCCCACGCCTGGGCAATGCGGGTGAACTGCTCGACCGCCTGGGGCGTCCAGCGCGAACCGCCCAGCACAATCAAAGGGCGCTCCGCTTTGGACAACAAGGCCTGCAGCGCATCGATCTGTTGCGGTCCGGGGTAAGACACAGCGGCCTGCGCCGCCCGCCCGTCCTGGACATCCACGCTATCGACCAGCATGTCTTCCGGCAAAGAAATGACGACAGGCCCCGGGCGTCCCGACATGCTCAGGTGCATGGCCCGGGAAACAATTTCCGGAATACGGGCGGCATCGTCGATCTCGGTCGCCCATTTCGCCAGCGGTTGGAACGCCGCGCGGTAGTCCAGCTCTTGCAGGGCGTCGCGCTCGCGCACCCCGCGCTCCACCTGCCCGACAAACACCAGCATGGGCGTCGAGTCGTGGTAAGCGATATGGATGCCCGATGCGGCATTGGTGGCGCCCGGCGCCCGGGTCACAAAGCAGGCCGCAGGGCGCCCCGTCAGCTTGCCGTGCGCCTCGGCCATCATGGCGGCGCCGCCTTCATGACGGCAGACCGTGACGGTGATGCTGGAATCGTGCAAGGCATCCAGCACCGCCAGATAGCTTTCACCGGGAACGCAAAAGACATGGTCTATGCCATGTATGCGAAGCTGGTCCACCAAGATTTGTCCGCCGGTGCGCGCCCGGCCTGTATTTGCTTGCATGCTTGCCCCTATCGAGTTCTGACTGACGAACGCCATCACCACTGGCGATCAAAACCATATTGAACGCCAGGCAAGCATTAAATGCAATTAAAATTTTATTGAATGAAATTTTTTACATCACAATTCCATTTTGAAGACTTCCTTGGCCGTCAGCCTGAAGTTGCGCGCCGTCGCCGTTTCCGCGCTCGGTTTCCAGGCCAACGAAATACCGATGGTGGCGCTTTCGGGAAAATCCGTCAGTGTTTTGTAGACGATGTAGTCCCCCGCGAAACGCCGGCTTACCGCCGGCACCAACGCGATCCCCAAACCGGCCTCCACCAGGCTCAGCACCGTCTGCACTTGCACGGCCTCTTGAGCCACCTGCGGTGTAAAGCCGCGCAGTTGGCAGGCATGGACGGCCGCCATGCGCAAGCCAGCCGCGTCGGTGGGCGTATACAAAATAAAGCCTTCATCCGCCAAGTCCTTGAGCTTGACCTGCTCGCTTGCCGCCAGAGGGTGCGAGCGCGGCACGGCCAGCACGAAATGCTCGGTCTGCAAGGACAGCAGCCTGCTGCCCGATTTCGACGACACGGGCACGCGCACTACGCCCACGTCCATGGTGTCGTCCTCCAGGCTTTCCATGACACGTATCGAGGTCGCTTCGCGCAATACCAGTTGAACGCCGGGGTAGCGGGCCCGAAAAACAGTGAGGATCTGGGGCAGGATGAAGTGCGTTGCCGACCCCACGAAACCGACACGCAAGACGCCGCCTTCCCCTATCGCCGCCGTCTGGGCGGCCTCGCTGAACTGATGCGCATGAAACAGGGCCCGCTTGGCATCGCTTAATGCGGCTTCCCCGCTTTTGGTGAGCTTTACCCCTTCTTTGCCGCGGGTGAACAGGTCCACGCCTATTTCGGACTCAAGCTTGCGAATGGATACCGACAGCGGCGGTTGGGACATATGCAGTTTCTCGGCGGCGCGCCGGAAGTTCAGCGTTTCCGCAAGCGTCACAAACTGCTGCAGGTGACGAAAATCCATGTTTGCTCCATCTTATGTTTTTTATCCATATTCAAATGATATCAACTAATTGAATAATAATATTGGATAGTGAATCGAATCGCTTATAAGGTGTTATCGGCCCCGGCGCCTGGGCTCAACATCAGGCCAGGCTGCGGATTGATTCAATACGGCAAGGAGGCATACGTGGAGCTTGGCCTGAAAGAAAAATGGGCAATTGTCTGTGGCGCCAGCAAGGGATTGGGCTACGCCTGCGCGCAGCAGCTTGCACAAGAAGGCGTCAATATCGTCCTGGTTGCCCGCACGGAACAGGCGCTGCAGGACAGCGCAGAACAGATCAGGCGCGAGGCCGGCACGCAAGTGATTGCGGTGGCCGCCGATATCGCCACCGCGGCCGGGCGCGAACGGGTGCTGGCCGCCGCCCCGCAAGTGGACATCCTGGTCAATAATGCGGGGGGGCCGCCGCCGGGGGATTTTCGCGGTTTTTCACGAGAGGACTGGCTGGCCGCCCTGGATGCAAACATGCTGGCCCCCATAGAAATGATCAAGGCCACGCTGGACCCCATGATCGCGCGGCGGTTCGGCCGCATCGTCAACATTACCTCGATGGCGGTCAAGGCCCCCGTGGATATCCTGTGCCTGTCCAACGGCGCCCGGGCCGGCTTGACCGGCTTTACCGCAGGGCTGGCGCGGCAGGTCGTCCAACACAACGTCACGATCAACAATCTTTTGCCGGGAAAGTTCGATACAGCGCGCCTGCACGCCAACAATACGCAGCGTGCGCAGGCCACCGGCGTTCCGCTGGACGAGGAAATCACCCGGCAAAAGGCCGCCATACCCGCTGGCCGATTTGGGGATCCTGCCGAGTTCGGCCATGCCTGCGCCTTCCTGTGCAGCGCCCATGCCAGCTACATCACGGGCCAGAATCTATTGATCGACGGCGGCGTTTACCACGGCATGCTCTAGCAGGAAACGCGGGGCGGCCAGGCCTACGGGCTGGCCGCCCCGGGGTGCTTGACGCTTAGCCAGGCAGGCCGATGATGCACGAGCCAGTGGTTTGCCGGGACTCGAGCAATTCATGCGCCTGCGCGGCCTCATCCAGAGCATACCGGCGGGAAACGGATACATGAAGCGCGCCCTGGCTCATCAGGCCGAACAGTTCCTGTGCGGCAGCCGTGAGTTTGGGGCGGGTATCGACATACGCGGTAATGCCCGGCCTGGTGACATACAACGACTTTTTCTGCAGCGCGGACAAATCAATGCCCGTGACCGGGCCCGACGCATTGCCGAAGTTCACCATCATGCCGCGCGTCTGCAGGCAGGCCAGCGAGGTGGACCAGGTTGAACGGCCCACGCCGTCGTACACGACGGGTACGCCCTTGCCGCCGGTCAGCTCCATGACCCGCTCGGTCACATCTTCGCGGGAATAGTCTATGGTCTGCCACGCGCCGTTTTCTCTGGCCAGGGCGGTTTTTTCCGCGCTGGACGCCGTACCGATCAGCTTGACCCCCAGATGCCGGGCCCACTGGCAGGCGATCAGGCCAACGCCTCCCGCCGCCGCATGGAAAAGAATCACCTCTCCCGCCTGAACCGGATAGGTCTGCCGCAGCAGATATTGCGCCGTCAGGCCTTTCATCATGACGGCTGCGCCCTGATCGAAGGAAATGCCGTCAGGCAGCTTCACCAAGGTGGACGCCGGCATGGTTCGCCGTTCGGCATAAGAACCCAGCGGGCCCATGGCATGCGCCACCCGGTCGCCCACCGCCAGATCGTCCACCCCCTGGCCGACCGCTTCGATCACGCCGGCCCCTTCCATCCCCAGCCCATGAGGCAAAGGATGCGGATACAAGCCGGAGCGATAGTAGACATCGATGAAGTTGACGCCCGCCGCGCGGCAGGACACGGTGACTTCGCCCGGGCCGGGCGCCGGGACGGCCACTTCCTTCAAGCGCAGGACTTCAGGTCCGCCATGCTCCGAAAGCACAATGGCGCGTGTCATGTCATTTGCCGTCATAGAGGTCTCCCGATGAATGACCGCAACTGAACCGGGTCCAGGTAGTCGGTATTCAATTCATTGATGTTTTCGCAACCGAGCAGCGCCAGGTTGCGGTCGATTTCCTGACGAAGGATGTCCAGCACCTTTCCGGCCCCTTCCGCACCCGCCACCGACGCGCCATACAAGGCGGGGCGGCCGATGAAGACCAGCCTGGCGCCCAGCGCAACGGCCTTGAGCACATCGGTACCGCGCCGGAAGCCGCCATCGATCATCAGGGGAAAATCTTCAGGCACCGCCGCCTTGATGCCGGGCAAGGCAGCCAGCGCAGGCATGGCGCCGTCCAGCTGGCGGCCGCCGTGGTTGGAAACGATCACCGCATCCATGCCCCGCTTGACGGCGATTTCCGCGTCGCCCGGATGCATGATGCCCTTGACCACCAGCTTGCCCGGCCACAGGTCCCGCAGCCAGCTCATGTGCTCCCAAGTCAGGAGGTCCCGCCCGCCCCGGAAGCCCTGTTCAGGTTCAGCGGTGATCGCCGGGCCGGGCTCTTCGTACAGGTTCAGGAAGCGTGGAATGCCGTCTTGACGCAATGTCTTAAGGAATACGCCGCAGGACCAGGAAGGATGAAGCATGCCGTCCAGCAACAAACGCCAGCTGGGCCTGAACGGAATCGTGAAGCCATTGCGCTGATTGTTTTCCCGGTTGGCGGCCACCGGCGTGTCGCTGGTTACGACCAGCACTTGCACATTCGCCCTGAGCAAACGCTGGACAATGCGTTCCAGACGCTGCTTGTCGCCCGGGAAATAGCCCTGGTACCATGCGCCGCCCGGATTCTCCTGGATGTCCTCAAGCGCCACATTCGAGGCGCCGCTGAGCACATAGGGCAAGCCGCGCGACCGGGCCGCGACAGCCAGGTCCATATCGCAGCGATAACGGCAGATGGCGGTCACGCCCATCGGCGCGATACCCACCGGGGATGGATACTCGGTGCCCCACACATTGACCGACTGGCTTCTGTTGGCAACCCCGGTCAGGCCGCGCGGCCTGAACCCCAGGCGGTCGAATACTGCCCGATTGGCCTTCACGCTCAAGCTGTCTTCGGTGCCGCCAAATACATAGCCATAGACGGCATGAGGCAAGGTGCGGCGGGCAGCCGCCTCGAAGTCGGCCAGGGAAAGAAAAGGTGTCAAATTCACTCAGCGCTCCTACGCAATAACCCCGGCTGCGCGCCACTGTTCAATCTGCGCGGACGAGCAGGCCAGTACACGGCGCAGTATGACATCCGTATGCTCGCCCAGCCTGGGCGGCGCGCCCGGCGGGCGCGGCGGCGTCCCGCGCAGTTGCAACGGCGAGGCCGTCAGGCGCAGCGTGCCGTGGCGCGCGTCCTCGACCTGGGCGATCAGGCCCCGGGCCTTGACCTCGGGCGCTTCCAGCGCTTCGGGTACTGTCCTGACCGAACCGGCGGGCACACCCGCGGCACGAATGCACTGGAGCCAGTGAGCCGTTGGCTGTCCGGAGAAAATACGCTGAAGCGCCGGCACCAAGGTGTTGCGGTTGAGCACGCGGTGCCGGTTAAGGCGATAACGTTCGTCCTCGGCCAGCTCCGGCCTGCCCACCGCGCGGCACAAGGCCGCAAACTGCCTGTCGTTACCCACCGCCAGGGCGAACTGCCCATCGGACGACGCCATGATTTGATAAGGCACGACGGTAGGATGCGCATTGCCGAAACGCCGGGGCTCATTGCCGGCCGCCAGGTAGCCCGACCCGATGTTGGCCAGCACGCTGATCGCGCCGTCCAGCAAAGCCAGGTCGATATGCTGGCCGGCGCCGGACCGCTCGCGCGCGAACAAGGCGGCCAAGATCGCCTGCACACCGTTCATTCCCGTCACCAGGTCCGTGATGGCCACGCCCAGCTTCATGGGCTCGCCATCGTCGGCGCCCGTAATGGACATCAAGCCGCTTTCAGCCTGAATAATGAAGTCATAGCCCGGCTCGCCAGCCCGCAGCCCCGTCCGGCCATATCCCGAAATAGAGCAATAGATCAGGCGCGGGTTGATGCGCGCCAGATCTTCGTAGCCCAGGCCGAAACGCTCAAGCGTCCCCAGCCGGTAGTTTTCCACCAGCACGTCCGCCTGCTCGGCCAGGCGGCGTATCAGCGCCTGGCCTTCCGGCAATTTCAGATTGACCGCAAGCGATTGCTTGCTTCGGTTGGCGCACATGAAATAGGTGGACTCGCCATCCCGTTCGGGGGGCAGCCACGAGCGCGTGTCGTCGCCCTGCACCGGCGCCTCGACCTTCCATACTTCCGCGCCCAGGTCGGCCAGGGTCTGCGTGCACCAGGGTCCGGCCAGCACCCGGCTCATGTCCAGCACCCGTATCCCGTGCAACGCCCCTTCCTGCGGTTTGTCCTGCCTGGCTTGCTCCACCTGCCTCTCCTGTCTGTTTTTGTTTACTGGCATTCGTATCCGGCGCGGCGTCGCTCAGGGGGAAAGCGTCCCGCACATGAAGGACAAAGCGGTGTCGTCCTGGCGCAGCAGTTCGCCGCCCAGGCGGCTTTCCCAATAGGTTTCCGATCCGCCCGCATGCCGCCATTCGCGCAGCTTCCGGGTGTACAGCTGCAAGTCGTATTCCTCTGTGATGCCAATGGCGCCATGCACGGCATGGCTGATGTCGGCCACGATGGCGGCCGCTTCGCTCGTTCTGGCCTTGCCTGCCGCTGCCATCAGGGCCTGCGGGCGCCAGTCATCGGACTGGCATGCCAGTTGCGCAGCCATGCGCGACACCCAGACCCGTTCGGCCATGATGCTGATTTGATTCTGCACGGCCTGGAATTTTCCGATGGGCTTGCCGAACTGGGTGCGCTGGTTCGCATAGTCCAGCGTCAAGGCCAGAACCCGGTCGGCCGCGCCCGCAATCTGCGCCGAATAGCTTGCCGCCGCAAGGCTATCGATATCGCAGCCCGCATCCGGCACCTGGGCCGCGCCGTCCCATCCGCCGGTCCACTGAATGTCGCTGCCCAGGCCGCCATACCCCGCGCCGTCAAGGCGGAAACGGTCTTCCACCGGCAACAGGCGGACGCGGCCATCGACCCTTGCCAGCACCCAGTCGGCCGTCCTGCCGAATGGCACGAAAGCGCGCAGCGGCGCATCCGTTTCAGGCGCATCCAGGTGCCCGAGCAGCGCAATGGCGCCCGCAGGCGCCGCCGCCCCCACCTGGGCCAGATAAGCCCTGGCCAGCATCGTCTGCGCGAACGGCACGGGAACGGCGTGCCGGCCGGCCGACATGAACAAGGGGAAAGCCTGGGCCAGGGTAAGGCCCGCCCCCCCATGCTGTTCGGGAACCAACGCATCAAGAAAACCCGATGCTTCAATGCCGGCCCAAAGCGCCTTGGCGTTTCCGTCATGTTCCACCTGACGTATGACGGCCGGCGTTGACATCTGTTCAAACAGGCGCTCCAGCGCATCCGAGAATAAATCGTCCATCCGTGTTCCTTAGCGCAGGCCCAGCCCGCGCGCAATGATGCCTCGCAAGATTTCGCGGGTGCCGCCCCTTAACGAGAAAGAAGGCGCAAGCTGTTCCAGATACGACAGCGCCCGCATCAGCGCGATATCCGTTGGCGCGGCCGGTTCGGCGCCCAGCACATCGCCGATCAGGCGGGGAATAGCTTGTTCTATTTCCGTCCCGATATCCTTGACGATCGTGGCTTCAATCGCCGGGCTCTCGCCCCGGTCAAGCTTGCCGGCCAGGGAAATCGACATCAAGCGCAGCACCGCCAGCCAGGACACCATTTTGCCCAGTGCCGCCGTGGTATGCGCGCCGCCCAGACGATGTCGCCGGCAATACTTCAGCCAGGTTTCCAGTAAGACCATGCTGGAATACAAACGCTCCGGACCGCTGCGTTCGAACGCCAGCTCTGCGTTGACCTGCGCCCATCCATCGCCCTCGGTGCCGATCAGCGCGTCGGCCGGGCAGGCGACGTTCTCGAAAAACACTTCGGAAAAATGGGCATCGCCCGCCATATCGTTGATGGGCCGGACGGTCACGCCCGGCAGGCTCAGGTCGACGATCAATTGGGACAGGCCTTTATAGCGATCCGCGGGCTCGCCCGACGTACGCATCAGGGCGATCATGTAATGCGAATGCTGCGCATTGGTCGTCCATATCTTGCTGCCATTCAAGGTCCAGCCCTTTTCCGTGCGCACGGCGCGGGTTCGAATGCTGGCCAGATCGGAGCCGGAGTTGGGCTCGCTCATGCCAATGCAGAAAAAAGCCTCGGCCTGGCTGATCCTGGGCAGATAGAAGGATTTTTGGGCGTCGGTGCCATACTTCAGGATCAGCGGCCCGCTTTGGCGATCGGCAATCCAGTGCGCGGAAACCGGCGCCCCCGCGGCCAGCAATTCCTCGGACAATACAAACCGTGCATAGGCGCCCTTGCCTGCGCCGCCATATTCCTTGGGCAGCGTCAGGCCGAGCCACCCGCGCTGCGCCAGCTTCCGGCTGAAGTCCGGGTCGAAGCCCATCCACGAGCGCGCCCGCCGTTCGGGCGGCATGTCTTGCAGGGCGTCATTCAAAAAGGCGCGCACTTCCGCCCGGAACGCATCATAGGCAGGTGGAATAGGCGTGAGTTCTAAAGTATCTATCATGATCAGCTTGTCTGTTCTTGTCCCTGCCGGAAGGCCGCGGCGAAAGGCACGGCCCGCACATCATTCACGGGGATACTATCCGTGCTTACGCATATCCATGTCTAATATTATTTTTTTGAATATTGATACGGAATCGCTATCAGCATGCCCCGCTACGCCAAGCCGGCCGGCATCCCATACACCACGGGTATCAGGCACGGCGAAAATAATATTGGCCTCAGGCGCGTCGACCTTCTAACCTAGCATCACACACTATGAGGATGAGTATGGAAAACGTGCTGCACTTCAAACAGGACGACGACGGTATCGTGCTGTTGACGATGGACGATGCGTCCACCCGCAATGCCCTGACCGGCAACCCTATGGTGGATGAGTTCCTGGCCGCCTTCGAACGCATCCAGAACGACCCCAGCGTTCGGGTGGTCATCATTACCGGCGCCGGGAAGGCGTTCTCGTCGGGCGGCAACATCGCTGAAATGGGGCGGCAGCTGAAACCCGAATTCGAGGCCGCCGCGCTGCGCCATGAATATCAATATGGCATACAGCGCTTGCCGCTAGCCCTGCATAACCTGGAAGTCCCCACCATTGCGGCGGTCAACGGAGCCGCCATCGGCGCGGGCTTCGACCTGGCCTGCATGTGCGATATGCGCATTGCGTCCGACCAGGCCGTGTTCGCCGAAAGCTTCGTCAAGCTGGGCATTGTGCCCGGTGATGGCGGCGCCTGGTTCCTGCCCCGCATCGTGGGGATGTCGCGTGCGGCTGAAATGACATTTACCGGCGATGCTATTGACGCCCAGCAGGCCATGGCGTGGGGTTTGCTATCGCAGATCGTGCCGCCGGATCAACTGCTGGACGCCAGCCTTGCCCTGGCGCGCCGTATTGTCACCAACCCGCCGGAAGCCGTGCGCATGAGCAAACGTCTGCTGCGCGAAGGCCAGCACAGTCGTCTGGATACCGTACTGGAAATGTCGGCCGCCTTCCAGGCGATCGCGCATAAAACAGCCGGGCACGCGCAAGCCGTGCAAAAGTTCCTTGATCAACGAGCCAAGAAGAAATAATCATGCCTATCATTACCGCCCAACTTGCCGCCGGCTACAGCGCCGCTCAAAAAACCGCCTTGCTTGAACACGCGACGCAAGCGATTGCAGACAGCATACAGGCGCCACTGCCCAGCATCCGCATCTTCCTGCAGGAAAGCCAGGAAACCATTGTGGCCGGGAAACTGGGCGCCGACCTGCTCACCTTTATCGCTTACCTGATCGAAGGGCGAACCGAGGCGCAAAAGGCCGCGCTTATTCTGGCCTTGAATCAAGCGGGCAGCGCCAGCATAGGCATATCGCCCAAGGACATCCGCGTGATCATTCAGGACGTCCCCAAAACGGATATGGGCGTGGCCGACGGCATCAGCGCAAAACAGGCCGGAAGATAAGGCTGCGCGGCCGTCAACCAACAGGGCAGGCTTGCGGCCTGCCCTTTTTTGCGCCGGCGGCGGATGCCGCCGCCCCGTCCGTTACGTCATTGCACGAACTGCGGCAGGAACAGGACGATAGACGGCACCAGCACCATGAGCATCACCAATACCAGGTCGGACACAATAAACCAGGTCACGCCGCCAAAAATCTGGGCCAGCGGCACTTTGTTGCCGACGATTTCCTTGATGACGAAGACGTTCAGGCCGACCGGCGGCGTGATCAAGCCGATCTCCAGGAACTTGACGAGCAGTATGCCGAACCAGACCAGATTGGCATCCTGGGCCTCGAGTATGGGCAATACAATGGGCAGCGTCAGCAGCATGCAGCCCAGCGGATCCAGGAACATACCCAGAAACAGATACAGCAGCGCAATCGCCCCCATCAGGACCAGGGGGTGCACGTCCATGGACGTAATGTGCTCCGACATGAAATCGGGCAAGCCGGTCATGGCCAGGAAGCGCGTCAACAGCGCGGCGCCGATGGCAATGAAGAAAATGGACGCCGTGCCGCGTATGGTCTCGACCACGGCCTGCCGCACAACGCTCCATGTCAGGGCGCGTTTCAGCAACGCAATCACAAAGGCAAGGAAAGCCCCCACCGCGCCCGCTTCGGTCGGCGTGAAGACGCCTGAAAACAAGCCGCCGAATACGCCGATGACCAACAGCACAAAAGGCCAGATTTCAAGCAGGGAGCGCATCCTGACCGACAGCGGCGGAAGCGCCGGCATGCGTGGCGCGATCGACGGCGTGATCGTGACGCGGGTCGCAATGACGATGGAATAGAAGATCGCCGTCAGTATGCCCGGGATCACGCCCGCGATGAATAGCTGCCCGATGGACACTTCGGCAAACACCCCATAGACGATCATGATGATGCTGGGCGGTATCATCGAGCCTATTGTGCCCGCCGCCGCGACAATACCCGCCGAAAAACCGGGCTGGTAGCCCAGGCGCGTCATTTCGGGCACTGCAATCCGGCCCATGGCCGCGGCCGCGGCCAGGCTGGACCCCGTCACAGCCGCAAAACCCGCCGCGCCCGAGACCGAGGCAATGCCCAGCCCTCCGGGCAAGCGGCCCAGCCACAACTGCGCCGTACGAAACAGCGCTTCAGTGATCTTGGAGTAATAGGCCACATAGCCCATCAACAGGAACATGGGAATGGAGCTCAGCGTCCAGTGCGCCGTGAACTCGTACGGGATCTGCGACAAAGTGCCCCACGCCGCACGCGGCCCGACGTAGGCCCAGATGCCGCCGAAGGCGACGCCGCCCAGCGCAACACCCACAGGAACCCGCAACATCAGCAACACGACGACAAGGATCAGCCCTGAAAAACCTAAAGTAATGCCGTCCATAAACTATTCTTTCCCTTCAAGCGACACGGATTCGAGCAGATCCTCGTCGTCCTGGCTGATGCCGTGGCGAATGGTGCTGAATGCCTTGATCGCCAGCGTAAAGGCCAGCAAGCCAAAACCGATGACGGGAAGAAAGCGCGTGGGCCAGATCGACACGACCACGATGCTTCCCGCATAGGTGCCGGCGCCCAATGCCTGCATGGCGGGCTTCCACGCCGCATAAGCGGCGCATGCGCAGAACATCGCAGCCAGCAGCAGGGCCGCCGGAAGCAGCACCCTGCGTAGGCGAAGCGACAACATGCCATAGACCAGTTCGACATGGACCAGGCTGGCCCCCTTGCGTTCGAGTGAAAACAAGGGCAAAAACACCACGGCCGCCATGTAGTAGTAAGTGACCATTTCCATGGTCAGTGGAACCGGGGAATTGAACACGTACTTGGCAATCACGTCGGCCGTCACGTGCAGCATCATGCCCAGCAGGGCCAGCGCGCCGGCGACGAGAAATATTCGCTCAAGATATCTGACAAGGCTGGCCATAGGCGATCTCTGGTAAGGGGGTCATCGATGACGGCGGGTTTACATGCCGTACGAGGAAGGATCGATCTTGGCGTAGATTTCGTCCTGCATGGCTTTGACCAGCTTCTGGCGATCGCCGCCCGTCTGCTCGACAATGCCGTCCCATTTCTTGAGCAGCTCGCGGTATTGTTCTATCCATTTTTCCGCGTCATTGATGCGATAGCGCGCTTTGGCAATGGCGGCGGCTTGAACCAGGTCCTTCTCGACGAAGGCTTCACGCTGGTCCAGCAGTTCCTGGCTTGGCTCCAGGATGTTGACCTGATGCTCTTTGGCAAGCTTCATCGCGCTTTCATCGCTGTTCATGTATTCGAAGGTCACGCCGATTGCGCCGACCGCCGAGCCGTCGAGCAGAATGCGGCGCTGGTCATCGGTCAGGTCTTTCCAGAAATCCTGATTCATCGTGAACAAGGACATGGCTGCGTAAGTCCCTAAAGGCAGCATCACATCGTACTTGGCCACATCCCACAGGCTGTATGATTGCAGGGCCGAGGGCGAGAACACGGCCACATCCACACCGCCCCGGTCCAGCGCCTCGAACATTTCAGCGGCGGAAACATTGACCGAGGTGCCGCCCACATGCTGCGTCCACCTGTCCCATACCGTGCCGGCCGAACGGAACTTCTTGCCCTGCAAGTCGGCGGGCGCCTTGAGCGGGGTCTTGGCGATCAGCGTGTACGGCGTCGTGGAGTAAGACGAGGTGAACACCAGGCCCTTGTCGGTAAAGTCCTTGCGGCAGGGTTCGCAGTGCAGCGTCACCAATTCGGTCACCGCGGCCGCGACGGCCGGCGGATTGCTCGACAGCATGGCCAGGTCGGAGATCAGCTGGAAATACGGAAACTCGGCCGGGAAGTACGTCAGGGCCAGTACGCCGATATCGGCCACGTCATTGCGTATGCCCGGCAGCGTATCGGTCGCGCCCAGTAGCGCGCCGCCGCTCCAGAACTTGAAGTCGATATCGCCTTTCGAGGCTTCCTTGACGTAATCCATGAACGGCACATACCCGCCGACCACGCCGGGATGCTTGGGCGGGTGCCAACTGCTGGCGCGTATCGTCGTCTTGGAAAATGCGGTGCCCGCCATCAGCGCCAATGCGCCGGCCGCTACGATTTGGGCAAACTTTGTCTGCAATGCCATGTCTTCCTCCGAAGTTTTATCAGGATGGGGCCGTATGTTTTTAGCTTGAAGCCCATCAAGCGATGCGGGACACTATGCGATCAACCGATATCGCTTGTCTAATATTATTTATATCGATCCTGATACGATTTGAATATACATTAGGGCATACCCGTAAGGCCTGCATGCCGGCGATTACCGCTTGCGCACCAGGCTGCCCGACGCCTTCAGCACCGACTCCGTCAGGGCATCCATGGCTTGCGAGTTCACGCGCCAATGCTGCCAATACAGCGGAACGTCTTCCCAGGCCCGCGCGCGCAGCGGCACCAGGCGGCCTTCATCCAGATGCTGCTGGATCAGCGGCAGCGGATTCATGGTCCAGCCCAGCCCCGCCAGGGTGGCCTGCACAAATGCCCGCGAAGACGGCAGCCACCATACGGGGGGCCGCCAGGCCGCGCCGCGCATGACTTTCTGGGCGAAGCGGGCCTGCAATGCGTCTTTGCGATTGAAAACCAGGACGGGGGCCGACTCCAGGGCGCGCGCATTCAGCCCAGCGGCAAAATGACGCGCGTGGAACGAAGGCGAGCAGGTGGCGACATAGCGCATGCTGCCCAGCGCGTGATTCCTGCAACCCTGCACGGGGTCGGCCAGTGTGGTGACGGCCCCCAGGACCGCCCCCTTGCGCAAAAGCTCCGCCGTATGGTCCTGGTCTTCGGACTGCAGATCCAGCGTCGTGTGCGTGCGGGACGCGAACAGCTCGGCGGCGTGCATGAACCAGGTTTCCAGGCTGTCGTGGTTGACCGCCACGGCGATACTGGCCTGCTGCGCAGGATCTTCGACGCCGAGCCGGCTCAGGGCGTCATGCTCGAGCAAGGCGGTTTGTTCGGCCAAGTGCACCAGTACGTGCCCGTCGGGCGTGGCCACGGCGGGCACCGTGCGCTGCACCAGCAGCCTGCCCATGCGCTCTTCCAGCGACTTGATACGCTGCGACACCGCGGAGGGCGTCACGCTTAACGCGGCCGCCGCCCGTTCGAAGCTCCCCTCGCGCACCACCGCGGCCAAGGCACGCAAGTTGGCGTGGTCGATATGCATGTCTGGCCCATCCCTAAATTAAGTATTGCTTAATATACATTACTTAATTTAGTTTTATTTTATATAGTACGCCGATCAGAATAGCGCCATTCAGCCTCATGCCGCCGGCAAGGCTGCTTTTGCAACAATCGCTGGACTGATTCATGTTTTCGCTCATCACCAACTCCTCGTTCTTCTCGGCCTGGGCCAGCGGCGCCGCCACCGGCCTGGGGCTGTTTGCGGTCGTGGGCGCGCAAAGCGCTTTCATTCTGCGGCAAGGGCTGATGCGCTCGCACTTGTTCAGCATTCTGCTGACCTGCGGATTGATCGACCTGGTCTTTATCTTTGCCAGTGTCTGGGGCTTGCAGACCATCGCCGTCTGGTTTCCCTGGCTGACCGCCGTGATTCTTTGGTTCGGTGTGGCTTTTCTGCTCTGGTATGCCTTGCAATCGGCGCGCCGCGCGCTCAGCAAGGGTTCGGCGCTGGCCCTGGCCGAACAGGCAGTGCCGTCCCGGCGCGCGGCATTGCTGGGCGCCATGGGCTTCAGCCTGCTCAACCCCCATTTCTGGCTGGACATGATGGTGGTGGGGTCGCTGGCCCACAGCTTCGGCGACGCCCGCGATGGGTTTGCGGCAGGGGCTTTCACCGCCAGCCTGATCTGGCTGGCGGTACTGGGAGTGGGGTCGCGCCTGTTTGCCCCGCTCTTTGCCAACCCGCGCGCCTGGCGGATACTGGACGGCTGCATCGCCGTCATCATGGCGGGCCTGGCTTTTGGGCTTGCCTATAAAGGGGCTTGAATACGGCGCCCGCCGGCCAGATGCCTAGCGCGTCGCCAGCACATAGGCGCCCTGCGCCAGATAGACGACGCCTATGGTCATCACGATCCCCTGCGTCCAGCGCCGGAACTGATTGTCGGTCAGCTTTTCCAGGACAAACTTGCTTAATGTAGTCCCTGCTATCGCCATGACGACGGCGATGCCCATGGCCACCTCTTCGACCCCGGACTCGCCCCCCATGACGCGGGTGAAATAAACCAGCTTGGCCAGGTGGGAAAAAGTCTGGCAGGCCGCTTTGGTGGCCACCACCGAACGCCTGTCCATATCGCTGCGCACAAAAAAGACGTCCAGCAATGGGCCCGACACGCCGGCGATGAACTGCATGCAGGTATTCAGGAAGCCGCATACCTCGGCACCGAAGCGGCTGCTGGCTTGCGGCACATACCGTGCAGGCACCAGGACCGCCAGGAAGGGGATGATGCCCAGGCCTATCAGCACCATGGCCCGGTCGGGGACAAAGCCAATGAACGTAAACAACAGGGCGGCGCCCAGCAAGCCCAGTACATAGCGTCCGAAGATCCGGTAGTCGGTATTGCGGCGCCATAGCAAAGCGCGCCATCCGTTGGACGTCATCTGTGCCGTGCCGTGCAGCACCATGGCGGCGGAAACAGGCAGGAAAGCGATCAGGATGCCCATCAGCACCATGCCGCCAGCCATGCCGAACACCCCTGACAGAAAAGAGGTTCCCAGCACGGAGAGCGCCAGCACTGCCAATAAACCTATATGCACCTTGTATTCCCACCCGATGACGAATCGATAGCGGTGAATTATAGAACCGGAGCCTGGCCCGGCGCCGCAACGCAAAAAACAACTTGTTTTGACTCCCGTCAAAGCAGGCCGAAAATAACCATGCTCAGATAAGGGTGATTATTCACCAACAAGGGGATCACCATGTCAAAGCGCATGCTTTTTGCTTTATGCACCACCCTGGCGCTGGGTGTTACAGGGGCTGGCGCCGCCGAGCCTCCCACTGATCAGCTCAGGGAAACGGCGCGTCAATTGTTCCGGCCCATTCCGGAAATGGAAGTGATCGTCAAGGAAAAGGGGCTGTCCGCCGAGCAGATAGAACTGGGCAAATGGCTGTTCTTCGAGCCGCGGCTATCGCGCAGCAATATCATCAGCTGCAATACCTGTCACAGCGTCGGCACAGGCGGCGCCGATAATATTCCCACCTCCATCGGCCACGGCTGGCAGCACGGCCCGCGCAATTCGCCCACCGTGCTGAACGCCGTCTTCAATGCCGCCCAGTTCTGGGATGGCCGCGCCAAAGACCTGGCCGAGCAGGCCAAGGGGCCGGTGCAAGCCAGCGTCGAAATGAACGCCACACCCGAGCACGTAGAAGAAACGCTGCGCAGCATTCCCGAGTATGTCGAGTTTTTCGGACGCGCGTTCCCGAACGAGCAGGATCCGGTCAACTTCGACAATATGGCCAAGGCGATCGAAGCGTTTGAAACCACGCTGGTCACGCCGAATTCGCGCTTCGACCAGTATCTGGCCGGCAAGGAAACGCTAAACGGCGCCGAGCTGAAAGGACTGGGGCTTTTCATCAATAAAGGCTGTGTGGCCTGCCACTCGGGCGTCAACGTCGGCGGACAAGGCTACTTCCCCTTCGGCGTCATCAAGAAGCCCGGCGCAGACATCTTGCCCCCCGGCGACAAGGGCCGCTTCACCGTGACCAACACCGCGTCCGACGAATAT
Organism: Pusillimonas sp. SM2304; assembly: GCF_031628915.1. Taxonomy (NCBI): domain Bacteria; kingdom Pseudomonadati; phylum Pseudomonadota; class Betaproteobacteria; order Burkholderiales; family Alcaligenaceae; genus Pusillimonas; species Pusillimonas sp. SM2304. The sequence goes on from NZ_JAVLUJ010000001.1 coordinate 372,865, forward strand.
GTATTCCGGGCGGGGCCCCTGCGCAATATTGCGCTGACGGCCCCCTACTTCCATAGCGGAGAAGTCTGGGATCTGGAGCAGGCCGTGGCGATCATGGGGTCGAGCCAACTGGGCCACGAGCTGAACGACGAGGAAGTCAAGGCGATTACGCAGTTCTTGCACACCCTGACGGGCGAACAGCCGCGCGTGGAGTATCCCATCCTGCCGCGCAGCACCGCCGCCACGCCCCGGCCGCAGCAGTAGCAGGCGGCACACAGCGGCAACGCTGGCCGCAACGGCCGCGTCGCCAAGCAGATGCAGCGCAAGCGCCGTAAGCCGGTATACTCACCGGCTGCGGCCACTTTTGCGTTGTGTTTGCTGATGACAAAATTCCTGTTCCACGTCGACCTGCGCCGGTTGATTCTATGGATGTGTTTTTTCTTTGTCGCATTGGCGCTGGCAAACAGCTTTTATGCCGCCTACCAGGTGCAGCGCGAAGTACTCATGGAAAACACCCTGGAATCGAACCGGGTGTACGCACAGAAGCTGGCCCACATCACGGACGCCTATATCCGCTCTTCCCGCCTTCTGCTGGAAGGCGCGGCCAGCGACCTGGCCGATCAAGCACTGACCTCGCAACGCACGCAAGCCACGCTGCAGCGGCTGGCCAACATGACGGCCGGCTTCAATTCATTATTCGTCGCCGCCGCATCGGGCGTGGCGATTGCCGGCGTGCCGGCCAATCTGGATGTCATCGGCACCACGATACAAGCCCCGCAGATTGCCCAGATCCTGGCCATGTGCCGGCCTTATATCACCGCCCCCTTCCGCAGGGCCGACAACAACTGGATCGTCATGATCACCCAGCCCATCCTGGATAAGGATGATCACTGCCGCGGCTACATCGCCGGCACCATCTATTTGCATGAAGCCAATGCCCTGCGCTCGGCCCTGGGCAATCACTTCTATAAAGACAATTCCTACCTGTATGTGGTGGACCAGACCGGTAACGTCATCTACCACCCTGAACTCAGCCAGATCGGTACCTCCAAGCTGGACAACCTGAGCGTGCAGGCGGCGCTAAGAGGCGAACGGGGCGCGCTCAGGCTGACCACCGAAAACGGCATCGACGTACTGGCGGGCTATGCACCCGTGGCGTCCACCGGCTGGGGCATCGTCGCGCAACGGCCGACCCAGGCCGCGCTGGCGGGGCTGGGCGGCCTGTTCTGGCAAGCCTTTTATTACTCGGTACCCATTTCATTGCTGAGCCTGCTGGCCATAGGCTGGCTATCGAAGTTCATCGCCCGCCCCTTGACCGACCTGGCCGAAGTCGCTTCCAACCTGGATAATCGGGCCAACTTTGCCCGTATCCGGTATATCAAAGGCTGGTACCACGAAGCTTCCCTGCTGCGCGAAGCCTTGCTGACCGGATTCTCCGCCGTCGCGCTGCGCTTGCGGCGCTTGCACCAGGAAAACACCACTGATCCGCTGACCGCCGTGACCAACCGGCGCGGGCTGGACGCCGCGCTAACGGTCCTGTCGCAAGACAGAGTCCCGGTGGCCCTGGTCCTGTTCGACATCGATCATTTCAAGGTGGTCAATGATACTTATGGGCACGCCGCGGGCGATGAAGTGCTCAAGACCATCGCCTCGGTGACCGTCGAGCAGGTGCGCGAAACCGACATCATCGCCCGCCTGGGCGGCGAAGAATTCGTGGTGGTCCTGCCCAATGCGACGCCCGAATCGGCGTTGCTGTTTGCCGAGCGCCTGCGCTTCAGCATCGAGCATACGGACTTCAGCCCCTGCGGAAAAATCACCGTATCGCTGGGCATTGCCCAGTACCCCACCGACGCCCACAGCGTAGGCGCCGCGTTGAAACTGGCGGACGCCGCCCTGTATAAAGCCAAGAAAGACGGCAGGAACTGTACCCGGCAGGCATCGGAACTGGCCTGAACGGCCCGCGCCCGCCCGGCGGTCCCGGATGTTCAGCCCGCCGCGGCCCTTTACACGGGAAATTTAGGCAAAGACCGTTTGTGCTCGGAATGGCGATAAGTGCGCAGGATGATCTCGTACACCTCGGGCGAGACCGCCTTTCCTTCCAGAAAATCATCGATATCGCCGTAGGTCACGCCGAATGCATCTTCATCGGGCTTGAGCGGCGTCAGCGATTCAAGATCGGCGGTCGGCACTTTCATGACAAGGGAGTCGGGCGCGCCCAGCGCCTGCGCCAGCGCCCTGACCCGGCGTTTGTTCAAGCCCGTGAGCGGGGTCAGATCGGCGGCGCCATCGCCAAACTTGGTGAAGAAACCCATGAGCGCCTCGGCCGCATGGTCGGTGCCCACCACCAGCCCGCCATGCGCGCCCGCCGCGGCGTACTGCGCGATCATGCGCTGGCGGGCCTTGATGTTGCCCAGCAGAAAGTCCTGTTGGGCCGCGTCGCGAAAGACCACGCCGCCAGCCAGTACGGCATCCAGCATGGCATCGGCGGCCGGCTTGATGTTGACGGTGGCCATCTGGTCGGGCTGGATGACGTTCAGCGAGGCCTGCGCATCGTGCTCGTCGCGCTGTTTGCCGTAAGGCAGCCGCATCGCGACAAAGACGGCCTCGCGGCCGCGATTGCGGACCAGATCGACGGCGCGCTGCGACAAGCAGCCGCCGACCAGGGAATCAACGCCCCCGCTGATCCCCAGGACCAGGGCGCGGGCGCCGGTGGAAACAAGATAGTCGGCCAGGAACTTGACCCGGCGTTCGATTTCGCGGTCGGCGTCAAACGCTTCGCTGACGCAAAGCTCTGTGATGATGGCATGCTGGATAGCGCGTTGTTCGGGTGTTAACACGATCTGTCCTTCTTAGGTGGAGCGGGTCCGGGGGGATGGGCGGGCCCGATCGGCCCGAAGGACTATGATACGACACTGACCAACACTGGATTCATTTTTCCATGAGCGCCGCCACGCCTTCCGCATCTGTTGTACTTGCCGCCACACTGACGGTGCAATCCCTGGTAGCCATGTGCCTGATCACCTTGCCGGTCGTCGCGCCGACCGTGGCCGCAACGCTGGGCATTTCCACCGCCTATGTCGGTCTGTATGTGGCCATAGCCTATGCCGGCGCCATGACCGCCAGCCTGCTCGCCGGCGGCGCCGTGCGGCGCTTTGGCGCCATACGCGCCAGCCAGGCCGGCCTGGCGCTGTGCGCGGCGGGCGTTGCCGCCTGCGCGATCGCCTCTCCGATTGCCTCCGCCATCGGCGCATTGCTGATCGGAATGGGCTATGGGCCCATCACGCCCGCCAGTTCGCACCTGCTTGCGCGCAGCACGCCGGCGCACCGTATGTCCTTCGTGTTTTCGATCAAGCAGACAGGGGTGCCGCTGGGCGGCGTGCTGGCCGGTGTCATCGTGCCGGGGCTGAGCGATATCGTGGGATGGCAGTGGGCCTTTTTGCTGGTGGCGGCCGCGAGCCTGCTGTGCGCCATCGCCATACAACCCCTGTGCGCCGCCCTGGACTCCGACAGGAATCCCGCGCAGCGCCTGTCGTTCGGCAACGGCCTGATGGGCCCGCTGCGGCTTGTCTTCAGCCAGCGCAGCCTGGCGGTGCTGGCGGGCGTGTCGTTCCTGTTTTCCATGACCCAGGTATCGCTGACCACCTATATGGTGACTTTCCTGCACGAAGACCTGAGCCTGGGCCTGATCGCCGCCGGCTTCATCCTGGCCGTTTCCCAGGCGGCCGGCGTCGCGGGACGCCTGCTATGGGGCTATGTGTCGGATCGCCTGTTGGGGCCGGTCAGAATGCTGGCTGTGCTGGCGCTGCTGATTGTCGTCTGCGCGCTGGCCACCCCCTTGCTCAAGTACACCGATGCGCAATGGGTCGTCTTGATCGTGCTGTCGATATTCGGCAGTTGCGCCATCGGCTGGAATGGCGTGTACCTGGCGGAAGTGGCGCGCCAGGCACCGGCAGGGCAGGCCAGCGTAGCCACGGGCGGCACCCTGGCCATGACCTTCCTGGGCGTGGTGGTCGGCCCGCCCCTGTTCGGCATGATCGCCAGCGCCGCCGGCAGCTACGGAGCGGCCTACGCGGCGCTGATCCTGCCCACCGGCCTCTGCCTGTGGCTGCTCTGGCGCTACCGGGCCGCGTTCGTGGCTTAGAACTTGTCCAGCACGGCGCCGGTACTGGCGGTCGAGGCATTGAAGGCAAACTTGGCCTGCACGCCGCGCCGGTAGCGGGGCTCGGGCGCTTTCCAGGCCGCGCGCCGGGTTTCGATTTCCGCCTCGGGCACATTCAATTGCAAGAGCAATTGGTGCGCGTCGATGGTGATGGAATCATCTTCCTGGACCAGGGCAATGGTACCGCCCACCGCCGCTTCAGGCGCCACGTGGCCGACCACCATCCCCCAGGTACCGCCCGAGAACCGGCCATCGGTAATCAGGCCGACCGAGTCGCCCAGGCCGGCGCCGATCAGGGCCCCCGTGGGCGCCAGCATTTCGGGCATGCCGGGGCCGCCCTTGGGGCCCAGGTAACGCAATACCATGACATCACCCGCCTTGATCTTGCCATCCAGAATGGCCTTGAGCGCGGATTGCTCGTCGTCGAATACGCGGGCCGGGCCGGTAATGACCGGATTCTTCAGGCCCGTAATCTTGGCCACCGCGCCCTCGGGCGACAGATTGCCCTTGAGGATGGCCAGATGGCCTTGCTTGTACAAGGCTTGGTCGATGGTAAAGATGACGTTCTGGTCGGCGCTGGGCGTATCGGGGACGTCCTCGAGAATCTGCGCAATCGTCTGGCCGGTGATGGTGATGCAATCGCCGTTGATCAGGCCGGCATTCAACAGTATCTTCATGACTTGCGGCACGCCGCCCGCCTTGTGGAAATCGACGGCCAGGAAATGGCCGCTGGGCTTGAGATCGCAGATGACCGGCACGCGCTGGCGCACGCGCTCGAAGTCGTCGATCGTCCACTCGACCCCGGCCGCATGGGCAATGGCCAGAATATGCAGGACGGCATTGGTGGAGCCGCCGGTGGCCATGATGACGCTGACAGCGTTTTCAATGGATTTGCGCGTCACGATGTCGCGCGGTTTAAGATCTTGCTCGATCGCCTTGAGCAGGACGCGCGCCGATTCGGCCGCCGACTGCGTCTTTTCGTCGTGCACATTGGCCATGGTGGACGAGTACGGCAGGCTCATGCCCAAGGCCTCGAAGGCCGAGCTCATGGTGTTGGCGGTGTACATGCCGCCGCAAGAGCCCGGGCCGGGAATGGCGTGCAGCTCGATCTGCTTGAGTTCCTGGTCGCTCATGCGGCCCGCCGCGTTTTCGCCGACAGCCTCGAAGACACTGACGATATTCAGGTCTTTATTGTTCAAGCGCCCCGGCAAAATGGTGCCGCCATAGACATAAATGGCGGGTACGTTGGCGCGCAGCATGCCCATCATGCCGCCCGGCATATTCTTGTCGCAGCCGCCGATGACGACGACGCCGTCCATCCACTGGCCCTGTACGCAGGTTTCCACGCAGTCGGCAATGACCTCGCGCGAGACCAGCGAGTACTTCATCCCTTCTGTGCCCATGGCCATGCCATCGGAGATGGTCGGCGTGCCGAAGACCTGGGCGTTGCCCCCCGACGTTTCAATGGCTTCAATGGCCGCATCGGCCAGTTTCTGCAGGCCACTGTTACAGGGGGTAATGGTGCTGTAGCCATTGGCCACGCCCACCATGGGCTTGCCGAAGTCTTCTTCTTTGTAGCCCAGGGCGTAGTACATGGAACGATTCGGCGCGCGGGCCGGACCCTGGGTGATATTTGCGGACCGCAGACGTTTGGACGAACTCATTGCCTTCCTTATAGGGGTAGGTTGGACGGAACGCCGGCATGGCCGGCCTAGCCAGATCAAGTCGCTCAGTTTACATCCTTGCGGCCCGGACGTCCGCCCCGAATCATCCGGGGCGACGACGTCCGGGCCGCCCGATCGAAAATTCTTGATCTACATCATGGATGACAAATTGAAACCATGTGATTATTTGCGATTGAGAATCGTTATTAATTACATCATGTTCAAAGCACTGGGAATCCGTTCCATTCATTGGGCTGGGGCCTTGCTGGCAGGCCTGCTGGCCGTCGCACCGGGCCTGCAGGCCGCCGGCAGGTATGACAAGCTGACTTTGGCGGGCCCGGCCGCGCTGGTCACTTATCCTTTGCTGCATATGGTGGAAACCGGCGCCCTGGCCGAATACACCGGCAAGCTTGAATTCCGCCTATGGCAGAACCCCGACCAGTTGCGCGTGCTGCTGGCCAAGAAGGAAATAGACTTCAGCGCCGCACCGAGCAATCTACCCGCGCTGATGGCCAACCGCGGCGCGCCCGTGCGCCTGCTGAACATATCGGTGTGGGGGATTTTATGGCTGGTCAGCCGCGACCCCGAGGTCAAAAGCTTTTCCGATCTGGCCGGCCGTGAGTTGCTGGCGCCGTTCCAGCGCGACCTGCCCGCGGCGCTGCTGGAAGCCCTGTTGATCAAGCAGGATTTCCCGGCCGGCAAGCAGGTCCGCCTGCGCCACACCCGCGACTCGCAGGACGCCATCGCGCTGATGCTGACCGGCCAGGGCCAGAACGCCCTGCTGGTGGAGCCGACCGCTTCCCTGCTGATGTGGCGCAACCAACAGCAGAACGGCGCCCCGCTCTACCGGGTGGAAAGCCTGGAGGACAGCTGGCGCGTCAGTTTCCCGGACCAAGCCGAACTGCCCCAGGCCGGCGTGATGGCAAACGCGACGGTGGCGCAAGACATCGGGCTGAGCCAGGCCGTTGAACAAGCCTATGCCGAATCAGCCGCCTGGTGCACGCAAAACCCCGGGCCTTGCGCCGGCATGGTGCATCGGCACATTCCCCATCTGCCCGCCGACGCTGTGGAAAGCGCCATCCGCGCCACGCGCCTGGACAGCCGGCCCGCCAGCGAAGTGCGCCCGCAACTGGAAGCGCTGTACACCTTGCTGGGCAAGCATAATCCGCAAGCCATCGGCGGCCGCCTGCCCGATGCCGGCTTCTACGGACCATGAAGCCCGTACTCTTGCGCGCACCGCAGCGCACATCGAAAGGCTGGTCGCTGGCGGGCGTCCTGCTGATTCTGGCCGGCTGGGAACTGGCCGCCCGCGCCCTGGGCCCCTTGTTGATGGCAACGCCCATACAGGCCCTGCGCGCGGCGGCGGCGCTGGTGCAAAGCGATTCGTTCTGGCAACACGCCAGCGCCAGCCTCACGCGTATCGGCATCGGCGTGGGAACCGGCTGCCTGATCGGATTCGCCCTGGGTGTGCTGGCCGGCCATAACGCCCGGCTGCGCGGGCTGCTAGAGCCTTTGCGCTGGCTGCTGATGGCCATCCCGCCCGTCGTGGTCGTGGTGCTGGCCATGCTGTGGTTCGGGTTGGGCTCGTCCATGGTGATCTTCATTACCGTGCTCATGATGGCGCCCGGCATGTACGTGAACACCGTCAAGGGCATGCTCCTGGTCGACCGCTCCCTGGTGGAAATGGCGCATGTCTACCGCTACGGCCCCTGGCTGCGCCTGCGCCATTTATACCTGCCCGCCCTGGCCGCGCCCCTGACGGCGGCGCTTCTGATTGCCACCTGCGGCGGGGTGCGCCTGGTGGTGATGGCCGAAGTGCTGGGCGCCGACAGCGGCGCGGGCTTTGCATTGGCCAATGCGCGCAGCACATTCGACAGCGGTGAACTGTATGCCTGGGTCATCCTGATTCTGTTGCTGGTCGCGGCACTTGAATTCGCCTTGCTGCAACCGGTGCAGCGCCGGCTGACCCAGTGGCGGGAGCCCAGTCATGCTTGAGTTGCGCGATGTCTCGCTGCGCTTCGGGCCGCTGTCCGTTCTGGATCAGGTGAGTTTCGTCTTGCGTCCCGGCGAACGCGTGGGCATTGTCGGCGCCAGCGGAACGGGCAAGAGCTCGCTGTTGAAAATGGCAGCCGGCCTGCTGGCCACCAGCAGCGGCGCCTGCATCAATAGCTACCGGCACCCGCTGCTGGTCTTCCAGGAGCCGCGCCTGTTGCCTTGGCGCCGCATTCACCAGAACATCGAAATCCCCTTGCTGGCTGCCGGCCTTGCAAAACAGGAAGCGCAAGCCCGTGCACGCCACTGGCTGGCACGCGTCGGCCTGGCTTCATCTTCCCGTGCCTGGCCGCACGAGCTGTCGGGAGGCATGGCGCAACGCGCCGCCCTGGCGCGCGCCTTCGCCCTGCAGCCCGACTTGCTGTTGCTGGACGAACCCTTCAGCGCGCTCGATCCGGCCCTGCGCGCGGACCTTGGCAAGCTGTGCGTCGAATGCGTTGCCGATACGGGCGCGGCGATGCTGTGCATCAGCCATCATCCCCATGAGCTGGTCGATATGGTCGATCGCTGCATCGTGATCGCCGACCGGAAAATCACCCCCTTCGCGCTGGAGGCCGCCGCATCGGGCCGCCAGGCGGCCCCTCTCCCGCACCGCGCCCTGCTCAACCAGGAACCGCCCACATCATGAGCTATCCCCTTCTTCTGACTATCCACTTGTTCGCCGCCTTGATGTTCATCGGCACCGTGTTCTTCGAGGTGCTGATTCTGGAAAGCGTGCGCAAGCATGTTCCGCGCGATGTGATGCGCACGATGGAGATCGCCATCGGCACGCGCGCACGCCGTCTTATGCCCTGGGTGCTGCTGGTGCTGTACAGCGCCGGCGCCGGCATGGCGTGGGAGCATCGGGCCGCGCTGGCGCACCCGCTGGACAACAGCTTCGGGCTGTTGCTGACCGTCAAGATTACGCTGGCCCTGAGCGTGTTCGGCCACTTCCTGACCGCCATGACACTGCGCCGCAAAGGCAAGCTGCACTCCATCCATTTCAAGTACATCCACTTGAGCGTTTTCTGTCACATGATCGGCATCGTTCTGCTAGCCAAGGCGATGTTCTATCTGCACTGGTAACAAAAAAATCCTACGGGGAAAACATGTCAACTACTCCTGCTTTCCGGCGCCTTGCCCTGAGCATGGCATTGGGCGTCCTTTGGCAGCCTGGCGCCCATGCCCAGGCTGATCGGGCCGCCACGCTTGCGCCTATCGTCGTCACGGGCGACGCCACCGCCACGCCCTTGCAGCCCAGCCCCGCCCAAGAGCGCGCAACGCTGCAGCAAGTGCCCGGCGGCACCAATCTGGTCACGCCGCAAGACGAGGTTCGCCTTGTCACCCTGCGCGATGCGCTGGATTTCCAGCCGGGCATCGTGGTGCAGGACTTCTTTGGCGGCATCGACCAGCCCCGGCTGAATATCCGGGGTTCAGGCATACAAAGCAATCCGCTCAATCGCGGCGTGCTGCTGATGCAAGACGGCCTGCCGCTCAATCTGGCTGACGGATCGTTCGTCATTGGCCTGCTGGAACCGCGCAACGCCCGCCTGATCAGCGTCCGGCGCGGAGCCAATGCCCTGTCGGCCGGCGCCACCACCTTGGGCGGCGAACTGGACTTCCAGTCGTTTACCGGCACCGGCAACGATGTCATCAGCGTGGAAGGCGGCAGCTTCGGCCGCTTGGGCCTGCATGCCGCCAAGGGGTTCGAGGGCGAGCGGCTGGACGGCCGCCTTAGCCTGAGCCACGACAAGGCCGACGGCTTCCGGCACCATTCGGATTCCGAACGCACCAGCCTGCACGGCAACTTCGGGGTGCGCGGCGACAACTTCGAAAACCGCACTTATCTGTCGTACACCGATCTTGAGTTCGACATCCCCACCGTTGTGCCCAAGAACCGCGTCTGGGATGATCCGCGCGGCGTCATGGGCGACCAGCCCGGCGATCAGCCCAACATCTATCAGCGCGACCCCCATCGCAAGACCGAGCAGTTGCGCCTGGCCAACCGCAGCTATTGGGGCACCGACGCCCTGAACCAGACTTTTGGCGTGTACTGGCAGAACATCGACGACACCTTCACCGAGCCCACCGTCTCGACGCCGACCACCGGCGACACCTATGGCGCGCAATGGGCGCTGGCCGGAAAATGGAATACGGTCGACTACCGCTTCGCGCTGGACTGGTCCCGCAGCGATCTGGACCGCGATCTGTACATCGTCAGCCCCGCCAACGGCAGCAATGTAAGGCGCTTTGGCCACTACGACCTGCAAGCCGAGAACCGCAGCGCGCTGATCGGCCTGCAATGGCATGTGACACCGGAATGGAGCGTGGCGGGCGACCTGAAGTACACCCAGGCGGTTCGGGACACGCATGACCGGGACAGCGGCAGCAAGGTGGATCAGGACTGGTCTTATGCCAGTCCAAAGATCGGCGTGATCTGGCAGCCCAGCGCGCGGCTGCGCCTGTTCGCCAACATCAGCCGCAGCAACGAGGCCCCCACCTACTGGGAGATCATTACCGGCAGCGTCCAGAACCCCATGATGGGCATGGCCAGCACGCAAATCAATGAACTGGACGTGCAACGCGCCACGACCTACGAAATCGGCGCCGACGGCCAGTTGTCTGATGGCCGCTATGCCGCCAACTGGTCCCTGACGCTGTACCGAAGCAATGTGGATGACGAACTGATGAGCGTCACCAACGCCTCGGGCTTTGGCTCGGCCGGCACCTTCAACTACACCGACCGCACCCGGCACCAGGGCATCGAAGCCGGCTTGAACGGCACGCTGCCCGGCCCGGGTGCCGGCGCCTTCGACTATCGCCTGGCCTATACCTTCAGCGACTTCCGCTTCCGCGGCGGCGAATTCGACGGCAACCGGATCGCGGGCGTGCCCCGGCACATGATCAGCGCCGAACTGATGTACCGCATCGGCGGCCTGCGTTTCGGACCCAACCTGCGCTGGATGCCGTCGGATACGCCGGTGAACCACGCCAATGTGCCGGGCACGGAGCAGAACTCGTACGCCTTGCTGGGCTTCAAGCTTGCCTATCAGCACGACAAGCACTGGAGCGCCTGGCTGGCCGGCGACAACCTGACCGACCGCAAGTACATCAGCAGCTATGCCATACGCAGTACCTCGGTCGCCACCGCGCCGGGCTACCTGCCCGGCAATGGCCGCAGTGTCAGCGCGGGGCTGAGCTACAAGTTCTGATGGCCGCCACGATGCTGCTCCGGGGGCCTGGCCCGCCGGAGCAGTGTCCGGTCCCAGCCTGTTTTCAAGCATAATGCTCCTGAATGACAAGACCCATCGGGAGACAGCATGGCACCCAGTGAACCCACCGTCCTGATTACCGGCGCCGGCCGCGGCATAGGCGCCGCCACCGCCCTTGCCGCCGCGCGCGATGGCTACAATGTGGCCATCAACTACGTCAAGGACGCCGCGGCTGCAGAGGGCGTGGCACGCGCCGTCAGGAAGCATGGCCGCAAGGCCGTGGTCATCCAGGGCGACGTCGGCAAGCCGGACGACATCCCGCGCCTGTTCCAGGAAGCGGAACAGCACCTGGGGCCGCTCACGGCCCTGGTCAACAACACCGGCATCACAGGCCCCATCGGGCCCTTTTCGCAGACCACCGACGCCACCATCACGCGCGTCTTCCAGGTCAATGTGTTCGGCGTCATGCAGTGCGCGCGCCAGGCGCTTGCATGCTTTGCCCGCCACGGCGCCGGCGGGGTGATTGTGAATGTATCGTCGGTCGCGGCCCGCACCGGCAGTCCCAATGAATATATCCATTACGCCGCCAGCAAGGCTGCGGTGGACACCTTTACGCTGGGCCTGGCGCGCGAGGTGGCCGGCCAAGGCATACGCGTGTGCGGCCTGTCGCCGGGCTCTACCCTGACCGACATCCATGCGACAGCGGGCGAGCCCGGCCGTCCCGAACGCGTTGCGCCCAAGATTCCCCTGGGCCGGCTGGCCCGGCCGGAAGAAATTGCCGAGGCCGTCGCATGGCTGCTGTCGCCCGCGGCCTCGTACATGACAGGCACGGTGGTGCAATGCGCCGGAGGGCTGTAGCGGCGGTGCGCCGCTACAATACGCCTCTTTGTTGCTGTCTTTGCTTTCACGATCCATGACCGACTTCACTGTGACTGTCTGCCCGTCTTCCGACCTGGTCGATGGAGGCCTGGCCTGTAAGCTGCCGGTGCAACACGCCGGCCAGGCAACGACCGCCCTGTTCATCCGCTACAACGGCCAGGCGCGCGGCTACCTGAACCGCTGCCCGCATGCGGGCTCGGAGCTGGACTGGGAGGGCCATGTCTTCACCCGGGCCGGCGACCTGTTGATGTGCGCGCGGCATGGCGCCACCTTCAAGCCCGACACCGGCGACTGCACCGGCGGCCCCTGCCTGCCCAGCAGGCTGAGCGCCCTGCACGTGTCGGAAGAAGAGCGCGATGGAAAGCGGGTCGTGCTGTGGCGGCCGGAAGGCAAGACCCAGCCGGCCTAGAAGTAATATCGTCCTATAACCACACTCATCCAGGAGACTTCGTGAATCAGCCCCCCGCCCTCAGCAAGGCGCCCACCTCTTTGCGCAACGACATCCGGCAACTCGGCAAAACGCTGGGGGAAGTGATCAGGGAATGCGAAGGCAAGGCCGTTTACGACGTCATCGAAAAGCTGCGGCGCGCCGCCGTCAAGTTTCGCCGCGAAGGCAAGCCGGCGGACAGCCGGGTGCTGGAGCGGCAGATTGCGCGGCTCGCCGATGAAGAAGCCAACTCCGTGGCCCGCGCGTTCAGCTATTTTCTGCACCTGTCCAACATTGCCGAGGACCGCGACCAGAACCGGCGCCAGCGGCAGCACGAGCTGCATGCCCAGGCTCCCATGCGGGGCAGCCTGCAGCACGCGCTGGATTTGCTCCACAGCAAAGGGGTGGGGCCACGCAAGGTGTTGCGCTACCTGGAAAGCGCCTGCATCGTGCCGGTGCTGACCGCCCACCCAACCGAAGTCCAGCGCAAGAGCACGCTGGACCTGCATCGCGAGATCGCCCGGCAACTGGCGCACAGCGATGCCACGCTGACGTCATCCGAACAGCGGCTGCTGGACCGAACCCTGGCGGGCCTGGTCGCCACCCTATGGCAGACACGCATGCTGCGGCGCGAGAAGCTGACGGTGCAAGACGAGATCGACAATGCCCTGACCTACTACACCAGCACCTTCCTGACGGCCATCCCCCGGCTGTACCAGGATCTGGGCACGCGCCTGCAGCCGGCGGGACGCAAACTGTTCGATGTCCAGACCCGGCCGCTGCCCCCCTTCTTGCGGATGGGCAGCTGGATAGGCGGCGACCGCGACGGCAACCCCAATGTCGATGCGTCCACGCTGGAACAGGCCTTGCTCCGGCAATCCACCCTTGTGCTGCGGCACTATCTTGACGAGATCAAGGCGCTGGGCACCGAGGTCTCGCTGTCGCGCACGCTGGGCACGGCCAGCCCCGAGCTGCTGGCGCTGTCGCTGGTCAGCCAGGATGCCTCGGCCCACCGGATCGACGAACCCTATCGCCGCGCCTTCATCCATTTGTACGCCCGGCTGGCGGCAAGCTCCGTCGCCCTGACCGGCCGCCAGTTGGCATTGCGCCCCACCTACGAGGCGCCGCCTTACGAAAGCCCCGCTGCTTTCCAGCACGATCTGCAGATCATTGCCGATTCGCTGGACCAGCACCACGGCAATCTGATCGCCCAACTGCGTCTTTCAGGCCTGCTGCAAGCGGTCAGCATTTTTGGCTTCCACCTGGCCACGGTCGATCTGCGGCAAAGCTCCGATGTGCACGAGCGCGTGCTGACCGAGCTGTTCAAGGCGGCGGGCGTGCGCTTGAACAACAAGCCCGTCCATTACAGCGCCTTGTCCGAAGAGGACCGCATCAGCCTCCTGCGTGATGAGATCCGGCAGATCCGGCCGCTGGTATCGCCCTGGATACGCTACTCGGCCGAAACCGAGAAAGAGCTGGCGATCTTGCGCATGGCCGCCGCCTGCCGGCGCCGCTACGGTCCGTCGGCCATCCGGCAGGCCATTGTGTCGCACACCGAAACGCTGAGCGACTTGCTGGAAGTGCTGGTGCTGCAACAGGAAACCGGCCTGATCGCGCCCGACGCCGGCAAGGCCTCTGATCCGGCCCAGGACGGCTTGATGGTGGTGCCGCTGTTCGAGACCATACCCGACCTGATGCGCGGCCCCCAGATCATGGATGCCTGGCTGGGCTTGCCCGAAGTGGCCAAACGGACGGCGCACGCCCAGGACGGCATACAGGAAGTCATGCTGGGCTATTCCGACAGCAACAAGGACGGCGGCTACCTGACCTCCAACTGGTCCTTGTATTACGCTGAAAGGCAGTTGGTGCAGGTGTTCAAGAAACACAAAGTCCGCCTGCGCCTCTTTCATGGCCGCGGCGGTTCGGTGGCGCGCGGCGGCGGCCCCAGCTTCGAGGCCATTCAGGCGCAGCCGCCCGGAACCGTCAATGGGCAAATACGGCTGACCGAACAGGGCGAAGTCATACAGGGCAAGTACAAGGATGCCGAAGTGGGCCGCTGGCACCTTGAAAACTTTGTGGCGGCCATGCTGGAAACCAGCTTGGCGACGGGACCCTCCGCCTCGCAGACGGAAGACAAGAACATGGCCCGCTTCGGCGCGGCCATGGACGCGATGTCGCAGGCCGCCCAGCAAAGCTATCGCGACCTTGTGTATGGCACGCCGGGGTTCAACGATTACTTCTTTGCCTCGACCCCCATTCTTGAAATCGCCGGCCTGAACATCGGTTCGCGCCCCGCCGCGCGCAAGTCGAGCCAGAAGATCGAAGACCTGCGCGCCATCCCCTGGGGCTTTTCCTGGGCGCAGTGCCGCGTGATGCTGACGGGCTGGTATGGCATGGGCACCGCCTTGCACGCCTATGTCGAAAGCGGCGGCGAAGGCGCGCCCGCCACGCCGGCGCTGCGCCTGAAACAATTGCGGGAAATGGCGCAGGTCTGGCCCTTCTTCAAGACCTTGCTGTCGAATATGGAACAGGTGCTGGCCAAGACGGATCTGGGCATTGCCAGGCGCTATGCCAGCCTGGTGCCGGACCGCAAGCTGCGCAACCATGTATTTGGACTGATCGAGGCCGAATTCGCCTTGACGCTGGACATGTTCAGGAAGGTGTGCCAGCACGAACTGCTGGCCAAAGACGAACTGCTGGGCACGGCGCTGAGCGAACGCTTTGCCTACATCGACCCGCTGAACCACCTGCAGGTGGAGCTATTGCGGCGTCACCGCCTGGCTCACGAGAACCAAAGCGGCGACGAAGAAAGCCGCAGCCAGCGGGCCATACACATGACCATCAATGGCATTGCGGCGGGCCTGAGGAACTCGGGCTGACACTAAATCATGCCGCCGCCTTCCTTATGGGCGGCGCGCATGTCGCGGATCAGCGCAACGATCAATGCCAACAGGACGGCTGCCGAGATCACAGGCCAGACGAGGATGTAGCCAGTCAATAACATCGTGGACATTTTCTCTCCTTTTTAAGCATTGGCGGCCGCGGGGCCGCCGTTCAACACAACACCGTGCTTGGCGGCCGCGGCCTTCTCGTCTTGATGAAACGAGGTGACCCGTTCAGCCAGCACGTCGAAATCGAAACGCTCTTTGCTGCGCAGGCTGATCGCTACGCACACCACGGCACTGACACCGTAAGCGGTCAGCGAGCTGAGCAGCACGGCATAGTCGCGCAGAAAACCCACAACGAAAGGCATGGACCCGAAGGCCACCAGCACACCCAGCGCAATCGCGATCTTGCGGTTGAAGAAGGCGAAGGTCATCAATCCGATCACGACGCCCATGCCCATCGAGGCGCACAGTTCAAAAAAGACCGCAACCGCGCCTTCCAGCGGCAGCAGTTCGAAACGGGCGGTGGTAAACAGCAGCACCGCGGCGATCACGGCGCTGGTAAAGGCCTTGTTGGTGACGCGGTCCCAGTAGAAGCTGACGATCACCGGAAAGACAATCGCGCCCCACAATGCGCCGACAAACACCAGCATGACCAGGATATCCAGCCGCAGGCTGGCGAAGATCACGCCCAGCATCGTGGCCACAACCATGGTGGCGCGGCCCCACCACAACATGCGCTTGGGATCGGGCTTGCCGCGTGCCAGGTTCTTGCCATAGACGTCGGTCATCATGATGGCCGACAACGCCGACAGATCGGAGTCCGCCGTTGAGGACAGCGAGCCCACCACCAGAATGAAAAACAGCGCAATGCCGAAGGGCGGCAAATACGTGGATGCCATCTGCGGAATAATGTTGTTCATGTCGCCGCCGTGCGGCTCCAGCCCAACCAGCAGCGCCAGCAGGCCCAGCATGCCCAGGCCGATCACGACGGCGCCGTAGCCGATCGTGGCGGTCAGGAAGGTGGACTTGATCAAGTCTTCGCGCACGGCAAACAAGCGCTGTGCAATGGTCTGGTTGCCGATGGCATAGGCCAGCACCGCCACAAAGTACGGCGCGCCTTGCTCAAGGATGGCCGTGGTCGAGAAGAAATCCCCTTGCTCGGCGCTCAGGCTGCCCAGGTTCGCCATCAGCATATCGGTGCCGCCGGCATTGAAGAAGATCAGCGGGATAATCACGACCGCGGCAAGAATCATGGCGATCAACTGCGCAAAGTCCGTCATGACCGAAGCGCGAAAGCCCGACCACAAGGTATAGGACAGCACGCCCAGGCCGGCGATCAGCACGCCCTGTATGAAGCTGAGCGGACTCAGTATAGAGACCAGCGCGCCCGCGGCGGTGAAGTTGACCATCAGGCTGATGCAACTGCCGATCAGATTGGACACGGCCATGATCAACTGGCTGGACGTACCATGGCGTGCCTGAACCACTTCGGCCAGGGTGTGCGCCTTGGGCGCCAGTTGGCGAAAGCGCCGCCCATACGGGTAGATGAACAGAATCATCAGCGCCCCCCACAAGCCATAGTGCAGCGGCCCCGACAACCCGTAGCGATACCCGGATGTGGCGCTGGCATAAAACGACGCCGCCCAGATCCAGGTGGCAATCATGCTGGCGGCCGACAAGCCAAAACCCACCGCATTATTCGACACCATATAGCCGTCGACGTTCTCTTTCTTTTTTCCGATTGCCAGTGAAAGCAGGAACGTCAGCCCGTAGAAACCCACGAGCAGCAATAGCGCCGTGGATGTCGATAGTTGAAAAAAATCAGCCTCTTGCATTGTCGAAATCATCCTCATGTGCGTGGCCCCTGAAATCGACGCGCGCAATCATTCCGGCCCGCGGCCGAAACGTTTCCGTTGCGGAGCAGGCCTGATGAAAGACACAAATCAGGTGCCTTGTTGCAACAGCAACAGACCATAGCGAACCGCCGAGACTCGGCCAGGGATTGCAAGCGCCTGTATGCTGCGATGCTGGCCCATGCGGGTCAGCTTGATTGTTCCGCGGCCGTATTCGGCCGGGTATGATTGTTTCGGCTTGAAAAGCCGGGCCACCGCGTAGCGGCCTTGTGATAGGAAAGCGGGTTTCCCGTAATTTCTGCCTGATACCTTGCCAGAAAGCCTCTGGCATGGCGATTGCACCAAGCAGCGCAAGACCAGCATTGTAGCGCCGTATGCCCGGCAAGTCCATATTGCGTGCCCAAGCGCAAGGGAAAGTAGCCTCGCCCTATGCAAGAAAGTATGATGCAGGCATGGGCTTTTCATCGCGTGGCAACCCGTCATGACTCACTCTACCGCTTTCGCCGCATTCATGCGCGCCATGCAGGCGCCAGGCGCCGCCGGCGCGCGCGCAGCGGCCGTCGACGCATTGCCGGCACTGACAGGAAGCGGCAGCCTGCCCGCGGCATTTCCCTGCACCGATTTCGCTGCGGCATCCATCGCGACGGCGGCCCAGTCACTGGCCCGCTATATGGCGCAGCGCTTCGGCCGGCTGCCCGCCGTCTCGGTCGATCGGCGGCTGGCTTCCTTCTGGTTCGCCACGTCGTTAAGGCCCCAGGGATGGCCGCTTCCCGCCGTGCGGGATCCCGTCACGGGGGACTACGCTACCGAAGACGGCTGGATACGCCTGCATGCCAACGCACCGCATCACCGCGCGGCGGCGCTGGCCGTGCTGGACGTCGAGCCCGCGCATGACCGAGTCGCCCGCGCCATGGCCAACCGGCGCGCCATCGAACTGGAATCGGCGATCGTGGCGGCGGGCGGTTGCGCCGCCGCCATGCGCACCCAGGCGGCTTGGCGGGAACACCCGCAAGGCCTGGCCTTGCAAGCCGAACCCCTGTTCCACCACCAGGCGGGCGATGTGGGCCCAAACGCAGACCCGGCCGGGCGGCTGGAACGCCCGCTTGACGGCATCCGCGTACTGGACCTGACGCGGGTGCTGGCGGGGCCGGTATCGACCCGCTTTCTTGCCGGCTACGGGGCCCAGGTATTGCGTATCGACCCGCCCTTCTGGACTGAACCCGGCATGGTGCCCGAAGTCACCCTGGGCAAGCGCTGCGCGCAACTGGATCTGCGTATCGCCGCGCAGAAAGAACAGCTCAAGACATTGCTGGCGGGCGCCGATGTCCTTGTGCACGGTTACCGGGCCGATGCCCTGGACCGGCTGGGGCTGGATGCACAGGCGCGCCAGCGCATCCGGCCGGGGCTGATCGACGTCTGCCTGAACGCATACGGCTGGACCGGTCCCTGGCAAACGCGGCGCGGGTTCGACAGCCTGGTGCAAATGAGTTGCGGCATTGCCGACACGGGAATGAAGCGCTATGGCGCAGACCGCCCCACACCGCTGCCGGTACAGGCGCTGGATCAGGCCACAGGCTATCTGATGGCGGCCGCGGTGCTGGACGGTCTGTCCGAGCGCCTGGCCAGCGGGCGGGGCACGCACAGCCGCCTGTCCTTGGCCCGGACCGCCCATCTGCTGATGACGCAGAACGGGGCGGAAGAATCCGCCCCGTTGGCACCTGAACATGCCGATGATTGTTCGGCAGCGCTTGAGCGCACAAGCTGGGGGCCTGCGCACCGGATCAAGCCGCCTTGCACCGTGGAAGGCGCCGCCATGCACTGGGACCTTCCCGCCCATGCATTGCGCAGCAGCCGCGCCGAATGGCGCTAGCGCGGCTTGCTTACCGCAGCGCCGCTTTCCTGCGCCTTTTCACATAACGCAAGACCGGCGGCACAACCACGATGGCGATCGACACAATCCACAAGCCGATGGCGATGTTGCTGCTGACCAGCACGCTCAGCGCGCCGTCGGTCATCGACAAAGCCCGCCGCAGGTTCTGTTCCATCATGTCGCCCAGCACGACGCCCAGCACCAGGGGCGCCATGGGCAGGCCGCCTTTGCGCAGCAAATACCCCACTGCCCCGATACCGGCCACCATCAACAGATCGAAGGTACCCGCATTAATGGCATAGACGCCGATATAGCTGATCGTCAGGATGCCGGGCACCATCATCCAGCCGGGCACCGACAGCACTTTGGAAAACACCCGCACCATGGGTACGTTCATGATGAACAGCATGACGTTGGCGATGAACAGCGACGCGATCAGGCCCCACACCAGTTCAGGCTTGGTGTCGAACAGCACCGGACCCGGCGTGATGTTGTACAGGGTCAATGCGCCCATCATGACCGCCGTCGTGCCCGAGCCGGGTACGCCCAGTGTCAGCATGGGCACGAACGAGCCGATGGCCGACGAGGTGGCCGCCGCTTCGGGCGCGACCAGGCCGCGCATATCGCCCTTGCCGAATTTGGCGTTGGGGTCTTTCTCTTCGCAGATGCGCTTTTCGTTAGAGTAAGCCACCGCGGCCGCGACGCTGGCGCCGGCGCCGGGCAACACCCCCACGCCGAAACCCAGGAAAGCGCTGCGCACCACGCTCCACCATGTATAGGCGAGCTCTTTCAGGTTGAACAGCTTGCGCCCGCTGGACTGCACTTCGACCTTATGGCCCGCCATGACTTTCTCGAGCATTTCCAGCAGCTCGGCCACCGCGAACAGGGCAATGACGACCACGACAAACTCGATGCCGTCGAACAAATGCACGGAATCGAACGTGTAGCGATACACGCCTGAGTTGGCGTCCACGCCCACCGTGGCAATGGACAGGCCTATCATGGCCGACAACACGCCCTTGACGGGCTTCTCGCTAAGCAGGCTGGTCAGGCAGCAGAACGCAAAGACCATCAGCACAAAGTATTCGGCCGGGCCGAATGCCAGCGCCCATTTGGCCAGTAGGGGCGCCAAGAGGATGATGCCGAACACGGCGACGATGGCGCCGAAGAACGCCGACCAGGCCGACAGCGACAACGCCACGTTGGCCAGGCCCTGGCGCGCCAGCGGATAGCCGTCGAGCGTGGTCATGATGGCGCTGGCCTCGCCGGGCACGTTGATCAGGATCGAGGTGATGCGCCCGCCGTACTCGGCGCCCACATACACGGCTGCCAGCAGGATCAGTGCCGTTTCGGGCGGCAGATTCATGGCAAAGGCAATCGGGATCAGCATGGCCACGCCATTGATCGGCCCCAGGCCGGGCAGGACGCCGACCAGTGTGCCGAAGAAGGCGCCCAGCGCGGCAACCAGCAGATTCGTCCAGGACGCGGCAACGCCGAAGCCGATACTCAAATGCGAAAGGATTTCGCTCATCACAGTGTCTCCAGCAGGCCCAGGGGCAGCACCACATCAAGCGCCTGGTCGAACAGCAGAAAGAACAGCACACTCATCACCAGCCCGCCCACCGTCACCTTCCACCAGGCGCCGCCAAACAGCCGGCCCACCAAGATAGTCATCAAGGTCGTGGCAATAATGAAGCCCAGCATCTGGAAGAAAAAGGCGTAGGCAATGCAATAGCCCACCATCAGCAAGATGCGGCCATTGGCGCCGGGCGGATTGGGTTCGGCGCTTTCCTTGCCCCTGAGCAGGAGCCAGAGTCCGCATAAGGAAATAATGGCGGCCAACAGCATGGGGAACGCCCGGGGGCCGACGGGCTCGTATGAAAACGGCGCCTCTATTCCCCAGCCGAACCAGACCATCAACCCACCGAAGGCCAGGGCGGCGATGCCGATTACACGGTCGTTCATGTGCTTACTTCTTGATCAGGCCAAAGGAATCGGCAAGCTCTGCATAAGCCTTGACCCGCTCCTTGACGTAGGCGTCAAGTTCCGCACCGGCTTTCTTGAAGGGAAACAGGCCTTGTTTTTGCTGCAAGGCGGCAAATTCCGGGCTGTCCTGCGTCTGCTTGAACGCTTCGACCCACCAGTTGTATTCCTCGTCGGACACTTTGGGCCCCACGTAGAAGCCCCGGATAATGGGCCAGTCGATGTCAAAGCCCTGTTCTTTGGCTGTCGGCACGCTGGACAGCTTGCCGGGCAGGCGTTCGCTGTTGAAGACGGCCAGCACCCGGATAGGCGCGCCGCCTTCCAGCATGGTGAAGGCCTCGGCCGCATCGCCCATGTATGCCTGGATATGCCCGCCGCGCAAGGCCGTAATGGCTTCGCCGCCCCCTTCGAAGGCCACGAAACGCATTTTCTTGTAATCAACATCCGCCGCCTTGGCGGTCAGCGCGGCCTTCATCCAGTCCTGGCTGCCTACCGTGCCGCCGGCGCCCAGCACGATTTTGCTGGGGTCGGCCTTGAAGGCGGTCATCAGGTCGCCCAGTGTTTTATACGGGGAGTCGTCGCGCACTACCGCCACGCCATAATCGGAACCGACCGCCGACAGCCAGCGCACGTCGTCAACGCCGTATTTTCCGAACTTGCCCTGTGCCAGATTCAGCAGCGAGCCGCCTGAAAACGCGATGATCGAACTGCCATCATCGGGCTTCTGGGCGACCACGTGGTTGTAGGCCACCGCGCCGATCCCGCCCGGCATGTATATGATGCGCATCGGCTCTTTAAGCTGATCGGCCGCTTTCAGGCCTTCCTGGGCCAGACGGCAGGTCAGGTCAAAGCCGCCCCCGGGCTGTGCCGGTGCAATACATTGCGGCCGCTTGGGTTCCTGCGCGCCGGCCACGCCGGAAAAGGCCATCATCACGCCGCTGCCGAGCAGCAGGCCGGCCAATAGTTTCCCTGCAGATAAGTTTTTCATTGTTGTCTCCTGAAAAAAAGCCGTATACAAGGCCTTTACTTCTTCTGATAGAAGGCCTGACCGGGCAAGCGTACGAAACCTTGCCTTTCTAAAGGCTTTCAATTCTTTCAGGAATAGCGATCGGGGGCGAAATCTAGGGAAAACACCAATATGGCCCGGCACCCCTTGCCTTCGGACTCCAGCTGAAACTGCCCGCGGTGCTGCTGCATGATGGCCTGCACAATCGCCAGTCCCAAGCCAGCGCCGCTGGTGTTGCGCCCGGCGCTGCCGCGCCTGAACCGCAAGCCCGCCTTGTCGATATCGGCCTTGGACATCCCCGGACCGCTGTCTTCGACGATCACGCGAGCCTGCCGGCCGGCACCCTCTACACGCAGGGTCATCACGCCCCCTTCCGGGGTGTAGCGCACCGCGTTGTCCACCAGATTGACGACCGCTTCGCGTATCAGCCATTCCTGGCCCCATACCTCAACAGCCCGATCCGGACACTCCAGGCCAAAGTCCAGCCGCTTTGCCCGCGCGATGGGGTAGACCCCCTTGAGCACTTCCTGGGCAACGCCGACCAGATCAACTTTCTCCAGCCCCTCTCCTGTGTCGAAGGAAGGCGGCTCCTTGGCCCGGGCCAGGGACAGCATTTGATTGGCGGTCCGAACCGCGCGATCCAGTCCTTCGCGCATGGCCAGCAGCGCCGCGCGCACTTCCTTGGGGTCCTGCTCGCGCAGGGCGTAGCCCAGTTGCGCGCGCAGGACGGTCAGCGGCGTGCGCAACTGATGCGAGGCATCGTCCAGAAACTGGCTTTGCAGGCGCGCCTGTTGTTCGTAGCGCTCCATATGAAGATTGACCGCCATCACCAGCGGCTGAACCTCCGCCGGCATGCCGCGCGCCTCGATGGGCCGCAAATCATTGTGATGGCGTCCTTCCAGCTCGTCCCTCAGGCGCGACAAAGGCCGCACGGCGAACAAAACGCCGAACACGACAATCAGCACGACCAAGACAACTGAAATCAGATCGCGCTCTATCGAGCGCAGCAACATGGACTGGATGAAGGCTTCGCGCGTTTCAATATCTTCGCCCACCAGGACAATCACGCGGCCGCCGCGGTTGTTGTACAAGGGCGGGTCCATCTCTCGGGCCAGTGCCGCGATGCGCACCGTTTCGCCCAGGTAGCCGGCGGTGTAGAACTGGGGCACGCCCGACACCAGATACTGCTCGGGCAGCGGTAACTGCTGATTGCCGATGTCGGCCAGGCCATCTTCAGTCAAGACCCGGTAATACACGTTTTCATTGGCGGTCAGTTCGAAGAATTCCAGCATCAGGTAGGGCAGCTCTATCGACAACCCGCCGCTGACTGTGGATATCTGGTGATCGATGGCGCGCAACGCCCCCGCCAGGGAACGATCGTAGGCAATATCGATCTGCGCGCGCAGCATATGGCTGGACAGCCACAAGGCAAACACCATGAACAGGATCAGGGCCGGCACCAGCGTCCACAGCAACAGGGACTTGAGCCCTATCCCCTTGCTGGCAATCTTCTCAAGCATCGCCGACGGGCTCCAGGCAATAGCCCATGCCGCGCAAGGTTTCGATTTGCGTGCCGGTATTCACCAGCTTCTTGCGCAAGCGGTGTATCAGCACCTCGATGGCTTCCAGGTTGATCTCTTTGTCGTCGGAACTGATACGGTCGAGGATCTGCTGCTTGGGTATCGGCTCGCCGCTTTTTTGTATCAAGACACGAAGCACGGCGAACTCGCGGGGCGAGAGCGCCAGCGGCTGGCCGTCGACCAGGAACCGCAAGGCCGCGGTATCGAAAACCAGCTTGCCCAGCGCCAGCCGGGGATGCTCGCGGCCGCGGCTGCGCCGGATCAGGGCAATCAGCCTGGCTTCGAGTTCTTCGATGACAAAGGGCTTGCGCAGGAAATCGTCCGCCCCTTCATGCAGGGTGCCGACGCGTTCCGCCAGGGAATCGCGGGCCGTCAGCACCAGGACCGGGGTACGGTCGTCGCGCGCGCGCAAACGGGTCAGGAAGCTGCGCCCGTCCATGCCGGGCAAGCCCAGGTCCAGGACAATGACGTCGAATTCCTCGACCGCCATGCGCCGCTCGGCCAGCTCGGCATCGTCAGCCCACTCAACGGCAAAGCCGCCGTGCCTGGCCAGGCTGCGCGACAGCCAATGGGCCAGTTCGGTTTCGTCTTCAATCAGCAGTATGCGCATGTTGCGTCCCGTGCGGCATCGCACGCCAGAAAATATACGCCGACACCAGGCCGAAGGCGCCCGTTGCGGCAATACCCGCGGCCAGCGAAATCAGGGCCGTCAATCCGGCCAGCACGAAGGGTCCGGCGCTGGTGCCCATGTCGGCGATCAGCCGCCAAATCCCCAGGAATTCGGTGCGTGCGTTCGCCGGCGCGGCATCCGCGCCCAACGTCATCACAATGCCCGACCCAATGCCGTTGCCCAGCCCCATCAACAGGCAGACGGCCACGAAAGGCGCCATCGTCGCGGTCAGCGGCAGGGCCAGCAGCGAGGCAGCCAGCATCAGCGAGCACGGCAGGGCAACCCAGAGGCGGCCGAAGTGATCCATGATTTTTCCGGCCGGGTAGAACACCAGCATATCGATGGACGACACGCAGCCGAAAATAATCGCTGTGGCCGTGGGGCTCAGGCCGATGGCATCCGCCCACAAGGGGATCGCCACCTGGCGCGAGGCGCGCATGGCCCCGATCAGCAGGCAGCCCAGGCCCAGCGTCATGAACACCCGCTTATGCTCGACGGCGATCGCGGCCATGCGTGGACGGGGCGCATCCGCCGCGCCGCTTTCGGCGCGCGGCTGCAGTTCGGGCAGCGCGAACGCGAGTGCGCCGGCCGTGACCAGCGCCGCAATGGCGACCAGATACGCGCCGTCGAGCCCAACGAAGTGCATCAGCCCCGCCGCGCCGAAAGGGCCGATGAACATGCCGATGCGCTGCGTGCCGCCCAGCGTCGAAAACGCCCGGGCCCGCATATGGACAGGCGCCACTTCCATCAAAAAGGTTTGCCGCGCCAGATAGAACACCGATGTGGCCATGCCCATGAGCAGAACACCCAGCGCCAGCAGGGCGGGATGTTTCGCCAGGATGCAAAGCGACAGCGCCAGCACGCTGACGGCCGAGGCTCCGATCAGCGAGCGCCGCTCACCGAAGCGCGCCGTGATCATGGCCGCCGGAATATTGCAGACCAGGGAACCAAAGCCGATCAAGGCGGCAATGACGCCCGACATCGCGTGCGATGCGCCCAAGGCAATGGCGCTGAGCGCGATGACGGGCAGAATGGCCCCGTTGGCGATGCCGAACAGCAATGAAGGCCCGAAGGCGGGGATAATGATCTGGCTCCAGCGGAATGATGTCTCGGTCATGTGTTGCTCGCGGGCATTGTTCGTCGGCGGCCATCCGCAGCGATGTCAAGCAAGCCCAAGCCGGTCATTTTGCCACCAAGGCGCCGTCCGCGCTTGCCGGCGTCCGCCTGGCGGTACACTGCGCATGAACCTTCACGAGCACGAGGCAAGACATGTCAGCATCCGCTCAGGCCCAGGCTGCCGCGCGTCCGGCGGGCCAAGCCGCCGTGGCGATCGCCGCCGCCGCATACTTTATTCTGTGGCTGGCGCTGGCCATCCGGCCGGTCGACCGCGCGGCCTGGCTCCTGGAGAACGCGCTGGTCCTGGCGCTGTTCTGCCTGCTTTGGGCCATACGGCGCCAGTTCCGCTTCTCGAATGCCTCTTTGCTGCTGATCCTGCTGTTCCTGTCGCTGCATACGCTGGGCTCGCACTATACCTACTCCGAAGTGCCCTATGACCCGTGGTGGCAGGCGCTGACGGGCCGCAGCCTGAACAGCCTGTTCGGCTGGGAGCGCAACCATTACGACCGCCTCGTGCACTTTTCATACGGACTGCTGCTGGCCTATCCCATCCGCGAGTTCTTTCTGCGCATTGTCGAAGTGCGCGGCTTCTGGGCGTACTTCCTGCCGCTGGACTTTACGCTGAGCACATCGGCGCTGTACGAACTGATCGAATGGGGCGCGGCCATGATGTTCGGCGGCGACCTGGGCATGCAGTATCTGGGCACCCAGGGCGACATCTGGGATGCCCACAAAGACATGGGGCTGGCCGCGCTGGGCGCCCTGCTGGCCATGCTGATCACCGCAGCCATCAATGCAAAACTGCACCGGGACGTGGCCTGGGAATGGTCGCAGAACATGAAAAAACCGGCCCAGGCGCGAACGGAAAGGGCCTAGGCCCGCCGTATAATGCCCAGCACAAGAAACGCCGTCGAACCAAGGAGCAGACAATGACGACACAGCAAAAGTACGCACTGATTACCGGCGCAGGCTCGGGCATCGGCAAAAGCATCGCTCTGGCGCTGGCGGGCGCCGGCTATGCGGTGGCACTGGCCGGCCGCCGCAAAGAGCCGCTGGAAGAAACGGCCCAGGCAGCGCGGGCCCTTGGCGTACAAGCGCTGGCCGTACCCACCGACGTCAGCGACCCGGTCGCCGTCGATCACCTGTTCGAGCAGATCAGGCAGCATTTTGGACGGCTCGATCTGCTGTTCAACAACGCCGGTATTTTCGCGCGCTCGGCCTCGCTGGAAGACCTGGAATACGAGCAATGGAAGTCGGCGGTCGACATCAACCTGACCGGCGCGTTTCTATGCACGCAAGGCGCCTTCCGCCTGATGAAAGCGCAGCAGCCACAGGGCGGACGCATTATCAACAACGGCTCGATTTCGGCCCACGCACCGCGTCCCAACGCGGTGTCCTATACCGCCACCAAGCATGCCATCACCGGCCTGACCAAAGCCACGTCGCTGGACGGCCGGAAATACGACATTGCCTGCGGCCAGATCGATATCGGCAACGCGGCCAGCGACATGACTGAAGTCATGAACAGAGGCGTATTGCAGGCAGACGGGTCGACCCGGCCCGAGCCCTTGATGGACGTCGGGCATGTGGCCAGCGCCGTGCTGTACATGGCCAGCCTGCCGCTGGACGCCAACGTTCAGTTCATGACCGTCATGGCCACCAAAATGCCCTTCATCGGGCGCGGCTGACGCCGTCGCCTGGCAGGCGGCGGCACAGAGGGATCAGGCCAGCCGCCGCAGCGGGTCCTGCCGATAGTATTCCGACAGCAAGCCATACCAAGCCGGCAGGCCGAGCGCCAGCGGCCGCGGGCGGACGAAGAAGGCCTCGGAACTGACCGCGAAGAATTCGGCTTCATTCGTCGCCGCATACGGGTCGAGCGGCAGGGTGTCGAACCAGGCCTCCCCTTCTTCCGATTCAGGGTCCACATCGCCGGGGATGGCATCCTCGACCGCGGTCAAGGCCTCGTTGAAGGCATCGAAGGACTGCTCCAGCACATTGCGCCACTGGCGGGGCCGCAGCGTGGGGTGCGCATCCAGGCTGGGCATGCCATCGACATCGCTGCCGTATTGATCCAGCTTGTGGGCAAACTCATGGATGACGACATTGGCGTCGTGGTCCCGGCCCGGGCCCGCATCGTCCCATGACAGAATGACCGGCCCGCCCTCCCAGGCCTCGCCGGACGTCTCCTGTACATATTCATGCACCACCCCGGCCTCGTCGGTTTCCACGCGCTGCGTCAGGAAACCGCCCGGATACACAATGATGTCGATCCAGCCCTCGTACAGGACCGGGTCGAGCGCCAGAATAGGCAAGGCCGCCTGCGCGGCAATGGACAGCATGATGTCATCGGTCAACACCAGGCCCTGCGCCCCGCTGAAGTTCTTGCTGGCCAGCAGCCAGGCCGCCCGATGGCGCAAGGCCTCGTCTTCGGCAGGCGCAAGGCCCGCCAGAAAAGGCAAGCCGTCCAGAACGGCCTGCCAGGCTTCAGGAGAAATCAGCGCCAGTTCGCGCGATACGTTCTTATGCGAGGCGCCCCGCCCCGCAAGCCATCTGAGCATGTGCTTTTCATTTCAGGAAACAGAATGGCTACGATGCTAGCATGCGCGGGCTGGGCATCAATCCAAAGAGATCTTGGCCTTGGCCGCCACATCCTTCCATTTCGCGATTTCGTCCTGGACGAAAGCGCGCAGCTGTTCCGGCGACGATCCGATCGTGTCCGCACCCAGGTCGGCAAGACGCTGCTGCACATCGGGGTTCTGCAACACCTTGGCCAGGGCTGCGGACAACTGGTTCAGGATGTCCTGCGGTGTGCCCGCCGGCGCAAAAATGGCATTCCACTCGTAGGACTCATAACCCGGCAAGCCCGACTCGGCAATGGTGGGTACGCCAGGCAGCAGCTTGCTGTGTTCTGCGCCGCCCAAGGCAATGGCACGCAGCTTCCCGCTCTTGATATGCGTCCACGACGATCCCAGGCTGGCGAACATCATGGGAACCTGATTGCCCATGACGTCGATCATGGCCGGACCACCGCCTTTATAGGGCACGTGAATCAGCTTCGTACCCCCCAGGACGTTGAACAGTTCACCGGCAAGATGCTGGGCCGAGCCAGGACCGGACGATGCATAGTAAAGCGTATGCTCGCTGGCCTTGTCCTCGGCCTTCAAGTCATCCACCGACTTGATGGCTGAGGCGGGATTGACGACCAGGACGTTGGGCACTTTGATCAGCAGCGACACGGGCGCAAAATCCTTCAGGGTATCGAAGGTCATTTTTTCGCGCAGGGCCGGGTTCTGTGCGTGATTGGAGGCATCCATCAAGATCGTGTAGCCGTCCGGCTTGGCACGCGACACAAAAGCGCCGCCCAGCATGCCGCCCGCGCCGCCCTTGTTATCCACCACCACAGTCTGGCCCAGCTCTTTCTCAAGCTCGGGGGCGATCAGGCGGGCGACCAGATCGACTGTGCCACCCGGAGGATAGCTGACCACCATGGTAATGGGCCGGTCGGGGTAAGCGGCGCTTGCCGCCGCTGAACAACCCAGGACCAATGCGCCCAAGGCATACTTGGCCTGCAGGGCGATTTTCTTAAACGCGTACTTGGTATTGGACATCGTTATCCTCAGAATCGAAAAAGCAATTTAGGGGTATGCGTCAAGACAGCAGCCAGCTCATCCTGGCTTTCCACTGCATCGATCAGCCAACGCAGTGGATTGCGCACCGAACTGAGTGACTCATGCTCCGTATGGGGCCAATCGCTGCCCCACATCAGGCGCCGAGCACCGAAACAATCGATCAAATGCCTGACGACAGCTGTGCACTCATCGACCGAACCTTCAGGCCAAATCCGGTATATCGCCGACAACTTGACCCATATAAATCCGCAGTCAGCCAAGCTGCATAAATACTGGAGCTGGCCGGGCTGGACACCCTGCTTGAAATCCGGGCGGCCAAAATGATCGACAACGATCTTGCGCACCCCTTGCATCAGCGCCGGCATGATGAGCGGCAGTTGCTGATAAGGGCAATGGACTTCCACATGCCAATCCAGCACATTCAGCTTTTCAAAGAGTCCTTGCCACGCTGCTTGCGTAAAATCCGGGAGCGGACGGCCGAACAGATTCAGCCGAATGCCCACAATGCCGCAGTCGTCCATGGCCTTGAGCTCGTCCGCTTCCACGCCGGGGTCGACCACGACAACCCCGCGGCAGCGCCCCGCCGCCTGACGCAAGGCCCCCATCAGGTAATGGTTATCCGTGCCCAGAAAGCTGGGTTGAACCAGCACCCCGTGGGCCAGGCCATGTTCATCCAGCAGCGCCAGGTATTCGTCCAGCGGCGCCGCATAATCCGGCGTATAGCGCCGCGCTTCGACAACCGGCAAGCCCGGCGCAAAAACATGAGCATGACTGTCGATGGCGCCGGGCGGCAAGATAGGGGCAATCGGTTTGCCTGCTGGAGCGTTTTCAGTACACATCCGCAAGATTCTAGCGATTGTCACTATACTGATCTATTATGAAAGCAATCTTTATCTATATTGATTAGCTATGGAAATAAGCCAACTGAGAAACTTTCTGGCCGTCCTGGAGCATGGCGCCATCAGCCAAGCTGCTCACCAGTTGGGGGTCGCCCAGCCGGCGCTCAGCCAGTCCATTGCGCGCATGGAAAAGAGCCTGGGCGTCAAGCTGTTCGAGCGCTCCCGCAACGGCGCCCTGCCCACCGCTGCGGCGCTCATCATCGCGGACGACGTCAGAAGCGGCATGTTCCGCCTGGACGAGGCCTCGCGCAAGGCCAAGGCCACCCGCAAAGGCCTGGCCGGTTCCCTGGTCATCGGCCTGGTCTCGTCGGCTCTGTTCGACGTCTTGCCCAAGGCGTTGCGCAAGGTACGCAGCCACGCTCCCGATCTGGACATCACCTTGAAGGAAATGGGCAACGACGAGCTGGCATCCGCCCTTGAGCTGGGCATGATAGACATCGGCCTGATGCATGCGCCCGTCACCGTATCGGGTCATATGTACGAAAAAGTCCTGCGCCAGGACCGCCTGATTGCCGCGGTGCCCACTGCCATGTCTCGTTATATGCCGCCGACGATCAACCTGGCGCAGATTGCCGAGATCGGGCTGATCATGTATCCGCAGGACCAATTGCCGGTGTTCTACACCGGCATTACCGACGGTATCCGCAAAGCCGGATGCAGCGTCAAGATCAACATGCATGCCAACCGCACCCTGACCGTCATGTCCTGCGTAGCGGGCGGCATGGGGATCGGCCTTCTGCCAAGCTGGATAAGCACGCTGGATTTCCCCGGCGTCACCTTCCTGGATATCTCGGATTCGCACCATCTGCCCAATTTCGATCTGGTCGCCATCTGCGCCGCAAAATCTGCTGCCGCCATGGACTTGCTTTTTGCCGATGTATGAAGGGTGGGCCTGTTCAGCTGACCTGCCGCTTTTCCAGCTTGCGGGCCAGGGTCCGCCTGTGCATGCCCAGGCGCCGCGCGGCTTCGGAGATATTGAAATCGGTCGCCACCAGCATCTCGTGGATGCGCTCCCACTCCAGGGTCTTGATCGATGCCTGCCGCTTGGCCAGCTCGACGCCGGTGTTGCCTTCGGTCATCTGGAAGGCGCGTTCGATGTCGTCGGTGTTGGACGGCTTGGCCAAGTAGTGGCAGGCGCCCAGCTTGATCGCTTCGACCGCCGTGGCGATGCTGGCAAAACCCGTCAGCACGACGATCAGCATGGAAGGGTCCTTGCTGTGCAAGGTCTGCACGCAGGCCAGCCCCGAGGCTTCGCCATGCAGCTTCAGGTCGACGACGGCGTAGCCGGGTGAATGGTCGGCCAGGAGCTTTTCGACGCCTTCCAGGCTATCGGCGCTGATGACGCGGTAACCGCGGCGTCCGAAAGAGCGCGATAGCGTGCGCGACAAGGCGGCGTCATCTTCCACCACAAGCAGCAGGCGCTCGGCCCGAGCCGCGGCGTCCGGGACGGACGCGTCGCTGGGTTCATTCGTCATGGCCGGCCTCCCCGGGGGCAAGTGCGGACAACGGCAGCCGGATCGTGACGGACGCGCCGCCGAAAGACAGGTTCCTGGCCACCAGGCTGCCGCTGAGTGTACGCGCGACCTTGAGGGACAGGAAAAGCCCCAGGCCGCCGCCGGGCCGTCCCTTGGTCGACTGATAGGGCTTGCCCAGGTCCTGCAGAATGGCCGGATCGAACCCCGGCCCCATGTCGGTCACCGCCAGGACCAGGCTTCCCGCCTCGCGCGTGACGACAAGCCGCTGGCCGCGCGGAGAGGCTTCCAGGGCATTGTCCAGCACATTGCAGATCATCTGCTTGAGCGCCAGGTCGGAAATAATGCGCGCATCCTCGCCGAACCTGTTCTCGTAGTCAAGATGCGCGCTCTGGCGTGAAACGCGCCACTGCGCCACCAGTTCATCCAGGAAAGCATGAACCGACGTTTCGGTGGGCGCCTCGCCGCGCGCCTCGCCCGCCGACATCAGGATGCCGCTGACGATCGCCTTGCAGCGCCGGACCTGGGCCTGCATTTCCCGGACATCCTGCGCCAGCTCCGGATCGTCCCGAAAAGGCGGCGCGTGGGACCAGTCGCCCAGGATGACGTCCAGGGTGGCCAGCGGCGTGCCCAACTCGTGCGCCGCGCCCGAAGCCAGCAGCCCCATGTGGACGATGTGCTCTTCTTCCGAGGCGCGCTGGCGCATGTCGGCCAGGCGCGCATCGCGCGAGCGCACATTGCGGGTAATGCGGCTGATGAAGATCACAATCAGGATGGCGTTCAATACAAAGCAGACCAGCATCCCCAGGATGAAAGGGCTGGACAGCCCCCTGCCCAGCTCCAGCGGCAAAGCGAAGTCCTGGCTCGTCAGGCCCAGCCCGATAAACGCCACCGTGCTCAGCACGACAATGATCCAGGACGGCAAGGGCCTGAGCAGCACAGCGGCCAGCGTCACCTGCAGCAGGAACAGGAAGATGAAGGGATTGGTGGGGCCGCCGCTTAAATAAAGCTGCGCCGTCAACGCCAGCACATCCAGCAGCAAGGCCAGGAAAAGCTCTGCCTGGCTGACGGGGATGCGCAAGTGCAGCCGCAGCCGGCTGAACAGGTTGAAGCCGACCAGCGCGGCCAGCACAACAATCATGCTTTTCAGCGGCAACGGCAATTGAAAAACCACTATCGCCAGGAATATGGTGACGACCTGTCCCAATACGGCAATCCAGCGCAACTGGATCAACTGGCGCAGATCGTGCCGGCCGGTCGCGTAGTCGCCTGGACGGCGCGTCTGATCGTCGTCGAGCGCGGCAGCGGCTTCTATCGGGCTCATGCGTGCCGCACCCGGACGCGGTCGGCGGCCACGCCGCGCCGGCGCCGCTGCCGGTATTCCAGGCGGCCCACGTAAAAAGACGCCGCGGCCACCATCAGCGCCAGCACATACCACGTGATCGCGTAGCCCAGGTGGTGGTCACGGAAAGCCACGACCGTCATGCCCGGCACGGGCCAGATTGCCGGCGCCGCGCTCATCGGCCCTATTTCTGGCGCGCCCGGTCCGCCCTCTTGATCAACGAAATAAGGCGCCGCGGGCGCCAGGCCGTGCGCCGAGGCGAGGGCCTGGATATCGCGCGAATACCAGCGCCCTTGCGCCGGGTCGTTCTGCCGCAGGAAGCCGCCGCCCGGTTCGCTCATGCGCAGGAGTCCCGTGATGGTCGTGAGGCCTTCGGGCTGCGGCGCGCCGCGCCGGGCCGGATCGCGCCGGGCCGGATCGACAAACCCGCGATTCACCCACACCAGGCTGCCGTCCGCCAGCCGCATGGGCGTGAGCACCCAAAAGCCCGCGCCGAGCTCGGTCGAGGCCTGGACGAAGGTTTCATGCCGGTTCAGCAGGATGCCTTCCAGGCGCACGCGCTGGTATTCGTTGCGCTCGGCGTTGACGGCCGGCCAGTTGTGTTGCCCGGGGGCGGGCACGGGGACCGCGTGAACGCGCTGCGCAACCCGCTCGATCAGGTCATGCTTCCAGTGCAGGCGCTGCACTTGCCAAGTGCCCAGGGCCATGAAGCCGCAGAAGCACAGCAGCGCCAGCGCCGCCCATAGCGCGAGCGCTGCGGGACGAAGCATCCGGATGTGCCTGGGGTGCGCTGCGCAAGCATCGAGGGGCGAGGGACGGGGCATCAGCCTGGAAAACCTTGCCGGAATGTCAAGACATGCTGTGCATATCGTGTAGCGGACCCGGCATCATGTTGGTATTCAAATGGTACATCACCCATAGCGAGCCGGCCATGGCAATCATGACGATCACCAAGGTGAAGATCAAGGCCAGCAGGGTCCAGCCGCCTTCGGAGCGGGAATTCATGTGCAGAAAATAGACCATGTGCACAACCATCTGCACGGCGCCTATCCCGAGCACCGCCAGGGCGGTCGCGCTCTTGCCATCGAGCACATCGCCCATGACCAGCCAGAAGGGGATGATCGTCAGGATCGCCGACAGCACGAATCCCGTCATATATCCCTTGAAGGTGCTGGGCGCGTGGCCGTCTTCGTGGCCATGCGCATCGTGATGCACTGCATGTTCGTCGTTGTGGTGTGCGCTCATTACAGTACCCCCATCAGGTAGACAAAGCTGAAGACGCCGATCCAGATTACATCCAGGAAGTGCCAGAACATCGACAGGCACATCAGGCGGCGGCGGTTCTCGGGAATCAGCCCATGGCGCTTGAGCTGGAACAGCAGCGTCACCAGCCAGATGATGCCGAACGCGACGTGCAGCCCGTGCGTGCCCACCAGCGTGAAGAACGCCGACAGGAAAGCGCTGCGTTGCGGCCCCGCCCCCAGATGCAGCAAGTGGGCGAACTCATACAGCTCAAGTCCCAGAAAGGCCAGTCCGAACAGGCCCGTCACGGCCAGCCAGCCCATGGTGCCCCGCACTCGGCCCTGCTGCATCTTGAGCATGGCAAAGCCGTACGTGATGGACGACAGCAACAGCATGGCCGTGTTGAGCGCCACCAGGGAAAGGTCGAACAGGTCAGCCCCCGAAGGGCCGCCCGCATAGCTGCGGCCCTGTACGCCGTAGACCGCGAACAGGCAGGCGAAGATCAGGCAGTCGCTCATCAGGTAGATCCAGAATCCCAGCAGGGTTCCGTTCTGGGGATGATGCGCTTCCCTGACGATGAAGTCGGGCGCGGCGGCCTGGGGGGCCGCGCCCGGGTGATGAAGGACGTGGGTATTAGACATGATTCGCAAGCTGCAAGGTACGTTCCGCTTCAACCTGGCTGACTTCCTCGGCGGGAATATGGAAGTCGCGCTGGTAGTTGAAGGTGTGATAAATGGCATAGGCCACAATGCCGAAGAACGACAGCGCCGTCAGCGGCCACATGCGCCAGACCAGGGCAAAACCGCAGACGGTGCTCAGGGCGGCCAGGATGAAGCCGGCCCCCGTGTTCCTGGGCATGTGAATGGCCATGAAACCGTCTTGGGGGCGCTGATAGCCGCGCTGCTTCATATCCCACCATGCATCGCCGCTATGGATGCGCGGCGTGAAGGCGAAGTTGTAGCTGGGCGGCGGCGACGACGTGGCCCATTCCAGCGTCCGGCCATCCCACGGGTCGCCCGACACATCGCGCAGGGCTTCGCGGTCGCGGTAGCTGACGTACAGCTGTATCAGGAAACTGGCAATGCCCAGCGCGATCAGGAAGGCGCCCACCGCGGCAACCTGGAACCATATCTGCAGCGATGGGTCCTCAAAATGACTGACGCGGCGGGTAATACCCATCAGGCCCAGGATGTACAGCGGCATGAAGGCGACCCAGAAGCCCACGACCCAGAACCAGAACGAGCACTTGCCCCAGAACGTATCGAGCGTGTAGCCGAAGGCCTTCGGAAACCAATAATTGATGCCGGCAAACAGGCCGAACAGCACGCCGCCGATGATGACGTTGTGGAAGTGCGCAATCAGGAACAGGCTGTTGTGCAGGACAAAGTCGGCCGGCGGCACGGCAAGCAGCACGCCCGTCATGCCGCCGATGACGAAGGTGATCATGAAGGCAATCGTCCACATCATGGGCAGCTCGAAGCGGATACGGCCCCGGTACATCGTGAACAGCCAGTTGAATATCTTGGCACCCGTCGGGATCGAGATGATCATGGTGGTGATGCCGAAGAAAGAATTGACGCTCGCCCCCGAACCCATCGTGAAAAAATGATGCAGCCACACAAGATAGGACAGCACGGTAATGACGATGGTCGCGTACACCATCGAGGTATAGCCGAACAGCCGCTTGCGCGAGTAGGTCGAGACCACCTCGGAAAACACGCCGAACAAGGGCAGAATCAGGATGTAGACCTCGGGATGGCCCCAGATCCAGATCAGGTTCACGTACATCATCGGGTTGCCGCCCAGATCGTTCGTGAAAAACTGGGTCCCCAGGTAGCGGTCCATGCCCAGCAGCGCCAGCGTGGCGGTCAGCACGGGGAAGGAAATAATGATGAGCACGTTGGTGCACAGCGCGGTCCAGGTAAAGACCGGCATCTTCATCATCGTCATGCCGGGCGCACGCATCTTGACGATGGTGACCACCAGGTTGATGCCCGACAGCAAGGTGCCGACCCCGGCGATCTGCAAGGCCCAGATGTAATAATCCACGCCCACATCGGGGCTGTATTCCAGCCCGGAAAGCGGCGGGTAGGCCAGCCAGCCCGTCTTGGCGAACTCGCCGACGAACAGGGACACCATGACCAGCGCCGCGCCGCTGGCGGTCATCCAGAAACTGAAGTTGTTCAGGAAAGGGAATGCCACGTCGCGGGCGCCGATCTGGAGCGGCACCAGATAGTTCATCAGCCCCGTCACCAGCGGCATGGCCACAAAGAAGATCATGATCACGCCATGCGCGGTAAAGATCTGGTCGTAATGATGCGGCGGCAAGTAGCCCGAGGCGTCGCCGAACGCGATGGCTTGCTGGATACGCATCATGATGGCGTCGGCAAAGCCGCGCAGCAACATGACGATGCCTAGGATCATGTACATGATGCCGATCTTCTTGTGATCGATGCTGGTGATCCAGTCGTTCCACAAGCCGCCCCACAAGCGGTAGCGGGAAAGCAGGTACAGCAGCGCGACGCCGCCAAGGACGACGGCGGCGAACGTCGCGACCAGGATCGGTTCGTGCAGGGGAATCGAATCCCAGGTCAGGCGGCCGAACACCAGATTTTGCAGGTCCATAAGTCTTACTTCGGGTATTGCCATAAGGGCAAGGTTTGGAAAACGGCAGCGCAAGGCGTACCGGAAAGTCTGCCGCCCCTTCCGGGGCTTGGCGCGGCAGGGGCGCCCTTAGCGTCGGGCCAGGGTCATGGCAAGGGCATCCTTCGGATCTTGCGCGGCCGCTGCGGCGGTATCGGGGAATGTGCACAAGTCGCCCAGGAAATCGGCCGACGTGTCCAGCCCCGCGGCCGGCCGGCCCATGCCGGGCGCGCCCGGCGTACCGGGAAGAGGAATACCCTCCAGCCCGCCGCCGCCCTGCGCATCCCTATGCATCATGTCGCCCATGCAAATGGTGCCGGGCGCCACGCAGCGATTGACGATGGCGTCGAACAAATCGGGCGCCACACTGGCGTAGCGGCGCACGGCCTCGTTCTGGCTGGGGCGCTCCAGGGCAAGATAGGCGCCGCGATCCAGTTCGCCGCCTTCGGCGCGGTTCGTCTTGACCCATTCCCGGAAGCCGTCGTCGTCCAGGCCGTGGAACTTGAAGTTCATGCCCGAGAACCCGGCCCCGCTGTAATTGGCGGAAATCCCTTGGTAAACGCCCGGTTTGTTGATGACGGCATGCAGCTTGGTCTGCATGCCGGCCATGGCGTAGATTTGCCCGGCCAGCGCGGGGATGAAGAAGGAATTCATGACCGAGGAGGCGGTGATCTTGAACTCGATGGGACGGTCAACCGGCGCCGCCAGCTCGTTGAGCGCGGCAATACCGTATTCTGGGTAGATGAACAGCCACTTCCAATCGAGCGCCACCACTTCCACCGTCAGGGGCCGCACGTCGGCCGCAACAGGCCGGTTGGCGTCGATGCGGTCAAGGGGGCGATAGGGATCCAGCAGATGGGTGCTGACCCAGGTAATGCTGCCCAGCGCAATGATGATCATCAGCGGCACGGACCAGATCACCAGTTCGAGCTTGGTGGAGTGATGCCATTCCGGATCGTACTGGGCGCTGGTGTTCGAAGCGCGATACCGCCAGGCGAATACGATGGTCGCGATAATGACCGGCACGATGACGATCAGCATCAGGCCGGTGGCCACATAGATCAGATCGCGCTGCTGCACGGCAATGTCCCCGGAGGGCTTGAGCAATACCGCGTTGCAGCCGCTCAACAGGAAGGCGGCGGCGGAAAGAAGGGAAAATCTCAAAAAATTGATACGAATCATTGCCGCAACGCCGGAAATACGATAGTTACCTGGAAAGAAGCGGCTACTATAAGATTGAAACGCGTCGGCGGGAATTGGACATTTTGTCCTATGCCCCCATGCCGGCGCGACAGCATGCTTCGGGTTTTGTCCAATGGCGTCCTGGCATCAGGAATGCGATTCTGTAGCCCAAGTATGGCCAGGTTTCAAGTTTGGAAGGACCGCTGCAATGACTGATCACGCCCTGAATTCCTACCCTCCCGGCGCGCGCGCCAAGCGCGACGACCGCGCCCGGACAGCCCGGGCCGCCGCCGGCCACGACACGGAAGTCAGCCCCGGCGACATTGCCGTCGGCGTGGTCATTGGGCGCACATCGGAATTCTTCGACTTCTTCACTTACGGCATCGCCTCGGTGCTGGTGTTCCCGCAGGTGTTCTTCCCCTTTGCCGATCCGTTCACCGGCACGATGTATTCCTTCGCCATCTTTGCCCTGGCCTTTATCTTCCGGCCTTTCGGCACCGCCCTCTTCATGCTTATCCAGAAGCGCTGGGGCCGGGGCGTCAAGCTCACCGCCGCGCTGTTCCTGCTGGGTTCGGCCACAGCCGGCATCGCCTTCCTGCCCACCCATGCCGGCGCCGGTGTCCTGGCCATCGTCCTGCTGGCCATCTTCCGCAGCCTGCAGGGCATTGCCTACGGCGGCTCCTGGGATGGCTTGCCGTCCCTGCTGGCGCTGAATGCGCCGGCCAGCAAGCGCGGCTGGTATTCGATGGTGGGCCAGTTGGCCGCTCCGCTGGGGTTTCTGGTGGCGGGCGCCCTGTTCTTGTACCTGCACACTCGGCTTTCCCAGGCGGACTTCCTTGCCTGGGGCTGGCGTTTCCCCTTTTTCGTGGCATTCGCCATCAACGTCGTCGGCCTGTTCGCGCGCCTGCGCCTGGTGCTCGCCAGCGAATACACCCGCCTGCTTGAAGAGCGCGAACTCCAGCCCATCGGCACGCTGGAAATGCTGCGGACCCAGGGCTATAACCTGTTCATCGGCGCTTTTGCCTCGCTGGCCAGCTATGCGCTCTTTCACCTGGTGACGATTTTCCCGCTGTCCTGGATCGCCATCCACCGCAGCCAAGCCATCGCCGATGTCCTGATCATCGAACTGATCGGCGCGGCCATCGGCATCGCCGCGACCTTCGCGTCGGGCCTGATCGCCGACCGCCTGGGGCGGCGCACCACACTTGCGCTGCTGGCGGTATTGATCGGCATCTTTGCGCTGGCATCGCCTTGGCTGCTGTCCGGCGGCGCGGCCAGCCAGGACGCCTTCATCCTGATCGGCTTCGCGCTGCTGGGCCTGTCTTACGGGCAATCGTCCGGCACGGCCACGGCCAACTTCCTGCCGCGCTGCCGCTATACGGGCGCGGCGCTGACCACCGACCTTGCCTGGCTGATCGGCGCCGCGTTTGCGCCTTTGGTCGTCCTGGGCCTGTCGGCGCAATTCGGCCTGTGGGCCATCAGCCTATACCTGCTGTCTGGTTCGGCCTGCACCTTGCTGGCCCTGCGCATCAATCGCCGCGTGCGGGGGCGGGCGGCCGCGCCCAGGTAAAACCGCTGCTAGGGTTCAGGCAAGCCCAACGCTTGCTTGACGGCTTCGGTGTGCTCGCCGAAGGCCGGGGGCAAGCTGCGCAGTCCGGCCGGCGTGCGCGACAGCTTGATCGGCGAGGCAATTGCTTGATAGCCGTCCTTTTCCAGCACCATACCCCTGTGCCGGGTGTGCGGGTGCTGCAGCAGTTCTTCCACATTCAGCACGGGCGCCGCGGGCACGCCCTTTTTAAGCAGTATCTGGGCAAAATCCGCTGCCTCGTGTTGCTTCAGAAGGCGTCCAAGTATTTCCCCAAGCGCCTTTCGGTGCTTGAGCCGATCGGCATTGGACTGGAATCGCGCGTCCGCAGCCAACTCGGGATGCTGCAATTCCGCTGCCAACAGTTCGAACTGCCGGTTATTTCCCACGGCAAGGAAAATGTCGCCCCGCGCCGTCCGGAACGTTTCATACGGCGCGATATTCGGGTGGGCATTACCGGTGCGCTGAGGTATGTTGCCGCTTAGAAAGTAATTGGCCGCATGCGGATGCAGCAGCGAAATGGCGCAGTCAAACAGCGTAATGTCCAAAAACTGCCCCAAGCCGCTGCGGTGCCGCTCGTTCAGGGCCAGCAGTATGGCCAACGCGGCATTCAGGCCTGTCACCATGTCGACGACAGGCAGGCCCACCCGTGTCGGCTCGCCGTCCGCATCCCCATTCACGCTCATCAAGCCGCACATCGCCTGGGCGCAGGCGTCGTAGCCCGGCAGCCCGCCCAGCGGGCCGTCCGCGCCGAAACCGCTGATCCGGCAGTGCACCAGTTGCGGAAACGCCTGCTGCAGGACGTCGACGCCCAACCCCCACTTTTCCAGTGTGCCGGGCTTGAAGTTCTCGACCAGCACGTCCGCGTCCTGCAGCAGCGCCCGCAAGAAGGCTTTTCCATCCGGATTGGACAAATCCAGCGCCAGGCCCAGCTTGTTCCGGTTGACGCCCAGAAAGTACGAGGCCGTGCCGTCCAGGAACGGCGGCCCCCACCCACGCGTTTCATCGCCCGTGGGCGGTTCGACCTTGAATACTTCCGCGCCGTGGTCGGCCAGGATCTGGGTGCAGTATGGGCCGCCCAGCACGCGCGATAGATCGATCACCTTGCAGCCCTGCAGGGCGCCCTGGGTAGCGGCGTTGCCTAAAGTCATGATGCGTCCAGAAAATGATTAGTCCAGGGAAATGTCGGCGCCCTTGATCACGGCCTGCCATTTGTCGACTTCGCTGTTGATGAAGGTGGCCAGGCCCTGCGGCGTCGTGTCGTCGGCGCGCACAATGCCCTGATGCGCGAGCGTCTCGCGGATGGACGGGTCCGCCATGGCCTGATTGAAGGCCGCATTCAGTTTCTCGACCACGGCCGGGGGCGTGCCTTTGGGCGCCACGATGCCGAAGAATACGCTCACGTCGTAACCGGACAGCCCCTGTTCACTGAGTGTAGGCAGGTCGGGCAAAGCGGCCGAACGGTCTGCGGAAGCCAGCCCTATGGCGCGCAAGCCGCCGCTTTTGACATGCGGCAGCGCCGTGAGGATGTCGGTGAAGGCCATGGAAACCTGGCCGCCGATCAGGTCGTTCAAGGCGGGACCGGTGCCGCGATACGGTATATGCAGGACATGCGTGCCCGCCATCTCGTTGAACAGCACACCGGCCAAATGGGAAGAGGCGCCGTTGCCCGACGAGGCAAAGGAAAGCTTGTCGGGATTGGCCTTGCCATACGCGATCAGTTCCTTCAGATTGCTGGCCGGCACTTGCGGATTGACGACCAGGATGTTCGGCAAGTGCCCAATGCGAACGATGGGCTCAAAGCTTCTACGCGGATCGTAGCCCAGCTTCTTGTACAGACTGATGTTGATCGCGAGCGGGCCCGACGTGCCAAACAGGATGGTGTAGCCGTCGGGCTTGGCGTTGGCGACGAACTCCGAGCCGATATTCCCCCCCGCGCCCGCTTTGTTCTCGACAATCACGGTTTGCCCCAGCGGCTGGGCCAGTTTCTCGCCCAGCCGGCGGGCCAAGGCGTCGGTGGGGCCGCCCGGCGGGAAGGGCACAATAAGCTTGATCGGCTGGGCGGGATAATTCTCGCCCGCCACCGCGGCAGTGGCGCCGCACACGGCGGCAGCGGAACATAGTAAGGCGATAAGCAGTTTTTTCATCAATGTCTCCGTATCCTTTCGGATTTTTTTAAGTGTGTTGATACGCCGTGGCCATCACGGCGGGTGATGTGCCGGTCAATGAACCGGCTGCGGCGTTTCCGGCAGCAACCGGCTTTGATTCACCTTGAATTCGGAAACCGAGCAGGGGTCATGGGGCGCCAGCTTGTGGACCAGGACCAGGTCCGCAAGGTCGTTCCGGCTTTCCAGACCGGTTTTGCGCGCTTCCCACCGCATGGTTGCCAAGGACATGACGTTGTACAGGGCCGATGCGGCCTGGCGCGCCAGGGCGGAATTCTCTTCCTGCGCGGCGCTGGCGGCGAGCGCGTACGCCTTGTCAATGCTCTGGCGCTGCGTAGCCGCCAGGTCCGCCGGACAAGGCATGCCGTCGGCCAGCAGGCCCTCTATGTGCGCGCGCAAGCCATCCAGGCAATTGTTTTTGCGGATGGCCCGCATGACGTCGAGCGCGACGATGTTGCTGGTGCCCTCCCAGATCGACCCAAGATGCGCGTCGCGCAGCAGGCGCGGCTCGGTCCACTCTTCGATGTAGCCGCAGCCGCCACGCACTTCCATGGCGTCCCCCGTCACTTTCCTGGCATCCCGGCACGCGCGGAACTTGATAAGCGGCGTCAGGATGCGCGCCAGCACCTTGGCCTGGGCATCGCCTTTGTCGGAGCGCTCGAGCGCGGCGGCTGTCTGGTACATCACGGATCGGGCCTGTTCCGCCGACACCATCATCTTGAGCAACTGGCGCTGCATCAGGGGCATATCGATCAGCCGCTTGCCAAAGGCGCGCCGGTTTTCAGCGACGAATACGGCCTCGCTGACGGCGCGCCGCATCAGGCCGGCGGCCCGCATCCCGTTGGACAGGCGTGAGTTGTTGATCATATCGGCCATGTGCTGGAAGCCGCGTCCGCGCTCGCCCACCAGCCATGCCTGGGCGCCCTCGAGGCGAATTTCGCCGCTTGCCATGGAACGCGTCCCCAGCTTGTCTTTCAGGCGCAGAATGCGATAGTGGTTGATGCCGCCCTCTGGAAGGATTCTGGGCAACAGGAATAGGGAAACGCCCGCCAGGCCCTGTTTGGTTTCACTGCGGGCCAACACCATCGCAAAACCCGCATCGGGGTTGGAGCAGAACCATTTATCGCCGTACAACAGCCAGCGCCCGTCGGACTGTTCCCGCGCCAGGGTTTCAGTGGCGCTGACGTCGGAGCCGGCGGCCTGCTCTGTCATGAACATCGCGCCCTGCTTGAGCTCATCGAAATCCAGCGACGTCACCTGGGGCAACACCCATTCAATCAGCGCAGGATCGCCAAATTTCCTTAGGGTTCGGGCCAAGGAGTCCGTCATGCTGACAGGGCAGCACAAGCCGAACTCGGCCTGCACGAACAGATGCGTCAGGGCATATTTCGCCGCGGGCGGCATGGGCGCGTCCCAACCCAGCACGCCGGCCCGGTGCGACATGGCGGCCAAGCCATAGCGGCTGTAGGCCAGGCGCTCGAGCTCGACATAGGCGGGATGCTTGTTGATGACCGACTGGTCTTGCCCTGCCCGATTCCGTACTGAAAGCTCGGGCGGATGCTGATCGGCAATCGCCGCCAGTTCATCGAGCTTGCCGCCGGCCATTGCGCCCAGCTCAATGAAATGCGGAAGCAAGTGATCGTACAGATCGCGCGGCAGATACACCTGCAACAAGGCCTTTGAATACGGATCGGCGCTGAACAAATTGAGGCCGCGCGAATCCGGAATATTGGAGGCGGCGGGCGGGTATGAAATCTGAGCAGTCATAAGACCCCCTACAAATGTTGATCCATCTTAAGACCGAACAAGTGATTGATTCCAATACCGTCTTTGTTACTATCTATACAAATCTTGTATAGATAACGCCATGGACCTTGACGCCCGCCAGTTGCGATACTTCGT
Source organism: Pusillimonas sp. SM2304 (assembly GCF_031628915.1). NCBI lineage: Bacteria > Pseudomonadati > Pseudomonadota > Betaproteobacteria > Burkholderiales > Alcaligenaceae > Pusillimonas > Pusillimonas sp. SM2304. The sequence goes on from NZ_JAVLUJ010000001.1 coordinate 416,243, forward strand.
CGCCGTTGCAGAGGAACTCAGCTTTAGCCGAGCGGCAAAGCGCCTTCATCTATCGCAGCCGCCGCTCAGCTACGCGATCAAACAGCTGGAAGAAAGCCTGGGCGCGCCCTTGTTTCTGCGCAACAGCCGACACGTAGAACTGACCGCCGCGGGCCGCGCTTTCTATAAAGAGGCTTTGTTCCTGCTGCGCCGGAACGCCGATGTCGCCGGCCTGGTTGCGCGGATCCATGCCGGCCTGCAAGGACACATAAAAATCGGCTTCGTGGGATCGATGCTATACCGCAAGCTTCCCGTGGTCTTGAAGCGCTGCAAGGACCACTACCCCGGCATTGAGCACGCCTTGCTCGAGATGAACTCCGCGGAACAGATCGAGCTGGTGGAGCGCGGGGGCATTGACATCGGCTTCATCCACGCCAACCCGGTGCCGGAAGCGGTTTCCGCGGAAGCGCTGATTGTCGAGCCCTTTTCGATTTGCCTGCCCGCCTCCCATCGCCTTGCGGACCAGTCCGCCCTCAAGCTCATCGACCTGGCCAACGAAGAGTTCATTTTTTTCTCGCGCGCCTTTTCGCCGGTGTACTACGAAACACTGTTCGCCATGTGCGTGCATGCCGGGTTCTTGCCCAATGTCAGGCACGAAGCGCGCCACTGGCTTAGCGTGGCATCCCTGGTCTCTCGGGAGATGGGCGTCTCCATCGTGCCCCGGTGCCTGGCTGCAAGCGAACTGCCCGGCATCCGTTTTTTGCCGTTCAGCCATAAGCAGCGGTCCGTCACAAGCGTGATCTGGCGCCATGCGCCCGTGTCGCAAACCACCGAGAACCACGTCCAGCTCATCAAGCAGTTCTATGCGGACGAAGGCCGGCCCGGCGCGCCCACGTGAGCATCGGACCGGAGCCTTTGCAGGGTACATGCACGACATCGATGCCCGTCATTTGACGCAACAACTCCGTCCTGGCCGCCTTGATCACAGCCACCAGGCGTGCTCGTCAGAATTCGAAACTCGCGCTCAATGAATAGGTCCGGCCACTGCCCAGAGCCAGGTAGCCTGAACCTGGATAACCTCCGACGGAAGCCCAGTAATCGCGATCGGCAAGATTGTCCACACGTGCCCGCAGTGTGACCAGCGTACCGTTCAGTTCCCATAAGTAGCGCGCACCTATATCCAGCCGCGTCCATGAAGGTACTTTCTGCGTGTTCGCAGCATCGGCATAGCTGGACCCGGTGTACGCGACCTGACCATCGACGGTCAAGCCCTGCACGCCCGGAATATCCCATTCGACGCCCAGGTTGGCTTGCAGGCGCGGCACGCCTATGGTGCGTTTGCCTTCAGTGACCGCATCGCCCGTGCTGATCTGCTTGGCATCCAGCCAGGTGGCGCCACCCAGCACTCGCACCCCGCGCTGCAATTCGCCAAACCCCGTTAGCTCGACCCCACGATGGCGATCCTTGCCCGATTCCGAAAACACATTGTCCTCACCCAGAACGCCCCGCGGCTTGTCAGTGGTGAAAAGCGCCAGCCCCGCCCCAAAACGCCCGCCGTCGTACTTGACGCCGGCTTCTTTCTGCTTGGACACATACGGCTTGAGCATCTGGCCTTGATTGACGGCATTGCCTGGAGCGGTCTCCCCCGGCGCCAGCGATTCGATGTAGTTGCCATAGATCGACCATTCGGGCGTCACTTTGAACACCAAGCCGACGGCGGGCGACACGCGGCTGTCATCATAAGCAGGCCCAGGCGTTCCCGTGTCATAAGCGAACTCCTGGGTGTGCAGCTTCTGGTGGCGGGCGCCAACCGTTGCCTGGATGCGGTCGTCCAGGAAAGACAGCGTATCGCCCACTGCCACGCTGCTTAGTCGAATCCGGCCCTGCAACGCCGGCGAATCCAGGTCATTTCCTGTAAATGCCCCTGCACTGATATCGGGGCGGGCGCGATAGACGGGATGATAGATGTTGGTCGCGAATGTGTTGAAGAAGTCCATGGCATAGGCGTTCTTCTTTTCAAGCTCGTAATAGGACGCCGATACCACCCACTCGTGCCCCACCGGTCCCGTGCGCAGTTTGCCACGCAGGCCGATTTCCCCGGTATCGACTGTATCCTCACGCGTATTGTCGAATCGGTAGTAGGTGCCGTCTCCGGTCGCGCCGTTATTGACCGTGACTCCGGCCAGCGAATTTGCCTCATCCGTCCGGCGCATGCCGTAAGCAGCCCAGGCGGTCACCTGGTCTGTGATGTCGTATTCCCCGCGCAGCGTGCCGAACAGATCCCGCTCATTCGAGTAAGTCCAGGGCTGGGCGAAGTTCGTGCGGGCACTGGGCGCGGACGGCACCTCGGTCCCGGCGGCCAGCGTGACGTTGGGCCGCGTCTGCTTGAGCTTGTGCTCCTGCCAGCCGATATCCCCAGACAAGCGCAAGCGCTCGCCACGCCAGTCTACACCCAGAGACACCAGGCTCAATTCGGAATCCTCACGGTCCACAGGGCTGCCCCCGTCATGGCGCGCCGCATTCAATCGCACGCCCAGACGCTGCTCGTCGCCAAACCGGCGCCCGATATCCACAGCGGCCTGGCCATGCCCGCCACTGCCCCATCCCGCCGACAATTGGGTCAGTGGGTCATTGCCCGCGCGCTTGGGCAGCAGATTCAGGGCGCCCCCCATCCCCTGCCCACCCGGAGACGCCCCGTTCAGGAAGGTTGAGGCGCCGCGCAGCACCTCTACCCGCTCGAACAGTTCGGCCGCAATGTACTGGCGCGGCAATATGCCATACAGGCCGTTATAGGCCGTCGAGTCCGACTCCAGGGGAAAACCGCGAATGAAATACGACTCCTGGAAATTGCCGAAGCCGCGCGCCACGCGCACACTCGGATCGCCCCGCAGCACATCGCCTACGCTGCGTGCCTGGCGATCCTGAATGTATTCGCTGGTGTAACTGGTGATGCTGAAGGGCGTCTCCATATAGTCGCGCGTGCCCAGTATTCCCGCCCGGCCGCCGCGTGCCACCTGCCCGCCCGCATAAGCGGGAGACAGGCCCTCGGCGGATGCGTCCGCGCTGGATTCGACCCGGATATTCTCCAGCGTCTGGACGGAAGGGGTATTTTGCGACGCATCGGTGTCCTGGGCATGCGCGGCATTCATGCACGCTGCGATGACGGCCAATACGATGGGTTTGAGGGTATTCATATCTGGTCGATGAAGGAGGAAATGGGCGCGCTTGCTGGCAAGGCGTGGCTAGAACAAGCAGTTCCTGCCTTGCAAAGAATACATCAAATGCAAATGATTCTCACACCTATTATCGGTTTAATATTGTATAGTGTTGCAATCAGGTGACATTGCCTTCCCCCCTCTTCCAGACCCCTTTATCACACATCCGCTCATCATGAAATACTCTCCTACCCTGGCCGCTCTCTCTCGTACGTCTCTTGCCATCGCCCTGGCGCTGGGGGGAGCTTCCGTCGTTCAGGCGCAAACGCCGCAGGCCAACGCCGACGTCCAGGCCGTCACCATCACCGCCGACGGCGCAACGCGCCGCCCCGTGGCGCGAGGCATCTACGAGGCTGCCTACAGCCACGCCAGCAAGGCGCTGTACGTCGCCTCGGCCGAAGCCATTACGGGAACCGAAGGCGGAGTCATCTACAAGCTGGACCCCGACACCTTGCAGACCCTGGGCATGACGCACACCAACGAGAAGGATTTCGGACTGGCCGTCAATCCCGAGGGCGACACGCTGTATGTCACCAATAGCCTGGCCAGCGGCTTGAGCGCCATGGACACCAAGACCGGAAAAATCAAGGCGCAGGTGAAGTTCACCGAGCAAAGCAAGGACGGTTCCGCCTATGGTCTGCGCCAGGTCATCTACGATCCCGAACAAAAAGCCCTGTATGTGGGCGGGGTCGGCGACCCGGGCATTATCTGGCTGGTCGACGCCGACACCCTGGCCGTGCGCGCGACCATTCCGAATGCGGGAAAATGGGTCACCGGCCTGCTGCTGGATAAGGAAACGCAGCGCCTGTACTCGGCCAACGGCGACGGCGAAGTCCTGGTCATCGATACCCGCGAGAACCGCATTCTTGAGCGCTGGACGCCGGGCGACGGCAAATCGTATCTGCTGCTGAACCTGGCGCTGGACGCGAAGCGCCACCGTCTGTTCGTCACCGATCACTCCAAGCAGAAGACCGTGCTGGCCTTCGACACGCGTACCGGCCAAGTCGCCGATCGCATCGATATCGGCGATTCAATGGGCATCAAGTACAACCCCGCTCGCGACGAACTGTATGTATCGCATCGCGAACAGGGCAAAGTCAGCGTGGTCGATGCCGCCAGCCTGCGTACCACCAAGACCTACACGCTGCCGCCCATGCCCAACAGCCTGCTGATCGGCCCCGACGGCAAGACCTTGTACGTGACGATCAAAACGCCGCACAACAAGGACTACTCCGCCAGCGGGGAAGGCAGCATCGCCCGGATCGAGCTGCCCTGAAGGGGGCGGGCGAACGGGCTGGACGCCATCCGGCGGCCCGTTCGGCCTTATCCCGAATGCGACTGGCGCGCTTCCACGACCTGAGGGTCGTCCAACAGAATATCGGCGAACTGCCGGACAAGCATGGACTGGTCCCCGGTTTCGGCCCGCAGCACCAAATGCAGCGTTCGCTCGGCCCAGGCATCCGTCATGGGAAGCGCAGCCAGTAAGCCCTGCCCCGCCACCGTACCGGCGATGCTGGCGGGAACAATGGCGATGCCCACGCCCGCCTGGACCATATAAAGCGTCGCATTGAAATTGTGCACATGCACGCGCACTTTCATGGCCTTTCCCGCCAGGCGCGCCTGATTGGACAAGAACAGGAAGTTGCTGCTTGCGCGCTGCATGGACACCAGGTCATGGTCCAGGGTTTCCTCGAACGACGTGCATGGAGCGCGCGCCAAAGGGTGGTCGGCCGGCACCACGCAGACCAGCCGGTCCTGCGCATAAAGCCGGCGCTCCAGGCTGGGCAAGGGCTCCAGATCCGCGCCAATGCCGATGTCAGCCACCCCTTCCTCGATCTCGCTGCTGATCTTCAGGCTTTCCTTTTCCTTCAGATCCACATTGATGCCCGTATTGCCGGTCAGGAACCTGGCCAGGCTGGGAAGCAGAAAACCATTGAGCGAGCTGCTGTTGGCAAGCACCCTGATGGAGCCGCGCAAATTGCTGGAATAGTCGCTAAGCTCTGTGTGCATGGCCTCGACGCCCGCCAACAGTCTCTTGGCATGCCGGGCCAGGACTTCCCCTGCCGCTGTCGGCGTCATCCCCTTCGACGTCCGCAGGAATAGCTCGCCGCCGACCGTATATTCAAGGTTTTTGAGCCGATAGCTGGCCGACGACGCGGTCATGTGCATTTTGGCCGCCCCGGCCGACAGGTTCTGAGCCTGGACGATGGCAAGAAAGAGTTTCAGGTCTTTGAGTTCGTAGCGCAATATGATGCCCCGTTGATCGTTACGCAAACAGCTTGAGCTTGGACAAGCATAATAGGCCCTTTTCGCCGCGCAAACGAAAAACCCCCGATCCCCATACCCAGGAATCGGGGACGTCAAACGGTGACGGCCGTGTTGCTAACCGGACGTCTGTTTGGCCTTGATGAATTCACCCATGTACTTCTGCGGTTCGCCGGTATTGAACGCCTGCGCAAACTCGCGCACGCCGTTCAAGATGGATGTTTCGAGCGGCTCGTTCTCCCACTCGCGCAACAGTCTTTTCTGCTGGGCCAGGGCCGCCGGCCCCAGATCGGTCATCATCCGGGCAACGCGCGTTACCTCTTCGTCCAGGCCGTCCAGCGGCGCCACACTATCGAGCAGCCCCCAGCTCAAGGCCTTATCGGCATCCACGACCTCGCCCGTCAGCAGCATCCAGTTGGAACGCGCGGTGCCGATCAACCGGGGCAGCAAGGCCGCCTGGATGATGGATGGAATGCCCACCTTGACTTCGGGCATACCCATTTTGGCCGCATCCGCGCCAATGCGGAAATCGCACGCCAGCGCGAACTCCATGCCGCCGCCCAGGCACCATCCGGGAATGCGGGCGATCACCGGCTTGGGCAGCAGGCGCACCGCATCGGAAAGCTTGCGCAGGCCATCGATGAAGGCTTCGGCGCGCTGCATGTCGAAGTGCGCCATTTCCTTGATGTCGGCGCCGGCGATGAATGCGCGATCGCCATCGCCCCGCACGACCAGCACGCGGATATCGTCGCGGCCCGCAATATGATCCAGCGCATCGGTCAGCGCGCGAATGACCGGCGTACCCAGGATATTCAGTTTCCCCGCATTCTGGATGCGCAGTATCCCGATGCCGCTATCATCCACCGACAGGCCGGCGTATTCAGACCAGGCGTTTGTATTCATGGTTCACCTCAGAGTTTTTCAAAGCCAATGGCCTGCACAACGTCTTGCCACCTTTCGTTGGACGCCTCAATGACCTGCTTGAACGCCTCGGGGGTAGTGTGGTCGGGGACGGCGCCCTGCTTTTCAATCAGCGCGATGACCTCGGGGTCGGCCAGGACTTCGCCCACCGCCTTGTTCAGGGTGTCGAGCACATCGGCGGGCAGCTTGGCCGGCCCCGCCATGCCAAACCACGACGGCGTGTTCAATTGCGGGTATCCGACTTCGGCATAGGTGGGCACATCCGGCAGGCTCTTTACCCGGGTCGGCGCCGCCACGGCAAGCGGGCGAAACGCGCCGGCGGCGATTTGGCCGGCGGAAGACGGAAGGTTGTCGAACACGACATCGATCTGGCCGCCCAGAAGCCCGGTCAACGCAGGGCCCAGGCCGTTGTAGGGCACATGGAGCATATCGGTTTTCGTCACGCTCAGGAAGCGTTCGCCGAACAGATGGCTATAGCCCCCCAGCCCGGACGAACCGAAGGACAGCTTGCCCGGCTCCGCTTTCAGCACATCGAGCAATTGCTGGAAGGTCTTGATGTCCGACTTGGCATTGACGTCCAGAACGCCCAGCACATTGGCAAGATTGCTGATGGGCGTGAAGTCGTTGACAGGGTCATACTGGGACTTTTTCTGCACGCTGGGGTTGACGGCATGCGAGCTCTCTACCGCCATGACCAAGGTGTAGCCGTCGGGCTTCTGGCGTGCGGCATAGGCGCTGCCCACCGCGCCACCGGCGCCGGGTTTATTGACGACCACCACAGACTGGCCCAGGACATCGCTGAGCTTGGTGGCCACGATACGGGCAATCAGGTCGGTGGTCCCGCCCGGCGCGTAGGGAACAATGAATTCGACCGTGCGGTCCGGATAGGCGGCAGCGGCTGCGGTGGACAAAGAAAACAGGCCGGCCGCAATGCCGGCTTTGATGTGTTGACGCATTGTTTATCTCTCAATGTTTGTTTTCAAGCACCCAAGCACCGACTCTGTATGCTCGCCCAGCATGGGCGGAGCGGCAGGGGACGTGCCATCTTCTTGGTTTCCGGCCAACATGGGATTTTTGACCAGACGGATTTCACCCAGCTTGGGATGGGTGGTTTTTTGAAGCATGCGGCGGTGCAGGACTTGCTCGTCCTGGAACACCTCTTCAAGCGAGTTGACCGAACCCCAGGATATGCCCAGCTTGTCGAGCGCCTCGGTCCAGTATTGGCGCGGCTGCGCCGCCAGTATTTCACCCAACAAGGTCCGCAACGAGGCCAAGTTGTCGATCCGGCCGCTGTTCGTCTTGAACCGGGCATCCTGCGCCAGCTCGGGCCGGCCGCAAAAATCGCAGAAGCGCGCAAACTGCGTGTCGTTGCCGATGGCCAGAATGAAAAAGCCGTCGCTGGCCCGGAAGACCTCGTAGGGAGCCAGGTTGGGATGCGCGTTGCCGCTACGCTGCGGGCTCGAGCCCGACACCAGGAAATTGGCGGCCTGGTTGGCGTTCAATGCAACGGCCACGTCCAGCAGCGCCAGGTCCAGCCATGCGCCCTTGCCTGTTTGCGTGCGCTGGAACAAGGCCGCCAGGACCGCGGAAGTCGCGTACATGCCGGTGGCGATATCCACGACGGCGACGCCCGTGCGCAAGGGCCCGGCGCCCGGCTCGCCATCGGCCCGCCCCGTGTAGCTCATCAAGCCGCCAAGGCCCTGGAAAATGTAGTCATAGCCGGGGCGATGCGCCTTTGGCCCGGTTTGCCCATAGCCCGTAATGGACGCGTAGATAAGCTGCGGATTGACTGCCTTGACGCGATCGTAGTCAAGCCCGTATTTTTTCAGTGTCCCGACACGAAAGTTTTCCACCAGCACATCGGCATCGCGAATGAGCGCCAGCAATGACTGCCGGTCGGCTTCCTGGGTGAAGTCCAGTGCAACCGACTTCTTGCCGCGATTGCAGCAAGTAAAGTAGGCCGACAAGGTTTCGCCGTCTACGGGTTCAAGATAAGGCGGCCCCCAGCCGCGCGTATCGTCCCCGCTGCCGGCTCTTTCAATCTTGATGACGTCGGCGCCCAGATCGGCAAGATTCTGCGTACACCACGGGCCGGCCAATATACGTGATAAATCAACTACTTTTACGCCCGTCAATGCCGCACTCAACATACGCCCGCCTTCATCAAATAATGCCTGGCAGTCTAAGGCGGAAGCAAAAGCGTGACCAGTTGAAGTTTTCGGCCGCTGTGTTCGAATTTGTCCAACACGCCCGTTAAGAGGGGGTCAGCGCGTCGACCGTCGCGATCAACGACGCTCTTGCGGCGGCGAGCCGTTCCGGGTCAAGAAATGCGGTGGCCTGTAATGGCAAGAAGCGCAGCGCATTCAATCCCACGCACCCCAGCGCCGCCGTCAGATAAGGGGTCAGGAAGTCCGGCTGGTTGGCGCGATCGCCTGTGAAAACGCCCCCCGAGGCAATGCCGATGAACACGGGCCTATCCTGCAGCAACCCGATTTTTCCTGTCGGGGAGGCGGCAAATGTACGGCCGATCCGCAGGATCTGGTCTATCCATGCTTTAAGGACAGAAGGCACTGTGAAATTGTTCATCGGCGTGCCAATGACCAGGACATCGGCGGCCTCCACTTCCTGTATCAGTTGTTCCGACAGCTGCAAAGCGCCGTTCGACAGTCCGGCGGCCAGGGCATCGGCGGACGACAGGGCCGTCGCGTAGCCGGGATCGGCATGCGGTATGGGCTCCCGGCCCAGGTCACGGCGCGTAACGCTGGCGCCGGGGCTGCCCGCAAGCAACCGTTCGACAATGCCGGCCGAGAGCCGGCGGCTATGGGACTGCGCCCTCGGGCTGCAGTCGATATGTAGAATTTTCATACTAGGTCCTCAGATAGCTTGATAGGCTGGCAATCGCGCCGCGCAAACACGACGCATGCCGATCGCTTTGTCAGGCCACGACGATGCGGCGCGGATCGGCCAGGGTAAAGATCTCTGCGCGATCTCCGCCAGGCGGATAGATCCACTCCGTATTGATTTTTGTCTTCAACGCCTTGGCCTCCGCGCCTGCCAGCATCACCTGGCGGTTCCAGCCTTCCGTATAGACGGCGCCCCATGGGCCCAGGTCCAGGCAGGTGACGTACTTCGGCTGGCTGTACGGAATCGGCGTCTCTCCCAGCAAGTCCGCCGCGACATTGTGCCCTGCCGAGCGGCCAAGATTCATGGCGTGCTGGCAAGACATCATCGCGTAGTTCCCTTCGTCATCGGTAGCGGCATAAGCGCAATCGCCCGCGGCAAACACCGCCTCGACGCCCTTGACCTTGAGGTTGCGGTCAACATGGAGCCGATTGAAGCTGTCGCGCTCCGCCGGAATGTGCGCCGTGAGCCCGCTGGCGCGCGCACCCGCTGTCCAGATAACGGTATCGGCCTCGATACGCTGCCCGTTCTCCAGCGTTACACCCTGCGCATCGACGGCGGCAACCCCGACGCCCAGCCTCCACGTTACCCCCAGGTCGGTCAGCGCTTGCGTGATGACCGGCCGCGGACCGGCGCCCAGGTCCGGGCCCAGCTCGGCATTGCGCTCGACCATGATCACACTCACGGCCGCATCTTCCCCCAGGACTGCGCGCAAGCGGGCCGGCATTTCGGCTGCGGTCTCGATGCCGGTAAAACCGGCGCCCGCAACCACCACGGTATTGCGCCGGGCGCTTTCCGGGCGCTGCGACAGGCCATGTATATGAGCTTCAAGTTTCGCGGCATCAGCGACCTGGTCGACATTGAAAGCATGTTCGTGCAGGCCCGGGATCGGCGGACAATGCAGCCGGCTTCCCGCGGCCAGCACCAAGCGGTCATAGCTGATGCTGTGCTGCGATGTGCTCACCTTCTGTTCCACCACATCGATATGCTCCACCTCGCCCTGGATGAATTTGACGCCGGCAGCCGCGAAGATTTCTTGCAGCGGCGCCTTCATGCCGCCCGGGTTCTGCTCGTATAGACGGGGACGGACGTGCAGCTCGGGCTCCTGCGCGATCACCGTAACCTCGACGTCGGTGCGCCCTGCCTGATCAAGCAAGCGGGCGGCTGACAGCGCGCTCCACATGCCGGCAAAGCCGGCTCCAATGACAATAATGCGTTTCGACATACTTCATGCTCCTGAGGCGATTCCTTATTGACGCATTCCGATCGCCAGGCGATTGAATGCGCTCATCAATGCGATGGCAAAACACAGGTCCGCGATGTCGACATCGCTGAAATGCGCCTTGAGCGGCTCGAAATCCTCATCGGGCGCATGGGTCCGGTCCACATGCGTCAGCGCTTCCGTCCAAGCCAGCACGGCACGTTCACGCTCGGTGAAACGCTCGCTTACTCGCCACCCGGCCAGGCTGTCCAGCTTGGCATCCGGCACGCCGCCGGCGCGCAATGATTTGGCATGCATTTCCAGGCAGAAAGAGCAGCCATTGATCTGCGACATGCGCAGCCAGACCAGATCGATCAACTCCTTGCCAAGCGTGCTCTTTTCCAGTGCTTTCTTGGTGGCGCTCAGCCCCTGGTAAGCGTCGGGAGACAGGGTCCAGTAGGGCAAACGAAGGTTAGTCATGAAAGGTTTTCCTGTAATGAAGGAAGGATGAAAACGCCGCCATACTCATGGTTCGCATGGTCTACAGCGGCTGACAGAAATGCATTCCCCTGGCCAGCAGGCCTTGGCGAAAGTAGAAACGCTGCCCCAGCGCATTGCCCAGGGCGGTATCCAGGACGAAGTGGGCGCAGTCTTGCCGCCGCGCTTCATCGCGCAATGCATCCAGCAGCTTGCCGCCCACGCCAAGGCGGCGCGCATCGGGGGCGGCCACCAGGTCATCGACGTACAGGAAACGCCCATACAGCAGATTTTCCTGAATGCGAAAGCCGGCCAGGCCCTTGACCTGCGCGTCTTGCCAGGCGGCCAGCAGGCGGTATCCCTGCCCGGCCTGGCGACGCGCTTGCGCGGCGAATGCGGCGGCATTGTCCAGGTGGGGCCGCAGTGCGCGCATGACCTCGAAGCAGGCCTGATAGTCCTGATCGCTGTCGACAGGGCGCAATTGAAAAGTGCTCATGGATTTCCTTGTTATGCAAGTCTGTAATGTAGGAAAATAATGACCCAGCAAATAGATGCAAGAATTGACTGAATTAATGGGACATAGCCGATGGACGTGAAGCACCTGAAACTGAGCCGAAAGCAGGGCGTGCCGATCTACCTGCAGCTGTATCGGCGCTACCGCGAAGCGATTACAAGCGGCAAGCTCCGCCCGGGAGATCGCGTGCCATCCGTGCGCAGCCTTGCCAGCGAATTGGGCCTGGCGCGCGGCACGGTCGAAATGGCCTATCAGATTCTGGTCAGCGAGGGCTATTTCATGGCGCGCGGCGCGGCGGGAACCGTCGTATCCCCCCGGCTGGGGACGCTGCCCGAGCCCGGGGATGCGAAGGCGCCTGCGCCCCCCGCCCATGCATCGCCTCACCCACCGGCCATGGGCATCGAAGCCCAGCCCTTCCAGCTTGGCTTGCCGGCGCTCGATGCCTTTCCCCGCAAGACCTGGGCGCGCCTGGCCGGGCGCAAGCTGCGCACGCTAGGAACAGCGGCCATGACCTATCCCGATCCGGCGGGGTACGAACCACTGCGACGCGCCATTGCCACCTATCTGGGCATATCGCGCGGCATCGCCTGCTCGCACCGCCAGGTATTCGTTACGGCCGGCTATCGGGGAGCCCTGGAACTCGTGCGGCGCACGCTGCTGCAAACCGGAGACCAGGGCTGGTACGAGGACCCCGGCTACATTCTTGCCCGGCAGTTCCTGGAACGCGCGGGGCTGCGCCTGGAAGCGGTGCCCGTGGACGAGGAAGGCTTGAACGTGCGTCTTGGCCAGCAACGCGCCGCGCATGCGCGTTTCGTTGTGGTGACGCCCACCCATCAAAGCCCGATGGGCATGGCCCTGTCTTTGCCACGGCGGCTGGAATTGCTCGATTGGGCCAGCCGCCGCCGATCGTGGATTGTCGAGGACGACTACGACAGCGAGTTCCGCTATCACGGCCGGCCCTTGCCGGCCCTGAAAAGCCTGGACCGCGATGGACGAGTGCTCTATACCGGCACCTTCAGCAAAGTGCTCTTCCCCGGTTTGCGGTTGGCCTACCTCGTTGTGCCGGCGCCTCAGGTCGAGAAGTTTGAAGAGATGGCGAATCACCTTCCGGGGCCCGGCTCTATCCTGCCCCAGGCCATGGTGGCGGATTTCATGGAACAGGGCCACTTTGCCCGGCATCTGCGCAAGATGCGAACCTTGTATGCGGCGCGGCGCGGCTATCTGGTCGATGCGCTGATACAGACAATGGGGGAACGCCTGCATGTCCAGCCGCAGGCAGGCGGCATCCATGTATTGGCTCACCTGAACGCCCGCCAGAGCGACAAAGCCCTGGTCGCGGCCGCAACCGCCAAAGGGCTCGCCCTTCATGCACTGAGCGACTGGCGGCTGCGCAAGTCACCGCAGGGCGGCTTGCTGATGGGGTTCGCCAACTTCGCAACGGCTGAAGAAGCGCTGGCACCGGTCCGGCGCCTGAAAACGGCGCTGGCCCAGTCATAGCCTGGCCCCCTGGCCGGGAAGCGGGGCGAGGCCAATGCGCTGTTCAAAAAAAGTGGACTTCTCCTGCACGCCTCTTTACACTGCGCAGTCATTACATGATTTTGTCATATGAATTTATAGTATCATTTGGCGAAATTTATTCGGCGCAAGCCTTGGTACTTGAACTGCCATCCATAAAAAAAGGAGACTCATGTTAGTTACGCTCACTCGCCGTTTTGCCGCCGCCTGCTCGATGGCGGTTCTGACCGCCACGGCTGCGGCGCAGGCCTATCCTGAACGGCCGGTCAGGGTCGTCGTACCCTTTCCCGCCGGGGCCGCCACGGACAACATGGCGCGCGTCCTCGCCGCCCGGCTCCAAGCGTCCCTGGGACAGCCTTTCGTGGTGGAGAATCGCGCCGGCGCCAGCGGGATTATTGGCGCGGAATATGTCTCCAAGGCAGCCCCCGATGGGTATACCCTGCTTTACACCGCATCCGGCCCGATTGCGACCAGCCTGAAGCTATACGACTCGATACGATACGATGCGCTGCACGACTTCAAGCCCATCTCGCTGGTGATTGCGAACACCGTTGTCATTGCCACCCGCTCGGACGCCCCCTTTGATAACCTTGAGCAGTTGCTTGCCCGCGCCAAGTCTCCGTCGGAGACCCTCAGCTTTGGCTATGGACCGCCCGGAGGCCTGCCGCACTTGCTCATGGCCACGCTGCAACGCCGCGCCGATACCCACTTGACTTTCGTGCCGTACAAAGGGGGCGCGCCTGTCGTCATCGACCTGCTCGGCGGTACCCTGGATATGTCCTCCGGCAACCTGACTGAATATCTGGAGCATATCCGCGCCGGCAAGGTGAAACCCATCGCGCTGGGCTCTCCGGTGCGTTCGGCCCTGCTGCCTGACACCCCCACGCTCACGGAACTCGGCTATCCCGACATGGTTGCGGAAACCTGGAGCGCGCTTCTGGCTCCCGCGGGCACCCCGCCGGAGGTGATCGCACTGCTGAACAAAGAGATCGCAAAGATCCAGCAGGACCCCGAATTTGTCGACAGCGTCGCAAAACAGGCCGCTGTCGTAAAGCCCAGCTCGCCCGAAGAGGCGCAAGCATTCATTCAGAATGAAGCCGAGAAATGGGGTAAGGTTGTGGTCGAAAATGGCATCAAGGCCAATTGATCCGGAGGCATGCTTCATGAAAATCACCGACGTCAGCCTGACCCTTTTTTCCTGGGACGGCATCACCGCCACAAGCTATGGCAAGCACACCGGCAGCTTTGGCGGCGAAAGCAAACTGGGTTTGCTGGAGATCTTGACCGATGAAGGCGTGGCGGGGCATGCCTTCCTGGGTTCGGCACGCAATCCGGCCGACATGGACGGCCCCGGCCTCATTCACTTTCTAAAGCCCGCGCTGCTTGGGCGGAACCCGCTCGATCGGGAAGCCTTGAACAAATCGCTCTGGCAACGTTCAAGAAACGCAAGCATCCGCTCCATAGGCGCGGTGGATATCGCCCTATGGGATATTGCCGGGAAGGTTGCCGGACTGCCCATCCACCGCCTGATCGGTTCGTTCCGCGACCGCATCCCCGCCTACGCCAGCTCGGCCGTACTGCCGGATCATGCCTCTTACGCAGAGCAGGCGCTGTCATTCCAAGCAAGGAACTGGGCCGCCTACAAGATCCATCCTCCGCAGAATTGGCAGGAAGACATCCGGTTGTGCGAAACCGTTCGCAAAGCGGTGGGCGACGATTACAAGCTGATGCTGGACTCGACCTGGGGCTACGACTATCCGCAGGCGCTGCGGGTGGGCAGGGCCATACAGGAAATGAATTACTACTGGTACGAAGACCCCTTGGCGGAGTGGGATATCTACAACTACCAGAAGCTCAAGCAGCAGCTTCACATCCCCATTATGGCAACGGAATACCCCATCGCCGGCCTGGATACCTATGTGGCGTGGCTGACTGAAAAAGCAACGGATTACCTGCGTGGCGACGTGGCGGTGAAAGGCGGGATCACGACAATACTGAAGGCCGCTCACCTTGCAGAAGCATTCGGGATGAACTTCGAGATTCATCACGGCGGCAATTCGCTGAATAACGTAGCCAATCTGCATGTCACCATGGCGATTCGCAACACGGAATTCTTCGAAGTTCTTTTGCCCGACGAAGCCCAGAAGTACGGGCTTGCAGAAGACATCGCCGTCAACGGCGAAGGCATGGTGCTCGCGCCCACAGGGCCGGGTCTGGGCGCGAACATAGACTTCGATCTTATTTCCAGGAAGAAGCTGGCAATACTGGCTTGATCGCGAACCGATGGCAATGCGGCCCGACGCCTAGCGGCCCGGTCGGCCGCATTGCCCCCGATCGCACGATGTCTACTTCCCTTTCCTTAGCTCGGACGCCAACCGGGTGCGCGCCAATCTGCCCGCAGCCGCGCTGCTGGCGCCTTGCCAGTATTCGGGATCGACATTCTGGATACGCTTGGACGTACTCAGCATGTGATGGAACGCCGCAGCCCTTGCGGCATCGATGTCCTGGCGTTCGATCGCGGCCCGGATTGCCTCGTGTTCGTTGCGTACGTCTTCGGCAAGCCGGGCCTGGCGCGCTTCGTTCCCGCGCGTTACCCGTATGGCATCCTTCAGGGCGCGCGTCAACATACCGAGCAGTTCCGGGTAATGCGGATTGCCGGTGGCCCGTGCAATAGCAATATGAAAAGCCAGGTCTTCTTCGACGCCATCGCCATCCATCTGGACGGCATGGTCTATTTCAGCAAGCGCCCGATTAATGCGCAGCATGTCCTGCGCGCTGCGCCGCTCTGCGGCCAAAGCCGCCATTTCCCCTTCCAGGCCCCGGCGCAATTCAATGATGCGCAAAACACCGCGGGCCGGGTCTTCGTCAGGCCGGCCAAGCCGGAACGCATCGCTGGAGGCCGGGTCCAGTACCACGGTGCCGCTGCCCTGGCGGGTTTCCACAAGGCCTGCGGACTTGAGGCGTGAAATCACTTCCCGCACGACGGTGCGGCTGACACCGTATTCTTCTGTCATGAACTTTTCGGTGGGCAGCCGCGCATTCACGGGATAGGCGCCGCTGCGGATCTCGCGAGCCAGCATGTCGGTGAGCCGATCGGAGAGCGTTCTTTCATTGCTTTGCTTGTTTTCTTGCATCACTCAACGGTCGCCTTTCATCCTTACTTACCGGTTGGAAGCTGAAGCCGGCCTTTGGCCGCTTGCCCAAGGGACGTGCCGCTGGGAATAAGATGAATACTATCAGCTTAAAAAATTCTTGACAAATTCGTCATATAAATTAATAGTACCAAAAACCGATGACATGGAGAATATGCAGGAGATGACAAGTCCGACGAAACCCAGGGCATACCTGTGCCGCCGGTTCACCGACAGCGTGGAAGCCGCCATGCGGACACGCTATGCGCTGCACGTGAATGAGCAGGACAGCATTCTGTCGCCTCAGGAAATCGTCCATACCGCGCAGGGCGCGCAGGTGCTGTTTGCCAGCGCCACCGAGCAGATCAATAAAGAAGTTCTGCGCCGGCTGTCGCCCACTTTGCGCTACGTGGCTACGCTCTCGGTGGGATACGACCACATCGACCTAGCCGAGGCTCAAGCACTGGGCATCGGCGTGCTGCACACGCCCGACGTGTTAAGCGATGCGTGCGCCGAGATAGCCATGATGCTGATGCTCAATGCATGCCGCCGCGGCTACGAAGCGGACCGCCTGGTGCGCAGCGGCGACTGGACGGGATGGAGCCCGACCCAATTGCTGGGGACCGGCCTGAAAGGAAAGCGTGCCGTCATATTCGGCATGGGCCGCATCGGGCGGGAAATCGCCACCCGCGCGCAAGCGTTCGGCATGGAAATCCATTACCACAACCGGCGCCCCCTGCCGCCAGCGCAGGCAGCCAACGCCATTTACCATGCCAACCTGGACGATGCGCTGCGCCTTGCCGACGTACTCGTCATCGCCGTGCCCGGATCGCCGCAATTGAAAGGCGTCATCAATGCCGAGCGCATCGCGCTTATGCCGCCGCAAGCCGTGCTGGTGAATATATCCCGCGGCGAGCTGGTGGACGACGAGGCCTTGATCGGCGCGCTGTCGGCGGGCCGCCTGTTTGCCGCCGGCCTGGACGTATTCGCCAATGAACCCCATGTCGACCCACGCTACCGCAAGCTCGACAATGTATTTCTTTCGCCGCACATCGGCAGCGCCACCAAGGAAACCCGCGACGCCATGGGCTGGCTGCTGATCAATGGGCTGGATGCCCTTTTCCAAGGCGGCACACCGAACAATCTGCTTCATCCTCCCCATCCCGCACACACTCGAGAGACTGCCCAATGAATTTGACAAGACCTTCCTTATTCCGCCAGCAATGCTATATAGACGGCGCATGGACCGACGCGTCCAATGGACAAACCATAGAAGTCACCAATCCCGCGGACCAGTCCGCATTGGGTACTGTGCCCTCCCTTACCCAGCAGGATGTGCGCCGGGCCATCGAGTCGGCGAACCGCGCGCTGCCCGCCTGGCGCGCGATGGCCGCCAAACAGCGCGCGCAGCTGATACGCCGCTGGTACGACTTGTGCATGGCGCATCAAGAAGACCTGGCCAGGCTGCTTACCCTTGAACAGGGGAAGCCGCTTAAAGAATCCCGTGGCGAAATCGCCTATGGCGCATCATTCCTGGAATGGTTCGCAGAAGAGGCGAAGCGAGTATATGGCGACGTCATTCCGGCAGCCACCTCCGACCGCCGCATCATCGTCATCAAACAACCGGTGGGCGTGGTCGCCGCCATCACGCCGTGGAATTTTCCGAATGCGATGATCACGCGCAAGGCGGGCGCCGCGCTGGCGGCCGGCTGCACCATTGTCATCAAGCCTGCCACCGCCACGCCTTACTCCGCCCTGGCGCTGGCCGAACTGGCTCAAGAAGCGGGCATTCCGCCCGGCGTGCTCAACGTGGTCACCGGGAAGTCAGGCACCGTGGGCGAAGAACTGACCAGCAACGCGCTCGTGCGCAAGCTCTCGTTCACCGGCTCAACCAGCGTGGGCAAGTATCTGATGCAGCAATGCGCCGCAACCATGAAGAAAGTATCGATGGAACTGGGCGGCAATGCGCCGTTCATTGTCTTCGACGACGCCGATCTCGACCTGGCCGTGGCGGGCGCCATGGCCTCCAAATTCCGAAACGCCGGCCAGACATGTGTGTGCGCAAACCGCATATTCGTCCAGGAAGGCGTCTACGACGCCTTTGCCGAGCGCCTTAAACAGGCGGTTTTGGCCTTGCAAGTGGGCAATGGCCTGGAAGAAGACGTCGACCTTGGCCCGCTCATCGATCAGGCGGCGATTGACAAGGTGCAGGAGCATATAGAAGACGCCCTCTCTGGCGGGGCAAGCGCCCTGATCGGCGGCCGCGCGCATGAATCGGGCGGCCTGTTCTATGAGCCCTCCATTCTTGTGAATGTCTCGCGCCAGGCAAAGCTCATGCATGAAGAAACATTCGGCCCCGTGGCCCCGCTGATACGATTCAGTACCGAGCAAGAAGTGATCGGCCTTGCCAACGACACCCCATTCGGGCTCGCCGCCTACTTCTACACGTCGGACTACAGCCGCGCCTGGCGCGTCGCAGAAGCCCTTGAAACCGGCATCGTAGGGCTGAACGAAGGCATTATTTCGACTGAGCTGGCGCCCTTCGGCGGCGTCAAGGAATCCGGCATCGGCCGCGAAGGGTCCAAATATGGCGTCGATGATTACGTCGAGATCAAATATATCTGCGCGGGCGGGCTTGGCGCCCCATAAACAGCACACACCTTATTCCAGGAGCAACATTCATGACAGAACAAAAGCCGCATATCGGCCTGATCGGCACCGGTCTGATGGGGTCCGGCATCGCCGCCAGCCTACTGCGTAACGGCTTTCCCCTGACGCTACTCGACCACCCGGGGAATCAGCCTTTGGACACGCTGCTCGCCGCTGGCGCGAAGACCAGCCAGCGGGCGGCCGATCTGGCCGGGGCAACCGATATACTCATCCTCTGCGTAACAGGCTCGCCCCAGGTGGAAGAGATCCTCTTCCAGAAGGGCGGCGTGCTGGAAGGCCTGAAGCCGGGCAGCACGGTCATTGACTGCTCGACCGCTATACCGTCGTCCACCCTCAAAATCGCCCAGGCCGTCCACGATGCGGGCGGACGCTTCCTGGACGCACCCATGACGCGTACCCCGAAAGAAGCCGCCGAGGGCCGCCTGAACTTGATCGTCGGCGGCGACCGCCAGGTGTTCGAGGAGTGCCTGCCCGTCCTCCAGAGCTATGCCGAGAACATCGCTTACGCCGGCGGCGTGGGCGCCGGCCATCAGATGAAGCTGCTGCACAATTATGTGTCGCTGGGCTTCTCGGCCGTGCTGGCCGAAGCGGCGGCCTGCGCCCGCCAGACCGGCACCGATCCGCAAACATTCTGCGACATCCTGGCCGCGGGGGGCGGAGGCGGCGTTGTATTGAACCGTCTGCGCCCCTACATCGAATCGGAAGATCCCTCGGGCTTCCGCTTTTCCATGGCCAATGCACTGAAGGACATGGGCTATTACTGCACCATGGCCCAGGAACAGGGCGCCCACGGCGCGCTCGCCCTGGCAATCAAGGGCCTGTATGCGGAAGCCGCGCAGGCCGGGCTTGAACAATCCCCCGTGCCGGCATTGATCGGCCACCTTGCCGCCACGCCCGCTTCCGCGGCCGCCCTCAGCAAATAACCACAAGATCGGCATGTCCAACAACACCTATACCATTTCAGTCATTCCGGGCGACGGCATCGGCAAAGAAGTCGTTCCGGCGGGGCTAAGCGTACTGAACGCCGTCAGCCAACTGCACGGCTTCACCTTAAAGTACAAGCACTATGACTGGAGCTGCGAAACCTATAAAGCCACCGGAAAAATGATGCCGGACGATGGCATTGACCGGCTGCGCGACAGTGATGCTGTCTTTCTGGGCGCAGTCGGGTTTCCCGGCGTTCCAGACCACATTTCCCTGTGGAACCTGCTTATTCCCATACGCCGCGAGTTCGACCAATACGTCAACCTGCGTCCTGTAAGACTGCTTCCCGGCGTGCCTTGCCCCCTGGCCAATGCGCATGAACGAAAGATCAGCTTCTGGATTGTCCGCGAGAACACGGAAGGCGAGTACTCCCAGGTCGGCGGCCGCATGTTCGCGGGCACGGAACACGAATTCGTTACCCAGGAAGCGATTTTTACGCGCCGGGGCACCGACCGGATTCTGCGCTACGCTTTTGAACTGGCCAAGGGCCTGGGGCTCGATCACGTTACCTCGGCCACCAAATCCAACGGCATTTATCATTCAATGCCTTTCTGGGATGAGCGTTTTGCCGCCATGGCCGCCCACTACCCCGCCATCGTCACCGACCAGTACCACATCGACATCCTGGCGGCACGCTTCGTCATGTCGCCAGAGCGCTTCGATGTGGTGGTCGGCTCCAACCTGTTCGGCGACATCTTGTCGGACCTTGGCCCCGGCGTGACGGGAACCATTGCGGTCGCTCCCAGCGCAAACATCAATCCGGAACGCAAGCATCCCTCGATGTTCGAACCCGTTCATGGCTCGGCGCCCGACATCGCGGGGCAAGGCATCGCCAACCCCATCGGGCAAATCTGGTCAGCCGCCATGATGCTTGATCACCTGGGCGAGAACGCAGCCGCGGCAACCGTCATGCGCGCCATCGAACAGGCGCTGTCGGCACCGGATCGGCAGGTCACCCCCGACCTGGGCGGCAACGCAAGCACCGATGCCTTTACCAGGCAGATCCTGGGCTATGTGAAATAGCCGTCCTGAACCCTTCACACATCAAGGCCGTTGACCCCACCATGAAGCAACCCGACACACAGCCCAAAGTCGTGCTGACCGATCCCATACACCCCAAGGCGCATGACATGCTGGCCCATGCCGCAACGGTGACCACCCTGGATCCCGGCCTGGATGCGGCCGAAGCGGCCCGGGTCCTGCGCCTTGAAATCCAGGACGCGCACGGGCTCATCGTGAGGCGGCAGTTGCCCGCCGACCTGCTCGAAGGCCCCAACACATTGCGCGGCGTGGTGCGCCACGGCGTTGGCCTGGACTTCATCCCGGTGGACAGCGCGACACGGCAAGGCCTGCCCGTTGCCAACACCCCGGCGGTCAATGCCAATGCGGTCGCCGAATACGCCGTCACTGCCATGCTGGAAAGCGCGCGCCGCTTCAGGTTCTTTGACGACCAGTTGCGCCAGGGCAACTGGCATGTGCGTAAAACCGCGCCCGCCATGACCTTCGAACTGCGCGGGCGGACGATAGGCATCGTGGGGTTCGGCGCTATCGGCCACCGCATTGCGCAAATCGCCGCGGGGGGCTTTGGCATGCGCGTCGCGGCCTGCACGCGCAATCCTGCTCGCCTGCCGGAAGGCATTATCGCCATGGAGCTGGAGGCCTTGTTTGAATCCAGCGACTTCGTTGTGCTGGCCTGCCCCCTGACCGAGCAGACACGCGGCCTGATCAACCGCGGCATTCTGTCGCGCGCCAAGCCCGGCCTGGTCCTCATCAATGTGTCCCGAGGCCCGGTGATCAATGAAACAGACCTGATCGATGCGCTGGAAAGCGGGCAGATCGGCGGCGCGGCGCTGGATGTATTCGCTACCCAGCCCTTGCCCATGGACAGCCGGCTTCGCAACCATCCGCGGGTTGCGCTCACCCCCCACCTGGCCGGCACCACGCAGGATGCAGAGCTTGCCATGGGCCTGATGGCCGTAGAAGCCCAACTGGCGCTCCTGCGCGGCGAGCGGCCGGACAATGTCGTCAATCGCGAATGCTACAACAACCAGGAGACCCAGTGAGCATCACCCGCATCACCGCCATTCCCCTGTCCTATCGGCTTCCCGAAGGCAAGACACCCGGCGGTCAATAGGCCGGGATATATCGTGAAATGCTAAATCAATAACACACGGCCCCCAGGGCCAAGGAGACAACCATGAACATCAGAAAAATGACCTTGCTGCTTGGCGGATTAAGCCTGTCATTGGCGTCGCTCAGTGCGCCTGCGGCCAATACAGCGGAATCCTATCCCGACAAGCCCGTTCGCATCGTCGTTCCCTATACGCCAGGCGGATTCAATGACACCCTTGCCAGAACGGCAAGCGAGTATCTGACCAAAGCGTGGGATCAATCTGTCGTGGTCGAGAACAAGCCGGGCGGCAACACCCTGATCGGCAACACGGCAGTCGCCCAATCCAAGCCCGATGGCTATACCTTGCTGATCACGCCGCTGCCCTTCTCCGCTTTGCCCGGGCTTTATCGAGACAAAATGCCTTATGACGCGCTCAAGGACTTTGAACCCGTCATCTGGGCAGGCAGCACGCAGAATATTCTTACCGTACGGGCCGACTCCAAGTTCAAGAGCGTCAAAGCACTCATCGACTACGCCAAGGCCCATCCGGGCGAGATCAACTATGGCTCAACAGGCTCCGGCTCATCGAATCATCTTTCCATGGAGCTGTTCCTGGAACTGACCGGGACCAAGATGACCCACATTCCGTACAAGGGCAGCGCACCGGCGGTCACCGCGCTGCTTGCCGGCGACATCGACGTCTTGTTCGACAATCTGCCCAATGTCTATCCCAACATCACGGCGGGCAAGCTTAACGCACTGGCATCCACGGGCATTAAACGCGCCGCGCTGTTGCCCGACGTTCCTACCGTGGTGGAAGCCGGCGTACCCGGCTATGAAGTGTCTGTCTGGTTTGGTATGCAGGCGCCGGCCGGCACGCCCGCCGATGTGATCGAAAAGGTGAACGCCGGCATGGTAAAGATGCTGCATGAAAAAGACGTGATCGAACGATTCGGCAAACAAGGCGTGGAAGTGGTCGCCAGCTCTCCCGCCGAGTTCAAGGCCCTGGTCAATGCGGAAGTCAAGAAATGGACCGGCGTCATCGATCGCGCGGGCATAAAGATCGAATAGTCATCGCGCCGACGCGGCTTGACCGTGTCGGCGCACCCTTGCCCCGCCGCCTGTTAGGATAGGGCATCGAGCAGACGGTACCACGCCACCCCCGCGGCCATGTAAAAACGCTGAAGATGATGGAAAGGAATAGGTTTGATGGCTGTGACGGGATACGGCAAAGGAACCGTCGGATCGCCTGCGATATGCTCGGCCATCACTTTTCCCATTGTCGTCGCCATGGCGATACCGCGGCCGTTGTAGCCAAGGGCAATATGCAGGCCGGGGGCCGGCTGATGGACATGCGGCATGAAGTCGGCCGTTACCGCTACCCGGCCTGCCCACCGATATTCATAAGCAATGCCTTTCAACTGCGGAAACAGCAGTTCCAGGGCGCGCTCGATATGCGCCCACTCCGACGTTCCCTGCGGATTGGAAAACGGGCCTCTTCCACCCAGCACTAAACGCCCCTGCGCGTCCCGGCGAAAGTACACCAGCAATCTGCGCGAGTCGGAGCTGACCTCGCGGCCGGGAAGAATTGCAGCGCCCTGCTCGTCGGACAGCGGCGGCGTCGCCACTAAAAAACTGTTCGCCGCCAGCACGGTCTGGCGCAGGCTCGGCCACAATCCGTCGGTATAGCCATTGGTGGCAATCAGCACCTGCGATGCCGTCACCGTCGCGCCATGTCCAGCGGCCACCTGCCAGCCTTCGGAAACCTTGCTGATCCGCGTGGCGCGGCTTTGGCCATAAATCTGAACGCCCAACCCCTGAGCCGCGCGGGCCAGTCCGCGCGCATAGCTAAGCGGCTGCACGCTGCCAGCGCGAGAATCAATCCAGCCGCCCATGAAACCGCCTGTGCCAATGCGCTGCGCGACGGCTGATTGATCGAGTAACTGGACTGGCGCGCCACGACGCGCCCACTGACTGGCGCGCCGCTCCATCACCCGCATCATGTTCTGCGAGTGGGCAGTCTGTATCCAGCCCTTGCGCACCGCATCGCACGATATCTGATATTTATCGATCAGATCAAAAACCGTATCGGCGGCGGCCCCGGATAAGCGTATCAGCGCTTCGCCCCACTTCGCGCCGAAGCGGGACACCAGCTCGTCCGGGTCGTACTTGAGGCCAGGAATGACTTGCCCGCCATTGCGGCCCGACGCCCCCCAGCCAGGCTGTTCGGCATCCAGCACAATCACGTCAACGCCCTTTTCGGCCAAATGCAGCGCCATTGACAAGCCCGTGTACCCTGCTCCGATAATCACGACGCTGGTGTGAGCACTTTCCTGAATGGGCGGCGTCAACGGCGCCGGCGTCGCCGTCGCATGCCACAATGATGGAGGGAAGGGCCGTTCCGAGTAGTTCTGATTCACTTGATACCTCTTGCATAACCACGGCTAAAAGGATCGACTGCGGCATGCCCAGCCTGACCATCGTGCAAAGCCATCACGGGCCTGGCCAGCTCATAGCCATAACCCTGGTGCTGTTCGCCGACAAGCGCCACAGGCCCGTATGCCTCTTGCAGGCCGGCCACAACCCCGGCCAGCCGTTCAGAGGCAAGCAAGGCCGTGCCGCTGGCATCTATCCGCGGCGCCTGCAAGGCAAGGTCCGGCGCCATGTCGCGCTCCACAAGATTTAAGACCACTTGCACCACGGCATTGATAATGCGGCGGCCTCCGGGTGCGCCAATCGCCGCCAGCGTCCGGCCGCCGCGCGTCAGCAGCAGAGGCCCCATATTGGCCAAGGGGCGTTTTCCAGGCGCAATGCTGTTGGCCGCCCCTTCACGTGCATTGAACCAGCCCATGGCTGCGTCAAATAACAGACCCGTCCGTTCACAGACCACTTTTGCGCCACAGTGATTGGCCGCCGTGTGCGTGATCGATACCGCCATGCCCTGCCCATCCACCACCGACACATGCGTGGTCCCCGCAGGCGGGGCGGTGCCGCCATCGGGTGACCATGCAGGGGAAGGCGCCGCGCCCGGCTCATGCGCCCAGGGATCATGAGCCGCGTGGCGGGCAAAGTAATTCCAGGGCGTCTCGGCCCCAACGCTACGCGGAGGCGGATGTCCGGCACGGATAAGCGCCGCGATCTCGCGCGCGTAGCTATCGGACAACAGCCCTGCTTCCGGAACCGGCACGGCTTCGGCGTCAGCCAGCCAGTGGTAGCGGTCGGCAAAGGCATGCCAACTTGCCTGGGCCAGGTGATCCAGACGCTCTGCGCTGTCTTCCAGAGGAGGGGAGTCGGGATACAAAGCCTGCCAGATATTAAGCATCTGCAGCTCTGTAATGGCCCCCGACGGCGCCCAAGGGGCCCAGACCTCATAGCCCCTGAAACACAAACGGCGCGGCGTGGCCACGCATGGCTGGACGGCCTGCAGATCATTGCGCGTCAACAGCCCGCCCAGCTCGCGATGAGTTTGCAGGAAAGCATCGCCGAGCTCTCCCTGATAAAAAGCTTGGACTCCCTGGGCGGCAATCTGTTCCAGGCTGCGCCCCAACGCGGGCTGACGTATCAGATCCGGCTGGCCAAGGGTTGCGCTGCCCAGGTGCGCGCTGGCGGGCGGCAGGTCGTCGCGCAGGAACAGCGCCCGCGCCCCAGCGTCGGCCCGTAAAATATGTATGTGTTCCAGCGCTTCAAGCGCAAAGTAGGCATCTGCCGGAAACCCATCATGGGCCGCTCTGATGGCAGGCGCCAGCACCGTCGACAGGGGTAAGCACCCAAACCGGGCATGGCCGACAGCCAGGCCGGCCAGGGTTCCCGGTACACCGGCGGCCTTGGCGCCCTGGACATTTTCATCCCCGACCACCATCGAAATACCCAAGCCACGGTCGATATCCCGGTTACTGTCGATCTTGAACATGTCGGGTCGCGCGGCCAGTGGCGCTCTGGGGCCGAACTCGACACTGTGCGTCTGGCCGTCCGGCAGGCCGACCAGCATGAAACCCGAGCCGGCAAGCGTCGTTTCCATCGGTTCGATCACACCGGCCACGAACGCCGCAGCCACGGCGGCATCCACGGCGTTGCCGCCTTGCTCAAGCATGGCCTCGGCCGCCGCCGCGCTCAATTCACGCGCTGCCGCGATGGCGCCCCGCCCGCCCTGAACCCCCGTCCGACTGATCACCTGCCGAGATTGCATACCCACTCCCCAAGGCCGATCGGGCCACCCTTCTCAAAACATGCCACATCAATCAATACAGCGCAGGCGTAACCGCCCAAATCACTTCGCAATCAGCATCGCCTACCGCCCAGAAGCGATACTGCGCATTGGCTTTGAACGCGAAGGAATCGTGCTGGTTAATGATGTGCTCCTGGCCATTTATCTCGAGCCCCAGACAACCTGCGAGCACGGTGCCGCACTTGGCGCCGGTGGGGTGCTGAGCCGGACTGTCGCCCGACTTGCCCCCCGAATGAATGACAAAGCGCATGAGCTGAATGTCCGATATGGAGTCCGGCGACAGAATCTCTTTGATCATCCCGCCCGAGCCAAGATCCATGCGCCGCCGCTGCGCCAGCCGCACCACGGAGGGTTCAGGAATGGGTAAGGAGTGATCCCTATCGAACAACCAAGCCATGGGCATTTCCAACGCCTGGCAGACCTGGCTGAGCGAACGCAATGAAGGCGTGGAAACGCCTCGCTCGATCTGGCTCAGAAGACCTATGGACAGGCCCGCCTTCTCTGCCAGCGCTTTCAGCGAGAGCCGCTTTACCTTGCGGCGCTGCCGCAGCTTCTGCGCGATTCCTTGGGACCACGCCACCGAGGCAGCCGCATCTTGACGGGGCGTGGCCTCTTTGGCGCTCGAGGTATCAGAGGCGAGCGGCCCGCGAAAAAGATTATGGTCAGACAAAGCTAGACTCCCCCTTCATTCAATCCATCATCCCCGGCAGCACCAGCGAGATCCACGGAAACGCAACCAATAGCGCCAGCGTAACAAGATCCGTTACCACAAACCAGCCAACACCGCGAAAGATCGTCGTCAGGCTGACCAGATTGCCCAGCGCGCTTTTGGTGACATACACATTCAGCCCTACCGGCGGCGTAACCAAGCCCAGTTCAAGCAACTTGACAAGTATGATGCCGAACCAGATCAAGTCCATGCCTGATTCCCGCGCCAGAGGCAGAACAATGGGCAAGGTCAGCAACAGCAGGCCAATGGAATCCAGGAAGCAGCCCAGGATCAGATACAGTATGGACACCGCAAGAATGACGGCCAACTGGCTGCTGCCCAAGCTCATGAACCAGTCGGTAATGAATACCGGAACGCCGCTCAGCACCATGAAACGGCCCAGCAGCACCGTACCAATCACGACCATGAATATACCGGCGGTGCCCGTCAGCGTGAGGGTGACCGATTGATACAGGTTTCTCCATGTCAGCGAACGCCGTACCATCGCCAATACAATAGACATGGCGGCGCCCACGGCCCCCGCTTCAGTGGGCGTGAACACGCCGACGAAAATACCCACCAGCACGCCGATGATCAGCACCGGCAATGGCCAGACATTCTTCAGCGCGGCCATTTTGGCTTCACGGCTGAACGTTTCCTGAATAGGCGGCGCGAGCGACGGTTTGAGCTTGACCCGAATCATGATCATGCCCGCGAACATCAAGGCCGAGAGCAGACCAGGTAAAAAGCCCGCCATAAAGACCTTGGCAATGGAAACCTCGGCCACATAACCGTACAGAATCATCAGGATACTGGGCGGTATCAGCGACCCCAGCGTTCCGGCCGACGCTACGACGCCGCTGGCCAAGCCGGGGTCATAGCGATAACGCAACATTTCGGGCGTGGCGATCCGGGCAAAGGCCGCCGATACCGCCACGCTTGAACCCGAAGCAGCCGATAGCAAGCCGCAAGCGCCCACGCTGGCCACCGCCAACCCCCCCGGCAGCCGCGACAGAAAAATGCGCGCCGCCTCGAACAAGCCTTTAGACAAGCCGGTAGACCCGGCCACATAGCCCATCAGGAGAAACATCGGGATGGCAGTCAGGTTCCAGTCACCGACAAAGTTAAACGGCACGGCCGTGACCATCCCCCACGCTGCGTTGGCGTTGAGTATGGCCGCAATACCCAGGAACGATACCGACCCCAATGCCACACCAATGGGCACCCGAAGCCCCACCAGCACCAAGCCCGCCGCCAAGCCGACAAAACCAATCGTTATATTATCCATGCAACTTTCCTGTGATGAACCCAATAGGCCGCATCAAATACCCTCGGCTTCGGGGCTTTCCGGAGAGGGATCAAAATCGGGATCTGTAAGCGCCTTCCAGATATGCAGCAGCAGGACCAGAACAATCGCAAAGAAGCCAAAAGGCAGCGAGAACTTCGAGGGCCAGACCTCAATGTAAATTGAGCCCATGATCACTTCTCTGATCTGGTATGAGCTGATCGCGTCTTGCAGGGTCTGCCAGGCCAGTACCCCAAAGAAGCAGCAGGAAACCAGGCACCCAAATATATAGATGCCGCGCTGCAGCCTGGGGGACAGCAAGCGTACAAACAAGTCTGCATTGATGTGCTCATGGCGAAGCTCAACATAGGCCAGCGGCAAGAACACCGCCAACACCATGTGATAGGCGGAGATCACCTCGAGATTACCTTCGATGGGCGCGCCCATGAAGTTATTGAGCATAACGTCGACAACCGTCTGAGTCATCATCAGCAACAGACTGATCCCCGCGATGAAGGTCAGCACATGCACAAACCCACGGATGATTTTTTCTATTGGATGCATAGACCCACCTTACCCATATATGGCGCGTGAAGCTTGTTGCGTGACATACCCATGCTGGATGTCGTATTCGATATCTTCACGCGCACGCTCGCTGGCGGGGCCATAGCCGCCGCCGCCCGCCGTGTAAATGGTGACGATATCCCCTTTGCGCAGCGTCTGGTTGTCCTTGCTTTTCAGGGGAAGCTTTTTACCGTCACGCAGAATTTCACCGGAGCCCGGTTTGCCATCGGCGCCACCGAACAAACCATAAGGCACCACGCGGAAACGGTCCGCGTACATGGCAAAGTTGACCCCATCTTTCAATATCTCAAAGCTGCGATAAAAACCTAGCCCGCCCCGGTGCCGGCCGTGACCGGCGGAGTCCGGAATCAGGCCATAGCCGACGATGCGAAAGTGATCGAAATCCATATCGGTCGCTTCGATGGGCGTGTTCGTGCAATTCGACAAGGGCGAGTCCACCGCATCGCAGCCATCGCGATGCAGCGAGGCGCCGAATCCACCCCCATAGACCTCCAGATAGACCTTGTATTTACCCTGATCCTGGTGGGACAGCGACGTGACAAGCGTGGCGTCATTGCCGCCGGCAATGACTTTGTCTGGCGCGACTTGCGCCAACGCCTTGAGTACCGCATTAAAGCAACGATAGCCTGCCTCCATGCGCGCCCGCACCGGCGCGGGATAATTGGGATTGACCAGCGACCCCTTGGGCGCGCGAATGCGGACTGGGCGCTTGAGCCCCTCGTTGAACGGGATGTCGGGGCTGGTCAACGCCGATTTGACCGCCGACAGCGCAGCGGAGATCGTGGAAGAGAACGGGCAGTTCAAATTGCGGGACACCTGGGGGCAGGTGCCGTCGAAATCGATTTCGATCGTGTCGCCTTTTACCGTGACAGCCGCCTTGACCGTCAGCGGCTGGTCGGTAATGCCATCGTCGTCGACCGAGTCCTCGCCATGATAAACACCGTCGGCAAGTTGCGACAATGCCATCCGGAAGCGGCGCTCGGAATAATCGACCAGCTCGCCCATGGCTGCGCGCAGGGTGGCCGCCCCATATTTTTCGCACAGTTGGCGCATGCGCTCGGCCCCCACGGAATTGGCGGCAAATTGCGCGTCGAAGTCGCCTATCGTTTGACCCGGCACGCGAATATTGGCAGCCACCATCCGCTTGAGCGGCCCGCGGCCCTCCCAATCCCGGGCATGGTTGTATCGGGTAGGGGGAAAAATTATCCCTTCGGCATGAACATCCACGGCTTCGGTGGTCAGGCCCGGATTACCGCCCCCCAGATCCAGGTGATGGGCTACGGTACCGGCAAATCCCACTAACTCGCCCTCGAAGAAAATGGGCGAATAAATGAATACGTCCTGCAGGTGCTGGCCACCGGAATAAGGGTCATTGGTGATGTAGAAATCGCCTTCCTGCAGGCTCTCGACCGGATCGGCCTGGGCGCAGGCATGGAAGATTTCGGACATAGGCCCCAGTTGCATGGGAATCAGCTCTGCCTGGGCGACAACATTGCCATCGCGATCAAACAACGCTGCCGACGCATCGGCAGCCTCGCGAATAATGGTCGAATATGCCGACCGTATCAGCTTTACGCCCATTTCACGCGCTGCCGCGATCAACCCTTGCGTGATGACTGCGTAGTCGACGGGATTGAGCGCCTCTTGGGCAGGGCTGGCGTGTTTGACGGTATCAAGCATGGTCGTCGCTCCGGGTAAGGATAGTGTTGTCATGACTGTCGCGATGGGCATCCCAGCCTGTCGGCACCAGCAAGGTAGAGGTCGCATCTTCCAGCAAGGCAGGTCCGGCAAAGACTTGGTCAACCTCCATGGCCGCGCGGCTGATCAACTTTGCCTCGCGCCACCGCCCCTGGTCAAACAGCTCGATGGTGCGCGGCTCGGTAAAGTGCGCTTCAGATTCGGACAGTTGCGGCACTTTTTCCAAAGGCGCGGTCAGCCCCAGCCGGAACGACACGTATTCAATGGGCTTGTCGTCTTCGGCGCCGAAAAAGAACAACTTCTGATGCATCAGGCCAAACAGTTCGCGCAAGCGAGCGGGCGTCAGGCTGTCGAGGTCCGTCGTCACGAGCTCTACCGGGACTTCAAATGCCTGGCCGACGAAACGCATGTATACAACGAAGCTGAGGATAAACTCGCCATCCAGCGACATATCCCGGGCCCTGGCTATCGCGCGTTCGCTCATATCCTGGAAGACGTGGCGTATCACTTCGGCCGACTCGTCACCCAGCACGCCGCGCCGCGTCAGGCTTTCAAACTGAATGAAATCGCTGGCCAGCAAGCCGTAAGCGGAAATGACACCCGAGTTGGGTGGCACGACAATCGTGCGGATGCCCAAATCGCTGGCCACCTGGGCGGCGTGCAAAGGCCCGGCCCCCCCGTAAGGGACCAGCACGTTGTCACGGGGGTCATGGCCGCGCTCGGTGGAAATCACCTGGATAGCGCGAACGATATTGGCATTCGATAACTGAATGGCGCTATCGGCCGCCTCTTCCAGCGTCATGCCAAAGTGATCCGCAATGGGTTGCAGCGATGCGCTGGCCCGCTCTGAATCGATGGGCATGCGACCGCCCAGAAAAGTTTCCGGAAGTATGGCGCGGCGAATGACGTGCGCATCCGTTACGGTTGGCTGCTCGCCGCCTTTGCCATAACATGCGGGCCCCGGCACGGCGCCCGCGGACTTGGGACCGACACGCAGCATGCCGCCCTCATCTATCCAGATAATGCTGCCGCCCCCGGCGCCCACCGTGTTGATATCCAGAACAGGAATGCGGACCGGCAATCCATCGATCGAAAACTCATTGGTCAGTTGCGGCTTGCCATCGACCACGACGCAAACGTCGGTGGACGTTCCACCCATATCCAGCGTAATCAGGTTGCTATACCCAGAACGGGCCACTTGCCGCGCCGCGCCCATCACACCGGCTGCCGGGCCAGACAACAACGCACTGATCGCATTGGCGCGCATGGCCTCGGCCGGCAGCTTGCCGCCATTGGACTGCATCACGCTGAAACGGCCCATGAACTCGGACGCTTCAAGGCGCTGGATAAAGCGCGACACATAGCGATCCATGACAGGCTGCACATAGGCGGACAATGCCGTGGTGGACGCGCGCTCATACTCGCGGAACTCGCGCGTGATGTCGGACGACACGGTGACATGCAGATCGGGCAGCGCGTCGGCCAGCAACTGACGCAACAGATGTTCATGAGCAGGATTGACGTAGGCGTTCAGCAGGCAGATGGCCACAGCCTGGTATCCGCCCTTGGTCAAAGCGGGTATCAGGCTCTGCTTGACGGCCTCTGGGTCCAGGCGAGTCAGGATCTCTCCGTTTGCCAGCACCCTCTCGGCGACCTCAAGGCTGTCATGGCGCTCGACCACCGGCTCCGGTTTCTGATAGGCCAGGTCGTAAATATTGCTGCGGCCATGCCGCTGCAGCGACAGGATATCGCGAAACCCTTGCGTGGTAATAAAAGCCGTCTTGAATCCTTTGCGCTCCAACACGGCATTGGTGGCAACGGTTGACCCATGCGCCAAATCGATCACGTCGCCCAGCGGTATCCCGCTGGCAGTCAACGCATTGAAGGCGCCTTCATCTGGATGGCTGGGCGTGCTCGGCACTTTCAACACCTGGACCCCGTCCACGCCTATAGCGACCAAGTCCGTGAACGTCCCGCCTACTTCAACACCAATACGCATTGCCATCACCTTTTACTTACCGTAAGTTTTTTCATCGATCTTGCTGTAAAGATTGTCTTTGAGCAGCGCCGTCAAGGCTTTGGCGTCAGTGCGGTCCACGCCTTGCATGAGCTTGTCCCATTTGGCCACCGTTGCTTCAAAGCGGCTGATCAACCCCTCGGCGTCTTTCAGCTTGAAACGCTCCGTGCCTTCTTTGACGGCCAGGGCGCGCGCATGCGACGCAAAGTCCGTGATGGACTGCTCGATTTCACTGGACGGCTGATATACCGTCACGCCGTGGTTCGATGATTCTTTGATGGCCTCGTCGCCGACCGCAATATAGGCCAGCTCAGTTTCGACGGTGGATTCGGCAATGGTATCCAGAAGAATACGGCGTTGGCCATCGGTCAGCTTATTCCACTTCGCGCGGTTCATGGCCCATTCCCAACCTGCAAAGTAAGGCCCCAGGTTCGCCAGGTTCACATGTTTGGCGACATCCCACAGCGACCGTGTCTTGAGTTCGTTGGCGCCCATGACGGCACAATCGATCTGGCCCTTGTCCAGGCCCGTGAACATTTCACTGGACGGCACATTGACCGGCGCCGCCCCTACGGAGCGCGCCCATTCAGCATAGACCGGCCCGGCGGTACGCAATTTCAGGCCTTTCAAATCCCCTATGTTCTCGACCTTCTTGCGGCAGATCAGGACATACGGAACGCTGGCATAAGCCCCCAGGAAAGTGATCTTCTGCCGCTTCCACAAGGCCTGCATATCCGGATCGTTCATATAGAAATCGGCAACGGCGAACGTCGTCAGCAGAGGATCTTCCTGCACGATGCCCAGCACGGCCAAGACGTTGTCCTCGGGCAAATCAGATGGCGTATAGGTGCCTGCGTGATAAGTAATGTCCGCGATGCCGTCGCGCAACCCGCTCAAGTGCGCGACGACAGGCAACAGCGTGGTATCGGTAAAGACGTTGATCTTGATGTCGCCATCAGAGGCCTTGTCAACTTTCTTGGCCCATTCCATATAGCCGTAACGCGTCAGCGGCTGGCTTTCCGGAAACCAGATGCTGGCATTCAGTTCGGTCTTGGCGCCAGCGACTGAACTGAAGCCCAATGCGGCGCTTAACGCCACTGCTGTCCATAGCTTTTTGATCTGCATAGTACACGCTCCGTAAGAGTGCGCCTTGGCCGGCAACCGCATGAAAGCGCACATATCGCTAAGGGAAAACGACTGTTGAACCACAGCCTCAGATCCGGGCGGCAGCCCAGCATGAGAACCATGTTTTTCAGTGGGTAGCCAGAAAAATGAACTATTTGGCTAATAATTTCATTTCTATTTTAATTATCAGAAAATTTTAGACTATAAGTAAAATCCCGAAGATCGCGAGCGCTGCGTTGAGCGCCTGCGCAAGCGACAGCGGCTGCCGCCCAGGCCTGGGCGGCAGCCGCATGCGTTTTCCGGGACTCGCGCCTGCTTAGAACTGCAGCCGCGCTACGCTTTCCTTGCTGCCCTTGGGATCGCCCTCGCCGTTCTTGATGGTGACGAAGACCACATTGCGCTCGGCGTCCTGTGCCAGCGTATTGGGATGCGTGGGTACAGGAATGGTGTCCAGCAGCTCATAGGTATCGCTGTGGTGGACGCTGATGGCGCCCGCGCTGCGATTGGTCACGTACAGGCGCTTGCGCTTGGCATCCAGCCAGAGCTGCAATGGGCCTTCACCCGTGGGGACACTCGCTTGCACGGCGCCGGTATCCGCATCCAGCACCACCACGCGATTGCCCTTGCCGTTCGAGCTATAGCCGGGAACGGTCTTGGCAATGTACTCGCCCAGCGACTTGCTGCCCTGGTCGGTCACGAACAGGCGGTTGGTGGCGGCATCCAGCCAGATTCCCGGCGCTTTGGCATTACCCAGCCCTTCTATTCTTTTTTCAACCTGCAGGGTGTCGGTATTCACCACGTACAGCACGCTGCCATGCTCGAACGCATGGGCGGCGATGTAGACACGATGGTTATCCGGGTCCACGACCAGTTGGCGCAGATCGCGCTGATAGCGTTCTTTGCCATCCGCCCCCTTGACCTTCTGCTCCAGTTGAATCACCGCCACTTCGCGCTGGGCGGCAATGTCCACCACCGTCAGCGAGGTGTCCACGGTATTGCCCACATACAGGCGGCCCGCCGCGTCGTCCAGCGCCAGCCCGAATGCCTTGCGCTGCAACGGAATCTCGGCTTCCACTGCCAGCGTGTCCGGGTTCAGGCGCACGATCTTGGCCGGATCGGCTTGGTCCCCCCAACCGCCGGAGGACGCTACAAACACCGCATTCCGCTTGGGGGAATAGACCAGCTCATACACACCTTTGGCGATGGCCTGGCGCTGGACCTGCTCGGCCTTGATGGGGACGTAGGCGGCCGCCTGGCTGGCCGACGAGCTTGAGGGGGCATGTGTGCCGCAAGCGGCAAGCGTCCCGACCAGCAAGGCGACCGCGGACAAGCGCAATAAGGTGTGTTTCATAGGGGTTCCTGAAAGTTTATGGAATCAAACCGTCGATGGCAGGCAACGAAAGTCGAAGAAGCCCGTAATGTTAACAATGATTCTCATTCAATGCATTAGGGGCGCAACCCATACTGCGCCGCCGCTGTCGAGAATACCTAACGCTCCATTCGAACAATTCGGATGGAAACAAAGACATGTCACAGGGATACTGATAGCCAGTAATAACCAGTGAACATGTCAAATCGGCCGCGGAAAAGCGGGCAGTCCCATAGGCATGTTTCGATACCAACAAAGGAGACTCCTATGACTCGCAGCATGCTTCATCGCAGTGCGCTCGGCGCACTGCTTGCTTTCGGCTTTTCGGCGGGCGTGGCCCACGCCGCCTATCCAGAACGGCCGGTCACCGTCGTCGTGGCTTTTGCACCGGGCGGGATGACGGATACCGTGACGCGCTTGCTTACCGGCGAATTAAGCAAGAAGCTCGGCCAGACCTTTGTGGTGGAAAACAAGCCCGGCGCCGCGGGGCAGGTAGGCACCGAGTACGTGGCCCGCCAGAAGAATGATGGATACACGCTGTTGGTCAGCGCAACCGGGCATGTGATCGGCCCCGCCGTCAACCCGAAAGTGCGCTACGATCCCGTCAAGGATTTTGAACCCCTCGGCATTCTGGCCCGTTCACCCAATTTGGTCCTGGTGAATCCTGAAGTGCCCGCCAAAACCATTCCCGAATTCCTGGCCTGGGCCAAGGCCCAGCCCAGTGTGCCGTATAGCTCCGCCGGGTTCGGCGGCTCCACCCATTTGGGCGGTGAATGGCTGAAGCTCATTACCGGCATACCCCTGGAGCATATTCCCTACAAGGGCGCCGCCCCGGGCACCCAGGCGGTCATCGCAGGCGAAGTACCCGTCGCCATACAAGACGCGACCAGCGCCGCCAGCTTCATACGGTCTGGTCATGTGCGCGCCATCGGCCTGGCCAGCGCGGCGCCCAGCAAGCAGTTTCCCGACCTGCAGAATTTCTCTGATGCCGGCGCGCCCGGCCTTGATGTCTATACCTGGCTCGGCTTCTATGCCCCCGCGGGAACGGATTCCGCCATTGTGCAAAAGCTGAATCAGGCGACGAGCGAGATCATGAACTCCCCGGAAATGGTAGAACGCCTGGCGCAAAGCAACAGTGACGTACCCGGTCCCATGACACCGGAACAAGTCCGTGAATTCGTAGCGAACGAAGCGGCAAAATGGCATAAGGTCGTGAAGGACGCAAACATCCAGGTGGAGTGACCCGCTGCCTGATCCGTTGCCCTACCTGAAGCGCTTAAGCGCTTAAAACCAACCCGCCTCGCGGCATGTCAATCGCGAGGCGGGCAAGTTTCCGCAAAGCGGTCAGAACGTCTTGGCCCCTTTTGCCACCAGCCGCTCAAGCAAGGGCGCCGGCTTCCAATGTTCGTCATGCTTGCTGCGCAAGTCGCTGATTTTCTTCAGGGTGGTTTCCAGCCCTAATGTCTGCGCATAGAACATCGGGCCGCCACGCGTTGCGGGGAATCCATAGCCGTTCACATAAATCACGTCGATGTCGGAGGCGCGCTGGACGATGCCTTCATCGATGATTTGCGCGCCCTCGTTGACCAGCGCCAGCATGCAGCGTTCGACGATTTCCTCATCGGTGATTTCGCGGCGCGCGATGCCGGCCTCACGGGCGCAGGCCTGGATGATTTCGTCAACGATGGGATCGGGCAGCGGAGTCCGGCTGCCCGCTTCATAGCGATAGTACCCCGCGCCGGTCTTTTGTCCGAAGCGCCCGCGCTCGCAGATCCGGTCCGCAACCTTGGAATAGCGTAAATGAGCGGGACGCGTGGGCGCCAGCCGCTTGCGGGTGGCCCAATTGATGTCCATGCCCGCCAGATCCGCCATGGCCAGCGGACCCATGGCCATGCCGAAACGGGTCAGCGCGCCATCCACCTGCTGCGGGCTTGCGCCCTCTTCCAGCAGGAAGCCGGCCTCCCGCCAATAGCCGGTCAGCATGCGATTGCCCACAAAGCCTTCACACACGCCCACCAGCACGGGAATCTTGCCAATGCGCTGCGCTATGTCCATGCTCGCGGCAATCACGTCGGGGCGGGTCTTCGCGCCACGCACGACCTCTAGCAGCTTCATCACGTTGGCGGGGCTGAAGAAATGCAAGCCGATCACCGATTCCGGCCGGCCGATGCTGGCGGCAATCTCGTCGATATTCAGGCGGGAGGTATTGGTGGCCAGAATGGCATCCCACTTGCAGACGGCATCCAGTTGCCGAAAGACGTCCTTCTTGACGGCGATGTCTTCGAACACCGCCTCGATGACCAGATCCATATCGGCGAAATCGTTCAGATCGAGGCTGGGGGTAATCAGCCCCAGGCGCTGCTCGATGTCATCCTGGCTCAGCTTCCCCTTGGCGGCGGTGATCTCGTAATTCTTGCGCATGCGCGCCAGGCCGCGATCCAGCGCCGCCTGTTCGCGTTCGCACAGCACGACGGGAAAGCCCGCATTGGCGCAGGCCATGGCGATACCCCCGCCCATGGTGCCCGCGCCCAGAATGCCGATGCGTTGAATGTCGATACCGGCTTGCTTGCCGCGGTGGGCGCCGGCAATGCGCGGGGCTTCCTTCTCGGCAAAGAAAAGATGACGCAATGACTTGGAAACGTCGCCGTCCACCAGTGCGTCGAACTGCCTGCGCTCTTCGTCCAGCCCGGCCTCGAAGGGTAGGCGGGTGGCGGCCTCGACGCAGTCGATGGCGACGCCCTGCGCCAGCGCATTGCGTGCTTTGGCCCGGATATGGGTTCGCGCGCCGTTGAAATCCAGGCCCTTCGCATCCACAGAGCGGCGTCCGATCACAGGATGCGTTGCTTTGGCGGCGCATGAGCGCGCAAAGGTCAGGGCTTCATCCAGCAGGTCGCCCTGCGCCAGCGCATCGACAAGTCCGATGGCCTGGGCGGCCTGGGCATCGACAGGCTTGCCGCCCTGGATCATGGACAATGCCGTCGCCGCCCCGACCAGGCGCGGCAAGCGTTGCGTACCGCCTCCGCCGGGAATCAGGCCAAGGCTGACCTCCGGCAGGCCCAGGCGCGTGGCGGACTGGGCAATGCGATAGTGGCAGCCCAGTGCCAGCTCCAGCCCGCCGCCGAGCGCAAAACCGTGGATGGCAGCGATGACCGGCTTGCCGCTGGCCTCTATGCGCGCGATCACTGCCCGCAAGGTAGGCTGGGCATTGGCGGCCGGCGTATTGAACTGGCGGATATCCGCCCCGCCGCTGAACCCCTTGCCCGCGCCGATCAGCACCACTGCGTTGATCCGGGCATCGTCCCCAGCACGCTCGATGCCGGCGTAGATGCCCGCGCGCACGGTGTCCCCCAGGCCATTGACGGGGGGATTGTCAAGGGTGATGACCGCTACGTTGCCGTGCACGGCATAGCGTACGGTATCGGAAAGAAAGGTATTCGTATTGTCCGAAGTTGAATTGCTCATGAGTATCCTTAAGGCTGTCGTTTCACCACAATGCTGAAGTACAACACCCGGCTAGCGGGCCTCCGCGTTTTCTTCCAGCGCCAGTTTCCGATAACGCGCCAGATGCTGGCGCGTGGTGCCCAGCGTGTATTCAATGGCAAGCAGGCGCTTCACGTAATGGCCGACCGGCAACTCGTCGGTCATGCCCATGCCGCCATGCAGATGAATGGCCTGCTCGCCGATGAAGCGCGCCGCCTCGCCGCACTTGGCTTTCGCCGCCGATGCCAGGCGGGCAAAGCGGGAGTCCGATGGGTCCGTGGCGGCCGCCAGCCACATCAGCGAGCGGGCTTGCTCGAGCAGCATCAGCATGTCCACCAGCCGATGCTGGATGGCCTGGAAGGAGCCCAGCGGACGATTGAACTGATGCCGTGCGCGCACGTATTCAGTGGTCACAGTCAGCAGCGCCTGCATGGCCCCAACGGCTTCGGCGCACAAGGCCACCCGGGCGACGTCCTGCGCAACATCCAGGGCCGGCGCCGCCCGCCCCAGATAGTGGGCCTGGGCGACACGGCAACCATTCAGTTCGATATCGGCATAAGGCCTGGCGTCCAGGCCGATAGCACTGGTGCATACCAGCCCCGGCGAACCGGCGGGAACCAGGAACAGGGCGGCATCCCGGTCCGTTGCCGCCGACACCAAAAGCTGCCCGGCATTCCCGCCCCAGGCCACGCAGCGCTTGGCGCCATTGAGCACCCAGCCCCCGTCCACTTTTGCAGCCTGGGTCTGTATGGATGCCAGCGCCGTATCGCCCTGAGACTCTGTGTGGGCAAGGACCGGTGTGGCGCTGCCCGCCGCCAGCTGCGCCAGCAGTTCATGGGCGGCGACGGAGTCGGGCAAGCGCCTTAGCACCTGGCCGGCCAGCACGGCCGAGCTGTCATAACATTCGACCGCCAGATACTGGCCGAAGCGCTGCATCACGATACACAGTTCTTCCAGCCTCCCGTCCATTCCGCCGGCCTCGGACGGCAGCGCAAGGCCGACCAGCCCCATGTCGACCCAGGCTTGCCAATGCGGCGACTCACTCGGCGCGCTGGTTACAGAAACGGGCGGCCTGCCCGCCGGCGCGGGATAGGCCCGTTCCAGATAGCGGTTGACCGCATCGTCCAGCATGCGCTGGTCATCGTTGAAAGCATCTTGCATGGCTAGAGTCCCAGCGCCAGTTTGGCAATGATGTTCTTCTGCACCTCATCCGTGCCGCCGTATATAGTGATCTTGCGCAGATTCAGATAAAAACCCGGCATGGCTTCCAGCTCGTCCGCAGGCGCGGGCTCGCCCGCCGCATTGTCAGACTCCAGCAGTTCGGACCGGTAGGCCAGCCCATGGATGTCGGCGACGTCAACCAGCGCCTCGCTGATCTTCTGGGCCAGCGTCGACCCCAGGAACTTCAATATAGAGGCCTCGGCCCCATGGCCGGCCCCGCGCTGGTCACGGTCGATCAGCCGCAGGCTGGTCTGTTCCAGCGCCAGGGTGTCGATCTCCAGCTTGGCCAATGTCTGGGCGAACAAGGGGTCCTGGTCCATGGGCCTGCCGTCGAGTTCGCGCATCGAGGCCAGGCGCTGCAAGTGGGCCAGCTCGCGCTTCGCGCGCCCCACCCGCGCGGCGCCGAAACGCTCGTGCGACAACAGATACTTGGCATACGTCCAGCCGAGATTCTCCTTGCCCACCAGATGGGTGGCCGGCACCGCGACATTGTCCAGGAAGACTTCGTTGATCTCTTCGCCGCCGTCCAGCGTCCGTATGGGACGAAGCGAGACGCCCGGGCTGTGCATGTCGACGAGGAAAAAAGAAATGCCTTCCTGCGGCTTGCCTTCCGATCCGGTGCGCGCCAGGCAGAACATCATGTCGGCGTATTGCGCATAGGTCGTCCAGGTCTTCTGGCCGTTGAGGATGTAATGATCGCCCTCCCGCTTTGCCCGTGTCTTCAGACCCGCCAGGTCGGAGCCCGCAGCCGGTTCGGAATAGCCCTGGCACCACCAATCCTCGCCGCTCAGGATACGGGGCAGGAAATGCGCCTTCTGCCATTCGGACCCATATTTCATCAAGACGGGGGCCACCATGCGCAAGCCGAAAGGCATGGTTTCCGGGGCGCCCGCCAGCGCGCACTCCTCGTCGAAGAGATTGCGCTTTTCCAGGCTCCAGGCCATGCCGCCATACTCGACGGGCCAGCTGGGAGCGACCCAGCCATGCTCGAACAGAATACGGTGCCAGCGCAGGAAGTCTTCCTTCGTGAGGCGCTGGTGGCCCATGACCTTGCGCTGCAAGTCCGGCGGCAGATTCCCGCGCAAGAAGGTGAGAACCTCTTGGCGAAAGGCATGCAGTTCATTTGACATGATTCAGTGCTTCCGAATAGCGCAGCGGAGCGCCGGTCGCGGCCTGCAGTGCTTCACGCGTGAGGCCGGGCGCCATGTCGCGCACCAAGAAACCATCGGCGGTGATGTCCAGCGTGGCCAGGTCCGTGTAGACGCGATCCACGCAGCCCGCGCCCGTCAGGGGAAGCTCGCAATGACGGAGCAATCGCGGCCGGCCGTCGCGCGTGGTGTGTTCCATCAGTACGTAGACGTGCTTGGCGCCCACCACCAGGTCCATGGCGCCGCCGACCGTCGTGGCCACCCCCGGCTGATTCAGCGACCAGTTGGCGATGTCGCCGTTCTGGGCTACCTGATAGGCGCCAAGAATGCAGTAGTCAAGATGTCCTCCGCGCATCATGGCGAAGGAGTCGGCATGGTGGAAATAAGCCCCGCCCGGGCCCATGGCCACATGCTGCTTGGCGGCGTTGGTAAGGTCCGGGTCGAAGGGATCGTCATCCGTCCGCGCTCTGAGGCCCAGGATGCCGTTCTCGCTGTGCACCATCACGCCGTGCCCGGGTGTCCAGAAATCCAGCGCCATCACCGGCAGGCCTATGCCCAGGTTCACATAGGAGCGCGGGGGAATGTCGGCGGCGGCGCGGCGTGCAATATCGGCGCGCGTATAGCGTTGCAGGGTCATGGGTTTTCTCCGGCAACGTAGGCATCGGTGACCTGAACCACCCGTTGCACAAAAATTCCGGGCGTCACGATATGCTCTGGATTGATCTCTCCGGCACGCACGCACTCGTGCACCTGAACCACCGTATTGGCCGACGCCATGCACATCAACGGCCCGAAATTACGGCCCGCCTTGCGGTAGATGAGGTTTCCGCAGGGGTCGGCGCGATGCGCCTTCACCAGCGCATAATCGCCGCGCAGGGGCGCTTCATACACATGGCCCACGTTATTGATCATGCGGGTTTCCTTGCCGTCAGCCAACTGCGTTCCATAGCCGGTCGGCGTATAGAAGCCGCCCAGGCCGGAACCGGCGGCGCGCAGGCGTTCAGCCAGCGTACCCTGGGGCACGCACTCGTACTCGATGCGGCCGCTGGCATAGGCTTCGTCGAACGCCTGCGATTCCGTCCCGCGCGGATAGGAAGCAATCAGCTTGCGCACGCGCCCCATCCGGACCAGGCGCCCCAGGCCGGTGTCGCCTGCGCCGCTGTTGTTGCACACAATGGTCAGCTCGCGCGCGCCCTGCTCGACCAGGGCATCGAGCAGCTCAATGGGCTGGCCTGAACTTCCAAAGCCGCTGACCAGCACGGTTGCGCCGTCGGGAATGTCGGCCACCGCCTCGGCCAGGGAGGGAATGATCTTGTCCATCATGTCCTCATAAAGAATGGGAAAGTATGGCTGTCGCCTGGCTGGAGAGCACGCCGCCGTTGCCGTGCACCAAGGCGATATCCGCTTTGTCGACCTGGCGCTCGCCGGCCTCGCGCCGCAACTGCGTCACCGCCTCGATGACCAGGAAAATGCTGTACATGCCCGGATGCGTGAAAGATAAGCCTCCGCCGTTGGTGTTCATGGGAAGGGCGCCGCCGGGTTCGATGCGCCCCTGGCCGATGAACGATCCGCCCTCGCCCTTGGCGCAAAAGCCAAGGTCCTCGAGGAAGAGGATGGGGTTGATCGTGAAGGCATCGTAAAGCTCTACCAGGTCGATGTCGGCCGGCCCCAGGCCCGCTTCGGCAAAGGCCGCCCGGCCCGATTCCCGGGCGGATGTCACGGTCAGGTCGGGCATGCATGAAATCTGCCGGTGCGAATGCGCATGGCCCGTGCCCAGCACATAAATGGGCCGTGCATGCAGATCGCGCGCGCGCTCGGCGCTGGTCACCACAAAGGCGCCCGCCCCATCCGTCACCAGGCAGCAATCGCGTACGGTGAACGGGTCGGAAACCATCTTGGCATTCAGCACATCATCGATCGTCAGGGGGGTGCGCAGGAAAGCATCGGGATTGAGCTGGGCCCACTTGCGCGCGGCAACGGCGACCTCGGCCAGTTGTTCCCGCGTCGTGCCGTATTCATGCATGTGGCGCGCAGCCGCCAGGGCATAGCTGGAAACCGGATTGAAGGGCTTGTACGGGTGCTCGTATGGCTGAGGGTCCAAGACGGCCCGCATCCGGTTGATCTCGCTGCTGCTGGGCACACTGCGCGGGTTGGCGCCGTAGCAGATCAGTACGTTGTCGCACTGCCCCGACTCGATGGCCATCGCAGCGATCTTCAAATCGGCGATAAAGGACGATCCGCCGAACATGGTGCTGTCTGAGAATCGGGGCTGAATGCCCAGATACTCGGCCATGCGCAACACCCACAATGACGACGTCAGGCTCGACGTGATGAGGCCGTCGACGTCCTGCACGCGCAGTCCGCTGGCCCGCAGCGCGCGATGAGCCGCCTGGGCGATAATTTCTTGTTCACTGCGGCCGCCGCAGTCCCCCAACCCCGCCATGCCGGTACCCAGAATGGCCGTTGTACCTCGGTAGCTGCGCATCATGCCTGCCCCCTTTCCACCGGCGTGAACACCAGCAAGGGCATGCCATCCACGCGATCGACGCGGGCGGCGACAGGCATGCCGATCTGCACCGCATCGGGCGCAATATCGACCACCTGGCTCATGAGCCGCGGCCCCTCTTCAAGATCGATCAGGCAGACGGTGTAGTCTTCGGTCTTGCTGCGCACAACCGTGGTGGAATAGACCTGGCCCTTCCCGCTAGGGACCGCCCAGTCCAGGGAGTCGGATCCGCAATGCGGGCAGATCAGGCGGGGAAAGAAGTGCAGGCGGGCGCATACCCGGCATTTGGGCAGGGTGAACCGGCCTAGCTCGAGTTGAGAAAAATAATATCGTTCTGCGCTGAACGATTGATCCGCTTCTATATGCGTCATGCTTTAAACGCCGCGGGTGCGGCGGTCTCCATTTTTAATGATTTAAAGAGCCTTACCTACACCGGCAGGTGAAACTCATTCTATAGACCGCTATCTACTGCGGCCATCCGAAAAATTCGAACCCGGCTTTAGTTGTTCTCAAACACGAATTTCGTCGCGCTGCTGGATGCGCACATCGGTTTCAACTAGGATTGAAAGGTGGTCATCCGGGGTGCCAAAACCCGCATCGCAGTGAAGCAGCTTCCGGTAATAGTGACCAATGGGGTATTCCAGGGCCATGCCCATGCCGCCATGCAGCTGGATGGCATCGCTGCCCACCATCCGGGCAACTTGGCCCACGACCTGCTTGGCAAGGCTGAAATCCCGAATGGCGTCGTCATCGTCAAGCGCCTGTTCGTTGGCGCGGATGGTCGCCACCAGCGACATGGAGCGCGCCCGTTCCTCGGCCACCACCATATCGACATAGCGATGCTGCAGCGCCTGGAAGGCGCCAAGAGGCTTGCCAAATTGCTTGCGCTCCTGCAGATACACTTGGCATAGCTCGATGGAACGGCCGATTGCGCCCAGC
Organism: Pusillimonas sp. SM2304; assembly: GCF_031628915.1. Classification (NCBI taxonomy): domain Bacteria; kingdom Pseudomonadati; phylum Pseudomonadota; class Betaproteobacteria; order Burkholderiales; family Alcaligenaceae; genus Pusillimonas; species Pusillimonas sp. SM2304. The sequence continues at coordinate 460,436 of NZ_JAVLUJ010000001.1, forward strand.
GCCTCGGCGCAATTGGCAGCCAGGCCACGGTAGACCGCGGCCAGCAAGGCAGGCCCGCCCTGATCCGCATCGCCGATCAGATGCGAGCTGTCGATCTGGACATCTTCCAGCACCAGGTCGGCAGCCCAGGAGCCGTCTATCATCGGAACAGGCTTGCGGGTCAAGCCCTTTGCACCGCCCGGCACCAGAAACAAGGAAATGCCATCAAGCGGTTCTTCACCTGCGCCGATGCGGGCGGGAATAATGATCCAATCAGCGCTGCCTCCGTTATCGACCAGGACTTTTGCCCCGTTCAGGCGGAAGCCGGACGCGCCCGTGCGCACAGCTGTGGTTTGAATCTTCAGCGGATCAAACCCATGGCTGCTTTCCGACCACGCCAGGGCCAGGCTGGCGCGGCCGGCCAGGGTGGCCTCGAGCGCTTCTGCAATCAGCGCACTGGACAAGGCTTGCGCCAAGAGCGGCGCGGCAAGCACAGCCGTTGCAAGCAGGGGTTCGGCGTTCAGCGCCGCCCCGGCCTCTTGCATCAGCAGCATGCCCTCTTCCTGGCCCGCGCCGACGCCGCCCGCCTCGGCGGGCACCATCAGGCCCAGCCAGCCCAAGCCGGCCATGCCGGCCCAGAGCTCCGCATCCATGCCGCGCCTATGCCGGATCCGGTCCAGATGCCTGGCGAATGGATAGTTGTCCGTAAAGTAGTCGCGCATGCTGTCGCGGATCATTTCATGATCCGCAGTAAGAGAAAAATTCATGGGAGCTCCTTACAGTCGGCTCTTGGCAATAATGTTTTTTTGGATTTCGGTACTTCCGCCATAGATCGTGGCGACCCGGTTGAACAGATGGTCGCCCATCATCCCGTGCGCATCCGTGCCGCCTATCGGCGATTGTTGATGGCGGCCCAGGTAAACCTTTGAATACCGCCCCGTCAGGTCCAGTAAAAGCTCGGTGAGTTCCTGGCAGACTTCCGACCCCTCGATCTTGAGCATGGAGGCAGCCGCCCCGTCGAAACCCTTGGCAGGCTGATAATCATCAAGGGCGCGAAGTTCCGATACCTCGAGCGCGCGCAGGCGCGCTTCTATCTTGACAAGCCGCTGCAGCAGCAAAGACTGGCCTGCCGGCGAATGCGTACCGGATGGTTGCGCCTTGACAATGCGCTTGGCCCGCTCAAGCTGCATGCGCGAGCGCCCGACACGGGCGATCATGGCGCGTTCGTGGCCCAGCAGAAACTTGGCATAGCTCCAGCCCCGCCCTTCAAGGCCGACCAGGTTTTCCCTGGGGACTTTCACATCGTTCAGAAAGACCTCGCAGATACTTGCCCCTTCATCGATTGTGTCGATAAGGCGGACTTCCACGCCCGGCAGCGTCATATCAAGCAGCAGAAAGGAAATGCCATCCTGCTTCTTGGCCTCGTCCGAGGTGCGGGCAAGGCAGAACATCATGTCGGCATGGCGGCCATGCGTGGTCCAGGTCTTTTGTCCGCTGACGACATAATGGTGATCGCGCCCCCTTGCCCGGGTTTGCAGCGAGGCCAGGTCAGACCCGGCGTTGGGTTCGGAAAACCCCTGGCACCACCATTGCTCCGACTTGAGAATACCTGGCAGGTATTTCTGTTTCTGGGCGGCCGAACCGAAGGTATACAGCACCGGGCCTATCATGGTGATGCCAAATGGAATGGTTTCAGGCGCGCAGCACAGCGCGAGCTCGTGGTGAAACACCCGCCGCTTTGACAGGCTCCAGCCCGTGCCGCCGTACTCGACTGGCCAGGACGGTGCAATCCACCCCTGGCGATACAAGCGCTGCTGCCAATCCACATACTCTTGCTTGTCGAGTTTTTCGCCGAACAGCACCTTGTTCCGGACACTGTCGGGCAGATTTTCTAGCGCGAAAGCCCTGACCTCCTGGCGGAATCGCAGTTCTTCATCGCTGATGTTCATGTCCATTTTCTATTCCTTGTTCAAATGGAATTAATAGGCGTATTAGGATCAATACCAATCTGGACATCCTGCAGGAACTCCTGCGCGATGCCGTTAATCGCACGGATGATGTCCAGCAGATTCCGTTCTATGGCCTGGTCTGTGCCCGCCAACGCCAAGCCCAGCATGCCGAATTCAGGGTTGGCGCCTTCGGCCCGCGCCAGATTGAATGAGAACGACGCTTTGCCGGCACTCTGCATCCTGCTGGAATAGGCAAAGCCGACCTGAGCGACGGTACTGACCATTTTCATGACTCTGTCGACCTCGCCCGCATTGGGCGGACGCCCTCGTTCGGCCAGGCACGCCGTGGCGATGCGGCGGACCTCGTTATGCGGCATGGCCGCCATCAGGGCATACCCCAGCCCGGTATCGGTCAGGGGCCGCACGGCCCCGATCGGCACATCACCGGCCCGGTCGCTGGCGGCATACACCACATAGGCGTACTGCACCCGCCTGCCAACACGCTGTCCGAGCACGACACTAAGATTTGTGCGCCGGCTGAGTTCTTGCATGGCCAAGCGCAGGTTGCTGCGCGGCAGGGCAATGTCGTGCACCCAGCCGCCCAACATATTCAATCTGAGGCTGGGAAGATAGGTTCTCTCTTCGGGGTTCCAGCACAAGTAGCCCATACGCGTCAGCGTATCCAAAAGCATGGACGTGCTGGATTGCGGAAAACCGCTGGCCTTGACGAGCTCTGCAACCGTTGCGGGCCTTCGCAGTTGCTCGAAGATCTCGATCAGCTCAAAAACGCGCCCGGCGGATTTCACTGAGCGTTCCCCCAGATTTCGTTCCTGACCGCGAATAAAAAGATTCATCACGCCCATGGCCTTCTGATGTTGATCACTCGGCCTTCATGCCTGCTTTTTCGGCAATCTCTGCCCAGGTCGCCATGTCTTTCTGCAAGTGGCTGGCGAACTCTGCGCTATTGCTGCCTACGGGCTCCAGGCTCAAGTCGGTAAGCCTTTGCCGAACCCTCGCACTTTTGCCTGCGTTCACGCTCGCCCGTTCCAGAATGGCAACGATGTCCGCCGGGGTGCCCCGGGGTACCAGCACGCCAACCCAACCCACCACATCAAACCCATCAAAACCCGCCTCGCCCATCGTGGGGACTTCGGGCAAGCTATCGATACGCCTGTTGCCCAATACGGCCAAAGGCAGCACACGATCAGACGGCAAGTGAGGCTGCGCCGCGCCGACATCCGTAAAGGCAAAGGAGATCACGCCCGCCAGAAGATCGGTGAGCATAGGCCCTGAACCTTTGTACGCGACATGGGCCGCCTTGCTGTTGGTCTTCAAGTTGAGCAGCTCGCCCATGAAATGGGCGGTTGACCCATTCCCCCACGAGCCAAAATTAAAGCCCGTCGGGTTGGCGGCCATGGCGGCAGCCAGCTCGGCCACCGTCTTCACACCCATCTTGCGATTCACCAGCAAGACGCTGCTGGAGCGGGCAACAAGGGAAATAGGAATGAAGTCAGACTTCGGGTCGAAGGGAAAAGACTTCTGAATGGCCGGCACCTGCACGTAGGTGGCGACGGCCAGCAGCAAGGTATAGCCATCGGGTGCGCTGCGCAGCACGCTGGTTGCGGCGATGACGCCACTGGCGCCCGGCTTGTTCTCGACCACCACCGGTTGCTTCAGTTCCTTGGAGAGCCCGTCGGCGAAAATGCGGGCGATCATGTCGCCGCCGCCCCCCGGGGCCGTTGCGACAACCAGCCGGATGGCTTGTTGAGGATATTGCGATTCGGCGCCCGCCAGCGCCGATGCTGAAACAGCCGCCAGGCCGGACGCGGCAACAACACACCATACAAGACGACTTAATCTGCGAAACATAGGGGGTCTCCTTAGATTGTGACAACTGATTCCAGCCGCAAGCCATGTCGATTGACTTGATTTGACAGGTCGGCCATGGGGGAAATAGGTGCCGCCACTACACAAAACGAGCGCGCACAGCCACCCCCCGGGCGCACCCGGATTCACTTTGGTATAAAGGTGTTGATTAAATTTTGAACGGCAAGCAACGCCGCGTGATTACTGGGCTGCCGCAGCGAAACCTGACACGCTGCGAAGCCTGTTCCAGGTGTTTGCACACCTGGCGACCGCTTCTTTCATGTTGATGCCTATTCTAGAGATTTATGCATCTCTCTACCATCACATACGTGATATTTATGTCCGCCATTCAGGCTGTATGAACCAGGCGTTAAACGGCCGGGCACGAAAAAACCCCTAGGGCTTATCCGCGCCGGCTGCGGTGTTAACATCGACCGGTCGCCGGCGCCTCGCCGGCGTTGCCAGAAACTATTCAGCCGGAGCGCCAACCTTGAAATACCGCAAACTTGGCCATACAGACCTTGAGGTCAGCCTGATCGGCCTGGGCACAATGACCTGGGGCGAACAGAACACCGAATCGGAAGCCCACGAGCAGATCGACTACGCTTTGTCCCAGGGGGTCAACCTGGTGGACACCGCGGAAATGTATCCTGTGCCGCCCAAGCCCGAGACACAAGGCCGCACCGAAGCCTATATTGGCACCTGGCTGGCCAAAACGGGCCGGCGCCAGGACATTGTGCTGACCAGCAAGGTCTCGGGCCCGGCCACCGACCCGAAACGCCCCAGCCATATCCGCAACGGCCAGACGCATTTGAACCGCAAGAACATGAGCGAAGCGCTGGACGCCAGCCTGAAGCGCCTGCAGACCGACCATATCGACCTATACCAGCTGCACTGGCCAGATCGCACCACCACCACATTCGGCCGTCCCGGCTACCCCTGGAAAACCGACGCCGACACGGTCCCCATCGAAGAAACCCTGGAGGCGCTGCAAGACTTCGTCAAAGCCGGTAAAGTGCGCCATATCGGGGTATCCAACGAAACCCCCTGGGGCGTGGCGCAGTTCCTGAAGCTTGCCGAAACGCGAAGCCTGCCCCGCATCGTATCCATTCAAAACCCCTACAACCTGCTCAACCGCATCTACGAAAACGGCCTGTCGGAATTCAGCCACCTAGAAGGCGTGGGGCTGTTGGCGTACTCGCCCTTGGCCATGGGTGTGCTGGCGGGCAAATACCTGAACGGCGCGCGCCCCGAAGGCGCCCGCATGACGCTGTTCACGCGCTTTGACCGCTACGCGAAGCCGCAGGCCGAACGCGCCACGGCCGAGTATGTGCAGTTGGCGCGTGATCACGGCTTGTCGCCCGCCACCATGGCGTTGGCATTTGTGAACCAGCAGCCCTTTGTCACCAGCAACCTGATGGGCGCCACCCGCCTTGACCAGTTGAAAGAAAACATCGACAGCGCCGAGGTGACGCTATCGCAAGAGGTCATGGACGCCATCCAGGCCATTCACCAGCGCTATCCGTATCCTGCGCCGTGATTGACAAGATGGGTAAGCGCATTGATGCCGGAAAAAGCGTGGCCGGTAGCGCCGTCCTATTCGGAAGCAAATGGGTTCTTTAAACTCAATCCGTCTTCCAGACACTGCCCATGGTTCATGTCTTCGCTATAAAGCGTCTGGCATCCCGCAGCAATCGCTGCTGCGGCGATGCAAGCATCATAGAAAGAGATTTTGTGCCGCTCAGCAATCAATCGCGCACCGTCATGGATAGCTTCTGTTAACGGTACGACCTTGCAAAAACTCCGTACCAGTCCCAGAAAATGAGTGATTTCATCCCAGCTCATCTGTAGCTTGCGACGACAAACGTGTGCCACTTCATTGAGCACTTGGACACTGATGACAGGCCCGGCCACAAGCAAACGTTCAGCCGTATCCGCTTTGGCCGGGTCGCTGGATAGCAAATACAACACCACATTGCTATCAAGGAAGTGCTTGAACTTAATCGCGCGCATTCGCCTTATCCCGATTGAAGTGGAAGTCTGCCGGTAGCTTTCCCCTGAAGCTACGCAGACGCTTCAGCAAAGCCTCAGACCCCGGCTTTTTGCGAACGGCAAACGTGCGTGCGTCATCGACGATAATCTCGATATTGTCACCCTCACGCAGTTCCAGCGCCTCGACCACACTGGCGGGAAGGCGCACCGCCAGGCTATTTCCCCATTTCGCAACCTGCATGCCATACCTCCGCTCATTGATATACATTTAAATTGTATATCCTACGGTGATGATATTCAAACCTTGAAAATTCGTATGGCAAGGAACTGACGCAAGCCTTAGGTCGAAGGCTGCCGCGGGGCGTTTATCCACCCCTCGCATACGTGATAAGCCGTTCGCGCAGAAACTCAATAAAACAACGCGTCTTGGCGGGGAGAAGACGGGTTTCGGTCATTGCATAGACGGGCGTTGAAGGCCCCTGCCATTCGGGAAGAATGCGACGCAAGCGCCCTTGCGCCACATCGTCGGCGACCGTTTCCGCTGGCAAGACAATAATCCCTTGATCGAGTGTGGCCAGCCGCAGAATCAACCCCATGCTATTGACCTGAAATCGGCCCCCGACAGTGACATTCACGACCTCATCGGCCCTGTGTAGCGTCCACACGGCGGGCTTTGTCGTCCGGAATGCAAGGCATTCGTGCCGGGCTAAATCGTTGGGATCACCAGGTTCGCCAAACGCCTCAAGATAGCGCGGCGAGGCGTAAAGATGGCATGGCAAGTCGGCCAGGTGGCGAGCGATCAGATTGGAGCTTGGCGGCTTGCCCATGCGGATGGCCACATCGAAAGGCTCGGACACAAGGTCAACGAGACGAGGCGTCAAATCGAAATCAAAAGTGATGCCAGGGTAGTGGCGAGCAAATTCGGTGATAAGCGGCGCCAAGTAGATATTGGCAAAGTCCACCGGCAACGATGCTTTCAATACGCCGCTCGGCTGAGCCAACATTTCCCCAAGCTGTTCATGCGCTAATTTCGCCTCATCGACAATGCGCTTGCACCGCTCAAAATAGATCTGGCCGGCCTCGGTCAACTCCATCTTGCGCGTTGTTCGGTGAAGCAGGCGCAGCCCAATGGCTTTCTCCAGGCCACTGATTCGGCGCGAGACCGTGGAGTTTGGCATACCGACGGCGTCAGCCGCCCGGCGAAAGCCCCCTGCTTTGACGACCTCGACGAACAAAGCCATGTCGTTCAGTAATTCCATACCTATTGCTCCATAAATGGATCAATTATTTCGAGTTTAGCTACTTTATCCCAGATCAGCCATCAACGATGATGTCTACACGCATATTCATCCAAGGAGCACAACACATGAGCCAGCTTTTCACCCCTGTCCAGATTGGCCGCCATACATTGCCAAATCGCCTGGTCATGGCGCCCATGACCCGCTCGCGTTCAGGCGACGATGGCGTCCCTGGCGATATGGTCGCCCAATACTACGCACAACGTGCCAGTGCGGGGCTGATCATCACCGAAGGCGTCTTTCCGGTCGCCATGGGCAAGGGTTATGTACGCACGCCCGGCATCGAAACCGACACTCAGGTCCAGGCCTGGAAGAAAGTGACCGAAGCCGTTCACACCAAAGGCGGCCGTATTTTCATGCAGTTGATGCACTGCGGCCGGATCTCGCACCCCTCGCTGATTGCTGGGGAAACGCCCGTGGCACCCTCCGCGATCAAGCCGGAAGGCCAGGCGTGGACGCCTGTTGGCCAGGTTGATTACGTGACACCCCGTGAGTTGAGCCTGACCGAAATAGCCGGCGTCATTGAAGGCTATGCCCAAGCCGCTCGCCGCGCAATCGATGCGGGGTTTGACGGCGTGGAGCTTCATGCGGCGTCCGGCTATCTACCCGAACAGTTCCTGTCCTCGGGCAGCAATCAGCGCCAGGATCAATATGGCGGTTCGGTTGAAGGTCGCGCCCGCTTTGTGCTGGAAGTGCTGGCTGCCATAGTGGCACAGGTTGGGGCCGATCGCGTCGGCATCAAGATTTCACCAGAGATGAACTTCAACAGCATCACCGATGCCGCTCCTCAGGAGACCTACACCCACTTGGTCGAACAACTGCGTGCGTTCGATCTGGCCTACCTGCATGTTGCCCTGTTCGGCGCCAGCGTCGATTACCACGCCCTATTGCGCCCACGCTTTAACGGCGCTTATCTCGCTGGCGGCGGCCTGGACCAGGCTGCTGCTGAAGCCATGCTGGCCGAAGGGCGCGCCGATGCCACCGTGTTTGGTGGAAGCTTCCTGGCCAATCCTGACCTACCCGAGCGATTTCGCCAAGGTGCAGCACTGAACACACCAGACAAGAACACCTTTTACTCGCCGGGCACCCAGGGTTACATCGACTATCCCTTCATGACTGGAACAAACGCGGGTTGAGGAATCTGCCCATAGCGAAAAACAAAAAGCCCTTGTTAAACAAGGGCTTTTCATCAAAATCTGGTCGGGGCGACACGATTCGAACGTGCGACTCCTACGTCCCGAACGTAGTACTCTACCAGGCTGAGCTACGCCCCGATTTTTGGCGTTTGCTGCCAACAGCCAGGCTGCCGGCAACTCGGGATTCAATAATCGCGTTCTACCGCGAAAGAACAAAATTCTAGCAAAGATTGCTGATGAACGGAAACGGGCAGGCCGGCCAGGGCTTTGCGGGCCAGTTCCGCTTCGGTCACGGCGGCTTGACGGGTAAAGTCCAGCGCCTGGGTATCGTGTATGGCTTGCGCCACGGCGGCAAAATCGGCCTCGCCCGTTTTGATGGCGTCCTGTATCAGTTGCTTTTGCTGGGCGGAGCCGACTTCCATGACGCGTATCAGGGGCATGGTGGGTTTGCCTTCGCGCAGATCGTCGCCCACATTCTTGCCCAGCGCCTCGGCGTCGCCGCCGTAGTCCAGCACGTCGTCGATCAACTGGAAGGCGGTGCCGATGTGGCGCCCGTACGCGGCCGCGGCGGCTTCCTGCTCGGGCGTCGCGCCGCCGACAATGGCGCCTACCTGGGTGGCCGCTTCGAACAGCTTGGCGGTTTTATAGCGCACGACCTGCAGGTAGCGGTCCATGGATACATCGGGGTCGTGCACGTTCAGCAATTGCAGCACTTCGCCTTCGGCAATGACGGTGGTTGCGGCCGACAGCACCGACATGGCGGGCATGGAGTTGGATTCGACCATCATTTCGAAGGAGCGCGAATACAGGTAGTCGCCCACCAATACGCTGGCGGCGTTGCCGAACACCGCATTGGCGGTGCTGCGGCCGCGGCGCAGGTCGGACTCGTCGACCACGTCGTCGTGCAGCAAGGTGGCGGTATGGATGAATTCGACCACGGCTGCCAACAGGTGGTGGTTCGGGCCGCGATACCCCAGCGCGTTGGCCATCATCAACAACATGGCCGGCCGCATGCGCTTGCCGCCTGCACCCACGATGTAGTCGCCTATTGTTCGTATGAGGACGACATCCGAATTCAGGCGGGCGCGGATAACCGCGTCAACCGCTTTCATGTCGTTCGCTATGGGGGCAATTAACTCGGGGAGATTCAAAGCGTGGTCCGGGCTCAAGGTGAATGTTGACAGGATCAGTCGGATCAAGACGGGATTATACGTGACGCGCCGTGCTGATAGTCCGGCCCAAATTAGCGATAATGTGGGTTTTGCCCGCAATTTATATCTGGAGAATGCAGTGACGGCCCACGACCTGAGTACGCTGATTAGCCGCGCCGAACGTGTTTTGGCCCAACTGGAGGCCTGGCTGCCCCCCGCACCGCCCGAGATCGACTGGTCGGCGCACGCCTTCCGCTGGCGCAAGCGCGGCGCCCGGGGCTGGCTGGATGCGGTCCAGAATGTGTCGACCATTCACCTTGAGGACTTGCAGCATATTGAACGGCAAAAAGACATCATTGACCGCAATACCCAGCATTTTCTGCACAAGAAGCCTGCCAACAATGTGTTGATGACGGGCGCACGGGGGACGGGCAAAAGTTCGCTGGTCAAGGCCATGCTGGCCACCTACGGCGCACAGGGCCTGCGCCTGATCGAAGTGGACAAGGCCGACATGGGCGATCTGGGCGATATCGTCGACCTGGTCAGCGCACGTCCGGAACGCTTCATTATTTTCTGTGATGACCTGTCTTTTGAAGAAGGCGAGGCAGGCTACAAGGTGCTGAAATCGGTGCTGGACGGTTCGGTCAGCGCGGGCGGCGACAACGTGCTGATCTATGCCACGTCCAACCGGCGCCACCTGATGCCGGAATACATGAGCGAGAATTTAAGCGCCAAGCATCAGTCCGACGGCGAAATCCACCCCGGCGAAACGGTGGAAGAGAAAATCTCGCTCTCGGAACGCTTTGGCCTGTGGCTGTCTTTCTACCCCTTCAAGCAAGACGATTACCTGGATATCGTCAATTACTGGCTGGGCGAGCATGGCTGCACGGCCGCCGATATCGAAACCTCGCGCACTGAAGCGCTGCAATGGGCGCTGGAGCGCGGCTCGCGCTCGGGCCGTGTCGCCCGGCAGTTCGCGCGCGACTGGGCCGCCCGCCATGTCTGACGCAGCCGCCGCATCCCATGCGCCGGTTCACTTCCCTGCTGTACGGAATCCCCTACGATGACCAAGCCTTTTATTAAAGTGGCCGCCGGCCTGATTCTGCAGCCGGATGGTTCGCTGTTGCTGGCGCAACGTCCCTCGGACAAGCCCTGGCCGGGTTGGTGGGAGTTGCCCGGCGGCAAGATCGAGCCGGGCGAAACCACGCTCCAGGCCTTGGCGCGCGAGCTGAAGGAAGAACTGGATATCGAGGTGACCAACGCAACGCCCTGGGTGACCTATACCCATGAGTATCCCAAGAACATCGTTCAGCTGGCATTTTGCCGGGTCACCGGCTGGACAGGCGAGCCCACCGGCGTCGAAGGCCAGACATTGGCGTGGGTCACGCCGGGCGCGCAGCTTGATGTCGGGCCCTTATTGCCCGCCACGGAACCGCCGCTGCGCTGGATACAGCTACCCGACCGCTACCTGCTGACGTCCATAGGCGGCAGCGATGGGCTGGGGGCCTATCTGGACAAGCTTGCCCAGGCCCTGCAAAACGGCCTGAAGCTCGTGCAGTTTCGCGAGCCCGGCTGGGTGGCGCAATCAGAGCAGGACGCGTACGCGGCATTCAAACGCGTCGTCCAGCTATGCCACCGGCACCAGGCCCGTTGCCTGGTCAACAGCGGCCACCCTGAAAGCTGGTGGGCGCAGGCCGATGGCGTGCATTTTCGTGCGGCCGACGCCCGCGCGCTGGCCGATGCCGGCGCGGAAATCAAAAACAAAGTCCCTGGCTTGATTGCGGTATCGGCGCACGATGCCCAGGACCTGAAGGCCGCGCGCGCCCTGGAGGCGGACTTTGCCGTCCTGGGCCATGTGCTTGACACGCCTTCGCACCCAGATCAACCCGGCATGGGATGGCCCGGGTTTGCATCGGTGATGAGCGATGCGGGCTTGCCCGTGTTTGCGATCGGCGGCCAGTCGGCGGCGACCCTGGACACTGCCCGCCAGCATGGCGCGCACGGCATCGCCGGCATACGTCACCTACTGGACTAGCCCCATCGCGCCGGGGTTGCCGCGCGTTCAGCCGCCGCTGGCGGCTTGACCCGCTTGCACGGCTTCGGGGGCGGCGGCATCCATCTGGGCCACGTCCCACCCGCCGCCCAGCGCCGCGATCAGCCGCACGCTGGCCTGCAGGCGGTCGGACACCAGCGACAAGGCTGCGCGCTCTGTGCTCAGCGCCGTGGTTTCCACCTGGACCACGCTCAGGTAATCGATCAGGCCAGCTTCGTATTGATTCCGGGTCAGGCGCAACGACTCGCGCGCCGAGGCCAGCGCTCGCCCCTGCGTGATCTGTTCCTGGCCCAGCACGTGCAATTGAACCAGATAGTCTTCGACTTCGCGCAGCGCCGTCAGCACGGTCTGACGATACGAAGCCACCTGCGCATCGTAGCCGGCACGGGCCTCTTGCAGTTGCGCTTCGCGGGCGCCGCCGTCGAAGATCGTCAAGGCCAGTGCGGGGCCCAAGGACCAGAAGCTGGCGGGCGCCGAGAGCCATTGCGCCCATTGACTGCTGCGAAAGCCGCCCTGCGCGCTCAGGGTCAGGTCGGGAAACCAGGCCGCCTGTGCGATGCCGATACGCGCATTGGCTTCCGCGGTGCGGCGTTCGGCCGCTGCCACATCGGGCCGCCGCTGCAGCAATTGCGACGGCAAGCCCACGGGCACCACCGGCACGCCGGCCAGCGTATCGGCGGGGGCAAGCGCAAAGCTGGCGGGCGTCTGGCCCATCAGGACCGCGATCGCATGCTCCAGCTGAGCCCGTTGCCAGTCCAGCGCCAAGAGCTGCGTACGGCCGTTTTCCAACTGGGTACGCGACACTTCCACATCGGCCTGCGCGGCGATGCCGGCTTCGTAGCGATTTTGCGTCATGGTCAGTGAACGCTGATAGGCATCGACCGTCTGCTGCAGCAAGCGCATTTCGGCGTCCATCACGCGCAGCTGGAAATAGGTTTGCGCCAACGTGGATTGCATGCTGAGCCGGGTCGTGGCGACGTCGGCGGCACTGGCCTGCAGGCTGGCCCCGCTGGACTCCACCGAACGGCGCACCCGGCCCCACAAATCGGGTTCCCAGCTGACGTCGCCGCTGATAGAGTACTGGTTGGAGGGATTGTCGCTGCCCACCCCGGTCGTCACGCTGCCGTCACGGCCGCTGCCGCTGCGGCTACCCGAGGCCGACACGCCGACGGTGGGAAAGAAACCGGAGCGCGCCGACTGCAACAAGGCGCGCGCCTGGCGATACTGCGCCTCGGCCTGAATGATATCCAGGTTGGCGTCCTGCAGCGTCGACATCAGCCCCGACAGCGCGGGATCACCAAACATGTGCCACCAGTCGCCGCGCAGAACGGCGTCGCCAGGCTGCGCCGGCACCCAGCCTTTGACGGCGGCCGTCGAAGCGCCCGCCACCTGCTCGCCCAGCTTGCCGGATTCCAGCAGTTCTTTATACGACAGGCCGACATCCATGGATGGGCGTGTGTAGTCGGGCCCCACGGCGCATGCGCCCAGCAACAGCGTCGTGCTCGCCAGGGCCAGCCTGATCAGCATCGCTGTCCTGGAAAATGCATTCGCGGCAACAAGTCTCATGGTTGAATTCTCTGAAAAATTAAGCGCTTCCGTTCCTTTTGCCCGGCACCGCTATGCTTGCGGCGCGACTTCCCCGCCCCGCTTGCGCTGGGCCCACAAGCGGAAGCGATCCAGATACAAGTACACCACAGGCGTTGTGTACAGCGTCAGCATCTGGCTCAGGATCAGGCCCCCGACGATCGTCAGCCCCAGCGGCCGGCGCATTTCCACGCCGGCGCCCGATGCCAGCACCAGCGGCAAAGCGCCAAACAGGGCGGAAATGGTCGTCATCATGATGGGGCGAAAACGCACCAGGCAAGCCTGGTAAATGGCCTCGCGCGAGGACAGGCCATCGCGCCGCTCGGCCAGCAGGGCAAAGTCCACCATCATGATGGCGTTCTTCTTGACGATGCCGATCAGCAAGAACACGCCGATCAGGGCAATCAGCGAAAACTCTTCGCCCAGCATGATCAGCGCCAGCAGCGCGCCAATGCCCGCCGACGGCAAGGTCGACAAGATAGTGATGGGATGCACATAGCTTTCATAGAGCATGCCCAGCACAATATACATGGTCAACAGGGCCGCAAGAATCAGCCACGGTTGCTGCGCCATGGACTGCTGCAAGGCCTGGGCAGTGCCCTGGAAGCCGGCCTGGATCTGCTGGGTGGGCAGGCCCGTGCGGGCCACGGCATTTTCGATGGAGCGGGTGGCCTGCTCCAGCGACACGCCGGGCGCCAGGCTGAACGAAATCGACTCGGCGGCGAACAGGCCCTGGTGACTGACGCTCAGCGGCGCGCTGCCCACTTCGAAGCGGGTAAAGGCGGACAGCGGGACGCGGTTGCCGTCGGCCGTGACCACCTGAACCTGCTTGAGCGACTCGGCATCCTGCGCGTACTGGTCATCGACGCCCATGACGACATGGTATTGGTTCAGCCGGCCGTAAATCACCGACACCTGGCGCTGGCTGAACGAACTGTTCAAGGTCGAGGCGATCAGCGACATGTTGACGCCCAGGCGGGTCGCCGCGTCGCGATCGATCACCAGCTCGACCCGCCGGCCCTTGTCTTCGACGTCCGTATCCACATCCACCAGCTCGGGCAGCCCCGCCAGCGCCTGCTGCACCCTGGGCAGCCACGTCTTCAGGGTGGCGATCTCGCTGGCCAACAGGCTGTAATCGTAAGAACCGCCGCTGCTCTGGCGCCCGCCCACGAAGATGTCCTGCTGGGGCACCAGAAACATCCGCGCGCCGGGCACGCCCTCGAACCGGGTGCGCAGCCGATTGACGATGTCGGCGGCGCTGGCCTGGCGCTCGGCCAGCGGCTTGAGCTGGATCATCATGAAGGTGGAGTTGCTGCCGCCGCGCCCACCGGCAAAACCGGTCACGCTTTCGATGGCGGGGTCCGCCATCAATACCTTCCGGAAATGATCGAGCTTGGGCCGCATGGCATGAAACGACGTGCCCTGATCGACGCGAAAGAAGCCCAGCAACTGACCGGTATCCTGTTGCGGAAGAAACCCCTTGGGCACCGAGGCGTACAAGTAAAAATTAAGCCCTATCGTCGCCATCAGCAGCACCATCATCAGGCGGCTGTGCCGCAGCGCCCAATCCAGCGACCGCTTGTAGCCACGCCAGAAAAAATCGCCCGCGGCCCGGATGCCGCGCTTGAGCAGCCCCGGCCGCTCGGCTTGCTCAGCCGCCCGCCGCCGCAGCAGACGTGCGCACATCATCGGCGTCAGGGTCAGCGAAATCAGCAGCGACACCAGTATGGCCACCGACAGGGTCACGGCAAACTCCTTGAACAGCCGCCCCACCAGCCCGCCCATCAACAGCATGGGGATAAAGACCGCCACCAGCGACAGGCTCATGGCAAGCACCGTGAAACCTACCTCCCTGGCGCCGCGAATGGCTGCGCGCATGGGGGACATGCCCCGTTCGATATGGCGCATGATGTTTTCTAGCACAACGATGGCGTCGTCCACCACAAAGCCGGTGGCGACGATCAAGGCCATCAGGGAAATGGTATTCAAGGTGTAGCCGAACCACAGCATCAGGCTGAAGGTGGTGATCAGCGACGCAGGCACCGCAATGGCCGGTATCAGGGCCGCCCGAAGGTTGCCCAGGAACAGCAATACCACCAGCGTCACCAGGACCACCGCAATCAATAAGGTGATTTCCGCCTCATGCAGGGAGGCCCGTATGCTGGGCGTGCGGTCCTGGGCAACGGTCAGGGCCACATGCGCGGGCAGCATGGCCTCGAAGGCGGGGATATGCTCGCGTATGGCATCGACCGTCTTGATGATGTTGGCATCGGCCTGGCGGCGGACAATCAGCAGCACGGCCTGCCGGTCATTGAAAAAGCCCGTGTTGAAGACATTTTCGACCGAGTCTTCCACGCGCGCCACGTCCTGCAGGCGGATGGGCGAGCCCTCGCGCCAGGCGACAATCAGCGGCTTGTACTGTTCGGCGCGGGACAGTTGCCCGCCCGAGCTGATCTGCCAGTGATAGCTGTCGTTCTCCACGACGCCATTCGGACGCATGGTGTTGGCATTGGACAAAGCCGCGCGCACCTCGTCCAGCGCCACGCCCGCGCTGTTCAATGCCTGCGGATTCAGGCTGACCCGGATCGCGGGCAGCGAGCTGCCTCCCACCTCGACCTCGCCCACGCCCACCACCTGCGCCAGCTTCTGCGCCAGCACGGTTGACGCCAGATCGTATAACTGGCCCTGGGTCGCCGTTTGCGATGTCAACGCCAGCACCATGATCGGCGACGACGCCGGGTTGACCTTGTGATAAGTGGGATTGCTGCGCAGGCTTGACGGCAACATGCTGCGGGCCGCATTGATGGCCGCCTGCACATCGCGCGCCGCGCTGTTGATGTCGCGGTCCATGTCGAACATCAGGGAGATGCGGGTAGAGCCTTCGGAACTGCGCGAACTCATTTCGCTGAGCCCGGCAATCGTGCCCAGCGACTGCTCCAGCGGCGTCGCCACGCTGGACGCCATGGTCTCGGGGCTGGCGCCGGCCATGCTGGCCGACACCGAAATCATGGGAAAATCGACCTGCGGCAAGGGCGCCACCGGCAGGAAAACAAAAGCCAGCCCGCCCGACAGCACCATGGCCAGGCACAGCAGCGTCGTCGCCACCGGCCGCATGATGAAGACGGCAAACAGCCTCATGGAACGGCTCCGCCATCGGCGGGGCGATGGCCGCGATAGGCGCGGATGCGGCGGGCCAGCCGGTCGAACATCAGGTAGATCACGGGCGTGGTGAACAGGGTCAGCACCTGGCTGCACAGCAAACCGCCCACCATGACCAGGCCCAGCGGCTGCCTGAGCTCCGAGCCCGAACCCGTCGCCAGCATCAGTGGGATGGCGCTGAACAGCGCCGCCAGCGTGGTCATCAGAATGGGCCTGAACCGCAGCAGGGCCGCTTCATGGATGGCTTCGCGGGGCGCCAGGCCGCGCGTGCGCTCGGCATCCAGCGCAAAATCTATCATCATGATGGCGTTCTTCTTGACGATGCCGATCAGCAGAATAATGCCGATGACGCCTATCATGTCCAGGTCGGACCCTGTGAGCAGCAAGGCCAGCAAAGCCCCAATGGCCGCCGACGGCAGCGTCGACAGGATGGTGACGGGGTGTATATAGCTTTCGTACAGAATGCCCAGCACGATATACATGACGGCAACGGCCGCCAGCATCAGCCAAAGGGTGCTGGACAGCGATGCCTGGAACGCCCGGGCGGCCCCCTGGAAGCGCAGGTCCAGCGAAGCGGGCATGGACAGCTCCGCCTGGGCATGCCGGACAGCCTGGACCGCATCCGACAAGGCCACGCCCGGCGCCAGGTTGAATGAAATCGTGGTGGCGGGAAACTGCCCCAGGCGTTCAATGGACAAGAGCGAACTGTTCTGTTCTATGCGTGCGATGCTGCTGATGGGCACGGGCGTGCCCGATGACGTGGGCACGTAGATCTGCGCCAGCGCTTGCGGGTCTTGCCGGAATTGCGGCGCCACCTCCAGCACGACGCGGTACTGGCTGGATTGCGTGAAGATGGTGGAAATCAAGCGCTGGCCGAAGGCGTCGTACAGGGCATCGTCGATCACCGCATTGGTCACGCCCAAACGCGCGGCGGCATCGCGGTCTATGACCAGCGACGTCTGCAGGCCGCTGCTTTGCAGGTCATCCACCACGTCCTGCAGCTCCGGCACCTTGCGCAAGGCATCCACCAGCCGGGGCGTCCACTCCAGCATCAGGGAATGATCGGGATCGGACAAGGTCATCTGATACTGTGTGCGGCTGACCCGGTCATCCACGGTCAAATCCTGGACGGGTTGCATGAACACCTGTATGTCGGGCAGCGAGGCCAGCGCGCCGCCCAGGCGGTCGATAATGATCCGGGCGTTGTCGCTGCGCTCGCCTATCGGCTTCAGGGCAATCTGCATGCGGCCGGTATTCAGCGTGCTGTTGGTGCCATCGATGCCGATAAAGGAGGTAACCGCCGCCACGTCCGGATCTTGCAGAATGCGCTCGACCGCGGCATGCTGGCGCTGCGCCATGGAGGCGAAAGAAACCGTTTGCGGGCCCTGGCTGATGGCCTGGATCAAGCCCGTATCCTGCTGCGGAAAGAAGCCCTTGGGCACCGCCATGTACAGCAGGCCGGTCAGCGCCAGCGTGCCTGCCGCGACCCACAAAGTCAGCAGTTGGTGCGACAGCACCCACTTCAGGCCACGGTCGTACGACTGGATCAAGTTATCCATCCAACGGCCGGCTGCCTGCTGGAAACGGCTGTGCCTGACTTCGGACTCCGCCTTGAGCAGGCGCGCGCACATCATGGGCGTGAGCGTCAGCGAGATCACCAGCGACAGCAGAATGGCCACCGCCAGCGTAATGGCAAATTCGCGGAACAGGCGCCCGATGACGTCGCTCATGAACAGCAGCGGAATCAGCACGGCAATCAGCGACAGGGTCAGCGATACCAGGGTGAAGCCGATCTGGGCCGCGCCCTTCAAGGCGGCCTGCATCGCGCTTTCGCCCCGCTCGATATAGCGCGCGATATTCTCGATCATGACGATGGCATCATCCACCACGAAACCGGTGGCGATCGTCAGCGCCATCAGCGTCAGGTTATTGATGCTGAAGCCGGACAAGTACATGATGCCGAACGTACCCACCAGCGACAAGGGGACGACGACGCTGGGGATAAAGGTGGCCGTCCAGCTGCGCAGGAACACAAAGGTCACCAGCACCACCAGGGCAATTGCCAGCAGCATCTCGAACTGCACGTGGGAAATCGAATCGCGTATGGTTTGCGTGCGGTCGGTGGCGACGCTGACGTCCACGCCCACCGGCAGCGCCTGTTTCAGCGACGGCAGCAAGGCCTTCACGCGGTCGACCACTTCGATGACATTGGCGCCCGGCTGGCGCTGGATATTGAGCAGGATGGCCGGGGTGGCGCCTATCCAGGCGGCCTGCCGGATGTTCTCGGCATCCTGCCGGGTCTGCGCCACGTCCCGCAAGCGCAGCGCTGCGCCGTTTTCGTAGGCCACGATCAATTGCTGGTAGTCCTCGACGGAGCGCAACTGGTCATTGGCATTGATCGTGGTCGAGCGCTCTGGCCCATCCAGATTGCCTTTTGGCTGGTTCACGTTGGCGCCCACAATCGCGCTTCTCAGGCTGGACAGCGTCAGGTTGTGCGCGGCCAGGGCCTGGGGATTGGCCTGTATCCGCACCGCGGGGCGCTGACCGCCCGCAATGCTGACCAGGCCCACGCCCGTGATCTGGGACAATTTCTGGGCAACCCGTATGTCGATCAGGTCGCGCACGTCGTACAGCGGCAAGGTGGGCGACGTCACCGCCAGGCTGATCACGGCCGTGTCCGCCGGATTCACCTTGTTGTAAATGGGGGGCGCCGGCAAATCGCCGGGCAGCAGATTGGACGCGGCATTGATGGCGGCCTGGACTTCCTGCTCGGCCACGTCCAGCGGCAGGTCAAGATCGAACTGCAGGGTGATCATCGATGAGCCGCCCGAGCTGGACGAGGTCATCTGGGTCAGCCCCGGCATTTGCCCGAATTGGCGCTCCAGCGGCGAAGTCACCAGCGCGGTCATCACATCGGGGCTCGCGCCCGGATACAAAGTAGATACTTGTATCGTGGGATAGTCCACCTGCGGCAACGCCGATACCGGCAGCAGGCGATACGCCATGATGCCGGAAATCAGCAAGGCGATCATGGCCAACGTCGTGGCCACCGGCCTCAGGATAAACAGGCGGGACAAGTTCACCGTCTTGTCCTAGTGCGGCGAGCGCCGGCCCGTACCGGAGCCGCCCGTGCCAGAGCGCGTTGGCGCCCCGGTTGCCGGCACGGCCGCGGCGGGCGCCGCGTCGCCCGTGACGATCTGGACAGTGGAACCTTCGCGCAGGCGGTCCACCCCTTCGGTGACCACCCGCTGCCCCGCGCTCAGGCCGGACTCGACGGCAATGCGCTGGTCATCGACACGGCCCACCACAATGGGTTGGATATGCACCTTGTTGTCATCGTTGACCTGATAGACAAAAGCGCCTATTGAGCCCTGCTGCACGGCCAGTGTGGGAATGACCAGGGCCGACGCCGCATCGACGCGCAGGCGCACATTCACGAACTGGTTCGGAAACAGGGATTCGTCCTCGTTCTCGAAGCGGGCCTTGAAGGAAACCGTGCCGGTTGCAACGTCGATCTGATTGTCCACCGACACCAGTTGCCCGCTGGCGATTTTGCGCTGATCGTCGCGGTCGTACAGATCGGCCACCAGGTTCTTGCCGGCGCGCAACTGTGCCAGCACCTCAGGCAATTGCGCCTGCGGCAGGGTGAACAAGACTGAAATGGGCTGGGTCTGGGTAATGGTGACGATGCCGTCCGTGTTAGAGGCGTTGACCATGTTGCCTTCATCGACCTTGCGCAAACCCAGGCGGCCGGTAATGGGGGCCGTGATGCGGGTGAACGACAACTGCAATGTGGCGCTGTCGACGGCCGCTTGGTCGCTCTTGCGCGACCCCAGCAGTTGCTGCACCAGCGCGGCCTGGGCATCGACCTGCTGCTTGGCGATCGAATTCTGTTTATACAGCAGCTGGTAGCGTTGCAAATCGCGCTGGGCGTTCTGCAGTTGCGCCTCGTTCTGCTTCTGCTGGCCCAGGGCCTGGTCGAGCGCCACCTGATAGGTGCGCGGGTCGATCTGCGCCAGGAGATCGCCGGCCTGCACCTTTTGCCCGTCGGCAAAGGCGATTTTCTGGAGTTCGCCATCGACCCGGCTGCGTACGATCACGGTGTTGAAAGCCGCCACCGTGCCTATCGCCTTGAGTGTGTGATTGATCAGCCCGGTTTCCGCCGTGGCCACTTTGACAGGCACCGGCATGGATGCCATCATGCCTCGCCCGAAAATGGGGTCGCCGCCCTGCGGCTTCTGGCCGCTGTCCTGGCCGGTCCACCAGTAAACCCCCGCCGCAATCAGCAGCAGGGCGATCAACCAGAACCAGTACGGCCTTCGGCGTCGGGACGGTTCGGAGCGTGAATCCGACATGCAGTGTTCTCCGGGTACGAACGAAACAGGCGACATTTTCGCCTATTGTCGATACGGCGAACACCAAAATTGTTTATTTGAAATGGAACGCAACAACTATCCGGTATCCGTACGGCGGCGCACGCGGCGGCCAATCCGCCCCTGGGGCGGCTTAAACGTTGCAGCGCGCCAGCTTGAACGTGATGTCGCGCGTAATGGGCTGCGGCTTCAGCTCGGGGTCCTGAGAGGCGAAGCGAACCCAGATCACGTATTTATTGGCGCTTATTTCCGGGAAGATATCCAGGGCGGTATCGACCCATACACGCAACAACTGGAATACCTTGCCGCCCAGCATTTCCTGGTAGGCGCCCTGGCGGGCCACGACCTCGGCCGCATCGCCCGAGTCGCGCAGCACCCGCAGGATAAGCGCCAGCCCTTTATACAGGGGCAAGAAGGGCGTGATCCACTGGTGCAGGTCGCGCGTGCGGATTTCGGGCGGCTTGAGCTGCCACGAGAAATAGGAAGGCATATCGACCTGGGACGAACCGCCCGGGACGGCAACGCGGCCGCGCAGGCTGGCCAGCCATTCGTTGTCGCGCAGTTCCTGGCCTATGCGGCCTTGCGCGCCCAATTCGGCCGCGGCGCCCTGGATTTCGGCGAGCATGGCATCGAGTGTCTGGGCGTCGACGCCGGGATGCTGGCGCAATGCGCCCAGTGAAACACGCTGGCGTTCAAGATCTTGCAGAACCGCACCCCGCAAATCGGTACGATCACAGATATCGAGCAGATCGAACAGGGTGGCCACCGAAATCTGATGATAATGAACATCGGTGCCTTTGGCGAAGAAAAACAACCTGTCAAAGAGATGCTCGACCCTTAGCAGAGACCTTACGCGTTCGTTGCAAGGATATTCATAAAGAATCACGCGAACAAAAACCTTTTTAATGACTAGGAACGACTGCCTGCAAGTGAACTGGACTGGCCTTGCGCCAGGCTGCACCATTTGTCGTGCAACACCCGGCTTCGGCGAACAAGATCATCGACACTGGTTTGAGCATCGTTGAGTACAACATCGTCAGCCGCCGCCAGGCGCGCCTCCCGCGTGGCCTGTGCCGACATGATACGCGCAATAGCCTCTGGCGTCAGCCCGCTGCGGGCCTGCACCCTTGCGACCTGCGTGGCGGGATCGCAATCGACAACGCAAATACGATCAAGCTGGTCCCGCCATCGGCCGGATTGCGCCATGGACTCCACCAGCAGGGGCACGACGAATACAAGATAACATCCCCGCGCCGCCCCGGCACGCTGCCGTGTAACGGAACTTATCATAGGATGAAGGATGGACTCAAGCTGTATTCTGGCTTGCGGACTGTCGAACACCAGTTCGCGCATGGCTTGCCGGTCGAGCGCCCCGGTCGGCGCAATGACGTCGGGGCCGAATTGATGCCGTATGGGCTCGATGGCCGCGCCGCCCGGTGCGGTCAGTTCGTGCGCGATGACATCGGTGTCGACGATGGCGGCGCCCCAGCCGGCAAGCAGGTCGGCCACCTTGCTTTTACCCGAGCCTATGCCACCCGTCAGGCCAATTTTGTACATCCCGCACACCCTTATCGGTAAAACCACAAATGTACCTCAGACCCGAGGATGAAAACACCCATTCCCGCCATGGCCAGAAAGGGGCCGAACGGATACGCGCCCGAGGGGAAGAGCGTTCTTTGCCGCGCCATGGCAAACACCGTGGCCGACACACACGCCGCCAGCAAAACCCACGGCAAGGCCTGCCAGCCCACCCAGGCGCCCAATGCGGCCAGCAGCTTCAAGTCGCCATGGCCCATGCCGTCGAGCCCGCGCACGCGCCGGAAGCCCTGCTGCAGCAGCCATAGGACGCCATAGCCGGCCATGGCGCCCGCCAAGGCATTGTGCAAAGAGACCGTCCCCCAGCCCATCCAGCACAAGGCCAGCCCCATCCATAGCAAAGGCAAGGTCAACGCATCGGGCAATAGCCAGGTGCGCGCGTCGATGAGCGCCAGCAGCAGCAACTGGGCCCCCGCCACGCAGACCAGCAGCGCATGCGGCGTGAAGCCATAGTGCGACATCGATGCCGTACAACCCGCCGCCAGCAAGGCGGCGCTGGCCAGGCAGCCCCCATCAACCCTGCGCAAGCGAGGCCGCCCGCGCAACACGGCCAGCGCAGCAAGCCATGCCCTGCGCCGGCACACCCGCGCCGCCGACGACAAGGCGGCGGCCAGGCCGGAGGCATCAGCCTGGCCGCCGGCATGGAGCCTGCGCGCATAGCTCAGGGAGGCGGTCCAGCACCAACCGCCCGCCAGGCCGGCCACAACGGCTAATGCCAGCAGGGCCAAGCCTTGCCCCGGCACGAAAGCAGGAAGGAACGACATCGCAGACCTTTTATCTTTTATGTTTTACGATTGGGCCGATTAATGCGTAGAATGCGTAATGTCGAGGGCTTGCCCCCCTATGCCGCCCCCCGATCCATCCATGAACAGCCGCCTTTGGAACCCGCCATGTCTTGCTTAACCGCCGTGACCCGATACCCGATGATCAAGCCCATGGGCGCTGCGCTGCTGGCCCTGGCCATGGCCGGTTGCGCCCAGCAGAAGCCGGCTGGCTATTACGCCGTGCCGCACGACAGCACGGCATCCGATGCCCAGCAGAAAGCGCAAGGCCGGAGCGGCGCGCGGGCCCCTTCGCAAATACAATTGGGCTTCGGGGACAACCAGCCGCCCAAAGCCATCGCCAGCCAGGAAGCGCCGGCCCAGGAAACCGTGATCAAGGCGCGCCCGCTGGCTGAACCCAAGACCTTTCTGGGCACCGTGCCCTGCCTGAGCGGCGAAAGCGGCTGTTCCGCTAGGCGCATTACCCTGACTTTGGCGCCCAGCGGCGAATGGCGGGCGCGCACCGTGCTGCTGGACAACCCCGATGCCCAAAGCAGCCGTATTGTTCAGCAAGGCTGCTGGGATGTCATCGGTACCCAGCCGCTGCGCATCATGCTTCAGCAAAAGAGCCAGGCCAGCATGGCCAACCTGACCTTCGTCAATGACAATGTGCTGCGCATCAATATGATCAACGACATCCGGCCCACGCTGGCGTACCACCTGACCCGGCAGGCCGATATCGATGCAATAGACGAGATCAAGGACAAAACGCCGCTGCAGTGCGACTAAGCCGCGGACGGCGCCGGTTCAGGTAAAACGGCGCTGCGACAAGACGCGGTGCGCAAGTTCGACGGCATTGCGAACCTGCATTTTCTGGAAAATACGGGCGCGATGCGCTTCGATCGTGCGTTGCGAGACGCCCAGTTCGGCGGCAATGATTTTATTGGGTTTGCCGCGTGCGACGTAAACCATGACGTCGCGTTCGCGAGGCGTCAGCACCGAGAACGGCGAAGAGTCGGAATAATGAATGTCGGCCACTGTTGCCTCCTTGCTGTGAGCGATAAGGCATTCTGGCACAAGCAAACCGGCACGTCTGCTGTCACTTCTTACAGATCTCCAGGTTGTCGATCAAGCGGGTGGCCCCCAGTTTCGCCGCGGCCAGCACCACCAGCGGCTCGCCTGCGACGACCTCTTCCGCCGAGGGGCGGAGCAGATCGCGCTGCCGGCGCAATGAAACGTAATCCACGTCCCAGCCGCGCGACGACAGCTGTGCGGCCGCCTGCGCTTCGAGCGCCTGCGTATCGCTGTTTCCGCCCTGGATGCCCGCTTCCACCGCGCGCAGGGCGGCATACAGCTGGGGCGCCTCGGCCCGCTCGGCGGGCTGCAGGAATACATTGCGCGACGACAGCGCCAGCCCGTCGGCATCCCGCACGGTTTCATGCGCCAGGATATTGACGGGCAACTGGAACTGCCGGCACATATTGCGGATGACCATCAGTTGCTGATAATCTTTTTTGCCGAACACCGCCACACTGGGCTGCACGCAGGAAAAGAGCTTCAGCACGACGGTGCTGACGCCGCCGAAGAACCCGGGGCGGAACTCGCCTTCCAGGATGCCGCCCAGATCAGAGGGCGGCTGGACCTGGAAGTTCTGGGGCTCGGGGTACATCTCGCGTTCGTTGGGCGCGAACAGCACATAGACATCCCGCTCGCGTTCCAGCTTCTCGATATCGGCCGCCAGGGTGCGCGGATAGCGATCGAAATCCTCGTTGGGACCGAACTGCAGGCGATTCACGAAAATACTGGCGACCACCGGGTCGCCGTGCTGGCGCGCCAGCTTCATCAAGGCCAGATGCGCCGGATGCAGATTGCCCATTGTGGGCACAAAGGCCACGCGCAACTGCCCGCGCAACTGATCACGCAATTCTTCAATAGTGTGAACGACTTTCAAGACAGTCTCCGTTCGGGGAGTGATGACGCCCGCCCGTCAGGCGGCGGCACGGATATAGGACAGGCGCACATAGATGGGCGCATAGGGCTCGGCCTGGGTGATGTCGAGCAGCGATTCGCGGGCCAGTTCGAGCATGGCAAGAAAATGCACCACGACCACCGCCACGGCATCGCCCTGGTCGACACGCTCCATGAACAGTTCGTTGAACTCCATGAACTGCACATCGCTGAGCCGCCTTAGGATCTGGCTCATGTGATCGCGCACGGATAATTGTTCGCGCGTGATGCGGTGGTGGGCGTTGAGCTTGGCCCGGCGCATGATGTCGAGCCAGGCGCTGCGCAGATCGTCGGGGCTGACGTCGGGCAGCATGTGCTCGATCTGCACATCCATGACCGCTTGCGCGCGCTGAAAATCGCGGCCCAATCGCGGCAGTGCATCGAGCTTCTGGGCCGCCAGCTTCATTTGCTCGTATTCGAGCAGCCGCCTGACCAGTTCCGCCCGGGGGTCGTCGACGTCTTCGCCCGTATCGGATTTCTTGACCGGCAGCAGCATGCGCGACTTGATCTCGATCAGCAGCGCCGCCATCAACAGATATTCGCCCGCCAGCTCAAGGTTCTGCTTGCGGATCTGATCAACGTAGGACAGATACTGCCGGGTCACTTCGGCCATGGGAATATCGAGCACGTTGAAATTTTGCTTGCGTATCAGATACAGCAGCAAATCCAGCGGACCCTGAAAGGTTTCCAGGAAAACCTCGAGGGCATCCGGAGGAATATACAGATCTTGCGGCATGGCAAACAAAGGCTCGCCATACAGGCGAGCCAGGGCCACGCTATCGACCACGTCGGGCGTACTGTCTATGTCGGGGTTGACCAAAGCACTCAGCGCCGCGGACCCCGCCTTGTGTTCAGACATGCAAGCGGCTAGCTGGTTTGATAGACGTAGGGCTTTTGCGGCACTTTGCCGGCGCGAAAGCCTTCCTGGGCTTCCGGGTCGATGTGCTTGTCCCAGAGCCGGGCGCGGCCTTCACGCTGGCGCGCTTCCGTATCGGGATGTTCCTTTTTGTATTTTTTCAGGAACTGAGTAATTTCGGACTCGTAATTCTTTGCCATAATACTTATATGCCAGATGTGGTTTAACCTACAAAGTTCGAGTTTACTTCACTTGAGCGCAATTAGAACGTCCTGATGCCTGCTGCCGACCCGCCTGATCCATCATCCCGCCCGTCTGACACCCCCCTTTCCGCACGCGAGCGCCGCGCGATCCGCATGATCCCCTTCATTGTGGGGTGTGCATTATTCATGCAAATGCTGGATGCCACCGTTGTGGCCACCGCCCTGCCCGCCATGGCGCTGGCGCTGGATACCAGCGTCGTCCGCATGAACGTGGCCATTACCAGCTATTTGCTGGCGGTTGCTGTATTTGTGCCCGTCAGCGGATGGGCGGCTGACCGCTTCGGGGCGAAGCGGGTATTCATGGCGGCTATTCTCCTCTTCACCGCGAGCTCCATCGCCTGTGCCGCGTCGCAGAACATTGGCCAACTGGTGGCCGCCCGGGTCCTGCAAGGGGTGGCCGGCGCCATGATGGTGCCGGTGGGCCGGGTCATTTTGCTGCGGAAAGTCCCCAAGACCGAGCTGCTCAAAGCCATGGCCTTCCTGTCGCTGCCCGCCCTGCTGGGCCCGATGATAGGCCCTCCGCTGGGCGGATTCCTGGTGACCTTCGCTTCCTGGCACTGGATTTTCCTGATCAACATTCCCGTGGGCATATTGGGCATTATCCTGATCCAGCACTACATCAAGGACGACTACCCCAGCGAACCCCGCCGCCTGGACTGGCCGGGCTTCCTGCTCAGCGGCATCTGCCTGGCGACCCTGGTATCGGGCCTGGAAGCCATAGGGCACCGCTCCCTGGCGCCGGGCCAACTGCTGGCCCTGCTCGGAACCGGCCTGGTGTGCGGGGTGCTGTATGTCTGGCATGCCCGCCGCGCGCCCTACCCCATCATCGACCTGTCTTTACTGCGCACGCCCACTTTCGCCATCTCGACCCTGGGCGGCAATCTGTGCCGCTTCGCCATTGGCGCCGCCCCCTTCCTGCTGGCCATTCTGCTGCAAGTGGGTTTCGGGCTGTCGCCTTTTTCAGCCGGCATGATCACCTTTACCGGCGCGATCGGCTCGATGGCGATGAAGCTGGTCGCCACGCCCATCATCCAGCGTTTCGGCTTCAAGCGCGTCCTGATCGTCAATGCCTTGCTGGCGGGCGCTTTCGTCGCGCTATGCGGGCTGTTCCGCAGCGATACGCCCATATGGGTCATGGCCGCGATCCTGATTGCGGGCGGCTTCTTCCGGTCGCTGCAATTCACCGCCGTCAATACGCTGACCTATGCCGACCTGGACGCCGAAGCCATGAGCCGCGCCAGCAGCTTTGCCGCCACGGCCCAGCAGTTGGGGATCAGCCTGGGCGTGGCCTGTGCCGCCGTCACGCTGAACCTGAGCATGGCATGGCGGGGCGATGTCAAGCTGGCCCTGATCGACATCATCTGGGGCTTTGTGGTGACGGGCCTGATCACGGCCGCATCGGCCCTGTCGTTCATGAAGCTGGCGCCCAACGCCGGCAACCACCTGCATGCCAATGTAAAGGCCTAGGCAAGCGTGCCCGCAATCCGGCCCCGGCAGGCCCTCGATCAGGCAGCGGCCGGGTTTTCCAGCAGCATGACCAGCTTGCAATCGGGACGCGTCGCCAGGCGGAACGTGATCTGCTGATACCGCAGTATGCCGTCCGCGGGGTGGTTGAACTCCCTGAGTCCCCCTTCCCGGTCCACCACCGCATGCCGTGTCCACCAGTGCGCGAATACCGGGCTGGCCTGCAGCAGCTCGTCGAGCACGGCCCGCACATCGGGCTCGTCGGCGTGGACGGCCGCATCGGCCCTGAACTCGGCCACCACGCGGCTGGCGCGCTGCTCCCAATCCACCACCAGATGGCGCGCCGCCGGATCGCTGAAGATATAACGCAGCAAATTGGGGGAGGCGTCCCGGTCGGGCCAGCCGTCGAACAGGTGCAGCAGCGCGCTATTGCGCGACAGCACATTCCAGCAGCGGTCAAGAATATAGGCCGGCGCGGTAATGCTGTGCACGCAGCCGGCCAGATAGGCCGGCAGCGGCATCACATAATCGCGGCCATGTTCGGGATCGGCGCATTCGGCCAGCTCGAACAGGTAATGACGCTCGGCCCGGGCCAAGTCCAGCACCGACGCCAGCCGCGACCAGACGCCGGCCGACACCGACACATCGCGCCCCTGCTCTATCCAGGTATACCAGGTGACGCTGATGCCGCATAACTGCGCGATCTCTTCGCGCCGCAGGCCCGGGGTGCGGCGCCGGACGCCGGACGGCAGGCCAACGGACTCGGGTTGCACCCGCCCCCGCGCCTGGCGCAGGAAGTCGCCCAGCGCCTTGCGCCGGACCGATGCGGCCTGGTCGGCGGACGGCGTAGAGCCCGAGGCTGTTTTTTGCATGATTACATCCTGCCGCCGCTACCTGAGCGTGCTGGCCAGCGTGCGCCGCACATCTTCTTCGTCGCGGCCGCTGCGCTGCACATAGTCTTGGACCTGGTCATCGCCGATATTGCCCACATTGAAGTACTGCGACTTGGGATGGCTGAAGTAAAAGCCCGACACACTGGACGCCGGGAACATGGCGTAGCCCTCGGTCAGTTCCATGCCGATTTCCCCGGCATCCAGCACCTCGAACATGTCTTTCTTGACCACGTGCTCGGGGCAGGCCGGGTAGCCGGGGGCCGGGCGGATGCCCTGATACTTCTCGGCGATGATGGCCTCGTTGTCCAGAGACTCGTCCGGCACATAGCCCCATAGATCGCGGCGCACACGCGCGTGCAGGCACTCGGCAAAGCCTTCGGCCAGACGGTCGGCAATGGACTTGAGCATGATGCTGGAATAGTCGTCGTTGTCGTCCAGGAAGCGTTTGTCGTACTTTTCGATGCCCAGGCCGCCGGTCACGGCAAACATGCCGATATAGTCGGCAACCCCGGTGTCTTTGGGCGCGATGTAATCGGCCAGGCATTTGTTCTCGACGCCCTCGCGCTTGACCGTTTGCTGGCGCACGTTGCGCCAGGTGAACAGGACGTCCGAGCGGGATTCGTCGCGGTAGATTTCAATGTCGTCGTCATTGACGGTGTTGGCCGGGTAGAACGCGACCACGCCGCTTGCCGTCAGCCAGCGGCCTTCGATGATTTTCTTGAGCATCGCCTGGCCCTCTGCAAAGACCTTGCGCGCCTGCTCGCCAACCACCTTGTCATCGAGAATGGCCGGATACTGGCCGAACAGGCTCCAGGTCTGGAAGAAAGGGGTCCAGTCCAGGAACTGCACGACTTCGGACAAGTCATAATTCTTGAAGGTGCGCCGGCCAATGAACTTGGGCCGGGGCGGCGTGTAGCCGGCCCAATCGATCTGCGGGCGGTCCGCGCGGGCCTGGGCCAGGCTGACCAGCGGGGTTGCCTTGCGGTTGGCGTGGCGCGTGCGCACCAGATCGTACTCTTCGGCGACTTCCGCCAGATAGCTGTCCACCTGATCCGACATCAGGTTGGTGGCCACGCCCACCGAGCGGCTGGCGTCGGGCACATAGATCACCGGCCCTTCGTAGTTGGGCGCGATCTTCACCGCCGTATGCACGCGGCTGGTGGTGGCGCCCCCGACCAGCAAAGGCAGCTTGCGGCTGCGGAAGTAGTCGTCACGCTGCATTTCCGAGGCGACATAGGCCATTTCCTCGAGGCTGGGCGTAATCAGCCCCGACAGCCCGACGATGTCGCAGTTTTCTTCCTTGGCCTTGGCCAGGATCTCGGCGCACGGCACCATGACGCCCATGTTCACGACTTCGAAGTTATTGCACTGCAGGACGACGGTCACGATATTCTTGCCGATATCGTGCACATCGCCCTTGACCGTGGCGATGACGATCTTGCCTTTGGAGCGCACGTCGCCGCCCGCGGCCTCGATCTGCCGTTTTTCTTCCTCGATGAAGGGAATCAGGTGAGCGACCGCCTGCTTCATCACCCGCGCCGACTTGACCACCTGCGGCAGGAACATCTTGCCGGCGCCGAACAGGTCGCCCACGATGTTCATGCCGTCCATGAGCGGGCCTTCAATGACTTGAATCGGCCGGCCGCCCGCATCGGCGATCTTCTGGCGAACCTCTTCGGTGTCTTCCACGATGAAGCTGGTAATGCCATGCACCAGGGCATGCGACAGGCGCTGCTCGACCGCCTGCTCGCGCCAGGTCAGGTCTTCTTCCTTCTTGACGCCCGAGCCCTTGATGGTCTCGGCCAGCTCGACCAGCCGTTCGGTGGACGTGCGCTCATCCGCCGGGTCCGTCTTGCCCAAGGGCTCGGCGCGGTCCAGCACCACGTCTTCGACCATGTCCAGGACTTTCTTATCGATATCCTGGTAAACGCCCAGTTGCCCGGCGTTCACGATACCCATGGTCATACCCTGCTGGATGGCGTAGTACAGGAAAACAGTGTGAATGGCTTCCCGCATGGCTTCGTTGCCGCGGAAGGAAAAACTGACGTTGGACACGCCGCCCGAGACGCGCGCGTACCGCAGGTTCTGGGTGATCCAGCCCGTGGCTTCGATGAAGTCCACGGCATAGTGGTTGTGCTCGTCGATACCGGTGGCAATGGCGAAGACGTTCGGGTCGAAGATGATGTCCTCGGGCGGGAAGCCCACCTCGTCGACCAGCAGGCGGTAGGCCCGTTCGCAAATGTCCTTGCGCCGCTGAAGGTTGTCGGCCTGGCCCTGCTCGTCGAAGGCCATGACCACCGCGGCGGCCCCGTACTTGCGGCACAGGCGCGCGTGCTCGAGGAAAGCGGCTTCGCCCTCTTTCATGGAAATGGAGTTGACCACCGGCTTGCCCTGCACACAACGCAGGCCCTGCTCGATCACGTCCCATTTGGAACTGTCTATCATGATGGGCACGCGGGCGATATCGGGCTCGGAGGCGATCATGTTCAGGAAACGCCGCATGCAGACGGCCGAATCCAGCATGGCTTCGTCCATATTGATATCGATGATCTGGGCGCCGTTTTCAACCTGCTGGCGCGCCACCGCCAGCGCCTCGTCATATTTTTCTTCGCGTATCAGCCGCAGGAACATCTTGCTGCCGGTCACGTTGGTGCGCTCGCCCACATTCACATACAGGGAGTCTTCGTCGATCGTCAGCGGCTCCAGCCCCGACAGGCGCGTCTTGATGGGCACCTGCGGTACCTGGCGCACCGGCAGGCTGGCCACCTTGCCGGCAATCGCCCGGATGTGCTCGGGCGTCGTGCCGCAACAGCCGCCGGCCATATTGACCAGGCCAGCCTGCGCAAATTCCTCCAGCAGGGAGGAGGTGTCTTCCGGTGTTTCGTCAAAGCCCGTTTCGGCCATGGGGTTGGGCAGGCCCGCGTTGGGATATACGCACACATAGGTGTCGCAGATCTTGGACAGCTCGGCCACATAGGGCCGCATCAGGGCCGCGCCCAGCGCACAGTTCAGGCCAATGGTGATGGGCCGTGCATGGCGGACCGAATTCCAGAAGGCCTCGACCGTCTGCCCCGACAGAATGCGGCCCGACGCATCGGTGACCGTGCCCGAAATCATCACGGGCAAGCGTACGCCGCGTGTCTCAAAAACGGTTTCAACCGCGAAAATGGCGGCTTTGGCATTCAAGGTATCGAAAATGGTTTCGATCAGGACGATATCGATACCGCCATCCAGCAGGCCGTTCAGTTGTTCTGTATAGGCATCGCGCAGTTGCTCGAAGGTCACGTTGCGCGCGGCCGGATCATTGACATCGGGGGAAATGGACGCCGTTTTGGGCTGCGGCCCCAGGGCGCCGGCCACAAAGCGCGGGCGCTCGGGCGTGCTGTACTCATCGCAGGCGGCGCGCGCCAGCTTGGCCGACTCCACGTTCAGTTCGTAGGCCAGTTCGGGCAGGCCATAGTCGCCCTGGGCAATGGCGGTGGCGCCAAAGGTATTGGTTTCGATGACATCGGCGCCCGCCGCCAGGTACTGGCGATGTATCTGGGCAATGATGTCGGGCCGCACCAGCGACAGCAGCTCATTATTGCCCTTGACGTCTTTGACGTGCTGCGCAAAGCGCTCGCCGCGGAAGTCCGTTTCGCTTAATTTGTATTGCTGGATCATGGTGCCCATGGCCCCATCCAGAATCAGGATACGTTCACCCAACAAGCGCGCAAACCCGGCGCCATGGGTATAAGAAGAAAGCGGATACGGCAGGGAAGGATAAGACACGGCTGACCTGAAAAAGGTAAAGCGGTACGCGCCAAGGCGCAAAAGCGTGCGCCAGGCTACGTCCGGACTAACTATAAGAATAGTGCCTATTGTATCGCCCGGCCATGCCGGGGCGGCGGCGGGGCGGCCCGGCGGCCGCCCCAGCGGCGGCTATTGCTTGAAGTACTTGGTGCCGCCGATGTTCAGCAAACGCCCATCGTAGCTGCATGAAGCCGAACCGCCGGGGATTTTCTGGCGGCTCAGCACCTTCCCGCCCGCATCCCGGTAGATGCCTTCTTCGTATTCAAAACGCATGCTGTCGTGCGAGCCGCTGTACCGGAAGTCGATATCGAAGGTATACGAACGAGCGCCGCCATAGGTATGCTGCCACATATGGCCGCGCCCGCGGCCATCGAAGGTCAGTTTGCTTAAGCCGCTGTTCGTGGCGTATTGCCCATTGACCCGGCCGCAGCCGCTACCCGACTGCGTCATGGCGGGCGCTTGCGGCGGCGCCTGTTCGGGCGCGGGAGCGGGCGCCGCCCCAGCGGGCGGAGGCGCTGCCGGTTTTGCCCCGGAGGCCGCCGGCGCGGCATCGGGCGCGCGCGGCGGGGCTTCTTCGGCCGCCTTCGGCTGGCCGGACGGCGGCGGCAGCGCCGCCTGCTCCGCCGCGGCCTTGGCGCGCCGGCGCGCCTCGACCCGCCGGGTGTAGTCGGCGCTGGAGGCAATGCGCTCACCCTCGATGTACCGGCATTGCCCCTTGCGCCCATTGGGCATCACACACGCGTAGATGCCATCCAGTTCCGTGGCATCGGGTCCCGGTGCTTTCAGGATGACTGTGCCGTCGGCCAGCTTCAATGCGCCTTCGCCCACAGGCTCGCCTCGCTCGAACACCCCCGTCCATGCCGTGCCGTCCGGATACCGCATCGTGCCTTCGCGCGGCTCGACACCCTCGTACCGACCCTTGAAAATACGGCCGTCCTGGTATTCGGTGGTGACGCCATCCTGTAATCCATTGTCCTGTCCCAGCGCGCCATCCACCTTGCGGCCATCCACAAATACAGGCTGCCCCGTGAACTGCCCTTGCTCATCCGCCGCCGCTTCTTCGACGGTGGCGACCCGCTTCTGTCTTTGGAACAGGTCCAGCTGCCCGCGCCCTGCGGGCTTGTTTCCTTCGCGCGGGCCGTAATAACGCCCTTCCAGTCCGGCCGGCAGGGCGATCCGCAAGGGTTGGTAGGTTTGCCGCAGGCGCAGCTCGCGCGCAGCTGGCCCCAACGGCGCCAGCACCTGCTCGGCAGCCACCCCTTGCAGCACTGAAACCGCGCCCGAAGACGGCTCGACATACACAACCGTGGCCGCCCCCGAGCCCACCGGCACCCAGGCGTCGAACAACGGGCCTTGCGCCAGCACGCGCACTTGATAGCGGTCGGGCCAGAGCTGCGCCTTCAGGTACATGCCCGCCCCCATGGCAGTGGACAAAAAGGGCATAAAGCCCTGCTGCGCCGCTGCAGCCGTTACCTGCAAACGCCAGCCCTGGGTGTTTCGGCCTTGCTGATCGGCAATGACGAAATACAGATCGCCTGGCGCATGCGGGCCGGAAGCTGCGGGCCGTACCGCGGCGGTGGCACGCGGCGTGGCCGCGCGGGCGTCCGGCGCAACAGCTCCCGCTTCCGCACCGGCTCCCGCCGCAGGACCCGCCCCGGCGGCCGGTGCTTTGCCCGCCCCCGGCGCAAAGGTATCCAGCACCGCCAGGCAGCCCGTCAGCAAGGCAGTGGCGGCGGCAAGGCACAGCCATAAAGCCAGGCGCCGGACCGGCTTGCCGGGATAGGCGCGCTCAGGCATGCGGCCCCGTCATGTTCATTCTCCGCATTGCGGCGACCCGCAACCTGCGCTGCATACGCTGGCAACCCGCTGGAATTCACCCACCAGATTGCAGGCATAGATACGGGTCATTTCCTGCTTGGCCGCCAGGCAAGACGGTGTCTTGTAGGTAATGGGCACCGAGCTGGAATGCCCGCTGGGGCAACTGAATTGATACTGGCTGGTGCTGAATGAGGCCGCGCTGTTCGCCGCTCGCGACGGAGCACTTGCCATGCCGGCGCCGGACGCAGGCGCCCCGCCCACCCGGGTGGCTCGGGCGACCGCGGCCTGCACGACATTGCCGCCCTGGCCTGCGCCTATGGTGTTGCCCAGATAGCTGCCGGTTTTCTGCTGCACCAGGGTCGCCAGCGCGTTGGACTGGCCATCGGTCATGACGTCGCTGAACAGGGCCGACCCTATGCTCATGACATCGGAGCTGGGGATATTCGCGGCGGAAAGAATCAGGCCACCCAGCCCCAAGGCCAGCATCGGCCCAAAGCTGGACGAGGTTTCGGCCTCTTGTGCGGCACGCATCTGCTCTTCCCGAAACCGCGCAACCTGGGAGGTATAGCGCTGCTCGATACGCGTCAGGTATTCAGGCGTAGCTTTGACGAAATGCAGCGGCACCGTTGCCACAGCGTTCTCGGCCACGTAGACGCCCTTGTCCTGCATCCCGTCATGACGGGTGAAGGACCCAATCATCACTATTGTGCCGCGCGGCCGGGCGGCCGCCTGGTCGTGAAAGTACTTGAAATCGCCACGATACAAGCCGTTGAACCCGATCGGCATGTTTTCCCTGACGCTGGAAAGATAAGACCCCCGGCTGTACGTGTACAAAGTCCGCCCGGTATAGGGATTCGGGGTGGCCTCCATCTGGCCTTCGAACACATCCATGCCCCGTGAAAGTATGCCTTCCACCGGGCCGGTGTTGCCTGTGCTCAGGCGCTGGCGCAGCATTTCGGGCGTGATCGTGTCCTGCCAGGCCTGCTCTCGTATCTGGTCTTGATGCTGCTGAGCCCGCAGCATATTGTCGTCCAGTATTTTCTGCCTGTCTTCAGGGCTGTACTGGCTGTAAGGGTCGGGAACCGTCGTGGTCGCCAGGCACCCAGCCAGGGCAAGCGACACCGCGGCGGCCAAGCCGCTGCGCGCGCAACGGCGCATCACGTGTCCGGGCATTGCAAGGCCTTGATTTCGGTCCCGTTTTGATAGCACACCTTGTCCTTGTTGATCTGGACCAGGGTGGGATCGAAATACTCCGTCAAGCCATGGTAGTTGCCGTTCTTGCTGCGCGAGCGCATGAAAAGCTTGCCATCCGTATACATGGTGCTCACTTCCCGCACGCCATCGGGGCTTTCCGTGACATTGACCACCACGATTTTCCGCGCCGCGTCGAAGCTGAACATGACGCGGGGCTTGATCGTTTTGCCACTCTGGTCATCGGTCGCGTAGGTCAGGAAGTAGCTGACATCCTGCGCCGCCGCGCCTTGCGGCGCCACAAGCTCCCCCGAAGCCAGCTTGTGATAGGTCGTGCTCCGGTTGCGCGTGAAGCTTGTGCTCTCGCCCACCGCGCGGCCCTGCACCTGGACACCCTGTACGCGCAAGGCTGTGTGCGTGTCCATGACAATATTGCTCATCTCGGTGCGGCTCAGGCTTGCCTCCACGTATTCAACAGGCCCCGAGAAGACACCATCGCCGTCTGGGCAGGCTCCCGAAATCATGGATTGCGCAGCCTCTTTGATCGTCGTCATCACCGCGCCGGACGCCGCCGCCGCCCATTTATCGGCCTCTTTCTGCCGCTGAGCCACATCGACCTTGCAAGCCACGCCCTGGCCCAGGTCGAAATAGGCATCGCCCTGAGTGATCATGCGATTCAAGTCCGCCAGGGCGCGCGGCGCCAATGCCGCCGCAGCCGGGTCGGGCACCGGTCCCAGCGACCTCAGGGCCTCTTGGGCCTGCGCCAGCGGGGCCATCAAGAAACCCGCAGCCAGCAGCGCAAGCGATTTGCGGCATCCATACCGTCGTGCAACTGTATTCACCCCTATCCCCTTTTATTCTTAAGCTGATTCAGTTGGTCTGCATACGTTTCATCCGGCGCCGCAGGCAGCACGCCCGCCTGTCCGTCTGCGAGCACGCGCGGCGCGGGTTCGGCGTACATTATCAGATATATCAAAATGTGAAAAGAAAATTCTGACTGCGGCCTGAACATCGAAGCCGGCACAGCAATCAGGCAAGTCGCTGTGATATATTTCGTCACGAAAGAGGTGCTTTCGGAGCCAGGCATGCACAGCGGTGCCCGCCCGCGCTCTGCGAAAGTCAAATGGGAAACAGACCCCGCGCTTGCCCGCCACACAACGCTGCGCGAACAAACTGTGCTGCCCCCGCAACGGTAGGCATGCCATGCATGCCAGCCCGACACCAGCCTTGATCACCCCTTGGTCCATTTCCTGGTCTTCAGGCATGTGCGGCGCGCTGCGGCGCACCGCCCGCCGCAGCCAGGGATGTTTTTATTGCTTCCGACGTGCGGGGACGCGCGTTTCTCAGGGTCTATCATGCCTTTCACATTCAATCGGCAAACGCTTGCCGTGCTTTCCTGTCTTGCTGCCGCCACGGCAGGCGCCCAAACCAACACCCCCGCCCCCCAGCTCGATAACATCGTGGTCACGGCCAGCCGTACGCCCCAACTGGAAAAAGACGTCATCGGTGATGTGACCGTGATCGACAAGGCTGACCTTCAGAAGCAAGGCCAGAACAGCGTGGCCGACATCCTGGCCAAGCAACCGGGCATTCAGTTTTCCAATAGCGGCGGGCCGCAGACGCAGACCAGCATTTTCCTGCGCGGCGCCAACGCAAGCCAGACACTCGTGCTGATTGATGGCATCCGCATCAACAGCATCACGTCAGGCGCAACCAGCTGGAATGCCATCGACCCATCCGTCATCGAACGCATCGAAGTGGTGCGCGGCGCCGCCAGTAGTTTGTATGGTTCGGACGCCATCGGCGGCGTGATCAACATCATTACCCGAAAAGGCGATGAAGACCGCCCGCTCAGCGCCTGGAGCAATATCGGCTATGGGTCCGACGACACGTTCAAATCCAGCCTGGGCTTTTCAGGCGCCCAAGATGGGTGGGACTATGCGCTGTCGGCCAGCATGGCGGACAGCGGGGGATTCAACGCCACGAACCCGCAGTCGGGCTCGTACAACAGTGACGTGGACGGCTACAGCCAGCATGCCCTGTCCGGTTCAGTGGGATACCGCTGGCGCCCCGGCCACCACATTGGGCTGACGGCCTACAACGGCTATATCGATGGCGATTTCGACATGGGCATGGGCGACCTGCCCGCCCATGCCATCACGCGCCAGCAAGCCTATACCCTGACCAGCACCGACGACATCACCGATTTCTGGCAAAGCGTGCTGCGATTTGGCTTCTCGAAAGAGCATAACGACAGCCGGAGCTTCGGCGGCGCCTATACATTCGGCTCGCTGCAACGTTCCTATTCGTGGCAGAACAACCTGAAATTTTCAGAGAGGCAAAATGTTTCGGTGATTCTGGAAAGACTGGAAGAAAGGCCCGACGCCGCGTCCAACTACACCACCCGTCAACGAGACACCAATTCGGCCGGCCTGGTGTATCGAGGCAGCTTCGACAGGCATCATGTCCAGGCCAGTGTGCGCAACGACAACATCACGGGCTACGGCAACGAAACCACCGGCGGCCTGTCCTATGATTTTGACCTGGCCCCGGCATGGACGATAGGCGTCTCGGGCAATACCGGTTTTCGCGCCCCTACATTCGCGGACTTGTACTACCCCTTTGAACAGTACTATTGGAATGGCTTTCCATCGGGCTCGTTCTCGGGCAACCCCGATCTGAAACCTGAAAAATCCCGCAATATCGAGGCCCGCCTGCGCTACACGACAGACACCACGCGCCTGGGGCTGGTGGTTTATCAGAACAAGATCCGCGACTTGATCAACGGTTACAGCTGCGATGTCAATTTTGACTGCACGGCCAGGAATATCGATCGCGCGACGATCCGCGGGCTCACGTTGACGGCCGAGCAAGATTACGGCAATACAAGCTTCCGCGCCAGCGCCGACTTCATGAACCCGCGCAATGACAACCCCGTGGAAGGGGAGTCCGGCAGCCGCCTGATCCGCAGGGCAAAGCAGGTTTACATGCTGGGCGTCGAGCACCGGATCAATGCCTTGGCCCTGGGCGCCGAATACCAGTTCACAGGCAAGCGCTACGACGACGTGGCCAACCAGATTGCGCTGGGCGGCTATAGCCTGGTCAACTTGACCGCCGCCTACGATTTCAGCAAGAACGTGGGCGTGCAGGTTCGCTGGAACAATATTCTGGACAAGGACTACACCCTGGTGCGCGGCTACAACACGCCGGGCTCCAACGTCTTCGTGAACTTCTCGTTCAGGATGTAAGCGGAAAGCCCCTTGTATGTATCCGCAACTTGCGTATAATTTGAGAAATGAAAGCCGTCTTCGTCGAACTGCCCGCCTTCACCCGCTACCGAGGCGACTACTTGGACGACGAGGGTTTCCGTGGTCTGCAAGTGGCCATGATGAAGAATCCCGAAGCCGGGGATGTCATCGAAGGTACGGGCGGCCTGCGCAAGTTGCGGCATGGCGACCCGCGCCGAGGCAAAGGTAAGCGAGGCGGCTTGCGGATGATCTACTACTGGTGGGATGGCGGCTCGCAATTTTGGTTGTTCACCCTGTACGACAAGGACGAAATGACCGACTTGAGCCCCGACGAGAAGAAGGCGCTCAAGGGCATGTTGAAAGTGGAACTGGAGGCGAGGCGATGAAAAAGCGGAACCTGTTTGCAGAGATTGTCGAGGGCTTCGATGCCCTGACGAATGCGCGCGTTGGCAAGCAGACGCTGCGCACGCACGAGGTGGAAACTCACCCGGCGCCGGACGTGACCGCCGACGAGTTGCTGGCCCTGCGCGAGCGCCTGCACCTGTCGCGCCCGGTGTTCGCCCGCTACCTGCGCATCAACCCCCGCACCCTGGAAAACTGGGAGCAGGGCCGCGCCAAGCCCAACGCTCAGGCCGCCTTGCTGATCCGCCTGGTCGAGAAGTTCCCCGATACGGTGGAACGGCTGGCGGTGGTATGACAGATTTGCAAAAGCGGGTATGAAAGCGGGTACAAAATGACTATGCCAGCCAGTACAGCAAGCAATGGCGCGGATCGTAGCCCGTTCTTCCCGTTTAACGTGTAAACCGTGAGGCTCCGGGCGCCCGCCGGCATAGCGGCAATCCGTTTTGCCGCTTGCTGTCTGGCGTGGAGCGCCGGCGCCGCCGCGCAAGCGCCCGCCACCCGCGCCATTGCGCTGGCCCCGCACATTACGGAATTGATTTATGCCGCCGGCGCGGGCGACAAGATCGTTGCCACGGTCATCAGCAGCGATTACCCGCCCGCCGCCCAAGCCATCCCACGCATCGGCGACGGGCTGCACGTCAGCGTGGAAAAAGCCCTTTCCTTCCGGCCGAACCTGGTCGTCGCCTGGCTGCCCTATGGCGCGGCGCAGGCCCTGGCATCGTCATTGTCCAGCCTGGGCGTTCCGCTGATCTATTCGCGGCCTGAAAAGCTCGGCGACATCCCCGCCGAAATCATTCGCTTCGGCAAGCTGTTCGGCACCGAAGCCCAGGCCGGTGCCATGGCGCATACGCTGACACAGCGCCTTGATGCGCTTGGCGCCCGGTATGCGCAGAAAAAACCGGTATCCGTTTTTATCGAAGTCGGCACCTCGCCCCTGTACACCATCGGCAGCGACCCCTTGCTGAACGACGCGCTGCAGCGCTGCGGCGGCGTCAACATCTATGCCGCCGCGAACGTGGCCGCGCCGCAGGTCAGCGTGGAAAATCTTCTGGTCAAGCAGCCCGATGTCGTCATTACCCCCGCCATCGCAGCCGGCGCGCAGGACGATGCCCGCCAGCGCTGGGCAGGCTTGAAGCTGCCCGCCGCCTTGCGCGGCCATGTCTATGCCATAGACCCCGATGCGCTGTTTCGCCCCGGCCCGCGCCTGATTGACGCCACAGAGCAGCTTTGCCGGTATCTGGACCGGGCCAGGTAAATATGAAGCCCGGTGTGTGTGAAGCCCGGCGTCCCGCACACACCGGGCGCAAATGGATTATTCTTTCATATTGCCCCACCCACACCGTACTCAACACGCCGCACACACATGAATTACGCAGATACGCTTGACATTGCAGGACGCCAGTATTCCTCACGCCTATTGGTAGGTACGGGCAAATACAAGGATTTTGAAGAAACCCGCCAGGCCATCGACGCCAGCGGGGCAGAAATCGTTACCGTTGCCATACGCCGCACCAATATCGGCCAGAACGCCAATGAACCCAATCTGCTGGACTTCCTGCCGCCCTCGAAGTTCACCATCCTGCCCAACACCGCCGGCTGCTATACCGCCGAAGACGCCGTGCGCACGCTGCGCCTGGCGCGCGAACTGCTCGACGGCCACGACCTGGTCAAGCTCGAGGTGCTGGGCGACAAAGACAACCTGTTTCCCAATATGCCCGAAACCCTGGATGCCGCGCGCACCCTGGTCAAAGAAGGCTTCAAGGTCATGGTGTATTGCACCGACGATCCCATTCAGTGCCGCATGCTGGAAGACATCGGCTGCGTCGCCATCATGCCGCTGGCTTCACTGATAGGGTCCGGCATGGGCATTCTCAACCCCTGGAACCTGCGCCTGATCATCGACCAGGCCAGCGTGCCGGTGCTGGTGGATGCAGGCGTGGGCACGGCCTCGGATGCCGCCGTGGCCATGGAACTGGGCTGCGACGCGATTTTGATGAATACCGCCATTGCCGGCGCGCGCAATCCCGTTCTGATGGCCCGCGCCATGAAGCAAGCCGTCGAAGCCGGCCGCGATGCCTTTTTGGCGGGCCGGGTGCCGCGCAAGCTCTACAGCGCCGACCCCAGCTCACCGACCGAGGGCCTGCTCGAGCCCCGCAAATAAACGATAACGCATGATCCCCAACACGCTTTCCATTGCCGGCGTCGATCCTTCGGGCGGCGCGGGCGTCCTGGCCGACATCAAGACCATGAGCGCCCTGGGCGCCTACGGCACGGCCGTCATTGCCGCGCTGACCGCGCAGAACACCCAGGCTGTCACGGGCATATGCCCCGTGCCGCCCGACTTTGTCGCCGCGCAGATCGACACGCTGTTCGCCGATGTGCGCATCGATGCGGTGAAGATCGGCATGCTGGGCCAGCAGGCGGTCACGCGCGTCGTGGCCGACCGCCTGGCCCACTGGAAGCCCGCGCATCTGGTCCTGG
Source organism: Pusillimonas sp. SM2304 (assembly GCF_031628915.1). Classification (NCBI taxonomy): domain Bacteria; kingdom Pseudomonadati; phylum Pseudomonadota; class Betaproteobacteria; order Burkholderiales; family Alcaligenaceae; genus Pusillimonas; species Pusillimonas sp. SM2304. The sequence continues at coordinate 501,748 of NZ_JAVLUJ010000001.1, forward strand.
ATCCGGTCATGGTGGCCAAGAGCGGCGACCACCTGCTGGAACGGGCCGCCGTCAACGAACTGCGGGAAAGCCTGCTGCCCCTGGCCAGCATGATCACCCCCAATCTGCCCGAAGCGGGCGTACTGCTGTCGGCTTCCCCGGTCGAGACACTGAAAGAAATGCGCCGCACGGCCGAGAAGCTGCGCCGCCTGCTGAGCGACTCGGGCGAACGATGGGTCTTCCTGAAAGGGGGGCATCTGCCCGGCAACGACACGATCGATGTCCTGCACAATGGCGACCGCCTGATCGAGCTGCCCGGCACGCGCATTGCAACCCGCAACACCCATGGCACCGGATGCACCTTGTCGGCGGCGTTGGCGGCGCTGCTGCCGCAAGTCAATGATGTGCCCGAGGCGGCACGCCAGGCCAAGGCCTATCTGGTCAATGCCATTGCCCGCTCAGGCGAGCTGGGCGTGGGCTCGGGCCACGGCCCGGTGCAACATTTCCATGCCTGGTGGCGAGCGCCAAAGTAACACAAATACGCTATAGTAAGCACAATGTACGCTCATCCGGCCAAGCGCCGGAACCAGCCTCATACAATACTATTCTTTACTTTTGTTTTTATTTGTAGAAACCATGAACGTTACTGCCCTGTCAGAAATCGAACGTGCTCGATTCAATATGGTCGAGCAGCAGATCCGTCCCTGGGAAGTGCTGGATACCCGGGTCCTGCAGGCGCTTTTCGAAGTCCAGCGCGAACGCTATGTGCCCGCCCCCATGCAGGGCCTGGCCTTTTCCGACGTCGAGCTCCCGCTCATCATCAATTCGGTCGATACCCGCGAAAGCATGCTGACGCCCAAGGTCGAAGCGCGCCTTGCCCAGGAATTGCAGCTCAAGCCCACTGACTGCGTACTCGAGATCGGCACCGGGTCGGGTTACCAGGCCGCCCTGCTGGCCCGGCTGTCGCAACAGGTCACCAGCATTGAAGTCGATAGCCGCCTGGCCAGCTTCGCCCTGGAAAATCTGCAGCGCAACCATGCGGACAACGTCAAGGTCGAGACTGGCGATGCCCATGCCGGCTGGGGCACCACCGAATACGACGCCATCCTGGTCACCGGGTCGGTGCCCGTCGTGCCCGACGCCCTGAAGTATCAGTTGCGCCTGGGCGGCAGGCTGGTGGTCGTGGTGGGCCAGTCGCCCGTCATGACAGCGTGCCGCATTACCCGCACCAGCGCCGCCAGCTTCGAAACCACCAGCCTGTTCGACACGGTCATCAAGCCGCTGCGCGGCGCAGCAGTCAGCCAGTTCAAGTTCTAAATGGCAAAAGCAGGCAAGTACGTTACCCTGGGACTTGCGCTGCTTCTGGCGGCCAGTGCGCTGCCCGGCCACGCGCAAGCGTCCCGCCAGCCGACGCAAGACCTTCTGCAAATATGGCAGATGGCGATACAGCGCGACCCCATCTTCGCCGCCAGCCAGGCCGGACGCAACGCCGAACAAGAAAAAATCCCGCAGGCACGGGCGCAACTGCTGCCTTATGTTACGGCCGATACGGTTGCCGAACTGAATGACCGCCGCCGCATCAGCGGCCTGAACAACAGCAACAGCGACCGGCGCGCCCTGTGGGCGCTGACCCTGACGCAACCCATTATCGACCTCAGTGCGTGGGGCGGCCTCAAGCGGGCCGAATATATCGCCAGCCTGGCCGATGTTGCGCAGGCCAACGCCTATCAAGACCTGATCCTGCGCGTATCGCAGGCCTATTTCGATGTCCTGGCCGCCCAGGACACCCTGCGCGCCCTGCGGGCGGAAAAGGCCGCCGTCGAAACACAGCTTCGCGCAGCGCGCCAGGGTTTCGAACTGGGCAGCACCACCATCGCCGACACCTACGAGGCCCAGGCGCGGCTGGACTTGCTGAATGCCGGTGAACTTCAGGCGGAAAACGCGCTGCAGATCAACCAGGACGAACTGGCTCGGCTCATCAACGAACGGCCGGGCCAACTGGCTGAACTGGCGCCCGGCACCGAGCTGCCTGGCCCCAACCCCAATCGCCTGAGCGACTGGACCCATCAGTCGAGCAACGCCAGCCTGACGGTGGCCCAGGCGGACCTTGCCGCCAAGATCGCCGAAAAACAGATTGATATCGCCAAAAGCCAGCACTACCCGCGCCTCAGCCTGCAGGCGCAAACGGGCAGCGCAAGCGACCGGGGCCTGTACAACACCGACGGCGGCCCGCGTTCCCTGAACAGCAGCATCGGGCTGCAATTATCCATTCCCATTTTTACCGGCGGGGAAATCTCATCGGTGGTGCGCGAACAGACCTCGCGTCTGCAGCAGGCGCGCTACGAGCTTGAAAATGCAAAACGCCAGGCCGTGCAGTCGACACAGCAGCATTTTTCGGGGGTGACCTCGGGGCTGGCGCAAATCAAGGCCCTGCAGGCCGCGGAAAAATCCAGCCAGGCCTCGCTGCAAGCCAACCAGACCGGCTACGAAGTGGGCGTGCGGATCAATATCGACGTGCTGAACGCGCAGCAGCAGTTGTACGAGACCCAGCGCAGCCTGTCACGCGCCCGGTACGATACGCTGATGAGCAGCCTGCGCCTGAAGGCCAGCAGCGGCATCCTGACCGACCAGGACATCGTCGCCATCAATCAGTTGCTGACCGACCGCCCCTCTTGATCCGGCCGGCGGGCCGCCACCACACACGGCCGCCCTTGCGGGCGGCGACCCCTAGCGCCGTATCTTGCCGATCAGCGCCGTGGTCGAACGCTGGAACTCGAACGGAATCGCCACTGCCCGCCCGCCCCAGCTTCTGACGCTGGCGGTTTCAGGCAAGGTATTCATGTCGTAATCGCCCCCTTTGACGATCACGTCCGGCCTGAGTTGCTCAATCAGGGCCTGCGGTGTGTCTTCGTGGAAGTCCGTCACCATGCTGACGCAGGACAGGGCCGCCAGCAGCGCGGCCCTGTCGGCCAGCGTGTTAAGCGGCCGGTCATCGCCCTTGCCCAGGCGCCGCACCGACTCATCGGTATTGATCGCGACGATGAGGCTGGCTCCCAGTTGGGCAGCCTCGTCCAGGTAGGTCACATGCCCGCGATGCAGGATGTCGAACACACCGTTGGTGAAAATCAGGGGCCGCGGCAAGGCGCCGGCCTGCACCGCCGCCACGCATGCCTGCCGGGACAGGATCTTGGATTCGAATCGGGCCGCCATGCTTGATCAGGCGGGAACAACCGTCTTGATCAGTTCTTTACGGTAGCGGTTCAAGTCCTGCACCGTATTGAAGGTATTGTCCATGAGCAACGACATATTATGCAGAATCCGCGAGCTGACCTTGGTTTCCCAGTCGTTGTCGAAACAAATCTGATTGTCCAGCCAGTTCTCCAGCCAGCCCGGCGACGGCAGCTTGGACTGCACCGTATCTTGCGGATAAAGCTCTTTGTTGACGTGCAGATTGGTCGGATGCAGGGCCTGCGGCGTGCGATGGGCCGACGCCATCAAGACACCGATCTTGGAAAAGGCGATACGGGCGTTATGGCCGAATTCCTTGCCCTGATACACCAGGGCGCGTTTCATGTAGCGCAGGTAGGCGCCGGCATGGCGGGCCTCGTCTTGCGCAATAATCTTATAGATGGCCTTGATGACCGGCTCGGTATGCCAGTCGGAAGCGCGCCGATACCAGTGGTTAAGGCGTACCTCGCCGCAAAAATGCAGCATCAGCGTTTCAAGCGCGGGCGCCGGGTCGAACTCGAAGCGCACCTTGTGCAGCTCTTCTTCGGTGGGCACCAGCTCCGGGCGGAAGCGGCGCAGGTATTCGATCAGCGCCAGCGAGTGCTTCTGCTCTTCAAAAAACCATACGGACATGAAGGCGCAAAAATCGCTGTCGTCGCGGTTGTCGCGCAGGAACATCTCGGTGGCCGGCAGGGCCGCCCATTCCGTGATGGCGTTCATTTTGATCGTATACGCCTGATCGTCGGACAGCTTGCTGGCATCGTATTCGTCCCATGGAATGTCCGACGCCATATTCCAGCGCACCGCTTCCATTGATTTGAACAGTTCAGGGTAAAGCATAGAAATCTCTCTTAAGTATCTAAAATGACACCGCCAGGGCGCGCCACCTGCATCCTGTCACTATAAGGCGTGCAGTTAACAGGAATATTTCAGCAGGATTGATGTTTTTATATGGGCCGGACCCCTGGAAGCGGCCACTTAGTGCCGGGTCAGTGCCCATACGGCGACCCCCAGTGCGACCGCCACGATGGCGGACAAGGCCATCAACAGGCGATTGGTCTGTTCCTGGGCGCGGCGCATGCGCTGCACTTCCAAGTTTAACCCAGGGCCGGTGTCGGGGCGGTTCAGGTTGGCATACACCAACCGGGGAATCTGCGGCAGGAGCTGGGCCCACTGGCTGGCTTCTTTATCCAGTTGCCGGCGCAGGCCGGTCAGGCCTATGCGTTCGTGCATCCATTTTTCCAGATAGGGCTTGGCCGTCTGCCACAGGTCGAGGTTGGGATCGAGTTCGCGGCCCATGCCCTCGACATTCAACAGTGTTTTTTGCAGCAACACCAACTGAGGCTGTATCTCGACATTGAAACGGCGAGACGTCTGGAACAGGCGCAACAAGACCTGCCCCAGGGAAATTTCAGACAAGGGCCGGTCGAAATAAGGCTCGCATACCGCGCGCACCGCCCCCTCGAGCTCTTCTTCGCGCGTGGTGGGCGGCACCCAGCCCGACTCGATATGCAATTGCGCCACCCGGTGATAGTCGCGCCGGAAGAACGCCAGGAAGTTCTGCGCCAGGTAATTTTTGTCGAACTCGGACAGCGAGCCGACGATGCCGAAGTCCAGGGCAATGTAGCGGCCCAGGGTTTCGGGCTGGTCCGACACATAGATATTGCCCGGATGCATGTCGGCGTGGAAAAAGCCGTCCGAAAAAACCTGCATGAAGAAAATCTCGACGCCCTTGCGGCCCAGCTCGCGGGTATCGATATTGGCCGCCTTCAAGCGCTCGATCTGGCTGATGGGTATGCCCCGCATGCGCTCCATGGTGAAAACCGTGGTGGCGCAGTATTCCCACACGACCTCCGGGATCATCAGCAGATGCTCGCGACCGGCCTCGGCGGAAAAGTTGCGGCGCAACTGACTGCAATTGGCCGCTTCGCGGATCAGGTCAAGCTCGTCGTGCAGGTAATTGTCGAACTCGGCAACGACCTGCCGGGGTTTCAGCCGGCGGCCGTCGGCGGCCAGCCGTTCGACCAGGCCGGCCAATACGCGCAGCAGCGACAGGTCTTTTTCAATGATGTCGCGCATGCCCGGGCGCAGCACCTTGACCGCGACATCGCGGCCATCGTGCAACACCGCAAAATGCACCTGGGCGATCGAGGCCGACGCGACCGGATCGGTTTCAAAATGCTTGAACAAGGTATGGGGCGAAGCGCCCAGCGCGGCCTCGATCGAAGCCGCCGCCTTGTCGGACGGGAAAGGCGGCACGCGGTCCTGCAGCAATGCCAGTTCGACGGCGACATCCAGCGGAATCAGATCGCGCCGCGTGGACAGCACCTGACCGAACTTCACAAAAATGGGGCCCAGCGACTCAAGGGCAAGCCGCAAACGCACGCCGCGCGGCGTCTTGGGCGGCCGGCCGAACCGCGCCACCCGCAACAGGCCATACGCCACCGGATGCTTGATGCCCGACAGGACGAGTTCGTCGAGCCTGAAGCGCAGGGCCACGCAAATGATGTGCAGCAGGCGGAAAAGCGTGAACATGATCAAACCCCGCGCGCAGAACGCGGCGCAAGGGCCGCAACGCGGCGGTCAAGCTGATCGAGCCTGTTCGCCATGGCCTGCACATCGGCGGTCCAATCATCAAAGGCGGGCCGGCTTGCCAAAAGCGCGCTTTCTTCAGACAGGAACTCGCTGACATTACCCGCCAGGCGGACCGCCGCCGACTGCACCCCCCCGGCCAATACACCGCCCGCTTTCAGCAGGCGGACCGCCGCCACGTCGCCCACCACCCTGGACAGGTCGTCTTCGACATCCCAGCGCAGATCGCGCGCCAGGTCGGAAACCACCTGCGCCAGCCCCGCATCGCCTTGCACGTGCAGCAGTTCAGTCAGCAGGGCCGGATCGCGGGCGTGCAGCACACCAGGCAGATCGGCCAGCCGGTCGGGCGGAATGGTCAGCGTGACGTCGGGCACCACCGCCCGGTCGGACGGCTGGACCAGACCGGCCGCCTGCACCGCAAAGCTGATTTTGAAGTTGCCCACCATGAACCTGACTGTCTTCCCCGCGTGCCTGGCCAGACGGTCGCGAGCCCAGTCTTCGCGCTGCAACAAAGTGTTCAGCACACGTGCATAGACTGCGACGGGAGCAACAAAAGAGGGCAAAGGAAACATAGTCTGTGATCGCGCGGCAAAACCGTGAGTCGGGCAAGAACCCAAGTTTAACGGTTTTAAGAAGAGACAGTCCGGCCGGGCTGGTCCGGCGTTGTCCATGGCAACGTAGCGGCCCAAAGCAAACGTGGCGCCCGGGGCGCCACATGGAAAAACAGCAGGCCCGCCGGCGCAAGCGCGGCGGCCCCGTGGTTGCGCTTAGCTGGCGTATTCCACCGGAATCTGCTGGATGCCGGCGAGCAGCCAGCCCGCGTTGTCGGCTTTGTACAGATTCCAGACTTCTTCGAAGCGGAAGGCCTCGGCATCTTTGGCCTCGCGCAGCATGCCGGAATACCGGACGCTGGCCAAGTGGCCGCCCGAGACGGCCTCGATGCCCAGCAGCTCTGCATTCAGCAACACGACCTGGGTCACATTGCCTTCGGCGCGCGCAAGGATTTCGGGCTTGACTTCGGCGACCAGGTCGTCGGTCATGTATTCCTTCAGCTTGGTCAGATCGCCGCTGTCCCAGACCGCCTGGATTTCGATGAACTGGGCCTTGGCGTTGGCCAGGAAGGCGGCTGTATCGAAATCGCTGGGAATGAACCAGCTTTGGTCGAGCGGCGGCGCCGGCACGGCAGGCACTTCAGCAACCGGAGCGGCCGGCGCGGGCGCAGCCGCAGGCGAGCTGGCCTGTTGCCAGGTATTTTGCGACTGGGCGGCATTCTGGCGGTTCATGGTGTTGCCGCCGGCTTGCTGCATGGCCGGACGGGCCGCGCCCCCACGCAAACGGCGGACAATAAATATAACGCCGAAAACCAGCAGCCCGATCAGCAGCAGACTGGACATGAATTCCAGGAATGCGCCGGACAGGCCCATGCTGGACAGCAATGCGGCGATACCCAGACCGGCCGCTATGCCGGCGACGGGGCCCAGCCAGCGGGACATGCCGCTTTTGGCCGTGCTGGCCGCGCCCGCTGTTGCCGCGCCGGCCGCAGGCGCCGCCGTACGAGGCGTGGCCGATGCCGCGGGCGGCGTGACCGCCTGGCGCTGTTGCGTGATATTGGACGATTGGCGGCCAAAGCTTTTACCACCGCCCATGCGGCGCGCCTCGGCGTCGAAGGACACCGTCAGCATCGCGCTGGCCGAAACGGCCAGCAGGGCCATGGCAAGCAGCCGGGAGAATCGTTTGGACATGTATTGCTCCTGTATTGCAGCAGCCGCGAGCGTGCTGCAGGTAAATCTAGTTTGTGTAGTGGCTCGGTAAGGCAAGGAAATCTTACTGGAAGCTGAACATTAGCATAAAGTAAGACCGGCTGGGCAAAAAAAGTTCAACCCAGGGGTAAAAAACCGGACCAGGATCGGATATTTAAGGCGTAGAACCCGCTTAGCCCAAGTTGACGCCTTCGTGGAGCGCAACCAGCCCGGCGCTCAGGTTGAAGTAACGCACCCGCGACAGGCCTGCGGTTTCCAGCATGCCGGCCAGCGTGCCCTGGTCGGGATGCATGCGGATGGACTCGGCCAGATAGCGATAGCTTTCTTCGTCGCCGGCCACTTTCTTGCCCAGCCAGGGCAGGATATTGAAGGAATACCAGTCGTAAGCCGGCGCCAGCGGCTTGGCCACCCGCGAGAACTCCAGCACCAAAAGCTTGCCGCCCGGTTTCAGCACACGCCGCATCTCGGCCAGGGCCTGGTCTTTGTGCGTCATGTTGCGCAGGCCAAAGGCCACGCTGACACGGTCGAAATACCCGGACGGAAAGGGAAGCTTTTCGGCATCGCATACCGCCGCGGGCACCAGCAGGCCCTTGTCAGTCAGACGGTCGCGCCCGACACGCAGCATGGAGTCATTGATGTCGGTCAGCCAGACCTCGCCCGCGGCGCCCGCCTTTTTGGCGAAGGCGCGCGCCAGATCGCCGGTGCCCCCTGCGATATCCAGGACTTTCATGCCAGGGCGGACATCGGCCCGCCCGATGGTGAACGCTTTCCAGACGCGGTGCAAGCCGACGGACATCAGGTCGTTCATGACGTCGTAGCGGCTGGCGACGGAATGAAAGACCTCGGCCACTTTGCCCGCTTTTTCTTTTTCGGCCACCGTTTTAAAGCCAAAATGCGTGCTGGCTTCGGCTTGCGAAGCCGCGGCCGGCTGATCGGAACGGGGCGAAGGGGAATGGGTATTTTGCATGGTTTGTTAATCGTACCTCATTATCTGCCTGGGTATTCACGCAGCGCCATCGGGCTGGCCGAATAAAACCCTTGGTTACCTTCGGCCCGGGCAATTTTCACAAACCTGAAATATTTACGCCATATTATTGCGGCATATGAAGGCCTTTCAGGAGTTCTTCATCATTTTATTTCATGCCAGATCACTTAACGTATTATTCAGCGCTATGAGCACAACCATACTTGTTGTAGAAGATGAGCCCGCCATCCAGGAACTTATTTCGGTGAACTTGTCTTTTGCCGGCCATAAGGTGCTTCGCGCCTTCGATGCCGAGCAAGCCCAGACACTCATCCGGGCGGAACTCCCCGACCTGATCTTGCTGGACTGGATGCTGCCGGGCGCATCGGGCATTACGCTCGCCCGCACCTTGCGTTCCGACGAGCGCACCCGCCACGTCCCGGTCATCATGCTGACAGCGAAAGGGGCGGAGCACGACAAGGTGGAAGGCCTGGAGGCGGGCGCCGACGACTACATTACCAAGCCGTTTTCCCCCAAAGAGCTGATTGCCCGCATCAAGGCCGTGCTACGCAGGCGTGCGCCGCAACTGACCGACGACATTATCCAGATCGGCGCGCTCAAGCTGGACCCGTCCACTCACCGTGTGACGGGCGACGGCCACTCGCTGACCATAGGCCCTACTGAATTTCGCCTGCTACACTTTTTCATGACGCATACCGAGCGGGTATTTTCACGCGCTCAGTTGCTGGACCAGGTATGGGGCGACCATGTCTTTGTTGAAGAACGCACGGTCGACGTGCATATACGCCGCCTGCGCAAGGCGCTGGAGCCGGCCCAGCTCGAGAACCACATCGAAACCGTACGCGGCGCCGGATACCGGTTTACCGCGCAATTGCCCAGGCTTGCTTGAACACCCTTTGTAAAGAGTCACCGGCCCGCGGCCAGAATTGTTGTCAACATGATAAAAACCATCATTTCAATCGGCTTGTGGGCGATTTTTGGCTGGATATGCGCCTCGTGGCTCGGGTCGAATGCAGGCTGGGGCCTGTTTGCCTTCGGCCTGTCCTGCATGATCCTGGTCAGCGGCTGGCAATTGTCGCGCATCCAGGCCTGGATCAAGAACATCAACGACCCGCCGCCGCCGTCGATAGGGCCATGGGACGACATCCTGGCCCCCATTTACCGCCAACTGCGCAAGAACCAGCAAGAAATCACGGCGCTGAACCGGCATGTCGACGGCATCATGCTGGCCGCGGAAGCCTTGCCCGATGGCGCCATTACCCTTGACGAATCCATGTTGCTGACCTGGTGCAACCAGACCGCCAGCGAACATATCGGCCTGGACCTGCATGTGGACCGCAACCACAGCATATTCAACATCTTGCGCGCGCCCGAATTTGCCCGCTATGCGCGGCAAAACAGCTGGCCCGTGCCCTTGCTGATGCACCTGAACAAGGACGGGCAGGAAAAGGCCCTGCTGGTGCAGCTGACCCGCTACGGCCTGGGGCAATTCCTGGTGGTGACCCGCGACGTCACGCAAGTCGAAAAGCTTGAAACCACACGCAAAGACTTTGTGGCCAACGTATCGCACGAACTGCGCACGCCCCTGACCGTGCTGTCGGGCTTCCTGGAAACCCTGCACGATATGCCGGAAGGCTCGCTCAGCGGCGAGCAGCGGCAACGCTATCAGGCCATGATGCTGGAGCAGGCGCAGCGCATGCAGGCCATCGTGGCCGATTTGCTGACCTTGTCCACGCTTGAATCATCGCCCAATGCGGAAGGCGAGCCGGTGCGCATGAGCGCGCTGATCCACACCGCGCTGCAGCAAGGGCGGGTGCTCTCGGGCGACCAGCATGTGTTCGTCGAAAACGTCGCCGACGACCTGTGCGTCAACGGCATTGAAACCGAGCTTGCCTCGGCGGTTTCAAACCTGTTGACCAATGCCATACGCTATACCCCGAAAGACGGCACCATTACCGTCAGTTGGTACATCACCGAAAGCGGCCAGGCCTGCTATTCCGTCCAGGACACCGGGATAGGCATTGCCTCGCAAGACATTCCCAGGCTGACGGAACGCTTTTATCGGGTGGATCGCGGCCGTTCCCGCGCCACCGGCGGCACCGGGCTGGGGCTGGCCATTACCAAGCACGTAGCGATGCGGCATAATGCGGAATTGACGATACACAGCCGCTTTGGCGCAGGCAGTCTTTTTTCGCTGATATTCCCCCCATCCAGGGTCAGCCAGACCGACTGAAGCCGGCCTCACAAGGTAACCGGCCAGCCGGCGACGGTGCTTCGTAAAACCCATTAAAATGGCTGCCTGCGCGCCCTTGCGCAAACGGCAGCCACAAGACCGATCCGGAGCACCCCATGTCCACACCAAGCACCCTTCCCCCTTTCCATCTGGCTTTCCCCGTCCGCGACCTGACTGAAGCGCGCGCCTTTTACGGCGAGCTGCTGGGCTGTCCTGAAGGCCGGTCGTCCGACCAATGGGTTGATTTCAATTTTCACGGCCACCAGATCGTTGCGCACCTGGCCCCCGAAGAATGCGGCGGCACGCAAACCAGCAGCGTCGACGATCACAATGTGCCCGTACGCCACTTTGGCGCGGTGCTGGACATGCCCGTCTGGGAAGCCCTGGCCAAGAAACTGCAAGACGCCGGCACCAAGTTCGTGATCGAGCCCTATGTCCGGTTCAAGGGCGAAGTCGGCGAACAGGCCACCATGTTCTTCATGGATCCGTCGGGCAACGCGCTGGAATTCAAGTCGTTCAAGAACCTCGACTCCCTGTTCGCAAAATAGGTGGCGCCATGGCGGGCCATACAGACGCCGGCGCACGGCCATGGACCCTTGTGCCGCAAGGCGACCGGACCCTTCTGTTGGTCTTTGGCGATGGGATCGATGTAGAAACGGGCCGGCGCTGCAGCGCGGCGGCGGCTGCCCTGCGGTCCGCCAACCTGCAGGGCATCAGCGATATCGTGCCCACCTTCAATTCGGTCGCGCTGCACTATCGGCCAAACCGCCTGGACGCCGGCATGCATGCCGAGCACCTGGCGGCCCAGATAGAAAACACGCTGGGTAAAGCGTTGGGCGCAGCGCAACAGGCGGGCGCAGCCAGGCAAATCGACATCCCGGTCTGTTATGGCGGCGACTACGGTCCCGACCTGGCGCACGTTGCCGAGCACTGCAAGCTCGACCCGCAAGAAGTCATTCGCCTGCACAGCCACAAGCCTGCCTATGTGTTCATGCTGGGCTTTGCGCCGGGCGCGCCCTATATCGGTGTGCACGACGAGCAACTGGCCATCGGCCGGCGCGCCACGCCGCGCACCCTGGTGCCGGCCGGATCGGTCGCGATTGCAAACCTGCAAACCATGATCTACCCCAACGCCTCGCCCGGCGGCTGGCATATCATCGGGGCAACGCCTGCCATCCTGTTCAACCCCGATCACGAACCGCCGACCTTGCTGTCGCCGGGCGACACGGTGAACTTCGTCCCCATCAGCCAGGAAGACTTCCTGGCCCTGCAGGGCCAGCCGGCATGAGCATACACGTCCTTAAACCCGGCATGCTGTCCAGCTTCCAGGACCTGGGGCGCACGGGCCATCAGCACCTGGGCGTGCCGGTGGGTGGCGTCATGGACAGCCAGGCCCACCGCCTGGCCAACCTGCTGGTGGGCAACGAGGAAGACGAGGCCACGCTGGAGATCACCCTGACCGGGCCGACCTTGCGCTTCGATGCGCCGGCCTGCATTGCCATCTGCGGCGCGCAGCTCAATCCCACGCTGAACCAGGAACCGGTGCCCAACAACCGCCCGTTGATCGTCCGCAGCGGCGATGTGCTGGCGTTCGGCGCCAGGGCGTCGGGCCTGCGCGCCTATATCGCCTGGCACGGCGGCATCGGCCTGCCCACGGTCATGTCCAGCCGCAGCACCTACCTGCGGGGCGGTTTCGGCGGATTCAAAGGCAGGGCGCTGCAAAAAGGCGACGTCCTGCCCGTGCAGGCCCGCCTGGACGCGCGCGATCTGGATGCGCTGGCCCGCGAACTCTGGGAAACCAAGATATATCTGCCCGCCACGCTGGGCCTGACCCATCGTGCAACGGTCCGCGCGGTGCGCGGAGCGCATGCCCCGCTGTTCACGGAACGCGCCATCCATGATTTTTTCTCAGGCGAATACCGGATAAGCCCCCAGTCCGAACGCATGGGCTACCGGCTGCAAGGCGCGCAGCTGCCGCTGCGCAGCAGCCGGCAATTGTTGTCGGAAGCCACCAGTTTTGGCAGTGTCCAGGTGCCGCCCGATGGCCATCCCATCGTGCTGATGGCCGACCGCCAGACCACCGGCGGCTACGCCAAGATCGCCCATGTCGCCACGGTAGACCTGCCCATCATTGCCCAGGGCATGCCGGGCGACACGCTCAGGTTTACGGAAATCAGCCTGGAGGAAGCCCAGCAACTGGACAGCCAGCGCGAAGCAGCCTTCGGCCGCCTGCATCAAGCCTTGAGCCCGCTGCGCCGGTTATTTGCCTGACTTACAGGAAAAGCGGGTAGGCGGGGTTATCGCTTTCGTTCCAGTAGGGGTAGCCCAGGCCGTCCAGGAAGGCCTTGAACTCCTTCTTGTCGGCGGGCGGCACCTGAATCCCCACCAGGATCCGGCCGTAATCATCACCCTGATTACGGTAATGGAACAGGCTGATATTCCAGTCCGGGCGCATGGCGCCCAGGAACTTCATCAGGGCGCCGGGGCGCTCGGGGAATTCAAAACGGAACAGCAGCTCATGGTTGGCCAGGTCGGAGCGGCCGCCCACCATGTAGCGTAAATGCGTCTTGGCCATCTCGTTGCTGGTCAGGTCCAGCGTGCCAAAGCCTTTCTTGCGGAAATTATTGGCCAGTTTTTCGATCTCGGCCTCGGCGCGGATCTGCAGGCCCACATACACATGCGCCTGTTCGGCATCGGAGATCCGGTAGTTGAATTCAGTGACGCTGCGATCCCCCACGGCCTCGCACAAGCGCAAGAAACTGCCCCGTTTTTCGGGAATGGTCAGCGCAAACAAGGCTTCGCGCGCTTCGCCCACGTCGGCACGCTCGGCCACGAACCGCAGCCGGTCGAAATTCATGTTGGCGCCGCTGGCAATCGCCACAATGTGCTTGTCTTTCCACTTGTTCTGCGCGGCGTAGCGCTTGGCGCCCGCCAGCGCCAGGGCGCCCGCCGGCTCAAGCACGCTGCGCGTGTCCTGGAAAACGTCCTTGATCGCGGCGGCAATGGCATCGGTATCGACCAGCACGTAGTCGTCCACGTATTCCCGGGCCAGCTTGAAGTTTTCCAGGCCCACCTGCTTGACGGCGGTACCGTCGGAAAACAGGCCCACGTCATTCAAGGTCAGCCGCCTGCCCGCCTGGATGCTGCGCACCATGGCATCCGAATCCACAGTCTGCACGCCGATCACCTTGATCTCGGGTCGCAGCTGTTTGACATAGGCCGCCACCCCGGCGATCAGCCCGCCGCCGCCGATCGCGATGAAAATCGCGTCGATGGGGCCAGGACGCTGGCGCAGGATCTCCATGCCTATGGTGCCTTGGCCGGCAATGACATCGGGATCGTCGAAGGGATGGACGAAGGTGAGCTTTTCTTTCTTTTCCAGCTCCTTGGCATGCTCGTAGGCATCGGAAAAGCTTTCGCCCATCAGCACGACTTCGCCGCCGAAACCGCGCACGGCATCGATCTTGACCTGCGGCGTTGTCACCGGCATGACGATGACCGCCCGGCAGCCCAGCCGCCTGGCCGACAGCGCCACGCCCTGGGCATGGTTGCCCGCCGAGGCCGCAATCACACCGCGCTTGAGCTCGGTCTTATCCAGGTTGGCCATCTTGTTGTAGGCCCCGCGCACCTTGAAACTGAATACCGGCTGCGTATCTTCGCGCTTGATATACACCTTGTTTTGAATGCGGGCCGAAACCTGGGCAGCGAATTCAAGTGGCGATTCGACGGCAACGTCGTAAACCTTGGATGTAAGGATGCGTTTTAGATAGTCTGTGGACATGGGGGGAAGCGGCGGGAGATGGCGTTCGAAACAGCAAGAATTGTAAGGAAATGGTGAACGACAGAATACCATAGCGCGGTTTCAGCTATACACTAGCGCGCTATGGAAGCATGGTTGCAATCGTCGGTGCATTGGCTGCTCCTTACCCTGGCTTTGCCGCGTGTAGGGTTGAGCGCTATTTTCCTGGTCAGCCTGCTGTCCGCCACCCTGCTTCCGCTGGGTTCCGAACCCGCCGTCTTCGGCTACATCAAGCTTGCGCCCGACATGTTCTGGCCCGCCGTCCTGGTTGCCACGCTGGGCAACACGGCGGGCGGCGCCATCAGTTACGGCATGGGCCTGGGCGCCGAAAAAGCCTACGAGCGCTGGCGCGAAAAACACCCCTACAAGCCCCACAGCAAGACGGGCGGCCGCTGGCACGATTACGTCAGCTACTGGCTGCACAGGCTGGGACCCCCGGCGCTGCTGTTCTCGTGGCTGCCCCTGGTCGGCGACCCCCTGTGCGCAGTGGCCGGCTGGCTCCGGCTTTCCTTCTGGCCCTGCATGTTCTACATGGCCGCGGGCAAGTTTTTCCGCTACCTGGCGATGACCGCGGCCTTGCTGTGGTTTTTCCCCGAAACGCATTAGACCGCTGTCCGTTCAAGATAAACTTCTCGTAATCCCTTACACTACGCCTTTAAGGGCCCTCCTTCTTTACTCGTCATGAACGCCCCCGTAGCCAGTCACCTGCTTGCCGTCCAGGCTCCTGCCACCACGTCCCGCCTGCGCGAAATCCCCTACAACTACACCTCTTACTCCGACCGCGAGATCGTCCTGCGGCTGCTCGGCGAAGAGGCATGGCAAATGCTTTCCGAACTGCGCGGCGAGCGCCGCACCGGCCGTTCGGCCCGCATGCTGTTCGAAGTGCTGGGCGATATCTGGGTCGTACGGCGCAACCCCTATCTGCATGACGACCTGCTGGACAACCCCAAACGCCAGCAATTGCTCATCCAGGCGCTGAACCACCGGCTGAATGAAATCGACCAGCGCCGCGATGCCAGCGCCACCGAACGGGACACCAAGGTGGCCCGCCTGCTGGGCGCCGCCCGCAGCGCCGTCGCCGCGTTCGAACATGAGTTCGCCACGACCCGCGAACTGCGCAAGAAGGCCATCAAGCGCCTGGGGCGCATCACCCACAAAGACAACATCAAGTTCGACGGCCTGTCGCGCGTGTCGCATGTGACCGACGCCACCGACTGGCGCGTCGAGTATCCCTTCGTGGTCCTGACGCCCGACAGCGAAAACGAAATCGCCGCCCTGGTGCGTGCCTGTATCGAGCTCGAACTGACCATCATCCCACGGGGCGGCGGCACGGGCTATACCGGCGGCGCGATTCCCCTGACCGCGCAATCGGTTGTGATCAACACGGAAAAACTGGATGCCATCGGCGCTGTCGAGGCCAGCCAGCTTCCCGGCGTGGATGAGCCCGTGCGCACCATACTGACAGGCGCCGGCGTGGTCACGCGGCGCGTGGCCGAGGCCGCCGAAGCCGCCGGCTATGTCTTTGCCGTCGATCCCACCTCCGCCGATGCCTCCTGTGTGGGCGGCAATGTCGCCATGAACGCGGGCGGCAAGAAAGCCGTGCTGTGGGGCACGGCGCTAGATAACCTGGCCTGGTGGCGCATGGTCGACCCCGACGGCAACTGGCTCGACGTGACCCGGCTGGATCACAACCAGGGCAAAATCCACGATGTGGACGAAGCCCGCTTCGAACTCAAGTGGTTCGACGGCAATGCGGCGCCGGGCGCGGTCTTGCTGCGTAGTGAAATCCTGGCCATCGAGGGTTCGCGCTTTCGCAAGGCCGGTCTGGGCAAAGACGTTACCGACAAATTCCTGGCAGGCCTGCCGGGCGTTCAAAAAGAAGGCTGCGACGGCCTGATCACCTCGGCCCGCTGGATCCTGCACCGCATGCCCGCCCATACGCGCACCGTCTGTATGGAGTTCTTCGGCCAGGCGCGCAACGCCGTGCCGTCCATCGTCGAGGTCAAGAACTACCTTGACGGCGCGGGGCGCCAACAAGGCGCCATCCTGGCCGGGCTGGAACACCTGGACGAGCGCTATCTGCGCGCGGTGGGCTACGCCACCAAGAGCAAACGGGGCGGCTTGCCCAAAATGGTGCTCATCGGCGATATCGTCGGCGACGACGCCGATGCCGTGGCGCTGGCCGCCAGCGAGGTCGTGCGCATCGCCAATACGCGTCATGGCGAAGGCTTTGTCGCCGTCAGCGCCGAGGCGCGCAAAAAATTCTGGCTCGACCGCTCGCGCACCGCGGCCATTGCACGCCATACCAACGCCTTCAAGATCAACGAAGACGTCGTCATTCCCCTTGGCCGCATGGGCGAATACACCGATGCCATCGAACGCATCAATATCGAGCTGTCCACGCGCAACAAGCTGCGCCTGCTGGATGCGCTGGAATTCTTCCTGAAGGGCGAGCTGCCCATCGGCAAGATCGAAGACCACGACGACGCCGAGCACACCCGCGAAGAAATCCTGGCGGAACGCAAGCACGATGCCGTGCAGTGCCTGCAGGCCGTCGGGGCGCGCTGGCGCTGGCTGCTGGAAAATCTTGACATGCCGCTCAGCCAGGGGCTGCAAGCCCTGCTCGGCCTGGGCCTGCAAGAACTGGAACCCATGCTGTCCGAGCGCCTGGCGCAGCAGCCCGATGCCACCATTTTCGACATCGTTCAGGACCATACCCTGCGCATCTCCTGGAAAACCGAGGTGCGCTCGCAAATGGAACGCTATTTCGCCGGCGCGGACTGTGCGGCGGTGTTGGCCGAAATCCAGGCCATCCACGACCGCATCCTGAAGAGCCGGGTCTTTGTCGCCCTGCACATGCATGCGGGCGACGGCAACGTGCATACCAATATCCCGGTCAACTCCGACGATTACGAGATGCTGCGCGAGGCCAACGAAACGGTTGCGCGCATCATGCAGATTGCCCGCGACCTGGACGGCGTCATTTCCGGCGAACACGGCATCGGCCTGACCAAGTACGAGTTCCTGACGGAAGAGGAACTGGCCCCCTTCCAGGATTACAAGCGCCGCG
This sequence comes from Pusillimonas sp. SM2304, assembly GCF_031628915.1. Classification (NCBI taxonomy): domain Bacteria; kingdom Pseudomonadati; phylum Pseudomonadota; class Betaproteobacteria; order Burkholderiales; family Alcaligenaceae; genus Pusillimonas; species Pusillimonas sp. SM2304. Next base: position 519,394 of record NZ_JAVLUJ010000001.1, read on the forward strand.
TCGATCCGACCGGCCGTTTCAACGCCGGCAAGCTCCTGCCCGGCGCCGACCTGCGCCATGCCTGGACGCCCAGCTTCAACTTGCTGGGCCACGAATCGCTGATCATGCAGCGCAGCGAGATCGGTTCCATTTCCAACGCCATCAAAGACTGCCTGCGCTGCGGCAAATGCAAGCCAGTATGCGCCACCCATGTGCCGCGCGCCAACCTGCTGTACTCGCCGCGCAACAAGATACTGGCCACCTCCTTGCTGATCGAGGCCTTTCTTTACGAAGAGCAGACACGCCGCGGCGTCAGCCTGAAGCACTGGGAAGAGTTCGAAGACGTGGCCGATCACTGTACGGTCTGCCACAAGTGCTACAACCCCTGTCCGGTCGACATCGACTTCGGCGACGTGTCCATGGAAATGCGCGCCTTGCTGCGCCGCATGGGCAAGAAATCGTTCAATCCCGGCACCACGGCCGCGATGTTCTTCCTTAACGCCAAAGACCCGCGCGTCATCAAGGCGACGCGCAAGGCCATGATAGACGTCGGCTACAAGGCGCAGCGCATGGCCCATGATGTATTGGCGGGCTCCTCGCGCAAGCAGGTCTCCCAGCCCCCGGCCACCGTGGGCAAGGCGCCCATGCGCGAGCAGGTCATCCACTTCATCAACAAGAAAATGCCCGGCGGCCTGCCCAAGCAGACAGCCCGCAAGCTGCTGGACATCGAAGACCCCAACTACGTGCCCATCATCCGCAATCCGGCCACGACATCGTCCGATACCGAGGCGGTGTTCTATTTCCCGGGTTGCGGGTCGGAAAGACTGTTCTCGCAGGTGGGGCTGGCCACGCAGGCCATGCTGTGGCATGCCGGCGTACAAACGGTTCTGCCGCCCGGATACCTATGCTGCGGCTATCCGCAACGCGGCAACGGCATGACGGACAAGGCCGAGAAAATCATCACCGACAACCGGGTCCTGTTCCATCGCATGGCGACCACGCTGAACTACCTGGACATCAAGACCGTGGTGGTCAGTTGCGGCACCTGCTACGACCAGTTGGCGGGCTATGAATTCGAGAAAATCTTTCCGGGCTGCCGGCTGATCGATATCCACGAATACCTGCTTGAAAAGGGCATCCAGATACAGGGCGTGCAGGGGGTGCGTTATATGTACCACGACCCCTGCCATACCCCCATGAAGCTGCAGGACCCGATGAAAACGGTCAAGTCGCTGGTGGGCGACGGCGCCATCAAAACCGATCGCTGCTGCGGCGAATCGGGCACGCTGGCGGTTTCGCGCCCCGACATCTCGACCCAGGTCCGTTTCCGCAAGTCCGAGGAGCTGACCAAGAACACCGCCGCGATCCGCTCGGACGGCTACCAGGGCGAGGTCAAGATCCTGACTTCCTGTCCTTCATGCCTGCAGGGCCTGTCACGCTATGAAGGCGAGACCGGCATGGACGCCGACTATATCGTGGTCGAAATGGCGCGCCACATTCTGGGCGAAAGCTGGATGCAGGACTATGTGCATGAGGCCAATGCAGGCGGCATCGAGCGCGTGCTGGTGTAACCCCGCGGCCGAAGGCGCGCCGTCAGGGCGCGCCTTCGTCGAAGCTGCAAACGGTATAGATATCCAGGCCGGTATGCTTCAATGCCTGCGACCCGCCCAGATAAGGCAGGTCGATAATGGCGGCGGCCTCGATCACGTTGGCGCCCAGCCGCTGCAGCAGCTTCGAGGCCGCCAGCATGGTGCCGCCCGTAGCGATCAGGTCGTCGATCAACAAAACACGCTGCCCCGGCCGTACCGAGTCGGTATGCATTTCGACCGACGCGTTGCCGTATTCCAGCGAGTACTCCTCTGCCACCGTCCGGAAAGGCAGCTTGCCTTTCTTGCGCACCGGCACAAAGCCCAGATTCAGTTCGTAAGCCAGCACCGACCCCAGGATGAAGCCGCGCGCATCGACACCGGCCACCAGGTCCAGCCTTTGCCGCATATAGCGGTAGACGAACAGGTCGATCAGCACCCGAAAGGAACGCGGGTCTTGCAGTACCGGGGTAATATCGCGGAAAGTCACGCCGGGCTTGGGCCAGTCTGGAACGCTGCGAATCGTGTTGCGAACGTAAACAGCGGGGTCAATGTGCATGTAAATCGCCAAAACAGAAGAGAGCAGGGGCCGGGGGCGCAAACCGCGCCGCATTGCCCTTGGTTACCCCCAACGAGACGCAGGGTGTCACCCGGCAGTTTACAGGATTGCGCCATCCTCAACACAGAAACCGCCGCCCGCTTGCGCACCGCGGATTCATATTGCGGTAACAGGTGGCAAGTAGCCCGTGTGCGTTTAAAATCCTCAGATGGATAAAACACCTCACGCCTCGAACGAAGGCGCGCTCGCCTCTGCGCACCGCACGTTCAATACCGAAATCGCCGCATTGCAGGCGCTGGATGCCCGCCTGGACGATTCCTTCGAACAGGCGGTCTCCATGGTGCTCGCCTGTCAGGGGCGTGTCGTGGTCACCGGCATCGGCAAGTCGGGCCACATTGCCAAGAAAATCGCCGCGACCCTGGCGTCCACCGGCACCCCCGCCTTCTTCATGCATGGCGCCGAAGCCATTCACGGCGACCTGGGCATGCTGACCCGCCAGGACATCGTGCTGGCCATCTCGTATTCCGGCACGGCCCATGAACTTTTGACGGTTCTGTCTGTCATTAAAAGGATGGGCGCAAGACTTATTTCCATCACAGGCAACCCCCAGTCAGCGCTGGCCCGCAACGCCGACCTGCACCTGGATGCGCACGTGGCGCAAGAAGCCTGCCCGCTCAACCTGGCGCCCACGGCCAGCACGACCGCCGCCTTGGTGCTGGGCGATGCCATCGCGGTGGCCTGCCTGGAAGCACGCGGCTTCAGCCGCGAGGACTTTGCCCGCTCGCATCCCGGCGGGGCGCTGGGGCGCCGCTTGCTGACCTTTGTCCGCGACGTCATGCGCCAGGGCGATGCCTTGCCGATTGTGCAAGCCGGCACGCCCGTCCCCGAAGCCCTGGTCGTCATGTCGTCCAAAGGCATGGGCATGGCCATTGTGCTGGATGAAGACAGCAAGCCGGTCGGCATCTTCACCGACGGGGACCTGCGCAGGCTGATCGCCCGCGACGGCGACATCCGCCCCCTGCGCGTGGTCGACGGCATGAGCCGCCACCCGAAAACCATCGGGCCGGCTGCGCTTGCCGTCGAAGCCGCCACCCTGATGGATGCCGGACGCCTTAATCAAATGCTCGTCGTGGACGAGAGCGGGCTATTATTAGGCGCTTTACATATGCACGACCTGCTCGCCGCAAAAGTGATCTGACCATGAAGCCGTCCACCCTGCCCCACCCTGTCGAAGCCCTGATCCTGGCAAAAATCGCGCCTCCCGTCGTCGAACGGGCCCGCCAAGTGCGCCTGATGGCCTTCGATGTCGACGGCGTGCTGACCGACGGAAGCCTGTGGTACGGCGAGCATGGCGAACTCGTCAAGCGCTTCAATGTGCTGGACGGCCATGGCTTGCGGCTGATGCGGGAAAGCGGTGTTACCGTGGCCCTGATTACTGGCCGCGAGGGCCCGATTGTGGACCGCCGCGCGGCCGAGCTGGGGATCGCCGTGGTTCACCAGGGCGTGCGCGACAAGGCCCAGGCGCTGGGCGCCATCGCCCAGGAGCACGGCTGTTCGCTTGCCGAGACCGGCTACATGGGGGACGACATCATCGACTTGGCGGCGCTTCAGCGCGTGGGCTTCGCCGCCAGCGTACCGAATGCGCCCGCCTATGTGGCCCAGTTGGCCCATTGGGTGTCGACGCAGGCGGGCGGCGCGGGCGCGGTACGTGAATGCTGCGATCTGATCCTGGCCGCGCAAGGCAGGCTCAGCGCCTTCTTCAACCCGGGCGCCATGCGCATGAGCGGCAACATACAGTAGACATGAAAGAACGCGCCCCCGCCCTGATTGCCGTGCTGTTGCTCGTGGCCTTGGTCATGGGGACGTGGTGGGCGGCCGACTATGCCCAGCGCGCCATTCCCATCGATCCGCCCCGCCGGGTCACGCACGAACCCGATTCCTGGGCGCAGAATTTCGTCATGGTGCGCACCGACCCGGCCGGCGTCGCCATCAACCGCCTGGAAGGCGTGCGCATGCAGCACTTCCCCGACGACGACTCCTACGAAATCACCACCGCCAGGGCGACCGGCCAGCAGCCCGGCTCGCCCATCACCGTCGGCACTTCCGACATTGCAATCATGGACCAGGACGGCGCCCGAATCATCATGAAGGGCAATGCGCACGTCCATCGCATGCCCGGGCCCGACCGTTCCGCCATTGACGTCACCAGCGACCAACTGACCTTGCTGCCGGACGAGGACGTGGTTTTCACCGACCTGCCCGCCTTGGTCATCAATGGCAAATCGACCATGAACGGCAAGGGCATGCGGTACGATAACAAGACCCGGCAGTTGCAGGTGTTTTCCGCCACCGATGTCAAGATTTCAGGCGAGGAATCCCAGCCGAACCGCTCCAATACCTCTGGGACAACAGAAAAAAAACCATGAAACCACAACGCCCCACCTCTTTCGCGGCATGGCTGCTGGCCGCGGCACTGACCGCCCTGGCGGCATCCGTGCCGGCGCAGTCCCAGGAAGCCGCCGGAACAGCGCCCGCCGCGGCGCAGCAAAACGGCGGCAATGCGCCGGCCGAAGAACCCGACACCCTGATTCTGTCCGACACCCTTAATTACGACGACGTCAAGAAGGAAAGCATCTTCACCGGCAACGTCATCATGACGCGCGGCCTGATGACGCTGCGCTCCGACCGCCTGGCCATGCGTGAGGACGCCGAAGGCTTTCAGTACGGAACCGCCACCATGAACGCCGGCAAACTGGTTCACATCCGCCAGGAAAACCCCGAAAAATTCGAGGTGATCGAAGCGCAGGGCCTGCGCAGCGAGTACAACGGCAAAACCGAAGAGCTCGAAATGATCGGCCAGGCCGTCATCACCCGCTATGTGTGCGGCAAGCCCTTCGACAGCATCAAGGGCGAACGCGTCATCTACAAAGAAAAGTCCGATACTTATCAGGCTTTTGGCGGCCCCAATTCCGCTGCCGCCGGCGGCCGCGTGCGTTCCTTGGCCCAGCCTCGCGCCAAGGCCGACAAAGCAGCGGCCGAATGCCAGAAGAAATCCGCCCAGCCGGCCCAATAGGTCCGGCTCCGCTTACCTGAAAACACCCATTTATGCTCTCTAGCCACAAGCCAAAGTCCGCAGCCACCCGCCCCCACAGCGCCACCCAGGGCAGCCTGCGCGCCACGGGCCTGCGCAAGACCTATGGCAAGCGCACCGTCGTGCAGGATGTGTCGCTGTCCGTCGACAGCGGCGAGGTCGTGGGCCTGCTGGGACCCAATGGCGCAGGCAAGACCACCAGCTTCTACATGATCGTCGGCATTGTGCCCACCGATGCCGGTCGCATCGAAATCGACGATACACCCATCACCAGCATGCCCATGCACAAGCGGGCACGCCTGGGGCTGTCGTACCTGCCGCAGGACGCATCGGTTTTCCGGCGCCTGACGGTGGAAGAAAACATACGGGCCGTGCTGGAGCTGCAGGTCGACGAAGGGGGAAAACCCTTAAGCTCGGCCAAAATCGGGGAAAACCTGGAATCGCTGATCGACGAGCTGCAGATTGGGCATATACGCCGCAATACCGCCATATCGCTGTCGGGCGGCGAACGCCGCCGCGTCGAGATCGCGCGCGCCCTGGCCACACACCCGCGCTTCATTCTTCTAGATGAGCCCTTCGCCGGCGTGGACCCCATTGCCGTCATCGAAATCCAGCGCATTGTGCACTTTCTGAAAAGCCGCAACATCGGCGTGCTGATCACCGACCACAACGTTCGCGAAACGCTGGGCATATGCGATCGCGCCTACATCATCAGCGAAGGCAAAGTGCTGACCAACGGCCATCCCAGCGAAATCATCGACAACGAAGCCGTCCGGAAAGTGTATCTGGGCAAGAACTTCAAAATGTAATGCCGTGGCGGGATCGCGCCGGCGGCCGTGCGCGGCCGGCCTTCCGCCGCCCCCTTGCCGCCCGTGAACCTGACAATTATTTGATCTGGCTCACTTGATTTACGCCACATAATCTATACACTGAAATCATGACGAACTTATTAAAAGGAGGAATCCCTATTACATGAGCCGCGCGTCTGCGCATCTTTTTTTCTTGCAAGGAGAGCCCAATATGAACCTGAGCATCACTGGTCGTCACCTGGAAGTAACCCCAGCCATCCGAGAATACGTCATGAACAAAATGGCACGGGTATCGCGACATTTTGATAACGTAATCGACACACAGGTCATACTCTCGATAGACCGCCTCAAGCACAATGCAGAAGTCACCATGCGATTGCGGGGCAAAGACATCCACTGCGAGGCCGTCGACGAAAATCTCTACGCAGCCATCGATCTGCTGGCCGACAAAATCGACCGCCAGGTCATCAAGTACAAAACCAAAGTACAGAACCACGCTCACGAGCCTGTGAAGCGGCAAGATCTACCCGCCGCCGAATAACACTCGCCCCGATCCCGCCATGCCCGCAGGGCCACAGCCCCTGCCTTTATGCGCATTTGGCAAATCGGCAACTGGCCTCAATCGCCCTGTGTGATTGGGGCCTTAGTTATGCTACTTTTATATGTTGGCGCCAAAGCCCATATAATGTCTCTTATGAACTTATTGTCGCGTATCTTGCCGCTGTCAAATGTTGTGCTTGATCTGGCTGTTACCAGCAAAAAGCGGGCATTTGAGCAGGCCGGCCTGCTTTTTGAAAATCACCAGGGCATTGCCCGCACCGCCGTCTTCCAAAGCCTGATCGCCCGCGAGCGCCTGGGCTCCACGGCACTGGGCCACCACGTTGCGGTTCCTCATGGCCGCATCAAAGACCTGAAAGAGCCCTGCGCCGCTTTCATCCGCCTTGAAGACCCGGTGCGTTTTGACGCGACCGACGGGCGCATGGCCAGCCTGCTGTTCATTCTGCTGGTCCCCGAAACCGCCACGCAACTCCACCTGGATCTACTGGCGGAGATCGCCCGCCTGATGTCCGACGCCAGCCTGCGGCAGGCACTCAATACGGAAACCGATCCGGCCGTCATCCACCGGCTCCTGACCAACGCGCCGGAGTAAGGGGCCGCCATGCTGACTATCCAGGAACTCGTCAGTGACAACGCCGACAAAATACCGTTCACCTGGGTAGCCGGCCTGGGCGCGGCGCACAGGCTGATTCCGGACCTGGGCATGTCGGGCGCCGACCTGGTGGGCCACCTGAACCTGATCCACCCCTCCCGCATCCAGGTTTTCGGCACCGAGGAACTTTCATACTACACGCGGTTCGACGTCAAGCGCCGCGGACATCATCTTGAAGACCTGGTCGCCGGCGGGGTCCCGGCCATCTTGCTGGCGGAAAACATGCCGGCGCCCGACGACCTGAGCGCCTTCTGCAACCAGCAGCAGATCCCCCTGCTGTCGACCCCCATAGACGCCGCGCAACTGATTGATTTATTACGCATCTACCTGGGAAAACGGCTGGCGCCCAAAACCACGGCGCACGGCGTGTTCATGGACGTCCTGGGCCTGGGCGTGCTGATTACCGGCGAATCCGGGCTGGGCAAAAGCGAACTGGCGCTCGAGCTGATTTCGCGCGGACACGGGCTGGTGGCCGACGACGCCGTCGAGCTTTCCCGCACAGCGCCCAACATGATCGAAGGCCAATGCCCGTCGCTGCTGCAGAATCTGCTGGAAGTCAGGGGGCTGGGCCTGCTCGATATCCGCACCATTTTCGGCGAAACCTCGGTACGCCGAAAAATGAAGCTCAAACTCGTTGTGCAGCTGATACGCTCCACGCCCGAAGCTTTCGAGCGCCTGCCGGTCCAGGACCAGACCGAAGAAATACTCGGCATTCCAATACGGCGCGTTATGCTGCAGGTTGCCGCCGGCCGCAACTTGGCCGTTCTGGTCGAAGCCGCCGTGCGCAATACCATTCTGACCCTGCGCGGCATCGACACCATGGGCGAGTTCATTGAACGGCAAGCCATTGCCATCATGGAAAGCAGCCGGCAGGATCCGCCGTAAAGTTTTTTAGCAGTACACATCAGCAGGACGTCTCCGCCATGCTCAAAATCGTTCTTATCACAGGGATCTCGGGTTCAGGCAAATCCGTTGCCTTACGGCTGCTCGAAGACGCCGGCTACACCTGTGTCGACAACCTTCCCGTGCGATTCCTGCACGATTTCATTGCCAGCACGCGTGAAAGCAAGCTCGAGCGCGTCGCGGTAGCCATCGATGTACGGACGCCCGGCGAACTGGCCGAACTGCCCGACGTCATCACCAGCCTGCGCGCCATGGGGACCGCCTTCCGGGTCATTTTCCTGGACGCGAACGACCACACGCTGAAACAGCGCTATTCCGAATCACGGCGCCGCCATCCGCTCACCGACCGCCTGCAGCAAGGCGGGAAATCCCCCTCGTTGCAACAATGCATAGACACCGAGCGCGAACTGCTGGCCCCCCTGCGCGAACAGGAACACGTCATCGACACGTCGGACCTTACGCCCGGCCAGCTCCGGGCCTGGGTGCGCGATCTGGTCCAGGCCGACAGGGCGCCCGTCGTGCTTACCTTTGAATCCTTCGCCTACAAGCGCGGCGTACCCGGCGATGCTGACCTGGTGTTCGACGTGCGCTGCCTGCCCAATCCGCATTACGACAGCAATCTGCGCCCCCTGACGGGGCGTGACGAGCCGGTGGCCCAATGGCTGGCCCAGTTCGGCAGCGTGGAAACCATGATCGAAGACATCGCCGGCTTCATCCGCCGCTGGCTGCCGCTCTACATGCAGGATACCCGCAACTACCTCACCGTCGCCGTCGGCTGCACGGGCGGCAAGCACCGCTCGGTCTATGTGACCGAGCAGTTGGCATTGCGATTCGCGGACCATTCGCCACTGCTGATCAGGCATCGCAACCAACCGCCGCCCGACATCCCATGACGCGTATCCGGACCCTGATCATTGCCTTGCTGAGCCTGGGCGCGCTGGTGCTGGCAGGCTGCTCGGGTCCGGGCGGCTCCGGCGGCGGCAGCCGGGGCGGGGGCTACTACAAGGACGATGGCCCGGGCAGCAACATCCCCGCCGATATCGAGGCCATCCCGAACGCCGTCCCCCGGGTAGAAACGCATGCCCGCGCCAACTTCAAGCCTTATGTCGTATTCGGCAAGCGTTATGTCCCCGTCAGCGACGAACGGCCATTTCGCCAGGAAGGCACGGCGTCCTGGTACGGACGCAAGTTTCACGGCAAGAAAACGGCCAATGGCGAAACCTACGATATGCACGCCATGACGGCCGCCCACCCCACTTTGCCGCTGCCCAGCTATGCGCGGGTCACCCGCGCATCCACGGGAAAATCAGTCATTGTGCGCATCAACGACCGCGGACCTTTCCATAGCTCGCGCATTATCGACTTGTCGTACGTGGCCGCCGCCAAGCTCGGCATCATCGGGCCCGGCAGCGGCCAGGTGATCGTCGAAGCCATCACCAACCAGGACATCCGCGACAACAACTATGAACAGCCCAAAGCCACCCCCATCCCGCCTGCGGCGGTCCCCGCGCCGCCCGTACTGACCACCCAGGCCCCGCCAGACGCGGCGCCCGCTATACCGGATGCCCTGGATGCGCTGCAGCATGACGACGGCCAGGTGATCGCCGCGGCTCCTCCTGCGCCGACCGCCAGCCCAGCCCAGGCGCCCGGCGCCACATCGGACACCATGGCCGCGCCGGGCGGGCAGGTCTATCTGCAATTCGGTGCGTTTTCGGCGCAGCAGACGGCCGATAGCCTGGCCCAGAAGCTCAATGCCCAGATCGGCGAGGTGGAAAGCCGGCCCGCCCATGTACAGGCGTCCAGCAACGTGTATCGGGTCCAGATCGGCCCTTATCCATCGCGTACGGCGGCGGTGAACGCAGCCCTGCGCATCCAGCAGGAAACCGGGCAGCAGCCCTCAATGGCCCTGCGCTGAATCCTGGCGCGCCAGCGCCAGCGCATACAGGACATCGCGCGGCAGCCCCGAGACCTTGGCCGCCACGCGCGCGGCATCGCGCACCGACATGTGCTCAAGCAAGGCATCCAGCAGCACAGACGTGCCCGGATCGATCTCCTCATGCACGGTTTCGCGCTCTGCTTCATGCACGATCAGCACAAACTCGCCCTGGGCATGATGCGCGTCCTGCGCAAGCCAATCGGCCGCCGCGCCGGCCCTGACGGTATGCACCTGCTCGAAACGCTTGGTCAGCTCGCGCGCGAAGGTCAGCATGCGCTCGGGCCCGCACACCTGCACCAGATCCTTGACGGCGGCCGCCAGGCGATGGGGCGACTCGAACATGACGATGGGCGCGGGGACGGCGCACCAGCGCTGCAGCCACTTTTGCCGGGCGCCCGCCTTGGCCGGCATGAACCCTGCAAACACGAAGGCGGGGTTCTCGTCGGACGTCACCCCGCTGGCCATGAGCGCCGTGATGACTGCGCTGGCGCCCGGGATCGCGATGACGGCATAGCCCGCGTCGCGCACCGCCCGCACAATGCGCGCGCCGGGGTCGCTGACCGCCGGCGCGCCGGCATCCGATACCAGCGCCACGCGCTCGCCGGCCGCCAGCCGGCCGACGATGGCTTGCGCCGCCGCGGCTTCGTTGTGGCGGTGGGCCGCCATCAACGGGGTGGCCACCCCCCAGGCATCCAGCAAGGCCCGGCTTGCGCGGGTATCTTCCGCGGCAATCACATCGCAGCGCGCCAGCGTCTGCCAGGCGCGCAGGCTCAGGTCGCCCAGATTGCCTATGGGCGTGGCGACCACATACAGGCACGCCGCAGGCCAATGCTGCCCGCCCACGCGCTCGGTGAGACGTTTCCATGTCGCCTGGGAGTCTGGAAAATCGGACATTTCGCTCATACTTGAACCATAGACCTTATTAAGACATGGGGTGAACCATGAAGGATGACGCCTTGCTGTACGAACTGGCCCATGCCGCCCAGCAAAAAGCGGCCCGGGCGCGGCGCCGCAAAACGCGCAGCGGCACGCCGCGCCGCCTTGCCGGCCCCATAGCGCTGTCGCCCAGCCAGAAAACCGGATACCGCGCCGAGGACCGCGCCTGCCAGTACCTGCAAGCGCGCGGCCTGATCGTGCTGGGCCGGAACCTGCGCAGCACAACAGGCGAAATCGACCTGGTGGCCAATGACGGCGGCATACTGGCCTTTATCGAGGTCCGCCATCGGCATACACGCCAATACGGCGGCGCCGCCGCCAGTGTAAACCGCCAGAAGCAACAGCGCCTGATCAGGACGGCGCACTATCTGCTGCCGCAGCTGGCCAGGCGATTTTTCGGCGGCAGGCCGCCCGCCTGCCGTTTTGATGTGGTCAGCATCGAGCCCGGCGGCCTGACATGGATACAGAACGCATTCGACATGAGATAATGCACATCATGGACATGACATCCCACATGACATCGCACTTCGATGATGCGATAGACGCCTTCAAGGCCAGTTCCCGCGAGCTGGCCCAGCCTTTGTCGACGGCCGTGGACCTGCTGTTCGGCGCGCTCGCCAACAACGGCAAAATCCTGGCCTGCGGCAACGGCGGTTCGGCCGCCGACGCCCAGCACTTCATTGCCGAACTGGTGGGCCGCTTCGAGCGCGACCGCCTGCCGCTGGCCGGCGTGGCCCTGAATACCGATACCTCCATCCTCACGGCGGTCGGCAACGATTACGGCTTCGACGCCCTCTTCGAACGGCAAGTCAACGCACTGGGGCAGCCCGGGGACGTCCTGGTGGCCATTTCCACCAGCGGGAACTCTCCCAACGTTATCCGGTCTATCGAGGCGGCGCACGACCGCGAAATGTCTGTCATCGCCCTGACCGGCAAGGGCGGCGGCCAGATTACCGGCTTGCTGAATGAAACCGACATCCATTTATGCGTTCCGCATGATCGGACCATGCGTATCCAGGAAGTGCACATCGTCCTGCTGCATGCCCTGTGCGACGGCATCGATGCCCTATTACTCGGAGATACCCTTTAATGTCTACACAGCGAAATACCCAGCGGCTATTACTGGCCGGCGTGGCCCTGGCGGGCCTGACCGCTCTTTCGGGCTGCGGCGCCCTGGTGGTGGGCGGCGCGGCGGCCACCACGGCGGCGGTTGCCACTGACCGCCGCACAGCCGGCGAACAGGTCGAAGACCAAGCCATCGAAATGAAGGCCGCGGCCGAAATGCGCAAGCTGTTCGAAGACAAAGGCCGGGTCAATACCACCTCGTACGCCGGGTTGCTGCTGCTGACGGGCGACGTCCCCACCGAGCAGGACAAGCAGAAAGCCGGCGAAGCGGCCCAAGGGGTTGAAAAAGTACAGAAAGTCGTCAACCAGATCCGGGTCGGCGACCTGACCCCGGTCAGCGTGCGCACCAACGACACCTGGCTCAGCTCCAAGGTGCGTACCGCGCTGATCAACACCAAAGAAGTACCCAGCCGCACCATCTCGGTCACCACCGAGCGCGGCATTGTCTACATGCTGGGGAAAGTCACCGATGCCGAAGGCCAACGGGCCGCCAAGGCCGCCGCCGGCGTAAGCGGGGTCAACAAAGTAGTAAAATTGTTCCAGATTGTCTCGCCCGAAAGCATTGCCGTCCCGGCCTCGCCGGCCCCCATCGACGATGCCGCATCGCCGGGCGCAGCCAGCACGACTGAATCTTCCAACGGCGTAGAAGCCCTGCCTGTGCAATGAAAAAAGTTCTTATCGGCATCGTTGCCGTGCTGGCCCTGGCAGGGGTCGGCATCTGGCAATTTGCGGGATCGGCCAAAACAGCGCCCGACGTCACCTTCACCTCACTGACCGGCGAGAAAATCACCACGCAAGACTTGCGCGGCAAGGTGGTGCTGGTCAAGTTCTGGGCCACCAGTTGCGTGACCTGCATTGCACAAATGCCGGACACCATCAAGTACTACAACGAGCTGTCGCCCAGGGGTTTCGATACCATTGCCGTCGCCATGCAGTACGACCCGGCCAACTACGTCAAGAACTACGCTGAAACGCGCCAGTTGCCCTTTACGGTCGCCATCGACGCCCAGGGCGAAATCGCCAAGGCGTTCGGCGATGTGCAACTGACCCCCACCGCCTTCCTGATCGACAAGCAAGGCCATATTATCAAGCGCTACCTTGGCAACTACGACAAGGCAGACTTCCTAAGCACCGTCAACAAGGCATTGGCCAGTTAACATGACCTCTTCCACCGACCTGCCCACCAGCTACTCCTCCACCGTGAAAGCCGACGTCCTGGCGGAAGCCTTGCCCTACATCCGCCGCTTTCACGGCAAGACCGTCGTCATCAAGTACGGCGGCAACGCCATGACCGAAGAACAGCTGCAACGCAGCTTCGCCCACGATGTCGTGCTGCTCAAGCTGGTCGGGCTGAACCCCGTCGTGGTGCACGGCGGCGGGCCCCAGATCAACGCGGCCCTGAAGCGCATCGGCAAAGAAGGCGCTTTTGTCCAGGGCATGCGCATTACCGACGCGGAAACCATGGAAGTGGTGGAGTGGGTGCTGGGCGGGCAGGTACAGCAAGACATCGTCATGATGATCAACGAAGCCGGCGGCAAGGCCGTGGGCCTGACAGGCAAGGACGGCTGCCTGATCCAGACCCGCAAGAAGCTGCTGGCCGACAAGGAAAATCCGGGCCAGTGGCTCGATATCGGTTATGTGGGCGACATCACGCGCATCGAACCCGCTGTCGTGAAGGCTCTGCAAGACGACCAATTCATTCCCGTCATCTCGTCCATAGGCTATGGCGAAGATGGCCGCGCCTACAACATCAACGCCGATGTGGTGGCCGGAAAGATGGCCGAAGTCCTGGGCGCTGAAAAACTGGTCATGATGACCAACACCCCCGGCGTGCTGGACAAGAACGGCGAACTGCTGCGCAGCCTGTCCGCACAGACCATCGACGAACTGTTCGAAGACGGCACGATTTCAGGCGGCATGCTGCCCAAGATTTCATCGGCGCTCGATGCCGCGCGCAATGGCGTCACCTCTGTCCACGTCGTCGATGGCCGCGTACCGCACTGCCTGCTGCTCGAAATCCTGACGGACCAGGGCGTGGGCACCATGATCAGCTCGCACTGAATGCGATCGCGCAGTGCCTTGGCGCCGCGCTATCCGCGGCGGCCCGCCAGCCGCGCCCAGGCAAGGCAAACCGTGTGGCTGTTCGACCTGGACAATACGCTGCACGACTGCTCCAAGGGCATCTTCAAGGCAATCGATGGGGCCATGGCCCACGCTGTCGCATCGACCCTGCAGCTTGACCCCGATACGGCCAATGCGCTGCGCAAATCCTATTGGCAACGCTACGGCGCAACCGTCATCGGCATGGTGCGCCACCACGGCGCGAATGCCCATGATTTTCTGGCCCTGAGCCATGATTTCCCGATTGCGCAACTGGTGCACTCGGAAAACGGCCTGGACCGCAAGCTCAGGCAACTGAAAGGGCGCAAGATCCTGCTGACCAACGCACCGCTGGCCTATGCGCGCGAGGTGCTTAAAACCCTGGGCATCCTGCATCATTTTGAGCATCTATGGGCCATTGATCACATGACCGCCCAGGGCCGGATGCGGCCCAAGCCGTCCGTCGCACTGATGCGGCAGGTATTGGCCCGCCTGGGGGTGCCGGCCCGCCAGGTGATACTGGTCGAAGATACCTTGCGCAACCTGAAAAGCGCCCGCCAGGTCGGCATGCGCACCGTGCACGTATTCCACCCGGGCACGCCTTTTTCAGGCATGCACAGCGGCCGCGGCCATTATGTCGACCTGCGGGTCAATTCGGTGGGCCGTCTGCTGGCGGGGCGTCACGGCCTGCGCATACTAGGCAGGCCGGATCGCGCTTGAAACGCAGGGTCTGCCACTGCATGGACAAAGCGTCCAGGCACAGCATGCGTCCCGTCAGCGTCTCGCCCATCCCCGTCAAGACCTTGATCGCCTCGGCAGCCTGGGTGCTGCCCACAATGCCCACCAGCGGCGCCAGGACGCCCGTGGTGGCGCAGCGCAGCTCTTCGACGTCGTCGGCTTCGGGAAAAAGACAGTGGTAGCAGGGCGCGTCGCCGCGGCGCAGATCAAACACACTGATCTGGCCGGCAAACCGTATGGCCGCCCCCGACACCAAGGGCTTGCGGTACTTCACGCAGGACCGGTTGACGGCATGGCGCGTGGCAAAGTTATCGCAACAGTCCAGCACCACATCAGCCAGGCTGACCTGCTCGTCCAGCGCCGGGCCATCCAGCCGGCTGACCAGGGCCTGTATGTGAATATCCGGGTTCAAGGCCTGGAGCATCCGCTTGCCTGATTCGGCCTTGGGCCAGCCCACGCGGCCGGTGGTATGCAGGATCTGGCGCTGCAGATTGCTCAGCTCCACTTCATCGTCGTCGGCCAGCACCAGATGCCCGACGCCTGAAGCGGCCAGGTAGCAGGCTGCGGGCGAGCCCAGCCCCCCGGCCCCGACAATCAGCACCCGCGCGGCCTGCAGGCGTTCCTGCCCCTCTATGCCGAATTCGTCCAGCAGTATGTGCCGGGCATAGCGCAGCAACTGTTCATCGTTCATTGCGGCGCCGGAACCACTCCGTCGGGGGTAATCCGGAAACGCTCGACGCTTGGCTCAGTGGGATTCACTGGACTTTTTTTTTCTGCTGCAGGCGTCTTGCCACCCTTGTCCGAGGACGCATCGGCCTTGGCCACCTGGCTGGGATCGCTTTTCTTGACGGGGCGCCCTTCCAGGAAGTTGATGGCCTGCTTCAGTTGATAGTCGTCATCGCCGCCGAACTCGAACATCTTGGGTTCGACCTTGGTGTCGTCCTCGTCCGGCTTGCCCTGTTCATCCTCGGCGAAATTGCCATTGATCAGGTGGCGCTGCAGATCCACCTCGCGCGGCAGGCGGAACAGATTGCCCTGCGAGGTATCGTCCACCAGGATATCGGGTTCGACCCCCGTCACCTGGATGGAGCGGCCTTTGGGCGTGTAATAACGCGCTGTCGTCAGCTTGATGCCGGTATCTTCGCTCAGCGGCAATACGCTTTGCACCGAGCCCTTGCCAAAGGTCCGGTTGCCGATGATCTTGGCGCGCCCGTGGTCCTGCAGGGCGCCGGCCACGATTTCCGAGGCCGAGGCGGAACCCACATTGACCAGCACCACCATGGGCACCGACTTGGCCCACGCAGCGACCTTGGAGGCATCTTGCGTGTCATCGCCATTGAAGTAGCCGCGCATGTAGTCGGCCGGCTTGGAGAAATATTCGCGGTTGGACGAGGGGATGCGCCCCTTGGTGGACACCACCAGCACGTCGGGCTTGAGGAAGGCCGACGACACGCCTATGGCGCCATCGAGCAGGCCGCCCGGATCGTTGCGTAAATCCAGGATCAGCGCCTTGGGCCCGCGTTCGCCCCCCAGCGATCGAAGCTGCCGGCCCAGGTCTTCCACCGTGCGTTCCTGGAACTGGGCAATCCGGACATAGGCCACATTGTTGTCCAGCATTTTGCTGCGTACGCTGCGGACCTTGATCAGGTCGCGCACAATATTCACCACAATGGGCTTTTCGTTGTCCTGGCGCTTGATGGTCAGCACAATCGCGGTTTTGGGCTCGCCGCGCATCAGCTTGATGGCCTCGTTGAGCGTCATGCCCTTGGTGGGCTTGCCGTCGATATGCGTGATCAGGTCGCCCGCCAGAATGCCGGCCCGCGCCGCGGGCGTGTCTTCGATGGGCGAAATCACTTTGGGCATGCCGTCTTCGCTGCCGATTTCGATCCCCAGCCCGCCGAAGCCGCCTTGCGTAATGGCTTCCATTTCCTTGAACGCTTCGGCATCCAGATAGGCGGAATGCGGATCAAGGTCGCTGAACAGGCCCTTGATGGCGTCGTTGACGAGTTTTTGATCGGTGACGGGCTCTACGTAGCTGCTTTTGATCGCCGCGAACACGTTGGCAAACTGTTGCAGATCCTTGAGCGGCAGGGGATCGCCCCGCTGCGCCGCCGCCGTGATGCCCAGGCTGATCAGGACGCCGCCCAGCGCGCCGACAACCACCAAACCAAAACTGCCTAACCTGCGAGTGCTCATGCACATTCCCGAAGTAGTATGTAAAGTCAATGCGCCGCCCCGCTATGGCCGGGCCGGTCTGGACCAGCCGGCGGGGGCCGCGCACCGCTACTAAATATAGTAACGAAATTACTGCCTTAACCATAGCAGGGGATTCACGGGAACACCCTGATGCCTGATTTCAAAGTATAGACCCGACTCGACCTGACCGCCCGTTGCGCCGACCGTTGCGATAGTGTCGCCCGCGATCACGATATCGCCGACGCGCTTGAGCAAACTCTGATTGTACGCATACACGCTCAGGTATTTGGCGCCGTGGTCGATGATCATGATGTTGCCGAATCCGGCCAGCCAATTGGCGTACACCACACGGCCGGGGGCAATGGCCTTGATGGCGCTGCCCTCGGGCGCGCGCAACACAATGCCGCGCCACAGGCCGCCGTCAGGCCGTTCCGCGCCAAAACGCCCCAGGACGTCATTGCTGCGCACCGGGTAGGGCGCCCCCTTGCTCAAGCCGCTGAAGCCGCCAGCGGGCTCGCTGCGGGCCGGCTGGCGGGCTGCCTGGGCGGCGGCCTCTTCCTGGGCGCGGGCCTGTTCCCGGGCCCGCTCTACCTGCAGGCGAGCCCGCTCGGCGGCCTGCTGGTCGCGCTCGCGCCGGGCTTTTTCCTGCGCCGCCTGCGCGGCCAGGGCAGCCTGACGCGCCTCTTCGGCCCGCCGGGCGGCTTCCGCTCGGCGTTTTTCCTCGGCGATCCGCGCCTCTTCGCGCTGCTTGGCAATGGCCGCTTCAAGGCCTGTGATCAGCTCACCCAGATGCTCATCGTTCCGCTTCAGGCGCGTGGCCTGGCTGCGCTGCTCCTTCAGGTCGGACTCGATGCGGCTCAGCACCTGCTGCCGATCCGCCTTTTGCGCTTCCAGCGATTTTTTCTCTTCCGCGGTGTCCTGCGCCAATTGGGCCAGTTCCTTCTGGCGCGCCTCTGACTGGGCCTGCAGCGCGGCCAGGGTCTCAAGCGCCTGGCGAACGGCGCGCACCGCATCGGCCTGGGCCTGCGTGATGTACCCCAGATAGCTCAGGTCGCGCCCGATCTCCTGGGGGTTGTCGCCTGACAGGAGCGCCGTCCAGGGCGAGAGGCCGCCGGCGTATTGGGCGCGCAGCTGCTCGCCCAGCTCGGACTGGCGCAAGCCCAGTTGCTCCTTCTGCTTGCCGGTCCGCGCCTCGATGTCCCGCAACTCGAGCTCTGCCTGCTTTTGCCGCTCGGCCAGCTCGGCCAGACGGCGGTTGCTGGCCGAAATGGCGGATTCGGATGCCTTGAGCTGGTGGGCGGCATCGCGCCGCGCCGACTCGCGGCGGTCGATCTCCGCCTGCAAGGTCTCGATGCGCGCGCGCAATTCAGCCTGCTGCCGCCGGGCGTCCGCCTGCTTTTGCGTCAGTGCCGGTTCGGCGGCGCAGGCCAGCCCCGCCCATAGAGCCAGCGCAATACAGCCGAACGCACGACGCATGCTTATTTCCTTGCCTTGCCCTGATTGGCCACCGCCGCCATCGCCGCTTCGATCTCGGCCGGATCGCCAAGATAGTAATGACGAATGGGACGCAGATCGTCATCGAGCTCGTACACCAGCGGCTGACCCGTGGGTATGTTCAGATGCACGATATCGTCGTCGGAGATGCCATCCAGATGCTTAATCAGGGCCCGAAGGCTATTGCCGTGCGCCGAGACCAGCACCCGCCGGCCCGCGCGCATGGCCGGCGCGATGGACTCGTTCCAGAACGGCAGCACGCGCTCGACGGTGTCTTTCAGGCATTCCGTGGCGGGAAGCTTGTCGGCCGCGATCTTGGCGTAGCGGCGGTCGAAACGGGGGTGGCGCGGGTCGTCCAGGTCGAGCGGATCAGGCGCGATCGCATAGGCGCGCCGCCAGATCAGGACCTGCTCGTCGCCGAACTTCTGGGCCGTCTCGGCTTTGTTCAGCCCCTGCAAGGCGCCATAGTGGCGCTCGTTCAAGCGCCAGCTGAGCCCGGTGGGGGTATGCATGGCGTCCATGGCGTCCAGCGCGATCCAGAGCGTGCGGATGGCGCGCTTGAGCACCGAGGAATAAGCCAGGTCGAACTCGAAGCCCTTTTCCTTGAGCAGTTCGCCGGCCTGACGGGCCTGCTGGCGCCCGGTATCGGTCAGGTCGACGTCCGTCCAGCCCGTAAAGCGGTTTTCAAGATTCCACTGGCTTTCGCCGTGGCGCATCAGAACAAGTTTATGCATGATAAAAATCACCCAAAAGTTGAAATTCTCTGTCCATTTTATAATCCACGAATTCTGTCTTTTTTCCAAAGGCACTTTCAGGATACAACGTGGACTTTTTTTCAGACCAGAACAACCTCATTTTCATATTCGTCGCCATTGCGTCCGGCGTCATGCTGATGCTGCCCAACCTGCTGAAGGGGGGCGCCAAGACGGTCAGCGTGCAGCAAGCCGTGCAACTGGCCAACCAGCAGCAGGGACTGTTCCTGGACATCCGCAGCAGCGAATCGTTCAAAACCGGCAGCATACCCCAGGCGCGCAATCTGCCGGCCGCCGATCTTCAGGCTAAACTGGGATCTTTACCCAAAGACAAGCCGATTATCGTCGTATGCGACCGCGGCCGCGACTCGGCGCGCGTTGCAGGCAATCTGCGCAAGCAGGGCTATGATCAGGCAGTCTGCCTGGACGGCGGCCTGAACAGCTGGGTGCAAGGCGGCATGCCGCTGTCCAGGAAACACTGATCTTTCAGCAAGGAAACCCATGGCTACCGTAACCATGTACTGCACCGCCGTGTGTCCGTACTGCGTCCGCGCCGAAATGCTGCTCAAGCAGCGCGGCGTGGCCGACATCCAGAAAATCCGCATAGACCAGGACCCCGGCCAGCGTGCCATCATGATGGAGCGTACCGGCCGGCGCACGGTGCCGCAGATCTACATAGGCCAGACCCACGTCGGCGGCTATGACGATCTGGCCGCACTGGATCGCGCCGATGGCCTGATGCCTTTGCTCAACGCCGAAGCCTGAAACGCTTCCACCCACCCCTTATATCTTTTTTGGAAATCACATGGCTGATCAGAAATCAAACAACCAGGACGCACAAGGCAGCCAGGACCCCAGCTTCAGTCTGCAGCGCACCTACGTCAAAGACTTGTCGCTGGAAATGCCCAATGCGCCTCAAATCTTTCTTGAGCAGGAAGGCCCAACCGTCGAAGTCTCCATCAACGTAGGGGGCCAGCGCCTGGCCGAAACCGTCTACGAAGCTACGGTGACCGCCACGGTCACCACCCGCATCCAGGACAAGGTCCTGTACCTGATCGAAGCCACCCAGGCCGGCATCTTCGAAGCGGCCAACATTCCCGCCGAACAGCTTGACCCCTTGATCGGCATTGTGTGCCCGACCATGCTGTACCCCTATCTGCGCGCCAATGTGGCCGATGCCATCAACCGCACATCGCTGCCCGCGCTGCATCTGGCGGAAGTCAACTTCCAGAGCCTGTACGAGCAACGCGTGGCCGAGCTGGCACAGCAACAGGAAGGCGGCAAGGATGATTCCGGCCTGATCCTGCCTCCCGGCGCCACGCGCCAATAAAGGCGCCCCGGCATGAGCGGCCCGCAGCGTCTGCGCGTCTCTGTACTGGGCGCCGGCAGTTGGGGCACCGCGCTGGCCGTGCTGGCCAGCGCGCAAGCCGATACGCTGCTGTGGGCGCGCGACCCCGAGCTGGCCGACGCCATCGGGCAGACGCACACGAACCGCCGCTATCTGCCTGATATCGCCCTGCCCCCGGCCCTGCGCGCCACCGCCGACTTTCAACAGGCGGTCGATCATGCCTGCCAAGGGCCGGACAGCCAGGGCCTGATCATTCTTGGCGTGCCGGTCGTCGGCCTGGCCAGCCTATGCGCCCGGCTGGCCAAGGCGCTGGCCGCCTCAGGGCCGCAAGGCCGGCTCAGTGTGGTCTGGACCTGCAAGGGTTTCCAGCCCGACACCGGCCAACTGCCCCAACAGATTGCCCAGCAAGCGTTTTCCGGCCTGCCCGGGATTGGCCTGGGGGTGCTCTCGGGGCCATCGTTTGCGCGCGAGGTCGCGCAAGGCCTGCCTGTGGCCCTCACCATCGCCACCCACCACGACTGGACCGCCCAGGCCGTCATCGATGCCATGCACGGCAGCAACGCGCGCATCTACAGCAGCACCGATATCGTGGGCGTCGAGGTCGGCGGCGCCCTGAAAAACGTCATGGCCATCGCCTGCGGCATTTCCGACGGCCTCAAGCTGGGCACCAATGCCCGGGCCGCGCTGATCACCCGCGGATTGGCCGAAATGCAAAGATTGGGCCTGGCATTGGGCGGGCAGGCGGCCACCTTTTCCGGGCTGACCGGGCTCGGCGATCTGGTGCTGACCGCAACCGGCGATCTGTCGCGCAACCGGCAGGTGGGTATTGCCATTGCCCAAGGGAAGACGCTGGATGACATCCTGGCCGGCGGCATGACAGCCGAAGGGGTGCGCTGCGCCCGGGCCGCGCTGGCCCTGGGCCGGCAGCATCAGGTCGCCCTGCCCATTACCGAAGCCGTGTGCAAGGTCTTGTTCGAGGGCCTGGCGCCCGAGCGGGCGGTATCCGGCCTGCTCTCGCGCGAAGCCAGGCCCGAGTCGCCTTCGGCTGCGCTCTGATATTTTCTGTTTTCTGCTCAAGGAATCTTTCATGACTGGGTTTTCTATCACACGGCGGCGGTTGCAGGCTTCGGCCCTGGCGCTGGCCGGCGCCACCCTGCTCGCGCTCTCCTCCGCGGCGCAAGCGGCTTGGCCCGAGCGTCCCATCCAGATGGTCGTGCCTTTCCCGGCTGGTTCGTCGCCCGACATTCTGGCGCGCGCCATTGCCGAGCCCCTGGCCAAAGACCTGGGGCAGGCGGTGGTGATCGACAACAAGCCGGGCGCCGGCGGCAATATCGGCACGCGCTTTGCCAGCAAGGCCAAGCCAGACGGCTACACGATCCTGCTGACCATCAACGGGCCCATGGTCACCGCGCCTACCCTGTACAAGAAAACGCTGGGCTACGACCCGCTGAAGGACTTGGCCCCGATTACGCTGGTGGGCACCAGCCCCAATGTGCTGGTGGTGCCGCAGGACTTTGAGGCAAAAGATGTGCAGGCGTTCGTGGCCTTGGCCAAAGCCAAGCCCGGCGAGCTGAATTACGGCACGGTGGGCCCGGGCAGCTCTTCCCACCTGGGCATGGCCATGCTTGAGCATCAGGCCGGCATCAGCCTGCAGCAGATTCCCTACACCGGCTTCCCGCAAATCATTACCTCGATTCTGGGGGGCGATATTCAGGCGGGCTTTATGGTGCCGGGCATTGCCATGTCGCAGGTCAAGGCAGGCAAGGCCAGGGCGTTGGCGATCACCAGTCTGGAAGCGAGCGATGTCCTGCCGGGCATCCCGACGATGGCTTCTCAGGGCTACCCGGGGTTTGAGTCGATTTCGTGGGATGCGATATTTGTGCCGGCGGGGACGCCGGATGAGATTGTGACGCGGCTGAATGCGTCGATCGGCAAGATTCTGGAGCGGGAGGATGTAAAAGAGAAGATGGCGGCGCTGTATTTCACGCCTGCCGCGTCGACGCCGGAGGGGTTGACCGAGCTGGTGGTGAATGAGAAGAAGCGTTGGGATGAGGTGATCAACCGGCTGGGGCTTTCGCTGGATTAAGGGCGAATTTTCTCTATTTTCTATGCCAAGGGCGTCCGGCGGGACGCCTTTTTTTATGGGGCGCGGCTTGTGTTGATGTGCTTTTTGGCTCTCTTTTGTGCTGAGGGCTATGTGCGTTTTTTGGCTTTTTAACGCTTCATTTTGGGTTCTTAAGAAAGGCGTATGCGGTGGGGGCTGTTCCGGCTTCGCGCGCTACGACCCTGGCTTTGCCAGGGTTTCCCGTTTGAGCCAGGCAAATCGTGGCGGCTGCGAAACTCACCCGGTCGGGCCAGTGGCCCGACACCCGTCGGGTTCGAACAATCGCAGCCTTGCATCCCCGATTTGCCTGGCTCAAACGGCGTGCGCGAGGCGCCTTCACAGCCCCCACCGCATACGCCTTTTTAGGATCGCGCACTTTGGGATGCGCCTTATTTTTTTATACGTGCCATGCTGTCATGGACGGCTTGGCGCGCATGACGGCCTTGGATGTTGTTGTCTGATCATGGTCATGGACGCCTTGCAATGCGTGGCCACACTGGATGTCGCCTTCCGCTTATAGCGGAGCAGAGCCCATTGCGATTTCGCAGTTGTCCGGGGCGGGTGGCGGTGGCCGGCGGTTAGGCGTGCGCCGCGTGCTTCCGAAGGAGGCCGGGGGATGTCGTCGGCCGCTGTCTGACCGAGCGCAGCGAGGGAGTTCGGCCGACGCCCGGCCGCTGTCTGACCGAGCGCAGCGAGGGAGTTCGGCCGACGCCCGGCCGGACGAGGAAGACGCGGAAGCAAGCACGCCGTAGCCGGCCACCGCCACCCGCCCCGGACAACGTCATGAGAACCGACAATCCAAAGCATCCCGATACAGCCAGCGCCTTAGGGATCGGGACTCGGTTCCATGTTGGAAGCCGTTTTACACGCCTCCTGCATACGACGCCTGCCGCCAGGCCTCGAACACCGTGACCGCCACGGCATTGGACAGATTCAGGCTGCGTTGCTGCGGCATCATGGGCAGGCGCAGGCGTTGCTCAGCGGGGAAGCGGGCTAGCTCCTCGGCAGAGAGTCCGGCCGTTTCGCGGCCGAACACGAATACATCGCCCGATTGGAAAGCGAACTCGCCGATCAGGCGGCTGCCTTTGGTGGTCAGGGCGTAGCGGCGCGCCGGGTCGCTGCCTGTGGCGGACAGGGCGGCGTCAAGGCTGTCGTGCACCTGCATGGCCGCCCACTCGTGGTAATCCAGCCCTGCCCTTTTGAGCTTCTTGTCCTCCAGTTCAAAGCCCAGCGGCCGCACCAGATGCAGGCGGGCGCCGGTGTTGGCGGCCAGGCGAATGACATTGCCCGTATTGGGCGGAATCTCGGGGGAAACCAGAACGATATGGAACATGAATGCGGTCAAAGAGGGTGCGCCGGCAACACGCCGCGCCGGCCCTGATTTTACAGGCTACGTCGTTTCAATCACGTGGATCCGGCCCGGGTGCCGCGGCAAGGCCGTCGGCAGGATAGGGCGTGCGGGCCAGTACCAGCCCCCATACCGACGCCGCTCCCCCGGCTTTAAAGGCCTTCGCAATGCTGTGCAGGGTACTGCCTGTCGTCAGCACGTCATCGACGACGGCAATGTGCAGGCCCTGCACACGCGGGGGGCAGCTATACAGCGCCTGGACGCTACGCGCCCGCTCTATGCGGCCTAGCTGGGCCTGCTTGACGCCTTCCCGCGTACGCAGCAGCAACTCGGGCCGGCAGGGCCTGCGCAGCTTTCTTGCCAGGCTGCGGGCAAGCTCGGCGGCGGGATTGAAGCCGCGCCGCAGCAGCGCGGCCCGGCTGGCCGGCACAGGCACCAGTACGGCATCGGCGTGCAATGCGGGGGTCGACGCCAGCACGGCGTCGGCCAGCAGGCCCGCAAGCATCCCGGCGCTGATAAATTGCCGCTGTACTTTCAGGCGATGGATCAGCAGGTCGCCGGGCGGCGCATAGTCGAATGCCGCAATGACGCGGTCGAACGCGGGGGTATGCTGCACACAGTCGGGACAGATGCCTGCGCCGTTCAGGACCAGCTGGCATACAGTGCATCGGGGCCCGCTTTGGGCCATGGAGTGCGTGACGGCGCGATGACAATAGCCGCAAAGCCGCCCTCCTTGTGCGCTGCCCAGGCACAGGCCGCAGCTTGCGGGCACCTGCCCAAGCAGGCGGGCGGTGAATTCGCGCAAGGCATGCAGATAGGCCATAATAGGATTTCCTCGTAGGCAACGACGCTGCCGCTATCTGAGCATTTTTCTTTTCCAAATACCATACGCGCGTACACATCAATGTCACAGCCACCTTCCCTGCGCATCAATCCAGCGCATGTCCGCCAGCAGTTTGCCCGCCGCAGCCCCCTGGATGCCGCCCAGTTCCTGTATGGCGAGGTCGCCCAGCGGATGCTGCAACGATTGAGCTATATACGCATCGCACCCGTGACCGTGCTGGATGCGGGCTGTGGCGCCGGGCATGCGCTTGAGCCTTTGCGCGCGCGTTATCCCACCCTGGACTATGCCGGGCTGGACAACTGTGCGGCACTGCTGGATGTCGCCCGTGAGCGCTATGTCGCCAAGCCGGGGCTGTGGCAAAAGCTGCGCAACAAGCCGACCCCCCCCGTCCGCTTTGTGCAGGCCGACATGGCCAGCTCGGGGCTTGCCCCGGAATCCCAGGACCTGGTGTGGTCCAACATGGCCCTGCACTGGCATCCGGAGCCTCATGATGTCTTGAGCGAATGGCGCCGCATTCTTAAGCCGGGCGCCCTGGTCATGTTCTCGTGCCTGGGCCCGGGGTCGCTGGCGGAACTGCGCAGCGCCATCGAGCGCGCGGGGCTGGCCACCGCCACGCCTGAATTTGTCGACATGCACGATTTCGGCGACCTGCTGATCGAACGCGGGTTCGCCGATCCGGTCATGGACCAGGAAATCCTGACACTGACTTACCGCACACCGCAGAAGCTGCTCGAGGACATGCGCGTGCTGGGGGGCAACCCCAGCATGGATCGCAAACAGGGGCTAAGCGGGCGGGCATGGCAGGAAAGGCTGCTGAACGCCCTGGAAGCGCAACGCGGCCACGACGGCACAATCCATCTGAGCCTGGAAGTCGCCTACGGCCATGCCTGGCGTTCGGCGGCATACCAAGCCATGCCGGGCGAAACGCGGATTTCGGTGGGGTCGATAGGCCGCTCGAAAGATCCCAACAACACACGGCCCACCGTCAAGCCCCGGAAAAGCGACAAGCCCTGATTCCGTTCAGGGTCAGGCGGTGGTGTTCTTCTTGCGCGAAGAATCAATACCCAGTTGCTTGAGCTTGCGATACAGGTGCGTGCGCTCCAGGCCGGTTTTCTCGGACACGCGCGTCATGCTGTGGTTTTCACGGCCCAGATGGTATTCGAAATAAATGCGTTCGAACTCATCGCGCGCATCGCGCAGGGGCTGATCCAGCGAAATGCTGCCCAACAGCGAATTGTTGGGTTCGACGACCGGTTCCGGCGCTTCGGGCAGCGGCCCCGTGGTGAGCCGCGGCGCCTGATCGGTGTTGCTGCGTTCGGGCAATCGCGCGGCCGCCACCAGGGCCGGCGTCACCACCGGCCTGGCCAGCCCGGCGGCGATGGTCTTCAGCAGCTTCTGAAGCGTAATGGGTTTTTCAAGAAAATCGACGGCGCCGATACGCGTGGCCTCGACGGCGGTATCGACGGTGGCGTGACCGCTCATCATGATGACCGGCATGTCGAGCAAACCCTGCGAGCCCCACTCTTTGAGCAGGCTGACCCCATCGGTGTCGGGCATCCAGATATCGAGCAGGACCAGATCGGGTCGTGCCCGCAGGCGCGCAGCCCTTGCCTGTGCGGCGTTTTCTGCAAGCTCTACCGTGTGCCCTTCGTCGTAAAGAATTTCTGACAAGAGTTCACGGATACCAATTTCGTCATCAACAACCAGAATTCTGGCCATAAAGCGTCACCTACCTTTTTTCCGCATTATCGTTCCCTTGCTCTGCTTCGTCCAGCGCGGACTGTACATTGGCAAGGCGCATCAAGAGGATGGAAATGCGTGCGCCCCCCTCACGGCGGTTTGAAATATCAATCCGGCCGCCGTGTTCCTCGATAATTTTTTTAACTATAGCAAGTCCAAGCCCTGTTCCGCTTGCCTTGGTCGTGACATAAGGCTCGAACACCCGATTGAGCACCTGCGGCGCAAAGCCCGATCCATTGTCGGCCACCGTCAGCCTGACGGCAAGGTGCTCGGCGCCATCGTCGGTACGCGAATGGGTCCGCTTAGTCTGCACATAAATCCGGGCATCCGCAAGGGGCTGGTCCTGCGTGGCGGCATCGCGGGCGTTGGCCAGCAGATTATGGATGACTTGCCGCAATTGCGTTGGATCGCCCTCGACATGGGGAAGCTCCGGGTCGAACTCCACATGCAGCCCGACGCTGCGGCCATCCTCGCGCACTGTGCCGACGACGGGATCCCAGCCGTAAAGCGCCAGGACATCGGCAACCAGCCCGTTGATGTCAATGGGCTGCATTTGCGCGGGCGGCGTGCGCGCATACTCGCGGAAGTCGTCCACCATTTTCTTGAGCGAGGCCACCTGGTTCACGATGGTATTGGTCGAGCGCGTCAGCATGGCGGCATCTTCCGTGCTCAGGCGCCCCTCCAGCTTCATGGCCAGCCGCTCCGCCGAAAGCTGTATGGGCGTCAGCGGATTCTTGATCTCGTGCGCGAGCCGCCTGGCGACTTCGCCCCACGCGACGGTACGGCTGGCCGAAATGACTTCGCTGATGTCGTCGAACACCACCAGATAGCCGTTGCCGCGCCCATCCACGCTTAAATGCGTTCCCCGCGCCAGCAGCGTGACCACGTGTTTTTTCTGTTCATTGTCGGTGGCGGCTTCCAGCTCCAGCTCGAATTGCTGCTGCCAGTACAAGCGCTCCGAGCCGACGGCGGTGTGCGCGGCAAAGGCCTGACGTATCAGTTGCGACAAGGCAAAGGCGCCGTCGGCCGTTTCCAGCGGGCGCCCTTTGACCGAGCGCAAGTCCACGCGCAAAATGCTTTGCGCGCCTTGGTTGAACATGGTCACCCGGAACATTTCATCGAACACCAGCACACCCGACGACAGGTTGCTGAGCACGGACTCCAGATAGACGTTGGAACGCTCCAGTTGCTGGCGGTTCTTCTCGACCATATGACGCGCTTCGTCCAGTTGCCGCGTCATGGCATTGAAGGATCGGGTCAGTTGCCCCACTTCGTCTTTTTCGGGCGGCTCGGGCAAGGGCCGGTAATCGCCCACCCCCACCGCCTGCGTGCCGGCGGCCAAGGTCAGCAGGGGGCTGACCAGGCGGCGGGAAACGGCCAGGGCCACCACCACGGCGGCGAACACGGCCAGGATCAGCGCCAGGGTCAGGGTGATGCCGTACAGCTTGCGCAAGCCCAGCCGCGACAAGGCCAGTTCCTGATAGTCGCGGAACCCTTGCTGGACCTGGTTCGCATTGCGGGCGATTTGCTCGGGCACGGACTCGATCACCTGGAGCCAGCGCGTATCGGGCGAGACCCCCAATGAGGTCGAAAGCCGGTCGGGTGTGCTGACCGGCACCACCACCCGCAGGTGCAAACCGATATTGGACGCGGCGCCTTCTTCTTGCGCGCCGTCGGGCACTTCGTCGGCCTCGGCGGCGGAGTAGCCGCGCGATACACGCAACTGGTTGATGACGCTGGAAGGCGGCACGTCCGGAAAAAGCTGCCCGAAGGCGGATGAAGAAAAGGCGACCAGGCGTCCGTTGCCGGTAAACACCAGCGCCTCGGCCACGCCGCTGGATTCGCGCAGGCGCGTAATGATAAGCGCCATGTCGGCGTCGCTGGCATTGCCCAACTGGACGGCCATGTCCTTGGCGCGGCTGTTCAGATCGCCCAGTTGCGAATCAAGCGCGGCACGGCCCAGATTCAGGCCGGCCTCGAGCGCGCTGTCGACCCGGACGTTGAACCACGACTCGATGGAGCGCGACATGAACTGCACCGACAGGACGTAGATCAGCACGCCCGGCAGCACACCGATCAGGGCGAAGTACAAAGCGAACCGGGCGGTCAGCCGCGCGCCGAACTGCCGCCGGCGGATCTGGCGCATCAGCCGCGCCGCCAGCACCACCACCCACGAAATCAAGGCGACGGCAAAGATGCCATTGAGCACCAGCAGTGTGTCGTATTGCTGGGCATAGCGCGACGCATTCCCGGTGGACCATACCAACAGGGCCAGCAGCGCCAGCGCACTGCCGGCCGCGACGGCCAGCGCGATGCGCAGGCTCCAGCGGGTTAAGGCCGAGGCTCGTCGACGGAAATTGAAAAGCTGAAATTTTTCCATGGGGTAGCGAGGGACCAGGCACTGCTATTGAGCGCGTCGACCTGGAAGGGCCGGGCAAGAAGCGAGGTATCAAGGCGCACGCGCAATCGCCCTGTATATTCTTCATCGTGCTCCAGGTCGTTGATGTTCGCAACGGCCCAGCCGCGTATATTGCGCACCAGGGACAGCGCATCGTCCAGCGACGACTCGGGCAAGGACAGCTCGCCCGTGCCCACCCGCCATTGCCGTGTCAGGGCGTTATACACAATGCGCCAGGTTTGCTGCTCGTTGACGACCTTCTTGTCGAACCACCACCAGCGCGTCGAGACGATCTCAAGATCGGCGGTAAAGTAGATGGGCACCCCTTTCTGGGCGGCATTGCGCAAATCGCCGGTGACCGAGAAATCGATATCCGCGTCGATATACAGCTTACCGTCGCGCACGACCGGCTCTACGCTGACCACGCGCTCGCCCTCGTCCGGCATGCCGACATCGGCATGCGCGGGCACGAACAGGCACAGAACGAAAGTCAGCAAAAGTCGCAACATGAATGCTCACCGGTATACATACATAAAACCGAACCAATACGCCATTTTTGTCGACTCAGGTCTTCTTGGCAAACAATGCATAGAAGAAGCCATCATGGGACACCGCCTGATCATCGGCCAGGGGCAACAATTGCCCCGGCGCGGCAAGCCGGACCGCATCGGCATGGCGCGTACAGAACCGGGAAGCCTGCTGCTCGCCTTCTTGCGGGAAAATGGAACATGTAGCATAAAGCAAATGGCCGCCGGGCCTGACCGTTTTCCAGAGCGCGTCCACGATCGTGCGCTGCAGGGCGGCCGTCTTGGCGATATCGGCCTCGCGTCTTAGCCACCTGATATCGGGGTGGCGGCGCACCACGCCCGATGCCGTGCACGGCACATCGGCCAGGACGGCATCAAAGGGCTGGCCGTCCCACCAGGCCTGCACATCGGCGGCGTCGGCGCAGCGCACGGACACCGAAGGGCTGTCCAGGCCCAGGCGCTGCACATTTTGCGTGACCCGTTCCAGCCTGCCCGGGTCCGTATCCAGCGCCAGCAGCTCGACATCGGCCCGTTCCAGCAGGTGGGCTGTTTTCCCGCCCGGCGCCGCGCAGGCATCCAGCACCCGCATGCCGGCCTGGACGGGCAGCAGCAGGCCCGCCTGCTGGGCAGCCAGATCCTGCACCGACCACCATCCTTGCTCGAAGCCGGGAATGGCCTGAACCGGCTGCGGCGTCAGCAGGACGATCGCTTCATCCCGCACATGGACTGCCGGTATATCGGCCGCCTTCAGGGCGGCCAGCAGCTGCGTCACCGAGCAGCGGCGCACGTTCACGCGCAAAGTCATGGGGCCCGGCACGTTCGCCGCGCGCAACAAGGCTTCCCACTGATCAGGATAACTGCGGCGCACCTGGGCAACCCACCAGGCGGGGTGGTTGAAGACCGCTTCCGGGTTTTCCCCGGCCTGCGCTAAAATAACGCTTCTTTCCCGTATGAAACCCCTTAAGGTGCCGTTCAACAAGGCTTTATAGGCGCGCATCTTGTGCTGGCTGCCGACTGCCTTGACGGCCTGGTCGACCACGGTATGTGCGGCATACACCGGGACACGGCGCCATTTGGCCGGGTCCGGCGCCGCCTCATCGGCATACGCCAGCGCGGTGTCGAGCAATGCCAGGGACACCAGCAGCAGGGCGTCGAATGCGGGGTTGGGCGGCGTGCGCCGAACCAGTATCTGCTTCACGGCACGCGCTAGCCCCAAATGCCGCATGACATGGAACGACACCGACTGGGCCGAAGCGCGCAAGGCGGCCGGCGTCGATGCCAGGCTGTCCGACAGCGAACGGCCGGCCAGCACCGCCTGCACATTTTGCGCGCTGGCCAAAATGGTGTCGGAGAGTGCTGAAGTACGGGTCGGCTTGGAGGGGGTATTGGGCACGAATGCAACAACCTGCGTGAGTTCGCTTTGACACGGACTTTATCATCAAATTGCAAACAAGACCCGTTCGCACCGGAAAGCCCGCCCCTGATCCTTTGAGAATTTTGTCCGAATATTTATCGAGCCCCAGGCTCAACGAGGTACACCATGAGTTCCCCTAAAGTCGGCTTTGTCAGCCTGGGATGCCCCAAGGCGCTGGTTGATTCCGAGCGCATCCTGACGCAATTGCGTACCGAGGGCTACGCGATCACGCCCGACTACGACAATGCCGATGTCGTCGTGGTCAACACCTGCGGCTTCATCGACAGCGCCAAGGCCGAGTCCCTGGACGCGATCGGCGAGGCCATTGCCGAGAACGGCAAAGTCATCGTCACCGGCTGTATGGGGGTGGAAGAATCGCTGATACGCGATGTGCATCCCGCTGTGCTGGCGGTGACCGGCCCCCAGCAATACGAGCAAGTGGTTCGCGCCGTGCACGAAGCGGCGCCGCCCAGCCTGAGCCATGATCCGTATATCGATCTGGTGCCGCCGCAAGGCATCAAGCTGACGCCGCGCCATTACGCTTACCTGAAGATTTCCGAAGGCTGCAACCACCGCTGCAGCTTCTGTATTATTCCGTCCATGCGCGGCAATCTGGTCAGCCGCCCCATCGGCGACGTCATGGGCGAGGCCGAGCGCCTGGTCAAGGCCGGGGTCAAAGAGCTGCTGGTCATTTCCCAGGACACCAGCGCCTACGGGGTCGACGTCAAGTTCCGCAGCGGTTTCTGGAACGGGCGGCCCATCAAGACCCATATGACGCAACTGAGCGAAGCGCTGGCCGGCTTTGGCGTATGGACCCGGCTGCACTATGTGTACCCCTATCCCCACGTCGATGAAGTCATTCCGCTGATGGCCGACGGCAAGATCCTGCCCTATCTGGACATTCCCTTCCAGCACGCCAGCCCCAAGATCCTGAAAGCCATGAAGCGCCCGGCCTTCGAGGACCGCACGCTGGCCCGCATCAAAAGCTGGCGCGAGACCTGTCCGGACTTGACCCTGCGCTCCACCTTCATCGTGGGCTTCCCCGGCGAAACGGAAGAGGACTTCCAATACTTGCTGGACTGGATGACCGAGGCCCAGCTCGATCGCGTAGGCTGTTTCCAGTATTCGCCGGTGGAAGGCGCGCGCGCCAACGAACTGGCCGATCAGGTGCCCGACGAGGTCAAGCAAGAACGCTGGGACCGTTTCATGGCGCACCAGCAAGCCATTTCAACCGCCCGCCTGGCCAGCAAGGTGGGCCGGGAAATCGATGTGCTGATCGATGAAATCGACGAGGACGGCGCCATTGGCCGATCCAGCGCCGATGCGCCGGAAATCGACGGCAATGTCTTCGTCAGCAGCGACAAAACGCTGAAGCCGGGCGATATGGTGCGCGCGCGCGTCACGGATTCCGACGAATACGATTTGTACGCAGACGCGGTCTAGTCCGCCTTGCGCCACACACTGGCCAGCCAGGGCTGCTGCGCACGCGGCAGGCCCGCCGGCCGGTAATAATGTTCCAGTTCAGTGAACCCCGCGGCCGTCAGCAGCGTCCGCCACGATTCAATATCGTGATACACGCCGTAGCGGCCGCTGTTCCAGCCTTCCTGATTCTGGCCGCGCGGATTGGAACTGAACAGAACGCCCCCCGGTTTCAGCGTTGCATGCAATTGCGCCAGCACCCCGGGCAGAGCCAGGCTGGGCACATGGAACAGCGAGGCATTGGCAAACACACCGTCGAAACCGGCATCGGGCAAGTCCAGCGCCAGGAAATCCTGCTGCCACACTTCGCAGTTGGCCTGATCGCGGGCCATGGCCACAAACGCATCGGTGCCGTCCAGGCCGACGGCCACATGGCCCAGACGCGTAAACGTCAAGAGATCGCGCCCCGGGCCGCAGCCGAAATCCAGCACGCGATAGGGCGGCGGGCCCTGGATATGGCGCAAGAAAGCGTCGATATTCTGGCTGACATCGTGGTCCGCCGTCCCCTTGCGAAAACCTTCCGCGCTCTGCCGGTAATGGTCGAGCGTTGCCGCCGAAATATGCTTGAGCTCATCAACGGGCCGTGTCGTCATCGCTTTCCCCGTAAACCCTGGCCCGGCAGCGCCGGCTAGCGCTCGTGCCATCCCTGGACGAAGGCCGCCACCGGCTGGCGCTTGCCGCCTGCCTTCTGCAGTTCGAGCAAGCGCAATATGCCGTCGGCTGTCGCGATGTCGATGCCCTGGGTATCCACCTGCAGCACCTGGCCGGGCTGCCGCTCGGGGCTGCCCTGAGCGCCGGCCGCGGCCGGCAAAGCCTGGGCATGCCACACCTTGACCGGGTCTTTCAGGCCGGGCAGGACCATGGTCGAGCCCGGAACCGGATTGAAGGCGCGTATGCGCCGCGCCAGTATGGCCGCAGGCTGGCTGAAATCCAGCGGCGACTCCGACTTGTCCAGCTTGGCGGCATACGTCACGCCTGTTTCAGGCTGCGGCTGCGCGGTCAGCGCCCCCTGCTGCAAGGCATCGATGGCGTCCAGAATAGCGCCGGCGCCCGCAACCGCCAGCGCATCGTGCAGTTCCGCCGCATTCTGCGTGCCGGCAATGGGCACCGTCCGCGCCAACAGCATGTCGCCCGTGTCCAGGCCCTGATCCATCTGCATGATGGTCACGCCGGTTTGCGCATCGCCAGCCTCGATGGCGCGCTGTATGGGCGCGGCGCCGCGCCAGCGCGGCAGCAGGCTGGCATGGATATTGAAACAACCGTGCGTGGGCAGCGTCAGCACCCATTCGGGCAGGATCAGGCCGTAGGCGGCCACCACCATCAAGTCGGGCGCCGCGTCATGCAGCGCCTGCTGCGCCGCGCGGGCTTCTTCCGGATACTTGCCATCCAGACGCAAGCTGCGAGGCTGGCAGACCGGGATACCCGCCGCCACGGCAGCCTGCTTGACCGCGCTGGGCGTGAGCTTCAGGCCGCGGCCCGATGGCCGGTCAGGCTGGGTCAGGACCAGCGGCACCTGATGCCCCGCCGCCAAGATGGCGTCAAGCGCCTGGCGGGCGAACTCCGGCGTACCGGCAAAAACAATACGCATGGATGATCAGGCCTTGAGCGCTTCGCGCTCTTGTTTGCGCAGACGCGTCTTGATGCGGTTCTGCTTCAGCACCGACAGGTATTCGACAAACACCTTGCCCATCAGATGATCGAGCTCATGCTGCACACACACGGCCAGCAGGCCTTCGGCATCGAACTCATAGGTTTCGCCCTGCTCGTTCAGGGCGCGCACCCGTATGCGCGCCGAACGCTGGACCTCGTCGTAAACACCCGGGACCGACAGGCAGCCTTCTTCGTATACCTGGACTTCGTCGCTTTTCCAGGTGATTTCCGGATTGATCAGCACGATCAGCTCATTACCGTCTTCAGACACGTCGATGACGACCACGCGCTCGTGCACATCGACCTGGGTTGCCGCCAGCCCCACACCCGGGGCGTCGTACATGGTTTCAGCCATGTCGCGCACCAGTTGGCGAATGCGATCATCGACCTCCTGGACCGGCTTGGCAACCTTGTGCAAGCGCGGGTCGGGATACCGAAGAATTGGGAGTAAAGCCATAAGAAAAGATCCGGTAAAGCGTGTAAGCCTCTATGATAAAACAAACTTTGCGCCCGCGCGCCAAAGCGGCGGCCGGCAGCGCGTCAAGTTCGTCCCGCCGCGGCCAAAAGCGGCCTGGCTTGTGTCAAACTAGCGCAATGCCCCTTATTCTGCCCAAAGAAGAGCTCTGCTCGTGGATACGCTTGTCGCTTGAGCCCGGCCTGGGTCCGGCCCAGGCGCGCCATTTGCTGGCCGCCCTGGGCCTGCCCCACGACATCTACGCCATGCCCGCCGCCGCCCTGGCCCGGATAGTGCCCGGCCCGCTGGCGCAACAGCTCAGGCAGCCGGCCAGCGATACCGTGCAAGACACGATTTCCCAGACCCTGGCGTGGCTGGACAACCCCCGGCACCACCTTCTGACGCTGGCCGATCCGGCCTACCCCCGCGCCTTGCTGGACATTCACGATCCACCGCTGCTGCTCTACGTGAATGGCGACCCCGCCTTTCTGTCCCGTCCCAGCATCGCCATCGTGGGGGCGCGCAGCGCCAGCGCGGGCGGCATGGATAACGCCCGCGCATTCGCCCGGCACCTTGCCCAAGCCGGCTGGTGCGTGGCCAGCGGGCTGGCCCTGGGCATCGATACCGCCGCACACGAAGGCGCGCTGCAGGCGGGGCCGGATGCGGGCGGCACCCTGGCCATCATGGGCACCGGCATCGACATCGTCTACCCTGCCCGCAACCGCGACCTGGCCCATCAGATTGCGGCGCAAGGCGCCCTGGTGTCGGAATTCCCGCTGGGCACGCGCGCCATTCCCTATCAGTTTCCCAAGCGCAACCGCCTGGTGGCAGGCCTGGCGCGCGGCGTGCTGGTCGTCGAAGCGGCCAAGCAAAGCGGCTCGCTGATCACCGCCCGCCTGGCGTCCGAAACAGGCCGGGAAGTCTTTGCCATCCCCGGTTCCATTCATTCGCCTTTGTCGCGCGGCTGCCATGCGCTGATACGGCAAGGCGCCAAACTGGTCGAGTCGGCCCAGGATATCGACGAGGAGCTTGGCCGGCCGGGCCAGGCCTCATCATCGGCGGCCGCCCAAGGCAAGCCCGCCCCGCCGCCCCCTGACCACGACCCCACCGCGCAGCACATTCTGGACGCCATGGGGTTCGACCCCATCGACCTGGACACGCTGCAAAGGCGCACCGGGCTGGACTTGCCTTTACTGAACAGCCGTCTGCTGGGCCTGGAGCTGTCAGAGGCCGTGGCCAGGCAGGACGATGGCCGCTTCATGCGCCGTCAACCGCAACATTCACGGTAATATAGTGGGTTCATGACCCGCCACGCTATCAAGGATTACCGCCATGTCTTTACCCAGTAAAGTCAAAATCGTCGAGGTCTCGCCTCGCGATGGGCTGCAAAACGAAAAAGAATTTGTCAGCACCGCCCAGAAAATCGAATTGGTGAACCGCCTGTCGGCCGCGGGTTTCGTCAATGTCGAGGCGGCCTCATTTGTTTCGCCCAAGTGGGTGCCGCAAATGGCCGACGGCGCCGAAGTCATGGCCGGCATTACGCGCCGGCCCGGCACCCTCTATTCGGTGCTGACCCCCAACCTGCGCGGCTTTGAAGCGGCCCAGGCCGCCGGGGCGGACGAAGTCGTGATTTTCGGCGCCGCCAGCGAGGCCTTCTCGCAAAAGAACATCAATTGCTCCATCGCCGAGTCCATCGCCCGCTTCGAGCCTGTGGCCCAGGCGGCAAAAGCCGCAGGCCTGCGGCTGCGCGGCAGCATCAGCTGTTCGCTGGGCTGTCCCTACCAGGGCGAAACCCCGATCGCATCGGTGGTCGATGTGGCCCAGCGCATGCTGGCCCTGGGCTGCGACGAAATCGACGTCGCCGACACCATAGGCGTGGGCACCGCCAAGCGCGTGGGCGAAGTCATGCGCGCCGTCACGGAAGTCGTCGACCCCAGCCGCGTGTCCGGCCACTTCCACGACACCTATGGCCAATCCCTGGCCAATATCCTGGCCGCCATGGAAGCGGGCATTTCCATTTTCCACAGCTCCGTCGCCGGCCTGGGCGGCTGCCCCTACGCCAAGGGCGCCACGGGCAACGTCGCCACCGAAGACGTACTGTACATGCTGCACGGTCTGGGCATCGAAACGGGCATCGACCTGGACGCCGTGGTCGATACCGGGCTGTGGATGTCGCAAAACCTGGGGCGCAAATCGTCCAGCCGCGCGGGTACCGCGCTGGCCGCGCGCAAGGCCGCATAGTGAGCCTGCCCGCCCTGCTGAAACCCAGCCCGGAAGAGCACGCCCAGCTTCTGCAGGACATCGGCCCGCTGCCCCTGCAGGGCATGGCCTGGCCGAAATGGATCAAGGTGCTGGCGTGGGCGGTGCTGGCCTTCATCGGCATCCAGATCACCCGCATTGCCGCCAGCCCGGTCGGCCAGAATATCAGCCCCATGGTCTCCGGCAGCATCATTGTGTGCTTTATCGGCCTGGTCATCCTGGCCCGCTACATGACGGTGTCCGAAACGCGCATCACCGAGTCGGGCATACAGCAGTCGTGGCTGGGCCGGCGCGAAGTCGCCTGGGAAGACATTCAGTTCGCCAAGTTCATACCGCTGGTGGCATCGAAGCGGCTGATCTGCTTTGTCCCGCGCGGCCGGCCGGTGGTGTTCCAGGCGGGGACGAAGGAGCTGCAAGTTGCTTTTGCGCGGATATCGCTGGTTTATAGGCGGCGTAAATAGGGTTTTGTGTCTGCGGCGGCTTCAGACCATTGCGCAGGCTTGCCGCTGTATTCAAATATGGTTATATTGAATACATCACCGCAACGGGAGCGACCCATGCCTCGAACAAACACCACGACCATGACGGTCCGCCTTAGCGGCCCGCTCAGCGATTTCGTCGCTGCCAACGTGGGGAAGGACGGTGCTTATGAGAACGTCAGCGAGTACATGCGCGACCTGATCCGCCGGGATAAAGAGCGTACGGAGAAAGAAGCGTTTGACCGATTGAAGACGGAATTGGCCCATGCCTATGCGGCCCCGGAGTCTTCGTACCAGCCGTTGACCGCGGCCGACGTGATTGCCCGCAACCGGACTTGAGGGCGTGGCCAAGGTACAGGTTCGCGTTCAAGAAGCGGCCACCTACCGGCTCGACGAAATCTACCGCTACACACGAGATCATTGGGGAAGACAACAGGCCGACCGCTATATCAACGGCTTGTTCAAGGCTTTCGCCGGAATCGATACGCGCAAGACACCGTCGCGTCCCATCCCGGCCGAATTCGGCATCGACGGTTACTTCTTTCGCTACGAACGGCATTTCGTCTACTGGCGACGGCTCTCGAACAACGACGTTGGTATCGTGACGATCCTGCACGAGCAGATGCATCAAATTGATCGTTTCCAGGAAGACTTCGGCCTGTGACACCTTGCCGGCGCTCAGCCGCCTCTACCGGCCGCTTCCGGCCAGGAGCGGACGCTCAGACTTGCTGCGGCAAAGCAGCCGTTTGATGTTCTGGAATTGAAATCGGTAGAGTGAGGTTTTTGGCTATTCTGTTAATGCTGTACATCTGCACAGAAGAATTGCGCAAAGCCAGTCTGGAAGCCATTCTTCGCCAAGCGGCCGCGCCATGTTAGGGAGCACGTGCCGATGATGAAGAGCAAACCTGTCTCCCTATAAAAAGTTGGGCGTCACCGAAACGGGAGCGGCGTGGCTTCCTGATCAGGAAGCCGCTTCGCAAACAGCACACTACTCAGAGGTTAGGGTTAAGTACTCGCTTATCCAATCGACACGGAGGCACAGGATGATCGACTTCATTAGAACAAACTGGGCAATAATATTTAGCGGTGTAGGAACAGCGGTGGTTGCGGCAGTCTTGGCCCATTTACTGCGACAACGCAACGGGAAAAAGACAATAACATTGAATCAGAATTCTAAGGCAGGCCAAGGTTCGCAAATTGTTCAGGCCGGACGTGATGCGAGCGTTGGAAGTCACAAGCAGGACTGAAAAAGGGAGCCATTGGATGTCTCAGTCAGCAAACGCAGGAAACAATTGCACGATAGTTCAAGCGGGACGAGATGCAATTCTCTCCATTCCAAAGTCACCACCGATGATTCGTCTTGTGCGTATGGAGATTGCCGATGACCATGAACACGGCGCGTTAAGGCAGAGACTTAACATCATTCTTAAGAATAATGGAGATGTAACGGCATTTCTTCTTAAGGGATCACTAATATCATCCGGCAACGAAACCATAAGGTTATGCCATCAGATAGGCATGCAATTCAGTCTGAGCCAAGCAGATTTTACATATGACGTAGCAATTGATGAAAGTACCCCCTCCTTCGTTGGAAAACACTCCATTGCCCCCAACGAAGTTGTGAACTTCAATGTAATGGTTGGACGCAAGTCGGGAGGGCATGAACCAACTGTTTATCGGTGCTTCCTTCGCTTTGATTTCGACGAAGGCGACGAACTTCAAACAGACACATTCCATTTGATGATCTCTGGCCCTGTGGTCTGGCAAGGAGGCTACCAAGCTCAAGGCCCATCGCCAGAGCAGTGGGGGCGCTGCCAGGCGGACAATATTCGGAGGCTAGACAGAATTGGCTACGACTATCGGGATCAAATACATGCTGACTCACGTCAGTACGTTGAGGCAGTCGCCCCTGGCATCTTTGACCGAAAATCTTAGTTCCTCTCCTGTGTTCTCGGGGGTGCTGCCCAACAAGCACTTCGAGTGGGACGTTCCGCCCGCCAGCTTTGCTGGCTGTCTCTGCGCCCCTCAAGCTAGACGTTGAACGTCTGCTTTCCGAGAGACTGAGCCTCAGCAATGGGTCGAGTTCGGCCTCTCCGGCGTTGGCTACAATCGGCCAGGAGCAGTCCGTCGCGAAAACTGATTGGCCGATTGGTTTGGCCTATAGTGCCGACAGCCGATATTGAGAGTTTCCTAATTATAGATAGTTCACCGTAGAAAAAAGTAGCTATCGTTCCTTAGGCGGCGCGCCCAAGTGCGTCAGTACATTGTTGATGAGGAGGACAGCCGTTGGCGCCAAAATCAAAAACGAAGCAGCCTCCGTATTCCGGTTATTTTCTCACGTTCGAACCTGGTCGAATGGGAAAAATCGCCGAAAACTTGCACTATCCGGGGGAAGCATCAGAGGCCTTTTCAGCAATGGATTGGGTTTTCGAGCGGCGTGAAATTGCGTTGTTATCGTTGACACCGGGCAAGGTCGGAATCGACGCTGTGGTACTGATGGATCGCATGCATGGGAGCGGCGGTACCGGCAAATTAAAGATGCGAATGTGGTCGCCAATAATGATCGAAGAGTCGATCAAGCAGGAGGAAGTTGCTGACGTGTTTCCTGCCGCTAAACGGCTCTGCACAGCAGAGACATTCAGACGCATTCCTCATGAAGAGTGGCACTTTGTTCTCAATGCAATTAAGCGTCAGCGGCCCGCTCTGTCAGAGCGCTTGGACTCCCTTGTCGCTATGCGTGACCAACATGGTCAGCTTGTGGGTCACGAAAAGCGTATTCTTAGGCTCACGGAGCAGCGCGACGCGCTCGGCCTGACATTTGATATTGCGTCATTGGATCGTAAAATGATTCTGAGAGAAGCAGATCTTTCATGCGTTGGCACCGCGACTTCGGTTCTTGACCTGCTGGACCATGAGCCTTTGCAAGAGCAAGATCTCATTCGACGCGACCAACAGGCCTTCAAAGGCCTTCTGAGGGCAGAGGAAGCTCGAAGCGGCCGTTTCGTTGGTCCTGGAGCGCGTGAAGTACGTGTTCACGTCTATGACAAGAAGCCCCTAGAGACGGTTCTTGGTATCGACTTACTGATTTTCATGGCGGATTTCGAGTCATTCCTGTTGCTTCAATACAAGTCCATGGCCCCGAAGAGCGACGATCATGGCAAGACCTGGTCGTACCTAGTGGATGCGCAGCTTAGAAGTCAGATTGAGGCCATGGACCGCGCTGGAGCCGCAATTGCAAGGCAATCACCCTCGACCACACACGCCATGAAGCACTGGCGCTTAACCGACGAGGCCTTTTATTTCAAGTTCTGCGAGACGACGCGTCCCGATGCCCGAGATGATGCGCTTGTTGCAGGAATCACTTTGGGACACTATCACCTCAAGCGATTTCTTGAGTTACCCGAGGCGAGAGGCAAGCATGGAGGACATCGCATTGGATACAGCAATTGCCCAAGATATCTGAACAACACCCAATTTGTTCAACTCGCACGTGAAGGATGGATCGGTTGCGATGAGCGAGGTCTAACGCTCATCGCCGAAATTCTCGGAGCTGGGCTCGAACACGGACGGACTGCTATGTTTGCTATCGTCGAGGGTAGTGCGGCAAAAACGTCCTACGAACGTCGAAAGTATGTGAGATAGGAGGGCGAGTGCTCTTGCGTGCGCAGTCGGTAACAGTCGACGCAGTTATCCTATTTACCCGTTTTCATTGGCCTACTGTCCGAAAGTCTCTTCTATGTTAGGCAACCGCTTTTTCATTCCCTGAATGACCGCTCAGGGTCGAAAGCAGCCTCTCCGGCTTTGGATACAATCGGCCCGAAGCAGCCCTTTTCTATCCAAAGACGCGATCTCTAGATAGAGCATTGAAAAGCAAGTCGCAGCGAAATGATTCCCAACAGACAAGGCACCTATCAACAGCAATTGTTCGCTCTAGTCCAATCTTCTGCGCCGTTGATGAATGCGCTAAGAGCGGTACGCTCGCTCGGCTTATCCTCATGGTGCATTGGAGCCGGAGTCATCCGGGCCTTGGTTTGGGATAGCTTGCATGGCTTTCGTGAGCCTACAGGGGTGGGTGACTTGGATGTCGCATACTTTGATGCGCAGGCGCCACTTGACGTAGATGCACAGCTACAGCAGCGACTGAGTCTATTGCTTCCGGGCTTCACGTGCGAAGTAACCAATCAGGCCCGAGTGCACGACTGGTATCTACATGCCTTCGGCCAGCAGGTTTCACCTTTAACCTCATTAGAGGATGGGCTTGCCACATGGCCGGAATATGCCACATGTGTTGGTGTTTTCTTGGATGCGACTGACTCTTTGCATGTAATAGCCCCTTATGGGCTGAATGACTTGTTCGAGTTGCGAGTCCGTCACAATCCATCCCGAGTGACATTTGAAACGTTCATGCAGCGTGTTCAATCGAAGCGATTCGAGGAAAGATGGCCAAAGCTTACGATCTGTAATCGGTCCAAATTTTCTTGAACGCAGCTCAAAAGGGATACAAAATAGAGAAAACCCCGTAGCGCTGCTCCTGTCCATCGCTATTTGACGTGCCACTGCGCTGGGGTTGTGGTTCACCTCCCCCTAAGCTTCAAAGGTATCCTGACATGGCGGAAACGGAAGGGTTTGCATTCAAGACAAAGCTGCTTCGTCCCGAGAATCCGGGCAAGGACGATGCATGGGCGTTTCTTGTCTTGCCGAAAACCGTCAGTGACAAGCTGCCCAGGCGCGGCAGGACGTCGGTAGACGGCACGATTAATGGGCACGCTTTTCGGGCCACGCTTGACCCCGATGGGCAGCTTAGTCACTGGCTCAAGGTCAGCCAGCAGCTGCAAAAGGCTGCGGCGGCATCGCCTGGCGACG
The DNA here is from genome assembly GCF_031628915.1 of Pusillimonas sp. SM2304. NCBI lineage: Bacteria > Pseudomonadati > Pseudomonadota > Betaproteobacteria > Burkholderiales > Alcaligenaceae > Pusillimonas > Pusillimonas sp. SM2304. Next base: position 561,715 of record NZ_JAVLUJ010000001.1, read on the forward strand.
TGGTTGCCGTTCAAATTTCTCCGGCCGATCCAGAGCCAGAGCCGCAGTTGCCCGATGACCTGCAAGAAGCCCTTGCCACGTCTGCGGAAGCCAAATCTACCTGGGAAGACACGACGACCATCGCGCGCCTTGACTGGATCCATTGGGTTGAATCGGCAAAGCAGGCCAAGACCCGGCAGCGCCGTGTCGAGAATGCCTGCGAGATGCTTGCGTCAGGCAAGAAGCGCGTGTGCTGCTTCGATCCCTCGGGCTACTACAGCAAGAGCCTTAGCGCACCCAAGGCGAAAGATTAACGGGAAGGCAACACAAGGCGCTTGCCGGCCTGGCGTGTTGTCCTGAAGAGATAGCTTCCCAATGGAGCCGGTCATGAAACCACGAATCACCGTCATCACGCTTGGCGTCGGCGATCTTGAAGCATCCCTGCGTTTCTACCGCGACGGATTGGGTTTTCCCACCGAAGGCATCGTAGGCAAAGAGTTCGAGTATGGGGCGGTTGCTTTCATCGACCTGCAGCCCGGCCTTCGCCTGGCGCTCTGGCCTCGCACGAGCATCGCCCATGACACAGGGCTGGAAGCCGGCATTGCCAATCCCACCGGGATGACTTTGGGTCACAACGTTTCCTCGAAAGCCGAAGTGGATGCCGTCATGGCCCAAGCGGCTTCGGCGGGCGCCGCTATCGTCAAGTCAGCGCACGATACATTCTGGGGCGGCTATTCGGGATATTTTCAGGACCCGGACGGACATCTATGGGAGATTGTCTGGAACCCGCAATGGGATGAATGAGCGGAATGTGTACACTTGCCGGCATGCTACGCATCGACAATCTCAGCAAGCGCTATGGCGACCACATCGTATTCCAGGGGCTGACCCAGGCGTTCTCCCCTGGGTGTGTGGCGCTATGCGAAGAAGACAGCACCGGCAAGTCCAGTTTGCTGGGCATTATTGCGGGCGTGATCGCGCCGGATGCCGGGCATGTCTGGATTGATGGGCATTCGCTCTCCCTGGCGCCGCAGCAAGCCAAAACCCGCCTGGCCTATGTGCCAGACAACTGCCTGACGTTTCCCATGCTGACAGGGCGCGAATTGCTAAAGCAAGTAGCCCAGGAAAAGAACACGAAAGTCGATGATGCCGTGCTTGACCTGGCCTATCGGCTGGGACTGGAGCCGCATCTGGACAAGCGCTTCGAGCAAATGTCCACGGGTACGCGCCGCAAGGTATTCCTGACCGCCGCCGCCTTGGGTCAACCAGCCGTCGTCGTGGCAGACGGCCCCAGCAGCGGGCTGGACACGCAGGCGCGCGCCGCGCTGGCGGAACAGTTCAACACCTGGTCCCGGGACCGTGTCGTGCTGTTCGCCAGTCATGATGCGGAACTGGTCGAGGCCTGTGGGGCACGTATTGTCACGGTTGCTGAGTTGCGCTAAACGGTGGTGCCGCAGTCGCGCTGGTCTTGGCCGTCTCCTGACACACCAGGATTCAGCCCTGCGTAATCAGAGGCTCTACCGTCAGCTTAAAACCCATAGCATGGATAACCTTGAACAAGGTATCGGAGCTGGGCGCACGCTCTCCCGAAAGACTCTTGTAAAGACTTTCCCTAGATAGTCCCGTGTCGCGGGCCAATTGGGTCATACCTCGGGCTCTGGCGATGTCGCCCAACGCCGCCGCCAACAGCGCTGGATCGCCATCTTCAATTGCGGCCTGAAGATAGGCGGCGGTATCTGCCTCATCCTTGAGGTAGTTGGATACATCAAACGGACGGGTCTTGATCTTGCTCATTTCAGACTTCGTGCATTTCCCACACGTTGTCACCAACAGATTTGTGGTCTCCGAGATTTCCAAGCGACGCCTTCCTTAGACGAAGCTGTAGCCGCGCACGAGTCGTACGATCTTTTAGGCCATCGAGCCACTGTACAAATTGCTCAGTTTCAATGATGCTGTACATACGCTTATTGTATCCTCAAGGATACGGTTTGCAAGTTTTTAGTTTTACATACGCAGGCTTATAGGTAGCGAGGCGAACTGACGCAGATATTAGAAAAAATCAGATTCTGACCCGGCAGCAAATACGGAGGGTGACTGCCCGGCGGGACTGCTCTCAAATTCTTGGTACGTTGATAAATGAGTGATGCTTCTGCTCGTCGCATCGGGTGTGTGCCATAGGCTGTAGGATATAGCCCGATTGTGGTCACTCATCCGTCAACTATCCGTGCCTCTGGCCGATTGCAGCTAAATTTGGATGGCCGAACTCGACCCAAAGCGGACATCGGAGCAATGAACTAGGCCGATAACAGGCCCCATGGGTTCATTGAACATAACGCCCGTGTTCAGCCGTGTCAGCTTGCTGGCATCTACTGCAACTGTTTGTTATGTGCGCATCCAGCGTGCACCAGTATCCTGTATTTGCTCTATTTTCCTACGTCTCAAGACGAGACAAACCTACCCGAGAATCAAGAGTCGCTTGCCGCCATACTCGCAGCACCCTTCGGGCGAAAGCCGTTTTAGCCAAATCAAGGTTCCGCTCGATGAGATTCCTGTCAGCGCTCGTTACTCTCATCCTTACCATATCAATAAAGTCCGAGAAGAACTGTTGCCAGCTTTCCGGCCAGTTTTCGAGATTTGTGATAGTTTCAACAACCATTGCGCAGGCATGGGAATTCCAGCACTTCTCAAGCGCTCTTTTTACAAAGCCCAGCCCCATTGGGTGGCAATAGGTCTCTCTTAAATGGGTGCGCAGGAGTTCCAGCCGTCGATCGGTCAACCCAAACTCACACACCATTTCCAGACTGGCGCGCTGGGCCCATTTGTCGCGTACCTTTTCCAGCTCGCTGTCAAGTAAGTTAGGATCCATCTCACGGTAGACATTCACTATTTCCTTGCCCGGAGTAGAGCTTGCCAATTCGAAATGCAAGAATTCCAGTAACACACCGGACGGTATGAGTCGATGCGCCCCCACTGCTCCCGAGACCAAATAACGAGCGTAATCCTGAAGGCGAAACCTCGCAGATTCGATTGTAAAGTCTCGAGCGATATGTTCTTCTGATTTATCGAATGTTGGCATCGTTCCGCCGTCGACTAGTTCTCGTAGCTCCGCGAGACGGAGAATCATCCTTTGTAGGAGTTCCGCAGTTTTCGCGGTGAATTCAAGCTCCGCGGCAAGCGCCAAGACTCGCCAAGAATTGAAAGTAAACCAGTTCGTTTTATCTGACAGGTATCGATCGATCGCTGCTTGAAGTGCATCGTGATGCTCGTCGCGGAGCGTTTGATGGGCAACGAAAAAGTTTGCCGCCATTCCTACATTTTCTAAATCATTGTCGAACATATCTAGCGCGACGAGCGCAAGCATTTTGCTTTCGATACGAGTAGCTAGCCGCCAAAGGCTGGATTTCTTCGAGCCCGTGCTCGTGGGAAGTTGACCTTCAACTGCGCGACGGATGGACATAGTGAGCGGCAGCTCCCCGAGGACTTTCTCGATGAGGTCGCTCCTAATAACCACATTGTTATCATCCTCGGATTCTCCCGAGAATAGATCAATGAGAACAGAAAACGCTTCGTCGACATCTACCGACAATCCCAATCTGTGCCCCGCCGTCATGATCGCGGCCTTGGTCGCGCTATCCCTTGCTTCCGAGAGCGTTTCCTCGAGCAGACACTGGGCACGATCCTGATTCCCGCTCTTAATCGCTCGCAGGGCAGTGACCCACGCAGTAAGATCCTTGGAGGCACGCAAGTGAATCTCGAGGAGAGGGATGTCTTGCTGTGAGGCCTCGTAACCGAGCAAGCTGAGCGACTCGTTCACGGGTTCCCCCGGCACAACTGACGTGAGTCGCTCCCGGGCAATGGCGATTCGATCTGCGAGGGAAGCTGACTCCCAAACGGATATTTCACCCCCAGACATCATCCATCCCATCCGCCTGTGCCTATCAACTTTTGCTCCCAGCTCGAGTAGGAACAACCGGTCTCCGGAGTAGGCCAAGGCTCGTGCGGCCAGGAAACTATTTTCGCTTCTCCGGCTTTCTGCAGTTTCCCGGAGAAATGATAGCGCGTGTTGCGTCCCCACCCTGGCCAAGGCAAAGAAGCCCGTTACCTGAAGTTCTTCAGGCTGTCCTGGTTGAAGCGCTTTGAAAATATGTTGCAGGCTCCGGTCTCTTTCACCAACTGAAAGCTCTTCTGTCGCCCTAGCCCCGAGCATCAGGTCTGCGTGAAAGAGCTCAGCTAGGTATTCGTCCAAGTCCGACTTAGGAATAAGCCTAGTCACAAACACCCATGCATCATCTGTCAGCGGTTGCTGGAGTGCGCTTAGGTGCTGCCTCCACTGGGAAGCAAGGTGCCGCGCAGCAAGAGCTCCGGCCACCAACTGGTGGTTCCATCGGAAACTCTCATCAGAAGTTCGCTGCACGAGGTCATGCTTCTGTAGCAAGCCGGTGAACTGACTGCTATTCAGCCCATCTGCCCCGTAAACATTGGAACATAAGCGTATGGCCCGCTTGAGGGTGGCTCCGATTGCGTCGGCGCTGCACGCAGCCTGACCATCAACGACGAGCATCTCGAAGGCCATGGCCGAAGCTAATGCCAATACACTTGCCTTGGGCAGATCTGGCGACGAGTCTTCTGACTGAATCTCAAGATCACGTTCGGCGCGCGCAGAAACAATCGCATCCAATAGATCGCTTAATGTGTTCCCCAGTCTCCGTGAATCTTTCCAACGCTTCAGAGCAACCCGGACCGCAAAAGGAGTCCACATGAAGTGCCCCGCTGTCCGTGTAGCCATTGCTCGGTGGGCGTCTGTGAATACGGAGACCTCCGATTCGTCCGCGAGCTCATGTTGCGCAAGTTCTCGAACTCTGCCGGGAGTGAGTGGCGCGAGGCGGAGCGATGCGCATGGGACAGTCGGTAGAACGGTGCGAACCACTCGACTGTCTTCGCGTGACGTAAAGATGCATGAGATGCTTTTTGACCTCAGCAATGGTCTCAGTTCGCCGAAAAGTGTTCTCACTGCACTTGGCGGAGCTTCGTTGATTCCGTCACAGAGGATTTGGATCTGGTCAGGGAGCATTCTCCAACTACCGCTTTTAACAGCAAGTTGCGCGTGCACCGCAGTGTCGAGGGCTCCAGGCATGTACTCCGCGCAGGTGATGAGCACGGCGAGCTTTGAGCTTGATGAATCCCGCGCAACTTCCGCTCGGACTAGCTCGAGTAGAGTGGTTTTCCCAGCGCCTCCTTCGGCCACGACTAACGCGGCTTCACCAGGCGCGAGAGCGGCCAACGACTTCACAGTGAGAAGGTTTTTCCTTTGGGCCGCTTCTTGAGGTCCTGGATCAGCGCCCGACAATTCAACAAGCCCCACGGGTAACTCGCTTTCCTCGAGTTGGGGCTGTATGACACTAGTAAAGCTCCTGCTCATGTCTTGATAGGCTTGGCGGTCGAATAGGGCGCGGGGGTGCTCTCGAACGGCTGTGGATACCCTAAAGTAGCGTTCGAGAACTTGGAACGCTGAGTCCCAAGCGGGTGAAAGCGCAGCGTCGAATTCCCCCATATCCCACGCTACAAGTCTATCGAGTCTTTGCACGTACGAGCCAACAACCTCTTCGGCGTCCTCTCCCGCCTGAATCAGACGTTCTCGCAGCGCGTGCAGCTCACCCTCTGTAGCCCGGCGGATCACCGATTGGGCTGCATTGAGGATCTCGATCCGGTCTGTCTCTCGGAGTAGACGACGCAGCTCCTGAGTCACCCCACCGGTACAGATGAAGAAATGAACTCCCACATCAGAGTTCTCAAGGCGGGTGGTCAATGCCACCTTTGCGACCTCTTTCGCCAACAGGGGTAGCCCCAAACTAGTTTTCTGCCGCTTGCATTGGATGCAGAGCTTCCTGTTTGAGTCCACTACTACTCCGTAAGCGTCGAACCCTCCATCGCCGCTGCCAGCGGGCTGACCATCGATACGCAGTCCTTGATGCGACCCGATTGCGAGAAAACACCCAAAAACGCACTTTTCGAAGTCATCGGCAGACAGCTTTTCGAAAGGTACTGACCGTGCTTCATACAATGGGGGAAAATTTTTGGATGGATCTGGTACTCCGGTCATTTTTGCTCCGATATTTCGCTTTGTATGAAAACTTACCGAGCGGGGATTGTCGGGTGGGGCTGAAAGCGGCAAGTCTCGTCAACGAGTCTGTGGAAAACGTTTTTGGTAATAGTCTATTAACCACGATTGGTTTGCTCACGTAACAGTGATTAGATGGATTGCACGCTAACGGATAACGGTAGCGTTCCAGCTCCGACCTAACCCACAAGATCAGAAATCTAAAATTTTTAGAAATCAAAGACCTGCAGACGCGCCCACTATCTGAGCCGTATTCGCGTGGCGTCTATCTAACCCTCAGAGGAACGAAAGGGGAAGAGAACAGAGCTCCATTTTTTCCTGCACGAAACGAGCTATTTATCGGACCCCTGCCAGTCGAGGGGCCGCTTCTGGCCGATTTCAGCCAAAAAAACGACCAAACCCACCCTAGAATTACCCGAGCATCATGCCCCCTGAAGCAAGCCCTTCCGCATCAACGCATTTTCCAGCACCACGCCCCTCAGAATCGGACCTCCTCGCGCCACCACTTCAAAGCCATGGCGCAGGAAGAAAGGCTCGGCGGTCTTGCTTACATCCGCCGTCAGTTCGCCAATCCCGAGTAGCTTGGCTTCGTCATGGATGCGATGCATCAGCAGGGTGCCAATGCCTTGCCGCGGATAGGCTCCCGATACAAAGAAATGATCGATGTATCCACTGGGCTGAAGGTCGGCGTACCCGGCAATGCCGCCGTCGACTTCTACAACAAAAGGCCGCAAACCCCTCATGCGGCCGGCCCACACTTCTGGGGCGGTATCTGTCGGCGCCCAAGCCGCTATTTGTTCAAGAGTGTAGTCGCGCGATGCGATGTCGTGTATGGCCGATATAAAGACCTTGAATAATGCGGCTTCGTCCCCCACCTTGAACCGTCGAACTTTCATCCATCCCCCGTAGGCCGGCAACCTCAGCAGCCATCCACCGCCATCCGCATTGACCCACTCTAAAGACGCCATGCCTGGCGCTGGATAGAGCGAGGATTGAGCACGCCGCCGGTCTGGGCCCTGCCGAGGAGGCAAGGCCGCGACTGATCGAGCAACAAGGGTGTTGGCAGCCCGGGGGGCTGCCAACGTTGCGAGTTTCGCGGCCGCCTCGGCAGGGCCCAGACCGGCGGGCAATCCCGGCAACGCCGGGATCGTGCGATTCTCTCGCGGCATCCAGCGCCAGGCATGGCGTCTCGTTTAGAACACAAGCACGCGCCAGCCCCCGATCAGAACCCGCTAGCAATCAACGAATCGGCAGCCCATACATCAGCCCGCCATCGGTCCACTGCGCATTCAAGCCGCGCTGTATCTTCAACGGGCTGCCCTGCCCCACATTGCGCTCGAAGCTCTCGCCGTAATTACCCACCTGCTTGATGATGTTATAGCCCCACTTCTCGTCCACGCCCAGGTTCTTGCCCGCCCCTTCGGTTACGCCCAGCAAGCGCAGCACATTGGGGTTCGTGCTTTTCAACTGCTCATCCACGTTGTCCGACGTGATGCCCAGTTCTTCGGCGCCTATCATCGCCTGCAGCGTCCACTTCACCACATTCAGCCAGCGGTCGTCGCCCTGGCGCACGAACGGCCCCAGCGGCTCTTTGGAAATGATTTCAGGCAACACCTGGTAATCGTCAGGATTGGACAGCTTGGAAATGCGGATGGACGCCAGTCCCGAGGCATCGGTCGTGAACACATCGCAACGGCCCGCCGCAAACGCATTCACGACCTCGTTGAACTGTTCAATGACCACAGGCTTGTAATCGACCTTGTTCGCACGCGCCCAGTCGGCCATCGTGTTCTCGTTCGAGGTCCCGGTCTGCATGCAGACCGACGCGCCGTTCAGTTCTTTGGCGCTGTTCACGCCCAGCGACTTCTGCACCAGGAAGCCCTGGCCGTCATAGAAGTTGACCCCCGCCGAGATCGCCCCCAGGGCCGTATCGCGCTGCTGCGTCACCGTGGTGTTGCGGGCCAGCAGATCGATTTCGCCCGACTGCAGCGCCGTAAAGCGTTGTTGCGCGTTCAGCGGCACTGCTTTGTATTTCTTTGCGTCGCCCAGCGTTGCGGCGGCCACGGCGCGGCACAGGTCGATATCCAGCCCCTGCCATTCCCCCTTGGCGTCGGGGGCCGAAAAGCCCGCAAAGCCCGTCGTGACGCCGCAATGGACTACGCCACGCTGCTTGACCACGTCGAGCGTATCGGCATGGGCCGCCGAAACACCCGACATCAGGACTGCAACACCGACAACATACTTGAACTTGCGCATGGATATCCCCTAGTATCGACAACAGTTTGAATGCATATTACTGCAATCGAGCATAGGTAAAACACATAAACTTATTCGTAACTGCGTATATCGTCGATCACCTTGCCGTCATTGGGCAGGCTGCCCGGCGTCACGGGCTCGATGTCGGCCCGCAGCTTGGTCAGCTCGCGCACCGAGTCGGCCAGCCGCGTCAGCGTGTCCTGGTCATGCTGGGCCAGTTCGGCCTTCAGCACCATGACGTCGCTGCCCACCTTGCCGCTGACCACCAGCCTGGCCTTCCGTACCTCGGGGTGCCGTTGCAGTACATTGGCCACCTGCGCCGGATGCACGAACATGCCCCTGACCTTGGTGGTCTGATCGGCCCGTCCCAGCCAGCCCCGGATGCGCATATTGCTGCGGCCGCAAGGCGAGCGGCCCGGCATCAGCGCCGACAAATCCCCGGTGCCGAAGCGGACCAGCGGGTAATCAGGATTGAGCGTGGTGACGACCACTTCCCCGACCTCGCCTTCCGCTACGGGCTGGCCCGTGCCCGGACGCACGATTTCAAGAATGATGTCTTCGTTCACCACCAGGCCCTCCCGGGCCGGCGTTTCGTAGGCCATCATGCCCAGGTCGGCGCTGCCGTAGGCCTGATAGCCGTCGATGCCGCGGTCGGCGAACCATTTGCACAAAGAAGGCGGAAACGCCTCGCCCGAAAACAGGGCGCGCTTGAGCGACGGCAAGGCCACACCCATTTCGTCGGCTTTTTCCAGAATGATCTTCAGGAAGCTGGGCGTGCCGGTGTATCCCGTGGGCGCCAGATCGGCAATGGCCTGTACCTGCTGCTCGGTTTGCCCGACACCGCCGGGAAACACCGTGCAGCCCAGGGCGTGCGCCGCGGTTTCCATCATGGAACCGGCCGGGGTGAAGTGATACGAAAAGCAGTTGTAGACCAGCTCGCCCGGCCGGAAGCCGGCCGCATAGAGCGACCGGGCAAACCCCCAGTAATCCTTGCGCCGGCTTTCCGGCTCGTAGATGGGTCCGGGCGATGCGAAGACCCGGGCGGCCTCGCCCCAGCCGATGGCGGAGAACCCGCCAAACAGCCGGCTGACAGGGGACAGCCCCTGCCCCGCCTTGCCTTGCCGCATGGCAAGCTGCGCCTGCAGCAGTTCGCTTTTGCGGATCACGGGTATCTGTTCCAGATCGCCGCGGCTGTGGACCGCTGCGGGGTCCAGTCCCTGCAACTGCTGGGCAATGGCCGGCGCCCGCTCGCGGGCGCGCCTTAACGCATCCGGCAGGCGTGCCAGCAAATCCTGCTCGCGTTCAGCTTCACTTGCCGCTTCGCGATCTTCGTAATAGTTGCTCATGGTGTCATCCCGTCAGGCCGCCAGGCCTGAAACTCGGCCTAAGCCAGCCAGCGCTTGCGTCGCCGATAGAATTTGGTGTCGCGAAAGCTTTTGCGCTCGCCGCTGGACACCCCTAGATAGAACTCTTTAACGTCCTCGTTTTCGGCCAGTTCGCCGGCCTCGCCGTCCATCATCACGCGCCCGTTTTCCAGGATGTAGCCATAATCGGCATAGCGCAGCGCGATATTGGTGTTCTGTTCAGCCAGCAGGAAGCTCACGCGCTCACGCTGGTTCAAGTCGCGCACGATTTCAAAGATCTCTTCCACAATCTGCGGCGCCAGCCCCATGGAAGGCTCATCAAGCAGAATCGTGGTGGGACTGGCCATCAGGGCGCGTCCGATGGCGGTCATTTGCTGCTCGCCGCCCGAGGTATAGCCTGCCTGGCTGCCGCGGCGCTGCTTTAAACGCGGAAAATACTGGTAGACCTTGTCCAGCGAAGCGCTCAGGTCGCCCCGGCTGATCTTGCGGGTATAAGCCCCGGTCAACAGGTTCTCTTCGATGGTCAGGTGGGCAAAGCAATGGCGCCCCTCCATCACCTGCACCACGCCGCGCTTGACCAGGTCCGAGGGCGTCAGCCTTTCGATACGCTCGCCGCGATAGTCGATGCTGCCCTTGGTGACGTCGCCGCGCTCGGCCTTGAGCAGGTTGGACACCGCCCGCAATGTGGTCGTTTTACCGGCCCCATTGGCCCCCAGCAAGGCCACGATCTTGCCCTCGGGCACGCACAGCGAAACCCCTTTGAGCACCAGAATGACGTGGTTGTAGATCACCTCGATGCCATTGACATTAAGGAGGATATTCGGGGTTTCAGCCTGAACAGTTGCATTCATACGTGTGTTTCCTGCAATCGCCTGCCCCGGCGGCCGCCTGGTGGCCGCCGCCGGGAACCAGGCACTACATTAGCCCTCGCACTGACGGACTTCGAGTTTCTTCTCGGAGGCATACTTGGCGGCCAGATCCTTCACCAGCGGCTCCACGAACTTCTTGTCGGACTGATACCAATCGGACACGATGTCGAACTTGGAGCCGTTCCACTGGATGATGCGCGCCCAGTCGTCGCCCATGTGATTGCTGCATGAGGTCTTGACGGGTTTCATCAGCTCGGCGAAGCCCAATTCCTCCAGGCGCTCCTGGGTGATGTTCAGATTCTCGAACCCCCAGCGCACCTGCTCGGGCGTCATGTGCTTGCCCTTGCCGTATTTTTCCTGCGCAGTGCGTATGGCCTCGACCTGCAGCATGGAAATCATCATGCCGCGGGTATGCGCGATGGTGCCCACATACTTGCCGTCGGAATCGCTGCCCTGGCCTTTGTCGTAGACATGCTTTTTCAGGTCTTCGTGAACGCGGCCATGGTCGGCGCTGTTATGGATCGTGATGCCGTTATAGCCTTTGGCCACCTGGCCCAGATCCTGGACGTCGTTCTCGGAGCTGGCCCACCAGATGCCGTAGATCTTGTCGCGGGAATAGCCCACCGCCTGCGCTTCGCGTATTGCCGTCGGCGTCATGATGCCGGCGCTCCATAGCAGCAGATAGTCGGGACGGCTTTGGCGAACCTGCAGCCAGGTGGACTTTTGCTGCACGCCGGGCGCGGTAACCGGATAGAGCAGGAGCTCGAAACCATTGGCCTTGGCGCGTTGCTGCAGCAGCGCGATAGGCTCTTTGCCATAGGGCGAGTCGTGATAGACCAGGGCGATCTTCTTGCCCTTGAGCTTGTCTTCGCCGCCCAGCTTCTTGGCAATGTCCTGGATCATGACGTCGGCCGCCGTCCAGTAAGTGCCCAGCAGCGGGAAGTTCCACTTGAATACGGACCCGTCGGCCGACTGCGACAAGCCATAGCCCATGGTCTCGATAGAGAAGCCGTCGACAATGGCTTTGTCGGTCAAGGCAAAGGTAATGCCCGTGGACTGCGTATCGAAGCCGGACGCGCCGCCCTGCTTGTTCTTCAGGCGCTCGTAGCACTCGACGCCGCGATCGGTAGCGTAGGCCGTTTCGCATTCCTCGTAGACGATCTTGACGCCGTTGATGCCGCCGTCGCGCTCGTTGACCAGTTTCAGGTAGTCCATCTTGCCATCGGCCCATGGGATGCCCAGGGGTGCGAAGGAACCCGTACGGTATGCCAGCAGTGGTATGAACTGCTCTTCGGCGGCTGCGGCGGGCAGCGATGCGGCCGCCAGGGTGCCCGCGACCGCAAACATAGCTGCAGCCAATTTAAATGAACGCTTCATCTCCAAGTCCTCCTGATGGTGTCTGAATGCACCGTTTGTGTTTCGGCATGGCCTGAACAGGCCAGCCGGGTTACTGATGTATTGCCAAAACCAGGGCCTGCCCCCTTAATGCGGGAAAGGCCAGATACGCAGTTTTTCCTTGCCTATGCTCCATAGCCGTGCCAGTCCGTGCGGCTCGACGATCAGGAAGAAAACAATCAGGGCGCCAAAGACCATGTGCTCGATGTGCGACGCCACGTCGATGGGAATGGACACGCCAAACAGATGAGGGACGTTGGTCAGCAGCACCGGCAGCAGCACCATGAAGGCCGCGCCGAAGAAGCTGCCCACGATCGACCCCAGCCCGCCGATAATGACAATGAACAGCAATTGCAGCGAACGGTTCAGGTCGAACGCCAAAGGCTCCCATGAACCCAGATGGATATACGCCCATAACGCGCCGGCCACGCCGATGATGAATGAGCTGACGGCAAACGCCGTGAGCTTGGCGTAGACCGGCCGGATTCCGATCACGGAAGCCGCCACATCCATGTCGCGTATGGCCATCCATTGCCGCCCGATGGCCCCGCGCACCAGATTCTTGGCAAGCAGCGCAAAGACCACGACAAAAACCAGCACAAACAGATAGCGCTGGACCGGCGTCTGCACGGGCAGGCCGAAGGCCGACAAGGTCGGCACCGAGACGTTGCCCGACGAGGAGTAATTGGTGAAGTAGGGAATGCGCAGGAAGGCCCAGTCGACAAAAAACTGGGCAGCCAGCGTGGTCACGGCCAGGTACAGGCCGCGTATGCGCAGGCTGGGCACGCCGAACACCACGCCGACCAGGGTCGCAAACACCCCGCCCAGCAGAATCTGCACGACCAGCGGCGTGGCCGGGATGCGCACGCCGAAGTTCCAGGCGGCGTAGGCGCCCACCGCCATGAATGCACCCGAGCCAATGGATATCTGGCCGCAGTAGCCCACCAGGATATTCAGGCCGATCGCTGCCAGCGACAGGATCAGGAAGGGGGTAAAAATAGCCTGCAGGAAATAGTTCGACGCCAGCAGGGGCACCAGCACGAAGGCGGCAAGCAGCAGCCCCAGCATGAAGGTCCGGTCCTGCCGGATGGGGAAGATCTGCTGATCCGCCCGGTAAGTGCTTTTGAATTGGCCGTTTTCACGATAGAACATAGTCGTCTGTACCCTTATCGCTTATACGCGGTCGATAATTTTTTCGCCGAACAAACCTTGCGGGCGAAACAGCAGGAACACCAGGGCAAGCATGTAGGCAAACCAGATTTCGATCCCTCCCCCCACATAAGGCCCCAGGTACACTTCGGACAGCTTTTCCCCGACGCCGATGATCAGCCCGCCGATGATGGCCCCGGGCACGGACGTGAGCCCGCCCAGGATCACCACCGGCAGCGCGCGCAGGGCGGCGGTCGACAGGGTGAACTGCACGCCGAACTTGGACCCCCAGATAATGCCGGCCACCAGCGCCACCAGCCCGGCGACCGTCCATACCACGACCCAGATCCGGTTCAAGGGGATCCCGATGGACTGCGCCGCCTGGTGGTCGTCGGCCACCGCACGCAAGGCGCGCCCCACCGAGGTGTACTGAAAGAAAAAGGCCAGCACAGCCACCAGCAACGCCGACACCCCGGCCGCGGTCAGGTCTTCCAGGCTGATCAGCAGGCCACCTTCGAACATCGTGTCCAGGATGAAGACCGGATCTTTAGGCATGCCCACGTCAATGGAATAGACGCTGCTGCCGAAAATCATCTGGCCCATGCCGTCCAGGAAATAGCTGATGCCGATGGTGGCCATCAGCAAGGTCGTGCCTTCCTGATTGACCAGATAGCGCAGCACCCAGCGCTCGATGACCACGGCGATCAGCCACATGAAGAGCGCGCCGACAATAAAGGCCAGCACATTGGCCAGGATCAGGCTTTCAATGCCCAGCCACCGGGGTATCCATTCAGACAGGCGCGCCATGGCCAGGGCCGCGATCAGCACCATGGCGCCTTGCGCAAAATTGAAGACGCCCGACGCCTTGAAGATCAGCACAAAGCCCAGCGCGACCAGCGAATACAGCATGCCCGTCATCAGGCCGCCGAACAGAGTTTCAAGAAAAAATGCCATGTCTGTCGTCCCTAGTGGCTGGCGCCAAGATAAGCCTGGATCACGTCCGGATTCTGGCGTACCTCGTCGGGCAGGCCGTCGCCGATTTTCTTGCCGTAATCCAGCACCACCACGCGGTCGGAGATGTCCATGACCACCCCCATGTCGTGCTCGATCAGCACGATGGTGGTGCCGTATTCGTCGTTGACGTCCAGGATGAAACGGCTCATGTCCTGTTTCTCTTCGATATTCATGCCGGCCATGGGCTCGTCCAGCAACAGCATGCGCGGCTCCATGGCCAGCGCGCGGCCCAGATCGACCCGCTTTTGCAGGCCATAGGGCAGCCGCCCGACCGGGGTCTTGCGATAGGCCTGGATCTCGAGGAAGTCGATGATGTTTTCAACGAATTCGCGGTGGGCGATTTCTTCGCGCTCGGCCGACCCCAGCCGGAAGGCCTGGGCCAGGACGCCGCTGGTCATGCGCAGATTGCGCCCCGTCATGATGTTGTCCAGCACGCTCATGCCCTTGAACAGGGCCAGGTTCTGGAAGGTACGCGCAATGCCCATTTCAGCCGCGCGGCGTGAGTTCATTTTCGAGAACTTCACGCCCGCCAGGGTGATTTCGCCCTGCTGCGGCGTATAGACGCCGTTGATGACATTGAGCATGGAGCTTTTTCCGGCGCCATTGGGGCCGATGATGGCCCGGATTTCGTGCTCTTTTACATCAAAGGAAATATCGGTCAGTGCCTTCACCCCACCAAAAGCCAGTGAGATGTGCTTCATGTCGAGGATGGTGTCCCCAATACGCTGGTTGTGAGCAGCTTGACTCATTTATGCCGCCTTTTTGCTGTTGCCGGAATAGACGGTTGCCGGAGCGATCTTCAGATCGGCGGATATCTTGCCGCTGCGTCCGTCCTCGAACTTGACCTCGGTCTCGATGAACTGGTTTGCCTTGCCCTGGAACAGGGCATCGACCAGCACGCCATACTTTTGCGCAATGAAGGCCCGCCGCACTTTGCGGGTGCGGGTCAGTTCGTCGTCATCAGGGTCGAGCTCTTTGTGCAGGATCAGGAAGCGCGAAATCTGCGAGCCGGCCAGCTTGGGGTCGTCGGCCAGCTCGGCATTGACCTGATTGACGCAATCGCGGATCAGTTCGTAGACCTCGGGCTTGCCGGCCAAGTCGGTATAGCCGGCATAAGGCAGGCCCCGCCTTTCGGCCCAGTTGCCCACGGCTTCCAGGTCGATGTTGATGAAGGCGCACACTTCCGTCATATTGGCGCCAAAGGCCACGGCTTCCTTGATGTGCTGAAAGAACTTGAGCTTGTTCTCCAGATACTTGGGCGCGAACAGGCTGCCGTCAGCCAGTTTGCCCACATCTTTGGCCCGGTCGATGATCTTGAGCTGGCCATCCGGATCAAGGTAGCCCGCATCGCCTGTGTGGTACCAGCCGTCTGCCGTATAGGACTCGGCGGTGGCCTCGGGGTTGCGGTAATAGCCCTTGAACATGCCGGGGCTCTTGACCTGGATTTCGCCGTTCTCGGCCACGCGGATCTCGACCCCCTTTACCGGCGGCCCAACGGTGTCGGACCGCACATGGCCGTCGGCCTGCACGCATACGAATACCGAGGTTTCGGTGGAGCCGTAGAGCTGCTTCAAGTTGATGCCGATGGACCGGTAGAACACGAACAGATCCGGCCCGATAGCCTCGCCCGCCGTATAGGCGATGCGTACCCGGCTCATGCCCAGCGCGTTGCGCAAAGGACCATAAACCAGCACATTGCCCAGCGCGTACTTGAGCCGGTCCAGGGTACCGACGCCGGGATCCTTGTCCAGGATGCGCACGCCGACCCGGCGCGCCAGCTTCATGAAGGCATGGAACAGCTTGCGCTTGATGGCGCTGGCGTCTTCCATGCGGATCATGACGTGCGTGAGCAGGCCTTCCAGCACCCGGGGCGGGGCAAAGTAATACGTGGGGCCGATGTCGTGCATGTCGATCGAGACCGTATCGGGCGACTCCGGATGATTCACGGTAAAGCCGGTCACCAGAAACTGGGTGTACGAAAACATGTTCTGGCCTATCCAGGCCGGCGGCAGGTAAGCCAGCACGTCTTCCCGGTCGGTCAGGTTTTCCAGTTCCTGTATGGCCAGCGCACGGTCGATCAGCGCATGATGCGACAGCATCACGCCTTTGGGCTTGCCCGTGGTGCCCGAGGTATAGAACATGGCGGCGGCATCGCCGGGGCGTAGGGCCGCCATGGCGGCGTCGACATACTCCGGGTGCGCCAGGGCGTATTCTCGCCCCTGTTCAAGCAGGCGATCAAAACCCAGCAGCCTTTCCTGCCGGTAATTGCGCAGGCCGCGCGGGTCGTCGTAGATGATGTAAGTCAGGGCCGGGCACTGCTCGGCGGCCTCCAGCATTTTGTCGACCTGTTCCTGGTTCTCGACCACACAGACGCGGATTTCGGCATCTTGCAGGACGTAGAGCATTTCCTGCGCCACGGCATCCTGGTAAAGGGGAACGGGAATGGCGCCAATAGCCTGCGCGGCCATCATCGACAGGTACAGGCGGGGGCGGTTCTCGCCTACAATAGCCACGTGCTGACCGGGTTCAACACCCAGGGCGGCCAGCCCGTTGGCCAGCTCGCGCACTTGCCGCGCAAGTTCGGCCCATGTCATGGTTTGCCATATGCCAAGGTCTTTTTCACGCATTGCAGGGCGCGCGCCACGCACGTTGGCGTGATGCTCCACCCATGCCGGAAATGTAGCGGGCACAGCGGATTCGCGTTGCGTCGGCAGGTCTTGCGCCAAGGTTGTCTCCTTCAGCCAGAATTCCAACCCTTTGGATAGGGATTTTTTAATGTATGCAAGCAGCTGTTCTATGATGCAGTGCGCTAAGTTACAGAGCTTGCTTACACGTTATAGACTTGCTTACACGTCAACTGTCGCTAATATGACATTCCTGCTTTTTCTAGGGTAAATCCTCATGCTACTGAAAGACTCACTGCAAGATGCGGCAGCCTGGTTCGGCCTGTTGAGCGCCGAGCAGCAGGCCCGCGTGCAGCGGGACATTTCAGTGGCACAGTATCCAGCAGGAGCCATGATAGAGCGCAAAGGCGAAAAAGCCTACGCCTGGATCGGCGTGCTGGCGGGCCTGGTCAAAGTGTCGGTGGGCAACCAGGACGGAAAAATGGCCTCGCTGACCGGCGTGCCCGCCGGCGGATGGATAGGCGAAGGTTCATTGCTGAAATGCGAAGCGCGCAAGTACGATGTGGTTGCCTTGCGCGACTCGACCATTGCACGCCTGCCGGAAAGCACCTTTAATTGGTTGCTGGACAGCAGCATCCCCTTCAACCGCTATCTGCTGCATCAACTCAACGAACGCGTGGGCCAGTTCATCGGCAAAGCCGAGTACGACCGGCTGCTGGCGCCCGACGCCCGGGTGGCCCGCTGCCTGGCCGAACTGTTCAACCCGCTGCTGTATCCCGGCAAGGGCATGCGCCTGGACATCACCCAGGAAGAAATCGGTTATTTGGCGCGCATCTCGCGGCAGCGCACCAATCAAGCGCTGCGCACCCTGGAAGCCGCCCGGCTCTTGAAGGTCGAGTACGGAGCGGTCCAGGTGCTGGATCTGGCCGGCCTGCGCCAGTACGGCAAATAAGGCATCAATCCAGCTTGATGTCCGCCTTCTTGATCACCTCGGCCCATTCTTTTTGCTGCGCCTGCGCATAAGCCTTGAAATCGCTGGCTGACATGGGCATGGGCTCGACACCCATGGCGCGGATTTTCTCGTCGACCTCTGGCGCTTTCAACGCGGTCTGCAAGTCGGCGCCCAGCTTGTCGACAACCTGGGCGGGCAAATCAGCCGGACCGACCAGGCCTTGCCACGCATAGGCCGTGAAGTTCTGGACACCGGCTTCGGCCATGGTGGGTACGTCAGGCAAGGTCGCCAGGCGCTCGGGGGTCGCCACCGCCAGCACGCGCAACTTGCCGGCCTTGATGTTGGCGGCGCCCGCCGCCGAATCGACAAAGCCTATGCTGACCTGTCCGCCCAGCAAATCCTGCAGCGCCGGGGCCGCGCCTTTATAGGGCACATGGGTAATCTTGACGTCGGCGCGCTGCTTGAACATTTCCAGCGCCAGATGGTGGGGCGAACCCGCACCCGCCGATGCCGACGTAAGCTTGTCCGGATTTTCGCGTGCCGCGGCGATGACATCCTGCACCGTCTTGAAGGGCGAGCTCTCGTTCACGGCCAGCATCAGGGGAAAGCGGGCCAGGCCGCCTATATAGGTGAACTGGTCGGGATCGTACTGCAGCGAAGCATACAGCGAAGGGTTGAACGCCAGCGTACCGGAATCGGCGGTACCCACCACATAGCCGTCAGGCTTGGCATTCTGGATATAGGTGGCGCCAATAATGGTGGCCGCGCCCGGCTTGTTCTCGACCACGATGGTCTGGCCCAGCTGTTTTTCCAGGCTTGACGCCACAACACGGCCGATGACGTCGGAACCGCCGCCGGCCGGATAAGGAATGACCCACTGGACGGCCCGATCCGGCCAGGCGGCATGGGCCAGGCTGGCGGCGCCCAGCAGCGATGCCGCCACCAGGGTTTTTATTGTTTTAGACATAAAAGGTTTCTCCGTAGACGATATCAATCCAAAATGTTGATGCTTGCAATGGATTATGCTACGGAACAACCGGGGATGAAACCCGGGATTTGCCTGCCCCCGGATGCCCTGCTAACGCACCATGCCCGCCGCCACGGTCTGGTGGGTTGCCGCATCGATCAAGATGAACGCGCCGGTGGCGGGATGCTGGGTGTAGGGGTCCAGCGCCAGGATATCCCGCGCAAGCAGCGTTGCATGCCCGATATCGTTCATGTCCAGTACCCCGTTCCACGCCACGTCGTGCAGGGTCTGGATGTCGCGGCGGGTATGCACGGCCTTGACGCGCGCCTGGGTCAGGCGCGTGCCTTGTTTCAGCCAATACGGGCGAGCCGGGTTCAGGGCCTGCTGATCCAGCCAGCACAGTTCGGCATCGAACTCGCGCTCCAGCCTGATCTGGGCATCGGCTGGCACGATCAGGTCGCCGCGCGATACGTCAATATCCCGGTCCAGGACGATGGTGACGCTTTCGCCGCCGTTGGCCTGGCCGACATCCTGATCGAAACTCAGCAGCCGGGCGATGCGCGCGGTCTGGCCGGAGGGCAGCACTTTGACCTCGTCGCCCACGCGCAGGCCCGCCCCCGCGAGCTGCCCAGCATAGCCCCGGAAATCATTGATGTTGTGGCCGCCGTGGCGGATCACCCACTGGACAAAGAAACGGGACGAAGCCTGGGTGGCCGCAGTGCCGCTGGGCAGGGATTCCAGCAGCGACAGCAGCGTGGGCCCGTCATACCAGGGCGTGTTCTCCGACGGTTCGACCACGTTGTCGCCCTTCAAGGCAGACATGGGGATGATGTGGAAATGTCCGATGCCCACCGTTTCGGCCAGCTCGGCGTAAGACTGGCGGATGCGCTCGAAGACCTGCGGGTCCCAGCCGACCAGATCCATCTTGTTCACGGCCACGACCACATGCTGCAAGCCCAGCAAGTGGGCCAGGGCGCTGTGGCGCTTGGTCTGGGGCAACAGCCGGCCATCGGCCGCCCGGCTCGCATCGACCAGCACAATCGCCACCTGCGCCGTGGATGCGCCGGTCACCATATTACGGGTGTACTGCTCATGCCCCGGCGCATCGGCAATAATGAATTTGCGCAGCGGCGTGGCAAAGTAACGATACGCCACATCGATGGTAATGCCCTGCTCCCGCTCGGCTTCCAGGCCATCGGTCAGCAAGGCCAGATCGACCTCATCGGCGGCCACCCGCTTGTACTTGGAGCGCGCGATGGACGCCATCTGATCGGCAAACACCCCCTTGCTGTCGTACAGCAAGCGCCCGATCAGCGTCGATTTTCCGTCATCCACCGAACCGGCGGTAATCAGGCGCAGCACGCCCGTATCATGGGCCGATACCCATGCATCGTTGATTGCATTCATCAGAAATACCCCTGTTTCTTGCGGCGCTCCATCGAGGCCTCGGACGTCTGGTCATCCATGCGGGTGGCGCCGCGCTCGGTAATGGTCGTGATCGCGGTCTCGGCAATGATGGCCAGCGGATCGGCTGCGGCCGAGGCTACGGGGCAGGTGCAGGAAATATCGCCCACGGTGCGAAAGCGCACCGTCAGGCGCTCGGGAATTTCCGTTGGGCGCGGCGGGGTGATCGGCGTCACCGGAACCAGCAGCCCGTTGCGCCGCACAACCAAGCGCTCATGCGCGTAGTAAATCGAGGGCAGGCTGAGCTGCTCGCGCGCGATGTACTGCCAGACATCAAGCTCGGTCCAGTTCGAAATGGGGAAAACGCGCATGTTTTCACCGGCATGCACCTTGGTATTGAACAAGTTCCAGAGCTCGGGGCGCTGGGCCTTGGGGTCCCACTGGCCGAATTCATTCCGGAACGAGAACACCCTTTCTTTGGCGCGCGCTTTTTCTTCGTCGCGCCGGGCGCCGCCAATGCAGGCATCGAAGCCGAACTCCTCGATGGCCTCGAGCAACGTCGTGGCCTGGGCGGCATTGCGTGAATCCGTCTCGCGGCGCAAGGCGACCGTGCCCCGCGCAATCGAGTCCTCGACGCTGCGCACGATCAATGTTTCACCCAGTTCGGCCACCCGCCGGTCGCGAAACGCGATGACTTCGTCAAAGTTGTGGCCGGTGTCGATGTGCATCAAGGGGAACGGAAACCCCGCCGGGCGAAAGGCCTTCTCGGCCAGGCGTAGCAGCACCACGGAATCCTTGCCGCCGGAAAACAGCAGCACCGGCCGCTCGCATTCGGCCGCAACTTCGCGCAGAATATAAATGGCTTCGGATTCCAGCCAGTCCAGATGTGTGCGCGCAGAAACTTCGCCCATGCTCGTATCCTATTCAGTTCTTGACCTGGCCTGCATGCAGGCCGCATTCTTTCGACAGCTTTTGCTCCCACCACCAGCGCCCCGCCCGCACATCCTCGCCGGGGCGGATGGCGCGCGTACAGGGCTCGCAGCCTATCGATGGGTAGCCCTGCTCGTGCAGCGGGTTATAAGGGACGTCCAATGCGTGCACGATCTCCCAGACCTGCTCCAGCGTCCAGCTGGCCAGAGGGTTGTATTTCTGCAGGCCAAAGGCGGCGTCGAACTCCGATTCGGCCAGTTCGGTGCGCGTCAGCGACTGTTCGCGGCGCTGCCCCGTCAACCAGGCGGAACGGCCCCGCAAGGCGCGCCGCAGCGGCTCCACCTTGCGTATGCCGCAACAGGCTTTCCTGAGATCGATGCTTTCGTAGAAGGCAAACGCCCCATGCTCATCTACATGCTTCTTGACCGCAGCGGGATCTGGCTGCACCATATTTACCGTAACGCCATAACGCTCGCGGATGCGGCCTGCCAGCGCCAGGGTTTCAGGGTGCAAGCGCCCCGTGTCCAGCGTGAAGACCTCGATAGGCAGCCCGGCTTCAAAAATCGCGTGCGCCAGCAACATGTCTTCCACGCCCAGCGACGATGCAAAAACCGCATCGGGGTGTTTGTCTGAAATACCCGCCAGCCTTTCATGCAACCGTATCCATTGCCTGTCGGTCGCGGCATCCAAAGAAGTCAGCATTGCACTCATGTATTGCCTGCGCCGCGGCGGCCCGCGGCGACAACGTAAAGCAGTCATTCTGCCGACACGGCGACGGCAAGGGAACGACTTAATAGTTAAGTGTTTATCACCACGAGCCATTAATAGAAAAAGGCATATGCTCATGCGGACTATCCGTCCCTATTTAATCAATAGAGATATTTATTGGGGACGTAATATTTTCTGCGCACTAAAATACGGGCTCCCGTATGACCTTGTTTCCTTCATTTCACCCATTCGCATAAGGCCCGACCATGTCAGAACACCCGACCCATGCACTTCCTTCCTATCTGAACGCCAACGAACTGGGGCCCTGGGGCATCTATCTTGAGCAGGTCGAGCGTGTAACGCCCTACCTGGGCAGGCTGGCCAAATGGGTCGAGACACTGAAGCGCCCCAAGCGCTCGCTGATCGTCGACGTCCCGGTCGAACTCGACAACGGCACCATTGCCCACTTCGAAGGCTACCGGGTCCAGCACAACACTTCGCGCGGCCCCGGCAAGGGCGGTGTGCGCTTCCACCAGGACGTCACGCTGTCTGAAGTCATGGCGCTGGCGGCCTGGATGTCGGTCAAGTCGGCCGCCGTCAATCTGCCGTTCGGCGGCGCCAAAGGCGGCGTGCGCATCGATCCGCGCAACTATTCCCGCGGCGAGCTCGAACGCATCACGCGCCGCTACACCAGCGAAATCGGCGCCATCATCGGGCCCTACAAAGACATCCCCGCGCCCGACGTCAACACCAATGCACAGACCATGGCCTGGATGATGGACACCTACTCCATGAACGAAGGCGCCACCACCACCGGCGTGGTCACCGGCAAACCGGTATCGCTGGGCGGCAGCCTGGGCCGCGTCGAAGCCACGGGGCGCGGCGTTTTCGTGGTGGGCTGCGAAGCGGCCCGCGACGCCGGCATCCCCATCGAGGGCGCCCGCATCGTGATCCAGGGCTTCGGAAACGTGGGCGGAACCGCTGCCCGGCTGTTCTACGAAGCGGGCGCGAAAGTCATCGCCATCCAGGACCACACCGGCTGCGTGCACAATGATGGCGGCCTGGACGTCCTGGCGCTGCTCAAGCATGTGGAAGAGCATGGCGGCGTGGCCGGCGCCCCCGGCACCGACATCCTGGCGCCTGCGGAGTTCTGGGCGCTGGAAACCGAGCTGCTGATCCCTGCCGCCCTGGAAGGCCAACTGAACCAGGACAACGCCAACTCGGTGCGCGCCAAGATCGTGATCGAGGGCGCCAACGGCCCCACCACCCCCGAGGCCGACGATATCCTGACGTCCAACGGCACCTTGATCGTTCCCGACGTTCTGGCCAATGCCGGCGGTGTCACGGTCAGCTATTTCGAGTGGGTGCAGGATTTCTCCAGCTTCTACTGGAGCGAACAGGAAATCAATCAGCGTCTTGAAACCATGATGCGGGCTGCCTACACCTCGATTTCTGCGGTCGCCAAGGAGCACAAGGTCAGCCAAAGGACCGCCGCCTTCATCACCGCCTGCACGCGTATTCTGGAAGCACGCGAAGTGCGCGGCCTGTACCCTTAATCGGGCACCAGCAGCGCCACCGGCAAGCTGGCCAGCGCATCGGCCAGCCCAAGGCTGCCATCGGCGGCGCATACAAGCCGCGCGCCGCTCAACACATCGGTCAAGCCTGCGCCCGCATACCCGGGCGGCAGCAATAGCGCAGTGTCGTCCCAGAAGGCCGGGTCGATCAGGGGCAGGCCTTGGCCGCAGCCGACTCCCGAACAGCACTTGACCGGCGCAACGGCAATGGCCTGCCCGCCTTCACCCGCCCGCAAAAAGGCCACGACCCGGTCGCCGCGCGCGCCCCGTGCCGGCAGCGGGGCATAGCTGCCGCCGGCGAACACCGCCGGCATGGCATGCCGCAAGCCCAGGGCGCGCACCAGCACAGCCTGTTTGATCCGTCCGCTGCGCCACTCGCGCAGCAAATCATTCGGCGTGCAGCCCGCGTCCAGCCCCGCCAGCGCGGCATGCCGGGCGGCAAAATCGACGGGCCGGCGATTATCCGGGTCAACCAGGCTGAAATCCCAAAACTCTGTGCCCTGATACAAGTCGGGCACGCCAGGTACAGTACAGCGCAGCAATACCTGGGCAAGGCTATTGACGGCGCCCGCCGGCGCAATCTGCTGCACGAACCGCGCCACCTCGCCAAGCAAGCCATGATTCATCTGGCCCGGCAACAGGCTGTCCAGAAATGCCAGCGCACGCTCCTCGCCGTCAAGCTGCGGTTCCAGCCAACTGGACGTCAGCTTGGCCTCTCGCATCGCCTTGACCTGCCAGCGCCCCAGGCGCTGCATGAAATCATGCAGGCCCGGCGCATCGTCCAGGCCAAGATCCAGGGGCCAGGCGCCCACCATCGTCTGCAACAGCATATAGCGCTCGCCCGCCTGAACGGCATCGGACAAGTCCAGGCCTGCGCCGGGCCAGGCCAGCCAGCGCCGGCTGGCATCGCACCAGGCTTCAGGCACTTCGCTGAGCACTGCAAGACGCGCGCGCGCATCTTCGCCGCGCTTGTGATCGTGCGTTGCCGTGGCCAGCATGGATTGCTGCGCATGCTGGGCGCGCCAACCGTTTTCCTGATGGTAGCGGGACGCCGGCATGGAAAACACGGCCGGGTCCGAACCGACCTCGTTGCGGGACAACAAGCGGCCGTAGCGATAGAACACAGTATCTTCCAGCGACTTGGCCGCCAGGGGCGGCGTCAATTGCTGAAAGCGCCCGACAGCCTCTTGCCACAAACGGTCCGGCAGGGCCGCGCGGCCCACATAGCTGCGATACGTGGGAAACGCCACCAGCATATCGTCCAGCATCCGGCCAACCGCCGCGGCGCGCCAGCGGCGTGTGTGCGGGCCAGTCTGCGCCGCACGGCACACTGCCCGCAGCACACTGTTGCGCTCGGCCGCAAAATGGCGGTCCACCATCGCGCGCCTCGCTTCGCGCACGTAGGCCGTGACATCGCGCGCATCCCGGGCCACGCTTTCCCATTGCCGGGTCAATACCGCCTGGCCTGCGCTATCGTGCAGCACCGCGCCGGTCTGGTCCATGAAGTCGTACCCCGTCGTGCCGGCCACCTGCCAGTCCGGGTCCAGCCGTTCACCTGGCGCAAGTATCTTTTCCACGATCAGCCAGGGCGCCTGGCCCTGCAATTCGCCCGGACGCTGCCCGGAGCAGCCAAGCAGCCTGGCGCGCAGCATACGGCAATAAGCCGCCGGATCGGCCAGGCCATCTACGTGATCGATACGCACGCCGTCGATCAGGCCTTGGGCGTACAGGCGCAAAGTCAGCCCATGCACGGCATCGAAAACCTCCGGCCGCTCGACACACACGCCGACCAGTTCGTTCACCT
The DNA here is from genome assembly GCF_031628915.1 of Pusillimonas sp. SM2304. Lineage (NCBI taxonomy): Bacteria > Pseudomonadati > Pseudomonadota > Betaproteobacteria > Burkholderiales > Alcaligenaceae > Pusillimonas > Pusillimonas sp. SM2304. The sequence continues at coordinate 586,822 of NZ_JAVLUJ010000001.1, forward strand.
CGAAGAAGCGCCGCCAATTGATGCGTTCGGCGGCCGTGCGCCACCAAGCCAGTTGGTAGTGCTGCCGCGAAAGCAGCGCATGCAATCGCCGGCGTCCCTGCGCGTCGCGGCCATCGTAGTCTTGCACGCGCGGGGCCGGGTCGCCATCTTCGTCCAGCGTATCCGGCGCGACAGGATAGCGCGCGCCGCAGGCATCGATCTGGAAAGCGCGCGTCTTGCCGTCGTAGACCAGCTGAATGGCGCCGCTGGACAGGCTCGCTTCATATGGATCGGGCAGAAACGGCGCCAGCACCTTGCCGCGCAATGATTCCTCGGGCGGATCCCAGTCGATGTCGAACCACGAGGCGTGGACGCTGTCCACCCCGTGCCGCAGCACATCCCACCACCACGCATTGCCGGCATGGGCCGCCATGTGATTGGGAACGATATCCAGGACCAGACCCATGCCGTATTCGCGCAGCCGGGCCGCCAGCCTGATCAATGCCTCTTCGCCCCCCAGCTCGGCGCTGACGGCGGCATGGTCGATGACGTCGTAGCCGTGTGTCGAGCCCGGACGCGCGCGCGTGACCGGCGACAGGTAGTAATGGCTGACACCCAGGCCCGCGTAATAAGGCACTTGCCGGCACGCGTCCACCAGGGTGAAACCGGCATGCAGCTGCAGTCGGGCGGTGGCGCGCGGCGCGTTCATGCCGCCCCCCGTTTCCCGGCCCCCTGTGACCTGGCCGCGTCCGGCGCAATCGTGACCACCGAGCTGCCGGCCAGCAGCATCCCGTGCCGCAAGGCGTCGTCAGCCTTGTCCCGGCTTGCGAAGACGATCATCTCGCTACTCGGGATCTTCGCCTGCAGGGCAATGTCCTGATCGGACAAGTTCGTATGGATACCCAGCAAAGTCTGCTTGTCCAGGCGCCAGCAGGCCCGCACGGCAAGCGGCCCGGCAATGTCCACAGACACGATGGCGGCATGGCTCAGATAAGGGCTGATGAACCGGCGGCGCAGATCCAACAGCTGCTTGTACCAGGCACGCCAGCGCCGGGCCTGTATGTCTTGCTGGTTCGGCTCGACGCGGGCCGCGGCCCAGGTCTGCAGGCTGCCAGGGTCCGGTATGGGCGCCTCTGGGACAGGACCGGAAAATGACTGGAAGGCGGCGAACTCCTTGCGCCGTCCGTCAGCGACGACTTCCTGCAGGCCCGCGTCCAGAAAACTGGTGAAGTACAGGAACGGCGCGGTCGAACCACACTCCTCGCCCATGAAGATCAATGGAATGTGGGGCGCCAGCAACTGCAAGGCAATCGCCGCCTTCAGCTTCTGCTCGCGGTTTTTACACAGCGTCAGGAGCCGCTCGCCCTGCGCGCGGTTGCCGGTCTGGTCGTGATTCTGCAGGAAGAACACAAACGCCGTCGGCGGCAGGCCCGCGCTGGGTTCGCCACGCGCCCGGCCGGCATGCGCAATGCTGGCCTGCCCCTGGTACACAAACCCTTCCGCCAGGCAACGCGCCAGCTTGCCGGTCGGGTCGTCGGCATAGGCCGCATAATAGCCATCGGTCTCGCCGGTCAGGATGTGGTGCAAGACATGATGGGCATCGTCGTTCCATTGCGCATCGAAGCCCTGCCGCAACAGACTGGATGCATTGCCCTCATGCTCCAGCACCAAGTGCACATGGCGGCCGGGCTCGACATGGCTGCGAACGAAACGGGCCATGTCGACCAGCCAGCCACGGTCGGATATGGCGTGCGCCGCATCCAGGCGCAAGCCGTCGAAGCGAAATTCCTGCAGCCAGTACAGGGCATTCTCGGCAAAAAACGACCTGACCTGAGGCTGGCTGAAATCAATCGCCGCCCCCCAGGGCGTACTCAAATCATGATCGAAGAAGCCCGACGCATACGCAGCCAGGTAGTTGCCCTCTGGGCCGAAATGGTTGTACACCACATCCAGAAAAACCTGCAGGCCCATGCCATGCGCCGTATCGATCAGCAAGCGCAACTCGTCGGGGGTGCCGTAGGCGCAGTCCGGCGCGTACGGCAGCACGCCGTCATAACCCCAATTCCGCGCGCCGGGGAAATCCCCGATCGGCATCAGTTCGATCGCTGTCACGCCCAGTTCGGCCAAGTCGGCCAGCCTTTCCTGCACGCCGCGGAACCCCCCCGCCAGACCGGGATGGATTTCATACAGCACGGTATCCGTCCAGGGCCGTCCCCGCCAATCGTCATTGCGCCAGGCGTACGCACCCGTATCCGTCACAACGCTCGCATCATGGATATCGCCGTCCTGCAGACGCGAGGCGGGATCGGCGATACGCAGCCCCGAATCCAGGCGATATCCGTAGCGCATGCCGGGCGCTCCTGGGCAGCACAGTTCATGGAAGCCGTCGCCCACCTTTGTCATGCCCACGGCGTCATAGCCCGTCCGCTCCAGATAAACCAGCGGCGCATCGGGCGCCCATAGCCTGAACCTGACCTGGCCATCACCCTGCGGAACGGCGCCAAATGTGTAGTCAAACAACACCGGCCCCCGAGCCGCTGCCCAGTGTCCGCGTCATTTTCCCCGCAGCCAGGCCTGGACGGGGTCCCGCCCGGTCCGCGTCGGCCCGCACAGGCGTCCAGCTCCGTAGCGGCACGACGCTGCGGCGGCGTTCCGGAATGCGATCGACGGCCACATCGGGCCGCAACAATTGATAGGCACGCATGTACATGGGCGCCGACCTGGACCAGTCGAAATCGGCGCGCATGGCATTTTGACGCATGGCCCGCCACACATCGGGCTGGCCATGCAAAGACATGGCGCGATCGATGGCCCGCGCCATGTCCTGCGGGCGCTCGCCTTCAAACAGAATGCCGGAGCCTGCCCGCATGGCGGCCGTCGGCTTGTCCGCCCCCGGATCCGCAATCGTATCGGCCATGCCGCCCAGCCGCGACCCGATCGGCAGGGTGCCATAGCGCATGGCATAAATAGGCGTGAGTCCGAACGGCTCAAAACGGCTGCCATGCAGCAGCATGTCGGACCCCGCGTGCAGCAGATGGGCCTGGGCCTCGTCAAAGCCGATATGGACGCTGCAACGTCCGGGATAGGCCTGCTCCAATGCCGACAGGGCTTTTTCCAGCGCCTTGTCGCCCTGCCCCATGATGCATACCTGCAATGCCGGATGCGCCTCCAGCGCAAGCGGGACGGCCTCGACCACGACATCCGCCATCTTCTGGGTCGTCAGGCGGCTGCCCATCGCCATCACCACCGCCCGGTCGTCTTGGGCCAAGCCAAACCGGCGCTGCAGCTCACGCTTGCACACCGCCTTGTTGCCAAGCTCATCGGCGCTGAAGCAACGCCCCGCCAGATAGCGGTCGCGCTGCGGGTTCCACAGACTTGAATCAATGCCGTTGGGAATGGACATGGTATCGCTGACACGCGCCCGCAAGGTGTCTTCCAGACCGCAGCCAAAGGCGGGCGTCAGGATTTCACGCGCATAGTTATGGCTGACAACCGTAATCAAGTCGGCAAGGCTAATACCCGCTTTCAGGAAATTAAGGCAGCCGTGCGCATCCAGCCCCTTGCCGGTGCAATAAGATTCGGAGATGCCCAGCGAGGGTGCGAGCGTCGAGGGAAACCACCCCTGGAAAGCCACGTTATGCAAAGTCAGTACGGTTTTGACCTCGTCGATCTGGTGCTGGCGCAGCAACAGGGGCACCAGCGCGGCATGCCAGTCATGGCAATGCACGATATGAGGGCGCGGGACGGAATCCAGGCCGCGCGCCACCCGCGCAGCGGCATGCGCCAAGGCGGCGAAGCGAACCGCATTGTCCTGATACTCGTTGCCGTCTTCGTCGACGTACAAACCATCGCGGTCATACAGGGCGTCATTCTTGAGCAGCAATACAGGCAGGCCCAGCGCCGGGCATTCTCCGGCCAGCAGCACGGCGTCCCCTCCCGGCATTCCCGTCAATACCGCTACTTCGCGCACATAGCGGAGGGCTTCCCGCGTGCCTCGATAAGCGGGAAGCATCAGCGTCACCTGCGCGTCCTGCGCAAGCAGGGATTGCGACAAGCCGCTGACCGCATCGCCCAGACCGCCCGTTTTCGCCAAGGGAAACGCTTCAGCAGACACTACCAGTATTTTCAGCGCCACGATATTTCTCCTGTTCTTGGCCATAGTCGGTTTTCCAGAGGCAAGTATCGTGCCCGCCCCGCGGCACGATACTTGCCGGCAACACAGGACGGCTTGCTTATATGTTTTTGCGCACTGCAGCATGGCCAGCCAGGAGAACGCGATGACTGAAAGAATCTTCAAAACATTTGCCGACAGCGGCCGCCTTGGCCAATGGGCGCACGTGCCCGAGCCGCCCGATCCCCCGGAACACGACCCGGCCATCCCCCCGGAAACCCCTCCCGGCGGTCCTGATGAAACAGACAGGGAAGTCGACCTGCCGCCGCGGGAAGCGCCCGACGAAATACGGGAACCGAACCGGCCGCCCGGGCAACAGCCGCCGGCGCGGGTGGCGCGCCGCGCCCACTGGCTGCACTAGTGCACTAGGCGTGGGCGCCGGCTATACCGAGTGGTGTTTTTGGGCGGGGTTGATCACGGAAACCAGCGAGGAGGACAGATCGGCCGGCACGGTATCCAGCAGGGCCCGCATGTTTTCAACGGCGGGCGATATCACGCGGCGCTGCCGCAGGGCTCGGGGCAGTCCGATCGCGGCATCGGCCAGGGTGCGCCAGAAAATACCCCGCAAGCGCGCATTGCCCAGCTGCTCGCACGTCTTGCGCCATGCGGGGCGTAGCGGGCGGCGCATCCAGGCCACCCATATGTCATTGCGTATCCGCAGCCTTTCGTCTCCGCGGACACTGGCGGGCCTGGCCGGAAAACGCCGGCTCACGACGTCGTCCGCATAGACGATGCGCCAGCCGCGCTCGACCATATCCAGCGCCATCAGTGCCTCTTCGCCACCCAGGAAGAATGGCGGCCAGTAGCCCCCCACGTCGTAGAAAGCACGCGTCCGCATCACGCAGGCGCCCGCCATGAAATCCAGTAATTGCGGGCCGGGCAGACACTCGCGCGACAAGGGACTTTGGGCCATGGCCACACACGCCGGGCTGAGCGACCGGGTAGGCCCGATCTGCACGCAGGCATTCAAAACGGCCACATCGGGGGACGCATCCAGCATCGCAACCGCGCGCTCCAAGGCCCCGGCCTCCCACTGCATGTCGTCGTCGCAGAAAGCAATGTAGGGGGTATGGACATAGGCGACGCCGATATTACGCGCCGCCGCGCCAAGATTACGGCGCGCCCTGATCAGCAATACCGAAGGGAACTGCTCGGCAATCGCCGCCGCCGTTCCGTCGACCGAACCGTTATCGATCACAATAATCGGCCTTCGTCCCGGCAAGCTGCGCAGCGATTCAAGTGTGTGCAATAACTGCCTGCGCTTATTGTGCGTCACCACAACGACCGATACGCGTCCTTCAGTCCACATGTCAATCCGCCTTGCCTAGAATGAACAGGTCAAACCCGCCAGCATGCAACGTGCCCGGCAAGCTCGGCGCAAATCAGCGCAACCGGGACGGCGACTCGTCGACATCGCCTGCCGCGCCATACTCGTCAAGCCGGTTGTACAAGGTCTTCAGGCTGATGCCCAGCATCTCGGCCGCCGCTTTCTTGACCCCGCCGCACTGTTTCAGCGTCGCCAGAATAAGCTGCCGGTTGGCATCGGCCAGCGGCACCCCTACCGGCACCAGGATTTCGGAGCCCCATCCCGCCGAGTGCGCTTCCAGCTCGAAAGAGTTGAAGTCGCCCTTGATGACCTCATCGGCAAGAATGTAGCTGCGGTACACGTAATTGCGCAGTTCGCGTATATTGCCCGGCCACGAATATTCCTGCATGGCCTTGAGCGCCTCGGCGGAAAATGTTTTCTTGGTGCCGTCCTCGGCGTTGAGTTCATCCAGAAAGTGGTTGGCCAGCAGCAGGACATCGTCTTCACGCTCGCGCAAAGGGGGCAGCTCCAGCGGAAAAACGCTCAGGCGGTGGTAAAGATCTTCACGCAGGACGCCGCTGCTGACAGCCTGCTCAGGGTTGCGGTTGGTGGCGGCAATCACCCGGACGTCGGTGGCAATCTCTTCGTGCGTTCCCACGCGCATGAAACGGCCGGTTTCCAAAACCCGCAACAGGCGCACCTGCAGCTCCATCGACATCTCGGTGATTTCATCCAGGAACAGCGTGCCGCCGCAGGCGCGTTCGAAATATCCTTTGTGCTGGCGGTCGGCGCCGGTAAAGCTGCCTTTTTCATGGCCGAACAATTCGCTTTCGATCAGGTTGGAAGCAATCGCCCCGCAATTGACCGGCATGAACGGCTGCTGATGCCGCGGACTGGCCAGATGGATGGCCTCGGCAGCGAGCTCTTTGCCGGTTCCGCTTTCGCCCACCAGCAAAACCGTGGCGCGCGTGGGCGCAACCTTTTCAATATGCGCGCACAGCAGCTGCATGGCGCGCGACTGCCCGATCATCTTGGCAAAGCAATCGGCCGAACCGGGCAAAGGCCGGCTGACCAACATCGACTTGAGTTCCTCGAGCACGCCGCGCAAACGCCGCAGACTGACCGGTTTAAGCAGGTAATCGACGGCACCGCAACGCAAGGCGTCGATGGCGCTATCGACGCTGGAATGCGCGGTCATGAATACAACTTGCGCATCCGGCAAACCGGCGGCTTTCCAGAACGTCATGCCGTCGCCGTCGGGCAACTGCATATCCAGCAGGACGACGTCTGGCGCCTGGCGCTCCATCTGAATCCTGGCCTGCCTGACATCCCCGGCCTGGGCAACGGTATAACCATCTTCGACAGCGATATCCGCCACGAGTTCTCGCACGGCAGAATCATCATCAACGATCAAAAGATGCGGCATCAACGCCCCCAGTAGGCTAGTTTATAGTTTATATGTCTTCACGACTTGTTTTAGCTTTAATCGTACGCGGTTTCGCGCCAGTCGCCCGTAAACAGCCATGACTTTTGAAACAAAATGAGTTTATACGCAGCGCATCGCGGTTTCATACTAGACTGTGCCGAATGAAAAAAACCTCCCGGATTTTGGGACGATCTCCAGCGGCATTCGAGCTTGCCCGCGCCATCGTCAAGGCCGCGCCTACCGAGGCCAGCGTCCTACTTGTCGGTGAAAGCGGCACCGGCAAAGAGATTGTTGCGCGTGCCATTCATCATCGCAGCGGCCGGCGCAAGGGGCCATTCGTCGCCATCAATTGCGGCGCCATTACCGCCACCCTGGCGGAAAGCGAATTGTTTGGACACGAGAAAGGCAGCTTCACCGGCGCTTCGGCGACCACCGCGGGCTGTTTTGAACAAGCGCACAACGGCACGCTGTTCCTGGACGAAATCACCGAAATGCCCTTGTCCATGCAAGTTCAGTTGCTCAGGGTGCTGGAAAGCGGCCAATATCACCGGGTGGGCGGGTCCGAATTGCTCAAGACCAATGTCCGCATCATTGCCGCCACCAACCGGGACCCCAAGGAAGCGGCGCAGGCGGGCTGCTTCCGTTCCGACCTGCTGTACCGCCTGGCCGTCTTTCCGATCTGGATACCTTCGCTGCGCGAGCGCAAAGCCGACATCGGCTATTTTGCGCAGCGCTTTGTCGATGAAATCAACGAGCAGGAAAAAACGCGGAAAAAGCTTTCAGACACCGCCGTGGAGGTCCTTGAGGCGCACGACTGGCCGGGCAATATCCGCGAACTCAAGAATGTCATTACCCGCGCCCATATCCTGGCCGACGAGATCATCGAGATCGCGCCCATTGCGCCCATGTTCCGCCCCAACACGCTTGAAGCCAGGCAAGGCATTCTGAAAATCCCCGTTGGTACCTCGCTGTCGACGGCGCAGCGGGCCGTCATCATGGCTACCTTGGATTACTATGCCGGCGACAAGCGCCGCACAGCCCTGGCCCTGGGCATCAGTCCCAAAACGCTCTACAACCGGCTGGAGCGGTTCCGCAGCCTGAACGACGCCTCCGAGACCGTCTGACGGCCGCGCCTCAGCACTTCTTACACCCATCGGTAATTTATCAACGCCCCATCAGGGAGTTCCGGCGCGTCGCTCCTATATACGGCACACGCTGAATTTCTGGCATGGTTTTTGCTTGGTATTCCTTTGTTGGATAGAACGAAAAACTGAACCAGGAGATGCCACGTGGCCCAGATGCACTTTGAACTGCAGGTACGTCAGCAACTTGCCCTGACGCCCAGGCTGCAGCAGTCCGTCAAGCTGTTGCAGATGTCCACACTGGACTTCAACCGCGAGGTGGCCGAGGCCATCGCCAGCAATCCCTTCCTGGAAGACCCCGACGATCCCTCCTCGGGCGAGGGGCAGGCCAGTCCCGACGGCGGCGAGCCAGCAGACGGGGCAAGCGCCGACACCGGCCACGACGCCGCGGCCGACGGCTCGCTCTTTGCCGAAGCGCCCAGCGACGTCCCGGCCTTTGCACAGGCTGAAGCGGACGCCATGCCGGCGCCCTCCGCCTATTCCGGCGACTACCCCGAGCGCAACGGTTCACATCAGTCCGACAGCGATGTGGGCCAATGGGCGCGCAGCGACACCTCCATGCAGGAAGCCTTGCGCGCTGATTTGTGCAGTTGCCAGCTCAGCGAGCGCGACCAATATCTGGTCGAATACATTATTGAAGCCATCGACCAGGACGGCTATCTGCGGGTACCTTTCGACGAACTGGCGCCCGCGGGCCAGTTCACGCCCGCGCCCGGCGATGACGAGTGGGAAACCGCCCTGCACTTGATACAACAGCTTGGCGCGCCGGGACTGGGCGCACGCGATCTGCGTGAATGCATGATGCTGCAACTGCAGGCCTTGCCCGACGCGACGCCCGAGCGGACACTGGCCATGGAGATCGTGTCGGCGCATCTGGACAAGCTTGGACGCTGCGACTACACCGGCCTTGCGCATGCCCTGGACAGCACACCCGATGCCATCCAGTCGGCCTGCGCGCTCATACGCACGCTGGAGCCCCGGCCCGGCGCACGCTACAGCAGTGTCGACCCGTCTACCTACATTGTCCCGGACGTCATCGTGCGCAAAGCAGGCAGCCAGTGGATTGCGGTATCGAATAGCGCGGCCATCCCCCAGGCACGCCTGAACAGCACGTACGCCAAACTGTTTCGCGGTACCCGCTACCATGACCGCCAATTGATGGCACAAGCCCTGCAAGAGGCACGGTGGCTGATGCGCAGCCTGGAACAGCGCTGCAGCACCATTCAGCGCGTGGCCCAGGCCATCGTCGCGCGACAGCAGACTTTCTTCGATTACGGTGAAATCGCACTGCGCCCACTGATGCTCAGCGAAATCGCCGATGAGCTCGGCATACACGAATCGACCGTCTCGCGCGCCACCAGCAACAAATACCTGTCGTCGCCTCGCGGCATCTTCGAGTTCAAGCACTTTTTCTCGCGTGAGCTGGCCACGAGCTCCGGCGGCACCTGCTCCGCCGGCGCCGTGCGGGCGCTCATACAAGAGATGATTGACGAGGAAGACCCCAAGGCGCCGCTGTCCGACGTCACGCTGGCCCGCAAGCTCGGGCGCGAGGGGATCATGGTGGCGCGGCGGACCGTATCCAAATACCGGACGCAGATCAAGGTACCCCCCGCCGAACTCAGGCGCGCACCCTGACCCGCTTCGGGAAATGGCACTAAAATAGCCCATTTGCTGCTTTCCGGCCCTTTTTGCCATGCCTGCCTCGTTCTACCCGCGCCCCGCCCCATGACCGCTGCCGACTTTGCCGTCAAGGCTGAAAACATCCACAAATCGTTTGGCGCGAACCAGGTGCTGCGCGGCATATCCTTCACCGCCCTGCAAGGCGATGTGCTGTCCATCATCGGCGCGTCAGGCTCGGGCAAAAGCACTTTGCTGCGCTGCATCAACCATCTGGTCGTGCCGGACGAGGGCGTCGTGCGCATCGGCAAGGAAACCCTGCGCAGCCACAAGGGGCGCGATGGCGTGGCCGTCAGCAGCGATCACCGGCAGCTTGAACGCGTTCGCGCCCGCCTGGGCATGGTGTTCCAGAACTTCAACCTGTGGTCCCATCGCAATGTGCTGCAAAACCTGCTGGAAGGCCCAGTGCATGTCCAGGGCGTCCCCAAAAGCCAGGCCACTGAGCATGCCCTTGAGCTTCTGGCAAAAGTGGGTCTGTCCGATAAAAAGGACGCCTATCCCAGCGAGCTGTCGGGCGGGCAGCAGCAGCGGGTCGCCATTGCGCGCGCGCTGGCCATGAACCCCGACGTCCTGCTGTTTGACGAACCCACATCGGCGCTGGACCCCGAAATGGTGGGCGAGGTACTGCGCGTCATCCGGCAACTGGCCGACGAAGGCCGCAGCATGATTCTTGTCACGCACGAAATGAAGTTCGCGCGGGAGGTTTCGGACCATACCTTGTTCATGCACAATGGCCTGGTCGAGGAAGAAGGCCCCCCCGGCGCCTTGTTCGACCAGCCCGAATCCCAGCGTTTGCGCCAGTTCCTGCTGCCCACTTACTGAAGCCGGCCCCTGCCTACTTTGGTAATATCCTGAATTCAGCAGCGCCAACGCCCATCGCGGGGCAGCTGCGCAGTCAGTAAGCCATAAAAACCGCCGGCTGTTTCAGCCGCTCCAAGGAAGACCAACGTGATCACACCATTTTTGCAGAAAGCCGTGCTTTGCACGGGCCTGGCCCTGCTGGGACTCGGCACCGCCTCGGCCGACACCCTGAAGATAGGCACTGAAGGCGGCTACCCGCCCTGGAGCATGGTCGATGCGGCCGGCAAAGTCAGCGGCTTCGACGCCGACGTCGGCAACGCACTGTGCAAAGAACTGAATGCCGACTGCCGCTTTGTCGTCCAGGCCTTCGACAGCCTGATTCCATCGCTCGACGCCAACCGCTTCGACCTGATCATTTCAGGCATGTCGGTCACGCCCGAGCGCGGCAAGCGCATTGCGTTCAGCATTCCTTACGCCGTGGAAGATGCCCTTTTTGTTCTGCCCAAGGACAGCGAGCTGATCAGCGCCGGCAGCGCCGAAGACATCTTCAAGGGCCTGTCCGGGAAAACCGTGGGCGTGCAGGGCGGGACCACGCATGGCGATTATCTGCGCCAAAAGGCGCCGGACCTGAACATCAAGAATTACGATACGCTGGATCAGATGCAGATCGACCTGGACGCCGGCCGCCTGAATGCCACGTTTGCCGACCTGACCTCGCAATCGAAATTCCTGAAGAAAGTCGGCGACAAGGATTTCGCCTTGTCCCAACTGGTGATCAAGGGCTCGTCCGCCCCCGAGGTGCTGGGCTATGGCATAGGCGTCGGCATCAACAAGGACAAGATCGAGCTCAAAGAGAAAGTCGACGCCGCCTTGTGCAAGCTGATCAACGACGGCACCATCAAGGCCTCCAGCGAAAAATGGTTCGATATCGACATTTCGAACTACGAGGTCTGCAAGAAGTAAAACCACATGCTCGACACGATACTCGCGGTGCTGCGCGACGGATGGGGCTGGACGCTCCTGCGCGGCACCGCCATGACGCTGTTGATTTCAGTGCTGGGCATGGCGCTGGGTATCGTCATCGGCATCCTGGGCGCCAGCGTCAAGACATCGGGCCCCAGGCTGCTCAGCCTGCTGGTCAGCCTGTACACCACGCTTGTGCGCAGCATCCCCGAGCTGCTTATTATCTATCTGCTGTTCTTTGGCTCAGTCCAGGCCGCGGCCGATCTGGCCGACGCGTTGCGCTGGCAAGACGCCATGACCAGCTGGTTCCCGGCCCTGGTCGGCATATTGGCCATTGGCCTGATCTCGGGTTCCTATGGCGTAGAGGTGTTCCGCGGCGCGCTCAAGGCCATCCCGGCCGGGCAGATCGAAGCGGCCCGCGCCATCGGCATGTCGGCCCGCCAGCGCCTGTTTCGTGTCGTCCTGCCGCAGATGTTCTGGTATGCGCTGCCCGGCACCAACAATGTGTGGCAGACGGCGCTCAAGGACACGGCCCTGATCTCGCTGGTGGGCCTGGTCGAAATCATGCGGGCCGCGGTATTGGGCGCCGCCGCGACCCGTGAGCCATTGGCCCTGTATCTGATGGCAGGGGCCTTGTATTTCGCGATCGGCGCGGCCAGCCAGGGGGTTTTCGTCCTGGCCGAGCGGCGTTACGGGCGCGGCATGATGGGGCATGCGTAATGGATGCCGATCTGTTCCAGCACACCATCGTCAATCTGTTCCAGGGTTTTGGCCTGAGCGTCTATATCGGGCTGACCTCTATTTTTTTCGCATCGATGATCGGGCTGGCACTGGCCCTGATGCGCAATACCCCCAACACCCTGGCGGCCCGCTTTTCTTTCCTGTACAGCACCTGTTTTCGGGGTACGCCGCTGCTGGTGCAATTGTTCATCCTGTACTACGGCATCGGCACCATCAGCTTCGTGCGCGATAATCCCGCCCTGTGGTGGCTCTTCAGCGATGGCGGCCGCTGCGCCATTCTGGCGATCGCCCTGAACAGCGGCGCCTACATCAGTGAAGTCTTGCGCGGCGGCTTCCAGTCTGTTCCCAAGGGGCAGATCGACGCGGCCCGCGCCTGCGGCATGCCTGCCCTGCTGCGTTTCCGGCGCATCGTGTTTCCCCTGGCGATCCGCCAGGCACTGCCCGCCTACAGCAACGAAATCGTGCTGGCCATCAAAGGCACCAGCCTGGCCTCCACCATTGCCGTCATGGAACTTACCGGGCACGCCAAACGCCTGATGAACCAGAACTATGCCATCATCGAAACCTTCGTATTGGCCGGCGCGCTGTACCTGATGATCAATTTCTTTCTACTGGCCTGCCTGCACCTGCTGGAACGCAGGCTCAAGCATTGAATCAACCGATTGAACGGACCGGCCAGCGCACCGGCGCCGAACAGGAGCCCCTGTTGATGAATACCCTGCCCAACATCGCCCTGCTCGGCACCGGCGGCACCATCGCATCCACCGCGTCCAGCGCTACCGTCCTGGCCGACTACACCGTCACCGAAGGCATAGACGACCTGCTGTCGGCCGTACCGGCCTTGTCGTCCCTGGCCAACATCCAGTGCCAGCAAGTCTTCAACGTCGACAGCCGCAACATCACCCATGCCATGCTGCTCAAGCTGGCGGCCAAGGTCAATCGCCTGCTGGCCGACCCCGGCATCGACGGCATCGTCATCACGCACGGCACGGATACGCTGGAAGAAACGGCCTGCTTTCTGCACCTGACCATCCACAGCGCCAAGCCCGTCGTCATCGTCGGCGCCATGCGGCCGGCCTCGGCATTGAGCGCCGACGGGCCGCTGAATCTGTACAACGCCGTCCTGTTGGCCGCGCATCCGGACGCCCGGGATCTGGGCGTGCTGGCCACGCTGAACGATAGCGTCCATGCCGCCCGTTTCGTCAGCAAAACCCATACGGCGCAGGTCAACGCTTTCGGATCCCCCGGATACGGCAGCCTGGGCCAGATCCATAACGGCCGCCTGCATCTGTTCCAGGCCCCCATCAAGCATCCCGCCGAAACCCGGTTCAGCCTGGCTGGCCTCAAGACCTTGCCTTGGGTCGACATCCTTTACGATCACCAGGATGCCGGACTGCATCTGTACGAGGCGGCGATCGCCGCCGGCGCCCAAGGCATCGTCATCGCCGGCAGCGGCAATGGCAGCCTGTCGCCGCAAGCCCAGAAAGGCGTCCGCCTGGCCAAGAAGCATCACATCCCTTGCGTGCGCAGCAGCCGCTGCGGCGCCGGCATGGTTTCCGCCAGCCCGGACGATGCCCGGCGCGGCTTGATCGCGGCCCAGTCGCTGAACCCGCAAAAAGCACGCATACTGCTGATGCTGGCCCTGACGCAAACGCACGACCGCGCGACGATCGAGTCGTATTTTGAACAGTACTAAGCTGGACGGCTAAGCGCCGCCGTCCTGGCGCCCAGACACCGCCTGCAGCACGCGCCGGCTTTCAAAGCGCCTTGGCAGGCCGCTGACGGGGTCGGTGAATTCAATCGAACGGGCCAGCAGCTGCAGCGGATGGCTGAAGTCATCGGCATCGGCATGCGCCTGCAGCGCGGGGTAGAAGGCGTCGTTGCAGATCGGTATTCCCAGGGCGCTCATATGCGCGCGCAACTGATGTTTGCGTCCCGTATGCGGGCGCAGGCGGTATCGCCCTAGATCGCCCAGGGTGTCCATCAAGTCGATATGGGTCTCGCTGTTCGGCTCGCCGCCGACCTCTTGCATCGTGAAATGCCCGGGGCGCGCCTGCAGGCGGCTGCGATGCACCAAGGGAAAAACCAGATCGGCGCGCAGCGGGGCAATGGCCTCGTATTCTTTCCGCACGTCGCGCGTCTGAAACAGCGCCTGATACGCGCCGCGCTGCTCGGGGGCCGCGCAGAACAGCAGGACGCCGGCCGTATCGCGGTCCAGCCGATGAATGGGACTGAGCAAGGGCAATTCCAGCGATTGGCGCAAGCGTATCAATGCCGTTTCGCGAAGATACCGGCCGCCAGGAATGCTGGCCAGAAAATGCGGCTTGTCGACCGCGACCAGATAATCATCGCGAAACAACACAGGCAACTCAAAGGGCACATGCGCTTCGGCAGGCACCTCGCGGTAATACCACAGCCAGCCCAGCGCCCGATACGGACTGGCCAGCGTTTGAACCACCCCGGCGTCATCGACAATATCGCCCCGCGCCAGCCGCTCGAGCAAGACATCCCGCGGCACGTGTGGAAAGCGCTGAAGCACGAAATCCCGCAAGTTCAGCCACGGACCTTGCGGCAAATAAACCCGGCTGGGCGCCACGCCGTCACGCAGCGGCAGCGGCGCCCGGCGCACCCATTCAATTCGCTGCGCCTTTTTCAACAGCCTGGATCCCGATGATGCAGCAAAGCTTCAGGCCGCCCAATCCAGCACGACTTTGCCGCTTTGGCCCGACAACATGGCATCGAATCCGGCGCGATACTCATCGACCGGAAAGCGATGCGTAATGATGGGAGACAGATCAAGCCCGCTTTGCAGCATGGCCACCATTTTGTACCAGGTCTCGAACATCTCGCGGCCATAGATGCCCTTGATCTCCAGCCCCTTGAAAATCACCTGGTTCCAGTCGATGCCCACCCCCGCGGGCAACAGGCCCAGCATGGCAATCTTCCCGCCGTGATTCATCTGCTCGAGCATGCTGGTGAAGGCGCTGGGCACGCCCGACATTTCCAGCCCCACATCGAAGCCCTCGTTCATGCCCAGTTCATTCATGACGTCGCGCAGCGACTCGCGCGCGACATTCACTGTGCGGCTGGCGCCCATCTTCGCGGCCAGCTCAAGCCGATAATCATTCACATCGGTAATCACCACATTGCGCGCGCCCACATGCCGGGCAATCGCCGCCGCCATGGCGCCGATCGGGCCGGCGCCCGTGATCAGCACATCCTCGCCCACCAGATTGAAGGCCAGCGCGGTATGGGTGGCATTGCCGAAAGGGTCGAAAATGGCAGCCAGTTCATCGGAAACATCATCGGGGATCTTGAAGGCATTGAAGGCCGGAATGGCCAGATATTCGGCAAATGCACCGGGCCGGTTGACGCCGACCCCCAGGGTGTTGCGGCACAGATGACGCCGCCCTGCGCGGCAGTTACGGCAGAACCCACAGGTAATATGGCCTTCGCCGGAGACGCGGTCGCCAATGTTGAAGCCGCTGACTTCCTGCCCGATTTCGACGATCTCGCCCACATACTCATGGCCGACATGCATGGGAACGGGGATGGTTTTGCTGGCCCAGTCGTCCCACTTCCAGATATGGATGTCCGTGCCGCAGATGGCGGTCTTGGTGATTTTGATCAGGACGTCGTTATGGCCGACAACCGGCCGCTCGACGTCGGTCAGCGTCAGTCCAATGGTGGGTTCAAGCTTTGCAAGGGCGCGCATGGCGGGCTCCAGGTCCAGGTGGCGGGGCCGTCATTATAAATCTACGCTGGACGTGCTCAGTGAGCTATAGGCAAAGGCCAGTATGCTGTTTCTAGGCCAGGTACTGTGGAGACCGGTGCAGCATGCTGTTTTTAAGCCAGGCGCTGCGCAGGCTGGGGCCAGGTGCCGCGCCGATCGCTGCGGCCACGGCTTTGCCGTGGCTTCCCGCGCCACGGGCCTGAGGACGGGGTCGGACGCGAACTCGCAAGAAGCGGTCCCCCGGACCCCTTCTTGCTCAAACATGCGCGTCCTCTTACGCCCCCGTCCTCAGGCCCGCGGCGCGGCTTGCTCAACCGGCGCTCTACCCGGCCCCAGCCTCCACAGCGCCTTCATAAACGGGCAGGACATACCTGATTTGGATGGTATGGCAGAGCGTGAATACGTCATGTCCTGAAAAGACCCGGGCGGCAGGTGCTGTGCAGGCGCCTCGCGCACGCCGGTTCGGGCGCTGAAATCGCTGATGCAAGGGGGCGGCTGTTTGAGCCCGGCGAATGTCGGGCCACCGGCCCGACCGGGCGAGTTCCGCCCCCGCAGCGATTTCAGTGTCTGAACCGGGCAGCCTTGGCGCAGCCGAGGCCGTAGCGCGCGAAGCCGGAGCAGCACCTGCCGCCCGGGTCTTTCTTAAGAACTAAAGAACGCAAAAAAAGCACAAGCCGCAGCAACAACACGCATTTTTACGCGCCCGATCAGATCACCCCCAGCCTGCGCCCCGCCCGCTCAAACGCCGCCACTGCTTGCATAATCTGCTCCGGCGTATGCGCCGCGCTCATTTGCGTGCGTATCCGCGCCTGTCCCTTGGGCACCACCGGATACGAAAAACCAATCACGTAGACCCCTTCGGCCAACAGCGCTTCGGCCATGTCCGCCGCCCGTTGGGCTTCCCCGAACATCACGGGAATAATGGGATGCCCGCCTGGCACCAGATCAAAACCCAGCGACGCCATGGCCTGCCGGAATTGCTGCCCATTGGCATGGACACGCTCGCGCAACGCCCCGCCTTCGTCGCTTTGCAGCAGATCAAGCACGCGCAGCGACGCCGACACAATCGCCGGCGCCAGCGTATTCGAAAACAGATAAGGCCGCGAACGCTGCCGCAGCAGCTCGACCACCGGCCCCTGCGCCGCCACATAGCCGCCCGAAGCCCCGCCCAGCGCTTTGCCCAACGTACCCGTCAGTACATGCACCCTGCCCTCTACGCCACAATGCTCCGGCGTCCCCCGGCCATGCTCACCAATAAACCCGACCGCATGCGAATCATCCACCATCACCATCGCATTGAATTCATCCGCCAGGTCGCAAATCGACTTCAGGTCGGCAATAATGCCGTCCATCGAAAACACCCCATCCGTCGCAATCAGCTTATAGCGCGCGCCCGCGGCGTCTGCGGCCTGCAACTGGCTGCGCAGATCCGCCATATTATTGTTCTGGTAGCGATACCGTTTTGCCTTGCACAAGCGCACGCCATCGATGATGCTGGCATGATTCAACGCGTCGCTGATGACCGCATCCTGCTCGCCGAGCAGCACCTCGAACAAGCCCCCGTTGGCGTCGAAGCAGCTGGAATACAGAATCGCATCATCCATTTTCAGGAAACGCGCCAGGCCTTGCTCCAGCGCCTTATGCCCTGTTTGCGTGCCGCAGATGAAACGCACCGACGCCAGGCCGAAGCCGGCGCTATCCAGCCCCTGCTTTGCCGCGTCGATCAGCCGTGCGTCATTGGCCAGGCCCAGATAGTTATTCGCGCAAAAGTTCAGCACACGGCTGCCGTCCTCCAGTTGCACCTGGGAAGACTGCTGCCCGGCCATGACCCGCTCGGGCTTATAGAAACCGTCGTTGCGCAATTGCTGGATCTGATCCCGCACATGATCAAGAAAAATAGTCTGCATAACCAACCTGTTCATAGAAGAAGCATCCAGCTGTCACTATACAAAAAAAGGGCCAGTCCCTTAAGACATGGCCCTTATACGCAAGCAGAAAATATCAGGCAGCGACGGGATGGGTGTTTTCCTCGCGCCGCATCCGGACACCTTGCTTGAACCAGATGAACGCCAGAATCAGCAACGCGGGAATGTAGGACCAGAACTCGGACGGACGGCGCGGGTTCGGCACCTTGACTTGTGTAATGTCCCAGCCCTGCTCCCAGCCGGCGCGCCGGGCCTGGCTGCCGAAGCGCACAGCGGCAATCTGCGCCTGATCGCCCATGGCCATGACCGTCAGGCCGGCCGCCGACAAGCGCGCCAGGCCGGCTGCGTCGCCCGTTGCCTGATTGTCTTCAGGCAGCGCGGCCAGCGGTACCGCGACCGTTTTCTGCTTGTCCTCGCCTTCCAGGCTCATGCCGGTCAGCTGCACCACCAGGCGCCCCTTGGGCGGCATCTCGGCGGCAATCTTGAGCAATTCCGCCGCAGGCCGTGTCTCGTACTTCGGCGCCACGTAATTCATGAAGAAGTCCGGGCGGAACAGCATGAACGTCACCAGCAGCAACAAGCCGACTTCGGCCCAGGTCGCCCTGACACGCATCCATTTCATAGTGGCGGCGGCAAAGGTCAGCGACGCCAGAATGGCGCCGGACACCACCAGGAACAGCTCACCGATGCCGTCCACATCGATCAGCAGCAGCAAGGGGTTGAAAATGAACATGAACGGCAGCACCGCGGTGCGCATGGCGTAGGTCACGCCCTGGATACCCGTCTTGATGGGGTCCTCGCCCGAGATCGCCGCCGCGGCAAAGGTCGCCAGCCCGACCGGCGGGGTGATGTCGGCCATGATGCCGTAATAGAACACAAACATGTGCACGGCGATCAGCGGAATCACCAGGCCGCTTTGCGCGCCCAGCTCAACCACCACCGGCGCCATCAATGTCGCCATCAGGATGTAGTTGGCAGTGGTCGGCATGCCCAGGCCCAATACCAGGCAGACGGCAGCGGTAAACACCAGCATCATCAGCACATTGCCCATGGACACCAGCTCGACAAATGCCGTCATGCGCAGGCCCAAGCCGGTCAGGGTAATGGCCCCCACGATCAGGCCGGCCGTGCCGCAGGCGATGGCGATGCCGATCATGTTGCGGGCGCCTTCCTGCAAGCCATTGATGGTTTCAGACATGCCTAGCTTGGCAGCTGGCGCCACGGACTGCTTGCGGAACCAGGCAATCAGCGGCCGCTGCGTCAGCATTTGCAGGACCATGGCCACCACGGCCCAGAAGGCCGACAGGCCGGCCGAGAATTGCTCGACGGTCAGGCACCAGACCAGAATCCCGATGGGAATCAGGAAATACAGGCCCGAACGCACCGTGGGCCAGGGCTCGGGCCGGGTGGGATTGGTGATATTGATATCGGTGGGAAGATCGGGATGCGATGCCGAAATGCGCAGCAGCCACAAATACAAGACAGTCAGGATGGCGACGAGAATCGGTGTTGCCGCCGCGCCCGCCACCGTCTGAACGCCCACACCAATCCAGTACACCAGCGCCATGACGATCACGGAACCCGCGATACCCATGCCCCAGCCCGCCAGCTTCTGCAGCGCTGTGCGCGGCTTGCCGGCCGACATCATGGGCTGTATGCCCAGCTTCATGGCTTCCAGGTGGACGATATAGAACAGGGCAATGTATGAAATGCTGGCCGGCAGCAGCGCATGGCGCAGGATGTCGGTATAAGGAATGCCCACGTACTCGATCATCAGGAAGGCGGCGGCGCCCATCACCGGGGGCATGATTTGCCCGTTCACCGATGACGCGGTTTCGATGGCGCCGGCGCGGACCCCGCCATAGCCCGCCTTCTTCATGAGCGGAATGGTAAAGATGCCGCCGGTGACCACATTGGCCACCGACGAAGCCGACACAATGCCGTTCACGGCCGACGACACCACGGCCACCTTGGCCGGACCGCCGCGCAAGTGGCCCAGCAGGGCGAAGGAAACCTGCATCATGTAGTTGCCCGCGCCGCAGCGGTCAAGCAAAGAACCCAGCAAGACGAAAATGAAAATATAGGACACCGACACACCCAGCGCAACGCCGTACACGCCTTCGGTCGTCAACCACATATGGGACACCAGGCGTTCTATCGATGCGCCGCGATGCGCCAGCGCATCGGGCAGCCAAGGCCCCAGGAATACATAAGACACGAATACGGCGCCCAGCACCGCCATGGGCGCCCCCAGCGCGCGCCGCGTCACCTCGAGCAACAGCAGCAGGCCGATCGACGCCACAGTGATGTCCATGAGCGTGGGAATGCCGGGGCGCGTTGCCAGCTCTTTATAGAACAGGAACAGGTAGGCGCCGCAGAACCCCGCGATCAAAGCCAATACCCAATCTATCAGAGGCATTTTGTCGCGCGGCGAACTCTTGCGCGCGGGGTAGGCCAAATACCCCAGGAACATCGCGATGCCCAGATGCAGGGCGCGTGCTTCCGTATCGTTGAAAATACCCAGGTTCAGGGCAAATGGCAGCGGCGACGCATACCACAGCTGAAACAGCGACCAGAAAACGGCACCGCAAAACAGCACAGCGCCCGTTATCCCGCCTACATTACGGCCTCCGCGGTCGACGTCGGCAACCAGTTGTTCAAGATTGGCGTTGGTCTGCGTATCGATGGCGGACGGCGGTGAAGTGGTGCTCATGCGGTTTCCCCTTGGTGTTTCTATCGGGTTCACCCGGCAAGCGATGAGCACTTGCCGGGCCTTACTACCAGACAGGCGGCCATTGGCCGCCTGATGCTGCTAAATGAACAATAGCGCGCGCAGGCACGCGCGCCTTATCTTTACAGCAGGCCTTTCTCTTTGAAGTACTTTTCAGCGCCAGGATGCAAAGGCGCGGACAGACCGTTCTTGACCATGTCTTTGGCTTCCAGATGGCCAAATGCCGGATGCAGCTTCTTGAAGTCCTCGAAGTTCTCGAATACGGCCTTGACGACCAGGTAGACGGTTTCTTCAGGCACATCGGCCGACGTTACAAAGGTGGCCAGCACGCCATAAGTGTTGGTTTCCTGCGGGTTGTTGGGATACAGGCCCGCGGGAATCGTTGCCTTGGCATAGTAGGGATAATCGGCGACCAGCTTGTCGACCACGGGGCCGGTCAGCGACATCAACTGTGCGCCGCAAGTGGTGGTGGGATCCTGGATGTTGGCCGAAGGGTGGCCCACGCCATACATGAAGCCGTCGATCTTGCCGTCGCACAGCGCTGGGCCGTGCTCGTCGGGGCGCAGTTCGGAAGCCAGCGAGAAGTAGCTCAGATCGGTGCCGCTGGCCGCCAGGAATTGCTCCATGGAGGCGCGCGTGCCCGAACCCGGGTTGCCCACGTTGAAGCGCTTGCCCTTCAAGTCTTCAAAAGACTTGATGTTGGCTTCTTTGCGCACGACATACGTGAAGGGCTCGGGGTGCAGCGAGAACACCGAACGCAGTTTCTTGAACTCGCCCGCATCCTTGAACTGGCCTTGACCATTGTAGGCGTTGAAGCCCACGTCGGACTGCACAACGCCCAGGTCGAGCTCGCCGGCCTTGATGGTGTTGATATTGAAAACCGAGCCGCCGGTGGATTCCACCGAACAGCGCACGCCGTGGTCGGCACGGTCTTTATTGACCAGGCGGCAAATGGCGCCGCCCGCGGCGTAGTACACGCCGGTGACCCCGCCCGTGCCAATGCTGACGAATTTCTGCTGAGCCGCGGCAGGCAGCGGCGAGGCCAGTGCCGCGAACATCGCAGCAGCGCCGGCGGTCATGGCCAGGCGCTTGCTGACGGAAGCGCTGAATAGTTTTCGCATAATGTTTCTCCTTGGGTTTCCCCTCTACTGTTGCCGGACTCTAACCGGTACGATGCACCCGCAGCCCACACTTTGTGTGTGTGTAAATGCAAGTGTTAAAACAAACAATGTGTTTTTCTTAATGCAGGATCTGCCGACCCGCCCCGCACTGGCGGTTTTCCAGGTTTGCCTTGCCGATTCCAGACACTATCCCGTTGGCCTTTTTTCACAAAGCCATACAAATTTTCTGGTGCCATTTTTGCATACGCGAACGGATCGGGCATTGTACAAACAGCAGAACACGTTAAAACAGAGGCATATATCAGGGTTTTTACCTATAAAAACGCGGATGTTAAGCACAAATAAGGTTCGTGTCTTAATACTACGAGTGTTAACATGTTTTATCAGCAATGGCTACTGAACCCATAAGTAACCATGGTTTTACATCACGAACAGAGCACATCATTCCCACGATGCCAGGGCGTCGCGCAGCAGGCTCCATCAAGGGGGTTCTTTCGCAAAGCGGCCGCGCTTCTGTTCCCCTTCCTGCTGCTCGCTTCCTTTTTTGTGTCCAGCGCCGCACTGGGCCAGCAGCGCAGCTTCACCGTCGGCGTCCTTGAAGACTTCCCCAAGCTGCATATGGGCGAGAATGGCCAGCCCAGCGGCATCCTCGGCGAGCTGCTGACCGAGGTGGCGAAGGAAGAGGGCTGGGTGCTGCGCGCCGTACCCTGTGCATGGCAAGACTGCCTTCAGGCCTTGCAAGACGGTCGGATCGATCTTCTGCCCGATGTGGCACGCAACCATGACCGCGAGCTGCGGTACGACTTCCATCAATTGCCCGCATTGCATAGCTGGTCGCAAATCTATGGGCGCGACGACGGCTCCATCCACTCGGTGCTCGATCTGCAGAACAAGCGCGTAGCGGTTTTGGCCGCGTCGATTCAGCTTGATTATCTGAAATCCATGGCATCGAGTTTCGGCATTCACGCCAACCTGCTGGAAGTCGACCAGTTTGAAACGGGATTTCAAATGGTCGCCAATGGCCAGGCCGATGCCGTTGTCGCCAATTATCATTTTGGCGAGCTGCACGCGCAGGCATACCGGCTGGTGGCCACTTCCGTGATTTTCCAACCCATACAGATGTATTACGCTACAGGCAAAGGACGCCACAGGCATCTGCTGAACGCGATCGACAAGCACCTGGCCGCGTGGCAGGCCGACCCGGGCTCGCGCTACTTCAATATTCTGCAGCGTTGGGGCAAGCCCGCTCCCTCCCCCCACCTGCCGGCGTGGCTCTGGTGGGCCCTCTCGGCGCTGGGAACGCTGCTATTGGGGGCCCTGGGCATCGCCACACTTCTGAAAACCCAGGTGGCCCGTCAAACACGCCACCTCCAGGCCAGCGAGGCCAAGCTCAATACCATCCTGGACAGCGTGGATGCGCACATCTATATCAAAGACAGGCAGCTCAAGTACCGCTATGGCAACCGCAAGGTCTGCGAGTTTTTCGGACTCGACCTGCCCGACCTTATTGGCCGCAGCGATGACCAGTTGATCCAGCACGAAGGCCTGGCCGAAACGCGCCTGAGCGAGCTCAGGGTGATCACGCATGGCGAACGCGTGGCGCAGGAAGAGGACGTGACGCTGGAGAACGGCAGCGCCAGAACCTATTTCTCGATCAAGATCCCCCTCAGGAACAACAAGGGCGCCATAGAGTCGTTGTGCGGCATCTCGACCGACGTGACCGAACACAAGGCGGCCCGGCTGGCCGCGCATCAACTGGCCTTCTACGACACCTTGACCAAGCTGCCCAACCGGCGCCTGCTGCTGGAGCGCATGGAACAAGCCATCGACGCGATACGCCGCGGCACGGGTTTCGCATCGGTACTGTTCATCGACCTGGATCACTTCAAGCGCATCAATGACTCAAGCAGCCATGCAACGGGCGATACCTTGTTGTGCGATGCGGCGCAGCGCCTGAAGAACGAGGTGTGCAACCAAAGCACCATCGCCCGCCTGGGCGGGGATGAATTTGTGATTCTGCTCGAGCGCCTGGGCCGCACTCAGCAAGAAGCCGCCCGCACAGCCATGAATATCGCCGAGAGCGTTCGCGGCGCGCTTGCCCAGCCCTTCCTGATCGATGGCCAGGATTACCTTTGCGGCGCCAGTATCGGTGTCACGCTCATCCAGCCTGATGGCAAGAGTGCCGCCGATGTACTGCGCGAGGCCGATACGGCCATGTCGCGCTCGAAAGAATCAGGCCGCAACCAGGTGGCCTTTTACGAAACCCGCATGCAGACGGATCTTCAGGAGCGGCTGACCCTGGAGCGCGAGCTGGCCCAGGCCATCGGCACCGATCAGTTCCAGCTGTATATACAAGCCCAGTACGACATGTCGCACACTATCGTGGGCGCCGAATTGCTGGCGCGCTGGCACCATCCCACGCTCGGCCCCGTTTCGCCTTCACGCTTCATCCCGGTCGCGGAAGATACCGGCCTTATTCTGCGTATCGGCGACTGGGTGCTGCAGCAGGCCTGCCAGATCATCAAGCGGCTGGAGCAAGCCGGCGAGCTGTACCCGCTCTCCATCAACGTCAGCCCCCGTCAGTTCAGGCAGGCCGACTTTGTCACGCGCGTGCGTGAAATCCTTCAGGAAACGGGCGCGCCGCCCGAGCGGCTGATTTTCGAGGTGACGGAAGGCATTCTGATCGAAGACCTGCAGGGCGCGGCCGACCGCATGATCGAGCTGGCCGGCATCGGCATCCGCTTCTCCATCGACGACTTCGGCACCGGTTATTCCAACCTGTCGTACCTGAAGCGGCTGCCGCTCTATGAACTCAAGATTGACAAATGCTTCGTGCACGATACCCAGCACGGCGCCGACAACGCAGCCATCGTGGAATTGATTCTTGCCGTGGCGCGCAAGCTCAAGCTGCATGTGGTCGCCGAAGGCGTGGAAACGCAGACACAGGCGGACTTCCTGATAGCGCAGCGTTGCGATGCCATGCAAGGCTACCTGTTCGCACGGCCAGCCCCTATTGCGCAATGGCTGGCCAGGCATCCCGCCTGAACAAGCGCCAGGGCGCAGGTTCGGGCCATGCCCGGATCAAGCCATGGCGGTATCCAGCAGCATCATCACGACAAATCCCAACATCAGGCCAAGGGTGGCATACGACTCGTGCCCCTGCCGGTGCGACTCGGGAATGATCTCGTGGCTGATGACAAAAAGCATGGCGCCGGCGGCTGCGGCCAGCCCCCAAGGCAGCAAGGCGGCGGACAGGCCGATAATGGCCACCCCCAGCACAGCGGCCAGGGGTTCGACCAGCCCCGAAAGCATTGCTACCCCAACCGCCGTCCCACGGCGGTAGCCGACCCCGCTCAAGGCCAGCGCCACCACTAACCCCTCTGGCACATCTTGTATGGAAATCCCGACGGCCAGGGCTCGGGCGCCGACGATGTCACCCCCCGCAAACCCGACCCCTATGGCCAGGCCTTCGGGAAGGTTATGCAAGCAAATGGCAATCACGAACAGCCACACCCGCTTCAGCTTCCGGGCTTTTCCGCCCTCCAGGCCCTTGACGAAGTGCTCGTGCGGAAGCAGCCGGTCGATCAGCAGCAAGCCCACGGCGCCCACCAGAATGCCGGCGGCGACAATGCCGCCCGCCCCCCAAGGACCCGCGCCCTGCTCCTTGGCACTGTTCAGCGCCGGAATGATCAGGGAAAAGGAACTGGCGGCCAGCATGACGCCGGCGCCGAAGCCCAGCATGGTGTCATTGGCGCGTTGCGAAAAGGGCAAGGAAAACAGGACGGGCAGGGTGCCCAAGGTCGTGGCGAACGCAGCCAGCAATCCCCAGCGCAATGCGCCAAGCAGCCTGGGATCCGGCGCAATCAGGCTTGCGTAAAGCTCGATGCCCAGCAATACCAGCACGATGGCCAAAATGAGAAGGCCGACGCTATAGCGCGGCCGGACTGCTTGAACGTCATCCATATGAATAAGTAGAAGCTATTTAGTCCGCAAATACTTGAACGTCCCCACCGCTGTCGCCATCAACAGGGCGTCGTCCATCCAAACCTCGGCCCGGGTAAAAAACACACTCCGGCCTTTACGCTCGATAAACCCTTTGGCGACCAGGACCTCGCCGTCGCCGCTATCGATGAAATTCGTCGTCAAGGACAAGGTCAGGCTGCGCAATTGGGGGCCATCCGGCCCGGAATACAGGCCGCTATAGCCCGACACCGAATCCAGCAGGGTACATATTACGCCTCCGTGGACGCGGCCTGTGCGATTTCCCAACTTGGCCGACACGGGTAGATGCATTTCGGCATACCCCGGCGACCACTCTTTTAACGTGACGCCCATCCACTCGAGGAACGGGTTGCCGATAGAAAGCGCTGTATTGCAGTCCTGACTCATACTGAAGGGAACCGAGGTAGTTTCAAAGGCGTAAGCTTACCCTGTGCGGCGCAGGCATGCCTCAAGACCCATCCGGCGCGGGCGCCGGATCGGCCGCGGCGGGCGCATCGCCCACAATCAGTTCCAGCCGCTCGCCCTCGAAGTCCGCATGCAGCGGCTCGATCTCCGGCATGGTCTTGTTCGCCCTGGACGACAGCTCATTGAACCGGGACGCCTTGCCGTACAAGCCCTGTTGCCCGGCCACTGCCCTGACCGTCTCGTTGTAATGCCGGCTGACGGTGTCCAGCGTAGCGCCCAGCCTCTTCAAGCGCTCGGCCACCACCACGACCTGATTATAGATATCGCCTGCGCGCTCACTGAGTTCATGGGTTTGCTCATTGCTGCGCGCAATCATCCACAGATTGGCGACGGTTTTCAGAATAGGCATCAAGGTCGTGTGCGACACCAGGATCACATTGCGCTGGTATCCATAGTTGAACAGCTCCTGATTGTGCTTCATGGCCTCGATATAGGCGGGTTCGACGGGCATGAACATCAGGACGAAACTCGGACTGCGCATGCCGATCAGATTGCTGTAGTCTTTTTTTCCAAGATCGTCGATATGATTGCGCACTGCCTTGACGTGGGCATCCAGCGCGCCCAGCCGGTCGGCTTCCGTCTCGGCGGCCATGGCGCGGTTGTAATCCACCAGCGAGACCTTGCTGTCAATCACGATATGCTTGCGATCCGGCAGCGTCACCACGAAATCGGGTTGGCGCGGGTTGCCATGCCCATCTTTGAAACGCGGCTGGGCGGCGTAGTGATCGCCCTTGACCAATCCGGCCGATTGCAGGCTGCGTTCAAGCTGGACTTCGCCCCAGTTTCCCGTGGTTTTCTTGTCCCCTTTCAACGCCGAGGCCAGCGTATTGGCTTCCGTGCTGATTTTCATGCCCGCCTCGAGCACGCGCTTTATCTCCGCCTCCAGCGACACGTTGCCGCGCACGGTATCGTCGTGCACTTGATTGACGCGCCGCTGGAAACCGTCAATCTGATCGCGCAAGGGCTTGAGCATGGCATCCAGCGAGCTCTGGCTGTTCTGCGCGAAAATCCTGCCCTTTTCCTCAAGAATCTGATTGGCCAAATTCTGGAACTCGGTCTTCAATTGCGCCCGGGATTGCTCGAACCCCTGCTTCATGTCCTGAAAACTGATCAGCTTTTCGGCATGAACAGCTTGCAGTTCGATCAGCTCATTTTCCAGCCGCGAAGCGCGTAGCATGAGTGTGTGCTGCTGGGCCTCCCTGGCCGCCAACTGGTCGCGGGCTTCTTCCAGCCGTTCCTGCAGGTTGTGCGCCGTCGACTCCAACCGGGCGAGCTCGCGCTCGGCATGGTTTTTTTCAAGGTCCGCGGCCCGCCGTTCGGCACGCGCCTTGGCCAGCACTCCGCGGAAAAACAGGGCCGCCGCCCCCGCGCCCGCCAGGGCGCACGCCAGACCCAGCAAGACGCCGGTCATTTCTATAGATATTGGATACATCGTGCCGATTCCTTATGCCGTCATCAGGCATATGATAGGTCCTTGCGGCAGAGGCTGAAGGCGTCTGCTTTCAGCCCGGCACGCCGCCATGGACCGGCGGCGCGCTGACCCGGCGCCTACTGCCCCTCGAACGGGTCGGCATCCTTGGGCAGGCCCGTGGCATCGCCGGCGACAAAACGGGGGATGTAAGCGCTGACATAGTCCCAGATCGCCTGCAGGACACGCCGGCCTTCCGCCGGCAATACCCGATCCCGGTGCGTAATCGCGCCCAGCAGATAAGGCACATAGCGATCGATGGGCCGATACACCACGCCCGAGGGCTTCAGGCTGACTGCGGTCAATGGGTCCATCAGAGCAAGCCCCACGCCGGCCCGAACCAGCATCAGCGCATTGATGGACGACGTGGTTTCAATATAGCGCCTCGGCCGGGCGGTGGGGTCTTTCTGCAGCAAGGCCGTCGACAGCCGGTGACGCAGGCGCGAACGGTTCGACATGGTGATCACCGTGTTGTCGCCCAGGTCGTCCAGGCTGACGGTTTCATGCGCAGTCAAGGGATGCGCGTCAGGCAGAGCCAGTACACAAGGCGCCTGACCCGACCAGTTCAAATGGCAACGCCCCAGATCGACGGGCAGGCTGACGATACCGATATCGGCCTGGCCATCGGCTACGCTTTCCACCACCTGCTCGGGCGGCATGGTGTCGATGTACATCCGGTTTTCGAACACCGGCGCGCTGCGCTCAAGTTGGCCAATCACTACGGGAATCAGGTTGGAGCTGAGCGCATCGGTCGCCGCGATCCGCAATGGGCGCGCCCACCCTTGCGCAATTTCGTGTGTCCTGGCGTCCAGTTGCTGCAGACCCGCCAGCACATTGCGCACCTCGTCGTAAAACTGCCGGCCCTGTTCGGTCAGGGTGACCTGCGGCCGGGTCCGGGTGAACAAGGTGAACCCGAGCTCGTTTTCCAGATCCTGGATTTGCCGGCTTACCATAGGCTGGGAACGATCCAGCATACGGCCTGCCGCCGTAACGCTGCCAGCGGAATACACTGCGGCAAAAGCTTCGAGTTGGCGGATTTCCATAAATCAACAGCGTGTTAAGCGTTTCAAGGTGGGCTGTCCACCATCATATACATTATGTAATTTTTTGCATCTGATGTATCTAACTTCATCGCACCGCCCCGCTTCTAGCGATGGGTTTGTTACTTTTTTACACCAAAACAGTGTTCCAGCCCCGGAAAAGCGCCCGCCTTTACATCGGACGCGTATTGCTGCGCCGCAGAACGTATGACACTTGCCACATCGGCAAACTGCTTGGCGAACTTGGGAATACGATCACCGCTCAAGCCCAGAATGTCTTCCGTGACCAGAATCTGGCCATCGCAACTGGGCGAAGCGCCTATGCCTATGGTGGGCACCGCCAGCGTTTCGGTAATGCGACGCCCCAGCGCTTCGGCGACCCCTTCAAGAACGACGCCAAAGGCGCCGGCCTGCTCATGGGCCTGCGCATCCTGCAGGATGCGCTCGGCGGATTCATCGGTCATCCCCTGGGCCTTGAACCCCCCCATCGTATTGACGTATTGCGGCATCAGGCCCACGTGCGCCAGCACGGGAATACCCCGGTCGACCAAGAAGCGCGTGGTATCCGCCAACGCCGCGCCCCCTTCCACCTTGATGCCGTCGGCGCCGCTGGCGGCCAGCATCCTGGCCGCATTGGCAAACGCCTGCTGCGGTGACTCCTGGTAGCTGCCGAAGGGCATGTCGACGATCACGCAGACGCGCTGCGTGGACCGCACGACAGCCGCCGCATGCGCGGCCATCTGGTCAACAGTGATCGACAGCGTGTCGGGCATGGCGTAACCCACCATGGCGGTGGAATCGCCGATCAATATCATGTCGAGCGCTTCGTCCAGCAGCCGGGCAAACGGGGCCGTATAGGCCGTCAGGGCCGCAATTTTCTGCTGGCCTTTGTACTGCATGAGCTGCGGTACGCTGATACGTTTGGCCTGGCTATGTACACTCATCTCGTTCTCCTGAAAAACATCAAGTACCGGATGCGGAAGGTAACCAAATAAAGTTTTTCCGCGCTGCAACAACCGTATAATCGGCTAGATTACCCCAAAGGACAAATCACCGAGCACATCATCGGTTTTCAGTGCTTACGCATCACGGAGGGCATTCATGTCTAGCAATCAGCACACCGTTACGTTTCACGATGGCAAAAGCGCACCGCAACTGGGTCTGGGAGTATGGCAAGTTGAAGACGATATCGCCGCATCGGTCGTCAAGGCCGCATTGGATATCGGCTACCGTTCCATCGACACGGCCGCCATCTACGAAAACGAAACCGGCGTCGGACAGGGCATCGCCCAGTCGGGCATCAAGCGGGAAGAACTCTTTGTTACCACCAAGCTATGGAACGACCGCCATGGTCACGATATATCCAAAGCGGCCTTCAATGAAAGCCTGGAAAAGCTGGGGCTGGACTACGTCGACCTGTACCTGATCCACTGGCCCGTCCCCAAAATCGGGCTGTTCGTGGAAGCGTGGGAAAGCATGATCCAGTTGCGCGACGAGGGGCGCGCCAAATCCATAGGGGTATGCAACTTCAATATCAGCCATTTGCAAAAGCTCCTGGACGAAACCGGCGTGCTGCCCGTGCTGAATCAAATTGAACTGCACCCGCATTTCCAGCAAGCCGAGCTGCGCGATTTCCATGCCGAGCACGATATCGTGACCGAAGCATGGAGCCCGCTGGGGCGCGGACGTTTGCTCGACGACCCGGGCCTGGCCCGTATCGCGCACAAGCACAACCGCAGCGTGGCGCAGGTCATTCTCCGCTGGCATATCCAACTGGGCAATATGGTCATCCCGAAATCGGTTCACCCCGAACGGCTACGCGAAAACTTTCATATCTTCGACTTCGCGCTCGATGATCAAGACATGGCGGCCATTGCGCAAATGGACCGTCCCGACGGCCGCGACGGCCCCGACCCGGAACGCTTTCACTTGCCCAAGTAGGCCGTAGGCCGGCCCAGCATCAGGCCGCCCGGCGGGCGCCCCCCGTCATGAAGGCGGCCAGCCCCGGCGCGCAGGCAAACACCACAAACAGGGCCGCGGCAGCCTGCTGCGCGCCCTGCACGCCCCCCGGCTCGGTAAAACCAGCGGCATTCGTGACCATTCCAGCCAGGGCCGCCCCCATGGCCATGGCGTACAGCTGCAAGGTGGTAATGGCTGCCGACGCAATATTTTCCTGGCCCTTGGGCGCCGACCTGAACACACGGGTCAGCAGGTTGGGCCAGCAAAAGCCCACCCCCAGGCCTACGCCCAGCAACGGAACAATCAGCCAATTCACCTGATGGGCGCCGCCCTGCGACAAGCCGCTCAAGGGCAGCAAGGCCGCCAGCAGGGCCAACGACACGGACGATACAACAGGCCCCGCCTGAATCAGGCGGTTGGCGGTGGCCGGCGAGCGGCTCGAGCTGATGAACGACCCCATCGTCCACCCGGCCGACATCAAGGCAGTCCAGTAACCGGCGATCAGGGGGCTTTTGCCATGAATCGCCTGCAAGAAGTAAGGGATGTAGATTTCGGTGGTCACCCCGATGCTCAACAGGCAGATGCAGGCATACAGGCTGCCCAGCGCGGTATGCGCTGAATAAGAGCCAGTGGGAAAAAGGCGTATGCCGGCACGGTTATCCGCTTTGGCGATCATCACGGTGATGGCCAGGCCCGCCGCGATTCCGGCCACATTCCAGGCCCAGTTCGAAGACAGGCTGGCAACCGACACCATCAATACCGACACGGCCAGCATGGAAATCCTGCCCAGCGGCGCCTTGACGCGCGCGTCGGGCCGCGTGTCATCCTGCTTGTTCAATTGCGTCTGCACCAGCAAGGCAAGCAATGCGGCGATCGGCAAGACCGACCAGAAGGCCAGGCGCCAGTGCCCTGTTTGCGCAAAGATCCCGCCTATGGCCGGCCCCGACAGCGTCGCCACCCCCCACATGCTGGACACCAGCACCATGGCGCGCGACCACAAACGCTCTTCGAACACAATCCGGACGGCGGAGTAGCTCAGCCCCAGCAACAGCCCGCCGCCAAAACCCTGCGCCGTGCGCCCGACCAGCAGCCAGGGCATGCTCGGCGCCAGGGCGCAAGCCATCGTGCCCGCCACAAACACGGCAATCGTCAACAAGAAAGCCTGCTTCAGGCCGAATCTGTCCAGCGCCTTGGGAGACAGCGCCGATCCCAGGATGGACGCCACCACAAACAGCGTCGTGTTCCAGGCGTAGTATTCCAGCCCGCCTATGTCGTTGACGACCGACGGCAAAATGGTCGTCACAATATAGACATTGACCGCGTGCACCGCCACGCCGCCCGCCAGAGCCAATGATCGCAGGCCGTTGCGGCCCCGTAGAAGGTCCGACCATGACCCGGTATGTGTGTTCTGCATAAACCTGCCAGCTATTGATTTCTCGAACCGGCGCCAGTGTAAGCGATCACATCAATAATGCGGCGGTTTCTCGTGCGCATACGGATCGGCGCCGGCATCGCCGCCGGCCGTTTCGCCCAGCCGCTTGACCAGTGCGGTACACAAGGCACGCAGTTCGTCGATCTGCTTCTGCTGCTGGTAGACCAGCTGGTTGAGCTCCTGGACCAGGTCCTCTTGGTCCGTGAGCTTGATTTCGATGTCGACCAGACGCTGTTCCGTGTTCACGCGGCAACTCTATAAGAAAACAGCCATTTTAGAGCAGGCTGCGCAACACATACTGCATGATGCCGCCATGGCGGTAGTAAGCCGCTTCGCTGGGCGTGTCGATGCGAACCAGGGCATCGAATTCGACGGCGCCGGCCCGGACCTTGACCGTCTCGGGGATGGCGCCGGTGTTCAGCGCGTCCACCCCTATGATGTCGAACACCTCTTCGCCCGTCAGGCCCAGCGATTCGGCGTTCTGCCCATCAGGATACTGCAAGGGCATGACGCCCATGCCCAGCAGATTGGAGCGGTGGATGCGTTCGTAGGATTCCGCGATCACCGCCCGCACACCCAGCAATACGGTGCCTTTGGCCGCCCAGTCGCGCGACGAGCCCGAACCGTATTCCTTGCCGGCCAGAATCACCAGGGGCGTGCCGGCCTGAATGTAGGCGCGCGAGGCGTCGAAGATCGTGGCAACGGGCGCATCGGCCCGGGTAAAGTCGCGCGTGTACCCGCCTTCGGTGCCCGGCGCCAGTTGGTTGCGCAGGCGCACGTTGGCAAACGTGCCGCGTATCATCACTTCGTGGTTGCCCCGGCGCGAGCCATAGGAGTTGAAATCCTCGGGCGCCACGCCGTGCGACGTCAAGTAAGCCGCTGCAGGGGAATTCCTGGCAATGGAGCCTGCCGGACTGATGTGATCGGTGGTCACCGAGTCGCCCAGCTTGGCCAGCACCCTGGCGCCGGCAATATCGGCAACCTGCTCGGGCGCCCTGGGCATATCCTGGAAATAGGGCGGCTTGCGCACATAGGTCGATGCGGCATCCCAATCGAAAATGGCGCCCTGCGGCGTCGGCAAATCGCGCCAGCGCTGGTCTCCGGCGAACACATCGGCATAGCCGCTGCGGTACATGTCGGATGCGATCGACGACTCGACCACCGCGGCCACCTCGGCCGCCGATGGCCAGATATCTTTCAGGTAGACGGCCTGGCCATCCTTGCCGGTCGCCAGCGGCTCGTTGAACAGGTCAATGTCCATGGTGCCGGCCAACGCATAGGCCACCACCAGCGGCGGCGACATCAAATAATTCATTTTGACTTCGGCGTGGATGCGGCCTTCGAAATTCCGGTTGCCCGAGAGCACCGACACCACCGCCAAATCGTGATCGTTGACGGCCTGGCTGACCTCGGGGATCAGTGGCCCGGAGTTCCCGATACAGGTGGTACACCCATAGCCCACCAGATTGAAGCCCAGCGCTTCAAGGTAAGGCGTCAGCCCCGCCCGGTCGTAGTAGTCGGTGACCACGCGCGACCCTGGCGCAAGGCTGGTCTTGACCCAGGGCTTGCGGGCCAACCCGCGCTCGACGGCTTTCTTGGCCAGCAGCGCGGCCGCCATCATGACGGTGGGGTTGGAGGTGTTGGTACACGACGTGATGGCGGCAATGACCACCGAACCGTGATCGATCTGGCATGGCGTGCCGTCGCCCAGGGTGATAGAGACGGGATCGCGCTGCCGCAACTGACCCGCGGGTGTTTCCGCCGTGTGATCGGTGGGCGGCTGCGAGCGCTGGGCGGAATCCTCGTAGGCAGGCGAATCAGAGGCCGGGAAGGATTCAGCGACCGCCTTGTCGTAGCCTTGCGGCTTCAGGTCGGTATCGTCAATCAGCGCTGCCAAGGCCCCACGGAAGGCCGGCTTGGCATCCGACAGTTCGATACGGTCTTGCGGGCGCTTGGGGCCGGCAATCGATGGCACGACCGTCGACAGGTCCAGCTCCAGGCGCTCGGAATAACGCGGCTCGGCATGGGGATCGTGCCACAGCCCCTGTGCTTTGGCATAGGCCTCGACCAGGGCAATCTGCTCTGGCGAACGGCCCGTCAAGGCCATGTAGTCAAGCGTGACCTGGTCAATCGGGAAAATGGAAATGGTGGAGCCGTATTCGGGGCTCATGTTGCCGATGGTGGCCCGATTGGCCAACGGCACCGCGGCGACGCCCGGGCCGTAGAACTCGACGAACTTGCCCACGACCCGGTGCTTGCGCAGCATTTCGGTAATGGTCAGCACCAGGTCGGTTGCGGTCGACCCTTCCGGCAGCGCCCCGGTCAGCTTGAAACCCACCACGCGCGGAATCAGCATGGAAATGGGCTGGCCCAGCATCGCGGCCTCGGCCTCGATACCGCCTACCCCCCATGCCACCACGCCCAGGCCGTTGACCATGGGCGTATGCGAGTCGGTCCCCACACAGGTGTCGGGATACGCGGTGACGGCGCCGTCTTTTTCCTGCGTGAACACCACGCGCGACAGATGCTCAAGGTTGACCTGGTGCACAATGCCCGTGCCCGGCGGCACCACCTTGAAATCATCGAAAGCGCTCTGGCCCCAACGCAGAAACTGATAACGCTCCAGGTTGCGCCCGTACTCGATCTCGACATTGCGCCGAAAAGCATCGTTCGTTCCAAAAGCGTCGACGATGACGGAATGGTCGATGACCAGCTCGACCGGCGCCAGGGGGTTGATGCGGCTGGCATCGCCCCCCAGATCTTGCATCGCCTCGCGCATGGCGGCCAGATCCACCACCGCCGGCACGCCGGTGAAGTCCTGCAATACCACCCGGGTCGGCGTGAAGGCGATTTCCCGGTTGGGTTCGGCACTGGCGTCCCAGTTGGCCAAGGCCCGGATGTCTTCGGCGGTAATGTCCGTGCCGTTTTCCGTCCGCAACAGGTTTTCCAGCAGGATTTTCAGGCTGTAAGGCAAGCTGGCCACATCGAGCCCGGCCTGCGCCAGCGCATCGAGCCGGTATATGCCGTAGGACTTATCCCCCACCTGCAACTGACTTTGGGCATTAAATGAATCAACGCTGGCCATGACGCAATCCTCCTTGTAGCGGCACACCCCCGGCACCGGGGCAGATCGGACCACCATATCATGTTCAGGCCGTTACATAAAGAATACCCCCAGGCGTAATCCACACTGCACGTCGGGGCTATCCCTGTTCCGGCCCGCAGGAGCGCTATATTCAACCAAGATATTCAACCAGCACGCCGCTCGCGCCGCTGCGCGATACGGCCCCTTTGTTTGTTGTGCACGGAGCCCCCCATGACCTACCCCGCCTTTTTCGACCAAGCCCCCAAGATCGTCATGCAAGACCCCTTGTCGGCGCTCCTGGGCGCCGCCACGAACGGCATCATCGAATACGCATACGGCGACATCGTGAAACTGGCCGGCCATTCCTGCCCCACGGTGGCCGGCGCCTACCTGATGACCCGCAATGCCCTGAAGAAGCTATACGGCGACGCCCTGCCCCAGCGGGGAGGCATCAAGGTTGAGTTTCGCGACAGTGCGCTAAGCGGCGTAACGGGCGTCATCGCCAACGTCGTCGGTTTTATCACCGGCGCAACAGCCGACACCGGCTTCAAGGGCTTGGGCGGACAATACGACCGGCGCAACTTGATGTTCTTCGATGCGCCCATTGCCGGTGAAATCCGCTTTCAACGGCTCGATACCGCAGCAAGCGTTGAAGTGGCGTTTCACGCCAATGTGGTGCCCGCCCCCGCCACGCTGATGCCGGCCTTGCACAACATACTGAGCGGGCAGGCCGATCAGTCCCAGAAGGATTCATTCGGCCAGGCATGGCAGGAACGTGTCCGGCAGATTCTGGAACAGGCCGATCACCCGGGGATCGTCACCTATTCTTCATGAATCGCACCCGGCCGCTAAGGTAGAATAAGTAGTTACCCTTATGCACCGAGCAGCGAATGACGTATGTAGTAACCGAGGCATGCATACAGTGCAAATACACAGACTGTGTCACGGTATGCCCGATGGATTGCTTTATGGAAGGTCCCAATTTTCTGGTCATCAACCCGGATGAATGCATAGACTGCTCAATCTGTGTGGCTGAGTGCCCAGTGGGCGCGATTGTCAGTGATCACGAGATCGCAGATGATCAGCGGCACTTCATCGAGCTTAATCGCAAGTTGTCGCAGCACCCGGCCTGGAAGCGGATCAGCCAGGCCAAGGACCCCTTGCCCGATCACGAACGCTGGGCGGCGGCCAAAGATAAATTGTCCATGCTGGAAACCGAACCCGCCTGACCCAGAAGCGCCAGGACCGGTCCGCCTTCAACAGGATAGCCGTAACCTATCAAATCGATCAGAACAATCAACTTCTCCAAATAAATGATAGTGATTATCATTTGCGCATATGCTGCTAATAGGAGAAGTTCATGTTGTTGCTTGCCCGCAAAACCAGCCAGGTCGGCTTGCACATGTCTGTGGCCTTTGCCGTGACGTACGCGTTTACCGGGTCGCTGGCCACCGGCGGGGTGGCCGCCATACTGGAGCCCATCTGCAATGTCGTACTGCTGCCGCTGCACGACCGCCTGTGGGACAAGCTGCGCCCCCGGCCACGCGCGCAAGCAGCTTGAATCGTGAAACGTCAGGGGCGCCATCAAGCCTGCTAGGCCAGGGCAGCCACCTGGGCCGCCATTGTGTTTTCTGATGACTAGTATAGTTTTCTGCTATTTTCCTGAGAAAAACCATGCATTGTTGATAAAAATGGAATTAAGTTTATAAGAAATACGGGTTTATCCTAGTATCAAACATCCTCATACTGAACTCCATCGAAACACACCTTGCACAGCGCAAGGCGGCGCCACAAGCGCCGATTCGGTATTCATTTTTAATCACTGACGGAGTTAATGAGTATGAAAACCCTAGCAAGCACCTTGATGATTTCCTTGGCCGCGTTGGCGGGAGCCGCCCAGGCGGCCGACGAGCCCGTCAAAACGCGCGCCCAGGTCGTGGCCGAACTGCAAGCCGCCCAAGCCCAAGGCCTGGTCAGCCAGGGCGAGCTGGATTACCCGCTGGCACAGGCCACGGACAGCAACCCTAAAAGCCGCGCCGATGTCCAGGCCGAACTGGCTGCCGCCCGTTCCGCCAATCTGATCAGCACCGGTGAACTGGACTACCCGCCCGTCGCGGCCGCCGAAAGCGACAAGTCCCGCGCCCAAGTGCAGGCCGAACTGTTTGACTATGTCTCGTCCGGCCAGGTACACCAGATAGAAGCCTGAGCGTTCACCAGCCCATTGCGGCAGCCCGCCTTCGCGGCGGGCTTGTTGCTATGCGGACGAGGCCTGCGCATCGGTCCCGCACCAATACCCGCTGATCAATTGTTCCGGCTTGGCTTGGGCCATGACCCTGGCCGCGTCAGCCCAGGCATCCAGCCTGACGCGCAGCCCCGCGTACACGCCATGGCCTGATCCGGGTGCTATCCGCCCTTCGGCCGCCAAGCCTTCGCCCGCCTTGATCGCGCCGTCGGCCACAATATCGCAGCCCGACTGCATGCCCCATCCTGTTTCAATATGATTGCCCGCGACAATGGAATCGCCCGCCTGTATGCCCCGGGCCACCCAGATATCATGTTCCGCCTGGACTCTGCCGCCGGCCTTGATGCCTTGCTCGCATTTGATCGAACCACCCGCGACCACGCTTTGCCCCGCCCGGATGTCGCCCGTTACGGCAATACCCTGGCCAGCGCTGACGTCCCATTCAGCGCGCACATTGCCGCCGCACTCGAAGCGGGACGACGCCTCGATGCCCCAACCCGCGCGCACGTCATCGTCGGCCCGGATGCACCCGCCGCTGATAATGCTGCCTTTGGCGTCTATACCCGCCCCCGCGACAATGTCGGTACCCGCCTTGATCCCGCCTCCGGACCGTATCGAGCCCCCCGCGCGCACCACCGTGTCCACGGCGATACCTTGCCGCACAATCAGCGTTCCGGCGAAAACCAGGGCATTGGCATCGATGAAATCGACGGTCAGGACGGCATCTGTCGGGCCAAACTGATCCAGCAGCCAGCAGGCATCGTCGACCCGATTGTCGGCGATGAGCGCATCCAGTATGGCCTGGTAGTCACCCTGGCCGTTCTGGTCGCGAAGGAACCAGCGGTAGCCCGAGGTGCAGGGATTCTTGGCTTTGACGAATTTCTTGGTAAGTTGCATGGCGGATAGGTCGAACAGCGTGCGCAAACGGAAAGGCGCGAAGCCTTGCCCGGAATGAAACAGGAATCAGCCGTGCGAATGTACGCGCCGCGCTGTGGCGGCCCGAGGGCATGAATGCGGAAAATGGCGATGCTGCAAGGGCGGGCTGCTGGGCGCAACGCACACCACACCGGCTGGACGTGACGCGCCCAAGGCGCGGCGCCCGTGTTAGCCGGGCTTGGCGCGGGCGTAGGCCGACCGCACGGCGACGTCCTGGGAACCCAGGAACAGTGCGTGCAGTGATCGGGAGCGTGCCATCTGAACCGCGCGTTCAAGAGGCAGCAGGGAATTGACCATAGACAGGGACATCATCGGATTGTAGTGCAAACCACGGCTTGCATCGGCCTGGCGGGGCCCGGCCCATCAGGCGGACTCGCGCTGCTCCCGGCCTGCCCCCATAGCCGCCCCCCTGCGGCTTGCCAGCCAGTAGCCCGCGGCCACGACGATCAGCGCGCCGGCCACTTCCACCGCCACTTTGGGCAAGCCGTCGACCGGGCCGAACCGGTTCGTCACGAATACATCCGTCACCAGCATGCCCGCGGCGATCCAGCCAAGCAGCCCGGCGCCCAGCGTCACAATAAAGGGGAAGCGATCCAGCAAGCGCAGCAGCAAGGTACTGCCCCAGATAATAATGGGTACGCTGACCAGCAGACCGAAGATCACCAGGACGACCTGATGATCGGCGTGCGCGCCCTGCGCCGCGCCGGCAATGGCAATCACGTTATCCAGACTCATCACGAAGTCGGCCAGAATGATGGTTTTGATGGCGGCCAGCAAAGAGCTGTTGCCCTGGATATCGCCCTCGTCTTCCTGGGGCGCCATCAGTTTGATGCCTATCCATATCAACAGCGCGCCGCCCAGCAGCTTCACAAAAGGCAGGCTCAGCAGGGTCAGGGCAAAGACGATCAAAACCACCCGCAAGGCAATGGCCCCGCCCGTGCCCCACAGAATCCCTTGCATCCGCCTTTCGGGCGGCAAATTACGGCAAGCCAAGGCGATCACGACGGCATTGTCGCCGCCCAGCAGCACATCGACCATGACGATCTGAAATACCGTAATCCAGCT
The DNA here is from genome assembly GCF_031628915.1 of Pusillimonas sp. SM2304. Classification (NCBI taxonomy): domain Bacteria; kingdom Pseudomonadati; phylum Pseudomonadota; class Betaproteobacteria; order Burkholderiales; family Alcaligenaceae; genus Pusillimonas; species Pusillimonas sp. SM2304. The sequence goes on from NZ_JAVLUJ010000001.1 coordinate 626,232, forward strand.
CAAATTTTCAAAAAAAGCCAACATCTTCCGCCCTCTCCCGTCATGATCCGAATCAGCCGCAGCGCAATAAATACTCGTAACACGATATATTTACATGCTAACGCCAAGCTGAACAAAAAACCATAAAGACCACATTGACATCAGGCTTTGCCGGCCGGGCCGCGGTCCTGCAGGCTGCGGCAGGACGCCTCAGATGCGCCGTCTATCGATATCGGACGTTTCGTAATATCTGCGCTTGTTCTCGTACATGGCCAGGTCGGCTTCGCGCAGCGTGTCTTCCAGGCGCCCGCCTTTGCTGCACGTTGCCATACCCATGGAGAGGCTAAGCGCCGGACCGGTATAAAACTGATTGTTCAGGTCGATCAGCTTGCGGATGCTTTCAAGCATTTCCCGCCCCCCGTCGGCATCCACCCCCGGCATCAACACGGCAAATTCGTCGCCGCCGATGCGCGCGGCCGGAAAGCACTTGTCGACCGCCTTGGACAGGACCTCGCCGGTGCGCCGCAACAAGGCATCGCCCGCCGTGTGCCCCAACTGGTCATTGGTATTCTTCAGATTGTTCAGATCGATGATGATGGCCGTCACCGGCCACAATTCCTTGCGCTCCAGCCGGTTGACCTCGTCAACGTAATACGAGCGGTTCTTCAGCCCGGTCAAGACATCGTGCTTGCCCAGATACTCAAGATACGATTCAGCCTTCTTGCGCGCGGTAATGTCGGTCAGCGCCAGCAGCACCAGCCCCCAGTCTTGCTCATGCCCGGGGAACACCGAAAACTGCAAATGGACATGCAAGGCCTTGCCATCCAGCGCGTAATTGGTGACCTCGCGCTGCTGAAACAGCCTGCCGTCCCATAAGTCGACAAGCTGTTGCCGAAACGACATGCGCATGTCGTCGCGGAACACCTCGGGCAGCCGCGCAAGCAGCTCGCGCTTGTCGCTGGCGTTGAACATGAACAAGGTATAGCGATTGACGTCGCGCACCCTGATTTCCAGCATGCACCGGTCCACGAACTCGGGATGCACATCGACAAAGGTGCGGAAATCCTGTATTCCCTGCTGGCGCACATCATCGAGCAGGTGCTTGATCGCGCTGAAGTCCTCGACCCATAGCGACACGGGCGCCTGTGTAAAAATGCCGCGGGCATATTGCTCGCTGGCCGCCACGCGCCGGCGCACATCCTCGAGTTCGGTGATGTCGTCCACCGTCACCAGGACACGCTGCCAATTGGCTTCGTATCCCGGCAGAACGACGCCCTTGAGCAGGATATCCAGGCGGCGGCCATCCAGAGCGTAGTTCACGCTCTTGCTTTGGAAGGCGGAGCGCCCCTGCCAGAGCTGCTCGAGCTCGTCCAGCAGCGCATCGTAGGTATCGTCGCGCAGAATCTCGTTCAGGCGCGCGGAAAGCTCTTCGAACGATGCAGCGGCATACAGCGACAATGTGCGCTGATTGACACGCACTACGCGAATACTGGCGGAGCAGGCGGCCAAGCGCGCCGGATCTTGCAGCAAAAAGCTGCGCAAGTCCGTGACGCCTTCGCTTCGCCATTGCGCAAAAAGAATATGCAGGCGACTATAGTCTTCCAGCCACAAAGCCGTGGGCGAAATGTCGAACAGGTCAGGCAGATCATTGACCACGACTCCGGACATTTCCAAGGGGTCTACGTGCATAGGGGCGACGTCATTCATTAAAGTTGGCAGACATGGTACTCCCTATCCAGGGCGACCGCGCCATGCTAACGACGTAAACGGTTGAAAACAAACCGTATGATGGCTATACGAGCTATTTTTACAACACTTGATCGCATCTCATGATTGATTTCAAGCAAATCGACGCGTTTGTCTGGGTGGCCGAGCTGGGCAGCTTTCGCGCGGCGGCTGAAAAGCTCAACACAACGCAGCCGGCCATTTCCCAGCGCATTGCCGCCATGGAGTCCACCATGACAGTGCGGCTGTTCGAACGCGGCGCGCGCGGCATCAAACTGACCGAAAAGGGCCAGGAGCTTTTATCGCACGCGCAACGCATGCTGGAACTGCGCAACGACATGCTAAGGGTGGCCAAAGCGCACAATGCCGTGCGCGGCACCTTGCGTCTGGGTACGTCGGAAACCCTGGTACAGACCTGGCTGCACGACCTCATCGACGAACTGCACCAGAAATACCCCGCGCTGGTGGTCGAAATCCACGTGGACACCACGCATGTGCTCAGGAGCTTGCTGGCATCGCACCAGATCGACCTGGCCATGCTGCTGGGCCCTACCCAGGAACCCAAGGAATGCCACTTGCACCTGTGCGACTACGACTTGGCATGGGTCGCCAGCCCCTCGATGGGCCTGCATGGACGGCGCATCACGATCACCGAGCTGGGCCGCTATCCGGTGATCACCTATCCCTCGGTCAGCCAGCCTTACCATACCGTCAAAAGCTTCCTGCTTGAAGCGGGCATCAAAACGCCACGGATCTACGGCAGCGCATCGCTGAGCACTATCGTTCAAATGACGCTGCGCGGCATCGGCGCCAGCGTCATCGCTCCCGCCATCATTACGCGGGAGGTCGCGCAGGGCAAATTGTGCGTGCTCGATGTTGCCAAGACGCCCCCGCCCCTGAGCTTCTACGCGTGCTGGATAGACTCCCCCGACAGCCATACCGTGCGCACCGTCGCGCGCCTGGCCCAGCGCATTGCCAAAGGCTTTGAAGCCCAGACATAAGAAATATTTATCGCCGGGCATGCGAACTAACAATTGGACAAGGGGAGTAAGATAAGCTGCAATCTAGAAGCTGTATCAACACAGGTATAGAGCTTCCATGAATCAAGTCCACATCCGCCAGACGCTTGCCTCAGAGGCTGCCCGCTGCCGCGCATTGATTCGGCGAGGCGAGCATGCCGGACCCACCGCCGGGCTGGCCCCGGGCTGCGTACAGGCCAACCTGATGATCTTGCCGCGGCCGCTGGCCGACGAATTCCTGCTGTTCTGCCAGCGCAATCCCAAACCATGCCCGCTGCTGGCGGTGACCGAGCCGGGCCAGTATGCCGTACCCGCCGCCGGAGACGGCATCGACCTGCGCCGAGACGTACCCAAATACCGCGTCTGGCGCCACGGGGAACTGGTGTCCGAACCCGGGGACCTGATGGACGTCTGGCAGGACGATCTGGTGTCCTTCCTGATCGGATGCTCGTTTTCATTCGAAGAAGCGCTGCTGGCGGACGGCATCGACGTCCGCCACATCAGCCAGGGCGTCAACGTCCCCATGTACCGGACCAGCATTCCCACCGCGGGCGCCGCCAGCCTGAACGGTCCGCTGGTCGTATCCATGCGCCCCATGAAAGCCAGCGACGCGATCCGTGCCATCCAGATCACCTCGCGCTTTCCCTCGGTGCACGGCGCGCCGGTACACCTGGGCGACCCGGCGCACATCGGCATCCGCGATATCGGCCGGCCCGATTATGGCGACCCCGTCACGATCCACAAGGACGAAATTCCTGTGTTCTGGGCCTGTGGCGTCACGCCGCAAGCCATCATCCACACGGTCAAGCCGGCGTTCAGCATTACCCATGCACCCGGCCACATGCTGATTACCGATATCAGCAACACCAGCCTGGCTTCATTCTAGGCTTGGCGGGGCACAGTCCTTGCCTGCCCTGCGGGGCTTGTTTTTGCAGTGCGCCGCGTATCGGGCGCCTGTTCGCAGCGACATCCAACTACGTCGTGTTTTTTGCTTACCCCTGAGGAGATCGTAATGAAAAAAATGCTTTTATCGACACTGGCTGCCAGCACCTTGCTGATCAACGCCGGCGCCATAGCACAAGAAAAAGTAGCCGGCCTGCCCCAAACGCAATTACAGGTAGTGGGCGGGCTCAGCAACCTGACCGCTTACCAAAACTTCGAGCAGCCTTTCTGGACCAAGACCGTTCCCGATCTGTCCGAAGGCAAGATCACGACCACCATCAAAGGGTTCAACGAAATGGGCCTGAAAGGTCCGGAAATCCTGCGCCTCATCGGCCAGGGCGTTATCCCCATCGGCACGGCGACGATTGCCTACTTCGCCAGCGACAACCCGATCAACGAAGCCATCGACCTGGCCGGCCTGGCCCCGGACATCCAGACCGCCCGGGAAATCACCGACGCCTTCCAGCCTGCCTACGAGAAGTTCTACGCCAACAACAACATCAAGGTCCTCGGGTTTTCCACCTACCCTGCCCAAGTCCTGTTCTGCAACGCCGAAGTGAACGACCTGGCCGACCTGAAGGGCAAGAAGGTCCGCACCAGCAGCCGGACAACCGCTGAGTTCGTCCAGGCCCTGGGCGGTTCCAGCGTCACGATCCCATTCGGGGAAGTCGTGCCCGCCCTGCAAAATGGCGTCGTGGATTGCGCCATCACGGGCTCCATGTCGGGCTATTCGGCCAAATGGTACGAAGTCAGCACGCACCTGTACGCCTTGCCGATCAACTGGAATCAGCAGATCCATGCCGCGAACCTGGACTACTGGAACAAGCTGGACCCCAAAGTGCAGGACTTCCTGCAGAAAAACATCGATGTCATGACAGACAAAATCTGGGAAGCCGCCGGCAAGGAAACGCAGGAAGGCTATGACTGCAACACCGGCGCCGACGCGTGCACCCAGCCGGTCAAGGGCAAAATGAAACTGGTGGAACCCACCGACGCCGATCGGGAACTGCTCAAGAAAATCGCGTCGGAAACCGTGGTGCCCAAGTGGGCCGCACGCTGCTCGGCCGAATGCGTCCAGGACTTCAACGACACCATCGGCAAGAAGCTGAACATCACGGCAAGCAAATAGCCGCAACGGTGTCTGCACGGCGGCGGCATGGGCCGCCGCCAACCACCTGAACGGTGACCATCATGAACAACACAACAGAACGATATCCGCTGCTCAATCGGCTGCTGGCCAGCGCCACAAGCCTGTCGCGCGTCGCCATCTGGGTGGCCGGCGGCCTGACCCTGATCAGCGCCCTTTACATTACCGCCGATGTCATCACGCGAAAGGTCCTGGGCTTTGCCCTGGGCGGATCGGATGAATTGTCGGGCTACGCGTTTGCCATCAGCATTTCGTGGGCGCTGGCCTTTGCCACGCTGCAGCGCGCCAACATCCGCATAGATGCGCTGTACCAGCTCTTGCCGCCCCGAATCTGCGCCGTACTGGACTGGATCGCGCTGGTCGCGCTCGCGGTCTTCATCGCCTACCTGACCCGCTACGCCGGTGATGTCGCCATGCTGTCATGGACACGCAAGGCGACGGCCAATACCGTCATGGCCACCCCGCTGTGGATACCTCAGTTCCTATGGGTCGCCGGCCTGGCCTGGCTCTGCCTGGTATTGGCCCTGATGCTGATCCGCTCCTCGCTCGCGCTGGTCACCGGAGACCTCTCTACCATCCGCGCACTCTGCGGCATCCGCAGCACGCAGGAAGAAGCCGCCGAAGAAGCCGAAGCCGGCGAAAAAATGGTACTGGGAGACAAGCCATGATCACGACCACCCTGGTTTTACTGCTCGTCCTGCTCGGCATCAGCATACCGGTAGGCGCGGCGCTCGGCGTCCTGGGCCTGATCCTGGATCCCCTGTATTCCATGCTGCCGCTCACACGCGCCATCGGCGAAGTCTCCTGGGCCACCAGCAACGAATTCCTGCTCGTCGCCATCCCGCTGTTCGTCATGCTGGGCGAAATCCTGCTGCGGTCGGGCCTGGCGGAAAGAATGTATAACGCGATGAGCCTGTGGCTGTCGTGGCTGCCGGGCGGCCTGATGCACGCCAACATCGGCGCCAGCGCCCTGTTTGCCGCAACCTCGGGCTCCAGCGTGGCCACTGCCGCAACCGTCGGCACCGTGGCCATTCCGCAAATAAAAAAGAAGGGCTATAACGAATCGCTGTTCCTGGGCAGCCTGGCCGCCGGCGGCACCCTGGGCATCTTGATTCCGCCCTCCATCAATCTGATCATTTACGGCGTCCTGACCAATACCTCCGTGCCCCGCCTATACCTGGCAGGCATTATTCCGGGCCTGGCCATGGCTGGGCTCTTCATGCTGGCCATCGCCCTGGCCTGCGTCGTCAAACCCAAGTGGGGCGGCCAGAAAGTGTCGGCAAGCTGGGGGCAGCGGCTTGCCAGCCTGGTGCACCTGCTTCCGCCGCTGGGCATCTTCCTGCTGGTGGTGGGGTCTATTTACGCGGGGGTGGCCACGCCCACCGAAGCCGCTGCCCTGGGCGTGGTCGGCGCGCTGATCCTGGCGGCCTGCATGCGCCGGCTGACGCTGGGCATGCTGCGCGAGGTCATGGAAGGCACCATGAAGGCCACCGCCATGATCATGCTGATCGTTATCGGCGCCGCCTTCCTGAACTTCATCATGTCGGCCGCGGGCCTGACCACCCTGCTGACCAGCACCATCACCGGCCTGGATGTCTCGCCGACCACGATGCTGCTGATCCTGGTGGTCTTCTACCTGGTGCTGGGCTGCTTCATGGAAACCTTGTCCATGATGATCACGACCATTCCCATCGTGGCGCCCATCATGATCGCGCTGGGCTTCGACCCCGTCTGGCTGGGCATCGTCATCATCATTCTGGTCGAGGCCGCTCTGATCACTCCCCCTGTGGGCCTGAACTTGTTCGTGGTCCAGAGCCTGCGCAAGAGCGGCAGCATGAACGACGTCATGATAGGCAGCCTGCCCTTCGTGATCATGCTGCTCCTGATGGTGGCCCTGCTTGCGTGGGCTCCTGGCCTGGCGCTATGGCTGCCGCGCATTTTCAGTTAACGCATCATTTACGAGAACCGCTATGCAACTTTCCTTTGAACTGATCCAGGCCGGGCAAGCCCGCACTGTCGAGGTCGACATCACGACCTGCATCGTGGCCGGCTGGGCCGGCCGCGACCTGGCCGCCATCGAACACCACATTGAAGAACTGGCTGAACTGGGCGTGCCGCGTCCCAGCGCCGTACCGCTGTACTACCGCATCGCATCGAACCAGCTGACGCAGCAGGAAGAAGTCGAGGTGGTCGGTGACGGCTCGTCCGGCGAAGCGGAAGTCTTCATCTTCTCGCATCAGGGCAAAAGCCTGATCAGCCTGGCCTCTGACCACACCGACCGCAAGCTCGAAGCGCACAGCGTTGCCTTGTCCAAGCAACTGTGCGCCAAGCCGGTGGCCCGCACCGCCTGGGCCTACGACGACGTCGCCAGCCACTGGGACGAGCTCATCCTGCGGGCCTGGATAGAAGAGGACGGGAAGACGGTGCTGTATCAGGAAGGCCCGCTGGCGCTGCTGCGCCCCCCGCTGGAGCTGGTCGAAGGCCATTTTGGCCAGCCCGCCATCCCTGGTCATGCCGGCATGACCTGCGGCACCGTCGCCGCCATCGGCGGTATTCGTCCGTCGCCCGTATTTACCATGGAGCTGTTCGACCCGCGCCTGGAACGCAGCATCCGGCACCGCTATACTCTGAACATTCTGCCCGAAGTGGCATAAGCCTTACTACCTGAACGACATGCTGCCCACCCTGCTCGAACTGCAAACCGCATTGAATAACGGCGAAACCACCTCGCTGGAACTGACCCAGGCCGCCCTGGCGCGCATCGCCTTGCCCGAAGGGGCAGGCGCGCATACGTTCACCGCGGTGTATGAAAAGCAGGCGCTGGCCGCCGCCCAGGCCTCCGACCTGCTGCGCTCGGCCGGCCTGGCGCGCTCACCCATCGACGGCCTGCCCATTTCGGTCAAAGACCTGTTCGATGTCGCCGGCGACACCACGCGGGCAGGGTCGGTCGTGCTCAAAGACGCTCCGGCGGCCCAGCAGAACGCCGTCATCGTACAGCGGCTGATCGATGCCGGCGCGGTCATTGTCGGCAAAACCAACATGACCGAGTTCGCCTTTTCGGGGCTGGGTCTGAACCCCCACTACGGCACGCCCAGCAGCCCTTGGGATCGCGCCACCGGCCGCATACCGGGCGGCTCCTCGTCGGGGGCGGGTGTTTCCGTCGCCGACCGGATGTCGGTCGCCGCCATCGGCACGGACACCGGCGGCTCGGTGCGTATTCCATCGGCTTTCTGCGGCCTGACGGGCTTCAAGCCGACGGCCCGCCGCATCCCGCAAACAGGCGCCTTGCCGCTGTCTTTCAGTCTGGATTCCATCGGCCCCCTGGCCGCCACGGTAGCCTGCTGCGCCACCCTTGACGGTATCCTGTCGGGGCAAGCATCGCCGGCGCCCGTCCCGCCCTTACTGAAACAACTGCGCTTTGCCGTACCCGCCTCGGTCGTACTCGATGGCGCCGACGACCATGTACGCGGGGTCTTCGAACAAACTCTGGCCACCCTGCAAGCCCAGGGCGCACAGGTGGATGTGATCACACTGCCGGAGTTCGAGCAGCTTGCCGCCATCAACCGCCTGGGCGGCTTCGTCTGCGCCGAGGCCTGGGCATGGCACAAGCAGTTGCTTGAACAGCACGCCGGTCAATACGACCCGCGCGTCGCATCGCGCATCCTGCGCGGCAAAGACATGTCTGCGGCCGACTACATCGAACTGCTGGAAACCCGCCCCGCCTGGATTGCGTCGTTGCAACAGCGCCTGCGCCAGTACGATGCGCTGCTGATGCCCACCGTACCGGTCGTGGCGCCCGCCATCAAGACGCTGCAAGACTCGGACGACGCCTACTTTGCCGCCAATGGGCTGATTCTGCGCAACCCCACGCTCATCAATTTCTTCGACGGCTGCGCCTTGTCGCTGCCCTGCCATCCCGCCGGCGCCGCCCCCGTGGGACTGATGGTCGCAGGCCCGGCCATGCACGATCAGCACATCCTGAATGCGGGCGCCGCCATCGAGGCCGCCCTGGCCGCACAGCGGGGCTGACCCGCCGCCTGGCGGTTTCATTTCGCAGCAAAAATGTGTATTTTTGCTACACTCGTGTCGCATAGCATGTCGTAAACAGCACTATTAGCCTCAGGCGAGCTGAGCAAATTCGGCTTTGAACATGATCCAGACGACTCCTCCATGCCGAACGCACCCGAGACAATAGAGAAAGATAGCGAAGCGCATTTCCGGCGTTTTCCTATTTTTCTGGTCGCGTTCTCGCTGATGTGGCTGGGCGCATTGGCCCCCCTCGACCATCTCTGGTCAACGGCGCAATCCCTGCCCGGCCCCCTGATTTCACGCGACACCGCCGCCATTGCCTTTTTATTGGGCGCGGCCCTGTTTACTGCGCGCAGTGTGCCGCTGCTTTCACGCATGCTGGCATTCTTCTCGCTGGTCGTGTGTGCGTATCTGGCTGCGGAAGGCGTTGCCGTCGACGCCGAATCCGTCCGCACTCTGCTGATCAGCCTGTTATCGCTGGCCGCCATCTGCAGCAGCCTCGGCCCGGGCTGGCGGCAGGCATCGCGCATTATGTCCGCCCTGGTCATCATCGGGATCCTTTACCTTCGGCTGGTCTCCGCCTGGTTGCCGCCGACCATGTACGAGCATGCCAACTCGGCCAATCTGGAAACCCTGCTGGGCATATTGGGCGCCGGCGCCGTCTGGGCGACAAGCCGCCGTCCCAGAACCAGCCGCTTGCTCAACCATGAGCGCACGATTGCCATCATCGGCATCGTGGGCACATTGATTTCGGTGGCGGCGTGGTATGCCGTGACCGAACAAAGCCGCGGCAGCGCGCACAGTTTCGCCCAGACGGCGACAGCCCGCGTCGCGGAAAGCCTGCGCCACGAAGTCAGCGACCAGATTGCCCTGATAGACCGCATGGCCCGCCGCTGGGATGCGCTTGACGCCATACCTCCCGTTTCGCTGGTCAATGAAGAGCTGGTCAGCTATCTGGGGCATATCTACACACTCGAGTTCATCGCGGTCATCGACCCCAGCCACACCTTCCACTGGGCGCAAGGCGGCGACAGCCAGACCCGCAACTGGCTGGCTGGCTACCTGGGCACGCCCGACATGGCGATGTGGCTGGCCCACGCGCACCTGAATGCGCAGGCCCAGATGCGCAGCATAGACAGCACGACATCCTCGACCCCGCGCTCGCTCATCGCCGTCCCGCTGACCAGCGCATCGATGAAGGGCTGGACCATCGTGGCTATACAAAACCTGCCCGTACTTATTTCCAAGGCGCTTGGCCCCAATCTGGGACAGGTTCAGTTCCGCATCCAGGACGATGACCGGATTCTGTACGACAGCGTTGGCCAGTCGGGACGCATATCGCACATCGCCAACACGGCGGTTCCACTGAACAACGGGATGTCCTGGACCCTGTCTTCCTGGCACGTTCAGCACTGGTCGCAGCCGGTGACGCTATTGCCCAACCTGATCCTGCTGGTTTGCCTTGCCTTCACGCACACTATGATCGGGCTAAGAAAGCAGGCCCTGGTCCTGCTGCGCCGTTCGCAACAGCTTTACCACAGCGCCCTGCACAACTCGCTGACGGGCTTGCCCAACAAGGCTTCCCTGGAAAACAGGCTGGCGGAAATCTGCCAGGCACGCGGCAAAGGCCCGGTGTGGCTCGCCATCTTCGAGCTTGACGGCATCAAGCTGATCAATGACACCCTGGGCCATGGCGTGGGCGACTACGCCCTGCAAGAGGCCACCCGCCGAATCGTCACCGAAGTCGGACACAGCGGCTTCGTGGCCCAGATAGAAAGCAACGAGTTCGTTGTCGCGATGAACAGCACATCGCGGGAAGCCGTCACCGATCTGATCAACCGTATTCTGGATCGTTTCTCCGCCCCCTATCACTTCGACAACATGGAACTGCGCCTGACGGCCAGCGCTGGCCTGACCGGTAAAAGCGTGGGCATGGACAACCCCATGGGCCTGGTCAGCGAAGCCGACCTGGCGCTCGGCCGCGCCAAACGGGAAGCGCCCGGCGCCTGGCGGGAATATTCATCCAACTTGAGCGCCGCCGTCGCGGAGCGCCTGCAACTGCGCAACGAACTGCAGAACGCCCTTGACACCGATACCCTGGAGCTGCATTACCAGCCGGTGATCGAACGGGGGACGGGCGATATCGTAGCGGTGGAAGCCCTGCTGCGCTGGTTTCATCCCAAGCTGGGCACCATTCCCCCCATCAAGTTCGTTCCCCTGGCGGAAGACACCGGCCAGATCATCCAACTGACCAACTGGGTGCTGGACCGGGCCTGCCACGACCTCCGAAGGCTGCGCGACCGCCAGTTGGCCAGCTTCCATGTTGCGATCAACATTCCACCCCTGGTATTCGAACACAACGATTTCATCGATACCCTGGCCGCCACCTTGTCGCGCCACGCTTTGCCGGCCGAATGCATTGCACTGGAAATCACCGAAGGCACCATGCTTGGCGACCAGGCCATTACCATCGCCCGGCTCAAGACCCTGAACGCCCTGGGCATCAGAACCTCGATCGACGATTTCGGCACGGGCTACTCCAGCCTGAATTATCTGAAAAAGCTGCCCATCGACAAAGTCAAGATAGACAAGTCCTTCGTGAACGAAGTGATCAGCGACAGCGACGATGCCGCCATCGTCAAGGCCATTATCGGACTGGCCCACCACCTGAACCTCAAGGTGGTCGCCGAAGGCGTGGAAACGGAAGCCCAGTACCACTTCCTGAACGACAACGCCTGCGACCAGTTCCAGGGCTATCTGTTCGCCAAACCGCTGTCTTTCGCCGCCCTGGCGCAGCGCCTGAGGGAAAAAGACGGACGCGAAATACTGCCCGATGCCCTGGCGGCGGGCCGATCCATATAAACGCCCATTGACGCGCGAGCCGATGCAGGTTTAATGTGCAACTTGCCCATTCCAGCCTGTACCGGATTGCTATACAAAAAAAGTTGCGCACCCTCTCGCGCAACACTCATCAAAGGCGTTCACAGGAGACATCATGAAACTTTCCATCAAGCAGTTTGCATTTATGTTGTGTTTCTCGCTGGCGGCGGTACAAACGGCAAGCGCAGAAAACATTTCCATTGCCACTGGAGGCACTGGCGGGGTTTATTATCCGATCGGCGGCGGCATTGCCTCGGTCCTGTCCAAGAAAGTACCCGGCATGGAAGCCACGGCCGAAGTCACCGGCGGCTCGGTCGACAATCTGAAGCTGATTGATGGCGATGCCTCTTATATCGGGCTGGCCATGGCCGATGCCAGCCAGGACGCCTACAAAGGCGAAAACAAGTTCGAAGGGCAGAAGGTGCCTCTGCGCACCCTCATGATCCTGTATCCCAACCGCATGCACGTCGTCACCACTGAAGGGCGCGGCATCAACAGCGTGGCCGACCTGAAAGGCAAGCGCGTTTCCACAGGCTCGCCGGGCAGTGCCACCGAAGTCATGGCGTTTCGCCTGCTCGAAGCCGCGGGGCTCGACAAAGACAAAGACGTCAAGCGCGAGCGGCTGAGCGTGGCCGAATCGGTCAACGGCGTCAAAGACAACAAGATCGACGCCTTTTTCTGGGTGGGCGGCCTGCCTACGTCGGCCGTGACCGATCTGGCCAACACCCCGGGAACCAAGATCAAAATGATCGACAACGCCGACCTGGTCCCTGCCATGAATAAACAATACGGCAACCTGTACGTCGAAGACGTCATTCCGAAAACGACGTATCGCGGCATGGATGCCGACAACAAGCAGGCCACCGTCATGAACATCCTCGTCGCCAGCGAAAAAATGTCTGACGAAACCGCCTACAACATCGTCAAGACCATCTTCGAAAGCCGCGACGACCTGATCGCGGTCCACAAGGATACGGCCGAGTTCCAGCTCGACAAGCAAAAGGCATCGGCCACGCCGGTTCCATTCCATCCAGGCGCCATCAAGTACTTTGAAGAGCGCGGCGTCAGCATCAACTAAACGCCCGGCCCACCACCCCAACCTCGTACATGGTTGGGGTTTTTTCATTTACTGGACCCAAGCATGAATGACAAAATGGAATCGGATACGACAACAGCCGTTGTCAGTGACGAGGCCCTGAAAAAGGCCGAGGAATACATCGAAGAAGAAGAGGGCGCAGCGAATCGGATCGGCGGCTGGCTGGGCGTTTTCCTGGCGACCGTGGCGGTGGTGATGTCGCTGTTTCACCTGTATGCCGCCTACTCGATCGTACCCACGCAAACCTTGCGCCCCATACACGTGGGCTTTGTGCTGTTTCTATCGTTCCTGATCTTTCCCGTCAGCAAACGCTTTCGCCACCGCATCATGTGGTGGGACTGGCTGATCGCCTTGCTCTCTATTGCCATTGTCGTGTACCTGATCATGGGCGGCGATGACTTCACCGACCGCAACACACGGCCGCTGCCTTGGGACATCTTCTTCGGCGTATCGCTGATCCTGCTGGTGCTCGAAGCCATGCGCCGCACGATAGGCTGGATACTGCCCGCCATATCGATCTGCTTTCTGCTGTATGCCTTCCTGGGTCCCTACCTGCCCCATCCCTGGACCCACAAAGGCTACGAAATCGGGCGCATCGTCGGCTTCATGTATATGACGCTTGAAGGCATTTACGGCGTCGCGGTCGATGTGTCGTCTTCACTGATCATCCTGTTCACCATTTTTGGCGCTTTCCTTCAGTTCTCGGGCGCGGGCCGGTTCTACATCGACTTTTCCTTTTCAGCCATGGGCGGCAAACCCGCGGGCGCCGGACGCACGGTGGTGCTGGCATCGTTCCTGCTTGGGGGGCCGTCGGGATCGGGGGTCGCCACCACCGTCACCCTGGGTTCGGTGGCCTGGCCCATGCTGGCCAAAGTCGGATACGAGCGCAACGCCGCGGGCGGCCTGCTGGCGGCGGGCGGCCTGGGCGCCATCATCTCGCCGCCTGTCATGGGCGCGGCGGCCTTCATCATTGCCGAGTTCCTCAAGATATCCTATCTGGATGTCCTGCTGATGGCCGTCATTCCCACCTGCCTGTTTTATCTTGCCCTGTTCATGATGGTCGAGATAGACGTACGCAAGTACGGCATGAAGAACACCCTGATCAAGAAGGTGGACACCGTCTGGAATCTGACCCGGCACTATTGGTTCCACTTCCTGTCGCTGATCTCCATTGTGGCATTCATGCTGTGGGGTTTTTCGCCCGTCATGTCGGTGTTCTGGGCCACCATCGTGTCCTTCCTGACCAGTTTCCTGCGCTCCGACACGGCCATGATCTCTTATGATCTGTTCCGCGGCAAAGGGAAGGCGTCCGAGCTCTTTTTCCAGTCACCCCTGATTCAAGCGCTGCGGGCCGGTTCGGTCGGCATGCTCAATGTCGGCGCCACATGCGCCGGCGCGGGCATTATCGTCGGGATCGTCACCATGACCGGCCTGGGCCTGAAGTTCAGCGGGATCGTCATCGACTACGCAGGCGGCTCGCTGTTGCTGACAGCCATCTACACCGCGCTGGTCGTCTGGATCATAGGCCTGGCCGTGCCGGTCACCGCTTCGTACATCATTTGCGCCGTGATCACGGCGCCGGCGTTGATCAAGCTGGGCGTGCCCGACTTTGCCGCGCACATGTTCATCTTTTACTATGCCGTGCTGTCCGAGGTGTCTCCGCCCACCGCCCTGTCGCCATTCGCCGCCTCGGCCATCACCGGCGGCGACCCCTATAAAACCACCCTGCAGTGCTGGAAGTACACCATACCGGCCTTCCTCGTACCCTTTATCTTTGTGCTGGACCCCAGCGGCCAAAGCCTGCTGCTCATGGGCACGACCGAAGCCCTGGCCTCGGCAAGCTGGCTTTCCATCGCACAAATCACCTTCACGGCGGCGGCAGGCATTTTTGCCCTGGCCGTGGGCTTCCAGGGTTGGCTGATCGTACGGGCCTCGGTGCTCGAACGTGTCTTCCTGATCGTGGCCGGGTTCCTGCTGGTCTACCCCGGCCCGGTCTCGAATTCGATCGGATACGCCCTGATCTTGCTGGCCCTGGGGTCGCAATGGCTGCGGCGCAAGCAGGAGCCGGTACCCGCCTGATCAGCGTTGCGGCCAGTCGGGGCGGCTGGCGGCACGCCGTCCGGATTGGCCGGTCAGGGCGGGGTCAGTCCGCACGGCGGGGCAGCGGCCAGAACCCCTCCGACGGGAAATCGCTGGGCGCGCTGTCCAGCGTGCCTGCCTTCTGCTCGGCGACGCACTGGCCCAGTGCCTGGCACAGACGCTCCAGCGCAAGCTGCCCCGACGCCCCTTCTGTGATCTGGTCCCACCAAATACGGTGCACAGCGCGCACCCGCACAGGTACCCGCGGCAGGCCCAGACGCTGGGCCATCGCCAGGCGATGCAGCCCGCGATTGATTTTCAGGATGCGGCCCTCGCGGGAAATGGCCACGCCCAGGTCATCGCGGGTTACGTCGGCCACGTAGCCTTTGGCCGCCATATCATCCAGATAGCCGATATACACCCGCAGATAGCTTTTTATCTTTTCCGGCGTGTCCAGCAAGATACCCTTCTGGTGAGACGACCACGGCCTGCCCTGCTCGATACAGGCTGCCAGCTCCTGGAAGCGCTCGGTGCGTTCCAGTTGGTCGCGGTGTTCGTCGATGTCGCTGATGAAGCGATAGCGCGACCCCAGCCGCAGATCGTCGCGCCGCAAGTCCCAGTGGCCATCCCAGATGAATGCCATCGACGACGGCCGCTTTTCGACCTTCCGGGGCAGGAAAGCCACGTTGCGGATCAACGTGCGCGGGTCGATGTGCAGCGTCAGGGCTGGCGCCCCCAGGTATTCTTCAAGATTATGGCGCGGCAAGCCGTGACGCTCGATAAAGCGCGCGCCGCGTTTGCCGCTCAGCCAGCGCTTCAGCAATATGCGGCCAGCCGGCATGCCTATATAACGCTGGACATCATCACGCAAGGCCGCCGTCAGGCGGGCAAGCAGCACCCTTCGCCGTATCTCGAACGAGCCTAGCGGCATAAACTCCTTGTCCGTTTCCGGCCCCATCAATACAGCGCGGCCGGCGCGACGGGCGGCGGACCCCTCATCTACCTTGCTCATAGGTGGCTATTTTATGACGATTATTCTGGTTGATGACCACAGCCTGGCAAGAGAACGGCCCGTTCAGTCCCTTGAAAACGGCTTGCCGTCGAAATCCACGGTGACCAGATTACCGTCCAAGGCCCCCATCCCCGGTGCGTTCAGGGGCATGCCCGGCGCAGCCACCCCTTTCACCGATGTATCGGCCAGCAGTTTATGTACGGCGCTTGCCGGTACGTGGCCTTCAATAATCTGTCCGGTTCCATGCACCACCGCCGTATGGCAGGAGCCAAGCGCCGCCGGCACGCCGAGCCGCTGCTTGACCGAACCCATATCCGGCGTCTTGATGGCTTGAACGGTGAAGCCGGATTCGCGCATATACTCGACCCAGCCTGTACAACACCCGCAGTAGGGGTCCTGGTAGACGGTCAAGGAACGGTTGTCGGCATGCGCAGCCGCGGAAGCTACCAGCAAGGCAGCGGCCATTAATGCAGTTTTCATGTCTAGACGCCTTTCAATGGCTAGGGAATGTAATCAAGCATGCATTTTAGCCCGACGGCCCGGCCGATTCCCGCTGGCCGCATTGACCTGTGCGCCGCCGATATGGCATGGCTTGCCGATGCGCTGCTAAAGCCAATGGCAGTTAACATACCCTTGTCAACCACGGAGGGACACGACGCATGTTCGACCATTTCGCCACGCACACGCTGACATTGAGCGACGGTGTTCGCATACACGCAAGGACGGGCGGACAGGGCCCGGCGCTATTGCTCATTCATGGCCATCCGCAAAGCCATGTCATGTGGCATCGCATCGCCCCCGAGCTGGCCAAGCGCTATACCGTCGTCATGCCTGACCTGCGCGGCTGCGGCGACTCTGACCGGCCCGATCCGGGCGGAGACGACTCTGCCGCGTACTCCAAGCGCATCATGGCGCGCGACATGGTCGAGGTCATGCAGCATTTCGGCGCGGAAGACTTCCTGGTGGGCGGGCATGATCGCGGCGCGCGCGTTGCCCACCGCCTGGCGCTTGATCATCCCGAGCGCGTCAGGCGACTGTTTCTCCTGGATATTGCGCCCACCCTGGCCATGTATGAACGCACGACACAGGCTTTTGCGCGCGCCTACTGGCACTGGTTCTTCCTGATCCAGCCCGCCCCCTTGCCGGAACGCTTGATCGAAGCCGACCCGGTCGCCTACCTGCACAACGTCTCGGGCCGCAGGCACGCAGGCCTGTCCGCATTCCGGCCCGAAGCCCTGGCCGAGTACGAGCGCTGCATCGCCATACCCGGAACCGCCATGAGCATCTGCAGCGACTATCGCGCTTCGGCAGGCATAGACCTCGAGCATGATCGTGCCGACAGGAGCAAGGGACACCATGTGTCCGCGCCGCTGCGCGTGCTGTGGGGTCAGCACGGCGCCGTCGGGAAATGTTTCGACGTCCTGGCCTTATGGCGCGAGGTATCGCATGGCGCGGTATCGGGACATGCGGTGGACTGCGGCCACTATCTGGCAGAGGAAAAGCCGGACGAGGTCCTGCAGGATATGCTGGCGTTCTTCCAGGACGGCGCGGCGGGATGACCGTCCCGTGATCCGCTGGTTCGCGCGGGACGGCGTCAACCCAATAAGGACTTGGGCATGTTGACGATCATATCGGTTACGCCCCGTGTTCCGTGGCCGGGGCTCATATGATGAAACATTGCACTGGCGGCCGCCTGCGGATCGCCGGAAAGCAATGCCTTCAGTACTTCAGTGTGATGCGAATAGGAAGTCTGTATGCGGCCGACCGCGCCAAACGCATGCCGCCGGTAAGCACCCGTCTTGGTGCGCATTCTTAATATCTCTTGGCGCAGATAGGGGTTACGCGACCCCTTGTACAGCATCTCATGGAAGGCAAGATTGGCTTCCTGCCAACCCAGCTCGTCATTCGCATCGACAATCGGCAAAGTATCTTCGTGCAGTAGGCTCAATGCCTCGCGCTCTTCCGGCGACATACGTTCACAGGCGTAGCGCGCGCAAAGGCTTTCGAGTTCTGCAAGCAGTTCCCACATCGACAGCAACTGCTGAACATCCATCTTGGCCACGACCATGCCGCCGCGCGACAAGCTGGTGAGCAGCCCCTGTGCCTGCAGCTGCAGCAAGGCCTCTCGCACAGGAGTGCGTGAAACCTCATACCGAGCCGCCAGTTCGCTTTCATCGACCTGATCACCAGGCAATAAAGTCCCCCCTAGAAGCTGGCTTTCGATTTCTTCTCGAATTCTGTCGCTGACCTTCATCCGCAAAACTTCCCTAGTAGTAGTACTAATACCGTGGCCTTCTTTTTTATATATACTAGCACACAACTTAATATATTTTTAATGATGATAAATATACATTAATGGCTTGTTTAAACAAACTTGAACCGGACTCAATATTACCCGAGCGCAGACTGCGCGAGCTCGGTATTGAACTCGATTCTGTCACGTCAAGGCAGGCGGGCAAGGCCGCGCAACGCCTGGCTAGGTTCTTTCAGCCGGCATCGGACGCCGCCAAGGCAAGCAGCCAGACAGCGCCGGCGACATCGTTGCGCGCAGCGCCGCCCACCGCAACAGGATCTTCCCCGGCGCACGCGCGGCCTTTCATCAAGCCGCTACCGTCGAACGAACTGCCATCAAGCATTGCCGGGCTGCGTGCCTGGATACGGCAGGGACGCCTGTCGGTACACGAATCCCTGGACATTCAGCGCCGCTCATTCGAAGCCGCCGATATCCGCATCCACAGCGTCGTACGCTTCTGCCAAGAGACCGTCCCGGTCAACGCGAATGGCTCCCTTGCGGGCGTCGGGCTGGCACACAAAGACAATATTGCTTGCGGCGAATTCGCACCCGGCAACGGGCAGGCTGAAGGCGAACGTCCGGCAGACGTACCCGCTATGGCGCCTGTCATTCGCACGCTGCAAGCCAGCGGCGCCACCCAGATGGCGGCGCTGGCCATGGCTGAGCGAGCCTGCGGCGCCACATCAGAAAACCATCACTTTCCCGATGTCGTGAACCCCTTGAACGAAGCCTGGTTCGTGGGCGGCTCCTCCAGCGGGTCCGCCGCGGCCGTGGCGGCGGGGTTCTGCTATGGCGCGCTGGGAACCGACACCGCGGGTTCCGTCCGCATTCCCGCGGCATCCTGCGGCGTGCTGGGCTTGAAACCGTCGCGCGGCCTCTTATCGGGCGAAGGCGTACTGCCGCTGGCGCCCAGCCTGGACACGGTTGGCTTGATCGCGCGCTCCGCAGCGGATCTTCACACGCTTTATCTTGCGGCGGCAGGCAAGACCCCGGCCACGATTGATCAGACGCAAACACCCGCTCGCATAGCCAATGCGCTGGACCTATCCACCATGCATCCCCACGTTGCCGAGGTGCTCGCGTCTTTCCTGTCCCGGCAGGCGCCGGCCCAGGCATGGCAACAGACTCCGCTCGAGTTTCCGCGCGAGGCCGCCGCCTTCGGCGAAACCCTGTTCTATTACGAAGCGGCGCGGCACCACATGGCGGGCCTGCGGGCCTCGGCAGGATCGATGAACACCGCAGCGCGGCAGCTCTGCGCCCAAGGGCTGCTCCTGCCGCAGGCGTGGTACGCCCACGCCCTCTCTGAAAGGCCGCGCCTGAGCAAAGCATTTACGGACCGGTACTTCAGCAATGCAGACATCTTGATCTGTCCCGCCTTTTCGATACCGGTTCCCGATCGCGGACAGGTGTCCTTTGCCAGCCCGGACTTCGACCCCGCCGTCCTGCTCGAAATGTATCGATGGATGATGCCGGCCAATTTCCTGGATCTGCCTGCGCTGGTCATGCCCGTGGGGGCGGATCAGGAAGGCCGCCCCGTGAGCGTGCAGATCCTGGGGCGCCCAGGCACAGAATCGCTGATTCTGGACTTCGCGCGCAAATTTGAAGTGGAAAACTGCGGACGGATGGGTCAGCCCGACCCGGACGCGCCGCCTATGCAAACAACGTATGTATATTGAATTGAAGGTAGGATTGTTATGTTAGATGCCAAGGCATTATCCGGACTACGCGTACTTGATCTATCCAGGGTAAGGGCAGGCCCGGCATGTGTACGGATCCTGGCCGACTTTGGTGCCGACGTCATCCGGATCGAGCCGCCTCCCGGCGTCGATCCCAACGAGGCCATGTTCGCCGCCGACCGCATGAGCGGCGACTTCCAGAATCTGAACCGCAACAAACGGTCCATGACGCTCAACCTGAAGTATCCGGAAGGCAGGAAGATTCTGTACAAGCTGGCCGAGACGGCTGACATCATCGTGGAAAACTGGCGGCCGGACGTGAAGGAACGGCTGGGCCTGAGCTACGACATCCTGAAGGATATTAATCCGCGCATCATTCTGGCCAGCATTTCGGGTTACGGCCAGTCCGGCCCCTACGAACGCCGTCCGGGGTTCGACCAGATCATCCAGGGGGTCAGCGGCCTGATGTCCGTAACCGGCGAAGCCGGCGGCCGGCCTATGCGCGCCGGCCTTGCCGTGGCGGACGTGGGCGCCGGCATGTACGCCGCCGTGGGCATCCTGATGGCGGTCATCGAGCGGGAACGCTCAGGCCAGGGACAATGGGTGCAGTCCTCGCTGCTCCACTCGCTGATTGCCATGCTCGACTTCCAGGCGGCCCGTTATCTCAATGACGGAGATATTCCCGTTGCCGTCGGCAACGACCATCCCACCAGCAGTCCCATGGGGGTCTACAAAGCAAGCGATGGCCTCTTCAACCTAGGCTCATCGGGTGAAGGGACATGGCAGCGGCTGTGCAAAATCATCGGAAGCGAACATCTGATCGGCATGCCTGAATTCGCCAACGAGCGCGCGCGCGTGCAGAACAGGGCGACACTCAACCAGGTACTGGACCCCATCTTCGCAAAGCACGGCGTGGACCACTGGGTTACCGCCCTGAATGAAGGCGGCGTCCCATGCGGCCCCGTCTATACCATGCCGCAGGTATTCGAAGACCCACAAGTCCAGCATCTTGGCGTGAGCAAGACAGTTCCGACCAGCGTGGGTGTCGACGTCACCGTCATTACCCAGCCCGTCAAGCTGTCCCGCACGCCGGCAGAGGTGGATTCCGGTGCGCCGCAGTGGGGGGAGCACACCGATTCCGTGCTTCGTGAAGCAGGCTTCTCGGACGACGACATCCGCGCGTTCGCGGAAAAGGGAGTCGTCTGATGGCCGCGATACACGGCGAGGTCATGGATGGCGTCGCCTGGCTCAAAGTCGACAACGCCTCGAAGCGCAATGCCATGACGCTGGCCATGTGGCGTGCCATCCCGCATTGGATGACGCAGTTCGAAGCAAACCCCGATGTACGCGTCGTGATGCTCACAGGCGCCGGCAATCAGGCCTTTATCTCGGGCGCGGACATCTCGGAGTTCGCCCAGGTACGCAGCACGCCTGAAGACGTAGAAGCATACGAAAGCGCCGTGCGCAGCGCCGAGACGGCAATCCGCGATAGCGCCCTGCCGACGGTGGCCGCCGTCAACGGCCTGTGTTACGGCGGCGGCCTGGGTCTGGCGGGCAGCTGCGACTTGCGCTATGCCGCCAGATCGGCCCGCTTCCGGATGCCCGCGGCCCGCCTCGGGCTGGGCTACGGCATGACGGGGGTGAAGGCGTTTCTGGAACTGCTGGGTCCCTCGTCGTTGAAAGAGGTGTTCTTCATGGGCGAACCGTTCGATGCGGAGCGGGCCCGGCAGATCGGTTTCGTGAACCAGGTGTTCGACGATGAAACGTTTGCCGAAGATGCTGCCCGGCTGGCCGAAACCATCGCCTCCAACGCGCCGCTGACCCTGCGGGCCTTGAAGCGAACGATCCGCGCGATCAATACGCCCGACGACGCCAGACAGCAAGAAGAGGCCCTGCAGGCCATCCAGGCCTGCTTCGACAGCGCTGATTACAAAGAAGGCCAGTTGGCCTTCGCACAGAAACGCAGGCCCGTTTTCCAGGGCCGTTGATCTCAATGCATACAACTAACTACTCAACACAGAGGTGACAACATGAACCATTGGAAGTTTCTTTCGGCGCTGAGCCTGCTGGCCGGACTCTGGGCGCCATCCGCCATGGCGGCCGAGCCCGTCGTTCTGAAGTTCTCGCACGAAGCGCCCGAGCAGCAGGCAAAGGGCCGCACAGCAAGCTATTTCGCTGAGAAAGTCGCCGAACTGAGCGGCGGCTCCCTGAAAATCGAAGTATTTCCCGGCGCGCAATTGATTCCCACCAAGGACGAAGTCCGGGCAGCCATGCGCGGGCAGGTCGACATCATCGCGCCGCAAACCAGCTACTTCGTTCCTTTCGATGATTCCTGGGATGTCTTCTACCTGCCCCTGCTGTTTGATAACGCGCTGCAGGGCATGGAAATCATCCAGGGCGAGCTTGGGCGCGAAATGCTTGGAACGCTCAGCCGGAACCGATTGCACGGCCTGGGCATCTGGCACGATGGCCCCGGCTTCCTGTTCACGCGTGAAACGCCGGTGACGAAGCCGGCAGACCTCGCGGGCCGCAAAATCCGCGTGTTTCCATCCGCTCCCCTCGAGGCGGGTGTCCGCGCCGCGAAGGGCATTCCCGTTTCCATGCCCGGACCGGACGTTTATCTGGGTTTGCAGCAGGGCCTGATCGAAGGCGTGATCTCCGCCGTGACGTTTGCGGCGCCCAGCCGTTGGTATGAGGTGACAAAAGCTGCCACGCGCATGACCATGTTCGTGGGCGGCTACGGCATCGTTATCAACGAGGCACGCTGGAAATCACTCAGCGACGAGCACAAGCGCGTCATCCAGGAAGCCATGGCGCTGTCCGAAAAATGGAACTTCAATCACGCGGTGGAAAACATCGCGGCTTCGGAGAAGCTGCTGACGGACAATGGCGTAACGATTGCGGACCTGACGGAAGAAGACCTGGCTGACTGGCGCGCTGCCATGAAACCGGTGTATGACGCCCAGCCTGACAGCATCAAGCAGCGCATCGCCCAAGTTGAAAAACTGAAATCCGCGCTCAAGAAGCCGAACTGAAACACGGGAGCTCTTCATGTTCGCTGCTCTGCATCGTCTTGGCCTTGCATGGGACAAAGTGGAACTCATGATCGGGGGGCTCTTCCTGACCCTCTCGGTCATGCTGATCGTCACTGAAATCGCAGGCCGCAGTCTGTTTGGGGTATCCATGGTGGGGGCCGACGAAATCGCTTCGTTCGCCGTCATCTGGAGCATCTTTTTCACGGCTTCGATTGCCGTCAAACGCAATCTCCACGTGCGCATCGATATCATCTTCAACGTCGTTCCGGCCCCGATCGGCCGCTGGCTGGACATCTTCGGCACACTGATGTCCTTCATGTTTGCCGCTTTCCTGATGTATTCGGGCGCGATGCTCGCTTACGAAAGCTGGTTCTTCGGCGAAATGACCATGACCATGCTGCGTCTGCCGCTGTGGATTCCTCAACTCATTCTGCCCATCGGCGGGTTTCTGCTTGCCTTGCGTCTTTTACAGCGGGTGATTCACCTGCTGAGGATTTCCCCCGAGCAACTGAAACGCGAGTCAGCCAATTTACCCATCGATCAACTGCCCTAACGAGACATCATGTTTGCAACCTTCTCAGCGTTGGCGGCCGGGCTTGTCGGAGGGATGCCAGTGGCATTCGCCCTCGGCGCTTGCGGCCTGGTTTACCTGTTCACCCAGAATGCATCGCCCGACGCTTTGGCGTCTCAATTGTTCGGTTCGCTGAACTCATCCGGCCTGCTGGCCATTCCCTTCTTCATTCTTGCCGCCGAGATCATGAGCCGCAGCGGCGCGACCATGCGCTTGATCGCGCTGATCGACACGTTCTTGCGCCATACGCGCGGCGGGCTTCTGGCCATCGCAGTCATTGCGACAGCCATGTTCGCCTCCATTTGCGGCAGTTCGGTGGCCACCGCGGCGGCCATCGGCACCGTAATGATCCCCGAAATGGTAAAGCGCGGCTACGACCGCACGCTTTGCGTGGGATTGATCGCGAGCGCGGGCGGCCTGGGCATTCTTCTGCCGCCCAGCGTGCCGCTCGTCGTCTATGGCATGGTGACAGAAAGCTCTATTGCAAAATTGTTCGCCGCGGGCGCGGCCGTGGGCATAGCCCTGACGATATGCCTGGTCATCGTTGCCTACTGGTACGGGATACGCTCCGGCGTACCACCCCTGCCCAAAGCCACGGCTGCAGAGCGGTGGGCGGCATTCAAGGCCGCTTTCGGCGTCCTGCTTTCGCCCATCATCGTGCTTGGCGGCATCTACAGCGGCCTGTTCACGCCCATGGAGGCCGCGGCGGTAAGTTGCGTCTACGCCTTGCTCCTGGCCTTCGTATATGGTCAAAAGCTGCGCCAGATCTTGGCCACGCTGACCGATGCCGCCACGACCTCATCGATCATCATGCTGATTCTGGCAGGCGCCCAGCTCTTCGGCTACGCCATGACCAATGAGCGCGTCCCGCACATCATGTTTGACTATGTGACCAGCCTTGACCTGACCCAGGCCGGCTTCTTCTTGGGCATCATGCTGTTCTTCCTGGTGATCGGCATGTTTCTCGAGGTGATATCCGTCATCCTCATCACCATGCCCATCCTGCTTCCCATGCTGGCCGGCTTTGAGATCAACCCCATTTTCTTTGGCATCTTCGTCATCCTGAACATGGAAATCGCCGTCATCACCCCGCCGATCGGCCTGAATCTATTTGCGATCAGCGCCATCAGCAATGTGCCGGTCATGCGCGTTTTCAAAGGTTGCATCCCTTTCGTCCTCCTGCTGGCCGTCTTCATGGTAGGCATGGTGTTCATACCCGGTGTTCCAGAGCTGTTCAATGCCTTCTGACGACAAGGACAAAACCATGGCGCGCCCCCGTTATGCCGTCAATCACTATCTTTGTCCCCCGCAAGTAAGGCTGGACTCATTTGCGCAAGAGGTGGCCGAGGCGGGTTTCGATGGAATCGGCCTGACCGAGGCCGCCTTGGCGGGCGCCAGCGTGCCATCGCTGCGCCGCGTGCTGAATGGATGCGGCCTAAAGGTGTCTTCGATCAATACCGCAGGGTTCTTTCTCTCGGCCGATGCGGGTCAGGCGCAGCGTAATGACCGCCTGCTGGACATCGCGTCGGAACTGGATGCCGGCGTGCTGAACATCATTATCGGCGCCGCCGACGAAACAGTACCGCTGGACATCGCCCGCCGCCAGGCGCAGGATGCCCTGGCAGGGTTTGCTCAGAAGGCGGCCGACTATGGTGTACAACTGGTGCTGGAGCCGCTGTGGATTGCCAACGCTTTCACCAAAAGCTGTGTTCACAGTATTTCCCAAACCGAACGGATTTTTTCCAAGATTCCCGGCCTGAAGCTGAATCTGGATTACTACCACCTGTGGGCCGATCCGGATCTTGCCCGCACGCTGTGCGGCCAGGGCTGCGACGTGGGTCTATTGCAAATCTGCGACGTGGACTGGCGCGGCGCGCCGAACCTCGCAGTGCGCGCACCGCTGGGGCAGGGCAGGCTGTCTGTGCTCGCCCAGCTCGAGTCGCTCGGATGGCAGCCCGGAAAGTGCACGCTGGAACTGGAACTCTTCATCGACCAACTTCCGGGCCAAGACTATGCTGCGTTGATCCATGCAGCAGCCCGTCAACTGAAACTCAAATAGGACAAAACATGGCGATAGCACTGTCTTCCGATGACGTGAAACTCTATTACGAAACCACCGGCGAAGGGGAACCCATTGTCTTCGTCCACGAGTTTGCCGGCAACATGCGTAGCTGGGAGCTGCAAGTGCGCCATTTCAGCCGCCGTTACCGATGCATCACTTTCAACGCCCGCGGCTATCCGCCTTCTGAAGTGCCAGAGGCGGTGTCGGCGTACTCTCAAGCGCAGGCAGTACGCGACATCATTGCCGTCATGGACGCGGCGCATGTAGAGAAAGCGCATATTGTCGGACTGTCCATGGGCGGCTTTGCGGCACTTCACCTGGGCTTGAATTTCCCTGAACGCGCCTTGTCGCTTTGCGTAGCCGGAGCCGGATACGGTGCGGAGCCTGACCGCCGCCACCAGTTCCGGCAGGAATCGGAGGCGAGCGCAGACGTCCTGCTGTCCCAAGGCATGGAGGCGTTCGCCCTGCGCTATACACAAGGGCCGACACGACAGCCATTCAAGCACTCGGATCCGCGCGGCTACGAGGAGTTCGTCAACATGATGAAGACGCATTCCGCACTGGGCTCCGCAAACACCCAATTAGGCGTGCAGCGCGAACGTCCCTCGCTGTATGAGCTGGGTGACGCACTGGCGAAACTGCAAGTGCCCACCCTGATCCTCAACGGAGATGAAGACTGGCCCTGCCTTGCCCCGGGCCTGATGCTGAAGCGGGCCATTCCTTCTGCCGCCTTGTCCATCATTCCGAACTGCGGACACACCATCAACCTTGAGGCGGCAGACGAATTCAACCGCGTCGTAGGCGGCTTCATGGCCTACGCGGCCAGCGGACGCTGGCCCATGCGCGACCCGGCTACGATGGCCGACACCATTACCGGCATGGAGCAGGCGCGGAAATGACTATTTTGATTACAGGCGGAACGGGCTTCGTTGGGCTCGCAATACTTGAAGAGCTTCTATCCAAGGGGCTTTCCGTTGTGACTTATGGGCCTGCGCCCATACCGGCGGGAGCACAGCCCTATCTTCAGGGTCTGGGCGGCCGCGTCAGTTGCGAAATCGGCGACGTGTGCGACCGGGCCGCCCTGCGTGCCGCCATGCAGCGGCACCACATCACGAAAGTGATCCATGGCGCGGCAATCACCGCTGGCCCCGAACGCGAACGAAACCAGCCGCACCCGGTCATCCAGGTTAACTTGATCGGAACACTGGAAGTCTTGGAAGCCGCCATGGCCCATGGCGTGCAGCGCATTGTGCAACTAGGCACCGGGTCAGTCTACGGGGACAGGGTCAAGCGCAGCGGCAAGCTCGATCCGGAACACGACCTTCCGGTGCCTGACTCCCTTTACGGCATCACCAAGTATGCCGCCGAACGGCTAGCATGCCGATACCGCAGCATGAACGGCCTGAACGTTGTCGTCGCCCGCCTGGGCGTCGTATTCGGACGTTGGGAACACGACACCGGCGTACGCGACACGCTGAGCCTGGCCTACCACTTGGTGCGACTCGCCCAACAGCGGGAACATGCCAGCCTGGCGCCCGTTCTTCCCAACGACTGGATCTACTCGCGCGATGTGGCAAAAGCCGTGGCCCTGCTGCTTGAAGCCCCGTCCCTGCAACACGATGTCTACCAGATCGCAACCGGTCAGCCTTGGTCGGCAACGCATTGGTGCGAATTGCTTGCGCGGCGTTTCCCTGGCTTTACCTTCGACACGGCCGTCGATGCCGCCCACGCCAATGTTGGCCGCTTGACGCCCTCTCCCCGCGCGCCGTTCTCGATCGAACGGCTGGAAAGCGAATTGGGCTACGCCCCTGCGTTCAATGCCGAAACCGCTTTGGACGACTATCTGGGCTGGCTCGACGCCGGCCTTCTGTCCCGCGCCTGACCCTGTTTTTTTGAGCATCACGAGAGTAGACATGAAGCCTGCTGCATTATCGCGCCCTGAGCACGGCAAGGGTTTGTTATTAGGCTTGGTGGGGGTAGTGATCTTCGCTACCTCTCTCCCGATGACGCGGCTGGCCGTGGGCGACGCGGCCGAGCCGCAGCTGTCCCCGCAGTTCGTCACGGCCGGCCGGGCCGCCCTGGCGGGCCTGCTGAGCCTTGTTTACCTGATCGCTATTCGGTGCAAGCCGCCCCCCAGGGAGCTGTGGGCCTGCATGTTCGTCAGCGGCCTGGGAACCGTCGTCGGATTTCCAATGCTCCTGGCGCTCGCGCTTCGAGATTTGCACGCCATGCATGCTGCAGTGGTGATAGGCATTCTCCCCCTGGCCACGGCCGTATGCGGCAGTCTCTACTTCAGGCAGCGGCCCTCCCTGCAGTTCTGGGCCTGCGCGCTGGCCGGCAGCCTGCTCGTTGTCGCTTTCGCCATCTACAAAGGCGGGGGCAGCATTTCGTCGGGTAACTGGCTGCTGCTGGCCGCCGTGTTCTCCGCGGCAATCGGCTATATCGCCGGCGCGCGCGCATCCGCCGTCATTCCTGCCGCTCAGGTCATCTGCTGGATACTGGTCATGGCGCTGGCGCCCATGCTGGCCGCATGCATTTTTTACTGGCCGCCTACCCATGCTACGTGGCAAGCCTGGAGCGGGGTCGTGTATCTGGGTGTTTTCCCCATGTGGCTGGGCTTCTTTGCCTGGTACCGGGGCCTGGTGCTTGGCGGGGCCGTGCGCGTCAGCCAGGTTCAGCTTGTGCAACCGTTCATCGCCCTGCTGTGTGCGGTGCCCATTGCCGGAGAAAGCCTGGACACCGCAACCATCTTGTTCTCTTTATCGGTCATTGCCGTTGTCTACCTGGGCAAGAAAGCCCCGGTAAACTGAGTTCACGATCAGTCCACGCTGATGTTGGCTTCCTTGACCACGCGGCTCCACTTTTCGTTCTCCGCCTTTACAAACGCTGTGGTCTGGTCGGATGCAAGGTCCAGGGTATCCACAGCCATCTCTGCCAAACGCGCCTTGTAGGCAGGGTCTGCGATGATCTTGGCGTGCAGCGCGCGCAGCGTGCCCTTGATGTCTTCCGGCGTATCGGAATGAACGGCAAGCCCCCACCAGGTACTGGACTGGATGCCTGCATAGCCCAGTTCCGCAAAGGTGGGAACGTCAGGAAGCAGTGCAAGACGCTGCGTATGCGCTACGGCCAAGGGCCGCAATCGGCCGTCGGTGATCAGCGACTTAAGCGTCGTCATATCGTTCACCGTCATATCGACATCCCCAGAGACCAACGCCAATGTGGCCGCACTCCCGCCCTTGAAGGGAATATGCAGCAGGTCGGTGCCCGTCTCCAGGCGAAACAGCTCCGCTCCCATCTGCACAATGGTGCCGATGCCCGAGGAAGCGAAGGTGTACTGGCCTGGGTCCTTCTTGGCCAGTGCAACGAGCTCGGCGATGTCCTTGGCCGGAAAGCTCGAACGTACCGCCAAGACATGCGGCGCGTTGGCGATCAACCCCAGCACACTGAAGTCCTTGTCGAAATCGTAGGGAACATTCTTCATGATGAGCTGATTGATGACAACCGTGCTCGTCGTGCCGAACAGCAAGGTGTATCCATCCGGCTTCGCCTGGGCAACCGCCCGCGTGCCGATCGTGCCACCCGCCCCAGCCGGATTCTCTACGACAACCGGCTTGCCCGTCAGCGTGCTCAGGTGTTGCGCATAAAGGCGCGCGACAATATCGGCCGGCCCGCCCGCCGGGAAAGGGACCACCAAAGACATGGCGCGCTCCGGGTACCCCGCGGCACTGCCCTGCACGGGTGCGACAGACAGTACGCTGCCGATCAGCGCCGCAGCCGCCCAAGCCGAGCCGCGGCAAGGTCTGCGCAAAAATTGCTGTGCAGAATGTATAAGAGAGAATGACTTCATGTTGCCTCCGATGGGTTCTTGATTTGACGATTTGATTTTTGATTCAGCGCCCGAATCGCGCGGTGATCCGATGCCGGCTGGAATGGCCGGGCGTCCAGATACAGCGAGCGAAGTTTCCTGGTTGGGCGATAAAGCCGCCTTTATGCAGGCTATGGGAAAGACGGTTGAACCCGGCCTCGTCCACGGCGGGTCCGGTCGACCAGATGCCGGCACGCAGATATCGCGCGGTCGCCGCCCTTAGCAGAGCGGGCGCAAGCCCGGGAAAATACGGTTCGCAGGTTTCAGAGATAGCTTCCGTATTGCACTGCATCCAGGCCTGTGTGCGCGCCATCGCCCGAGACACTGCGGAGAATGCCTCGGCATGGCGTTGCACAGCTGCCCGAGTGGCAATGAAAGTGGTATAGAGGGTGGGGCCCCGGCCAGCGGCGTCATACAGCACACCGTAGGCATCATCCTCAAGCGCCTGGCTTACGAACGGTTCGAAAACTTGCACGACGTCGACCGCTCCGGAGCGCAATGCTTGAAGCTGCGCTTCCTGCGTCTTGTCCTGCGTAACTGAAGCCAGCGACTTGACGTCCACACCAGCCTCCTCCAGGTCGGCTTGCAGGCACAGCCAGGGCGTCGGCACCTCTTTGGTCACGGCAAGCCGCAGGGCGGGAAGCTCTGCAAGACTCATCGACGCGCATTCCCTTCGGCTGACGAGAGAGAAAGGATCTTTACTCACGACTTGGCAAAAACCAATCAAAGATCGCTCCGACCCAGGCTCACTATCGTGATCCTTCATGATGCGCATGGGGCCGCCCCAGCTCAGATCGGCTTCACCCCGCTTCAGGAGTTCAATGGCGCCACCCGGTACATTCGCGTCTATCCACTCGATCTCTATCCCTTCCTCTTCAGCGAAACGCAGCACCCTGAGCAGGTAGAACGGGGTATAGAAGACCGCGCGGAAGTTTTCGACTATTTTTAATTTCATTGCGCACCTGTCCAGGCTATCTGCCCGCCTCTAAAAGCCTTTCAGGTGAAATGGCTGGATTATTCTGGCATCGAGAAATAAATATATATTTATCTATCTTATGTGTTTTTAAATAGACTGTAAATACATTTCATATTCTATCTATTCAATTTTTCCCGAACGACCACTACGGCTGGTACAGCCTTTTTCATTGCATATTTTTGTATGCAATAATATGCAGAACAGACAGCCGCCTGCTTCCGCGGTCTTTGCCCGCAACCGGCAGCGACTCATTTTTGCCCCCGGACGTTCCAGCCCATGCCCATCTCCAAGAAAAACACACAGTTCTTCGCTGCATACAACGAAATCAAGCGACGCATTATGTCGGGCGATTTCGCGGCAGACGATCGCCTGCGGGAAATCGATGTTGCCAATCACCTGGGGCTGGGCCGCACACCCGTTCGTGAAGCGCTCAAGCGGCTTGAAGACGAAGGCCTGCTCACCCATGAACCGCGCCGTGGGCTGGTCGTCACCAGAATCGACCAGCGCGGTGTGACGGAGCTGTATTCCATGCGCGAAGTGCTTGAAGGCGCAGCAGCCGAGTTCGCCGCCAGGCATGCGACCGATGCCGAGATCGACAACATGGCAGCCATTCTGGAAGACGAGCATCATCCAGACATGGATGCCGTCGCGCTGAATCTGGCATTTCACAACGCGATCTACACCGCCGCGCACAATCGCCACCTGATCCGGTCCCTTAACGCGCTCACCGATACAACGTATCTGCTGGGCCGCAGCACGCTAGCTACCGAAAAGCGGGCGGCCCTTGCCCTCCGGGAACATGCATCCATTCTGGCGGCGATCCGCGCGCGGGACCCGCAAGCGGCGGGCGACGCGGCCCGGCATCACATACGGCAGGCCTATTTAGAGCGGCTGCGCATGCTGCGGGAAGTAAACACTCACATTGAACAGGAACTCACATGACATCGTATTTTGAAACCAGGCCGATAGGCACGAACCCGGGCGGAATCAGCCGCCGCGGTTTCCTTAAAGCAGGCGGCATCGGCGCCATGATGCTGGCGTCAGGCATGCAGACAGCCTTTGCCGCATCCGCATATCCCGCACGCCCCATCAGCGTCATCGTTCCTTATTCGCCCGGCGGGCAAGGCGATCTGTTCGCCCGGATACTCTCTGAACCGCTGGCCGCCCTGCTGGGCCAAAGCGTCGTGGTCGAAAACCGCCCTGGCGCAACCGGCATGCTGGGTACCCGCAACGTGATCCGATCCGGCGCCGACGGCTACACCGCGCTCCTGGGTCAAACCGGCGAGATCGCCATCATCCCGTCGGCCAACAAGGATGCCGGGTACGACACCTTAAACGACCTTCAACCCGTCGCACTGGTGGGCGACTCGCCGCTAGTCATCATTGCGCCGGCCAAGGCCAGCTTCAGCACACCGGCCGAACTGGTCAGCCAGGCCAAAGACCGTCAGGGCGGACTGGCCTACGCATCGTCGGGCACCGCCACGCCCGGCCACCTGGCCGCGGCAGCCATGACTCTGGAGACCCAAACAGACATGGTGCATGTTCCCTACAAGGGCGCCGGCCAGGCCATGACCGACGTCATCGGCGGGCAAGTTGATTTCTTCTTTTCCAGCGCCTCAGCGGCCATGCCTCATATCAAGGCGGGAACGGTCAAGGCCATTGCGGTTGCATCCCTTGAGCGGATGGGCGCGCTGCCAGACGTCCCCACGTTGAACGAAACCATTGTGCCGGGCTTTAACTACAGTCTCTGGGGCGGGTACTTTTTACCCAAGAAGACACCCGCCGACATCGTCCAGCGCTTGAACCAGGACGTCAATGCGTTATTGGCCAGGCCGGAAATCCGGGAACGCCTGGAGGCCGACGGCGCCGCAGTCAGGCAAAACTCATCCGACGAATTCCTGCAGTTTGTCGAGCAGGAGATCGCCAAGTACCGCAAGGTCATCGACACTCTCGGCATCAAGATTGGTTAACCCTTAGCGGAGCAACAGCAGCATGAAAATCATCGTCCTACCTGGCGACGGCATCGGCCCCGAAACAATGGCCGCAACGGTCAGCGTCCTGGAAGCCGCCTCCTCGCGATACAAGCTGGGCCTGGAACTTGAAACCGACCTGGCCGGGCTCGACAGCCTGAAGCGCCATGGCGCCACAGTCACGCCCGCCCTGCTTGAAAAAGTCAAGAAGGCTGACGGGCTGATGTTGGGCCCGATGTCTACTTTCGACATGAAGGACGAATCGAAAGGGGAAATCAATCCCTCCAAATTCTTCCGCAAGTCCCTGGACCTGTACGCCAACATCCGGCCTTCGCGCACCTACCCGGGCATGCCGGCACGCCTTGGCGAATTCGACCTGGTGGTGGTCCGCGAAAACACAGAAGGCTTCTATTCCGACCGCAACGTCGAGTCCGGTTCTAGCGAAATGCTGATTACGCCCGATGTGGCCATCTCGCTGCGCCGCATCACGCGCCCATGCTGCGAACGCATCGCCCGCGCGGCATTCGAGCTGGCCATGACCCGCAACAAGCATGTCAGCATTGTCCACAAGGCCAATGTCCTGAAGATTGCCGACGGCATGTTCATCGATATTTGCCACGAGGTCGGCCGTGAGTTCCCGCAAGTGAAGGTCGATGACTTCATCGTCGATGCCATGATGGCTCACGTGGTCCGGGCGCCGCAGCGTTTCGATGTGATCGTGACCACCAATATGTTCGGCGACATTCTGTCCGACCTGACCGCGGAGCTCTCGGGCAGCCTGGGCCTGGGCGGCTCGCTCAACGCGGGCGACCAGTACGCCATGGGGCAGGCGGCGCACGGTTCCGCGCCGGACATCGCCGGCCAGGACATTGCCAATCCTTTCTCGCTGGTGCTTTCGGCCGCCATGCTGCTGGCCTGGCATGCCCGAAAAACCGGCCAAGCCCAGTACCAGACAGCGGCGGACGCGATTTTCAACGGCGTGGCCGCGGCGATCGAGTCCAAGGAAGCCACACGCGACGTCGGCGGCACCCTGGGCACCGCGGAAACCGGACGGCTGCTGTCCAAACGCATCGCACAGGAACACTGATGGCGGCGATTCCTGCACATGCGTGTGACTGCCACGTTCATGTCGTGGGAGACTCACAGCGCTATCCCATGCTGCCAGACCGGCCCTATACCGCCGGCCCCGCCTCGATAGCCGATTTGCGCGCCCATCTGGCGCGTATCGGCTTCGAGCGCGCAGTCATCATTCAGCCAAGCTTTTATGGTGTCGACAACCAATGCCTGCTTGACGCGCTCCATGAAATGGAAGGAAACGCCCGCGGCATCGCCGTTGCAGCCCCTTCTGTTTCCGACAGCGAACTCAAGAAAATGGATGAGGCCGGCGTGCGGGGCCTCAGGCTCAACCTCGAAAGCACAGGCTTGCGCGACGCCGCCAGCCTGAAAACCACGCTGCAAAAATGGGCCTCGCGCATCGCCGGCCTGGGCTGGCATCTGCAAGTGTATGCCGCCTACCCGGTGCTCAAGCCGTGCCTGCCCTGGCTCGGCGCGCTACCCGTTCCCGTCGTCATCGATCACTTCGGACTGGTTCCGCTGAACAGCATGGATTCGGAGCGGGATGCCGCCGCGCTGGCGCAGGCCCTGAGCGACGGCGATCTATATGTAAAGCTTTCGGGCGCTTATCGCATTCCGGGCGGAACACCCGAAGGGGTCGCTCAGCTGGCGCAAATCCTGGTCACGGCCCAGGCCGACAAGCTGGTATGGGCCAGCGATTGGCCGCACACCAACCGGGAGCCCGGCAAAGCATCCACGCAAGTCAGCCGGTTTCGCGACGTCAGCGCCGCGCAGTTGCTGGATGAGATCGCACAATGGCTGCATGGCACCGATGCGGCACGCAAAATTCTGTCGGACAATCCGGCGCGGCTATATCGGTTTTGAGGGCGCTGCGGCGATTTCTTCCAGCGGCTGCTGTAGTTGTGAAATACGCACGAGCGGCGCTCGCAGGATGAACAAGGGCTCAACCCTGTCCAATCAATTGACGGTAGGTCGCCAGCTTTTGCTGGTAAGCAGGCCCATGCGTGTCGGGGGTCTGCTCGCCCTGCCACACCCCCTGCAGCCCTGCCGCTCGCCAAGCGGCGGCATCGGCGGCAACTTCCTCGCGTGTCGGCGTGCGCTCCGGCGCTTGCGCCATACCGCCCTGCGAGTCCTTGCGCAAGACCCATTGCTGATCGAGAGCACGCTTTGAGCGGTAGGCTGCGCTAAAGGTATCAGGCGTCTGTTCGCCCGCATGCTCCTGCGCCAGGCCGGCATCGCGCCAGGCCGCATAATCCGCAAGAACAGCAGAGCGGTCCAGCGTGCTCTTTGCCGGCGCGCCATAATCGCCGGCTTCGCCGTTGTAGATGAACGCGTGCTTGCCCGCGTTATCCGCCGCCTGAGTCAGGCTAGCGCCCTGGGCCGCCGAGGCGGCGGCAACGACGCCGAAAGTGAGGGTGAGAAGGGTGGATTTCATATGCATGATAAGTCCTTGATGAAGTCAAAAGATAAAAACGGAAGATCGAATCCTGATGCTTTCGAACCTGCGTCAAGAGCCGCTCCGTCAGGCAAATACTATTGATCCGCCAACGCTTGCGGTAGATAGGCAAAGGGTTCCACTGTGTTGTCTTTCGCGCATCAATCGCGGCAGCGTCGTGTCATAGCAGGCAGGCCTGCGCCGGCCAGCGCATCCACCTGGCCCATAGACAAATCCCCAGGCCAGGAAATACTATGCAGTTCGACCCACATCCCCAGCGCAAGGCGGTCTTACCCATGGACGACGATGCACAGACTTTCAACCAGCTCCGGCCGCGATTGCAGAAAATCGCCTATCGAATGCTGGGGTCGGTCGCCGAAGCTGAAGACGTCGTGCAGGATGCCTGGCTGCGCTGGGATGCCGCCGCGCGGCAGCGCATAGACAACCCGGAAGCCTGGCTCGTCACGGTCACCACCCGGCTGGCCATAGACCGGCTGCGCGCCGCCAAGGCGCAAAGGGAACACTACAGCGGGATATGGCTGCCCGAACCCCAGATGACTGACTTGCCGCCCACGCCTGAAGAAGTCAGCGAACGGGCCGACGATGTGTCGATGGCCTATCTGATACTGCTCGAACGGCTGACGCCTGAAGCGCGCGCAGCCTTTCTCTTGCGTGAAGTGTTTGATGCCGACTATGGCCAGATTGCCGAAGTGACGGGCAAGACACAGGCGGCATGCCGCCAATTGGTGAGCCGGGCAAAAGCGCAGCTGCGCGACGAGCGGCCGCGCTTTGCCGTATCGCCCGAGAAACATCACCACCTGCTGCAGGCATTTTCACAAGTGCTTGAGCGCGGCGACTTTGCCGGCATCCACGCATTCCTGGCTGAGGACGCCGTGCTGATGGGCGATGGCGGCGGCCGGGTAAGCAGCTTTCCGAAACCGATGGTCGGCGGCAGGCGCATTGCCCAGCTGTTCTTCGCCGCATCGCTGCGTTACAAGCGTGCGCTGCACATTGAGCTGGCCATACTCAATGAACAGTGGGCGCTGCTGCGCTTCATCGAAGGCGCGCTGGAGTCTGCGCAATTGTTCGACATCGATGATGGACGCATCACCCATATCTACGTTCAACGCAACCCCGACAAACTGGCCCGCATCGCCGCGGCATACCAGAACCGCCAAGGCCGCCCTCCAGGCTCACGCGCCCATCATGCTGCTGTTTGATGCGTATCAGGCAACACAGTGAGCCCCTCGGCATGACTACCGCGCAACACCGCTCTTCCCTACGATGACGACATACGGCCTTTCGCCGTGATCAGTGCCCCCACAAACCAGGGCGCTGTCCTTATCATCATCTGGAGCCATCATGACACAGCGCATCAACTACATTCAGCAGTCACCCGAGCTGTTCAAGAAATTCATGGAGTTCAGCAACACCCTGAAGAGCAGCGCCATAGAAGAATCTATTCGCGATCTTGTTTCAATCCGTGCCTCACAATTGAACGGCTGCGGATTTTGCCTGGATATGCATGTAAAAGAAGCCCATCTTCACGGCGAACGGGCGCTGCGGCTTCATCACGTGGCTACGTGGCGCGAATCAACGCTCTTTGCGCCGCGTGAACGCGCGGCCCTGGCCTGGGCCGAGGCGCTGACCCAACTGCCCGAACACGGCGTGCCGGACGAAATCTACGAACGCGTGCGGACCCAGTTGAACGAAAAAGAACTGTCCGACCTGACATTCGAGCTCATGGCCATCAATGGATGGAACCGCGCCAATGTCGCCTTCAAGACGGTGCCAGGCTCGGCCGACAAAGCATTTGGCCTGGACAAAGCCAACCTCGCCTGAACGGCGCCGTACCGCCAGTCGTCCGACGGGCCGGGCCCGGCCAATCGGGCCGCTTTTTAAGGGTTTCATTATGTTTAGCCTAAGACAAGCTGCATTCGTTTTCCTGACCGTCGCAGGCGTGCTGGCCAACGTGGCCCAGGCCGCGCCGCCCCAGGCCATCGTCACCGAGGTCATGACTGAACCGCTGGAGGATTATCCCGGCAAGGAAGCGCTGATGATCACGGTCGACTATCCTCCAGGCGCCGTCGATCCGGTCCACCGGCACCATGCGCACAGCTTCGTGTACGTACTGGAGGGCGCTATCGTGATGCAGGTCCAGGGCGGCCGGGAAGTCACGCTGACGCCTGGACAAAGCTTCTATGAAAGGCCCAACGACTTGCACACGGTCGGACGCAACGCGAGCCAAACCGAACCGGCTAAGTTCCTGGTCGTCTTGCTGAAGGACCAGAACGTGCCTTTTTTCATCCCGGAGCACTAGCCCCAGGCCGATGAAAACGTAACAGTTGGTAAAAAAACGGCGTGCTGTGTCACGCGCCGCCGTATCCGCACGTCTAGCTGAGTATGGATACGACCAATCATTCCCCCGGGGCGGCCGACGCGCTTGCCAGCAGCTTTGTCACCAGTTATGCGGGTGTTGTTGCCTTCCTGGCCGTGGCCGACGAAGGCAGCTTTTCCCGTGCCAGCGATCGCCTGGGCATAGGCCGATCCGCCGTCAGCCGAAGCGTACAGAAGCTCGAGGCGCAACTGGATGCCCGCCTGTTCCACCGCACGACACGCAGCACATCACTGACCCGCGAGGGCGAGCTGTTCTATGAAAACTGCCAGCCTGGCGTGACGCGCATCGTTCAGGCGCTGGAAGACATGCGCGAACTGCGCAACGGCCCCCCAAGGGGCCATCTGCGCATCCACTCGACGCCCGGTTTCGGCCGCAACGTGGTCGCCCCGCTGCTGCCGGGCTTTCATGCGCAATACCCCGATATCACGCTGGAGCTGGTGCTGGATGACCGCCCTGCGGATTTCACGGCGGACCGCATCGATGTCTCTTTTCGGGACGGCCGGATGGAAGACTGCGATATCGTGGCGCGGCAACTGATACCGATGCAGATGATTGTGTGCGCTTCGCCCGCATACGCCCAGGCCAAGGGCCTGCCGCGCCAGATAGACGACCTGGCCCGGCACCACTGCATCAACTTTCGTACCGCCTCCGGGCGCGCGCGGGAATGGGAACTGAAGGTCGATGGCTTGACCCAAAGGCGTTTACCTCCCGCCCAGCATACCTTCAATGATATGGACCTGATCCTGCAGGCCGTACTGCACGATCAGGGCATCGCACAGCTTCCCGCCTACCTGGTGTGCGATCTTCTCCGGAGCCAGAAGCTGGTCGCCTGCCTTGCCCAGCACGCACCCGACGACGGCGGCCACTACCTATGCTACCTGAGCCGTAAACAGCTTCCCGCCAGAATCCGCGTATTCGTTGATCACGTTACCGAACAAACCCGCTCTCTTGATCTGCAATGCCTGACCACCCTGGGCCATTCCGCGGCCTGATGGCCGCGGCATTGGTGCGCTTGGTGCAACACCGTGGGGACCTGCGCGGCGCTACCGCAAGCAAAGGCTCGACCCTACAATTTTTCCTACACACACCACCATCAGGAGCATGTCATGAAAATCGTTGTCATTGGAGGCACCGGGCTCATCGGAAGCAAAGTCGTCAACCATCTTGAAACGCAAGGACACCAGGTCATTGCGGCCGCTCCCGCAACGGGCATCAACACCATCACGGGCGAAGGCCTGGCGCAAGCCATGGCCGGCACAGATGTCGTCGTAGACCTGGCCAACTCCCCTTCGTTCGCGGACCAGGACGTCCTGGAGTTCTTCGAAACATCGGGCCGCAATCTGTTCGCCGCCGAAATTGCAGCCGGGGTCCGGCATCACGTCGCCCTGTCTGTCGTCGGCACCGACCGTCTGGCGCAAAGCGGCTATTTCCGCGGCAAGATCGCGCAGGAAAAGCGCATACGCGAATCGGGCGTCCCTTACACCATTGTCCACTCCACCCAGTTCTTCGAGTTCCTGGGGGGCATTGCGCAGTCGGGCAGCTCGGGAGACAGCATCCGGATATCCCCGGCATTTTTCCAGCCGATTTCTTCGGATGACGTCGCCGCCGCCGTAACAGACTATGCGGTCGGCGAGCCCCGCAATGGGATCGTGGAAATTGCCGGCCCCGAGCGGGTAAGACTGTCTGATCTGGTGCAGCGCTACCTGGCGGCAAGTTCGGATTCACGCAGCGTGATAGAAGACGAACACGCCCCCTACTTCGGCGCGCAGCTCAAGCACGACACCCTGATGCCAGGCGCCAACCCTCGCCTGGGCACCCTGAATTTCGATACCTGGTTCGCCCAGTCGCAAGCATCGAGGTAAACGGCAGGCGCAGACTATCATGGTCACATTACACCCACCGCCCTTATCCCTGCTGGAGCGATACCGCGGGCGCGATACACAAACGCTTTATTCAACCACCGTCACCGTGACGGGCGGCGATGCCGGCCATGGACGCGCATCGGGCGTCGCCCGGTCCGATGATGGCAACTTGGACGTCCACCTGCGCCTGCCCCAGGCGCTGGGCGGACCAGGCGGAGGCACCAACCCGGAGCAACTGTTCGCGGCCGGGTACGCCGCCTGTTTTCACGGCGCCCTGAGCCTGCTCGCCGCGCGAGAGGGAATCCCGATTCCGGGCAGCTCGGTAGAGGTCAAGGTCGACTTCAGCCGCGACCCCATGGATGGCCTGTTCGTTCTGACCGCGCATACACGGATCCGCTTGCCGGGCATAGAAAAATCCGTGGCCGAAGAGCTGATCCGCAATACCGAGCGCTTCTGCCCGTACACGAAGATGGCCAGGCAGGGCATCACGAACATTGTCGCGCTCGTGCCCGCGGACGCGGCAGGCGAGTCCAAATGACACGTCCGTCATAGCGCAAGTCACAGATCAATCAGAGCATCACCCCCCTTCCTTCTTGAGCAGCATCATGACCCCATTCAACGACCAAGTAGTACTGGTGACCGGCGGCGGCGCCGGCATCGGCCTTTCCGCGGCATCAAAGTTCGCCGAACAGGGCGCCCAAGCAGTCATCACCGGACGCCGGCAGGAAGCGCTGCAGCACGCTGCGCGCACGGCCCCTCGCATCGATTACATCGTGGCGGACGCTGGCAACCCCGCCGACGCCGCGCGCACCATCGGCGAGGTCATCCATCGCTATGGCCGCCTGGATGTGCTGGTCAACAATGCCGGCGCCGGCGCCATCCTGCCTTTGTCTGACGCCGGTTTCGACCGGATCAGCGAAATCTTTTCCATCAACGTCTTCGGACCGTCGCTGCTGGCCAGCGCCGCGCTGTCTTACTTGAAGCAATCCGCCGGCAACATCATCAATGTGTCGAGCACCTTCGGGCACAAGGCCGCCGGAATGCTATCGCATTACGCAGCCAGCAAAGCAGCGCTCGAGCACATGACAAGATGCTGGGCGCTTGAACTGGCCTCCGACGGCATACGCGTGAACGCTGT
Organism: Pusillimonas sp. SM2304; assembly: GCF_031628915.1. NCBI lineage: Bacteria > Pseudomonadati > Pseudomonadota > Betaproteobacteria > Burkholderiales > Alcaligenaceae > Pusillimonas > Pusillimonas sp. SM2304. The sequence continues at coordinate 666,495 of NZ_JAVLUJ010000001.1, forward strand.
GGCCGCAGGCCCCACCGAAACTGACTTCCTGTCAGAGCGAATGAAACTGTCGGACGAGCAGATCGAAAGCGTCAAAGCACAGGAACGCGCACGCATTCCGCTCGGCCGGCGCGGACACCCCGCAGAGGTTGCCGACTGGATTGTTTCGCTCGCCTCGCCCCAGGCGGCATGGATCACCGGCCAGGTCATCACTGTGGATGGCGGCCTGAACGCGACCTGACCCGGGCAAGCCGCCCCGGCAGTATCATAGGTGGCGGCGCAAACAAAGTCCGAGTGAGGCAACTGTGAAAATACTGGTCAATATTGATGTCCCGGAGCTTGGCCCCGCAATCGATTTCTACAGCGCGGCTTTATCACTGAATCTACACCGCACTATCGATGAAGATGTGGCAGAACTGACTGGCGCATCGTCCACCCTCTATCTTCTGCGTAAAGCAGCAGGTTCACATCCGGCAAGCAGCCATGTTCAGGGGCGGCAATACACACGGCACTGGACACCGGTTCACATTGATTTTGTCGTGGACGATATAGAGGAAGCCGCGAAGCGCGCCATTCATGCCGGCGCGCTTCAGGAAAGCGAGTGCGTTGAGTGGCAAGGCTCAAAATGCATCAGCTTTTCGGACCCCTTCGGCCATGGCTTTTGCCTTATCGAGTTCACCGGCGAAACTTACCGCGACTAAGCCGCTTAAGGTTGCTCCCGCACAGATCCTGACCACGAGCCGGACGCTTGGCTGCTGCTCAGGACAGCGCTTTCCCAAGAAGCAATTCGTCGCGCAGGTCGGTCAGGATTCTGCAGAACACGGCCGCAGGCAGCGAGGTCGTGGGAGAATCAGGCCCGTGCCCGGTATCGTGAATCAGCGTCAGCCCATCCGTGGAGGCCAGCACTGTCCGCAACCCGACAGACTGCTCGATACGCGCACGGATCGCCCGCTCGATCAGCCGATGGTGCTCAGTGGAACCGTAGGAAATGCATGCACCGGCCCAGTATGCACCGCTACGATCCGCTTGGTCGCCCAGGTTCTTGGCATCCCACGCGCTAGACTGGAACGCCTGGTCCCTTCGTGGATCGCCCTCCGGAAACTTGATACCTTGGATGAACCCTTCCACCGAGGCAAACAAGGTACCATCCAGCACAAAGGGAGAAAGGGGAAAGTTCGATAGCGCCACGCCGCGCCAGTCCGTCGAGGTACTGGAAACGTTCAGACTGGAATGGGTTGTCTGCATTGCATCACCTTATGACAATTAACAAAGCCTCTAGGGTACACATATGTCAGCATTATCGGCGGGCATCCCCAGACAGCGGAGCGCACAGGGAAAAAGCCTCTTGAATGGCTTGCCGGCCATGGGGCGTGACTGTTATAGCGCGACTTCCTGCGATACGCCGAATCCAGCCGTTCTCGAGATAGCATTGGAACAGCGCAGCCCCGAGGGCACCGCCAATATGATGGCGTCTTTCGCTCCAATCCAGGCACGTGCGGCAAAACATTCGCCGTGTTCCCCGGCTCGATGCGCGCTGGCGAGCAGCATCCAGATCTACGTCCAGCGATCGCAAGAACCTATCGCCCTCGTCGGTCAGTACACCACCGTCGCTTGAAAGCTCAATGCGTCCGGAATCGATAAGGCTCTCAGCAATCTCCACCGCCAGTTGGCCTGCCAAATGATCATAGCAGCTGCGGGCATAGCGCATCGCTTTGTCGCGCGGGCCTGTGACAGGCGCGTGACTGCGCACGGGCATGCCCGGTTTGTCCGGGTCAGTCGCCAGAGCCATGATGCTCTCGATCATTTGGGCGACAGCCGGCGAGGCCAAGCGGTGGTACCGATGCCGCCCTTGACACTGCCTGACGACCAGGCCTGCATTGACCAACAGGCCGAGGTGGCCGCTGGCGGTCTGGGGCGTAATGCTGGCGACACGAGCCAGTTCTGTTGCTGTCAGCGCGCGTCCGTCCATCAATGCAGCCAGCATGCTGGCGCGAGCGATATCTCCAACCAAAGAGGCGGTTTGAGCAATGGAAGAGACACTGACCATGGCAACTCCTGGAATGTATCCCGATTCTAACAACAGCATGCCGCTCCATGATACGGCCTGCACCGTAGCATCCGGCATCCGCCATCGCCAAAATGAAGTTCATTTCCCCCTACCCGCATTTGCCCGATTGAAGGACGACCCACGTGATGTCTCCCCCGACCTGCCAGCAGCCGACGTTTTTTGGCGTTTGGGCTGTACGTGCCGCATTCCTCCTGGCTGTCTTGGGCTGGGGTGTCGGGTTTTATGGCCCGCCCATTTACCTGGCTGAGGTGGCACAGCGAACCAACTGGCCGTTAAGTCTTGTTTCGTCTGCCGTAACCGTGCATTTTCTGGTCGGCGCGCTGGTGATTGCAAGCCTGCCGCGCCTTTATGCCCGGATTGGCTTACCTGCAGCCACGGCAGGCGGTGCCGTGCTCACCTCGGTCGGTGTCGTCGGCTGGGCAATGGTCCAGGAGCCATGGCAACTGTTTGCAGTAGCGCTATTGACGGGCGCAGGATGGGTAACCATGGGAGCGGTTGCGGTCAATACCATTGTTGCGGCCTGGTATCACAAGAACCGTCCAACGGCGTTGAGCAAGGCTTATAACGGAGCCAGCATTGGCGGGGTGATTTTCTCGCCGCTGTGGGTGGCATTGATCGGTCAACTGGGGTTCCTGGGCGCGGCGAGCGTGGTGGGCATGATCGTGGTTGTCACCGTGCTGCTGCTAGCCGGCCATGTGTTTACTAAAACCCCAAAGAGCATCGGGCAATCTCTTGATGGCGAGAAGCCGGACGCGGCTGAAGCCCCGCAGCTTCGAACAAATGCCAGGGCAGCCCTACCCGGCTACTCGCTTTGGCGTAACCGCGCCTTCATTACGCTGTCAGCGGGCATGGCAATCGGCCTGTTTGCCCAGATCGGTTTGCTGGCTCATCTTTTCAATATTTTTTCCCCCGCGGTAGGCGCCCAGCGGATGGGCTGGCTCTTGGGTCTTGGAACCGCCTGTGCCATTGCCGGGCGCTCAATTGCGGCGCAGGCGGTTCAGCGGTTTGGAAACCGGCGTGCCGTTGCCGCCGCTGGCTATTTCGTCCAGGCCATTGGATCAGCGACCTTGCTGTTATCTGGCGGGCACGACATATGGCTCATCACCCTTGGCATAGTGCTGTTTGGCTCGGGTATTGGCAATGCCACCTCTATCCCGCCGCTCGTTGCTCAAACAGATTTTTCCTCCGAAGATGTATCCAGAGTCGTCGCCCTGATCGTGGCAATTGGACAAGGCACTTACGCTTTCGCGCCGGCATTCTTCGGCCTGCTGCAGAGCCATGCCAGCGGAGAACCGGGTGCCGCGCAAGGCCTGTTCTTTGCCACAGCCATTGGCGTACAGCTCCTTGCCGCAACGGCATACCTGGCTTATCGCCAGCCTCGCAAGGGTGTCCATGCAACGGATGCGGGGTAATGGTTAAGCGCGCTCGCCTGCGGCAGTCAACATCCGCCCCTTAGCGCAGCCCCAGTAGCTCCTGTAGTTCAGGCAATGCCTGGTTGGCGGCCCGCTCGCCCTCTTCGATTGCTTGAGCAGCACGGTGGTAATCCATCAGCGCAAAATTGGCCAGGCGCGGCCGGATCAGTACATCGGCAGGCTCGCCGGCCAGGCGGCTGCGGGTAATGCGTACCTGCATGATGTTCAGGCTGATGCTCAGCACGTCGAATATGGACGGCATCACCGTCGAAGAGGCGGGTCCGCTTTTCAGGCGGCCCAGCCCCAGTGGCAATTTATCCAGAACGGTTGCCAGCGCGCTGGGGGGCTCAGGCGCTTCGGGCTCCTGGCCAAGGTCGAAGTGACGCCCAATAAGGTCCGAATTCAAATCCACCGCGATCACGATATCGGCGCCCATCGCGCGGCAAAGCGACACAGGCACGGGATTCACCAGCGCGCCGTCCACCACCAGGCGCCCATCGAGCTGCGACGGTTTGAATAGACCCGGCAACGCGGCGGAAGCGCGTACGGCATCGATCACAGAACCCTCGCGCAGCCATACTTCACGTCCGGTGACCAGTTCGGTAGCGACGGCGGCAAATGTTTTGGGCAATGAAGCGATGTCCCGGTCGCTGAAATGCGCGCGAAGAAAGCTAAAGAGCTTCTCGCCGTGGATAAGACCGCCATTGATCGTGAAGTCGAGCAGGCCCATGACGCTCTGCCACGTCAGGCCGCGCACCCAGCTTTCCAGGGGTTCAAGCTGATCATCGGCGTAAGCCGCCCCCACCAGGGCACCGATAGACGTGCCGCAGACGACATCGGGCACGATGCCCGCCTCTTCAAGCACACGGATAATACCGATATGCGACCAACCCCGTGCTGATCCACTACCCAGGGCAAGTCCGATCTTGGGCTTCGCAAGTCGCATGGCTGTTCTATTCGATGATCCGGAAAGGGTAGGCGATAACGGGTCAATTTAGCATGCCGCACCGCAGGCGCCGGATCGCATGTCTAGGATAAGCGCCCAGAACCCGCAACCGTGAGGAACCCAGGAGTCGCCAGAAGGCCTGCAAGCCGTGCCCACTGAATCATGGAGGCGTCCACCACTTCAGACTGCATAAGTACGTTCAACGTCCCCAAGCAATGATCTTGAACGACAATGGGTACATTGATGACCGATCTTAAGCCCAGAGCGTGGATCGTATGGTAATCGTCGAAGAATTGCCGAATAGCATCCACCCCCTGGCCCACGAACACGCGACGTTCGTGCAGCACATGACGTCCCCAGGCAGTGCCGGATTTTTCCTTGCTGTGGCCGACGGGATAAGAGGACGGGTTCGAGCTATACAGCCTTGTCAGCCGCTCATGTTCGGCCTCGTAGCGGTTTACGGTACACAACGTCTGTTTCAATTCCCTTCGCAAATAAACATCTACAGCAGAAAACAGGGCTTGCGCGTCGGATGACGCGCAAGCCTGCGCAACCTCGTCTATTCCAGCCAAGGGCGTACCGCCGACTTCAAGAATATCTGGCATCTTCCTGCCTTATTCGATACGTATGCCCAGGTCACGCACAAGCTTGTCGTACTTCTCGGCATCGCGGGCTAAATCCTGGGAAAATTGCTCAGGCGTGCTTTCCACAACCTGCACAGCCATGCTTTCCATCTTGCTGACCACCTCGGGATCCTTCAGCGCTTTATTGATCTCGGTATTCAAACGATCCACGATATCAGCAGGCAAGCCAGCCGGACCAAAAGCCCCATACCAGACGGTGAGCTCGTAACCTGGAACGGTCTCGTCGACGGTGGGTACATCGGGCAAGGTCGGAGCACGGTCCGCTTCCGTAACACCGAGCAGCTTGAGCTTGTTGTCTTTCACGAAGGGAAGCGACTGCGTGCCGGCGGTAAACAGGAGCTGGGTTCGATCGCCGACGGTATCCAGCACCGCCGGCGCGCCGCCGCGATACGGCACGTGCAGCATGGTAATGCCAGTAGCCTTTTCAAACAGCGCGGCGCTCAGGTGGTTGGTCGAGCCAGGCCCGGCTGAAGCGTAGGCAATCTCTCCGGGCCGCGTTTTTGCATAGGCAATAAACTCTGCAACGTTGTTTGCGGGCACGGATGGATTGATAACCATGGTGTTGGTCACCAGCGCCAGCTTGGCAATCGGCGTGAAATCCTTGACGCCATCGAAAGGCATCTTGGAATATAAGGCCTGATTCATGGTGTGCGTACTCATGGAACCGACCAGGAGCGTGTAGCCATCCGGCTTGGCCCTTGCGACCAGACTGGACCCCACATTGCCTGATGCGCCAGCGCGGTTCTCAACCACGAAAGGCTGGCCCAGGCTTTTGCCTAGATGCTCTGATATGACGCGTGCAAGAATGTCGGTGGAGCCCCCTGGCGCCCACGGCACGATGATCGTAACGGGTTTATCGGGCCAGGCGGCACCCGCCGCCGTGGAAAATGCAGCAAGGAGCACCAGGCTCCCGGCGCTCACAACTTTGCGTATATTGCATAGCATGTTTCGTCTCCTGATTAGGTTGATTTTCTGGTTCTGATCGTTAAGCGCATAACGCCTGGCAAACACGGGATGCGCTATTTATCAGCGTCCTACCGCATAACCTTGCATGCCACGCGGGTTGGCCGCCGCGCGCAGCAATAGACCGCCTCCTTCAGCAGACTCCCGCGTGCAGGCGCTGATTCTGCCCTCGGACCACGGGCCGCCGACAATGACCTCATGCCCCGCCTCGGCCAGCTTGGCCAACGTATCCGAGGGGAAGCGCGATTCAATGGCAAGGCGATTGACCTTCATGGCGCGTGGCCAGAATGAAGCGGGATAATGCTCCACATGCCAGGACGGTGCATCGATGGCCTGCTGCAAGTTCATACCCAATGCTGCATGCCGGATGAAGAAAGCCAATGTCCACTGATCCTGTTGATCGCCCCCGGGTGTGCCAAAGGCCATGTAAGGCTGTCCATCACGGAGCGCCATGCCGGGCGACAAGGTCGTATTCGGACGCGCACCCGCTTGCAAGCGGCCGGGCACCCCATCGTCCAGCCAAGTCATCTGCAAGCGTGTGTTGATGGAAAAGCCCAGATCCGGGATCACAGGACTCGAGGACAGCCACCCGCCGGACGGCGTGGCGGCCACCATGTTTCCGAATCGATCAATGACGTCAAGGTGGCAGGTATCGCCCACAAATATTTCCCGATCCAGCCAAGTGTCCACGGGAGGGAGCTCGGCAAAGGTCGGCTCGCCAATGCCGAAACGCCCATCGGCACCCGCCAGCACGCGACCGGCGACCTCCAGGTCAGGCAGTTGCGGCGCGCGGCCCTGTGGGTGGCCAGGATTCAATACCTTCGACGCTTGCGCAGCCAGCGCCTTTACGCGATCCCTCGCGTAGGCATCGGACAACAGCGTGTCCAGCGGCACATCAACATGAGCCGGATCGCCGTACCAGGCCAGCCGGTCAGCCATGGCCAACTTGGCGACCTCCGCAATGCAATGGACAAATGCAGCCGAATCCGCCGCATGTGTCGCAATATCAGTATGTTTCAGCATGGCAAGCTGCTGAAGAAACACCGGCCCCTGCGACCAAGGCCCGCACTTGGCTACGGCGTATCGGCCATAGTCCACCATGACAGGCTCTTCGTAACTCGCCTGCCAATCCGCCATATCGGATAGCCTGAGAAGACCATGATGGCGCTCGCCCGTGCAATCGCGCACCGCGACATGACGGTAGAAATTGTCTATGGACTCGGCCACGAAGCCGCGATACCACAGGGACAAGGCAGCATTGATGCGGGATGCGCGGTCAGTGCCCCGGTTTGCCGCCTCGGCCGCTATACGCGTATACGTTGCGGCCACAGCAGGATTGCGGAATAGCGCATCCGGTCTCGGCAAGCGGCCATCAGGCAACCAGACTTTTGCCGACGAGGTCCATTCATTGCGGAACATACTTTCGACCGCGACGATGGCCTGCACAACACGAGGCACCAAGGGGAAGCCATTATTGGCGTAATTGATGGCCGGGCGCAGCACATCGTCCAGTTCCCAGGTGCCGTAGTCCCTCAGCATGGTCAGCCAGCCACCAAAGGCGCCAGGCACCGTAGCGGGCAAAAGGCCTATGCCGGGCACCAGGTCCAGCCCCTGGCCGCGGAAGAATGACGGCGTCGCCAGGGCGGGCGCTGTGCCCTGCCCGCAAATAACACGCATGCGTTTTTCCGACTCGCTCCAGATCATGATGGGCGCTTCGCCACCGGGCCCATTCAGGTGGGGCTCGACAATCTGCAGCATGAATCCGCCGGCCACCGCTGCATCGAACGCATTGCCCCCTCGCTCCAGGACACCCATGGCGACCTGCGACGCCAACCAGTGCGTAGACGATACAACGCCGAACGTGCCCTGTATTTCAGGTCTTGTCGTGAATTCGGCCATAGCAGATCCCGTAGAGAGGAGATATGAAAAGTATATCGACTTAAAATTACCGCAAGCATCTTATTTATGATGAATACATAACCATTTGGTTATCAGATTACAGAGGGCGATATGACGGAAAAAAATGCAATCAGCCGCTCGGCGACGGAGCCCACCGACCGAGTCACTGCATCGCCGGCGACAGCGAGCGTCATTGCCAGAATGAAAATGCGTCACCTTGACATGCTCAAGAATATTGAGCGATATGGCTCGCTAACACGTGTGGCCCAGGAGACGGGAATCAGTCAACCCGCGGTCACGAAAACACTGGCTGAAATAGAGTCGCTATTCGGCGCCCCCCTGTTCACCCGTTCCGGGCGTGGCTTGATTCCTACAGACATGGGCAAGCTTGCCATGCTGAAATCCGGCCGTATGCTGCGCGAGCTGCATCACTGGGCTTCCGAAATGGAAGCGGTGCGCAAAGGCCACAGCGCCCGGCTGCTTATTGGTGCTGTTCCTTACGTGTCGGGCTCGTTGTTAACACAGGCGATCACACGACTATATGAGCGTCACAACATCATCATCGCGGTTCAGCAGGCCACTACCGATCACCTGCTGCAATCCTTGTGCGACCACGAGCTTGACTGTGTCCTGGGGCGCGCCTCCGCCATGGCCGGCAGGGAAAACTTGTGGCACGAAGTACTGTACGTGCAGCGCCCCGTGCTTATCGGCCACAACCATCTGCTTGAACGCCTGGGGGAACGGCCGCTCGACTGGCGCACACTGGCGACCATGAAGTGGATACTGCCATCGTTGGCGACGCCAGTGGGAGCCAAGATGGCTGAACTGTTCACCCAGGAGCAAGTACCCGTCCCTTTGCCCATCATTGAAACCTATTCCATTGACATCATGCACGGAGTGCTTAGCACGAACGAAAGCGTTGTTTCCGTGGTGCCGGAAGACATTGCCCTGGACATGGTGCGACGCGGCGGGGTAGGTATCCTGCCCTGGAAGATGGATTGGGAACTGCCACCGCTGAGCCTGATACGTCGTGTTCGCGATATGCCGGTGGACGCGGAAGATAAGTTCGCCGAGATACTGAAAGAACTATGCAATCAAGCATATTTCGCCACAAAATGAACGGTGCCCTGGCTGTTTCAACCTACCGGATCAGTGCCGGACCGAGCCGGACCTCGTGAATACTTGTTCAATACGTTTACCATCGGCCCGAACCTAGGGTAAACCCGTAGTAAAATGCTCCGCATGCAAACTAGAATCCCAGCAACGCCTTGGCCAGTCCGACGCGCCCAATGCATAGTCTTGACCGCTGCCGGCCGCGAAATGGTTGAAAAATGAAACTGAAAGGATCCCCCTTTGCCTGGGTGAGTTTTGCCATGATCGTTGGCGTGATGGGCACTGCGCTCATCAGCCCCTTGTATGCGCTCTACAAAGAGGCATGGCAGCTGCAGACGAGCGATATCTCGATCATCTACGTGGTTTACATGGGCGGCGCGCTGTTTGGCCTGCTGTTCCTGGGACGCTTGCCCGATCGCGTGGGTTTTCGTCCGATGATGCAATGCGGCTTGGCGCTGGCGCTGATTGGCACCGCCATCAGCCTGATCGCATGGAACATGGCCAGCCTGAATATTGGGCGCTTCATTGTGGGTGTGGCCTCGAGCATGCTGACCACAAGCTCTACCGTCGGTTTGTCCAAGCTGTCTCGCCGCGGCAATACGCAGCACGTGGCCATGATGACCGGCTTTTTGATGGCCTTTGGTTTCGGCCTGGGGCCACTGGTGGGCGGCGTCTTTGGGCAATGGGCGCCCGCTCCGTTGGTAAGCACCTATGTCCCGACCCTGCTTCTGGGCGCCTTGGGCCTGACGGCACTATGCCGCCTGAAGTTGCCCGACAGCGCCAAACCCAGCGCGGGCGATCGCTTGCGTTGGCGCGATGTCCTGCCGACACTGACCTGGCCCGAGTCCGGCACCTCCAGGGCTTTTGTGCTGACCTGCTGCCTGCCCTTCCTGGCATTCGGCGTCTTCGGCCTGTACGCGTCCATGGCCCCCTTGTTTCTGGACAAGCTGCTGCCTTGGCACGGCCCGGTGGTCAGCGGCACAGCCATTGCCTTGATTCTGTTTGCTTCGGCCGTCGTCCAGGTCATGGCCGCAAGAATGCCGACCCACTACTGCGGCGCCGCGGGGTTGATCAGCCTGGCGGCCAGCAATGCAATACTGATGGTGAACCTGCAGGCCGGCTCGGCCCTTTTGTTCGCGTTGGGCGTATTGCTGACTGCGCTGGGACACGGCATGGCCATGCTCGCCGGCATGAGCATGATCAATCGTCTTGCCACGTCCGGCAATCGCTCGGGATTGCTGGCCACCTATCTGGTGGTGGGCTACATCGGCAGCATGGTGCCCATGTTGGGCATAGGCTGGATCGCCGACCACTGGGGCATGGAGACGGCGGTCTACATCTTCTGCGCCCTGGTCATCGCGGCGGCGGTACCTGTCGCGGTGTTTTTCCAGCGCCACCCGCACATGCGCCCACTGGCAGCTCAACACGCTGCGGGAAGTTGAAGCGTTCAGCCGTGCGCCGGCTTATGCCCGGTCTTGCCCATCATCTTGATCAGTCCGGCCAGGCGCCGAACCGCCGCCTCGATCTGCGCATTGCTGAAGCCGCCCAAGCCCAGGAGCAGCCCTGGTCGGCCACGGCCTTCCGAATACATGGGCGATACGGCGCGCACAACAACCCCCGCTTCCATCGCATGCGACGCCAACAGGGTGTCGTCCATGCCGTGCGCCAGCCAAAGGACCAGGTGCATGCCCTGATCGCTGGGCTGCAGCCATCCAAGATCCTGGGGAATCCATCGGTTGAGCATGCCTATCAATTCGCTTCTCCGATCGGCGTACACACTCCGAATGCGCCGGATGTGCCGATCCAGATGCCCTTCGTTGATGAACGCGGAAAGCACATGCTGGTCGGCGGTCGGCGTGTGCCTGTCCATCAGTAAACGCGCGCCGCAGAAGGCGGGTACCAAAGCGTCGGGAACAATGGCATAGCCCAGGCGCAAGGATGGGAACAGGATTTTGCTGAAGGTGCCGAGGTAGACGACCTGATCCGGCGCAAACCCTTGCAGCGAAGGAAAAGGATAACCGGCGTAACGCAGTTCGCTGTCGTAGTCGTCCTCGATGATCCAGGCCTTGTTCTTTTGCGCCCACATCCCCAGCGCATCCCTGCGCCCCATGCTCATTACCATGCCTAGCGGGTATTGATGCGAAGGCGTGACAAACGCAGCACGCGCATCCTTTGCCAGCGCGATGCCGGCACGAACGTCGATGCCTTCCTCGTCGACAGGAACGCGCACCATGCGCTCTGGATGGCCCGTGCTTTCCAGGATTTTCGTAATGCCCCAATAAGCCGGGTCTTCGACCCATACCTTGTCCGTCGCCCCGAGCAGCACTTGGCAAGCGAGATACAAGCCTTGCTGGGTTCCCGTCGTGATGATGACTTGCTCGGCGCGGCACCGCACCGAGCGCGATCTTCGCACGTACTCGGCCACCGCTGCGCGCAGGGTGCCGACGCCTTGTGGATCATCATAGCCGGATGGCGCGCCGGGCCCTTTGGCCCGTATGCGATTGCCCAGCCGCCGCCATGTTTCATCGGGGGCCGTGGGCCCGACGGGAACGGAAACGGCAAAGGGTATCGGCGGATGCGCTTTGAATTGCTCGGCGACCTTGGCAAAGGCGGCTGCAGACGCCGGAAGTGAAGCCGGCGCGGTGTTGGCCGCCTGTCTTTGCGAATCGCTACCGCCAGGCGGCTGCGATCGCGACAGCGCTGAAGCCACCCGCGTACCCGCCCTGGCTTGCGAGTCGAGGAATCCCTCGGCGATCAGTTGCTCGTATGCTTCCAGGACGGTGCCGCGCGCGATGCCGAGCGAGCTGGCCAGTTGCCGGCTCGAAGGAAGCAAATCGCCGGGCTTCAAGCTGCCCGCGCGTATCGCCTCGCGCAGCGACTGTGTTAATTGACGGCTAAGATGCCCTTGAGTACGGTCGAATCCGCCAAGAGGCGGCAATTCCACGGCTTGAGGGCGTCTGGACATACGATTCTGGTATAGAAGATTTTGTCAATTGTGGCCCTTCATAGTAATCCAGAAAATAGAAATAATCCAAATTGGATGACCGTCCAGAACCAGGAAATTCGATATGTACGTACCCACCCATTTTAATGAGCCTCGCACCGAGGCGCTGCATGACTTGATCAAACAGCATCCTTTTGGAATGCTGGTCACCCATGGCGCGAGCGGACTGGATGCCAACCATATTCCGTTTGAACTGGATCCCAAGCCAGGCCAGATGGGCATGCTGACCGCCCATGTGGCGCGCGCCAATCCGTTGTGGCAAGACGTCGCCGACGGCGATGAGGTCCTGGTGGTTTTTCGGGCCGCCGATGCCTATGTTTCGCCCAATTGGTATCCCTCCAAGCACCAGTTCCACAAGCAGGTGCCTACCTGGAACTACAGGGTGGTCCACGCTTATGGGCGCATTGCCATCCGTGACGACGAACGCTTCGTGCGCGGCATGGTTGCCCGTTTGACCCGTACCCATGAAGCCTCTCAGCCGGCTCCCTGGAAAATGACCGACAGCCCCAAGGATTTCATTGACGGCATGCTCAAGGCGATTGTCGGCCTGGAGATCGACATCACACGCCTTGTGGGCAAGTTGAAGCTGGGCCAGAACAAGGAAGCCGGCGACATACGCGGCGCAGGCGAAGCACTCAAGGCTCAAGGCAACCATGCACTTGGCGACGCCATGCTGGCCTGTGCCCGCGCCAAGCCGGAAAGGGACCAATAGGCGGTTTCTGCCGTAGCGCTAACCGTCCAACCGCCGTGTTCCCCACCGGCCCCATCCGCTCAGAACTGGATGCGCGCCACGCTTTCCTTGCTGCCCTTGGGATCGTCGGACCCATTCTTGACGCTGGCGTAGACTGCGCCGGTCTTGGGGTCCAGGCTCAGGCTGTTGGGATGGGCGGGCAGCGCCATCGAATGCAGCAGTGCGTAACGGCTGCTGTCGTACACCGTCACGGTGCCTGAGCCGCGATTGGTAACGTACAAGCGGTCGCGCTGTTCATCCAGCAGCAAGGCAACCGGCCCTTCTCCGGTGGGAATGCTGTGCAGCACGCTGCCATCCGCCGGATCGATGACTACCACCTGGTTGCCGTTGCCCCGGTTCTGATAGTCCAGGCCGCCCAGTTTCTTGCGCATGCCGTCGATGCGGTCCATGCCCTGGTCGATGGCCAGTACGCGATTGCGCTTGCTGTCCAGCGCCAGGTTCAGCAATTGGTCGCCTTGTACTTCCGCCTTGTCGCGGATGGCCAGCGTGCGTGTATCGACGGTGTAGAGCTGCCCTTGCAGATTCGACACATACAGGGCGTTGCGCCGGGCGTCCAGCGTGATGCCGGTGGCGACGAAGCCAAAGCCCGGGATCACGGTTTCCAGCGCCAGCTTGCGGGTATCCACCACGTACAGGGCACTGTCCTTGAACCACAGTCCGGGTGCGTAAAGACGGTGATTGGCCTTGTCGATCACCATTTCGCGGAAGTTGTGCGGGTAGCGCTCCTGCACCTTGCCGTCGGGGCCAGTGCCGCTGATTTTTTCAGCCAGTTGCACCACGCCAATCACCTGATTCGCCGCCGTGTCAATCACAGTGATCGCGGCATCCGACGTGTTGCCCACATAAAGACGATCGGCCTCGTCATCCAGCACGACGCCAAACCCCTTGCGTTCCAGCTTGATTTCGGCCTGGACCGCCAGCGTGTCGGGATTCAGGCGCAGTATCCGGGGCGCATCGGCCCCTTCCCCGAAGCCGCCCGAGGCGGCAACGAAGACCGCATTCTGACGCGGCGAATAGGCCACCTCATACAGTCCCTGGCCCAGCGCCTGGCGGCTGACCTGGGGTTGCGCGGCCTGTTGCGCAAGGGTGGCGCCCGTCGCACTGTGCCGGGTACCCGAGGGTGTACCGCAAGCGGCAAGTGCCGCCGCAACAATGGCCATGGCGGACCAACGCAAGAAGTTGTGTTTCATATTCATTCCTAAAGGACTCATGACAACAAAGAACAGGTGTTAATACTCCAGCGAAGCGGAAAGCAGAAAGGTCCGGGGCGCGCCCGTGCCGCTGGCCAGTGAACCGGCCCAATAGGCTTTATTGGTCAGGTTCTGGACAGTCGCCCGCAGCGTGAGCGGATGATCCGCAATCGAGGTCATATACCGGGCGCCCAGATCGAATACGGTGCGGCCCGGCACCGACAAGGAATTGTCTGCATTGATGTATTGCTTGGACATCGACACCATATTGCCCGTCAGTGTCAGGCCCTGCACGGCCGGCACATCCCACTCCGCGCCCAGTTTGGCCTGCCACGCGGGTACGGCAGTAGCCAGCTTGCCTTGGTCGACGCCGCCCGCCGTCTTGGTCAGCTTGGCCTGCGTATAGGCAATGCCGCCCATCAACCGCAGGCCTTTGGCCGCTTCGCCATAGAAGCTCAGCTCGACGCCGCGGTTGCGCTGCTCGCCGCCGAATGAGTACACGTTGCTGACCGGATCGGTGTAGGCATTGGGGCGCGCTATCTGAAAGGCGCTCAACACCCCTGCAAAGCGGCCGAAATCCATTTTCAGGCCGATCTCCCGCTGCTTGGTCTTGTACGGGGGAAAGACCTCGCCAGCATTTTCCGCCGTTGCGGGCGCCGTCGCCCCTTGACTCAGTCCTTCTATGTAGTTGCCATAAATCGACAGGCTGTCATTTGCCTTGACCAGCAGGGCCACCGCGGGGGTCGTGGCGCCGGCATCATAGCGGGCGGTACGATCGCCGCTGGCGGCGTCGAAGGTGTCGCTGACCACGGTTTGCCGGCGCACGCCCAGCGTCAGCTGCACACGATCCTCTGCAAAGGAAAGTGTATCGGCCACGCCATAGCTGTTGCTGCGCACGGCGCCGGTCTTGGGCAGGGGCTCGCTGCTGAAGCCGGCGCCCACCGTCGGGCCCCAGGCCGGATCGTAAATATTGGTCACCCAGTCCTCGGCCATCATATTGCGCAAGAAGCCGAATTGATTCGTGTGCTTGTAGTAGGTGGCCGTCACTGCCAGCTCGTGTCCGACGCTCCCTGTGCGAAAACGGGATCGCAGGCCAATCTCGGCCGAGTCCCTGTCGAAGATGGAGCGCTGGTGCGCAAAATTGTTCCGGTAGTCTCCCGCGTCGTTGAAAATGGTATAGGTGCTGCTGGCCAGCGAGTCGAAATCCGTCTTGCTCTTTCCCCAGGCGGCATAGGCAGTGATGTCCCGAGTGATATCCACCTCGCCACGCAGAATCACCGCCCTGTCCTTAGTGTTGGAGAATGTCCAGTCCGGCGCAAGCAATACGTCAGGATCGGGGGGACGCGGCACGTCGATGCCGGGCGCAAGCGAAACCCCGCGATTCAGCCCATCCACATGATCTTCATTGGTATACATGTCGGCCGACAGCCTGACGCGATCCGAGCGCCAGTCCAATCCAAGGGAAGCCAGCTTGGACGACTGGGTCTGGTTATCGACGGGGCTATCGCCATCCCGGTACACGCCATTGAAGCGAATGCCGAACTGATTGTCATCGCCGAAGCGCCGCCCCACATCTACGTGCGTGCCGAACTGCGCATCCGACATATAAGTGCCCGTTACCCTGGCCAGGGGCTCTTCGCCCGCGTGCTTGGGCACAATATTGATGCTGCCGCCCACCGAACCGCCGGGCGGCATGCCGTTCAGCAGCGCCGAAGGCCCTTTCAGCACTTCTATGCGCTCCGCCAGTTCAGGCGTGACGCGATAATAAGGAATAAGCCCGTATAGGCCTCCAAACGCCACATCCCCGCCCGAAATGCTGAAGCCGCGAATGCTGAAATTATCCGAAATCATCCCTGTTGCGCCGTTCTTGTAAACGGACGGATCGGTCAGCGAAATGACACGCCCCAGATCCTGGGCCTGGATATCCTGGATGAACGCATCGGTATAACTGATCGTGTTGAACGGCGTCTCCATCACATCTTTGGTGCCCAGCAATCCTACGCGGCCGCCGGTGGCCACCTGGCCACCCGCATAGGCCGGCGGCAAGTCGCCCCGGCCGCCCACGACCTTCACGGCGCCCAGCTGAGTCGTGCTCAACAGCCTTGAAAGCGTCACATTCCTGCCCTCGCGCCGGTACTCGACAGAGGTCCCCTCAAGCAATCGCTTCAAAGCCTCTTCAGGCGTCATGCGCCCCTGAACCCGTGGAGCCTGCACGCCGGCGACGGTGTCGGGCGTGTAAAAGAACTGCAGCGAGGTTTGCCGGCCCAACTGGATCAAGGAATCATCCAGTGATTGCGCAGGCAAGTTGATCTGCGTTGCGGCCTCTTGCGCCAGCGCCTGCACAGGGTAGCCCGCGCTCAATACAGTAAAAACGGCCAAAGCGGTCAAGTTCAGGCATAGTGCCGAGCGCATTGCCCACCGTCTGGTGGTCTTGCGTGAAATACGGGTGCTCACGGTTTGATTCGTCCTTGAAAGTCTGCGGTGACAGTGTCCGGTCCTTTGAGTCCAGAGGCCGACATCATTGATTTGAGACGAGTGGCGCTCATCCCCTCACCATAAAGACGCTTGAAGGCATGAGCCTCCTGAACGAATCCTCAAATAAGAATCAATATTATTTGTAACAATGAAAGGAAGGGCAAGACGGCAACCACCCGGGGCGGTCGCTAGCGCGGCAGGATTTCGATCACGCCCGAACGCTCGCGCATGGCTACTGGCACGATCTGCGGCAACGAATCAACGAACGAGGCCGGGTCATCTATGCTGAAAACGCCCGACACCCGCAGGCGGCCAGTCGAGACGTCCGCAAGGGTGAGCCGCTTCTGCGCATAGCGATTGACTTCCTGAATGGCATCCGCCAACAGGGTGCCGCGGAACACGACCTTACCTTCACGCCAAGCCAGCATGCGGTCCATGTCCACATCGCTTTGTACCTTGATGTCCCCCGCCGCGGTAGAGCGGGCGGTATTTCCCGGGCCGAGCGCAACGGTCGTCCGGCGCCACCAGGGGCCGGTGTCGACCTCGACGCTTCCTTCGAGCACGCCTACGCCAAAAGCATGATCGTGCATGCGGCGCACGTTGAAGCGCGTTCCCGTTACGCGCACCATGCCCGAATCGACATCGACGGTAAAAGGCGTCCCGTCTTCTTCCACCTGGAAAAACGCCTCTCCTTTTGCAAGCAGCACACTGCGCTTATTTTTGAAGAAACGTACCGCCGCCACCGTATCCGTATTCAGCGTCAGCATAGAATCATCCGGCAAGACGACTTGCCGACGCTCGCCATGCGCCGTCTTGAACTCTGCCTGGTAGCTCGGGGCTTCCCGCCATCCGGCCGGATCGGCGACCAGAAGCACCAAGGCCAGGCTACAGGCCACGGCCAGGCCAACTGCCCATACCGGTCTTCCGAACCCAAGCCGGTCCCGCCAAGTCCCTGCGGGGCGAGCGCGGCCCAGCTCGCTCACCTGGCTTTTTGGCAAAGCATCGGCAAGCGCCCAGATATCAAGCACCCGCTGATACTGCCGCGCATTGTCGGGATCAGACTGCCGCCAGCGTTCAAACGCCGCCCGCTCTTGCTCGGTGACCTCATCGGACTGCAAGCGTGTATGCCAGTAGGCAGCCAGGTCGCGCGGGTCAGTCAATGTCGCAGGATCTATTCGGTCAGTCATGGTGATGTTCCGGCGTCACGTGCAGGGGCTCGAACACATCGCAGCCTTTCATTGAATATGACGCTGCAGACAGGCCCGCTCCTGAACGATCAACATCCATTTTCTTGTAACTTATCTTGTAAATGACGGGTCGTACGCATCATGTAACGCTCCACCATGTTGCGGCTCACGCCCATCCGTTGGGCGATCTCGCCATTGGACAAACTCTCGACCTGACGCAACCTGAAGGCTATCTGGCATGCATCGGGCAGCTCGGCCAAGGCCTGGAGCACGATCCGGGCCAGTTGGTCGGCCTCATACATCGTCTGGGCGCTGGCTTCCACAGGGTGCATGTCATCCGGCAGCTCATCCAGGCCTTGCGTTTTCCGCAGCGATTCGGCGCGGTGGATACTGATCGAGCGATTGAAAACCGCGCGTCGAAAGTAATTGCCCTCGTCCCGAATCGCCGTGCTGTCCGCCTCAAGCATCGCAAGCGCCGTGTCCTGCACGGCATCTTCGGCATCCTGGCGGGATGCCGTGCGCTGCGCCCACGCCCCGATCAACTCGCTGTAATGAGCGAGCCAGCCTTTCTTGGGCGCAGGCGGATGGAACATGGCAACAGAAAGCGGAAGTGAAACAACCCCGCAATATTAACAATGATTCTCATTCAATGCTTATGGTGAACAGAGCGGGCACGAGGCAGCGCGGCTCAATCCGGGTCAACGTCATTGCCGCCCCGGTTCAGGATGATTCGAATGTCCCAGGAGCCGGCGCGGCTTTCCCCGGACGGCTTCTGTGCGGCCGTTCCTTGATCAGATCCGCTTCCAGCATCTGGCCGGCTCGGCGCATGACACGGTCCAGCATGGAGCTTAATGCCTGAAGCTCTTCTGCATCCAGGTCCTGGAAAATCACGTCATTCAATGATGCAACGATGGGCATTATTTGCCGATACAGGCCAGCGCCTTGCTGCGTCACGGATATATGCACCGTTCTCGCATCGGCGGGGTCGCGGCTGCGCAGCAGCAACCCTTTACCGCATAAGGAACCCAGTGCCCGCGATGTGCGCGGCGCATCCAGGGCCGCCGCTTGGGCCAGTTGGGTGGAGGTCAGGCTATCGTGCTGGACCGCGATCGCCAGCAGGCGCCATTCACGGCGGGTGATATTAAAGCGCCCTTCGCACAAACGCGTAAAAATGGGATTCCCCGCCGACCAGGCACGATACAGCTTGAACATCATCATGTCTCCCAGCGTCGGCAGCGGGTCGGTCAAGGCGGCCAAGTCCGCCGGCTTGCGCGTGAAGCCAGTCGTTTTGTTGCCCATGGATCGGAACTTTCCCTGACAGTCTGATACTTGATTAGAACAATTAATGCCCAGCTTGGTAAGCTGCCACTCAATATTAAGACAAATCAAGTCGAGGAGACCAACCATGATCAAGAGCGCATTTCGGGCCGCCCTGCTGCCGTGCATCCTGTTCGCCGCCTGTGCCGCTGGCGCCGCGCAGGGCGATGCCCCCAAACTGTCCGGCCCCGTGACCATCGTCGTCGGCTATGCGCCGGGCGGCGCCACCGATCGCGCGGCGCGCATCGTCGCCACCGGCCTGCAGGCCAAGCTGGGCGTGCCGGTCGTTGTAGAGAACAAGACGGGCGCTGGCGGCCGTATCGCTGCACAGCAGGTCAAGAATGCCGGCCCCGACGAAAACATATTGCTGCTTGGCAATCCGGCAGTGATGGTGGTGGCGCCACTGGTTTTCGAGAGCCTGGCCTACGATGCGGAAAAAGACTTCCAACCCGTCTCCATGGTGACCGAGTATGGCTTCGGTGTCGCCGTTTCGGCAGACAATCCAAGCAAAGACATGCAAGAACTGGTGGAATGGGCCAAGTCCAATCCGGCTGAATTCAATATCGGGGTTCCCGCAACGGGCAGCCTGCCGCACTTCTTTGGCTTGATGCTTTCCGACCAGATCGGCGCCGAAGGCCAGATCATCGGCTATCGGGGCTCAGCGCCCGTCATCACCGACCTGATCGGTGGCGCCGTCCCGCTGGCCATCGACACGCTGGATGTCTTGACGCGCCAGCATCAGGGGAAGCGCATCCGCATTCTGGCAACGTCCGGACAAGAGCGCGAAGCGGCGCTGCCGGATGTCCCCACATTCAAACAAGCGGGCATCGACCTGCAGGCAGCGGGCTGGAACACATTCTTCGCCTCTTCCGCCATGCCCAAGGACAAAGCCGCCATGCTGGGTGAAGTCATCAAGTCGGTAACGGCCGATCCTGAAATACGCAAAACGCTTCAGGAAAACGACCTGATTCCGGTGTCCGCCAATGCCCAGGAAACAGGCAAGATGGTGGACGCATTCCGCGCGCAATGGGCGCCGGTCGTCAAGGCATCCGGCTTTGTCGTCACTAAATAAATCGTAGACCTGCGCCAGGCAAAGCCGATGAGCTCACCCAAGAATGTCCTTTTCATCATGGCGGACCAACTGCGCGCCGATCATCTGGCGTGCTATGGCCACCCGTTCATCCGCACGCCAAATATCGATGCGCTTGCCAAACGGGGCGTACGGTTCGACCGCGCCTTTGTCAATTCCGGCGTATGCGGCCCATCACGCATGAGCTACTACACGGGCCGCTACCCCTCCACGCATGGGGCCACCTGGAATCGCGTGCCGCTGTCTGTGGGCGAAGTCACGCTGGGCGAGTACCTGCGCGCAAGCGGCCGCAAGCTGGTTCTGGCCGGCAAGACCCATATCATGGTCGACCACGCCGGCCTGGAACGGCTTGCGCTGGACGGCGGCAGCGAGCTGGGCCGCTTGCTAAGCAGCGGCGGCTTCGAAGAGATCGACCGCTACGATGGCCATCATGAACCCGGCGACGAAAGCGGCTACCCTGCTTACCTGCGCCGCCACGGCTATGTGTCGGACGACCCCTGGACGGATTTCGTCATTTCCGCGCAAGGCCCCGATGGCAAGCCTGTCAGCGGCTGGCATATGCGCAACGCGCGATACCCATCCCTGGTGCGTGAAGCGCACTCTGAAACGGCCTACATGACGGACCAGGCGCTGCAATTCATGCAGCAACAGGGCGACCAGCCCTGGGTCATGCACCTGAGCTACGTCAAGCCGCATTGGCCCTACATTGCGCCCGACCCCTACCACGCCATGTACAGCCCCGACCAATGCCTGCCTGTTGTACGCAGCGAAGCCGAACGGCACCATGCGCATCCCGTGCTGGACGCCTATCGCCAGCACGAAGAAAGCATCAGCTTTTCCACGGATGAATGCATCCGCACGGTACGGCCCGCCTATCAGGGCCTCATCACCCAGCTCGATGATCACCTGGGCCGGCTTTTCGATTACATGGACCGCAGCGGGCTGATCGACAATACCCTGATCATCTTCACCGCCGACCATGGCGATTTCCTGGGGGATCACTGGCTGGGCGAAAAAGAGCTTTTCTACGACACCGTGCAGCGCGTGCCAATGATCGTGGTGGATCCGTCCGCCAAGGCGGACGCCACCCGCGGCAGTGTCGAGCCACGCATGGTGGAATCCGTGGACGTGCTGCCCACCATCCTGGACTGGCTGGGCCTGCCCCTGCCCAAGCATCGCCTGGAAGGGCGCAGCTTGCTGCCCATCTTGCATGAGCAGCCGGTCGAATGGCGCGATTGTGTCTTCTCGGAACTGGACTACAGCTATCGGCTCTCGCGGTTGCTGGTGGATAAAACGCCGCAGAACGCCCGCGCCTGGTCCGTGCGCACCGACCGGTGGCGCTATGTGTACTGGATGGACGAGCCCGAGCAGCTTTACGATTTGCACGCCGACCCCGACCAATTCCATGACCTGGGCCAGGACCCCGCCTATGCCTCGGCTCGGGCAGAATGCCGCGACCGCCTGCTTACCTGGTTCAGCGGCCTGAAACGGCGCACGACAGTCAGCGACGAGGCGGTTGAGAAAGGGACTAACGCATACAAGAAAGCGGGGGTGTTTTTTGGGCAGTGGTGAGCCTGCGGGCCAAGATACAGGAAAAATGCTGTGCCTTGTATTATTGGCGCCCGCAAAGGGGCAAGCCCGCAGCATCAAGCTCGGCAAACAAGATCGTGCCGTGCGTTGAGTCCGTCACAAACAACGTACGCTTGTCCTGGCCTCCAAATGCCAGGTTCGTGGTCGACGCGCCAGTTGGTCCATGTAGAATCCGCTCGGGTTCGGCGCGCGTATTCAACACCCAAACGTAGCCCAGTCCCGGATTGGCCACCAGCAAGCGGCCGTTCACGTCCACAGCCAATCCATCCGGACCGCTTGGTCCGTAAGACGTAAAGAACCGGCTGACTTTGGACACGCTCCCATCGGCTAAAAGCGGTACGCGCCAGACGCAGTTTCCGCGAGTAACGGCTAAATACAGCACTTTGTTGTCCGGAGAAAGCGCCACACCGTTAGGGCTGGGAACATTGCTCAGCAGCAAGTCCAGTTGACCATTGGCGCGTAGCCGATAGAGGCGTCCGGTTGGGTCATGCAGGCCGCTTTGCCCCTGATCCGTAAAATATAAGTTTCCTTCGGCATCGAAAACCAGATCATTGACCCCTTTGAACCGCTCGCTATTACGGCGCTCAAGAAAGGGTGACACCTTGCCGTTCGCAAGATTCAATTGCATCAGGCCGTTCTTGTAGTCCGTGATCAGCAGTGTGCTTTCATTCAGGAACTTCATCCCGTTTGGTTCACCATCGTACTCGGCGACAAGCGTCCAGACGCCATTTGGATCAATACGGAAAATGCGGCCCCACGGAATGTCTGTGACGTAAAGGTTTCCCTTTTGATCAAAAACAGGACCTTCCAGAAAAGAGTCCACCATAGCGCCAGCACGATTCGCGTCAGCCCATGCACTGGGCTCCATGCGCCTGAAAGCAGCGGGCATGGAGGAAAAGAGCGCTAGCTCTTGGAACGTTGGGGGATGCCGAAGATACATCAATATTTCCTGGTTCAGACAAAAAAACAAAGCCGGCTTTGCATCAATCAATAGCAGACATCAACGTCAAAGCGGAAACCCGTAAAGCCTGGCCGGGTTGTCCACCAGCACGCGCTGCGCCATATCCTGCGTTGCACACCAACCGTATAGCAGATCAACAAGATGAGCATCATTGACGCTGTCGGGGTGCTGCGTGGTGTGCGGCCAATCGCTGCCCCACACCAATCGCTCTGGCGCATGCCGCACAAGAGCGCGGCCCAAGCTCAACGTGTCGGCATAGTTTGGTTCGCCTGACGCTGAACGCATATAAGCGCCTGACAGCTTCACCCAAGCATTGCCTTGGTCCAGCAATCGGCGCATGACCGTATAGGCCTCCCCTTGTCCCGCCTCGGCGGGATCGAGACGCCCCATATGATCAATCACCAGCGGCACGGGAAGGCGGGACAGCACAGGCGCAAGCGCGACAAGCTGTTCTGGATGCACGAATATCTGTATATGCCACCCAAACCCGGCCGCTTTATCTGCCAGGGCCGTGAGCAGTCCTGCGGTGGTTTCACCCCAGGACTGCCGCGTCACGAAGTTAACCCGCAGGCCGCAAACGCCATGGACGGCCAATTGGCCCAGCTCAGACTGGGTGGCATTGGCGTCGACCACGGCGACGCCTCTGGCATCCTCACCCAATTGCATTAACGCATCAATGGTGCAGGCATTGTCAGTGCCATAAGTTGATGGCGTCACGACCACAGCTCGTGTGGTGCCAAGCCTTGCCTGCAATCTTCGATACGCATCAACCCGGGCCACTGGCGGCGTGCGCCCCCAATGGGCTGATACAGAGAATTGCGGATCGAATATATGCATGTGACTGTCGCATGCGTTCGCAGGCAATGCCTGCTTTGGCTTGTTGGTGCCAAGCGAATGAGGAGCAGCCGCTGTCGCGGTCGCAAATCTAGATAGTTCGTTCATATATTGTCGAAACACGCAGGGGATTTTTCTGGCAAGAGCCTGGCGACAAAGCTAAAGAGCACTATTCAGACTGTAGTCCCAGATCATGAGCAAGCTCCGTCGTTGCTTGAATCTCCTGAGCCAATTGCTTAGTAAATGCGTCTGCACACGTATTTTGAGGACTCAAGCCAAGTACTTGCAATTTTGTTGCCATGTCTGGCTCCTTTGAAAATCTTGTTGCGGCATCCTGAAGCTTTACCAAGACCTCCTTAGGCGTACCTGCGGGTGCGAGCAAGCCATACCAGGCATCCGCAACGAAACGCCCTCCGCCCGCTTCTTCAAAAGTCGGCACATCAGGCAAGAGCGGAGAACGGGTTGCAGCAGCCACCGCCAGCGCTTTCAATTTGCCAGTTTGTATCTGCGGCATGACAGACCCCAGCGTTGCCAAAGAGCTGTCCACCTGTCCGCCCATGACATCTGACATGGCCTGTGCCGCCCCTTTATAGGGAATATGGTTCATGGATGCATTCATTGAGCGCAAAAGCTGCACGCTGGCGAAGTGCCCCGAACTACCTACTCCCGGAGTCGCGTAGGTACGCTCCCCCGGCTTGGCTTGGATGAGCTGCAGAAAGTCGCCCAAGTCTTTGGCGGGCATAGAGGGGCCGACAACCAGCACATAGGGGCTAGCGGCGATCGTGCAAATGGGCGCAAAAGACTTGAGGGCATCAAAATTCACCTTTGCCTTATACAAGGCGGGAATCATTGCATGGTTTGTAGCGCCAAAAAGCAGGGTGTATCCATCGGGCTTGGCACCCGCCACTTCTGTCGCGGCAATGATGGTATTGGCGCCCGGCTTGTTCTCGACAATAAAAGGCTGTTGAAGATATTGCCCTGCCTGATCTGCAAATGCACGCGCAACAATATCAGTAGGGCCTCCCGCTGAAAATCCGACAATCAGCTTCACAGGGCGATTTGGATAATCGGCCGACGCAAGGGCAGGCATCGCGGCCATCGCAACCAGTGCGCCTGTCATGAGCATTCTGTTCATTGCTTTATCTCCTCGAAACTTGGGCTCGGTTTTCCAGAACCGCCAGCAGATTCTTTGCAGCCGCCACGCCCATTTTCACGTACGCAGCGCGTGTAACGCCTCCGACATGAGGACTGAGGATGATGTTCTGCTCTCCCTGGAAGTCATGGCCGGCCGCCATGGGCTCAACAGAGAAGCTGTCAAGCCCTGCCGCCATAACGCGACCTGAACGCACCGCCGAAAGCAAGGCTGCTTCGTCAATCAAGCCCCCGCGAGCCGTATTGATCACGATGACGCCGCGCCTGCACCGGGTCAGTGTTTCCGCATTGATCAAATGGCGATTTTCGTCAGTAAGCGGGCAATGCAGTGATATCACATCTGACTCATGAAAAAGTTCTTCCAGACTCACCTGCTTGACATGATCCGGGAAATTGCGGGCATACGGATCGAAAGCGATGACGCGCATATTTACCGCCCGGGCTATTTCCGCAACACGTACGCCAATCTCGCCCAGGCCAACCAGCCCGAGTGTCCTGCCGTTCAGCTCCAGGCTCTTGTGTGTCGCCTTGTCCCAGTGTCCGGCGTGCATGCGTGCATTGAGCTCAACCACCGATTTGGCGCAGGCGAGCAACAGGGCGAACGTTTGCTCCGCGACAGCCGCTGCGTTCGCCCCTACTGCAGCCACGACCCTTATATTGCGAGCCTCGGCGGCCATCTTGTCGATCGTATCGGTTCCACTGCCATGCTTGGAAATAACGCGCAAAGACGGGGCTGCGTCCATTGCCTGCGCACCCACCTTGCTGTAGCGGACAATAATGGCAATCGGGTTATGGATACGGCATAGCTCGACGATGTCCTGCTCGGCCGGGGCCTTGCCCGCATAGACGATTTCGTAGTCGCTGAGCAATGCCAACGCTTCTGGCGCCAGATCCGCAGCCGTCACCAGAATAGCGGGTTTGTTTGTCCGATTGGCTACCGGTGAACTCACAGCGCTTCTCCGTCTTTGAGCACACCGGCAGCGCGCAGTGCGTCGGCCAACCACTTCGGTTTGGTGTCGCCGGTTTTGATGGCCGCTATGCGCCCGGCCTCGTCTTTGACTTTTTTGTCGGCTGCAGCCAATAGGCTGTCGATTTTCTGACGCTCAACAACGACGACGCCGTCGTTATCGCCGGTGATGAAATCACCCGGATGAACGGTGACCCCCCCTACCGTCACAGGGTGGCCTATACGGCCACCAATGTTTTTGGTTGGGCCGTTCGGGTTGGTTCCCGCAGCGAACACAGGGTAATCCATCTCGATGATTTCCAGGCTGTCGCGCGCGGCCCCGTCAATGACGATGCCGGCAATGCCCAATTGCCGGCAAGCCGTCATCATGATTGTGCCCATCAACGCCGAGGTCAAATCGCCTTTTCCATCAATCACAAGCACATCGCCGGGCTTGGCGATTGCCATTGCCGCATGAATCATCAGATTGTCGCCAGGGCGCACCTCTACGGTAAGTGCGGACCCGGCAAGCTTCATTCCAGAATGCAAAGGCCGTATGCGCCCATGCAGCGCCCCTCGCCTACCCGCCACATCGGCCAGAATGGCTGGCTGAAATGCGGCTGCCCGACGAACGGTATCGGCCGGCAGGCGGGGGAAGTCCTTGATTATTTCAGGTATGGTCATAATATGGTCCTTCTAATGGCTTGTAGAGTTTGAGTTTGAGTTTCAGCAGCTTGGATCAGCGCATCAACGCTGGATGCCCGCTTCGCGAATGAGCTTTCCCCATTTCGAGAAATCGGCTCGGCGCCGCTCATCAAGCGCTTGGGGCGTGCCACCGACTAAAGTGATGCCCAGCTTGTCCGCAAGCGCCGTGAGATCAGGCGTCTGGAGTGCTTTCTCAATGGCGCCGTTCAAGCGTTGAATCGTCGAAGACGGCGTAGAGGCAGGCACAAAAACGGCTTGCCACTGCTCCACAACGAAATCATTGAAGCCAAGCTCAGCCATTGTTGGAACATTGGGCAAGGCCGGCAGGCGCTGTGCTGACGTGACCGCAAGGGGACGCAGTGTTCCGCTTTGTATGTGAGGCAGCGCTGCGGCGGCTGGCGCAAACATGAATTGCACCTGCTCTCCCAGAGTGTCCTGCAGGGCTGGCGTATCCCCCTTGTAGGGGACATGGATGAAGCGGGCTCCCGTCTGCTGCTGCAGAAGCTCGCCCTGCATATGCAGTACTGTGCCTGTGCCCCCAGAGGCGAATGCAAGATGATCCGGACTCGCCTTGGCCTCGTCCACCAACGCCTTGACAGACTGATACGGCTGCTTTGCGCCCACAACCAGAATATGGGGAATCGTGCCTACTGTAATGACCGGGGCGAAATCCTCGACTGGATCATAAGGCAGGCTACCCATGATGTGCGGCGCTATCGCCTGAGGCCCAATTGACGTTCCAAGTACTGTCAGGCCATCGGGGGCAGACCGCGCCACACGTGCCGCGCCAATAGTGCCCGTTGCCCCTGGGCGATTTTCAACAACCACCGTCGTGCCGAGCGACGCGTCTACCTGACGAGCAATGGCGCGCCCCAGGACATCAGTACTGCCCCCAGGAGGGTACGGCACGACCCAGGTCATTGTCTTCCCATCGGGCCACGCCTCTTCTGCGCGAATCCCCCATGCAGCAAGGGCGGCCACGGTACCGATCAGGATCCGGCGCCGGGCAAGACTCTGCAGGTATGAATGTGTGCTCATCATGTTTCCTTCAAAAAAATATAGTCGTGCTTGTCATCAAAGCCATAAAGCATGGCGGGGTTGATAACGAGGATTCTTTCCAGCATTCGCGCGTCACCAGCCCATCCGGCCAGTCGATCAATCTGGTGTGCGTCATCCGGCATGGGCTGACGTCCTGCTGATGCGGTCGCGTGGGGCCAATCCGACCCCCAAATAACACGCTCGAGCGCGGCATCAATGAAGCTGACTGCGAGGCTGTCAAGGTTTGGATCATTGACGTCGCCGGTGTCACTAAGCAGGTAGCCGCCCGACAGCTTGACCCATGCCCGCTCCTCGCATAGAAGTTGAAGCATCAATCTGTGCGCGGGATGGCGACACGCGTCATGCGGACGCAAACGGCCCATGTGATCAAAGACAATCTGGTTAGGAAGTTTCCTAAGCAGTCCGGCAATGGCCGCCAACTGATCGGGCGACATCAGAAGCTGTACATGCCACCCAAGTTCTGCCACCCGCCGCGCCAATGGCTCCAAGTCATCAATCGTGCCCGCAACCCCAAGGGATAGGTTCAGACGAATTCCACGCACGCCTGCATCGTGAAGCTTTTGCAATGCCTGGTCGCTTTCCGACCCATCAATGACGGCAACGCCGCGCGCGCTATCCCCCATTTGCGCCAGGGCGGCCAACATGCATCGGTTGTCGCTTCCGTATGTAGAGGGCGTCACCAAAATGGCTCTGCTTATACCCAAGCGGCGCTGAAGCCCCCGATACTGCGCGACCGAAGCATCGGGCGGGCACAGCGTTGCATTGCGCGCTGACGGAAATCTGGCGTCATAGACGTGGATATGACAGTCGCATGCACCATCCGGAATCCTTGCCCTCGGCCTGGCCGTTCCTGCGGAATAGGCGACGACGTCCCGCGTAGGTTCCGTATGGCAGTGGGCTGACATTCTTGCCTTCACTTGCAGGCGTTGCCCGTTATTGCTTGGTAAGGCCGGACTTGCTCACGACCCCTTCCCATTTCGCAAACTCCTTATGAAGGAATTTTGCGAAATCATCCGGCCCAGATGCCACAATATCAGCCCCTAAAGAGTCGAACTTCGCTTTCACTTCAGGCTGCTGCAAGACCTCGCGCACAGCCGCCTGAAGCGTGTCCACCACCGCGTCAGGCGTACCTTTGGGCACAAACATGCCATTCCATTCATATACTTGATAGCCCTCTAGCCCCGATTCCGCCATTGTTGGTGTGTCTGGCAGCAATGCATTTCGCTTTGGCGAAGTGATGGCCAGTACTTTCACCTGCCCGTCTTTGGCCAACGGCAATGAGGAAGAAATATTCGTGAACATCATGTTCACCTGGCCACCCACAGTGGCCATGATTGCCGGCCCCCCGCTTTTATAGGGCACATGCAACATTTCCAGCGCCCATCCTTGCCGGAACAGCTCACCCGCCATGAATTGCACTGTGCCGGTCCCGCCCGAAGCGAAAGTCAGCTTGCCAGGCTCTGCCTTGGCTGTCTTGACGACATCCTCGATGCTATTGAGTTCCGAAGATGTAGGAACCACCAGAATATTGGGCGTAACCGACACCATGGTCAACGGCGCCAAATCAACCGCGGGATCAAAATTCAATGTGTGCAACGCAGGATTGATGGACAACGGCGTTGCGTCATAGAGCACGGTATAACCGTCCGCTTTGGCGCGGGCGACATACGACTCGCCAATCATCCCGCTTGCGCCCGACTTGTTCTCCACTACCACGCTTTGATTGAGCTTCTTGCCCAGATTGAGGGCAATCACCCGGGCCAAGGCATCGGCAGTCCCGCCCGGAGCATAGGGAACGACGAGTGTTATGGGCCGGTCCGGATAGTTCGCCGCAGCCACGGCAGGAATTGCCGAGATGGCGACCAAGGCGCCCACAATGATTTTTTTCATACTTATCTCTCCCAGTTCATGTTGTGTGTTGATTTTTCCGAGCGTTGCTCAGGCCTGGGTATTGTGGGATTGTGTTTCACTGAATACAATAGCGTATCGTGTACTAGAACATGTTCTGACCAATGAAAAGCTCAAAAAAATCTGATGATTCCGATTCCGGCACCCAGGACGGGGTCGAGGCCGTGCGTCGGGCGATGCGCATCCTTCAGGCTTTCAGCATGGACGACTCTTATCTTTCGCTCGCAGAATTAAGCCGCCGAACCGGGGAACACCGCTCTACCGTACTGCGGCTGGCAAGAACATTGGCAATGGATGATTACCTTGCCCAACGCGCTGACGGAACATGGCGGCTGGCCCGGGCTGCCGGCTGGCTAGGCGCCTGCTATCAAGCGACATTCAACGTGCACGACGTGGTCGAGCCCGTCCTGCGCGAACTCTCTGCAACCACAGGGGAAAGCGCCACTTTTTATGTGCGGGAAGGAAACCAGCGGATCTGCGTCGTGCGTGTGGAAGGGCCAAGATCCATACGCCATCACGTCCGGGTCGGTGCAGGGCTGCCGTTGAATCTTGGCGGCCCCGGCAGGGTCATTCTGGCATTCTCGGGTGAAGCCGGCGAGCCGTACGAGTCAATACGACGCGCGGGCTACATGATTTCACTGGGTGAGCGCGATCCCGAGGTTTCCAGCATCTCGGCTCCCATCTACAGCGTCAACTGGACACTCCTTGGCGCCATCTGCATATCAGGCCCGCTATCAAGGCTGACTGAACAGGTCCTGGAAGCACAAAAAGAGGTGATTCTTGCCGCGGCAAGCCACTTGTCACGCGCAATGATGGGCGTACATCAGGGAACCAAAGTGGCCAGGCACTTCAGCCAATAGCCCATCGAAAGGCAAACGGATGACAATGCCGGCATAACCCTAAAAGGACGCTTGCCACACAATCACATAAGCATTATGTTTCATCAGACAGAGCGTGTTTCACTAGCAGAAACATAGTTGCGATAAATGAAATAACTACCTAGAGTAAGCCTCGCACTAAAACAATTATTGGGAGGTTGTAGATGATTTCGTTTCGCACTTTGTTTGCATGCGGCCTGATGACCGCACTCATGGGTTTACCTGGCTTGGCCAACGCAGCCGACAACTACCCACAGCGCGTCATCAAGCTGATCGTTCCATTTCCACCGGGCGGCGGGACAGACATGTTCGGGCGTGTCGTGGCTGAAAAGCTGACTAACGAGTTTGGCTGGAATATTGTTGTAGAGAATCGTCCAGGCGCAGGCGGAAATATCGGCGTGGACGCTGCGGTAAAGTCAGCGCCCAATGGATACACAATCGTGCTGGGACAAACCAGTAATCTGGCCATTAACCCCACGCTGTATCCAAATCTGCCCTACGATCCGCTGAAAGATCTCACGCCAATCGTATTGGTGGCGGCGTCTCCCATTGTCCTTGCCGTCGGCGCGGACTCCCAGTACAAAAGCCTGGCCGACGTCGTTGCGGCCTCCAGGGAAAAGCCCGAAAGCGTCTCGCTAGGCTTCTCCGGAAATGGCACTGTTTCACACCTGGCCGGAGCATTCATGCAAAGCACCGGTGATATCAAGTTCATGATGGTGCCTTACAAAGGGGCGTCTTTCGCAATCACGGATTTAATGGGAAATCGTATTGACATGTACATGTCATCCGTCCCAACGCTTCTTGGCTCTATACAAGACAAGAAGCTCCGGGCATTAGGCGTCACATCGTCCAAACGCGTCGGCGTATTGCCGGATGTCCCGACACTGGGTGAAACCAAGGACTTCCAGGGCTACGAAGCAATTACCTGGTTTGGCTTGCTGGCGCCCTCTGGAACGCCTCAGCCAATTATTGCCAAGATCAATGACGCTGTTAACAAAGTGCTCGATGATGAATCCGTAGTCAAAAAGCTGGAAGCAGAAGGAAGTATTGTGCTTGGCGGGACCTCTGAACAGTTTAAACAACGCTTGGCATCGGATACCGAGCTGTGGGCCAAAATCATTCGTGACGCTGGCGTAAAGCTGAATTAACAGGGCGGGCTAATGAGCGCTGCAGGCGTGAGTTTTGCCTGTTCGACCTTGACTGAATCCCAAAGGCGGCAGGGCGAATCCGCCTAAAAACCCCTTGCCAAAGCAGCCACCAATATACCGCCAGCAATGGCTGGCAAGGGCCTTTTGAACAGCAGCATAAGAATGGCTGTGGTCAGCAGAGCCAGGCGGGCTCCGTTATCGCCCGTCACCGCCATGGGGGCAAGCAGCGCCACCAGCACAGAACCCGACATGCCCTGGATAAACCGCTTTACCCCTTTGCTGATCGGCACGAAGGACATCACATACACACCGCCCCAGCGGGTTGCCAATGTCACGACCGCCATGACAAGCACCGTAATCAACGCCCCTGTACCTGTCCCGTCAAGACTCATCGTCCTGCCCTCCAAAAACCGTTCCGGCAACGCCGCCTGTCAATGCGCCTACGATGACATGGCTGTTCTCCGGCAAATACCAGTAAGCCAGCAGAGATGAAAAACCCGCCACCGCCCAGATGGCCACCATGCGCAGATTTTTCTCACCGCTGACCACCATGGCGAGCAGGAAACAGCCCATGATCATATCCAGGCCGAAACGCCTGGGGTCGCTGATGGCGTTGCCGAAGTAGGTTCCGATCCAGCTGCCGATCACCCAGAATACCCACAGGGCAAGACCGCCTCCGAATAGCAGGCCCAGGCCTGGCTTTCCACGGCTGAATGCCTGCATGGACATCGCCCAATTGGCGTCGGACGCCACCAGCATTACGCCATAGCGCTTTACAGGCGGCAGCCGGCGCAGCCAGGGATACAGTGTGGCGCCCATGAGCAGGTGCCGGGCGTTGATTGCAAAAACCGTGGCTATCATGGCAAGCAGCGGTATCTGCGCCCCCCATAAATCCAGGGCAGCAAATTGGGCGGCGCCGGCAAAAACCAGCATGCTCATGACGATGACGATCGAATGGCTAAGACCAGCCTGCGCGGCAGCCAGGCCGAAGGCCGCCCCGAAGGCCGTCACAAACAGGGCAATCGGCGTCAGTTGCCTGAAGCCGGACCAGACCAGAGACCGGTCCAACTGATGCAATCCAGTATTGGCGTTTGCCATCTTTGTTCCTTTAACTCCATGTTTTTTTTGGAAGGGATGTACTATGCGCCAGAAATATGATTTATGAAAGCGGATAATTCATAGGGCCATTATTCGTTTATCTAATGATTATTCAGCCCCCATGGAAGTTTCCGTGTTCCGCAGCCGCGCATCGCAGGGCTCCGAAGCGGTGGATCGGCTCTATAAACTGCTGGTCAAAACGCTCAGGGTGTCGGAAGGCGCGTAGGCGGTTGCGCTTGGTCTTCGGCTTCAGCGTTCCCGCTAATAATCCGTAAGCGAACCGTCTCTCAGGCATGGATTGCGGTCCGCTTTAGCTGCGCGCCGAATCGCATCGCGTCCAATGACCGTTTTATGCACTTCGCTGGAGCCCTCGCCAATCTGATTCAATTTGGCGTCGCGGAAGAAACGTTCGAGCGGGAAGTCCTTCAAATACCCCCGCCCCCCAGTCAGCTGGAGAGCATCCGTAACGACCTTCATTCCTAGGTCTGTGGCGTGCAGCTTGGCCATTGATGCATAGATCGCGCTGTCGGCGTCTCCGCTGTCGTATTTGTCGGCCGCCAATGCAACCAAGGCGCGCGCGGCCTCGATCTGAGTGACCATCTCGGCGAACATCCATTGCACGCCCTGATGGCCGCCCAGCGATTTTCCGAAAACATCACGATCACATGCATAGGTCGCGGCGATTTCCACCGCGCCGATGGCTCGGCCCAAAGCCATGGAGGCATGTCCGATGCGAGCCCTAACGAGCGCATCCTGTGCGAGATTGAACCCATCCCCCTCTTGGCCCAGGCGATGGGTAGCCGGAACTCTTACATCTTTCAGATAGATAGAGGCTATCGGTACGCCATACCATCCCAGCTTTCCCGCGGACGGTCCTATCGTCACTCCCTTGGCATCACGAGACACCAGCGCCGCAATAAACTTCGAGCTATCATCGATAGAGCGCCCCACGATCACCAACCAGTCCGCCGTTCCAGCTCGCGTAATGAACTTCTTCTCACCGTTGATCACATAATCATCGCCCGTTCGCTGCATCGTCGTTTTCAATGAACGGACATCTGATCCTGCGCCCGGCTCGGTCAACCCGAACGCAGCCTGTATCTCGCCGTTCGCAAGCCGCGGCACAAGGGCCGCCTTTAATTCATCCGACGCCCCCGCTACGATAGCCCGGGCGGACAAGTCGGCCCCGGTAATCATCGACGCCGCTGCGCTGCATACCCGCCCCAGCTCTTCAATGATGCGTATTCGAACCGCTTGCCGTGCGTCCGTGCCGCCATACTGCTCGGGAAAGGCCGTTGCGATAATGCCGGCCCCGGCCAGGAGACGAAAAGTGTCCCAGGCAAAATCATCTTTGCTTCCTACTTGCGCGGCATTGGGACCTATATCGGCATCACAGATGGCTCGGAGCCGAGTGATGAGCACGCGCTCCTCGGAAGTTAATTTATTCAGAAAATGGTCGCCGAATAACCTGGACATTGTTTTCCCTTTTCGTTGCCGGCCGCCGCAACTTGCCGGCCATTTGCTTGTTGAACTAGTACTGCTTCAGTCGATCTGCAGTTTCCCTTCCTCGATAACCGCCTTCCATTTCTCGTACTCCTGATCGACGAAAATATCGAACTGTGCATGATCGCGCGGCGTGAGCTCCAGCCCCAGGGTAGAAAACTGCTGCTGAACATCGGGCATCTTCAGAATGCCGGCAATGTCGTTCGAAAGCTGCTCGACGATGCCATCCGGCACCTTGGCCTGCGTCACGAAGCCGAACCATGTGCTCGCCTGATAATCCGGCAGACCGGCCTCTTTCGCCAGCGCCGGAATGCCGGGCAGCAGTGACGACTCATATGATGTCGTCACGGCCAGGCCGCGCAGCTTCCCGGAATCGATATGCGGCTTGGCCAGCGGACTGGACAGCGGCATCATGTCCACCCGCCCCGCAATCAAGTCCGTCATGGCGTCCGGCTGCCCACGATAGGGCACATGCGTCAGATTGATACTGGCCTGCTGGGCCAGCATCACGCCGGCCAGGTGTATGGACGTGCCCATGCCGGGCGAAGCGAAGGTCAGGGGATCGGCTTCGCGTTCCTTGGCCAGGGAGATCAGATCGCCTATGGTCTTGACCGGCAGCGACGCAGGCACGGCAATCACGTTGGGGATCTCCCCGAAACCGTGTATACCCCTAAAGTCGTTGTTGGGATCCCATTTGGGTTTCTTGGCCAAAGGGGGCAGGATGACATGTCCTGGGCTGACGCACAGAAGCGTGTAACCATCCGGCGGCGCTGACATCGCTGTTTCCGTCCCGATGGCACCGCTCGCCCCGGCCTTGTTGTCCACAATAACGGGCTGTCCGTATTTCTGTGAAAGCTTCTCTCCGATGCTGCGGGCAATCTGATCCACCACTCCACCGGCCGTGAATGGCACAATGATTTTTATCGGCCTATCGGGATAAGCTGCAGCGGCCGCGTGATGGCCGCCAAGAACACCTGCCAGCGCAACGAACAGGCTGGTCACCGCCTTACTGTATATATTCATGTTTTGTCTCCGATGAATTGAAATTATTTATTCTTCATTGCCGATACACTCTGCTCATTCAACCTGCAGATTTTCCTGAGCGATCACGTGCGCCCACTTTTTGTTCTCTGCCGCAATAAAGGAATCGAAGGCGAATGCATCGCGAACGTGAAGCTCAATACCCAGCGTTTCAAGCTTGGCCCGCACGTCAGGCATTCCCAAGATCAGTCCAATATCATTCGAGAGCTGTTCCACAACAGCGTCCGGAGTCGCATAAGGCGCAACGAACCCCGTCCACGTGCTTGCTTGGTAATCAGGCAAGCCCGCCGCCTCGGCAACGGTGGGGACATTGGGTAGTTTGGACGTTCTTGCACCCGAGGTCATTGCCAGAATACGCAGTGCCCCGGTTTTTACATGCGGCATCGCAATGGACGCTGCCAGTGGCATCATGGTGATGCGCCCGGCAATGAGATCCGCGATCGCATCGGGTTGGCCGCGGTAAGGAATATGGCTCAACGAGACGTTGGCTTGCTGCGCAAGCAGTGCGCCTGCCAAGTGTATGGATGTTCCGACGCCGCCCGAACCGATCGTGAGGGGGGCTCTGGTGCTGTCCTTGGCCAGTTGCAACAGCGCTGCGAGACTATCCGCGGGTACGGCATCGTGCACGGCTATGACCGTGGATATCTCTCCAACACCTTGTAAAGCGCGAAAATCCTTTTCAGCGTCCCATGCTGGTTTCCGGGTCAAATTAGGCAAAATGGTATGGGCCGGACTAATACACAAGATCGTATAACCATCAGGGCTTGCCTTGGCCACGTACTCGGTCCCGATGGAACCGCCCGCCCCGGTGCGATTCTCGACCACCACAGGTTTTCCATATTTCTCCGACAGTTTCTCTCCGACTAGCCGGGCCGTTGAGTCTACCCACCCGCCCGCCGGAAATGGGACCACGATTTTTATGGGACGATCGGGATAAGCTGCAGCGTGTGCCTGCGTCATGGCAGTGGCAAGAACCAGCAGCGTAGCGGCAGCAACACATATCGCATACCGTTTGAAAACACACATCATGGCGAAGTCTCCTATTGTCGTGGCGGCCTGGTCAGATAAAGCCGGTTGCGTGTTCGATCTCACGCACGGCTTTCAACAGCTGCGGCGCGACTGTTTTTGACAGAAAATCCTTGTTTACTTGAGCGCCCGTAAGCGTGCAGTTAAGCGCGATGCCCTCCTCGCGAGCAGACCGGCGTATCGGAGCGGCGATGCCATGAATTTCTTTCTTCCAGTCGCCCCTGGAATGGCAATAAGCCCTACGCTGGAACTCCTTCACATCCGCATTCCATAAGGGAAGCAAGCGCCTGTACTCAATCGGATCCTCTACCCGGATCCTGTTCAGCAAGGACTCTCGCTCCTTGACCCCGCTACCCAGCAGCAAAGCCCGGCCCACGGAAGTGGCCAGTACGGGCCTTGTGCTTCCGATATCCGGCCTGTAAATATTGCTCTCATCCAATCGGCAGGTTTCCACAAAGACAACACGCGTTCTATCCAGCATCCCCAGATTGATGGTGCATCCGGTGTCCTGCGCCAGCTTTTCCATGAAGGGCCTAATAACCTGTCGTATGGTCAAACTGGCCAAAAACGGATAGCCCAAGGACAACACGCCGGGGCCCAACCGGTATTTCTGCAAGCCGCTCACGTGGCTCAGATAACCCAGCAGCGTCAACGTATACGTCAGCCGTGATACCGTGGCCTTGGCCAGCCCGGTCCGGTCGCAGATTTCCCGATTTCCCAGTACGGGCTGATCAGCGGTAAAAACCCTGAGTATGGCCATGCCACGCGCCAGACTGACGGCAAACTGCCTGTCGGTGGCATGAAGCTGATCGGGTACGTGCTCGTTTAATGGCATGGTCAATACTCTTCTCCAGAATGCCCAGCTTATGATCGTGATCAGGTAGGGATTATGTCAACGGATAGTGCCGCATATCCGTATTGTGTTTCGCTTAGCGGAACAATACTTGTTAACCCGCTTGGCGACTCTATAAAGTGCTCAATCAAGTCCTAATGGAGCATGGCGTGGAGACAAAAGGAAATACAGCGGGACCACTGGCGGGCGTCCGGATCCTGGATATGGCAACGGTCGTGGCAGCTCCCTTCGGCGCCACGCTATGCGCCGACCACGGGGCCGACGTCATCAAGCTGGAACTGCCGGATGGCAGCGACGCGCTGCGGGGCCTGCAACCCATCAAGGACGGTAAACCCCTGTGGTGGAAGACGGCGAACAGAGGCAAAAGGGGCATCACACTCGACGTTCGCACCAACGAAGGCCGTATGGCTTTCCTGCGCATGCTGCCGCATTTTGATGTGCTGGTAGAGAACTTTCGCACCGGCACCCTAGACAGATGGGGACTGGATGCCAAAACACTTTTCGCAATTAATCCACGGCTGATTATTCTGCGATTGACCGGCTTTGGTCAGACGGGTCCCTACAAGACACGCCCAGGCTACGCGCGCATATTCGAAGCCATGAGCGGTCTCACCAACCTGACGGGCCCCGTCGACGGCCCGCCATTGCATTCAAATTTCCCGATCGGCGATGCGGTGGCTGGGTTGTTCGGCGCATTCTCGATTGCATCAGAAGTGGCGCGGCTGCGCTCCAGTCCCGACGAGATAGGCGTCGAGATTGATCTTTCGGCCACAGAAGCTTTATTTCGCTTTCTGGATCCCTTGCCCGTCGAGCACGAGCAGCTTCAGCAAGTACGCACACACGAAGGCAATACCGCCGGCTATACAGCGCCCTCAGACATGTACCGAAGTCGGGACGATGTGTACTTTTCGCTGGTCGCCTCATCGAACTCGATTTTCGCCCGCCTGTGCCACTGCATAGGCAAGCCGGAATGGATAAGCGATTCCCGATTCAGCTCGAATCCGGCCCGTGTTGAAAACATGGCTGCGCTTGACGCGGGGCTGCGCGCCTGGTTCGAACAGCAGCCCTACGAAAATATTCAGAACAGGCTCGAGTCCGAGAACGTGCCCTTCAGCAAGGTATATACCATTGAAGACATAGTCCGGGATCCTCAATTTTGCGCCCGCGAAGCCATTATCCGCCTGCCTGATCCCGACTACGGCAGTCTCCCCGCTCCATGTATCGTCCCTCGCGCCGTCGGCCGAAATATCGAGCCCCCAAGATCCGGTCCTGGTATCGGCGAACACAACGATCAGGTTTATGAAGAGCTTGGCTTTTCCCCAGAAGAAATCCAGCACCTGCGCCGAACCGGCGCAATCTAATTGGAGACATGATGCCTTCCTCACTCCTGCCCGATACGTTTATGGCGCTTCGCTCTGACTACATCGACAAGCGCGTTACTTCGACGCTGACATCGTTGAGACTGGATGACTTGTCCGCCGGCGAGGTCATTATCCGGACACGGTATGCAGGCGTGAATTACAAGGACTGCCTATCCATAAAAGGCAAGGCAAAAGTAATTACCAGTTACCCACGGATTGCGGGGATCGAGCTGGTGGGAGACATCGTCCACGCTTCCGTCGACGGATTCTCGGCAGGCCAGGCGGTCATCGTTCATGGATTCCAAACCGGCATCGCATTTGACGGCGGGTTCGCCGAGTACGCCCGAGTGCCCGCGGCACACGTCATGGCAATTCCCGCCGGATTGAGTCCCTGCCAGGCCGCCATGATAGGCGTGCCAGGCTTCACAGCCGCCATGGCGTTGGAGCGATTCCAGCAGCTCGGCATCGGACCCGAATTCGGCATGATCGCGGTCAGCGGCGCTACCGGCGCCGTAGGCATCCTTTCGATACTGATTCTATCCCGGGCCGGCTATCGCGTGGCGGCCCTGACAAGGCGAATAGAGGAAAAGTCCGCGCTCATGGCACTGGGCGCATCGGAGATCATCGACGCCCGGCAAATCGCGGACGAAACGAAACTCGTGGAAACGCCGCGTTTCGCCGCCGCCATAGACAACGTCTCCGGGCACACGCTTTCGTGGTTATTGCGCTCTCTTCAGGATGGCGGCGCCCTGGCAGCAGTCGGCAACGCGTCCGGGAACGGGTTCGAAACCAATATTCTTCCCTTCATTCTTCGTGGCATAGATATGTTCGGCATAGTGGCCAATGCACCCTGGCCGGTCCGCGAACGACTTTGGAATAGGTTGGCCACAGACTGGCGCCCCGATTTTTCACTGCTCAAACCGCACATCCACACAATAGGTATCGATGGCCTGTTGGAGTATGCCGACGACCACTTGAGCGGAAAAGCGTCAGGCCGCACACTATTGCGCTTTTAAAGCAGGCTCCGTGCTGCCCCTATAGGGGAGTCTACTCTTATGGAAGCTCGACTATGACGGATATCGATATCCAGTATTTGCGGCAGTGGATAGGAAAAACCACCCGTTGGGACGGCCGGATTACCGCAGAACCCTTCGCCCGCATGGCGGCAACCTTGGGCAGACTCGACCTGCTGAACGGAAAAGCACCGGCTCTGCCCCCTTTGTGGCATTGGCTATATGGCCAGCCCATATTGGAGCAATCCCAGCTTAGAGCCGACGGGATGCCGCTCGAGTCAGACATCCTGCCACCTATTTCCTTACCTAGAAGAATGTGGGCATCCAGCGCATTGCAATTTCACGACGATCTTCATGTGGGCGGCGCCATCCGCCGAGCGTCCAGGATTGCCAATATTGCGCACAAGCAGGGACGTACAGGAGAGCTGGTTTTTGTGGAGCTGGAGCACACACTGACCGGCCCCCAAGGGGTCGCGCTGACCGAGCGCCACACTATCGTATTTCGCGGCCTTGGGGAAAAAAGGCCGATGAAGCCCGCAAAAACCCAGCAGGACGGTGACCCAGCCTGCCGCAGCGCCGAACAGGAGCCAGAACCCGACCATTCGAGAGAGATCGTGCCGGATGAGATTTTGCTGTTCCGCTATTCAGCCCTGACCTCTAATTCGCATCGCATCCATTATGATCGCCCCCATGCAACACAAACAGAAGGCTATCCCGGACTAGTCGTTCATGGGCCCTTGATCGCTACGCTATTGCTCGACCTTGTCGATCGCCACTGCCCAAGGCGGCGTATACAGTCGTTCTCATTCAAAGCCGTGCATCCCATCTTCGATCTGCATCCCTTCCGTCTGAACCTGCGCCTTCACCCGTCCTCGGGCAAACAGTTCACCACATGGGCCACAGACTATCGCAACAGGACCTGCATGCACGCTGAAGGCATATTCAACTGAAGGGTCCCAGCGTCTTCGGGCGACCCTTCGAGCGGACGCACATCCATTTTTTCCATAAAAGTTTTTAGCTGCTTACGCAAGGTCTCGCATAACTTTAAATATCCCTAGTTTTTTTAGGCGCAACCAGCCTCCTGCCAAGGCGAACGTACCATTGTCCAAATCGGACGCCGATCCAGCCTACGAACGCGCCAGCCAACACTTCGACGGGCCAGTTAACACCAGAGACGATGCTCAGCAAGCAGCCAAGTATCACATAAAACTGAAGCCACTTCCTTGCCCGGCCACCTACATGTTTCCAGGCCAGGCAGGCGAACATCAGTGATATCGCAGGCGCTGAAGCTGGCATCCCTTCGTGCCACAGAACTGGACTTTGAGCCGCAACTGCATCTTGAAGCACAGCCCATGGCCGAGGCATCAAAGTGACATTCTGGAACGTGTACAAGGAACACCAGACCACACTGAAAGCCATGATGAGCCCAACCATGAACTCCCCCATGCTCTCAAGTTCCTGCTCAGTTGCAGTGTGCCGTATCCGCAGGTAGCGATAGCCAAGGGCGATGGCAACAAAAGCAACCGCCCAATAGCTGTACCCATAGCTTGCCAATTCCCAGATTCGGCCAAGATAAGGGAAATGCAACGAGTAGAGAACAGTAAACAGCCACTCATTCAAACCGAACCAATCGTAGAGCAGTTCTTTCACCATCGTTATCCTTCGGTTGTTGCAATAAGCGCCGGCATGCGGACACGCCTCACTCCATAGTTATTATTCTGCCCCGCCCGGGGGGAGCATTGTTGAGTTAATAAACATCCTCACTGCCTAATATTCTTCCGCGTTCACTTTTCAGAACAAGATGAACATTTAGGTTCACATTCGCGAACGTTTTTTTTATTCATTGATGCGAGGTATGAAATTGTTATGAAATGAACGCCAGCATATTTTTTGACCTGTGGCCTT
Organism: Pusillimonas sp. SM2304; assembly: GCF_031628915.1. NCBI lineage: Bacteria > Pseudomonadati > Pseudomonadota > Betaproteobacteria > Burkholderiales > Alcaligenaceae > Pusillimonas > Pusillimonas sp. SM2304. Next base: position 707,514 of record NZ_JAVLUJ010000001.1, read on the forward strand.
TAAGGCATGACGCTTTCATCCCTGATTTTTCTCTCCTTCTTGTCGGCGCCCATTGCATACTTAGCAGCACGCTATGGGAGCTCGTCATTTCTGGCGCTCATCCCTGCGTTGTTGTTTATTGGGTTTGCGTGCCATGGTCCTGTGGTCACGCAACTGGGCGCCGTCGTTCAGCATGTTCATTGGATACCGGCCCTGGGAATCTCGCTCTCGTTTCGGCTTGACGGCCTGTCCCTGATATTTGCTTTGCTGATCACAGGGATCGGCACAGCCATTTTTCTCTATGCTTCCGCCTATCTTCCAAGGAACTGGCAGACTCCCCGGTTTTTTGCGGCATTGGCCGTTTTCATGGCGTCAATGCTCGGCGCAGTCATTTCAGATGATCTTTTCGGGCTGCTGGTATTTTGGGAGCTGACAAGCTTATCGTCGTTCATGTTGATTGGATTCAACCCCAGTCAAGCAGAGTCCCGGCGCTCCGCACAGCAAGGCTTGCTTATCACTGTCGCAGGAGGCCTGGCCATGCTTGCCGGTATCGTCCTGCTGGGCAATCTTGCAGGAACCTACCGGATATCCGAGATACTCACGACCGATGTAAGCGCTATGCTTACGGCCCCCATCGGTTCGGTGGTTCTCATCCTGATCGCCATCGGTGCATGCTCCAAGTCTGCCCAGTTTCCATTGCACTCATGGTTAGCCAACGCAATGGTGGCCCCCACACCGGTGTCCGCCTACCTGCATTCGGCAACCATGGTAAAGCTCGGCGTCTATCTCATGGCACGCCTAAGCCCCGCCCTATCGGATATAGAACTTTGGACGCCCTTGCTGGTCGGTGTGGGCTGCATCACCATGCTTTCTGGAGCGATTCTCGCGCTTCGCGAAACCGACCTTAAGCGCATCCTGGCTTATACAACCATTGTGTCTCTTGGGACACTCATCACACTGATCGGAATCGACCATCCCACCGCGACCACAGCCATGGTGACCTTCCTTGTCGTGCATGCCCTTTACAAAGCATGTCTATTCATGGTCGCTGGCATGATCGATCATTCAGCCGGGACAAGGGATAGTTCGATACTTGGCGGTTTGGCTCAAAACATGCCCATTACGGCGGGAGTTGCCTGCGCGGCCTGCCTGTCCATGGCGGGCATCCCTCCATTATTTGGATTTATTGGCAAAGAACTGATCTACGAGGCCGCAATTTCCGCTGAACTTTCGATTATTGCATTTGCTGTCGTCATACTGGCTAACGCATGTATGGTAGTGGTCGCAGGGGTGATTGCATTGCGCTGCTTTCTTGGCACCCCGTCAGAAACCCTGAAACAGTCTGGCTCAACTCCTCATGATCCATCAATCAGCATGTGGATAGGGCCCCTGGTCCTGGCGGTATTGGGACTGGTTCTAGGGCTTATGCCAAGGTGGATTCAAGATCTGCTGGCCGCTTCGGCCACTGCGGTCCAGGGTGAGGTCATTGAGCCTCAGCTAAACCTATGGCATGGATTTACGCCAATGCTGGCGCTGAGCGTGGTGACCTTGGCCATCGGAACCGGTATTTATCTTTGCTGGAGCCGCATCCAGCGGCGTTTGACGGATTGCCGCCTGATCGACGACTGGGGCCCCGATGCGCTGTATGACCGGGCCCTGGATGCGCTGGTCAGATTCTCCGGCTGGCAAACCGGCCTGATTCAAACCGGCAGCTTGCGTCACTATATGGCGATGAGCGTAGGTATCGTCACGGCAGCGACGTTGATCGCCATGGTGCTGAACGACGCACTGGCGCTTCCCCCGCTCCATGCAAAGGGGATCGGGGCGGAGGCCATATTGCCCATTCTATTAATTGCGGCCTCCATGATGGTGCTGCGCTCACGCAGCTTTATACAGGGAATCATCTCCGCGGGGACTGTCGGCTTTGGCGTGGCGATTGTATTTCTGCTGGGAGGCGCCCCTGACCTGGCCTTTACCCAGTTTTCAGTTGAAGCGCTGTCTGTAGTCATTTTGCTGGCAGTCATTGGCCACATGCCTTTCCGCACGTCCGACCCACGTTCATCCAGGCAACGGCTACGAGATGTCTTCATCGGAATGATGTTCGGACTGATGTTCGTCATCGTGATGTTCAGTGTAGTGGCACTGCCGTTCAACGAGTCTTTGTCCGACTTTTTCCGTGAATCCAGCTACCCATTGGCTCACGGGCGCAATCTCGTCAACGTCATCATTGTGGATTTCCGGGCACTGGATACCTTAGGAGAGATAACCGTGCTGGCCCTGGCGGCCTTAGCCGCAGTCGCGGTGTACTTCAGCGCCGGGAAACAGAATGAACCCCTTGATGATGATGCAAGGGCCGCTTCCGGGGCAGTGCAATGAACTCCATCATTTTCAGGGTCGGGTCTACCGTCGTCCTTCCGTTCGCTTTACTGCTATCGCTCTACTTGCTTTGGCGCGGCCATAACGAGCCGGGCGGAGGATTTATTGGCGGCCTCATTGCGGCGGCTGGCTATGCCTGCTATGCCTTGCCTCGCGGACATGCAGCGCTCAGGAAAGTCCTGCCTATTGACTCGTTGCAACTCCTGGCATTTGGACTTAGCGCTGCATTGATCTCCGGCATAGCCGGGTTAATGGGGAATGCCGCGTACCTGACGCATGCCTGGACAGAAGTTGCGGGTATTGCTCTAGGTACGACACTGCTGTTTGATATCGGCGTCTACCTCACTGTGCTCGGCGCCATTCTGACATTCCTCAGCCTTTTCCTGGAGCAATGAATGGAGCCGCTTTATATCATTGCAATTGGGGTAATGGCGGGTGTCGCAGCCTATCTTCTGATGTCTCGCAATGTGCTGCGCATGGTCTTGGGCCTGCTACTGCTCGGCAACGCAGCCAACCTCACCCTCTTCGTCGCCGGCCGCCTTGGCTCTAGTTTGCCGCCGCTTATATCGGGTGATCAGATCACCATTGCCATGAGCGCCAACCCTCTGCCGCAGGCCCTTATCTTGACAGCGATTGTGATTTCATTTTCTCTGGTTGCCTTCACTGTGGTGTTACTGCATAAAGCGCATCAACGCCTGCATATTGTCGACACCGAGGAGATGAGAGTAGCGGAGCCCATCGCATCGGATACGGCCAGCGAGCTGAGCGAGGCTAAGCAATGATGTCGTCTCATGCCCTGCTCACCATCCCAATTGCGGCGCCTCTAGCTGGTTTGGCACTGACGACACTGCTATGGCGCACGGCCCATCTACAGCGGCTTGCCAGCCTTGTTTCAAGTTTCGTCTTCCTATTGAGTGCCATCGCATTGTTAAGCGCCACGATAGACGGCACCATTCTGGCGACCCAGTTTGGCTCATGGGAAGCTCCTTTCGGGATCAGCTTCGTTGCCGATAATCTGACATCGGCGATGGTGCTCATTACGGCCATCATGGCTGTGGTGATTGCGGTCTATCAACTGACTGATCCAGAAGAGCATGGCCGCCCGATGTTCCACCCCTTGTATCACGGGCTGCTGCTGGGGGTGACAGGTGCCTTTATGACCGGCGACATCTTCAATATGTACGTATGGTTCGAGATCATGCTGATCTCGTCCTTTGGCCTACTGGTGCTGGGAGGCACGAAAGAACAACTGGATGCCGGCGTAAAGTACGTGATGCTGAATCTCGTGATGACCACAATATTTCTTGTGGCCGTCGCCTTTCTATACGGTGCAACCGGCACATTGAACATGGCCGACCTTGCGAATCGAGTTCCCACGATAGAGAACACTGGCCTGGTGGGGGCCTTGGCCGTATTGTTCTTGTTGGCATTCGCCTCGAAAGCGGCATTATTCCCGCTGTTCTTCTGGCTACCTGCGTCCTACCACACAGCCAGCACGCCAGTACTGGCGATCTTTGCCGCTTTGCTGACCAAAGTAGGTGTATACGCCATTGTTCGATGCTTCACGCTTATTTTCCCGGTCACAGAGGGGCTGGCGATCATCATCGGCATCATCGCTGCGCTTACCATGATCACCGGCGTTCTTGGCGCGGCTTCCCACTTCGATATTCGAAAAATCCTTTCTTTTCATGTCATTAGCCAGATCGGCTACATGCTTGTAGGCGTTGCGATTGCAACGCCCCTGGCTCTTGCGGGTTCGGTGCTTTATATCGTGCATCACATTATTGTGAAGGCTAATCTTTTCTTGATCGGCGGCGTCATCAGAAGAAAGAGCGGCTCATATCAACTCAAACAGATCGGGGGCCTGCACCGGACTGCGCCCTTCCTTGCAATCATGTTTTGCATCCCCGCGCTATCGCTCGCGGGCCTGCCTCCTCTTTCGGGCTTCTGGGCTAAATACCTCGTCGTCAAGCCCAGTCTCGATGCGGGCAGTTGGTACTTGGCCGCCACTGCCTTGATCGTGGGCGTGCTCACGCTGTATTCCATGCTGAAAATCTGGAACGAAGCGTTCTGGAAGGCACCGGCAACACCAGCGCCCGCCCCCGCACCGGGTTCGAACAGCTCATTCGCTGCCCAATACGTTGCTATCGCTGCGTTATCGGCAATCACCCTGTGCATCGGCTTGAATCCTGAGCCGTTTGTGGTTTTCTCTGTCGACGCGGCGGGTCAGCTGACGAACCGTAGTCACTACATCAATGCTGTATTGGAGAGCCCCTATGCGCGCGATTAGCTGGTTATTCAACTGGACAGTGCTCATCCTCACCTTCGGCAGGGAGCTGGCCAAGTCCGTCCATGATGTTGTGTTGAACGTTCTCCACCCAAAGCGGGTTTCTCAAAGCGCCATCGTCGAGGTTCCTTTGGATGTGAAAAGCGACTTGGGCATTGCGCTTCTTGCAAACATGGTGACCTTGACTCCGGGCACGACGACACTGTACATCTCGGAAGATAAAAGCCGCCTGTACGCTCATGTGATGAACTACTCGGACTCGGTGATCCAGGACATCAAACAAGGGTTTGAACGCCAGATACTAAAGGTGCTGCGATGATAGATACCGTTTTCTCGGTGGCCATCGAGATCAGCAAATTTCTGCTGTTTCTGTCCATGATCCTGGTGTGCATACGCATAGTTCGTGGGCCGCATGCCGGGGATAGGGTGGTTGCCCTGGACATGCTGTGCCTGCTTGGCGTCGGCATTGCGGCGCTAGCCGCTATCGCCAGCGGCTCAATGGCATTTATCGACGTAGTGCTTGGCATCGCACTCATTGGCTTTCTCGCGACCGTAGCCTTTGCTGGCTTCATTGCGCGGGGGGCCGCGCAAGATAGAGAGGACTAAAATGTTGATATGGCTGTCCGCATTCTGTGTGCTCTCTGGATCCATCATCACGTTCATTGCTGCCTTGGGTGTCCTTCGCCTGCCTGACTTTTTCATGCGCATGCACGCGGCAACCAAAGCAGGCGTGGTAGGACCTAGCCTGATTCTGGTGGGAGCTGGCCTGTATCAGCCCTCATGGGATGCATGGATTAAGATTGCCCTGGCCATCTTGTTTCTTTTCATGACGACGCCGATTGCCTCTCACTTGCTAGGTAAAGCCGGTTTCATAGGTGGCGTCAGCCTTTGGGAGGGAACAGCGCGCAACGATTTGGACAATGTACTACCCTCCCATGTTTTCGTAGAGTCGGATGCTTCAACATCTAGCGAGCAGCCAGCGGCTAAGACGATGGCCAGCGCACCCAAGGCACTGCCAGAGCAGTGAGATCCGGCCGTGCTGCAGCATTAATAACATGCCAGTGCGTGGCAAGAGGAGTCCGATATTTTGAAGTGGTTCCGTCGTATACCTCTATTGGTCAGAATTCCGTTGCTGTCGGCAATCATGATTTTTGCGATTGCCATGCTGGTCACGCAGATCGCAGTCTTCAGCTTATCGAAGCAATATGAACAGTTGACCGAGCGTGTGGGTCAAGTCTATCTGGACGGTCTGTCTGCTTCCGTGCTGCCCGCCTATCGAAAGAATGACTCCGAAGGCATTGACCGCGCGTTGCGGCAATCCTTGGATTTCTATTTAGGCATAGTGGACCGGCAACTCGTGCTTATCGACGAAGACGTCGGCATCATGGCCCACGTATCGGGCCCAAACCTGGAAGCGACAACACCGCCTCCCGACGCCATTTCCCTCGCCTCAAAGGGGTATTTTTATGAGCCTGAATCCCAAAGCATGTGGGTCTGGCGTGAGTTAGGGGAAAGCGGGATCATTGCCGCGAACCTAGACCTTTCTGAATACGCTCAAAAGCGCTCTGCCTTGCACTTGCAGCTCGTGTTGATTGGTGCGCTAATGAGCATCGTCGCCGCGTTTGTCGGCTACATCGTCATTCGCCGCATGCAACGCCCCTTAAGGACCATCAACGAACATTTATCAAACGCGGTCGCGTTCGGCCCCCAGGAAATTGAAGAATCACATATTCCGAAGGACGACGAAGAAACGTCCACGCTCATGCAGGCATACAATCGCATGACCACAGCGGTGCAGGATCGCGAAAGGCTGTCCGAGCAACTTGCCAAGCAGGACCAGCAAGCATTGCTGGGCCGCATTGCTGCAACACTGGCCCACGAGCTGCGCAACCCGCTCGCCGGGATGATGACGGCCCTTCAGACTATACGCATGTACGGTGAAAATGACCGTATTCGAGGAGAGGCATTGGATTTCATTGACCGCGGAGTTCAGTCTCTTCAGGGGGTTGCCGAGGCGACGCTAAAGGCGTATCGTCCAAGCGCTCCAGGCCCTGACCTGGAAAGCCGGGACCTGCATGACGTGCTCTTGCTGGTAGACCCCCATGCGGCACGCAAAAGAGTGAATGCGGCACATCATCTTTCGCCATTTTCTTCGGTGAAGCTCGATGCGTTCAAGATTCGGCAAATTGCTCTGAACCTTCTGCTCAACGCCATCCAATCTTCACCCGCGGGCGGCACCGTGGCGCTTGAGGCATCATACCGTGACAACGTCTTCACCATGAAGGTAAGCGACGAAGGCGAAGGGCTACCCCAGCATGTACGAAACTTTCTTTTGGCCGGGGATGCGGTACTCAGCGACAGGTCGCTGGGGTTAGAGATCGTACGTCGCCTGACCCAAGACATGAAGGGTGAAATTGCGGTGTACAACCAAGGAGGCCGAGGCTCTACCATCGAGTTAAGATTCCCCTTAACGGAGATTGACACTCAATGAAACGGGATAATATTGATGTACTTCTAGTTGAAGATGATGGCGTCTTGGGCGGTGCCGTAGCACAGCGTCTGCGTTTAGAGGGGATATCGGTTCACTGGGCGCAAACTATTTCTGATGCGTTGGGAAGCCTGGAAAAGTACGAACCTGCACTCATGATGTGCGACATTAGGCTGCCCGACGGAACCGGTACGGACTTGTATAAGCGGGCGGGAAAGCTCATCTGGGAAACGGACGTCATTTTTGCGACGGCATACGCAGATATTCAGCAGGCAATTGACTTGGTCAAAACAGGCGCCACTGACTACTTGATAAAGCCGTATGACATTAATGATCTTGTCAGGCGAATTAAGTCGAGTCTTGCACGTGCCTCGCTGCCGCGTGGCGCAAAGGTTTCCCTGCGCGGCTTCCACTATGAAACCCCGGAGATGGGCCGGGTTGTATCTCAGTTAAAGCGGCTGGCACGAGAAAGCTTCTCAATATTGCTGCTAGGAGAAAGCGGCACGGGCAAGGAAATGGCTGCCCGGCTTATCCACGAGGCCTCCGGACGAGCGCCAGCACCTTTCATTCCTGTCAGTTGTGCGGACATCACCGAGACAACGCTGGAAAATAAATACTTCGGCAGTGAGATTGCCCCAGCACATGGTTCCCTGACGCCCAGTATAGGTTTGCTAGAACAAGTTGGCACTGGCACTTTATTCCTCGACGAAATTTGCGAAATGCATCCAAAAATGCAAATTCTTCTTGCCCGGGCGCTGCAGGATGGCGGCTTCCACAGGATAGGGGGCAATACATTTGTACCGTTCAAGGGGCGTGTCGTGGCGGCGACCACCGCAGATATCAACGCAGCGCTCGAATCAGGCCAATTGCGTGCCGACCTTTATTATCGCTTGCAGAATGCCCAACTCACTCTCCCTCCTCTACGCGGACGAGTGGCGGATATCATTCCACTCACCGAGAAGCTTTTGGAAGCTTATGGTTCCAACAATCCGTTAACTCCTTTCTCGCTTTCCGACGCAACCAAAAGGGCGCTTATCACGCATCAGTGGCCCGGAAACATGCGCGAACTTACAAATAGGGTCGCGCAGGCCTGCGCATTGGCCGACAAGTCCGTACTCAATGTCAGCGACATCTTCCCTGAAATGGCTCAGCAGCCAACTACGCCGCCCTCTCTCTCTCATGCACGCGCAAGCGCTGAACGAGAAGAGATCGAGCGGGTGATCGCCGAGTGCGGCGGAAGAATCGGTGAAGCCGCAAAGCGGCTTGGTATATCGCGGACTACCTTGTGGAAGCGGCGGCAAAGCGAGGGACAGTCATGAGCATAGAGGCGAGCGGCGCAAACCAAAGCACAAAACGGCCAGACAACTACGGGGAACAGTTTGCAGAGAGTTAACGCGGCGACCTGATATCGGGCACAACGCTATCGTAAACCACGACCTCTTTAATATATGGACCCATGAACGCCTTCATTGCCGTATGCGCTGGGCTGACCTGATAATCATCGTGTGCGGCAGCATCCACGAATACCGAACTGGTCACATAGTTGTATCCGCCAGCCCGATCCGCCTTATTTTCGCCAAAATGATACATCAGCAGTCCGCCGCACTCTGACTCCACACGCTGGGCGTACCTGTGAACATGCTCAAAAAACTGAGCATCCACGCTATCGTCGAACCGCATCATTACAATGTGCAAAAACATACTTGTACCAGAAGAACTTTGTGTATTTCGTCAGCGCAGGGTTTGTACCCCGGCGCACACATTCAGGCATTGACCCGATATGCTTCGGCCTGCTGACGATGCCAGAAACAAGGCCGTTGCCGCAATGTCGCTGCGAGGAATCATGCGATGCAAGGCGACATGCTCCAGCACTTCCTCATATTTGGCCTGTATATCCACTCCTTGTGCCTGCGCTTTGGCCTCCACCACTTGGTGTACACGATCACTATCCACAATACCCGGCAATATGGCGTTGACCGCAATGTTGTCACCGCCAAGCTCAAGCGCCAGGCTTTGAGTAAAGCCGATAACTCCCCACTTGGATGCAGAATAAGGCGTGCGTAAGGCATAGGGCAGGCGGCCAGCCACCGAACTCATATTGATGATGGTGGCGCGGTTGGAATCCCTTAGCGCTGGCACCGCTTGCTTGACACACAAAAAATGGCTACGCAAATTGACAGCCATGCAACGATCCCAATCCTCATCAGATACATCAGTCACCGCAGCAGTCGGGCCGGCAATGCCCGCATTATTGACCAATACATCCAACCCTCCCAACAAGCCAAGCGCATGCTCGAACCAGGCTCTTACCTGAGCCGGATCAGCCACGTCGGCACGAAATACGCTATTTTTTGGCAGGCTGGCTCTTGCATCCGCTAGTGCCGGCTCTGAAATATCGCACACCTGTACATGGGCTCCGGCCGCGACAAAAGCGTCAGCTATCGCTCTGCCTATCCCCGACGCACCGGCCGATATCATGACTCGGCACCCTTCAAAATTCTTCTCGGCAAACATGTCTTCTCCCGACGAGTCAATGAATGTGGTAGCCGCCATTCACATCCAGAGCACTACCCGTTATATATGCTGCCGCTGGCGACGCCAGAAAGACAATGGCACTGGCGACTTCTGCAGCCGTGCCCAGCCGGCCAAGCGGGATTTGCGCTTGCATGCCAGCGAGTTGCTCCGCACTGAACTTTCCATCGGTCATGCCCGTATGAATAACGCCTGGGTTCACATAATTGGCGCGTATGCCCCAACGGCCCAGCTCGCGCGCGCAGGCCTTGGTAAAGCTGGCGACCGCCCCCTTGGATGCGGCGTAATGCGCCCCACCCTGCAAGCCGCCGCCACGCTGCGCGGCGATAGACGCCACATTGACAATGGCGCCTGCGCGCGCCTTCATGCCTTCAAGCGCGGTATGCGTCACATTGAACACACCTAGCGCATTGACCTCCATCATGCGCTGGAAGCTGGCACTTTCCATGTCGGGGATGCGTGTCGCCGATACGATTCCGGCATTGTTAACCAGCACATCGATTCCCTGGCTCTCAGAAACAATCGTACGGAATACAGCTTCGCAGGCATGCGCATCAGAGACATCACATTCCAGCTGCGTCCAGCTGCCTTGCGCATCGTTCTGAAACCCCAAGTCCAGGGCATATACCTGTGCTCCCAACTGCGCAAGCAGCCGGCAGGTGGCAAATCCGATGCCTTCACTGGATCCCGCCCCCGTCACCACGGCTACCCTACCCGAAAAATCATTCCAAAATGTTGTTGCATGCGTCATCTGTGCTTATCCCATCAACCATTTGTACGGCATCATGATGATTCCCGGGAACAGAATCATGAGGATCATAAGCAGTGTCTGGGCCAGCAAGAAAGGCCAGACCCCTTTGATCAGATCAACCATCCGCGTGCCAGTCACACCCGCGACCACATTCAATACGGCACCGACAGGCGGCGTGATCAGGCCAATGGAACATACCAGCATAAACATCACGCCAAAATAGACGGGATCGATACCGGCAGCGATCACGGACGGCAGTAGCACCGGCAGCAGAATAAGCACGATGGGAATCATGTCCATGCCCATGCCGATAATCAACAATAGCCCCATGATGATGGCCATCAGCAGCGTGGGTGAATCGCTAAAAGGCGCCACTAAGGCAGTCACTTGCGCCGGCAGGCCTGCAATGGTGATCATCCAGCCTGACACAAGCGCTGCCGCCACCAGAAACATAACAGTTGCCGTCATGGTCGCGGACTCAAGAAACACCCTATATAGGTGCTTCAAGCGCAGTTCGCGATAAACACATGTAGCGACAAATAGCGCATAGACGGCGGCAACCACGCCCGCTTCGGTTGGCGTGAAGACCCCAAAACGCAAGCCGACAATAATGATGACGGGAAGCATCAGCGCCCAGATGCTCTTGATCAATGTCTTGCGCACATCAGACGCCGGCACTTTCGGCATAGGCTTGACGCTTTCTTTGTGTGATACCAGCCACCAGGCCACGCTCAACGACAAACCCATGAGGACGCCGGGCACAATACCCGCCATGAAAAGCCCAGTGATCGAAATATTGCCGGTCACCCCAATCAACACAAGGCCAATGGATGGGGGGATGACCAACGCAATAATGCCAGAGGAAGCGACCAAGCCGCCAGAAAGCGCTTTGGAATGGCCTGCCTTCATCATCATGGGAACCAACAGCGCTGAAAGCGCTGCTGCATCGGCCGCTGCCGAGCCGGACAAGCTTGCAAGTATGCAAGCGGCAAGAATGGTCACATAGCCCAGTCCGCCCTTTATGTGTCCGACCAGTGCAAGGGCCAGATCGACGATGCGTTGAGACAAGCCCCCCTTGTTCATAATGGCTCCCGCCAGTATGAAGAAAGGCACCGCCATCAGTGGAAAGCTGTCTGCACCGTTCAGTAAATTCTGCGCGACAATCTGCGGGTCGTAAAAATCCAGCTGGTACATCATTGCTACGCCGGTCAGGATCAGCGCATAGGCCACTGGCATGCCGATAGCCAAACTTCCAAGGAGTACGCCTAGAAAGATAAGCAAGATCATAGTTCGGCTCCGGTTGCTGGGCGCTGAGCCAGGGCGTCAATCTGATCCGATGGCGTACGTATCAGCATGTATAGCTGATAGAGCAGAATGATCCCGCTCGATACGGAAAACACGATGCCAACCGAGAAAAACCAGCCTTGGGAAAGCCCGCTAGCCGGCGCTGTCGCCCCTATGTTCACCTTGGTCTGCTCAATACTGCCCAGCAATATCAACCAGGAGGCATACACCATCAAGGCGTTGGAAATAATCAAACATGCTTTACGCTTGCGCGGGCCTAGTGCCTGAATAACAATATCCACACCCAAGTGTGCGCGATCATTAACGACCACGATGGAGCCCAGGAAGATCATCCAGACAAAAGCCCAGCGTGATAGCTCTTCTGATACAGCCAACCCCGAGTTAAAGGCATAACGCAGCACCACATTTGAAAATACCATGATGACCATGGCAGCCAAGCAGGCAACAATGACTATTTTCAGCAGGCCGAAGTAGGCTTGAACAATTTTTGACATTAGGGATGCCTCTGAAAGAGGAAGAAAAAGCAGGAAAGGCCGGTCAGCGGACCGGCCTTTAAGCATGTGAATTACTGCTTGCGCACTGCCTCAACTGTGGATAAAACCTGATCAACCAGTTCAGCACCCAACTCGGCCTTGTATTTCTCAGTCACGCCGGCAGTCGCTTCAATCATGCGAGCCTTTTCGGCCGGCTCGATCGTGTTCACTTCCATGCCGGCCTTGATAAGGTCCTGGACCACATCCTGCTCCATCTTGCGGCTGACTTCCCGGTGATAAAGCTTTGCCTCATGGCAAGCGTCCACCAAGACTTGCTGGTCCTCAGCGCCAAGGCGGTCCCAGAAACGCTTGCTGGCCATCACTACGGCAGGCAGATAGACATGATTGGTCTCGGTCATGTAAGCCTGAATCTGTTGGTAACCACTGCTTTGCGTCACCAGATAAGCACTTTCCTGCCCATCGATCGCTTTGCTTTCAAGGGCCGTATAAGTCTCTGGGTAAGGCAGCGGCAGCGGATTTGCGCCCAAGGCCTTGAATATATCGATGTAGATCCGATTCTGCAGTGCACGCAGTTTCAGGCCCTCAAAATCTTCCAGCTTGCGGATGGGGTGCTTACTGTTGGATACTTGGCGAAAGCCATAGTCCCAGTAACACAGGCCGACCAGATTCTTTTCTTTGAATTTATCCAGCAGTTGCTGTCCCACCTCTCCGTCCACCACAGCGTCTGCCTCTTCCACTGTTTCAAACATGAAGGGCAAGTCGAAAATCCCCAGCTCCTTGACGTTACCGGCAGCGCCCGCGGTGGACGTCACCGCCAGCTCGATGATGCCCCCTTGTGCAGACGACATAGACTGGATCTCGTTGCCCAGTTGCGCATCCGCATAGCCGGTTACCTTGATTTTTCCGTCGCTCTTCTGGTCAACCAGCTCGACAAACTTGGTGACTGCCATCCCAACCGGATTGGACTGACTGACTGGATAGCTGAACTTAGCCTTGACTTGTGCAACGGCTTGAAAAGAAAGGCCGGCCATCGTGGCAGCCATAATACCTACAGCAATTTTCTTGAATTTGTTTGACATACCTGTCTCCTGATTCGTGCTCTTGAAATGAGGTTGTGGATTACTTCAGTTCCTTGCCAGCCAGCGCTCCTTCCAGGAACTTGTTAGGCTTGAGAAAGAATGACAGGACTAGCGCGCCATTAGGCGACCTTGCAATATGGCGATTGCCTTTAGGACGCCATACATAGTTTCCCTCACGCACCTCACCCTCATCGTCGACAATGCTCCCACTCAATACATAGGTCTGCTCGATTTCGACGTGCTCATGCAATGGCAATTCGGTTCCTGGCTGCCAGCGGAACAACGCGGTCAGCAAGCCGGTTTCAGGCACATCGAGCAATATCTTCATGTCGATGCCTTGTGTAGGCGTTGGTTTCCAGGGCAGCTCTTCAACATTGATATAGCGGGAAGCCAATTCCCCTGTTGCATAAGGTGCAAGTTCCTCGGGTAAGTTCATCAAACTTCTCCTGTAAATATAGAAATACTCAAGACGGATTGCTTGAATCAGTCAACAATGGTGTTAGTCAGTGTGCCAATACGCTCAACCCACGCGGAAACCACATCGCCGATCTCCAGGCACCCAGGCGGCGACATCGCAAAACCAACGCCCTTGGGTGTACCTGTCGCGATGACATCGCCCGGCTCAAGCGTCAAGCCTGCCGACAACTGCTCGATAATGGCTTCAATACTGAAGATCATGGAAGACGTATTCTCGTTCTGACGCTCCTCACCATTCACCTTCAAGCCCACATTCAGGTTATTGGGGTCTCCAACAGCAGAATGGTGAACGACGACCGGACCCATGGGGCAGGTCGTATCCAGACTTTTCCCCTTTAGCCATTGCCCGTGCCGCTTTTGCAGATCACGCGCTGTAATGTCATTGACGATGGTGTAGCCAAATACATAGTTCAATGCATCGGCGCGTTTGATGTCAGTGCCGCGTTTTCCAATCACGATCGCCAGCTCGACTTCATAATCCAGGCTATTCGTCAGCTCCGCGTGCCGGCGTACATTTGCCCGATGACCAACCACAGCCGTTGGCGGTTTAGAAAAGAACTCTATGGCCTCAGGGAATGCATTGGCCGGGCGCCCGTTGGCGATATTGCCTTCAATGATGTGTTCACGATAGTTTCGGCCCACACAATAGATATTTTTCTTCGGACGCAGTGGCGGCAGCACATTGACTTCGTCCAGCCGTTGAAGGCTCTGCCGCGCCGATCCTTTTTCTGAAATAAGTCGCTGCAGACGAAGTATGGCTTCATCCCCTGCTTCAATCAGGTCTGAAACACGCTCGGGAATAGCGATCAACCCATGATCAGGAGTGGAACGCAGCATCATAGTCAGATCAACAACCTGATCCTCATCTGTCAACAGCCCCAAGCGAGGCTGATTGTCGATGGCAAAACTTAAGAACTTCATCTAACGCCTTGAAAAAACTTATATAGAACGGGGTTTGATCTGAATAGGGGCTTCGGATCGAGACTGTATAAACGCCTTATACAAAGAACGAACATGTTCTCGCGCGAGCGTCTCGGCCAATTGCGCATCACGCTGTGCTATCGCCTCAATAATGGCCAAATGCTCACGCAGTGAATCGCTGCTGCGATGCAAACGCTTAATCGTCTGCCGCCGATATGTGGTCTGGCGATGTCCGAACGCTTCCCACACTTTCTCAAGCAGTTGATTGTTGGCAAGCTTGATAATTTCTATGTGGAATGCGACATTCGCCTGAGCATAGGCCTCCGGCGCGGCCTCCCCTGCCTGTTCATCGAGGAAGGGCTTGAAGATTCCACGCAAACGTTCAACGTCACGCTGAGACGCATTCATGGCTGCCTCGCGCGTTGCGAAGCCTTCAAGCTGCTCACGCAGTTGCAGCCATTCGATGTACTCCTCATCCGTCACCGGGCTAAGCAGAGCCCCCCGCCCCGGACGCAAACTCACCACACCCGTGCTTTCAAGACGAATCAATGCTTCTCGAACAGGGGTCCGGCTTACACCCAGTTGGTTGGCGAGATCTTCCTCGCGGACCCGCACAGGCTCCGTAATGCCCTTCATTCTTTCAAGCAATAGTGCGCTGACGTCTTCAAAGACGGTCTGGGCAGTGTGTTTTTTTGGTGTGCAATCCATCTATTTTGTATGCAATCTAGAAGTTATGGATGCAAATTATGATTTTGTGTCTATTTGATGTCTATTAGGGTTAACGCGCAGGAACGACTAATAATCCAGGAATATCGCGGTTTATGTCCGCATGTAATGACATTTGGAATGGCGTGCATGGCTTTTGCGAGCCTTCGGGGCAACGAGAGCGCGCTTTGTCTCTCACGGATGATGATTTGATATTACGTACGTAAAAGCGTACCATTTAGGCGTATTGGGAGATCCATTATGTCCACCACCCTGACTGCGACCGAGGCGCGGGCGAACCTTTACCGCCTCATCGATCAAGCCGCCGAGTCCCATCAACCTATTCGAATTGCAGGCAAGCGGGCAAGTGCCGTGCTGATCTCGGAAGCCGATTGGGACGCTATTCAAGAGACCCTGTATCTGGCCTCTGTGCCTGGCATGCGTGAATCCATCAAAGAAGGCATGGCAGAGCCGCTAGGCAAAAGCGCCAAAGAGCTGGAATGGTGACTTGGCAGGTCGTCTTCGCGAATGCGGCGCTCAAGGATGCGAAAAAGGTAGCCGCGGCTGGCTTTAAAGTTAAAGTGCAAGCGCTGCTTGAGATTCTGGAGCATGATCCATTCCAGAATCCACCGCCTTACGAAAAATTGGTCGGTGACCTTTCCGGGGCGTACTCCCGCCGCATCAACATCCAGCATCGATTGGTGTACGAGGTGTTTATTCAGGAACGTGTCGTCCGTGTTTTAAGAATTTGGACACACTATGCTTAGGCAACTGAATGGGCTGCCCGAATGGTGACGGGCGAGCCGTATAAAGTTAAAGTCCCGATGCCTGGACGATCTTGCCAAACTTTGCTCTTTCGGTTGTGACGAATTCCTCGAACTCGGCTGTCGGCATGCCGCTAGGCTCCGCACCTTGTTTCTCCAACGTTGCGCGCAACTCGGGAAGCTTCAATACGGCAGCGATATCCTGCTGGACTTTTTGCACAATCTCATCCGGCGTGCCGGCAGGTGCCCAGATGCCGAACCACTGGGTCAGGTCGAAGGCTTCGACCCCAAGGCCTGTGGTCTCCCCGACGGTTGGAACGTCCGGGACGGCATTGGAACGCACCGTGGAAGATACCGCCAAGGGCCGCAATTTCCCGGCTTGCACATGCGAAAAGCCAATGGGCAACCCGACAAAACCGATATCGATCTGGTCCGCCAGCAAGGCGCTTATGGAAGGAGCGACACCCTTGTAGGGTATATGCAAGAGCTTGGTGCCGCTCAATTGCTCAAGCAAAACGCCGGCCAAATGCTGCGGTGTGCCGGTTCCGGATGAGGCATACGAGACTGTGCCCGGATGCTCCTTGGCGTAGGCGATCAGCTCGGCGGTTGTCTTGTACGGTTTACTTGGATTGGACACGAGCAAGAAGGGCAGCTTGACCGCCAGCGTGACCGGCTGCAGATCCTTTTCAGGGTCATAGGGCATTTTGTCCATGATGTGCTGGCTGATCACCACCTCAGACGTTGCCGATAACATAAGGGTGTAGCCATCGGGCTTGGCCCGGGCGACGTAGGCGGCGCCTATCGTACCGCTTGCACCGTCTTTGTTCGAGACGACGACGGTTTGCCCCCAACGCTCGGTGAGCTTTTCCGCCAGTAAACGGGCAACGGAATCGGTGCCGCCACCCGCCGTGTACGGCACCACGACGGTGACGGCGCGTTCTGGCCAGTTGCTTTGCGCGTGAGCCTGCAGCGACAGACCCAGAGGCAATAGTCCGGCAAGGATAAGGTGTTTGATCTTCATTGAATGTCTCCTGTCTCTAGTGGTGTTGAATTATTCTGCCAATACTGGCACCAGATAGGGACGGGCCGCATCAAGCAGAGGCTCTACCCCCAGTCCGGGTTCATCGGTCAAAGATACGGTGCCATCCTGTACAGAAAAATCCGGGTCGGCCAAAAGTTCACGCAAGGGATTGGGGTTGGAATCGACTTCCACATAGCCGGGCCCGCCGACCGCGGCCTTCAAATGCATGGAGGCCCGCAACCCAATCCCGGCGCCCAGCCAATGCGGGCAGAACCAGTGGCCTTGTTCGTTGGCGGTACGCCCTACCGGCAAGCAGCCGCTAAAGCCGCCCCATTTGCCGATATCGGGTTGTATGACGCGCAGCCCGCCTTCAGTATGCGCGCCATAAAAGGCCGCTGCGCCACGCAGGTTTTCTCCCGCTGCCAGGCGCTGCTCCGTGCCATCCGCCAATTGGCGCCAGGAAGCCCAGGGGGTATCGGCGGGTACGGGTTCTTCTATCCATGCCAGGCCATAGGGTGCCAATTGCGCAATCATCTTGCGCGCGCGTTCCAGGCTCCACGCCTGGTTGGCGTCCACCATCAGTACGCCCTCAGGGCCCACATGGTCCCGAAGCCGCTGTACATTTTTCTCATCCTGCTGGTCGTCAAAACCCACCTTGAGCTTGAAGGCGGTGTAGCCTTCTTTCGCTTTTGCGTCTACAAGGCTCACTGCCTCATCTGGACTGATACCCGAGGCATAAACGGCCACCGTATGCTCGCCGCCCAGCAGCTGCCACAAGGGCTGAGCAGCTCGTTTGGCAACCAGATCCCATACGGCGATATCCACGCCGGCGATTATCTGGGCAAGCGGCCCGGGTTCGCCGGTTTGCAGCGCAAGAATATGGGTCCGGGCCGTCAAGGCGTCGAAGCAGGCGAATGGAGACGCCCAAGGGCCGGCGCATAGCATGGGCGCCACCACCGAGGACAGCAAGCGTGCCCGGTGCTCAGCGCCAACCGAGGGGAAATTACACCAAACTTCACCCCAGCCCACGAAGCCGTCGATATCGGTAAGGCGTATCAGCAGCGCCGGCCGATTATGCATCGTCGCGAAAGACGTGCGCACGGGGGTGTCGATAGGGGCGCGAAAAACCATCGCTTCCGCCTTGACGATATGGAAAGGGTGGGCTTGCTGATGCATGGGTGTTTCCTGTCACGAGAGCGGGGTGGGACGCGGCGCCGTGCCGCGGCCGTTATGGCATGCTAAACCAATTATCCGTTTAAAGTAAAGAAGTATGTACCTTATTAACTTTATGACGACGGCCATCTCGCGCTCACGTAAACTATGGGCACATGGCACCGCCCCGGCCAGGGGCGGCCTCGTTCACTATTTTGGAGCAGCCAATCTTGGCAAATACGGAGATCTCTGGGGTGGCCGCTGAAGCCGCAGAGCGGCGGACCAGCCTGATTCCTCGTTATGTGAGCATTGCTGACCGCTTGCGCCAGCGCATCACGTCGGGCGCATGGCGTGCCGGCACACTGCTGCCCTCGCTGCACAAGCTTGCGGAAGAGTTCGACGTTGCCCGGCCCACCGCTCGCCAAGCGGTGCAGCTTTTAGTCAAAGAGGGCTTGCTGAGCAGTCAACGCGGACAGGGCACTTTTGTTACGCAAGCCGCGACGCCGATCAAGACCACGCCACTGGAAACGTCTTTGTACGAGCTTGCGCAAACCTATAAAAGCTTGTCGCCCAAGATACTCGAAATCGACGAAACCCCGCGTACGCTGCCCATTGCGCCAGATGGCCCGGCCGACTATATCTATATGCGGCGTTTGCACTCGCTGGACGGGCGACCCTACTGCGTCATCGCTTTGTATATTGCACAAGACATCTTCAATTCCAAGCCTGCGCAGTTTCGCAGCCTTGCGGTCATACCGCTACTCCTCCAGCATAAATCGTTGATCGTCCAAGAGGCCAAACAAACCTTGAGCATTTCGGCCGCAGATGCGGAAACGGCGGATCTGCTGGGCATCCCCACCAGCGCACCATTGGCCAATATGACGCGGGTGTTCCGTAGCGACGATGGCCGTATCGTGTACTACGCCGAAGTCAGTTATCGCGGCGATGCGATCAGGCTGGAGATTGATCTCAAGCCTTAGGGCCGGGCCTCACTGAAGCGTAAAAAGTTTGTTGATCATCTTTCTTGTCGATCAAGACTACTTTCAACATTCTTCCTCCGTTTCTCGTCTATCGGCCTGAAAATACAGGCGGGCGCTTTTCGGCAAAGCTATTCAGGCCTTCCTGGAAGTCTTCACTGCTAAAGACACGCTCAGTTTCACACCAAGCGTGGCCGGCAATTTCCACCGGACTTTGCGGCACGGTGGCCGCCGCAAATCGTTTAAGCATAGACATCACGATGGGGGCATTGGCTGCCAGCCGGCGGGCCATCTTCATCGCTTCCTCGATGTGCTGGCCTTTGGGCACCACACGGTTCACCATGCCGACATCATAGGCCCGTTGCGCGTCGATAACCTCGCCCAGCAACATGAGCTCCATGGCCACTTTCACAGGTATGCGGGAAGCAAGAGAGGCGATCATCCCTCCGGCGAAGCCCATTTGAGCCTCGGGGTAGGTGAACTTGGCGTCTTCGGTCGCAACGCATAAATCACACATCTGGGCAATGACCACGGCGCCTCCGATGCACCAGCCGGAGACGGCTGAAATAATGGGTTTGTCGAGCTGCACGCCTACGCCTGGCGTAAAGCTGCGATAGTCGGGCGGGGCGCTGGATTTCATGTCTTTGCCTGCCGAAAACGCTTTTTCGCCGACACCCGTGAGGATGGCGACGCGGTCTTCGTCGCTATCACGCAACCGCAACCACGCCTGACGCAATCCGGCCTCCACCTCCGGGCCGATCGCGTTGAGCCGGTCTGGGCAATTGATTGACACCAGGGCGATGCCATCTCGCGATTCATAGGTCACGATGTCACTCATAATATTTCTCCTATTTTCTGCATAAGTTGTTGCTTCAGTACTTTTCCGTTTGGCGCAACGGGAAGGTTGTCCATGAAGATGATTCGGCTGGGCCGTTTGTAGGGCGACAGCCTGTCCGCCAGATAGGCTTTCAGCTCGGTCTCGCAGAGGGTGGCGTTTGCCTTCGGTTCAATAACGGCAATGATTTGTTCGTTACCATCTTTGGTATGGCCCAGCACGGCAGAGTACTGGACGAGCTCGTGGGTATTCAGTGCCGTTTCGACTTCCAGGGGCGAGACATTGAAGCCCGAGCGTATGATGAGCTCTTTGCTGCGGCCGTGTATGTGGATGCGACCGTCAGGAGCTTGCCAAGCCAGGTCTTGAGAGTTGAACCAACCGCCTGGAGCAAGTACCTCTCGGGTCAGCTCGGGCATTTTGTAATAGCCTTTCATAATGCAAGGACCGCGTATCCATAACTCGCCGACCTCTCCGGGCGCGACGGGTTTGCCTGCTTTGTCGCAGATGCGCAGTTCCATACCGGGGTTGGGCGGCCCCACTGAGCAATCTTGGTTGTCGTCGTCCAGGCGTGTCCAGCACACGCCGGAACCTTCGGTTAAACCATAGCCATTGTGCAAGGTCATTCCGAATACGGCCTCAACCTTCTTTTTGATGCCGGCATCCAACGGTGCTCCACCCGCAGCGATTACCCGAAGGCCGGGCCCCGGGCTTTTCATCGGGGCACACCCCTGGGCAAGCCGGGCAAACATGGCCGGCGCCCCCTGCAGGATGGTAATGCCATCCTCCCGCAGGGATTGTATGCAGCGCTCCCTGTCGAAGCGTGCCACCATTTTGATACGAGCCCCGGACGAGAGCGTGCCCAGTAGCCCGGATGCCAGGCCCATGACATGGGTGATGGGGAGCACGCCATACACGCGGTCATCGGGTGTGAGCCGGCGTTCTTGCTGCATCTGCCTGCCGATATGCAGCAGGTTGGCATGTGTGATCATCACACCTTTGGGCACGCCTGTGGTGCCTGTTGTATAGATCAGCACCCCAACTTGATCTGCGCCGCTCAAGTGGACGGGCTCGGGCTGGCTGGTTGGGTCAACCGGACTTGCCGCGACAAGTCCAAAGGGTGTTTCAGTACTGACGGCATGGTTGCGTTGGGCATGCTCGCGGGCCGCCGGCGAGTTGTCGACCACATGGATAATGACGCGCGGGTGCGCATGCTTGCACACCGCGTCTACTTCCATTGCGGCGCGCCGGGCGTTCTCGAGCACAGCCCATGCGTCGAGGCAGCCCGTGGCGAGAATCAGCGCAGCCAAGGTGGCGCTGTTCTCGCCGATCAGCACAACGCGATCGCCTGGCCCCACGCCAAGAGAGCGAAGATACTGTACGGCTTGGCGAATGTGCAGATCAAGTTCAGTGTACGTCCAATGGTAATGGTCGTCTGAAATGGCAGGCTGATCCGGGGAACTTGCCACCCATTCAGAAATACAGTCGGCGATGCGTTGCATGATGTGCCCCTATTGCTGCTGAATGTCCATCTTTGCGGTAATCCCTTTCCAGCGCTCGTACTCGCTTTTGATGTAGGAAGTGAATTTTTCCGGATCGCTAGGGGTTGGAGAGGCGCCCAATGAGGCCAGCACGTTCAGGACCTGTTTATCTTTCAGTGATTTATTCAGCTCGTCGCTGATGCGGTTCACGATATCGTCGGGCGTGTTGGCTGGCGCCCACACGCCATACCATGCGGTTACATCGTAGCCAGGCAACTGGTCGGCGATGGCCGGCAGATCAGGCGAGTATTCTGACCGTTCGGGGGTGGTCACGCCCAGGCCGCGAACTTGACCGGCCTCGATATAGGGTCGCGCCTCATTGGCGAAGAACATCGTCGTTTGCCCGCCCATCGTCGATTGAATGGCGGGCGCGCCGCCCTTGAACGGCGTGGTAATAAGGTCTATGCCGGCCAAAGCCTTGAACAGCTCGCAAGACAAATGGGGAGATGAGCCTACTCCTGACACCGCACAACTAAGCTCGCCCGGTTTTTCCTTGGCCAAGGCAATGAGCTCTTTGATGGAGTTGGCCGGAACATCTTTATGAACGCCAAGGAAGTTGGGCACGGACACTACCTGCCCCACGGGCTTGAGGTCGGTCAAGATGTCATAGAGAGGCGCTTTGTAGAAAAAAGCATTCAATACATTAGAGATGCTGCCCAATACCAGCGTGTAGCCGTCTGGTGTTGCCCGGACCACGTATTCGGAGCCGATCATGCTGCCAGCCCCTGGCCGATTTTCTACGATAACGGTTTGCTTAAGGCTGTCGGACAGACTTTTGGAAATGATGCGGCCCAAGGTGTCGGTTGCGCCGCCGGGCGCATAGGGAATGATCATTCTGATCGGCTGGTCATCCGGCCAGGCCGCATGTACCGGGCTGGCAGCCAGCATCATGGTTGCAGACAGGGCTGCAACGGAACCTAGCCAGCGAAAGTTATATTGAGTTGCGCTTTTCATACTTGTCTCCTCTTTGTTGCTGCTCCATAGCGTGGAGCAGCTGGTATGGAAATGAATAGGCTACTGATTCAACATATTTTGCGGATTCTGTTTGGTATGGGTAATTAACTGGGTACTTGGAGCAGCCCGCTTTGCAGGGCTGAAGGCAGTTCCAGGCAAAGGCGTCGTGCGGGCTGGGAAATCTTTTATTTGTTTTCGCCGAACTGCCCGAAAGCTTCCATTGCTCTGGCGGAGTACACATAGGCGGCGCCGGCGTTCAGGGCGATAGCGGTGCCCAAGGCTTCAGCCACTTCTTGCTCGGTGGCGCCAGCTTGGCGGGCTGCCGCGGAATGAGACGAAATGCAGCCGTCACAACGTGTGGTAACCGCCACAGCAAGGGCGATAAGCTCGCGGGTTTTGCTGTCGAGTGCGCCGCCTTCGCCAAGCGCTTCGTTCAGCCCTCGATAGGCCTTGACGACTGCCGGATTATGGTCGGCAAGTGCTTTGCCCCCTTTGCGCAAGTTGCTGAGTTGGTCGATCCAGTTGTTCATCATGGTGATATCTCCTTTAGGATGGGTGAGTCTGGCTTGGTAAGAATCGAGCTAATTGAGCTTTCAGTGAACCTTGGACGGGCTGAGCTCATGACTGGGTGGAGGACGTCTGCCTGGGCTGCACCAAACCGCCGCCGCTCCGCGGGGGATACCTGCAAATGGCAGCTTCGATGGGTTCGGTGCCCCAGCCCGGCCTATCGGGCACGACAAGGTGCCCGTCTTTGTATTCGGGTATGTGGGTAAAGAGTTCTTTGTCCCACGCCAGGCGATCGATATCGGTTTCCATGATGCGGAAGTTCGGCACCGAGCACGCAAAATGGGCATTCATCATGGTGCACAGGTGTCCATAAAAGTTATGTGGCGCAATGTTCACTTCATGGATGTCGGCCAGGGCGGCGATTTTCTTGGCCTGCCAGGCACCGTTCCATACAACATCGATAATGGCGACATCGACGGCATTTTTTTCAAAGTAAGGCAGGAACTCGCGCGCACCGAACAAGGTTTCGCAAGAGCTGATGGGGTGGGGGCTGTGATCGCGGATATACGCCAGGGCATCGGGGTTGTAGCTATCGATCTCGACCCAGAAAATATCCAGATCGGCGGTCCCGCGCAGCAGCTTCAGGAAGCCTTCCGTTTTAGCGTGAAAATTGACATCGAGCAGGATATCCATGTCGGGGCCGGCGCCCTCGCGTAGGGCCTCGATGTTATCGCGCAGGTTGCGCACATGGCGGCGCTCAATATTAAGATCAGGCTGGAAAGGCGAGGCAAACCCTGGCCGCCACGCATAGGCAGGGCCGTCGTCAAACATGAAAAGATTGGTTTTCAAACCTGTGAAGCCCCGTTGTTGAGCCTCTTTGCCCATCTCTGCGACGCCCGCCAGATCTGTGACGGCAGGCCCAAAGTACTTGGGATGGTTAATGCGCCAGGCGGGGCAATGAGACCAGTACACACGCAGCGTGTCGCGCACTTTGCCTCCCAGCAATTCGTAGCATGGCACACCCAGGCGCTTGGCATGCGCATCGAGTAGTGCGTTTTCCAGAGCGGCGATTCCTTCCGCGGCAATACCGCCTGCGGCGGGCCGTGTTCGAGCGTAGGCATGCGCATGGAATAACTCCACGCCCGGTAGCGGCTGATTGATGAGCAGAGCCGAAAGCGTTTGGATGACCTTGGTAACGCCCGGCGAACCGAAGCCTTCATCGTATTCAGCCCAGCCGACAATGCCTTTATCAGTGGTGATTTTCACGAAGTAATAGTTGCGCCATCCTGCATCGCAACTCATTGTTTCCACATTTGTTACGACCATGTCGTCTCCTTGTGTTGTCGGCGTCGACTACGCTGCTTTCCTGCGGCATGTCCATGCGGACTTCTGCATGAGTAGCGCTATTTTTGCTTTCGTGAAAATCATCATATCGTAAGGAAAGAAAATCTACAATATTTAATATTCATTTCTCAAATGATAGGAAAACATATTGTTTGAGCAGCCTTGCTATCTGTTAAAACAGGATTATGGTGTGTAAAATATAGTTTTGAGTCTATGGGCGAATTTTCTTTAAAAACATATAGAATACATATTTAATCCCAATATATAGGAATTAAATGGACAAGACGCTATTGAAAGGGCTTACTGTGCTGGAGGCGATCAGCCGTCTTGACGGACAGGCGCTCACCCTAGACGAAATCTCAAGCGAAGTAGGTCTCACGCTCAGTAATACCCACCGTACCTTGCAGACTTTGGCGCATGCGGGTTATGTGCGGCGTGACCCCTCCACGGGTGCGTATGGCTGCACCCTCAAAATGTTCGAGCTGGGCGCACGCCAGTTGGCGAACCTCGATGCCCGCAAGTTCGCTCCGCCCTTTATGCGCGAATTGGCCCGCCGGACGAGCGAAACCGTTCACCTATCAGTGCTCGACGGCGTCGATGTCGTCTATGTCGACAAAGTCGACAGCCCTCAACCTTTGCTGGCCTACTCCGCCGTTGGGGGCAGGGCTCCGGCCTATGCCGTGGCTACCGGCAAGGCCTTATTGGCTTTTCAAGCCCCCGATTACATCGAACATTACGGCAACGCCATTCAAAAACATACAGACGCCACGCATGTGTCCATGCCTGTGCTCAAACAAGAATTGGCTGACATCAGCCGCATCGGCTATGCCATCAATCGTGGCGAATGGCGCGCAGGCATAGGCGGTATCGCGGCACCTGTTTTCAATGGACTGGACAACGCCGTGGCGGCTTTAGGCATATCAGGGCCGTTGGAACGGCTCACCAATCAGAAAATGGCGGAGTATGCGCCGGTGGTGCAGCAGATTGCGCAACAGCTTTCTGCTCATATGGGATACAGCGGCCGCTACTTTGGCCTTGCTTGACACAAATGCACGCGCAACGGAATAGCCGTGACGGAACACAATCGACCATAAGGAGGCACTCATGCCGGATGCAAAGCTATTGAACACGATCGAAGCCTTAAGCCGCTTGGTTGAGCGGCAAGGCCTGGATGAAAGCAGCATTCTCAATGAGGCGCAACAGTTAATCGCCAACTTAGTGGCCAAGGACGATTGGCTGCCGGCCGAGTTTGCCCAGCCGCATTCTCAATACTATCGTCAGTACCTGTTGTACGGTGACCCTCAAGATCGGTTTTCGATAGTGAGCTTTGTATGGGGTCCAGGGCAAAAAACGCCGGTGCACGATCATACTGTTTGGGGCGTTATCGGTATGTTGCGTGGCGCTGAAATCGATCAACCTTACCACTTTGTCAATGGCAGCCTTGAACAGGCTGGCGAGGCTCATGTGCTGCGGCCAGGCCAGGTTGCCTGCGTATCGCCACGCATCGGCGACATTCACCGTGTCAGCAATGCCTATGACGATCAGGTTTCTATTAGCATCCATTTGTATGGAGGCAATATTGGCCGCATCACCCGTAGCGTTTTTGATCCCCAGACGGCGACGCGCAAAGAGTTTGTGTCGGGCTATTCAAACGAAACCGTACCTAATTTATGGGTCTGACCTCTTTATCTTTCGCAATTCACCGGCCAACAGCCCTTCTGCCACCGCCTTCACATCGACGTCCGTAATATTGCACAGGACCGCCGCGCCGCGATGGCTTTTGGGCGCGTATGCCATGAAACTGCGATAGCCCGCCCAGCCGCCGCCGTGCGCCCACACGGCCTCGTTTCCCAGGTTGACGGCCTCGAGCCCGTAGTGATAGCTGACTTCAGGCTTACCCGCCACCGGAACATTGCCCTCGGTCAACAGGGTCAAGACACCGGCGGTATGCAAGCCGCCCGGCGTTGCCAACGGCGTGTCGGCATCCAGGTGCCGCAGCCAGCGCAGCATGTCGCGGGCGCTGGTGTGCACCTGGCCGTCGCCGGATTGCTCCCACGCCGATTCGCTGATACTGACATGCCCGTCCCGCTTTTCATAACCGCGCGCCAACCGCGCAATGCCGCTGGGATAATGATCGACAATGGTGGTAGCGCTCATGCCCAGCGGCTGGAAAATATACTGCCTGGAAAAATCAGCCAGCGTCTGGCCGCTGACATGCTCAACCACTTGGCCCAATAGAAAATAGCCGGTATTGCTGTAGTCAAAACGCGATCCTGGCGTAAATTCCAGTTGCGGCTGGCGCAGGATGACCGCCATGGTTTCCGCCACGGTCACCACCTCATCCTCGCGCCCGCCGTCGAACAAGGGGGAAATATAGTCTGGCAGACCCGAGGTATGCCGCAGCATCTGTCGCAACGTGGGCGTGCCCAGCTCTCCCGTTATTTGCGGCAGGTATCGCGACAGCGGCGCATCCAGGTCGACTTGCCGCTCATGCGCCAACAGCAGCACGGCAAGCGCCGTGAATTGCTTGGACACCGAGGCGATGTTGAAGATGGTGTCCGCGTCATTGGGGCGCCCTGTCTGCCTGTCTGCAGCCCCCCAGCCGCCGGCTGCATTCCCCAACGCGGGATGCAGGCGCACCCAGGCGCAGCCCGGCTCATGTTCCATTGCGGCGCTTGACTGCGCCAGGGCCTCAGGGCCCACACTCGCACCCGCCGCCAACAATATGCCCGCCAGCATGCGCTTCATCAGAAGCGCCCCGAGAACGTCAGGCTGACCTGGCGCCCCAGCCCCCAACCGCAAGTCCATAAGGATCCACAACCGTTCACATAGCGTTTGTCTGTGATGTTGGTGACGTTCAGCGCCAGCTCGCTGTCTCCGAATGCCGGCGACAGCCTGCGCAGCTGGGTGGCAATGCGCAGATCAGCCACGGTGTGCGAGGGAATCTTGATGCTGGCATAGGAAGGCGCTTCGATGT
The DNA here is from genome assembly GCF_031628915.1 of Pusillimonas sp. SM2304. NCBI lineage: Bacteria > Pseudomonadati > Pseudomonadota > Betaproteobacteria > Burkholderiales > Alcaligenaceae > Pusillimonas > Pusillimonas sp. SM2304. Next base: position 734,977 of record NZ_JAVLUJ010000001.1, read on the forward strand.
CGCCCCCGTGCGAGGAGCCGACATGCCGTATGCCCACGCCCATCACTGTGCCCGCCAGCGCGCTTTGCCCGGTAACGGTGTAGTCGACCCACAGCGAAGCCTGATGCTTGGGCACATAAAGCGCTGGCTTGCCCAGCTCTTCGGGGATCTCGCTATCGGTCACTTCGGTATCCAGGTAGGCGTAGCTGCCGATGACCGACCAGTTGGGGCTCAGGCGCCCGGTCACCGAGAGCTCCAGGCCGCGCGAGCGCACCTCACCCGTTTGCACCTGGTCGGGGTACCCATGGACGGGATCGTCAGTCAGGCGGTTGGTTTGGCGCAAGTCGAAAACGGCCAGGCTGGCCATCCACTTGGCGCCCGTGGGCTGGTACTTGATGCCGATCTCCGTTTGCTTGCCCCGCATGGGTTCGAACGGCGAGCCTTCGGCCGTGGCGCCGGCCACCGGCTCGAACGAGGTGGCATAGCTTATATAGGGCGCCCAGCCGGAATCAAAGCGGTACAGCGCGCCCAGCCGCCCCGTCGTGGCACTGTCCCGCTGGCCGATGTCTTCTAACTCACCGGAGCCTCGGTATTCGGTGCTACCGCTGATCGTGGAGCGGTCATGCCTGATGCCGCCCACCAGCCGCCATTTGCCCCATTCCACTTGGTCCTGCAGATAGAAGCCTGTTTGACGGCTTTTGCTGTCGACCGCACTCAAAGGCGAAAAGGCGCCGATCTGTGCACCATAAACGGGGGCGTACAGATCAAAGGCGCCGGCGCTGCCGGCCGGGCCCACGTCGGCCGTTTCGCGCTGGGCATCAAACCTACTGCGGTGGTAGTCGATGCCGGCCAGCAAGGTATGCTTGGCCTCGCCCACCGATATCCGCCATTCCGACTGGGTATCCACCCCCAGCGCACGCGCCGTGCCAATACCCCGGTTGGCGTAGCGATCGATGGTACGCCCATCCCAACCCCATTCAGCCGGGTCGCCCGCCCCATACATATCGCTGGTTACGGATTCCATTGTTGTCTTGATGCGCTGCGCGCGCAGGTTTTGCCGCAACGTCCAGGAGTCATTCATATCGTATTCAACCGACCAGCCGACAATATCCTGATCGCGGTCGTAACGGTCGAAGCCCGGCTCGCCTATGAAACGCGATAGCGGGATTTCCCCGTTTGGGTTGTCGTATAGCGTGCCGTAGGCGGGCAGCCAGGCGTAGTCGCTGCCGCCCCGATCACGCTGGAACGATCCCATTAAGGTGATCTCGCCGTTTTCACCCAGCGGCAGCTTGACCGACGGCGCCACCATCGTGCGCTTGCGTTCGACATAATCCATATGGCTGTCAGCATCGGAGGACAGGGCCAGCAGACGCCATGCCGCCACGCCGGAATCACCCAGCGCGCCACCCAAGTCTACGCCCAGGCGTTTCTGCTCGGGCGAACCCACCGTCAGGTCGATATTCCCGATCGGGTCGCGAGTGGGACGTTTGCTGACCATATTCACCATCCCGCCCGGCACGACCTGGCCGTAGATCACCGAAGCCGGCCCCTTCAGCACTTCGATGCGCTCCAGGGTATAAGGATCGACCTGCGGCAGGGTCCAGTTATTGCCGGAGCCCACGCCACCTTCAAGCTTTATGCCATCCAGCCAGGTGGTCGAACCGGCATCGAAGCCCCGGAACGCAATCGTGTCAAAACGGGAATCCACCCCATCGAACTCCACCGCCACGCCGGGCACATAGCGCAAAGCCTCGCCTATGGTGCGCGTGGCCTGGGCTTCGATTTGCTGCTGGGTCACGACCGACACGGATGCGGGCGTATCCATGAGCTCCGTATCGCTCTTCGTGGCGGTGGCGCTGCGCGTAGCCAAATAGCCGTTCGCCGGGCCCGTGGCTGTCTCGCGCGCGCCTCTTACCAGAACGGCATCGAGTTGCCTGCCGCTCCGGGCTTCCGGCGCACGCCGAAGGGAATAGCCCCCGCCCGCCTGTTGCACCGCCTCCAGTCCGCTGTCCGCCAGTATGGTTGCCAGGCCTTCCCGTGGCGTATGGCTGCCGCTCAGGCCCGGGCTGGTCTTGCCCGAGGTCAAGGTGGCATCGATCACCAGCATGAAGCCCGCGCTCGAGGCGAAGCGATTCAGCACCTGGTCGAGCGTGCCCGCCGGAATATCGTAGTAGGCTTGGGCTGCCGGCCCCGCTGGCGCCTGCGCCACCGCCACCGAAGCCCCCAGCATCAGGCAAGCAGCCAGGACGGCTTGCGATAAGGCATTGCGCATGACGACAGATGGCCTGGCACCTTGTTGCGAACGACTGATTCCCATAGATTCCCTTTTGTATTTGGATATAAGCGCCCGTCATCGATGCGGGTCCTTACCCTATATCCCGAGCGAGCAGGGAAAAGCGCTACGGCAATGCCTGATTATTTTGTAACAGCACGATAGGTCGGCGCAGGAACACCATGGATGTCTTTCACGCTGCGGCCACCGTGACCCAATAGCGCGTCATGCGATGCACGCGAATGGGCAGTGCCTGCGCCAAAGACGCCAGAACCTTATCGATGTCTTGCAGGGGATAGACGCCGGACACCAGCAGGTCGGCCACAGCGGGATCGCAACGCAGGACACCTGCCCGATAACGGCTCAGCTCAGCCAGGAAATCCCCCAGTCGCTGGCGCTCGGCCACCAGCAGGCCTTGCCGCCAGGCCGCGTCCTGCGGGTCGGCAATGGCCGGCGCCTGTACATCACTCCGGCTGAATCGGGCCTGCTGCCCCGCCTTCAAGCGCAGCGGCACACTGCCCGAAACCGGCACGATGTCAACGGCGCCATCAAACACCTGCACAGACGTCAAGGCAGGCGAAGCGTCTTCCAGACGTCTTAGCAGAAACTGCGTGCCCAAGGCCTGCACGCTGCCTTCATCTGTCTGCACGATGAAAGGCCGATGAACGGGCGCCTGGTCGGCCGACGTCGTGATCAGCACCTCGCCGCTGCGCAGCAAGACACGCCGCTCGCGCTCATTGAACCGAAGATCCACCGCACTGGCGGTATTCAAGGACAGGCGCGTCCCATCCGGCAGAGTCAGATCCTGGCGCTCTCCGCGCGCGCTGCGGTAATCGGCATTGAGCGCGGCCCATTGTCCGCTTTCCCGCAGCAGGTAGGCCGATGCCGCCCCGCCCGCCAGCAGGCACATTCCGCGCAATACATTGCGGCGCGCATTGCCGCCGCGCGGCGGCAATGCCGCACGCAGCGCCGGACCCGCTATGGCGCCCGGCACGGCAGCCAATTCCCGGCCTATGCCCTGCACATGTGACCAAGCGTGCTGATGCGCCGCATCGGCCGCCAGCCAGGTGTCGAATGCCTGACGCTCTTCGGCGCTCAATTCTCCGGACCACCATGCCACCTGCCACTGGAGCGCGTCCAGGCTGGCCTGGCTGATGGTGGTTCCAGACGCCGGCCAGAGGTCATGCCGGGCCGCAGGCGCAGAGGAAGAGACTGAGTCCGTCATGATTCTTGTTATGGGATTAGCAGGCAGGCATGCCGGGGTTTGCGTTCGTGGACAACGGCCCTTCGCCTTCCAGCGCGACAAAGCATGCCATCAAGGCTTTGAGCATATATTTCCTGACGGTCGCCACAGAAATCCCTTCGCGGGCAGCAATGTCGGTGTAGGTCAACCCCTCGAAGCGGGACAGCAGAAAAGTCTCGCGTACTTTCGGCGGCAGGCCATCCAGCATGCTGCAAATGCGCAGCAAGGCGTTCAGTGCAATACTTCGCTCTTCGGGGGAAGGCGCATACTCGTGGTGCCGGGCCGCCAGTGCTTCCAGATAAGCCTGTTCAATCTGCTGGCGCCGATGCCGGTCGACCACCAGGCCCTTGGCGATTTGCATCAGGTGCGGCCGCGCCTGCTCCGAAGTCGGCGTACGGCCGGAGACCAGCACCCGCACGTAGACATCATGCAGTAAATCCGCGGCATTGTGGGGGCAGCCCAGCCTGCGCCGCAGCCAGCCATACAACCAGTTGCTGTGATGGCTGTATAGCATTTGCACGCTTGGCTGCGATTGATGTTCGGCCGCCGGCAAAATGCCGTGCGATGGCTGATCCTGCACTGACCGTCGTCCTGAAGTCTTAAATGGGAATGAGTCGCATTATATACCTTATGCGTACTGGCCCCAATTCGGATAACATCAGTGCAGTACATCTATGAGCCCATGTTTTGTCCGCCGCGTCGGGCCGCAGCGCCCGCTCTTACAAACGTCGCGAAGCCGTCTAAAAACCCGCTTAACCTCTCACGCGTATCCTTGTCTGTAAGATTGCCCTCGCTATCGAACATGGAGCCGGCGCGCGAAACAAGCAGACGGCCCTCGAACCAAGGCCGGGTACCCAGCGTGTGAAGCACCGACAGCCAGCTATTTTGCGCGAGCACGGTGCCAAATCCGCCAGGCGAGACGCCAATCAACGCCACTGGCTTGCCGTGAAAAACACGGGGGATGTCCGTCGGCGGGCGCGAGAGCCAATCAATGACGTTCTTGAATACACCTGGAATGCCGTTGTTATATTCGGGTGTCACCAGCAGTAATCCATCGGCGACTGCAATCGCGTCCTTAATGCGGTTGACAGCGTGAGGAATACCATCGGACTCTTCGAGATCGGCGTTATACAGTGGGATCTCATCGATCTCGGCTACCTCTAGCGTTGCGCCGGATGGCATGGATTCCACAGCGGCTTTCAATAGACCCCGGTTATAGGAATGGCGCCGCAAGCTTCCAGCAATGCCGACCAGTTTGGTCATGATCATTCTCCTGAATTTCGTGTCCTAGGACATCGGATTGGGCGAAGAGGCAGCCTCTTCGGGTAGCGGAATGAACTCGTCATGATCAAGATCAGGCAGCTTCATTCGCCCCGCCGTCCAGTCGGCCTTGGCCTGCTCCAGGCGATCTTTGGATGAAGAGACAAAATTCCAATACAAGTAGCGTTCACCGAGAGGCTCGCCGCCCAGCAGCATGACGGCCGAAGGCTCAAGCGCGGCGAAGCCTGAATCACCCGGCCCGACGACCAGCATGTCGCCCGCTTGGTGGCGCGCACCCGCCATCTCTACTGAACCAGATGCCACATAGAGCGCACGCTCTCGATGCCCGTCGGGCAGTGCCGCCTTCGCACCTGCTTCCATGTCCAGATGCGCATAGAACAATGGCGAGTGGGTGTGCACGCGCGCACTAAGACCGAATGCGTCTCCTGCAATCAGCCGCCCGCGCACCCCGTTATCGCGCCAGATTGGCAGATCACCGCCATCATGATGAGCGAACGCGGGTTCGCTTTCCTCGTCCGCTTCGGGGAGCGCCACCCAAGCCTGGATACCGTGAAGATGGTCGCCTTCGCGCCGCGCGCGTTCGAATCGCTCCGAGTGAGTGATACCGCGTCCCGCGACCATCCAGTTGACTTCGCCGGCGCGGATCGCTTGCTCGGAGCCAACGCTGTCGCGATGCATGATTTCACCAGAGAAAAGGTAAGTGACGGTCGATAGCCCAATATGCGGGTGCGGCCTGACGTCAACCTTGCGCGACACGTGTGCAGGCATATCCAGCGGGCCCATATGGTCGAAAAACACAAACGGCCCCACCATTCGCCGCTTGGCGAATGGCAGCACGCGTCCGACGTCGAATCCGCCTAAGCTGCGGCGGCGCTGATGGATTACCATTTCAATCATATCCATTTCCTTGCAAAATGATCTGGCTGCTACAGGCTGTCATGATCGCGGATGATCCTGTTTCTTACTTGCCTGATTTGAGGGTCGTGTAAGCGTTGATCAGCCCCACGTGTTGAAAGCCTTACTTACGTTGTGAGTCCAGCTGTTCCTTGTTGCTGAGTACCTCTTGCGCCTTGGTGTAGCTCTCGATCAATAACTGATAGGGAGGAAATATATTGGTGTAGACCTCGGCCCACTGCTGGGCATCCTCACGATTCCACGTTTTTTGTAGTTCAGCTGCGATAGCCCCCATGTCAATCGGCACAACGCCGGCCTGCACAATGCGCGCCAATGTAATTTCCTGTGCCATCTTTGAATACGTGCCCGAAGCGTCAATCACCGCGAATACTTTGTAGCCCTCGTGCACCGCGCTAATAGCCGGGAAGGCCATGCACACACTGGTGATGGTGCCCGCAATAATGAGGGTTTTTCGACCCGTCGCCTTGACTGCGGCAACGAATTCAGCGTTATCCCACGCATTGATTTCCCCTTTACGCGCTACGTATTGGGCGTGAGGCGCATTCTGGTGGATCTCGGGAATCAGCGGCCCGTTCGGTCCTTGCGGCACCGAGGCCGTGGTAATGACCGGAAGCTTGCACAGTGTTGCGATCTTGGCGAGTGTGGCGGCGTGCGCGCGCAACGTCGTCATGGGCATATCTTTTACGGTTTGGAACAAACCGCTTTGGTGGTCGATCAATAGCATGGCTGCATCGTCCGGATTGATAACCGGTCGTGCGCCATCGAAGTTCGCGATATTGTTTGGAAAGTTCATAAGCATTCCTTTAAAAGATGCTGAAATTACTGCCAAGTTAATGGCCAATCTGTCCGAAATGGCCGTTGTTAAAATCATTCATTGCCTGAATGATTTCCTCTTGCGAGTTCATGACGAACGGACCGTATCCAAAAACGGGTTCGTTCAGCGGCGCACCGTTAAGCAGGAGCAATGTTGTGTCCTCGATGACATCAAACTCAAGCCGATTTCCATCGCGCTCCATGACAGCCAATGCTGCGGCACCGACAGTGTGTCGATCGCCGATCCGAATAGTGCCATTCAGGACAAAAAGAGCTGTTGTATGCCCGGCAGGCAGGTCAAGTGACAAACGGTGGCCTGCTGTCAGGCGAAGATCCCACACGTTGATTGGGCTGAATGTTTGAGCCGGGCCTAAAGCGTCTTTGTATTGGCCGGCGATAACACGTACTGTGCCGCTCTGTTTTGGCAATGCCACGTTGGGGATTTGATCCGCCGTGATGCTCTGATAACCGGGAGCTGACATCTTGTCTTTGGCTGGCAGGTTGACCCACAGCTGAACCATCTCGAAAGCGCCGCCTTTTTTAGCGAATTCCGGACTATGGTATTCCTCGTGGATCAAACCTGAGGCAGCGGTCATCCACTGCACGTCGCCTGGGCCGATGGTGCCACCACCGCCTGTGGAGTCATGGTGCGACACCCCACCTTCGTAGACAATGGTGACTGTTTCGAAGCCGCGATGCGGGTGTTGGCCGACGCCTAGACGGCTGCTTGTCGGCGGAAAATCAGCAGGACCCGCGTAATCCAGGAGAAGAAAGGGAGACATTTCCTCGGCAATGTCATTGTAGGAAAAGATGCCTCTGACTGGGAAGCCATCGCCTACCCAGTGGCTATCGGTGCTCTGTTTAATAAACGCCAGTTTTTTCATGATCGCCGTCCCTAACCAAGATTCTTCACTCTACTCCGTCGACAATTCATGAACTAGATGGTTAAATTGATAATTACTTTTCATTCAAATGAATAATGGACTTCAACGAAGCTGCCGTTTTCGTCAAGGTGGTGGAGGCCGGGAGCTTTAGTGCCGCCGCGCGTCAGCTCGGCTTGCCCACATCCACAGTCAGCACACGAGTCGCGCGTCTTGAAAAGCGATTAGGTATAACGCTGTTGCAACGAACGACACGGCGACTGCATCTGACAGATACTGGCCAGTTGTACTATCAGCATGCATCCATTGGTCTGGGTTATTTATCCGAGGCGGAAACAGCGGTAACGGCGCTGGTTGCTGAACCGAAAGGCCTGCTGCGTGTCACAGCACCTGCAGATATCGGCGATCAAATTCTGGCCAACATTCTCAGCCGGTCCAGGCGCAATTTTCCACAAGTCAATGTGGATATGGTGCTAAGAAATCGTTATGTCGACTTAGTCGCCGAAGGCGTGGACGTAGCGATTCGAACAGGCAAGCTCAAGGACTCGACATTGGTCGCCAAAAAAATCGGCATTGCGCGCTGGGTGCCCTTCGCCAGCGAAAGCTATCTGAAATCAGCACCATCGTTGAATTCACCGCAGGCGCTGCGTCACCATAACTGCTTGCAATTCACGCCTCTTGGCAAAGAAACATGGACATTTAACGATGGGAACGCAACTGTGACCGTTCCCATGTCTGGCAAAGTGATGGCCAACGATGTGGGAGTGATCCGTGCCATGGCGCTGGGTGGCGAGGGCGTTGCTTTGCTCCCGAGTTATCTTTGTCGTTCGGAGTGCGAAGAGGGACGGCTGCTGCGCGTCCTTCCAAAATGGCATGCCAACGTCCATGAAATTAACATCGTCTATCCTCGCCAGCGTTTCATGCCGCTCAAGCTTCGAATGTTTGTTGATATAGCTTCCCAAGAGCTGAGGAAGTTATTAGAGGAATCGTAATTGGATTCTGAACCTATCGGAGGGTTACACCACACTGCCGATGACTATGGATGCGCAGCACCAGGGTGAGTACCGTAATCCAATCCCAGCATGGCTTCGACACCACGCACAAGCGATGCCAGCTTTGGCGGGACAATGCTATTCAGTTCCTCGAACGATCCTGCCTCCAGCGGCACGCCGCAGTTGAAAACGAACAACCGTGAATGCAGGGCACGCCGCAGGGGTATCGCAAAGCCGTAGGAATCCGCACGCCATTCCGTATTGTTGTAGCAATAACCCAAGCGACTGAAGTCTTTCATGGCGCGTTCCACACCCTGCACACCCTGCTCGTACTGCCGTGGCAACTTCACACGCAGGCTGTTCATCACGTCTTGGCGCTCGTTGGCAGGCGCACTGCACAGCCAGGCCCGGCCCGCCGCCGTGGTCAGCATCGGTAATGTAGAGCCAATATCCGGATGTGTCAGCAACCCTTCGTTTGCACGCGCCGTCTCGACATAAAGCATATCCAGTCCGTCGCGTATCACAAGTGATACTGCGCCATTGATCTCACTTGCAAGTTGCGTCATCAATGGCCGCGCCATCTGCCGCAATTGCATGCTTGCCAGCAGAGGATATCCCAGCGTGAGCAGTCCGAATCCCAGCAGATAGCCCGCCTGCTTCGACGGGTTACGCCGCAAGTAGCCCAGTTGAACCAAGGTCGCCGCCAAGCGGGTAACCGTCGGCCTGGGAATACCGGTGCGCTCTGAAATATCGCGATTGCGTAAGCTATTGTCACCCGGCCGGAATGCAGCAAGCACATCAATGCCCTGGGCAACGGTCGATGCGAATTGCTTATCAGCAGCTTCAGGAAAAGTAGTCTTCCATTGATTCATGCGCCTGCCTCCAAACGTTCTATGTCGGCTGCGGCCTGCAATAAGGCGGGCCCTGCGGCCTCGGCAATGGGCTTTCCACTCAGGCGATTCAACGTTACGCCGCAATTAAGCACCAATGGCCCTTCATTTATTTTTGTTCGCAAGGGGACAGCAACGGCGTGTACGTCTGCAAACCACGCTCCTTCCGAGACACAGAATCCCAACTGTTCAAACTGCTTCAGTGAAGCGCTGACAACGTCATGGTGATCGTGTAGGCCGGGCTCTGCCTTATGCAACGACTCCAGCGTTGCAGTGCGTGCGTCCGGCGATACGCCACAGAGCCATGCCCGCCCCATGGCCGTCGCCAGGATAGGCAGCGAGGCGCCCAGGTCTGGACGAAAAGCCATCAGATCGTGGCTGCGGTTGGTCTCGATGTAGACCATACGCATTTCATGTTTCACACCCAAGGAAACGGTCCCGCCCGTCGTCTCGGCGAGGCGCCGGATGATGGGCCGGGCCTGTTGGCGCACAGGAATACCCGCCAGGAGCGGATACCCCAACGAAAGTACCCGCGATCCTAGCCGATATCGGCGTAAGGCCGGGTCATATTGCAATAGCCCCCGCAACGAAAGCGTGTAGGTCAATCTGGAGATCGTCGCCTTGGATAGGCCAGTACGCACGACAAGGTCTTTATTGCTGAGCACCGGGTCCCCTGCGCGGAAACACTCCAGCACGGCGAAGCCATTTGCCAAGGATGTGGCAAAGGCCGGGTCGGTTTTCTCTTTGGTTTTCATGACAGACACATGCATCTCCGAATCGGTTCCACCGCGGTGAACACGGCCATTTCAATAGTTTGTTCAATATGTCAAAACATAGATATCTATATTTTAAATACATTGATACGCTTTCCACAAATATTTGGTTGCGCCAAGACACGAAGACACGGCCGCTTAGCCATTCCTCTGCCCCCAAGGACCCATCATGATCCGAGACCAAGAAAGCTTTTATCTGTTTCTCGATACCCTGCGCTCATTTGTACGCGAGCGGCTCGTTCCCCATGAAGAACGCGTGGCGAAGGAAGATGAAGTGCCTGACGAGCTGGTGCAGGAAATGGCCAGGCAGCACATGTTCGGCTACTCGATTCCTGAACAGTACGGGGGTTTGGGCATGACGACGGAAGAACTTGTCCTGGCGGCCATGGAGCTGTCGCAATGCTCGGTCGCTTTCCGCGCGCGTGTCGGAACCAATACCGGCATTGGATCGGAAGGCTTGGTCGCGGACGGCACGGATGAACAGAAGCAACGTTATCTGCCCGACTTGGCGTCGGGGAAAAAGACGGGGTCTTTTGCACTGACCGAACCGGAGGCGGGCTCGGATGCCACGGCGTTAAAGACAAGTGCACGCAGGGACGGCGATCATTTCGTTTTGAATGGCACAAAGTGCTTCATTACCAACGCCCCCATCGCAGATCTCTTTACCGTCCTGGCCCGCACCAACCCGGACGACAAGAGCGCAAACGGCATTTCCGCTTTCATTGTCGAGCGAGGCGTTGCCGGCCTGTCAACTGGAAAGCCATACGACAAAATGGGCCAGGCCGGCTCCCCGGTATCCGAGGTGCATTTCGACAATTGCCGCGTGCCCGCCGCTAACATCATCGGCGGCACCGAAGGCCGCGGCTTCAAGACAGCCATGAAAGTTCTGAACAAGCAACGGATACACCTTGCTGCGCTGTGCATAGGCCCCGCCATACGCATGCTGAACGATGCCATGGCCTTCGTCGCGACTCGGCAGCAATTTGGCCAGTCACTCATGAACTTCCAATTGGTACAGGCCATGATTGCCGAATGCCAGACCGAAATCCAGGCAGCAAAAGCGCTCGTGCTGCAAACCGCGCGTCAGCGGGACAGCGGCGAAGACGTCACCATGAACGCCTCTATCTGCAAGTACTTTTCATCGGAAATGTGCGGCCGAGTGGCCGATCGGTGCATACAGATGCTTGGCGGCTATGGCTACATCGCCGACTACGGCATGGAAAGGTTCTATCGCGACGTACGTCTGTTCCGGCTGTACGAAGGCACCAGCCAAATACACCAACTCACGATTGCCAAGCACAGTCTGAAGCAGGCTGGCTATAGCGTAGGAAAGTAACGCTCTCACCCATAAGAAGCAGATCGGCGCTATGCACATCAATCGTGCATCACACGCCTTCACTCACAACACAGGAGACACACCATGTTCAAACAGATTATTGCGTCCTCCCTGATCGCAACAGCCAGCCTGGCTGCGCCCCTGACGGCGCATGCCGCCTATCCCGAACATCCCATCAAACTGATCGTGCCGTTTTCGCCCGGAGGATCCACAGACATCCTGGGGCGCTTGCTCGCCAAAGCCCTGCAACCCATCCTGGGCCAGACGGTTGTCGTGGAAAACAAGGTCGGCGCCGCGGGAAACATTGGCGGCGCAGCCGTGGCCCAAGCTAAACCAGACGGCTATACCTTGTTGCTTGCCGCCGCGGGCCCCACCGTCATCAACCCCAGCCTGTACAAAGACATGTCCTTCAGCCCCATCAAGGACCTGGCGCCCATCACTGCCCTGACGCGGGAACATAACATGATGGTGGTGAACCCAGAGGTGCCCGCCAACACCTTGCAGGAATTCATCGCATATGCCAAGAAGCATCCTGGCACGATCAGCTACGGCTCACCCGGCACAGGCACGCCCGGACACCTTGCCGGCCAACTGTTGAACCAGAAGGCGGGCATAGACATGCTGCATGTGCCTTATAAAGGAACAGGCCCCGCGATTACCGATCTGCTTGCCAACCGCATCAACGCGATGATAGACAACATGCCGCCCCTGCTGCCCCATGTGAAATCCGGCCAGCTTCGCGCGCTCGCCCTGCCCAGTGCATCGCGGGCAGAGGCCGTACCCGAGCTTCCTACGTTCGAGGAAGCGGGCGTCGATGATTACGTTGTCATGGCCTGGAAGGGGCTGATGGCGCCCAAGGACACACCACCCGAGATTATTCAAAAACTTCATGCAGCATGCGTAGAGGTGCTGAATCAACCCGACATTCAGGAACGCCTGACCCAACTGGGCGCAGAACCCGAAGGCAACACACCTGAAGCATTTGGCGAACAAATCCGCAACGAGACCGCTTGGTGGGCAGACCTGATCAAGCAAACCAATACAACTTTGCAATAAGCATAAGTCGCACAGGAGACCCGTTCATCATGCGCACACTAAAGGAACTGAAAGAGCGCGTACGGAGATTCATCGACGACGTCGCCATCCCACTCGAAAGCCTGGACATCGAGCGGGATGTGGATGCCCTGGATGACATCGCCAGAACACTACGCCGGCAAGCCAGGGAAGCAGGCATTTATGGCCCCCAGCTACCCCGTGAGTATGGCGGGCTGGCACTACCCTGGCTTGCCTGCGCCGAGCTTTTCGAAGAGTCCGCACGCAGCCTGCTGGGCCCCATCGCATTGAACTGCGCCCCGCCGGATCAACCCAACGCGCTGCTGCTCGATCTATTGGCAAGCCCCGCACAGCGCGCACAGTTCCTGGAGCCCATCGCTCGGAGCGAGAAACGCGCTTGCTTTGCCATGACGGAACCTGCACCGGGGGCTGGGTCCGATCCTTCCATGCTTCAGACTACGGCACGTCGCAAACACGGCAAATGGGTGCTGAATGGGCACAAGAAATTTATCAGTGGCGGCATCAAGGCAGATATCGCTATCGTGCCGGCCCGAACTGAAGAAGGCGTGACGCTATTTGTCTTTGAGACGGCCACGCCAGGCTACCGCGTCGTACGCGACATCCCCATGGTGACCGGGTATCAGATCGGCGGACATGCCGAGATCCTTCTTGAAGACTGTGAACTCGCTGACGATGCCGTTCTAGGTGTCGTGGGCAAAGGCTTGGCGCACATCCAGTTACGGCTGGAGCCGGCGCGCTTGTCTCACTGCATGCGGTTTATCGGGCGGGCACGACGCGCCATGGACATTGCACAGGGTTATGTCAACGAGCGCGTTTCGTTTGGCGCCCGCCTGGCAGAACAGCAACAAGTGCAAGCCATGGTGGCCGACTCCCATATCGATCTTCATGCCAGCCGGCTCCTTACACTGCACTGCGCCGCGCTCATGGATGAAGGGAAATCCGTGAAACACCACTCCAGCATGGCCAAAGTATTTGTTTCTGAAGCCGTCGGCCGGGTCGCCGACCGGGCCATGCAAATGTGCGGCGCCCTGGGCATTTCGGAAGATGCAGCCATCTCGGCGATCTGGCGTGAAATGCGGCCATTTCGTATCTACGACGGCGCAAACGAAGTGCATCGAAGCGCACTCGCCCGCCGTATCCTGGACAGGAATATTTCCCCATGACATCGCCTTATCGCGCTCCTCCTTTCAAGGCCTTTCGGCGCCATGCAGGCGATGGCCTTATTTGCATTGTCTACGCTGGCCTCAACGACAAGGATGATTGGACTTGAGAACATCGAGGAACACCTGGCTTCCATCCTGAATCGCCAGCATACGGGCGCATTGCCGCTCAAATTTGACTTACCAAAAATACGGTTATGACTTCATTCTCTCCATCACTGCAAACACTGTTCTCGCCGGACAGCATCGCTGTTGTCGGCGCATCCGATACCCTTGGGAAGGTGGGCGCGGTACCCATACAGCTCTTGAAGCAATATGGCTTTGAGGGGCGCATCCTGCCTGTCAATCCAAGGGTCGGTGAAGTGCAGGGGCTGATATGCCACGACTCATTGGGAAAGATCGAACAGGATATTGACCTGGCCATCCTGGCGGTGCCCGCACAACATGTTTGCAATGCACTTGAGGATGCGCGGCCGGGCCAGGTGAAGGCTGCGGTCCTGCTGACATCAGGGTTCGCGGAAACCGGTGACGACGGGCGTGCCGAGCAATCACGGCTTGAACGCATTGCCGCTGAGCGGGGTATACGACTGTTGGGTCCCAACTGCCTGGGGTTCATCAATATGCGAAAACGCGTGTATGCCACGTTCACCCCCGCAGCGCTCCAGAGCGAAGCCTTGCCCGGACACGTGGGCATGGTCAGTCAAAGCGGGGCCTTCGGCGCCTACGCATACAGCATGGCGCGGCAGCGCGGAGTAGGGCTCTCGTTCTGGGCGAGCACCGGCAATGAAAGCGATGTCACCGTCGCGGACTGCATCGCTTGGCTGGTCGAAGACCCGGCCACCCGGATCATCATGGCTTACATGGAAGGTTGCAAAGACGGCGACAAGCTGAAACGCGCACTCGCCGCAGCCGCCCAGGCAGGCAAGCCCGTCATCATGACGAAGATCGGACGTACGGCTTCCGGCGCGCGCGCGGCCGCTTCACATACCGCCGCACTTGCGGGCGACGATGCTGTCTATGACGCGCTATTCAAACAGTACGGCGTGATCCGTGCCCGAACGATTGATGACTTCTTCAACATCGGCCATGCCTTAAGTGTTTGGGAGCAACGTCCATCACAGGCCAGCGTGGGAATCGTTTCCGTTTCAGGTGGGGTGGGCGCCCTGATGGCTGATGAGGCGGACGATCACGAGCTCTCGTTGCCCGCCTTGCCCAAAGACGATCAGCGCAAACTGCTCGAACGCATCACATTCGCCAGCGCCGGCAACCCCGTCGACGTCACCGGCCAGGCCCTTACCGATCCAACCATACTGCGCGATACCGTGTCCAGCATGCTCGATACGCAACAGTACGGCGCATTGACGGTGTTTCTTGCCGCGGCGGGCTCGTCTGACACGCTCTGGCCCCACATGTGTGAACTGGCAGACATGGCACGTGGACATCCACAAGCGCGCCCGCTTGCGATATGCACCCTGTTGCCGGACGACAAACGAGCTGAACTCGAGCGGCGCGGCGCAATGGTCTTCTCTGATCCCAGCACCGCCATCCGGACCATCGCAGCCACGCGCGTTCGCCGCTTGGCCAATGCGCCCACGCCTCACACAGTCAATGTTGAGATCCCCGCCGGGGGCGGGGCGCTGAATGAAGCCCAATCCCTTCAGGTGCTGTCAGGAGCGGGCATTCCGGTTGTATCCATCGACGTCGCCCATTCCAAAGCACAGGCATCAGCCCTGGCCGGGAAAATCGGCCGCCCTCTTGCCTTGAAGGTGCTTTCGTCCGATATCCTGCACAAAAGCGATGCTGGCGGAGTCCTGCTCAACATCAACGGCGCCGACGCGGCGGCGCAAGCGTACGAGACAATCCTGTCGAATGTCACCCGGCATGCGCCTGACGCCCGCATCGAAGGCGTTCTACTTGCGCCCATGGTGAAAGGCGGTTCGGAGTGCATTCTGGGCGTGCTTGTCGACCCGGTTTTCGGCCCGGTGGTCATGTTCGGCCTGGGCGGAATATTCGTGGAAGTGCTCAAGGACGTAAGCTTTCGCCTGGCGCCCTTCGACAAGGCAGAAGCACGAAGCATGATAGAAGAAACGCGCGCGCTGGCACTCCTACAGGGTGCGCGCGGCCAGGGCCCAATGGACATCGACGCGATCGCCCAAGCGCTTTCTTCGCTTTCTCATCTGGCCCATACTTTGCGCGACAGGCTCTCGTCCATCGATGTGAATCCATTTGTCGTCTTGCCTGACGGCCAGGGCGCCATGGCGCTTGACGCGTTGGTTGTACTGAAGGGCTGACGAATGACCGCCGGCATCATGCACATTCCGGGACACCGCATTGATTCAAATGAAGCTTCCAACGTATGCAAGCTCATGACATGGCTGGCGCGGGCGGCTTCGGCTCGTCCGGCAGCGGAATGAACTCTGCATCGTCGGCGTCCGGCAGCTTCATCCTTCCCGCCTTCCAGTCAGATGCCGCCTGCGCGAGCCTATCCTTCGAGGAGGACACGAAGTTCCAATAAAGGAAGCGCTCTCCGACGGGCTCGCCGCCAAGAACCATCACCGCAGCGCGTTCCAAGGCCCGCACGCTCGAGGCGTTCGCGCCGAGCACAAGCATCCTGCCACGCTCGTAGCGCGTACCATCCAGCTCTACCGCACCGCTGGCGATGTATATCGCACGCTCCCGGTGTCCACTTGGTATCTCGGCAGTCGCGCCCGGCATCATATCGAGATGGGCATAGAACAGCGGAGAATACGTTTCGACACCGGCTGTCAGGCCATAGGCACTACCGGCGATAAGCTGTCCGTTTACGCCATCCTCGTTCCATTTCGGTAGCTCACTCCCCGAACGATGCGAAAAGGACGGGGCGATTTCTTCCAACTCGGTCGGCAGCGCGACCCAGGCTTGGATGCCGTGCAGGTGATCGCCTTGCATCCGCGCTCGCTCGAACCGTTCGCTATGCGTGATGCCGCTGCCCGCAGTCATCCAGTTCACTTCCTGTGGCCGGATCGCCTGCTCGTAGCCAAGGCTATCGCGATGCATTACTTCGCCAGAAAACAGATAGGTCACCGTTGCAAGTCCGATATGCGGATGAGCGCGAACATCAAGGCTCTGGTCAATACCAGGTGCGAGATCAAGCGGACCCATGTGGTCGAAGAAAATAAAAGGCCCCACCATGCGTTGCTTTGCGATCGGCAAAACGCGGCCGACTTCGAAGCCGCCGCCAAGATCGCGACGCCGCTGCTCGATAACCATTTCAATCATGCCGTGTCTCCCGTCAGGCCAACCGCTGAAAAATTCCTTGCAACAAATAAAACGCCGACTGCTCCAAGCGAGATCCCATAGAGAACGGAGCGCTTACCCGTCATACTCGTTTTCCTGGAAATCCAGCCATGCCACGAGAAGGAAGCCACCGACCAAGCCAAGGTGCTCAAAGAATGCATTCGCAGCCATGAAACGTTCGTGTCCTATAGGTAGCTCCCAGTAACGCAAGGCGATGCCCGTGGCAAGCAATGTGAAACCCGCTAACCCCAAGGCTCCCAGCCAGCGCAGACGGCCTGTCAGTATCATCGCCGACGCACCCAGTTCCAGTGCGATCACCAGCACAGCAAACAGCGATGCCGGCGTCAGCCCAAAGTGATTCATTTCTGCGATGGCACCAGGAAAATCCGTGAGCTTGACCAAGCCACCCTGCAAATATGCCGCGCATAATCCCAGGTACGCAATAAAGCGGACGGTTCTACTTCCGAAGACTAGCCGCGCCGTTGCGGCCAATCTATTAGCAAGCGTGTTGTTCATAGACATCGGCGGCTCCTTAAACAGCCCAGCAAGAGCAGCCCAACGCACCAAAGAAGCCGTTTAGGTCAGAGGCAGGCACCTTTGACGCCCAGGCCCGTGCATGGTCATGGCCATGCAACCCACATGCGCTAGCGCAGCCGCACGAGGCAATAGCCTTATATCGGAGCGGTTGAAGGGAGTTCTTGCCTGCGCCCTCCGGTTCGCCCCAAGCCCCATAGCCTTTGAACAGGCGCGTGGGCGACCAATCCGGCATGGCGGGCGGCACTGGATTATCATCCAGCGAAAGAAATTGCTCCTCACCATAAACAATGCGTCCGCCCACCACGGTCAAGTGCGAGGTAAGAAACGAAATCTCGTCTTCCGGCACCCCAAAATAGTCTTTACTGGGAACGATGAAGTCAGCGAACTGGCCTGCCTGGATGCGCCCTCGCTTGTTCTCCTCATTGGAGAACCAGGCAACATTCTCCGTCCACATTCTCAGCGCCGTTTCCCGATCGAGAAGATTATGCTGGGGATACAAGCGCATGCCACCCACCGTTTTCCCCGTGATCATCCAGGAAAGCGATACCCAGGGGTTATAAGACGCTACACGCGTGGCATCCGTTCCAGCGGAAACCTTTACGCCTCTGTCCAGTATCTTGGCAATCGGAGGGGTCGCTTCGGCGGCTTTGGCACCGTAGCGCTCAACAAAGTATTCGCCTTGGTACGCCATGCGATGCTGTACCGCAATGCCACCACCCAACTCGGCTACGCGATCAATCGACTTGTCGGATATTGTTTCGGCGTGATCGAAGAACCAGTTGATGCCTCGCAGCGGGATATCTTGATTGACCTTCTCGAACACATCCAGCGCCCGCGATATGGTCTCGTCATACGTGGCATGCAGGCGCCAGGGCCAGTTGTTTTGCGCCAGAATGCGGACTACCTCTTCCAGCTCGCCTTCCATTTCGGGCGGCATATCTGGCCGCGGCTGGCGAAAATCCTCAAAATCAGCAGCAGAGAACACCAGCATCTCGCCGGCGCCATTGTGACGAAAGTAGTCCGTCCCTTGTTTGTACTTTACGCTGCTCGTCCAGTTCAGGAAGTCTTCCTTCTCCTCCTTGGGTTTTTGCGTGAAAAGGTTATAGGCCAGGCGCACCGTCATCTGGCCTTCATCTGCCAGTTTCTGGATAACGGCATAATCTTCCGGATAGTTCTGAAAACCGCCCCCCGCATCAATCAGACCTGTGACACCCAAACGATTGAGTTCACGCATGAAGTGACGCGTTGAATTGACCTGATAGTCAAAAGGCAGCTTAGGGCCTTTAGCCAAAGTGGAGTAAAGAATCATCGCGTTGGGCTTGGCCAGCAGCAAGCCAGTCGGATTGCCATTCGCATCGCGCGTAATTTCCCCGCCCGGAGGCTGCGGCGTATCTTTGGTATAGCCGACCGCCCGTAGCGCAGCACCGTTCAGCAACGCCCGGTCGTAAAGGTGCAGAAGAAAAACCGGCGTGTCAGGCGCAATAGCATTTATTTCGTCGATCGTCGGCAAGCGTTTTTCGGCGAACTGATGTTCGGTGAATCCCCCCACCACACGGACCCACTGCGGTGCAGGCGTGATAGCGACCTGGCGGCGCAGCATGTCCAGCGCATCGGCCAATGAACGCACGCCATCCCAGCGCAACTCCAGGTTGTAGTTCAGACCGCCCCGAACCACATGGGTATGATTGTCATATAGGCCGGGAAGTACTTGCCTGCCCAGCAAATCAATGGCCCGGGTTGCCGGGGTGGCCAGGGCGAGCATGTCACTATCCGAACCGACCGCCAGAAACTTTCCGTCTTTGATGGCGACCGCTGTAGCGGCAGGGTTGCCCCGATCAAGTGTCGTGATCCGGCCATTATGGAAAACAATATCTGGAATGGAATCAGCCACTAGAGAATCTCCTTTACGAATGACTGCTGCGACGCTCTTGCGCCCCATCATGCTATTAAGTGCAGCGGCGGATGCAAGCGAAGTAGCAACGCCAAGGACACTCCGGCGGCTGCTCATACCGTGTCCTTGCTTATCCGATGCCTTCCCGGCAGTTGTCCTAGCACATGCTCAGTCGCTTGCGTTTTCGCGCAGGCAGTGGTGAAGGCCGTCCCGTCCAAGATATGCTTGCTCACCGGAATAAGCTGCTCACCGATCAACATGCCGAGCAAGCCTAGCAGTGCGACCAGCGGCGGGGCTGGCGAGCGCACACTAAGCAGGCTATAGATAACACCCACCAATACGCCGGCGCCTATAGAAAAGATATAAAGCTTCATGTTCGCTCCTTCCCTGGGTCGTGTTTATTTGCAAAGGGTGCAACGATCGAATCAGTCAGGACATGGCTTGATTCGATCCGGTTCGAATACCGTGTGCGCCCTGCTGGTTACAGAGAGGCAGCCACCGGAGCAAGCGTCGGCCCGTGTTCGGTTCGCTGCGGCGCTTTGTGCACCATCGTGTATGCATAGTCAACCCCCATGCCATAGGCGCCGGCGTGCTCTTTGACCAGCTCCATGACTGCGTCGTAAGTTGTCTTGTTCTTCCAGTCGCGTTGCCACTCGAGCAGGACTTGCAGCCAGGTAACGGGCACGACGCCAGCCTGAATCATGCGCTGCATGGAGTAGTCGTGGGCCGCTTGGCTTGTGCCACCCGACGCATCTTCTACCATGTAGATCTCGTAGCCTCCTTCCAGCATGGCCGACAGCGCGAAGGTGTTGTTGCAGACTTCAGTCCACAAACCGGATACGACCACTTTCTTGCGGCCATTTTTCTTGAGCGCGTCGCGCACTTTCTGATCGTCCCAAGAGTTCATCGAGGTGCGCTCAAGAATAGGCGCCTCGGGGAAGACCGACAGCAGTTCAGGGTAGCTATAGCCAGAGAAACTATCCGATTCGACGGTGGTGATAGTGGTCGGAATCGAGAAAACCTTTGCAGCTTTAGCCAGTCCAACCACGTTGTTCTTCAACGTTTGTCGATCAATGCTTTGCACCCCAAAGGCCATTTGCGGTTGCTGATCGATGAAAATGACCTGACAATTTTCTGGCGTCAGTACTTCGAGTTTCGGATTGGTCATGTTAAAAGTCCTATAGAGTATGCTTGTACAATTACCGCCCTCATGGCAGCGACACCCGATTGACCATGGCGGTACCTGGGGCGGACGCCCGAGCGGTTATCGGCCTTTAATGGCCTTATTCACCTATTGCCGTAAGGCAATATGACTATCTCAAGATTGGCCATCTCTTAATTGGACCGATTTGCTGTTATGGAAGATTCATGCGGTCAATGTATTCTTGACCAGAGAAATTCTCCGACACGACCCTCCATCACTTCGCAATAAGCTTCAGACTCAGGACGTGATAAGAATGTCGAGCACTTACTCAATGAACGGGCCATTACGGGTTCTAGAACGGCTATGGCGTGTGCCGATGGCCTTGGGGATGTGCAGTGTGTCGATTTTCCTGCTGTCATTCAGTGAGACGCTCCTGGCGTCAGCGTCTCAGTTGGACGAGCGCGAGCACCGGCGTTGGACGCTTGCCGACGAAGCCCCGAACCAGATCGGGGCAATGGCACAGACGCGTGACGGCTACCTCTGGCTTGGCACCAACGATACGCTTTACCGCTTCGATGGCTTGCGTTTCGTGCGCTACACATCGCCCGACAACCAGACGCTGGGCATCGTTTCCGCACTCCAGGCAGAAGACGATGGTCTTTGGGTGGGTTTGCGCAAAGGGGGGGTGAGCTTCATCACCGAAGCGGGCATAACGAACTATTCGGCGAACGATGGACTGCCACGCGGAGTCGTCTACGGCATCGCCAAAGATCGCAACGACGCCGTCTGGATTGCTGCCAATGATGGGTTGGCGCGTTTCGACGGCGAAACGTGGCAACGCATCGGTTCCAACTGGAATTTTCCTGGACAACATGCCCACGCGGTGTTTCTCGACCGCATTGGCACGCTATGGGCGGCCAATGAAGAACGGCTGTTTTACCTGCCGTCCGGAGCCCGGAAGTTCATCGATGCAGGCATCGCGGTTGATCGCGTCAGCCAGATCACACAGGCGCCCGACGGTTCAATCTGGTTGGCAGAACGATACGGCGGGGTGCTGCGGCGTTTCGTTCTGAAGGACAAAGCGACAGTGACCCTGAGGACTGTCGTTGACGGTGCCAACGGACTGTTATTCGACAGCAATGGTGCCTTATGGGTGAGCACCAGCAGCAGTGGCATACGTTATATGGCGCCTTCCGATGACGACTTGCACGCAGCACTCGGTAAGGCGAAGGAATACTCGGTCCAGGACGGATTGAGCGCCGAGACGGTGCGCTCGATGCTCGAGGATGCGGAAGGTAATATTTGGGTGGGCACCAGTGCCGGGCTTGATCGTTTCCGTCCCAGCGACATAGTCCAGGCCCCCTTCCCAAAGCATGCCCTGAACTTTGCCTTGGCCGCCGGGGCTGACGGCAGCGTCTTGGCGGCTACGAGTAACCTGCCGGTCATGCGCCTGAGCAAATTGGGACTTGTCCACCTGGATGTGCCGGCACCGATCCATAGCGCTTTCAGTGACCCGGAAGGTAAGGTCTGGCTGGCCGGGACTAACGGCATCTGGCGCGTACAGAACGACAAAACAGAGCGTGTGGCCTCCTTGCCTATCGACGACGAGCCCGATTCCGCCGTCCGTGCAATGACTCTGGACCGGGCCGGCAACTTGTGGGTGTCGATCAACCGTGCTGGCCTCTTCGTGCTCCGTAATGGGCGTTGGTCCAAGGCAGCCCCTCCCAATAATGACCCCAGCCAGTTGATGCCCGTCTCAGCCAGCACAACACAGCAGGGCCAGCTTTGGTTCGGATACCGTAACAACTTGATTGTCACTTACGACGATGGCGGGGAAAGGCACTGGGGAGCAAAAGAAGGATTGCAAATCGGTCATGTCACGGCGATGCTGCATCAGGACGGGCAGACATGGGTTGGCGGCGAACGTGGCGTGGCACTGTTCAACGGAAAACGCTTCCAGAGCCTGCGACTGCCCGACAACGGCCTGTTTGACAATATCTACGCCATCATCGCCACGCCCAGCGACATGCGGCGGGGCGATGGCAGCTATGATCTTTGGTTACATAGTAAAAACGGCATCTTCCAGATAAGCACGCACGAGCTTCAACGCACCATGGCGGATCCGGATCACCACATCAGCTTTCGCAGCCATGAGGCGATAGGCGGACTGGCGAATGACCCGCATCAAGTGCTGCCCTTGCCCACTGCGGTGCGCAGCACGGACGGACGCTTGTGGTTTGCCACCAGCAACGGCGTAATCGGGATCGACCCGGCACAGCCCGCGCCGAAACGCGCGAATGCCAAGCCACTGATCGAGTCATTCACCGTGGACGGCACAGAACTTCCAGTCAATAGATTGCCCCAGCTCGAACCTCAACCCAAGCGTATTGAAATCGCCTATTCCGCACTTAATCTCTCCGGCCATCACGGCATGCATTTTCGCTATCAACTGGAAGGAATCGACACGGACTGGCAGCGGGTCGCCGCAGTGCGCAAAGCCATCTATACCGACTTGGGTCCAGGGAGCTACCGATTTCGCGTTCGAGCGACCAATCCTGACGGCGTGCTCAGCGCCGACGAGGCGTCGCTGCGCTTCAGCATTCGGCCCGTTTTCTACCGCGACCCGCTATTCATTCTACTGTGCTGTATCGCCGCGGCGGCTGCGTTGTGGAGGCTGCATCGGATTAAAATGCAACGAGCAACCGAGCAGCTCCGAGCCCGCCTTCAGGAGCGGCATGCGGAACGCGAACGAATCGCCCGCGAGCTGCACGACACGCTTTTGCAAAGCGTGCAAGGGCTAGCGTTGACCTTCCAAGCTGTTGCTGAATCACTTCCCCCTGCGGATCCGGTGCGAGGCAAGATGGAACATGCGCTCGGCCGCGCCGATCTCGTATTGGTAGAAGCTCGAAATCGAGTGAGCGAATTACGAGATGTAAGTCGTTCTGGCCTGAGTCTCATCACTGCGCTCACTGACCTCACCCGTGGGTTGCAGGAGATCAGCTCCACAAACTTCACGTTAAGCAATCAAGGCACACCTAGACTGCTACACCCTATCGTCGAAGAAGAGAGTTATCGTATCGGCCATGAAGCACTCATGAACACTGTCCAGCATGCACATGCGAAGAATGTGAAGATCAAGGTGGCTTATACCTGGCAAACGTTTCAACTCATCGTCAGCGATGATGGCAACGGTATCGATCTGCAGTACGTACCTCCTAATATGCGCCCCGGCCACTGGGGACTTCATGGGATGCTCGAGCGTGCGCAAAAGATGGGGGGACGGCTGTCTATACGGAGAGGAGTCCACAGTGGCACTGTGGTTGAGTTGACTGTACCCGCCTCGACGGCCTACCGGCAGGGGCAGCGCCGCCTGGTCCCGTGGCTGCGCGCATTATTCCGATCGGAACCATGACTATGCAGCCAACGAAAGAAATAATCCGCGTCCTGGTCGTTGATGATCACCCCATGTTGCGTGAAGGGATTGCCGCCGCGCTCAGTACGCAGCCGGATATCGTACTGGCTGGCGAAGCTGCGAATGGGTACGAAGCCCTACAGATGTTTCGCGCACTGCAGCCGGATGTCACCCTGATGGATTTGCAAATGCCCGGAATGGGTGGCGTCGAGGCGATACACGCCATTCGTGCCGAGTTTCCTCTCGCTCGCATTGCCGTCCTGACCACCTACCAACGAGATGTTCGGGCATTGCATGCAATCAAAGCGGGCGCCTACGGATATCTGTTGAAAAGCACGCTACGTAAAGAGCTCCTGGGTGCAATACGCACCATTGCAGCAGGCAAGCGATATATTCACTCGGATATCGCAGCAGAGCTGGCCGACCACCTGAGCCAGGAATCACTGACGCCGAGGGAAATAGAAGTCCTGCAGTGCGTGGCCATGGGCAAACCAAACAAGCAGATCGCAGCGGAACTGTCGATCTCCGAAGACACCGTCAAAGGGCACCTGCGAAGCATCATGGAGAAAACGGGCGCGCTCAATCGCACCCATGCGGTCACGATCGGCATTCAGCGCGGCATCGTCACCGTATAACCCCACTTATAGGGGGGTGCTTCTCCCCCCGATGTAGTCTTATGGGCAGAGAGCATGCGCCCTAACATGACTGGCATGTTGTAAATGAACAGGGTCCCCGAAGCACGGGACCACAGTGGAGTACACCTATGCATGCCAGCACTCCGATAACCGTCTCGGGCAACCAGACTCGACGCCGTATTTTCGACGGAAGCCACGAAAGCATCATCCTGTTGATAAAAGATGCCCAGGCATCCCTGTCCGGCGACCTCAACTTGACGTCCCTGTACCTGACTCGCGCTTTGAACATATTGCAGGAAGGCGAAACGCTGCCGAAAACCAGCTTTGGCTGTCTCGCCAACTGGCAAATCAAGCGCGTAGTGGACTATATCGATGCTCACCTTGATGCCCCGATTCGTACGTCTCGCTTAGCCGCAGTCCTGAGCCTGAGCGTCAGCCACTTTTCGCATGCTTTCAAAAATACATTCGGTATGCCCCCCCTGGCTTATCTGGCAAGCCGCCGCATCGATTCAGCTTGCCAGATCATGCTTACCACGGATTCCTCACTCACTGAAATCGCTTTGAGCCACGGTTTCTGCGACCAATCCCATTTCAGCCGAACATTTCGGCGTGAAATTGGCATGCCCCCTCAAACCTGGAGACGTCTGCGCAGGCTCGAGCTGTACGAGGACCAAGCGGTTCACCCTGCTTGGGCCAAGGAATTGGCAGCTTAATCCGATGCCGGTGTACGCCACATTTCCCGGAACCGGCTTGCCAGTGCGAAACAGCGTGTCAGCCTAGACCGTGCCCGGTCAAATTGGCCGCAACAGATGACGGACCACAGGCGGCTGGCCGCCAATGTGAAAGGCATTCAACAGTTCTTGATCCAAGGCATCGCTATGGGTCACTCTCGCATGCTGGCGCTGATGCTCGATCCAGCTTTCAACGACAAATTCCTCAACCACCCGCCCGGGCTCAGCGACGTCCTCCCAGACGTCCCAGCGGATCGCACCGTCGCGATGGCGCGTCACACGAAAATCGCGAAGGGCTGTAATGAAATCCTCCTGACGTTCCGGGGCGACCCGATACTCTATTTCGATCAGAACGGGCCCGCGGTCATTGGCAAGCGGGGTCGCGACAACAGGCTCGGCCCAATGGTTCGAAGGAGCCAGGTCGGTGGTGGAGTCTTTCGGCAGCCGCCAGCGCAAGGCCAGCACAATCGCCAGCGTCTGGCCGATGGCTGCGATGGTCAAGGCACCGTTGACGCCCGCGCTGCTGGCAAGGGTTCCCCACAGGATACTGCCACCCGTCATGGCTCCTTGAAACACCAGCAGATAGACTGCGAGCGCCCGTGCCTTGACCCACCCAGGCGAGGCCATCTGCGCCGCGACGTTGAGTGAGGTCAGCATGCCGATCCAGGCGAGACCGGCAACGAACATCACTGCTCCCGCCAGCCACGCATTGTGCGCCAACGCGAGCGCAAGGGTTGCGGCCGCGAACAGCAGTGTCGCCCCGATCGAGGTTGTGTTTGAGGCTACCTTCTGGCGCAGCTGTTTCAGTAACAATGCCCCGACAACAGCGCCGGCGCCCATGCAGCCGAGAAGCCCGCCGTAGCCCGCTGCATCCAGTCCCAGTTCACGGCGGCCCACCAGCGGCAGCATCGCCCAAAGTGCACTGCTGAACAAAAAGAAGCCCAGGGTGCGGATCAGCACTAGCCGCAACGCTGGCGAGTGGCGCGCATAGCGATAGCCAGCCCGAAGTGCGCCGAAAAAATGTTCGGGCGGCAGACGATGTAGGGTCTCGGGGCGTTTCCACGTGACAAGCACAATCAGTACCGCAACAACCGACACGGCATTCAGCGCGAAGACCGCTGGAACGCCGGCTATCGCAACAATCACCCCGCCAAGCGCCGGGCCGATGGCACGCGAGATGTTGACGCCCAGGCTGTTGAGCGCCACCGCATCGGGTAAGGCAGCCTTGTCTACCAGCTCCGGGACGATGGCCTGAAACACCGGCGCGCTAAGCGCCGCTGCCAAGCCGAGAATAAAGGTGGCGGCGAGCAGTACCCACGGGGTGGTCAACCCCTGAAGCGTCAGGAAGGCCAGAGTTGCTGCGGCAGTAAGGCCGAGGACTTGCGCGGCCAGCAGCATCTTCCGGCGATCAACGATGTCGGCCAGCGCTCCGGCCGGCAGGGCCAGCAAGAACATGGGCAGGGTCGTGGCGGCCTGCACCAGCGCTACCAGCAGCGGGCTGGGAGACAACGAGGTCATCAGCCACCCCGCACCGACATCATGCATCCAGGTGCCGACGTTGGAGATAATCGTGGCGATCCACAGCGCCCGAAAGACCGGGAAGCCGAGCGGGCCCTTCGCCGGGGAGGATATATCAATGGCGGTCATTTCGGCTCCTTTTCAGCAGGAAATAGATTCGGTCGAGAGCGCCGCAAATTCGCTGCTGCTATCACTGCAACATCACTATCTCGTAAACGCCCCTCTACTAATTGGACAGGCTTACTGTTCTGGAAGATTCATGCGGTCAATGCATCGTTGTTTAGTTGTAGCGCCCATCAGGTTGGCACCATTCCGCCGACAGTACGGTAGCGGGGTTTAGAGATTTCCAGCGTGTGCAATTTTGCTTATATACGAGTGCAGGAATGCCTCTCTTGGCGCTTTTCGCCTGTGATACCTTGGCTCTATCGGGACCGCCCAACTCTAGGCGGCCCACATTACCCAAGGAGAGAGCAATGACAACGACTCGTTCAAGCGACCGGAAAACCACCTATTGGGGCGTGCCATGGGAAGAGGCTTACGGCTATCCGCAGGCGTTACGGGTGGGCAACACGATCTATGTGTCCGGCCAATTAAGCCACGACGAAAGCGGCAATCTTGTGGCGGCGGCAGCACTCGACGAGACAGGCAAGCCCAGCGATTTTTCCACCATGGAAGCGCAGATGCGCACCGCCTACGACAACATTGCCAAATTGCTTGCGCGATTTGGCGCGTCACTTGACGACGTAGTGGAAGAAACGTTGTTTGTGCTGGATGTGGATGCAGCGTTCGCCGCAGCCGGCAAAGTTCGCAAGCAAGCCTATGGTACCGAACGGCCGCAATGCGCGAGCCACCTGATAGGTGTGGCCAGGCTGGCTCAGCCTCCGTTGCTTATCGAAATCGCCTGCAAGGCGGAACTTGATAAGCCGAACGCCTGACAACCCCTCCCGGCAGCGAGCTATGCAACCAGGAGGGGCATGTGCCCTTCGATCAAGGGCTTCTGCCTGGCAACGGCATCCGCGCAAAAATTCATGAAAGCCCGGACTCGCTGGGATTTTCTGATGTCCGGATGGGTGAGCAGCCAAAGCTCATCATTCAGCTCGGCCATGATGGGGCCGACACGCCTCAACCCGGGCATGCTGTCGCCCAGCATGCAAGGAAGAAACCCCAGGCCAAGCCCCGCAGCGACCGCCGCGCCTATGGCGGCTACGGAATCGCACCGGTACGAGATATTCCGCGCGGCGACTCTGCTCTCGACGTAGTACGCTGCCTGGAGGTTGGACAAACTCGCGGTATAGGACACCCACACTTGATCGTAGAGCGCGTTCGGGGCAGGGATCTTATAAGGGAAATCTGCAGCGCGTCCATATGGCGCCCACGCGATCGTCGCGAGCTTGCGTCCGACAAGGCTCTCTGGCGGATTCTTGGTGGCCCTCAGCGCGATATCCGATTCGTCCCGGGCAAGATTCAGGGTACCGTTGCCGACAAAAACCTCAACCACTATCGCCGCATGGGCGGCTTTGAAGTCTGCGATCAAAGGGGTGAAGAAGTTCAATAACAATGAATCACTCATGGTGATGCGCAGTTTGCCAAGCGCCCCCTGCATGGCGGGCGTGACCCGGCGGGCGACACTCACGATATCGAGCTCGACTCGCTCGGCGAGCGCTCGCAATTCCAATCCCTCGGCAGTGAGCCGATGCCCGGAACGGCGCCGATCGAACAAGACGACCCCCAGCGTCTGCTCAAGCTGAGCCACTCGGCGCGACACGGTGGACACATTGATGCCAAGCTTCGTAGCCGTAGCGGCGCGATTGCCGCATTCGCCGAGTATCTTGACGATACGAAGATCATCCCAGGAAAGCTGGCCGGCTGGGTCGCCCGGATCCCGCCTGGCACGGTCATGTACACCATGGCGGACCATCATATCTGCATCACGCATTAGCGGCGCAGACACGCCGCATGGTTTGTGACCGACATTCATAAAGACCACTTCAGAGAGAAAGTATAGAGTTTCATGTTCGCCCCTCCCCTTCGTCGTGTTTATTTTTACAGGGCGCAGCGATCGAATCAGTCAGAACATGGCTTGATTCGATCTGGCTCGAACCGTGTGCGCCCTGATGATTACAGAGAGGCAGCCACCGGGGCAGAGCGTCCGCCCGTGCCCGGCTCGCTGCAGCGCTCTGTGTACCATCGTGTACGCATAGTCAACCAGAGCATTTCGGCTATTAATGGCCTCAATCACGCCAACGCCATAAGACGTTGTCACTATCTCAAGATCGGCCCTCTGTTAATTGGACAGATCTGCTGTTATGGAAGATTCATGCGACAAAACACACTTAGGTGTTCCTTGCGCTGAACTAATCCCTACTCCACCGTCACGCTCTTCGCCAGATTCCTGGGTTTATCCACATCCGTACCCCGGGCGCATGCGGTGTGATAGGCGAGCAACTGCAGCGGTATCGTATGCAGTATCGGCGACAGCTTCCCGTAGTTCTCGGGCATGCGGATCACGTGGATGCCGTCGCTGTTCACGATCTTGGTGTCGGCGTCGGCAAACACATACAGTTCGCCGCCGCGCGCATGCACTTCCTGCATATTGGATTTCAGTTTTTCCAGCAGTTCGTCGCGCGGCGCGATCGTCACCACCGGCATGGCTTCGGTCACCAGGGCCAGCGGGCCATGCTTGAGCTCCCCGGCCGGATAGGCCTCGGCGTGGATGTAGCTGATTTCCTTGAGCTTCAATGCGCCTTCCAGGGCGATGGGGTAATGCATGCCGCGCCCCAGGAACAAGGCGTTTTCCTTGCTGGCGAAGCGGTCGGCCCAGGCCATGATTTGCGGCTCCAGGGCCAGCACGGCGCCAATGGCCACAGGCAGGTGGCGCAATGACTTCAGCATGTCGGCTTCGCGCTCGTCGCTGAGCTGGCCCTTGGTCTGGGCCAGCGCCAGGGTCAACAGGCACAGGGCGGTCAACTGCGTGGTAAAGGCCTTGGTCGAGGCGACACCGATTTCCACGCCGGCGCGCGTGATGTAGTTCAATTCGCATTCGCGCACCATGGCGCTGGTCGACACGTTGCAGATGGTCAGTGTGTGGGCCATGCCCAGGCTGCGCGCGTGCTTCAGGGCGGCCAGGGTATCGGCCGTTTCGCCGGACTGCGAAATGGTCACGACAAGCGAGCGCGGGTTGGGCACGCTGTCGCGGTAGCGATACTCGCTGGCGATTTCAACATTGACGGGGATTTTGGCGATGGACTCCAGCCAATATTTGGCGGTCAGGCCGGCGTAGTAGCTGGTGCCGCAGGCCAGGATCAGCACGCTGTCGATTTCATTGAAGACCTTGTAGGCGCCGTCCCCGAAGAGTTCGGGGGTGATGCTTTCGATATCTTGCAGGGTGTCGCTGACGGCGCGGGGCTGTTCAAAGATCTCTTTCTGCATGTAGTGGCGGTAGGGGCCAAGCTCGGCCGCGCCCGTATGCACTTGGACGGTGTGCACGTCGCGCTCTACGGGCCGGCCTTCCATGTCGACGATCCAGATGCGGGCAAGCTGCAGGTCGACCACATCGCCGTCTTCCAGGTAAACGATCTGGTCGGTGGTGCCCGCCAGGGCCAGCGCGTCGGATGCCAGGAAGTTTTCGTTGTCGCCCCGGCCCACGACCAGCGGCGAACCATGGCGCGCGCCGACCACACGGTGCGGCTCATCGCGGCAGAATACGGCAATGGCGTAGGCGCCGGCCAGCCGGCGGGTGGCCTGCTGCACGGCTTCGAGCAGATCGCCGGAGTATAGATGGTCGACCAGGTGGGCGATGACTTCAGTATCGGTCTGGCTTTCGAACACATAGCCTGCCGCCTGCAGCTCGGCGCGCAGTTCGTCGTGGTTTTCGATAATGCCGTTATGCACCAGCGCGATACGGGCAGACGCTTTGCCCTGCCCGGAAAAATGCGGATGGGCGTTGTGGGTGGCGGGCGCGCCATGCGTGGCCCAGCGGGTATGGGCGATGCCGGTAAAGCCTTCGATGCCTTCTTTGGCGACCTGATCGGCAAGCTCGGCAACCCGCTCGGTGCTGCGTGCGCGACGCAGTTCGCCCTGGGCGTGCACAGCAACGCCACAGGAGTCGTAGCCGCGGTATTCCAGGCGCTTCAGGCCTTCGAGCAGGATGGGGGTGATGTCCCGTTGCGCAACCGCGCCAACAATTCCACACATAAAGCTTGCTCCAGATAATTGAGTACCTGTGTATTGTGCGTAAGTTAAGAAGAAATTAGATTTCTTATTTTTCTTATAAATGGCATTATATTTCTGTGTCTATTTATGTCGTTAGATTATTTCATATTCATCCTATAAAATGAAATAAATGAAAGACAACAAAACTGAAACACGCCTTGATGAGCTGGATTTACGTATTCTGGAGCAGATGCAGGCCGACAGCTCTTTGACCAATCAGGATCTGGCGCAGCGTGTGCATGCATCGGCGCCGACCTGCCTGCGACGCGTGCGGCGGCTGATCGACGAAGGCGTGATCGAAAAGCAGGTCGCCATCGTCAACCCGGAAAAAGTCGCCAGCGGCCTGACCGCCATTATCGAGATCACGCTCGATGTTCAAACGGCCGAACATCTGGACGCATTCGAGGCGC
The DNA here is from genome assembly GCF_031628915.1 of Pusillimonas sp. SM2304. Classification (NCBI taxonomy): domain Bacteria; kingdom Pseudomonadati; phylum Pseudomonadota; class Betaproteobacteria; order Burkholderiales; family Alcaligenaceae; genus Pusillimonas; species Pusillimonas sp. SM2304. The sequence continues at coordinate 766,352 of NZ_JAVLUJ010000001.1, forward strand.
ACATCAGCCACGCATCCGCCATTTTGCAGTGCTACCGGGTATCGCCCGGGCCCGACTTCATTGTGGTGGCGCAAGTGGCCGACATGCCGGCCTATCACGCCATGGCGCACACTATGTTTACATCGCAGGCCAACGTGCGCAATGTGCGCACGTTCTTTTCCATACATCGAAGCAAGTTTGAAACCCGGCTCGTACTGCCGAACCCGCGCGCGGATCAGGATTAAAACGTCACGTCCGCATCCAGCGGGTACACGGGCCGCTGCACTTTCTGGAAGGGAAACAGATCGTAGTTGGAACTGGTCACCCCCTGGCTGTCGCATTCCACATAGCCTTTGGCGATGGGAAAGAACACGGGACGGCAATACATGCGCGATTTCAGCAGCAGGTAGTCCTTGCTGGCGGGGTCGACCCCCACACAGGTAAACACGCCCAGGTCCCAGGGTTCCTGCGTCTTCTCAGTGACCACGATTTGCACGTCGCCGGTATCGAACAGGGCGGTCCGGCCCATGCTGCATTTCATGCCCCGGTAGGTCGGCCCGGTAATCACATATTCGCCCGCGCTCAGCCGCGCCACCGTCCCGCTCAGTGTGACCGGCGTTTTTTCTATGCCCAGGCTGGTCAGCGGCCTTTTATTGCCTAACTCAAGGGTGATGCTTTGCCCTTCGCCGGCATCGAACAGTTTGGCCACCGCCTCGGGGTCGCACAGCGGCCCCACGGCAATATTGCCGAGCCCTTGCGCCAATGCCTCTTGCAAGACGTCCATGGTGTCGCAGGTACCGCCCGACATGCAATTGTCGCTGTGATCCAGCAGCAGTACGGGGCCTTCGGCATTGCCGCATTCCGCCTGGGCCAGGCCGGGCTGTTCGGCCATGCGCCTGGCCGTGCGGATGGCATCGGCCAGGGGCGGGCTGCTATAGACGAAGCCGTCGCGGTCGGCCCAGATATCGCCAGCCAGCGCGTCGGCGGCCTGCTGCGCCGAGGCCTGGTCTTTGCCCACCACGACCACGCTGATGCAGGGCGCGGGGATGTCGGCCAGCGCAAACCCGGCCATGATGGTGGCCGCGTACACGCTACCTTGCTCTTCCAGTTGTATTGCCTGGCCGACGGCCGCCCGCATGGCTGGCGACTGGGTGGAGCTTTTCAGCGTGTGCGTCATCAGGGGCAGGCGCCGCCACGCCAGGGCAGGCGCGATCTTGCCGTCCAGCTTTTGCAGCAGCAGGCTGCCGGCCAATTGCCCCGCTTCGTACATATCGATGTGCGGATAGGTTTTGAAGCCGGCGATGATGTCGGCGTTGTCTATCATTTTCTGGGTGACGTTGCCGTGCAGATCCAGCGCGACGGCAATGGGTATGCCGGGGCAACGCTGCCGCAGGCGTTCCAGCAGGTCGCCCTCGCCGTCGTCGCTGTCTTGCACGACCATGGCGCCGTGCAGGTCCAGCATCAGGGCATCGCAGCCCGGCGCCACATCCAGAATGCGCTGGCACATGCTGTGATAAGCCTGCGCATCGACCGGACCGCTGGGATTGGCCGTGGCGGACAAAGGGGTCACGATCTCGGCGCCGGCCGCTTCGGCCAGGTCGATGAATGCGCCCATGGCCGTACGCGCGCCTTTATTGGCCTGGTAGGCGTCGGCATCGTAGTCGGGACCGCGGGCGCCGAAGTCCGACAGCGGTGTCGGCACGGGCGAGAACGTATTGGTTTCGTGGTTCAGTCGGGCGATCAGTAGTTTCATGAGTGGTGGTTCCCCTCAGCCGCCCGCCACGCCGGCTTGCTGCAGCATGGCCTGAAGCAACACATTGCACCCGGCTTCCAGGTGATCCTGCTTGGCATCTTCGATTTCATTGTGGCTGATGCCGTCCTTGCAAGGTACGAAAATCATGGCGGTGGGCGTAACGCGCGCCATATACACCGCATCGTGACCGGCGCCGCTGACGATGTCTTTATGCGACAGGCCCAGGTGTTGGCTGGCCTGGCGCACGGCATCGACCTGCTCCTGATGAAAGGGCTGCGGCGGGAAATACACCACCTGCTCCATCGACAGGCTGACCCGGCCTTCGTCCTGCAGGCGGGTGCACAACGCTTTCAATTCGCCGTCCATGGCGCTCAGGACATCGTCGCTGGCGGCGCGCAGATCGACGCTCAGCTTGACGGTGCCGGGGATGACGTTGCGCGAGTTCGGGTAGGCATCGATCCAGCCCACGGTCGAACGCGCGTGCGGAGCATGATCGAGCGCAATCTGGTTGATGTCCTGGATCAAGCGGGCGGCCGCCAGCAGGGCGTCCTTGCGCAGTTCCATGGGCGTAGGCCCTGCGTGCGCTTCCATGCCCGTGACCACCACGTCGTACCAGCGCTGGCCCAGTGCGCCCGTGACGACACCGATAACGTTATCGGTCGCTTCCAGCATGGGCCCCTGCTCGATGTGCGCTTCAAAATAGGCCTTGACCGGGAAAGGCGCGCAGGGCGTCGCGCCGGCATAGCCAATTCTTTTCAGCTCGTCGCCGACGCTTTTGCCTTCGGTATCAGTCTGAACCAGAACATGATCCAGGGTGAAGGCGCCGGCAAACACCCCGGAGCCCATCATCACGGGCACGAAGCGCGAGCCTTCTTCATTGGTCCAGACCACGACTTCCAGCGGCGCCTGGGTCTGTATGCCCTGATCGTTGAGGCGGCGTATGACTTCCAGCCCGGCCAGCACCCCATAATTGCCATCGAACTTGCCACCGGTGGGCTGGGTATCGATATGGCTGCCGGTCAGTACCGGCGGCAGGGTGTTATCGAGCCCGTCGCGGCGGGCAAAGATGTTGCCGATCTGGTCCACTCGCACCGTGCAGCCGGCCTGCTCGGCCCATTGCACGAACAAGTCACGGCCTTGTTTGTCCAGATCGGTCAGGGCCAGGCGGCAAACGCCCCCCTTGGGCGTGGCGCCGATTTGCGCCAGCGACATGAGCGAATCCCATAGGCGCTGCGAGTCGATGCGCAGCGTTGCGGTGTTGACAGTAGCGGTATCCATCATCAATGACCTCTCTATGCAGTGGCAATCGCCGGTGCCTTATTCCGGCACACCGACTCCCAGGTATTTATCTTTGACATACGCATCGGCGGCAAAGGCCGCGTTGTCGTTGTGATACACAATACGCCCGCTTTCAAGAATATAGTGCCGGTCGGCAAGCTGTGTGCAGACTTCCAGGTTCTGCTCAACCAGCAAGATGGCAATGCCGCTATTCTTGATCAGTTTGAGCTGTTCGACGATCTCTTCCACAATCACCGGCGCCAGTCCTTCCACCGGTTCGTCCAGTATAAGCAGCTGGGGCGAATTCATCAGCGCGCGGCCTATGGCCAGCATTTGCTGCTCGCCGCCCGACAACTGCCCGCCGCCGTTGTTGCGCCGCTCGCGCAGCCTGGGAAAAATCGTGTAGATGTCGTCCAGCGACCAGCGCGACTTCTTGTGCGCGGCCAGCTTCAGGTTTTCTTCGACCGTCAGCAAGCGGAATATGCCCCGGTGCTCGGGCACGAAGCAGATGTCGTGGTCGGCAATGCGGTACGTGGGCAGCGCGGTGATGTCGGTGCCGTCAAAGGCGATCTTCCCCTGTCTGGCAGGCACAATGCCCATAATGCTTTTGAGTGTGGTGGACTTGCCGGCGCCGTTGCGCCCCAGCAGGCACACGAGCTCGCCCTTGTCCACTTGCAGCGACACACCCTGGATGACGTGGCTCAGCCCGTAATAAGCGTCTATGTTTTCGACTGTGAGCAGCATCAGGCTCCCCCCGTGATCATGTTACCCAGATACGCTTCGCGCACGCGCGCATCGCCCTTGACCTGTTCGGGCGCGCCTTCCACCAGCACCTTGCCCAGTTGCATGACCGTGATCGTGTCGGAGATATCCATGACAATGCCCATGTTGTGCTCGATCAGCACGACCGTCAAGTCGTCGCGCAGGCCATGGATAATGGCTTTCATGGCATCGATGTCATCGATGCCCATGCCGGAGGTAGGCTCGTCCAGGAAAATGATCTTGGGCTTGGCCGCCAGGGCCATGCCCACTTCGAGCCGGCGCTGCTGTCCATGCGACAGCTGGCTGCTGGTGCGATGCAGGCAATGGGTCAGTTCCAGCCGTTCAAGTATGGAACGGATCAGCTCGTCATGGGCATCGTGCAGCAAGGCCTTGGACCAGAAGTGCAAGGCCTTGCCGGGCTGTATGCCTTGCGCCGCGACGCGCAGGTTCTCGCGCACGGTCAGGCTGGGAAACAGCGAAGTCACCTGGAACGAGCGGGCCATGCCCAGTTGCACACGCTCGTGATCCGGCAGCTTGCCCACTTCCTGCCCATTCAGCAAGATCGATCCCGCCGTCAAGGGGACGGTGCCGGTCAGCGCATGGAACAAGGTCGTCTTGCCGGCGCCGTTGGGCCCGATCACCGAGTGAATCGTGTTAGGCGTGACGCGCAGGTCCACGCCTGACAAAGCCTGGAATTTGCCATAGCGCTTGACCACGCCGCTTGCATCAAGAATAGGCTGCGTCATGACGGCTCCTTCGCATTTTTTCCGGTCTTGCGGGAGGCAGACCCGAACCGCCCGGACAGCAGCTTTAGCGCGCCCCACAAGCCGCCCTGCATATACAGGCTCACCGCCATCAACAGCAAGCCGAACAGCAAGAGCCAGCGCGGCCACAAGTGCGAAAGCCAATCGGAGACGATCACGTAGAACGCCGCCCCCAGCAGCGACGCGATCAGGCTGCCGGTCCCGCCCAGCACCGTGACCAGCAGAATGACTTCGCTCATGTGGTAGTTGATGCTGGTCAAGGGCGCAATGCCGGTCATCATGGCATACAGGGCGCCGGCCAAAGCCGTGACGCCGCCCGAAATCATGAACGCCGTGAGCTTGAAATGCATGATGTTGTAGCCCAGTGCCGTGGCGCGCGCGGGGTTGTCGCGTATGGCCAGCAGGGTGCGGCCGAAGATGGAATCCACCACCCGCTGCAAGGCCCAGTACACCACCATGAACAGCAATGCCACAAAGCTGTAGTATTGCCAGGCGGTTTTGTTGGGCAGCAGCACATAGCCGAAAATGCTCAAGGGCAGGCTGGGGATATCAAGCAGGCCATTGTCGCCGCCCGTCCATTCAGGCGTGGAATAGGCGATGAAGTAAAACATCTGCGTCAGCGCCAGGGTCAGCATGACAAAGTAGACGCCTTTCTGGCGTATGGCCAGCCACCCTACCATCCCCGCCACGATAGCGCCCAGCGCAATCGCCGCCAACAGGACCAGGGGCATGGGCAGACCCGTGCGGGTCAGCAATATACCCAGCGCGTAGCTGCCGACACCGAAGAAAATGCCTTGGCCGAAGGACAGCAGGCCCGCATAGCCCAGCAACAGATTGCAGCCCAGCGCCGCAAGCGCGAAGATCAGGACCTCGGACGCCAGCGAGCCCGACTCCAGGAACACCGGCAGCAACAGCACGGCGGCCAGCGCCATCAACAGATAGCGATTGTTTTTTACGAGGATCATTGGCTTCTCCCCATCAGGCCGTCCGGCCGGAGCAGCAGCACCAGCGCCATGGCAACGTAAATCATCAGGCTGGCGCCCTGCGGCCATAGCGTGCTCATGACGCTTTGCACAATACCCACCAGCAATCCGCCCAGCAAGGCGCCGCTAAAGCTTCCCATGCCGCCGACCACCACCACGACAAAGGCGACGGCCAGCGCTTCGATCCCCATGAACGGCTCGACCCCGCGCAAGGGCGCGGCCAATACCCCGGCCAGGCCCGCGGTCGCGGCGCCCAGCGCAAAGGTCAGGCCGAACACCTTGTACACATTGAAACGCAGCAGCGTGACCATTTCGGCCGACTCGCTGCCCGCCCGCACGATGCTGCCCAGGCGCGTACGTTCGAGCAGCAACCAGATGGCCACCGCCAGCACTGCGGAAAATGCAATCAGGAACACCCGGTACTTGGGATAGATGAACGAGCCCCACATGACGACGCCTTGCAAGGAATCCGGCGGCGGCACATTCACGCCCACCGGCCCCCAGTACAGGATGACGAGCTCTTGTATGGCCCAGGCCAGGCCCAGCGTGAACAGAATATGGAACTCGTGCGGCAGATCGTAGATACGGCGCAGCAGCATGCGCTCAACCAGCCAGGCGCAAAAGCCCACCAGAATAGGCCCCACGACCAGAACAACCCAGAAATTCAGGCCCAGGCGCATCAACTGGTAGCAGGCATAGGCGCCCAGCAGGTAAAACGCCCCGTGGGCAAAATTCACGAAACGCAGCAGGCCGAACACAATCGACAGCCCCACGGCCAGCAGGAAATAAATCATTCCTATGCCTATGCCGTTGATCACTTGCAGCAGGTATAAATTCATGATCGGCAGGAATCCCCCGCTCTGCCGCCCGGATGCATACAGGTAAATCCGGGAGAAGAACTAAAAAGTTTGAACTGATGGCTGAACGATAAAGCGGACGGGCCGGCAGCGCAGCACAGCACAGCAGGCTGCGCTGCCCGCTGCCGGTCAGGTGGACATCTTGCAACCCGCCTGCTCGGGCGTCAGGAACGACTGCCCGCCATGGACGACATCGACATAGTCGTCCTTGTCTTTCATGGCGGCCTTGGCCTTGCCCTTGAGCAGGTAGTAATTCTTGATGACCTGATGATCTTCTTTGCGGATCATTTCCTTGCCGGTCAGGCCGTCGTATTCGGCCCCTTCCATGGCCGCGATCACTTTGTCCGGGTCCGCCGAGTTCGCCTTGACGATGCCATCGGCCATCATTTTGGTAATGATGTAGGCCCCCGCCAGGCTGTAGTTCGGATTCATGTTGAATTTGGCGCGCGTTTGCTCCACCAACTGCTTGTTCAGCGGCGAATCAATGGTGTGCCAGTACTGGACGCCAAAATAGACGTCTTGGCACAGATCGGCGCCCAGCGACTCAAACTGCTCCAGGCCCGACGCCCAGGCCATCAGGATGATGGTGTTGGTCTTCATGCCGAAGCTGACTGCCTGGCGCAGGGCTTCCGAGCTTTGCGAACCGAAGTTCAGCAGCACCAAGACATCGGGCTTGGCAGCCATGGCGTTGGTCAGATAGCCGCTGAATTCGCGCTCGTCCAGGGAATGGTAGCTGTTGCCCACGTGCTCCAGATTGTTTTCCTTCAGGATATTCTTGGTGGCGCTGAGCAGGCCCTCGCCAAAAACATACTGGGGCGTAATGGTGTACCAGCGCTTGGCATCGGGATGCTGCTTGATCAGCGGCCCAACGGTTTCCCGCACAGCGCCATAGGTGGGAACGGACCAGCGGAACATGGCATGATTGCAGTCCGACCCGGTGATTTCATCGGCCCCCGCCGTCGTCACAAAGATACCGCCCTGCTTGTCCAGGCTCTTGCCCATGGCCAGCGCTTCCGATGACAGAATGCCGCCGGCAAAGAAGCGGGCCTTCTGCTGTTCGAACAGGTCTTGCACCTGCCGGACGGCGGTTGCCGGCTTGCCTTGGGTATCGAGCACCCGGTATGAAACAGGCCGTCCGATCAGGGTTTTATTGTGCTCGACAAACAGTTGCACGCCCATCTCGGCAAATTTGCCGTTGGCCGCAAAAGGCCCCGACATGGGATTGGGGGCGCCAAAAACGATGGGGTCGTCGGCGGCAAACGCCGTTTTGACCGCAAACGGTGTGGCCAGCGCAGCAAGGCTGCCTATTTTCAACAGGTCGCGTCTATTCATAATGTCTCCGGGCGTTTTAATAATTCTTGATACTGTTGTGCCAGAACCGTGCGTAATGGCCTGTATTCTGGCGCACACTGCACGACAAATCCTAACAGAAGGCCCATATGACGAAAATATACAGATATCAAGAATAATAACAACTGTACAGGCATGAACTAAGAAACTGTACTGGCCTCTTCGGTCAGCCTTTGGCTTCGCCCACCAAGCGCTCGAACTCGGCCAGATAGCGTTCCCCCATGACTTGCGGATCGTGTTCCTGAAGCACGTATTGACGGGCTTTTTCAGTCATGTCGGCCCGCAGGCCGCGGTCGGACAACACCCGATGCATGGCGTCAGCCAGCGCCTGATGATCGCCCACCGGACACAGTTGCCCGCGTCCGCCAGCCAGTATCTCTTTCAATCCCCCGGCATCCGTCGCGACCACCGGCACCGAATACAGGAAAGCATCCAGCACACTGGAACCCAGGGCTTCCTCGCGGGAACTCAGCACAAAAACATCCATCAGCCTATACAGATCTTCAACGCCCGTCTGGAAGCCGGCAAATACATATGTTTGCTCCAGGCCCAGCTCGCGCACCAGCGCCCGCGCATCCGCTTCGGCATCGCCCCCCGCCCCCAAGTGCAGAAAGATGAAATCGTCACGCAGCTGCCGCAGGGCATGTACCGCCCGCACCAAGGTGCACGGATCTTTATCGATCGTCAGCGACGCGGCCGTGGCCAGCATCCGCCTGCCCGACAGGTTGAACTGCTCGGCAAAGGCGCGGGTATGATCCAGGTCCAGCAGTTTTGCCTCGATGGCGCTGGGAATCAGGCTGACCTGCAAGCCCAGCCGCCGCGGCTCTGCGGCGGCTGCCTGGCTGATGGCCACCAATATATCCACGTGCTTCCACTTCCACAAGGTGCGGCGCTGGCGGCGCGGGGGCACGGGAAAGGCGGTACGCCGCGTAAAGACAACCCGGCGGCCCAGCCATACGCGAAACAGAGCCAGCCAGGTCACCATATTGGCAGTTTGCGCGTGCACGATATCGAAACGCCTGCCCTGGCTCAACAGCAGCCGGCAGACACCGCCGATATTCGAGCGCTCATGCACAAGGAATCCCGCTTCTTTGGCGCGCGCGGCCAGTTCGCCACCGGCGCGCGCCAGCAGCACCACCTGATGCCCGGCCCGGCGAAACTGTTCCATGCACAGCAAGGTCTGCCGCTCGCCGCCGCGCCAGCCCCGCTCGAAGTTCAGTTGCAGGATTTTCATTGAATACGCTTAAAGCTCCAGGTCCGCGATGGGACTCTGATGACGAATGACATTGATGAACATGGCGATCAGGGCGCAGACAATGGCCGCCATCACGCCCAGCCTGGCGCCATGGTTTGCGCTCAGGTTGAACGACAGCCCCACCAGCGTCGTACCGAAGCTCTGTCCAAACACGCGCGTGGTGGCCTGCATGCCCCCCGCCGCGCCGCTGCGATGCCGGGGGGAACCGGCCAGCAAAGCGCGATTGTTGGGCGTCTGGAAAAAACCAAAGCCCACGCCCGCCAGCAACATGGCCAGCACAAACCACAGAAATGCCGAACTCACCGGCAACAATATCAGCCAGAGCATGCCCAGGGCAATACCGCCCGCGCCGATGCCGCACAGCACCGCCACCGCATAACGGTCGGACAAATAGCCCGCCACCGGCGCCATGACCGCGACGCCGACCGACCAGGCGCCCAGCAGCAGGCCCACATCGCCATAGGAATAGCCCAGCACCTGCTTGAAGTAAAAGGGCAGCGCCACAAAGGCGGACATCTGGGCGGCAAAGGAAAAAGCCGATGCCCCAACGGCATAGGCAATGGGCGTGATGCGCAGCAAGTCGATCGGCATGATGGGCGCCGTCTGATCGCGCGAGCGCCGCACCAGCACCCAGCCGGCCAGCGCCGCCAGCAGCAGGCACAAGGCCGCCTGCAATGGGTTCTTGACCAGCGCATCCAGGCCGATAATGGACAGGCCGAAAAGCGGCACGCTCAATGCGCAGGCGGTCCAGTCGAAACGTCCGCTGTTGCGGGGGATGTCCGGCAGGAAGCGTATGCCGGAATAAGCAATCAGGCATAAAGGAATGGTCACCAGGAAGATCCAGTGCCACGACGCCCACTGCAAGATGAACGCGCCCAGAGTCGGCCCCAGCACCGACATCACGCCAACCGTCATGGCATTCAGGCTCAGGCCCACGCCCAGCTTGTTCAGGGGATAGATATTGCGCACCAACCCGCCGAACAGGCACATCAGCATGGCCGAGCCCAATCCTTGCGCCACGCGCGCAAGCATCAGCGTCACCAGGGTTCCCGACGCCGCCGACGCCAGGGACGCCGCCATGAACAAGGTCAGGCCCAGGGTGAACATGCGCCGGAACCCAATGCGCTCCGCCATGGCGGACAGCGGCAACAATGAAACGACCACGATCAGGTTATAGGCAATGACGACCCAGACCACATCGGCGGGGTCCCTATTCAGGGCCGTCGCGATGGCAGGCAGCGCCACATTGGCCATGCTGGCATCCAGCACGGAAATGGTCAGCGCCAGCAATAATGTCAGCGCGGCCCAGTGGCGGCGGGGCGCGTCCAGGCCGTCTGCGCAACTGCCTGAGGGGCCAGACTCAGCATTGGCTCCCATAAGACTTACGATTTCTTGATGGGCCGCGTCCAGCCGTCAATGGTTTTTTGAACAGGCCGCGAAATGGTCAGCTTGCCTGCCGGCGCATCCTTGGTCAGGGTGGTGCCGGCCCCCAGCGTGGCGCCTTGCCCCACGCGCACCGGCGCGACCAACTGGGTGTCGGAGCCGATAAAGGCATCGTCCTCGATCACGGTCAGCGATTTGTTGACGCCATCGTAATTGCACGTAATGGTCCCGGCGCCAATGTTGACGCGGGCGCCGATCCGGGCATCGCCGATATACGCCAGATGATTGGCCTTGGAACCTTGGCCCAGCACGCTTTTCTTGATTTCCACGAAGTTGCCGACGTGCGCCTGGGCGCCGATCTGGGCGCCGGGGCGCAAACGCGCGTACGGCCCGATGTGCGCTTCGTCGGCCACCTGGGCCTCTTGAACATGGCTGAACGCCTCGATGCGCGTACCCGCGCCGATCACGGCGTCTTTAATGACGCAATGGGGACCGACGCGCACACCATCGGCCAGTTCGACCCGGCCCTCGAACACGCAGCCCACGTCAATAAAGACATCGCGGCCGCAAACCAGCGCGCCGCGCAGGTCGAAACGGGCGGGATCGGCCAGCGTCACGCCCGCCTCGAGCAGGCGCCGCGCCTGCTCGCCCTGCCAGTTGCGCTCTAGCTGCGCCTGCTGTATACGGCTGTTGACGCCCAGGGTTTCCCAGGCGGCGGCAGGGTGCGCGGCATAAACCGGCAGGCCGTCCGCCACCGACAGGCCCACCACGTCGGTCAGATAGTATTCGCCCTGGGCATTGTTGTTGTCGATGCGCGAGAGCCAGTCTTTTAGACGGCCTGTAGGCGCGACCAATATGCCGGTATTGACTTCGTTGATGGCTTGTTCCGCCGCTGTGGCATCCTTGTGCTCCACAATGCGCACGACTTCGTTCCGGTCATTGCGCACGATGCGGCCGTAGCCGGACGGATCGTCCAGTTTTTCAGTGAGCACCGCCATGCCGCCGGCGCGCGCGTCGATCAAGCGCCGCAGCGTGTCGGACTGCACCAGCGGCACATCGCCATACAGGACCAGGGTGGCGTCGTCCGCTTTGCCGCTTTCCTGCAGTAAGGGCGCCGCCTGCTGTACGGCATGCCCGGTCCCCTGCTGTGGACTTTGCAAGGCAAATTCGATGTCCGGCTGGTCGGCAAAGGCCTGCTTGACGCGCTCGGCGCCGTGCCCCACCACCACCACGATACGATTGGGATCCAGCGCACGCGCATTGTCGAGTACGTGCGCCAACATAGGTTTGCCCGCCAGCGGATGCAGCACCTTGGGCAGATCGGACTGCATGCGTTTGCCAAGGCCAGCGGCCAGAATAACAATGTTCAGCATGAAAAGACTTATTAAATATGGCTAAGGAATCAGAATACCCGGAATCACGGAATTGCACACGGACCTAGCTGCCTTGGCCGGCGGCCCCCGGCGTGCGTTTGCGCGCCGGCGTCTTCCTGGCCGTTTTCTTGGCGGGCCGGGACGCCGTCGCCGTGCGCGCGGCCTTCTTGGCCGGCTTGCGCGGGGGCTGCCGGCCCAGGGTAGAGTCCGACGAGGCTTGCGCCGATTGCTGTGCCGCCGCCGCGGCGGCGGCCCGGGCGGTTTCCGCGCTTTGCAGGGTGGCAGCCGTCGCGGACGCCAGGTTGTCAAACTGTTGCTGGAGCATGTCCCACCAGCCCTGCGCAGCGGCGGCATTGACACCCTGCGCCGCAGCCGCCTGATCCTGGGGCGTTTCCGGCTCGGGAGCCGGTTCGGGCGCCCCGCGCGAGGCATCGGGCTTGATGCCCAGCACGACTTCGAGCGGCGACGGCCCCGCCGGCGCCGTGCCGCCCGCAGCCGATGCGGTACTGCTCATGAATGATTTCAGCGTGGAAATCGTTGCCCGCTGTACTTCCAGCCCCTGTATGGTGCTGGACAGCATGGACAAGTTCATGCGCAGCCAGTTTTCGACGGCGCGCAGATCGCTGATGCGCCGATCCAGGTCGTCGATGCTCATGGGGGTCGCGACGGCCGAATGATCCAGGCCGCCCGCGTTGGCCAGGCCCTGCCAGGCCTGGCGCATCATTTCCATGCTGGCCATCAGGGGATTGTTGGCCAAGCCGCCGCTTTGTCCGAACCCGGGCAACACAAAAGGGTTGTGAGGTTGAGTGGCCATGGTGGGCTCCTTGAGCGCTGCCGGTAAGCGCTGTCGGTTAAAGAAAGGGGCGTGCCGCCGGCTGCGGTCGCCGCGCCCTGTACACGGTTAGCTTAAACTGAAGCATCGGCGCCGTCTAATCAAGAATGGAGGACGGATGCCCTTAAGGCGTTTGCATCGCCGGCACTACAGGATCAGGCCTTGCTCTATCCGTTTTTGCAGGCCATCCAGTACGACCAGCTCGGCTTCGCGCGTGAACTCGCCCGCCTCGACCAACTCGCGGAGTTCGTCCATGCCGACCAGCCGGATCTCGCTGACCTCGCCGTCCAGGTTCTTGGGTTGCACCGATTCAGCCAGTACGCAGTCGCTGACCAGCACATCCTCGACCTGATAGCCCTCTGGCAGACGACGGTGCATGCGCAAGATAATGCGCAGCGCTGAACGGCTTTCTATGTCGGCCGCCTGGAGCCCGGCCTCCTCGTTGCTTTCCCGCAACAATGAATTCTCCAGGCTTTCGCCGGCAGCGACCAGCCCGCCGACCAAGGTGTCCCACAGCCCGGGGTCCGTCGATTTGCTGGACGCGCGGCGCGCAATCCAGAGCCGGCCATCGGGGGACCAGGCGTTCAGATGCACCGCCTTCGTCAACAGACCCAAGGGCCGGACCGCGGCGCGTTCGATGGCGCCCAGCCGGCGGCCTTCACCGACCACATCCAGCAGCTCGTCGCGCCAGCCACGCAGGCAGCCGGTATCCTTGAGCGACACCGCAAGCCGCGCCAATACGGCGTTAAGCGGTAGACGCTGGCTTGGCGCCGAAGTAATGTGCACGGCTTCGTCTTCAATATGCACGCCGGGCAGCCCCTGCAGGTGTCCGGTGGCCTTGGCGGTAATCCAGCCCGCGACCCGGCCCGCTACGGTCAAGGGCCGGGAGCCGCTAGGCGGCAACTGCTGAATTCGTTTGATCAGTTGTCGATGGCGCGCCTGAAGGGCGGGCGCCAACGCGCGGGCGTGTGCATCTTTCATGCAATAATTGTAGTGTAAGCCTGCCTGCCCATGCGCTGTTTTTAACAGCCGCCAAGCTGATGACAACGCAGTGCCAGCCCACGGTCAGCTCTAGTTCGCTATAATTCTGCGGTCTTTAAGTAAATTCGAGCAGGTAGTTCACGGCTTTAACATTTTAAGCCTGCCGTCCAATAATTGTGTGCTCATTCGGCGTCATTCCGATCATATTGTTTGATCAGAATCAACGTTTGGCTAGGGCGCGTCGTATTTCGAGGTCAGCATGAAGAAGTTGAGAGGGTTACTGGGCACTGGCGCATTGCTCATGGCGGGCATTGCCAGTGCGCAGATCAAGGATATGCCCGGAGGCCCCAGGGTTAATCAGCTCAACCTCCACGAGGGGGTGACGCAAATACAGCAGGAAATTGTATGGATTCACTGGATGATGCTCATCATCTGTGCCATCATTTTCGTGGGCGTGTTTGGGGCAATGTTTTACTCCATCTTCATGCACCGCAAATCGCGCGGCGCCGTCCCCGCCAAGTTCCACGAACACGTCGGCGTCGAAATCGCCTGGACCGTGATCCCCTTCCTGATCGTCATCGGCATGGCCCTGCCCGCCACGCGCACGGTGGTCGCCATGAAAGACACCTCCAGCGCCGACCTGACCGTCAAGGTCACGGGCTTCCAATGGAAATGGGGCTATGAATACATCGACGGCCCCGCGCAAGGCGTCAAATTCCTGTCCAACCTGACCACGCCCCGCGCGCAGATCGAAGGCACCGAGCCCCGCAGCGACACCTACCTGATGGAAGTCGACAACGAGCTGGTCGTGCCTGTCGACAAGAAAGTGCGGATCGTCCTGACTTCCAACGACGTGATCCACTCGTGGATGATTCCCGAATTCGGCGTCAAGCAAGACGCCATGCCCGGCTTCCTGCGCGACACCTGGTTCCGCGCCGAGAAAGTCGGCGTCTACCGCGGCCAATGCGCCGAGCTCTGTGGTAAAGATCACGCCTTCATGCCTATTGTGGTCAATGTGGTCTCGCAAGAAGACTACGACAACTGGGCGGGCGAGCAAAAGAAGGCGCTGGCCTCGGCGGCCGACGACCCCAACAAAGAATGGACCCAGGACGAGCTGATCGCTCGCGGCAACACCGTATACACCGCCAACTGCGTAGCCTGTCACCAGGCCAACGGCAAGGGCCTGCCAGGCACCTTCCCCGCGCTTGACGGCGACGAAAAATACGTGCTCGGCCCCATGAAAGATCAAATCCTCACCGTGCTGAACGGTCATCCGGGAACCGCCATGGCGGCTTTCCGCGACCAGTTGAACGACGTTGAAATCGCCGCGGTCATCACCTACACCCGCAATGCCTGGGGCAATGCGGGCAAGGGCAAGGACCCCGTTGTTCAACCCGCTGATGTCAAAGCCTTGCGCTAAACCGTTAGCGCGTGTAAAACAAATTTGAATGTTTCTTACCGGGTTGCCGCAAGGCGGCGGCCCGGCTAAGCAGGAAGGAGTCCACCATGAGCAGTGTTGCTGCCGATCACGTCCCAGCCGGTCACGGCCACGACGACCACGACCACAAACCGCACGGCTGGCGCCGTTGGCTGTTTGCCACCAACCACAAAGATATCGGTACGATGTACCTGATCTTTTCGTTCTGCATGCTGCTGGAAGGCGGCGTGCTGGCCTTGCTGCTGCGCACCGAGCTGTTTTCCCCCGGCCTGCAGTTCTTCCAGCCTGAACTGTTCAACCAGTTCACCACCATGCATGGCCTGATCATGATTTTCGGCGCCATCATGCCGGCCTTCGTGGGCTTTGCCAACTGGATGATCCCGCTGCAGATCGGCGCATCCGACATGGCCTTTGCCCGCATGAACAACTTCAGCTTCTGGCTGCTGCCCATCGGCGCCATCCTGTTCACGGTCTCCTTCTTCGTGCCGGGCGGCGCCAACGCCGCCGGCTGGACCATGTACGCGCCGCTGTCGCTGCAAATGGGCCCGGGCATGGACTTCAACATCTTCGCCGTGCACATCCTGGGCGCATCGTCCATCATGGGCGCCATCAACATCATTGTCACGGTGCTGAACATGCGCGCGCCGGGCATGACCCTGATGAAAATGCCGCTGTTCTGCTGGACCTGGCTGATCACTGCCTACCTGCTCATCGCCATCATGCCGGTACTGGCCGCCGCGGTCACCATGCTCCTGACGGACCGCCACTTCGGCACCTCTTTCTTCAACGCAGCCGCAGGCGGCGACCCCGTCCTGTATCAGCACGTGTTCTGGTTCTTCGGCCACCCCGAAGTCTATGTCATGATCCTGCCGGCTTTCGGTATTGTGTCGGCCGTCGTGCCCGCCTTTTCCCGCAAGCAGCTGTTTGGCTACGCCTCCATGGTGTACGCCACCGCGGCCATCGCGATCCTGTCCTTCCTGGTTTGGGCGCACCACATGTTCGCCACGGGCATGCCGGTGACTGGCCAGCTGTACTTCATGTACGCCACCATGCTCATCTCCATTCCCACGGGCGTCAAGGTCTTCAACTGGGTCGCCACCATGTGGCGCGGGTCCATGACCTTCGAAACACCCATGCTGTTCGCCATCGGCTTTATCTTCGTGTTCACCATCGGCGGCTTTACCGGCCTGATCCTGGCGGTGGCGCCCATCGATATCGCCGTCCACGACACCTACTACGTGATCGCCCACTTCCACTACGTGATGGTTGCGGGTTCGCTCTTCGGCATGTATTCGGGCGCCTACTACTGGCTGCCCAAATGGACGGGCCGCATGTATAGCGAAAAGCTGGGGAAATGGCACTTCTGGACCAGCATGATCTCGTTCAACATCACATTCTTCCCCATGCACTTCCTGGGGCTGGCCGGCATGCCGCGCCGCTACGCTGATTACCCTGCGCAATTCACCGATTTCAACGAAATCGCCACCATCGGCGCCTTCTTCTTCGGCTTTTCGCAACTGATCTTCCTGTTCCTGGCCCTCAGGGCCTGGAACGGCCGTGGCGAACCCGCCCCCGCCAAGCCTTGGGAAGGCGCTACCGGCCTGGAATGGTCCGTGCCTTCGCCCGCGCCTTTCCATACCTTTGTAACGCCTCCCGTTGTCAAGTAAGGCCACGCACATGACACCCGAACAACGCCGGAAGAACCGCAACACGGCCATCGCGCTGGTGATCCTCGTGATCGCAGTCATGGTGTGGGCCTTCTGGCGCGGCGGGTCCCTGGGCGGATGAAGCCATGACCGACGACATCAAAGAACTCTCTCGCCGCAAGCTGAACTTCTTTCAGACGCTCAAAGCAGTGGCCTGGGGGTTTTTCGGGGTGCGCAAGGGCAGGGGCTACACTGAAGACATCGGCAGCCTCAATCCGGTTCACTTGATCATTGCCGGCGTCATCGCCGCTATTGTTTTTGTAGTGGGACTGATAATGGCTGCCCGTTGGTTCATTGGCTATTTGACGATCTAATAATATTTTTATTCAATAATTCGCAGGAGAACACCATGAGTGCAAGTCACTTGGCTCAGGGCAAAGAGGCACCTTACTACTACGTGCCCGCCGAATCAGTCCACCCGGTACGCGCCAGCATGTCATTGCTCTTTGCGCTGCTGGGCGCCGCGCTGTGGATCAACAACTACACCGTCGGCTTCTGGCTTTTCATTGTCGGCATACTCAGCCTGTTCGTGGTGCTGTATGGCTGGTTTGGCGATGCCATTCGCGAATCCGAAAGCGGCATCAACAGCCAGCGGGTCGATCACTCCTACCGCTGGAGCATGGCCTGGTTCATTTTCTCGGAAGTCATGTTCTTCGCCGCGTTCTTCGGCTCGCTCTGGTATGCCCGCGAAGTCACCACGCCCTGGCTCAGCAACCTTGACCACCAGAACCTGCTGTGGCCCAACTTTTCGGGCACCTGGCCCAATCTGGGACCTGCGGGCGTAGTACCCGAGTTCAAGACGGTAGGCCCCTTCTGGCTGCCCACCATCAACACGGCGCTGCTGCTTACCTCGGGCCTGACCCTGACCATTTCGCACCACGCGCTGCGCGCCAGCCATCGCGGCAAAGCCATCTTCTGGCTGGCTGCCACCGTGATCCTGGGCTTCACCTTCGTGGCCTGTCAGGCTTACGAGTATCACCACGCCTACCAGGACCTGAACCTGCGCTTTGACTCGGGCGCCTATGGTGCGCTGTTTTACATGCTGACGGGTTTCCACGGCTTCCACGTCATTCTGGGCGCCACGTTCCTGACCGTTATCCTGTTCCGCCTGATCAGGGGCCACTTCAGCGCCGATCATCACTTCGGTTTCGAGGGCGCCGCCTGGTACTGGCACTTTGTCGACGTCGTTTGGCTGGGCCTGTACTTGTTCGTATACTGGTTCTAGGCGATCGGGGCCGCAAGACAAAGGCTGGCCCTGGCCAGCCTTTTTTTCTGCCCTTGCGCCGTCCCAAGGCAGAAAGCCCCCCTTTGGGGTGGCGCAAGCAGGCACCGCCTGCACAATGCAGGGCTTGTTCCCTGATCTGAAAATGGAATTACCGGGCAGCGATGCCGGTGCTTTCTATCCAGCCCATGTGGTGTGCGAACAGCACAAACAGAAACAGGGCGATCGACAGGCCTATACGCACTGTCAGCGCATTGACCGTACGATTGGTCCCGCCTTTGTCACGCATTAGGTATACCAGCGCAGAAGCCAGGCTTCCTATAATCCCCAGGAACGCCAGGATCACGATGTAACGCATTATTTGGCCTCCGATTAAACCTGAATTATTGCAGACATGGCTCGTCCACACACGATTTATCGCAGTTTGTCCGCCCTGCTCTTGCTGGGCATAGTGGCCGTGGTGTGTGTTTCGCTGGGCAACTGGCAGTTGGACCGCGCCGCCCAGCGCATCGCCATCAAGCAAGATATTCAGGCGGGGCGCAGTACCGCGCCCTTGCAGCTCAGCGCCGGCACACCGCCCAGCGCCTTCACGGCATGGCGCCCTGCCAGCGCGCAAGGCGTATGGCGGCACGACCTGACGGTGCTGCTGGAGAATCGCAATTACCAAGGCCGGCCGGGTTACTGGGTGGCTACCCCCCTGATGCTGGACGGCAAGGCCGATACCGCCGTACTGGTACTGCGCGGATGGCTGCCCCGGCCCGCATCGATAGAGCAGGCCCTGCCGGCGATTCCCGCCCCCGATGGCAAGCAGACCATCGCCGGCGAACTGCTGGCGCGGGTGCCCAGGCTGTTCGAACTCAGCAGCGCCACGCAGTTGCCGTCCACCTTGCCCGATCCCGCGCAAGGGCCTCCCCGGGTGCAGAATCTGGACCTGGACGCCTATGCGGCGGCAACTGGCTTAAAATTCATGCCGATGGTCCTGGCGCAAACTGCGGATGCGATCCAGGAAAATGGCGAAACCGAAACGGGAGCCCAGTTGCTGCGCGAGTGGCCCGAACCCTCCCTGGATGCCGACAAGAACAAAGGCTATGCCCTGCAATGGTTTGGATTTGCCGCCATTGCGGCCATTGCCTGGCTGGTCATTGCCTGGCGTACTGTGCGCCGGCGCGGCAAACCCAACTCTTTTTAAGGAATTCTCGTGGTAAGCAACTCCCCCGTCACGCCTGCTCAAGCTCGCCGCAGGTCGGTCTGGCCGCTCTACCTGATCGTGATCATGTGTTTGGCGCCCGTGGTCTTCGCTTTGTTGGCCTACTATGTACCCGCGCTGGGGCTGCGCCCCACCGACCATACCAACTATGGCGCCTTGATACAGCCGCAACGTCCTGTGCCCGACGCCGGCGCATTGCCGCTGACCACCCTGGACGGCCAGCCCTTCGAGCTGTCCAGCCTGCATGGAAAATGGATACTGGTCACCGCGGACAGCGGCGCCTGCCCGGAATCGTGCGTCAAGAAACTGTTCATCCTGCGCAACTCGCACGCCAGCCAGGGTAAAAATGTAGAGCGCTTGACCCGCGTGTGGTTCCTGACCGACGACGCCCCCATTCCCGACCAGGTCATGGACGCCTACAAAGGCACCAATATGCTGCGGGCCGACCCCGAAAAACTGGCTGCCTTCCTGGCGCCGCAGGCCAGTGCCGCCGAACGCGAAGCGGCGCTCAAGGCGCCCATGTGGATCATCGACCCGCTGGGCAACCTGATGATGCAGTTTCCGGCCGATGCCGATCCGATCTCGGTGCGTGACGATCTCAGCAAGCTGATCCGCAATTCACGCATAGGCTAATGACCGGAAGGACGATGACATGAGCACGCACACCGCTGACCCTCAACGCGCAGAAGCCGCCGAAGGCACGCCCGGCGCCGGCCTGCGCAAGGCGACGGAGCGGCTGGTTTCACGCTATCGGAAACTGGTCTTTGTAACCTGGTTCCTGACGCTGGACCTGATCATGTTCGGCGCTTTCGTACGGCTGACTGACTCGGGGCTCGGCTGCCCGGACTGGCCGGGCTGCTACGGCAAAATCACGCCGATCGGAGCCAGCAGCCACATCGAGCAAGCACTGCAGGCCATGCCTTACGGCGCGGTCAGCTTCTCGAAAGCCTGGATCGAGATGATCCACCGCTACGTCGGCTCGCTGTTGGGCATGATGATCATCGGCATCGTCTATCTGGCCTGGCGGTATCGGCGCGAGCTGGGCCACACCCCCCGCCTGGCCGTCGTCACGCTGGTGGCTGTCTGTGTGCAAGGCGCGTTCGGGGCCTGGACGGTCACGCACCAGCTCATGCCCATCGTGGTGACGTCCCACCTGCTGGGCGGCATGATCCTGCTGGCCCTCATGACTTGGCTGGCCGCCCGCGAAAAAACGCATGTGCCCGTGCACGGGTCCGCGCGGCGCTGGCTGCCCTGGATGGCAGGCGGCCTGGCCCTGCTCTTTGCCCAGATCGCGCTGGGCGGCTGGGTCAGCACCAATTACGCGGCGCTGGCCTGCATGGACTTTCCCACCTGCCACGGCGAATGGGTCCCGCCTATGGATTTTGAAGGCGGCTATTCGCTGATCCGCGGCCTGGGCATGCTGCCATCGGGCGAGATGATTTCACAACATGCGCTTACGGCGATTCACTGGACCCATCGCAACTTTGCTTTCCTGGTGTTTGCCTATCTGGGCGTATTGGGCTGGAAAATGCTGCGCGAGCCGGGCCTGCGCGGGCCGGCCAGATTAATGCTGGCCCTGCTGCTGGCCCAGTTGTTGACGGGCCTGACCACGATCTTCTTCCAATGGCCCCTGCTGATCGCGGTATTGCATAATGGCGGCGCGGCCGGCCTGGTCCTGGCCAGCGTCACACTCTTGCTGCGCCTTTCGCGCGCCCAACAGACTAAAATACCGGCATGACTACCGTTCCTGCTCCCACGCAAGCTCTTTTCCGGCAGTATCTGGTACTGACCAAACCCCGGGTTACCCAACTGGCCGTGTTCTGCGCCGTCATTGGCATGTTCCTGGCCAGCCCCGGCCTGCCCGACCTGGGCGTCGTCGTGGCCGCCACGGCCGGCATCTGGCTCCTGGCCGCGGCCGCATTCGCCGTGAACTGCCTGATAGAGCAGGAAATCGATGCGCGCATGCTGCGCACGGCAAGGCGCGGCACCGCCCGGGGCACCATCAGCAACATGCAGGTCATCATGTTGTCGGGCGTGCTGGGCGGCCTGGGCATGGTGGTGCTTTACCATCTGGTGAATCCGCTGACCATGTGGCTGACGTTTGCCACCTTTGTCGGCTATGCCATTATCTACACCGTCATTCTCAAGCCGCTGACCCCGCAGAATATTGTGATCGGCGGCCTGTCGGGCGCCATGCCGCCCGCGCTGGGCTGGGCCGCCGTGGCCAATTCCGTGCCGGCCGAGGGCTGGATACTCGTCCTGATCATCTTCATCTGGACCCCGCCGCATTTCTGGGCCCTGGCGCTTTACCGCAACAACGACTACGCCAAGGCGGGCTTGCCCATGCTGCCGGTGACCCATGGCAAGCAGTTCACGCGCCTGCATATACTGCTGTACAGCTTTGTACTGTTTGCCGCGACCCTGCTGCCCTTCATCGTACGCATGAGCGGCCTGTTCTACCTGATATCCGCCATTGTGCTCAGCGGCATGTTCATCATGTATGCCTGGCGCTTGTACAAAGCTTACTCCGACGAACTATCGCGCAAACTGTTCCGTTTTTCCATTTTGTACCTGGCGCTGCTGTTCGGGGCCCTGCTGATCGACCACTGGGTCAGGCTCATTTGATCTCTTTTTCCGGAAGTCTTATGTCTGTGTTTTCAAACAAGCGCCGCACCTTGCTCACCGCCGCCATGGCGGCGGGATTCGCATCCGCGTTAAGCGCATGCGGCAAGGAAGACATTGCGTTCATTGGGTCCGACATCACCGGCACCAAGCTGGGCCGCGAGATGGCCATGGTGGACGGCACCGGCCAGGTCCGCACGCTGGCCGACTACAAAGGCAAGGTCGCCGTCGTGTTCTTCGGCTTTACCCAATGCCCCGACGTCTGCCCCACCGCCATGGCCGAGCTGTCCGAGACCATGGAACTGCTGGGCGAAGACGCCGGCAAGGTCCAGGTGCTGATGATCAGCGTCGACCCGGCGCGCGATACGCCCGAAGTCCTGTCCGCCTACGTAACCGCCTTTCACCCCAGCTTTGTGGGCCTGACCGGCTCGCCCGAGCAACTGAGCGCCACCGCCAAGTCATTCAAGGCGTATTACGCCAAATCCCCCGGCGCCACGCCGGAGCAGTACTCCATGGACCATGCCTCGTCCTTTTACCTGATCGACCCCAAAGGCGAAGCACGGGTGCTGGTCAGCGGCAATGCGTCCGCCCAGGACATCGCCAGCGACATCCGTCAATTGCTATAGGGCGTCGCGGGGCGCCGGTGCATCAGGGCCGGGTTTGTCCGACGCATCCGTGTCGCCTTGGGCATCGGCATCCGTGGACGCGCGCCGCGACAGATCGGGCAAGGGCTCGTGCTGGCGCTGGCCCGACTCGAATTCCTGCCAGACCTCCAGGGCGCGCAAGCGCTGCCTGGCCACCGTTTCGACTTTTTCCCTCAGGACCGGGTCGCGATCCAGCAAGGTATCAAAGTCACCCTCTAGCAGCATGAGCAAGCGGCTGTAGCCCAGCGACGTTGCCTTGGCTTCGAATTCGGCGCCGGCCAGCAAGGCCATCTCGCCAAAGATTTCACCCGTGCCCAACTCTACGGTGGTCCCATCCGGCAAGTCCAGGGTGACCGCCCCCGACGCCACAATATACATGGCCCGGCTGCGGCCGATCTGCATGCGAATATGCTGGCCGGGCACGGCCAGGCGCGGCTTCAACAGCTTGCCGATGGATTTGAGCGCTTCCGGCGACAAGCCCCCGAACAGCGGTATGCGGCCGACCAGGTCGCTCGCGCTCATGGCGATATCCAGCGCAGGATGCTTCTGCACGTGCTCCCAACGCAGGTCTATCTGCTTGACCAGATCCGAATACATTTCGCCCGTAATCAGAAACTGCGACAGCATATCGCGATAGCGCAAGCGCTCCAGCGCACGGGCCATGCGCCCCAGATAGGCTTCCTGGAGCCATTGGGCAAAGACGGGATACTGCAGGCTCATGGCCTGCAGGGCGCTTTCCAGCAGGACCAGGCGGTGCTTGTGCGCTTCGATGATGATGCCGGTGGCCTCCGGCCCCAGCAAGGGCTGGATCTCTTTTTCAGCAAAACGGATCAGTTGCTGCGCCACCGAGCGCTTGCACATCAGATTGGTGAATCGCTTGGCCAGCTCACGCCTGAGCCACTCCTGGAAGCCGAACAGATAGTGCAGGCGCAACGCCAGGCGGAAGTTCGACGAATAGCGCAAGTCGGCGGCAATGGCCGCCTCGAAGCCCTGCAGGCCGCCGGCGCGCACCGCATCGCTCAGCCGCTCGGCCCGGGCCAGCAGCGATTCGGCCGTGCGCCAGTCAACCACCTGCGCCTTCAGCGTATCGAAAAACAGTTCTTCTTCGCGGGCCGCGACCACCGCCAGGCCCATGGATACTTTCTGATCCAGCGACAATTGCGCCAGCTCGCCGCCATCCACACTGGCCAGGGTCGCATCGAACACCGATTGCACCCGGTCCCGGGCATCTTGGCCGATATGCTCATATTCGGCAATTTCCTGGGTCTTTTCCCGCAGGTCCTCCAGCGCCACCACCACCGCCTGGTTGCGCAAGGTTCGCTCGAAAGGCGAAAGCTGGTTAAGCCCCAACCGGCCTATCAGCTTTCTAAGGCTGACACCATTGATGAACAAGGTCATCAACACAAAGCCCGTGGTGGCCACCGCAATGAACTGCCGCGCCTCATAGGGCACATTGTGCTGCTCGGTGACCGCCAGCGCCAGCGCCAGCGATACCGCGCCACGCAGCCCGCCCCACCACATGACAATACGGTAGGCCGGGCTGACCTTGGTGCCGAAGCGCGTCAGGCCCAGCAGCGGCAACACGCCAAATACCATCAATGCCCGCGCCAGCAGCGTCACGGCAAACACCAGCAGCACCAGCAGGACCTGGGTCCAGGTGATGTCGGCCATCATGCGCGGGATCAGCATGGCTGCAAACACGAAGATAAGGGAGTTGGCCCAGAAGCCAAACTGCGACCACGAACTGGACAATTGCTCGAATGTGGCGGGCGACATGCGGGTGCGGCCGGTTGAACCGACGACCAGGCCGGCAATGACCGTGGCCACCACCCCCGATACCCCCAGATAATGCTCGGAGATATAGAAAGTCAGGTAGGCCAGCGCGACCGTCAGGGTGATTTCGGCAGTGGGCCAGCCCCGCAGCCAGATGAACAGGCCGCTGGCCAGGCGGCCCATCAGGAAACCAGCCAAACCGCCCCCGATAAAGCTGAATACAAAGCTGTAGAACACCTTGCCGGTGGACAAAGTGCCGCCCCCATACATGACGGTCAGCAACACCGAGTACAAGGCAATGGACGCCGCATCATTGAACAGCGACTCGCCTTCGACCAGCGTGGTCAGGCGCTTGGGCGCGCCCACTTCGCGAAACACGCCCACCACGGCAATCGGGTCGGTGGTCGCCACGATCGCGCCCAGCATCAGGCAAACCACCAGGCCATAGCCCGATACCGCGCTGATGGAAAAGCCCACGGCAAGCGTGCAGACCACCACCGCCACAATCGCCATCATCAGGATAGGCCCGATATCGTCCAGCAAGCGCCGCACGTTCATGGACAGGGCCGTCTCGAAAAGCAGAATGGGCAAGAAGACGAACAAGAAGGTTTCCGATGAAACCTCGAAGTTCTGCAGCGAATCCAGGAAGTCGGACATGACCAGAGGCGCCCAGCCATGGACATGGATGATCAAGCCCAGCACAAAGCCCACAATGGCCAGCAACACTGAGTAGGGCAGATGCAAGCGGCCCGCGACCGGCGGCATGAAGGACACCAGGGCCAGCAAGCCGGCCAGGCCAAAAACCAGGTGTCCTATCTGCATTGTTGTGTTCCTTGCCCGTGTCTACCGACGGAAACCCAAGGATATCGCTTTTTTTCAGCCGTTTCGTGTTCGGGCGAAAGTTTTTTTCGGCCCCGCATCGCATGGACAGGCGGCAGGCAGCCGCCCTATGCAGAAACAGTCAGCCGAAGCTCAGTGCCGCGGCGGGCGCCGGGCGGCCAAGCAGGAAGCCCTGCAGCAGATCGCAGCCTTGCTCGGCCAGGAAGTCCTGCTGCGCGTCTGTTTCAACGCCCTCGGCGGTGACGGTCAGCCCCAGCGTCTTGCCCAGGCCGATAATGGCCGAGACAATGGCGGCGTCTTCCTGGCCGCCTTGCAGGTTGTTCACGAAATCGCGGTCGATCTTCAGTTCACTGGCCGGCAGGCGTTTCAGATAGACCAGGCTGGAGTAGCCCGTCCCGAAGTCGTCGATCGAAATCATGACCCCCAGCGCGCGCAATTGCTGCAGCATACGCAAGCTGTGCTCGACATCCTGCATGGCCATGGATTCGGTGATTTCCAGGGTCAGATACTGGGGCGGCAGCGCATGCCGGGCCAGGCACGCACTGATATCATCGACCAGGCGGGTGCTGCAGAACTGCAGGGCGGACAGATTGACGGACATCTGGATCAGCTTGCCCTGCCGGTGCCATTCGGCCAACTGGCGGCAGGCTTCGTCCAGTATCCACAGGCCCAGCTCGATGATCAGGCCGGAACGCTCGGCCAAGGGGATGAAGACATCCGGCCCGATGAGGCCCTGGGTGGGATGCGCCCAGCGGACCAGGGCTTCCACACCGACCAGTTTCTTGTCCGCCGCGTTGTATTTGGGCTGGTACAGCAGATAGAACTCGTTGCGCCCCAGACCCGGAGCCAGCGCCTGTAACAACTGCAGTTGGCTCTGGGCCAGCACGTTCATGGCGGGCTCGAAGAAACAATAGTCGTTACGGCCCTGTTCCTTGGCGTGGTACATGGCCGCGTCGGCATTGGATACCAGGGAATCGAAGTCGGCGCCGTCTTCCGGGTACAGGGCAATGCCCAGACTGGTGGAGATGCGCAGGTCCTGCCCATCGATCCGGACCGGCTGACGGATCAGTTCAATCAGGCGCCGGGCAACGGCCTCGGCGTCTTCGCGGGTTTCAATGTGAATCAGGAGGACGAACTCATCGCCGCCCAGGCGCGCAACGGTATCCGCATGGCGCTGGGCGGTACACAAGCGGCGCGCCACTTCGATGAGCAGCAGGTCGCCCATATGGTGGCCGAAAGCATCGTTGACGGCCTTGAAACCGTCCAGGTCCATGAAGATCACGGCGAACCGGGCGCGCGGCCCGATCGCCTGGGCCAAGCGGTCGCGAAGCAGCAGCCGGTTGGGCAGTTTGGTCAGCGAATCGTGCAGGGCCAAGTGAGTCAGCTCGCGATTGGCGTGCGCCAGCGATTTGGCCAGCACCGCTGTGCGCGACTCCAGGCGCTGGTCCAGCACGGATATGATCAAGGCAATGGCCAGGACGCCCAGCGAGCCAAGGACGATCAGGCTTGCCAGCCATTCGGTCTGCAGCCCATCTTGCGCCGCGCCGCAAATGCTGCCGACAGGAAAGCGGGCGGCAGCCATGCCGATATAGTGCATGCCGACAATGCTTGCACCGATCAGCAGGGCAGCCGCCAGGCGCAACCAGCGGGCGTGGCGCT
This sequence comes from Pusillimonas sp. SM2304, assembly GCF_031628915.1. Classification (NCBI taxonomy): domain Bacteria; kingdom Pseudomonadati; phylum Pseudomonadota; class Betaproteobacteria; order Burkholderiales; family Alcaligenaceae; genus Pusillimonas; species Pusillimonas sp. SM2304. Next base: position 793,013 of record NZ_JAVLUJ010000001.1, read on the forward strand.
GCGTGGAACGCAGGATGTGAATGATATACAGCCCGACACCCGATGCCACGACGGCGACAGTGACCGACAGGGCCAGGAGCCAAGGGTTGTAATCGATACCCGGCTGCATCTGCATCGAGGCCATGCCGGTATAGTGCATGCTCGCGATGCCGCCGCCCATCACCAGGGCGCCGGTCGCCAGCAGGTGCATCGGGAGCCGGGAGCGCGCGGTCAGCCAGAGCGCAAAAGCCGAAGCGGCGACCGCAATAAACCATGACAGCAATGTAATGGCCGGGTCGTAGCCCATAGGCATGGGCAGACTGAAAGCCAGCATGCCCACGAAATGCATGGACCAGACACCCGTGCCCATGGCGCAGGCGCCTCCGGCCAGCCACCAGCGCGAGACACGATCGCGCGTCGAGGCAATGCGCCGCGCCATATCGATGGCGGTATAGGCCGCCACGACGGCCACGACAATCGACATGGCCACCAGAGCGGGGGCGTAAGTGCCTTGCATCATGAGAAGGGTATGTGTTTGGGAAGGGATAAAACGTTAACGACAGGCTTGCCCATTTATTAAGGGGCCGGGCTTGCAATGATTCCATCGCCGCCCTGTTGCGCGCCCCGCATGAGCGAAGCCCGCTGCATTATACTGATCCTGCGGCGCTACCCCTTCCCCCCATCACAGGACGCACACCCATGCCAGAACTGTCCAACCTGCTTGCATTTGGCCTGATTTCACTGGGCATGGTCCTCACGCCCGGCCCGAACATGATCTATCTTATTTCGCGGTCGATCTGCCAGGGCCGCGCTGCCGGGCTCATTTCCCTGGGCGGCGTGGCAATGGGCTTCGTCTTTTATATGCTTTGCGCGGCATTGGGCATTACCGCGCTCGTCCTGGCGGTTCCCTATGCATATGACGCATTACGCATCGGAGGCGCGCTCTATTTGCTGTACTTGGCATGGCAGGCGGTCAAGCCGGGCGGCCACTCGCCGTTCCATGTGCGCGAATTGCCCAAGGACAGCCCGCGCAAGCTATTCACCATGGGGTTTGTCACCAATCTGCTGAACCCCAAGATTGCCATCATGTACTTGTCGCTGCTACCCCAGTTCATCAGCCCCGCGGATCAAGCAAGCATACTCACGCAATCCCTGGTACTGGGCTTTACCCAAATTATGATCAGCATGAGCGTCAATGCCCTGATTGCCATCATGGCCGGCTCGATCGCGGTCTTTCTTGCCGGCCGGCCCGTGTGGCAGGTCGTGCAGCGCTGGCTCATGGGCACCGTCCTGGCCGGCCTGGCCGTGCGCATGGCTATGGAAGGACGGCGCTGAACGAAAAAATGGGACACCTGGAGGTGTCCCATAAAACATCCGCTTCAAAAGGGAGGGGAAGAGGAGAAGCCGAAGCGGATGATGAACGATGCCTCGCGCATCGTGATGCAAACACATCGCTCATAGGAAGTTAGTCAGGCCAACTGCGAATAAGTTCTGCTTCCGCCGACTTAAGGTGTAAAAAATTATATCTATGCGCTAATCCGCCAGCGCCGTACGCAGCTTCTTGAATGCCGCGGCTTCAATCTGCCTTACCCGCTCGGCCGATATGCCATATTCGGCGGCCAGCTCGTGCAAGGTTGCCCCGCCGTCATCCTGCAGCCAGCGGGCCTGCACAATATGACGCGAACGCGCATCCAGCCCGTCCAGGGCATCGGCCAGGCCGGCACCCTGCAAGGCATCGTAGGCGCGCCGTTCGAGCACGCGCGAGGGCTCTTGCTGCCCCTCGTCCGACAAGTAGGTGATAGGCGCGTAATGGTCTTCGTCGTCGTTGGGACTTTCCAGCGCCAATTCACGCCCGGACATGCGGACTTCCATTTCGGAGACGTCTTCGGGACGCACATTCAGTTCGCGCGCGATCTCGTTGACCTGCTCGGTGTCCAGTGTTTGCCCATCGGGGCGCATGCGGCGCAAATTGAAGAACAGCTTGCGTTGCGCTTTGGTGGTGGCCACCTTGACCAGGCGCCAGTTGCGCACAATATATTCGTGGATTTCAGCCTTGATCCAATGCACGGCAAACGACACCAGGCGTACGCCGCGATCAGGGTCGAAACGTTTTACCGCCTTCATGAGGCCAACATTGCCTTCCTGAATAAGGTCGGCATGCGCCAGCCCATAGCCCAAGTACTGGCGCGCAATGGAAACGACCAGGCGCAAATGCGAGGTGATCAGTTGGCGCGCGGCATCAAGGTCGGAGTCGTCGCGCAGGCGCTTGCCCAAATTCGTTTCTTCCTCTTGCGTGAGCATGGGCAGACGATTGACAGCGCTGATATAGGCTTCGATCGTGCCTAAAGCACCCGGATTCGAGATCGCCATGGCCAATTGATTGTTGGACAGGGCTAAAGATTGCGAACGATGAGTCATCAGACGAGGGATCCCCCTGAAAAAAGCGATGTTTATCATTATATTAGCACTCTGGATGGCTGAGTGCTAATACAAGAACATTTTGACACATGATATATCTGTAAGAGCCGTTTTTTGATGAAAAGTTCATGTCCAAAGCGCATTTTGGCTGTTTTTTTGGGCGAAAACCGTGTCATGTCAAAACCAGGCACGCCGCTGCCATAGCGACCGATCCGGGCGCTTCAGTGCGCAATAATGGCCCGCAGCATGTCGACCAGCCGGTCGGCGTGGTCGGCGTCGAGTTTGGACAACACGCGCCGCTGGTGCGCCAGCGCCTGCTCGCACAACCCACTGATCAGCTTCGCGCCTTTCGGTGTGATCGTCACCATGGTCTGGCGCCGGTCGCTGCGTGCCGTCTGCAGGCTGATATACCCCTGCGAGGCCAAGCCGGGCAGCACTTTGCTGAGCGTGGGCTGCTTGGTGACGGCCAGTTCAGCCAGCCTGCCGACGGTTTCGCCTTCGCCATCGATCAGGCTGCCCAGCACCCGCCACTCGGTGACTGTCAGGCCCGCTTTCCTGACCTCCACATGGAATTCCGCCGAAATTCGATGGCTCGCCTGCGCCAGCACCGACGCCAGGTAACGATGCACAAAACGAGTCGACCCATCAGCTTGCATGACAACATTCCTATATGCGGACAGAACCAGGCGCCCCGTGCGCCCTGGCGTATGCAAGTTTAATAGTAGCCTGCAAATGCCTGTTTCCGTACGTCGGACGCACCAATTTAATGGTAAGTACTTATACACAAGCACCTGTTCTGTATATTAAATTTTGCCTATACATGAATTTTCATGATTTTTATTGACGCGCTGTCGCTTGAAGCCTAAAGTATCTGGGACAAGCAAAAGAACAGACACAACATTGCGTCGTCCCGGAGGCAACATGGCAGAGCGTTCATTCAAGAAAGAGGTACAGCAGCTGCGTATCGGCGAAGGCCAGGAATTCCGGGGCGAAGGCATACTGGCCGTCACCAAGGGTTTGCTGCAATCGGGCGTGGGCTATGTGGCGGGCTATCAGGGCTCGCCCATCTCGCACCTGATGGACGTGCTGGCCGATGCGCAAGAGATCCTGGATGAACTGGGCGTGCATTTCGAGGCCAGCGCTTCGGAAGCCACCGCCGCGGCCACCTTGGCGGCGTCCGTCATGTACCCGATACGCGGCGCCGTCACCTGGAAATCCACCGTGGGGACCAACGTCGCCTCGGATGCGCTGGCCAACCTGGCGTCAGGCGGGGTCACGGGCGGCGCCCTGGTCATCGTGGGCGAAGACTACGGCGAAGGCTCTTCCATCATGCAAGAGCGCACCCATGCCTTTGCCATGAAATCGCAAATCTGGCTGCTTGACCCCCGGCCCAATCTGGAAAGCATGGTCAAGGCGGTGGAAGACGGCTTCCAGCTGTCTGAAGCCAGCAACACGCCGGTGATCCTGCAACTGCGCATACGCGGCTGCCATGTACACGGGCGCTTCACCGCCAAAGACAATCGGCGCCCCGCCATGACGCTGAGCCAGGCCATGGACCAGCCGGTGCGCGACACCAACCGCATTGTGCTGCCGCCCGCCTCGTTTCAGCACGAGCACGAGAAAATCAATGCCCGCTGGCCGGCCGCCGTCAGCTTCATCAAGCAGCACGGCTTGAACGAACATTTCCAGGGCGATCACGATGACCTGGGCCTGATCCTGCAAGGCGGACTCTACAACGGCGTGATCCGCGCCCTGCAATTGCTGGGGCTGGCCGACAGCTTCGGCAACAGCCGGATTCCGCTGTATGTCATGAACGTCACCTACCCGGTCATCGACGACGAGATCACCGCATTCTGCCGCGGCAAGAAAGCCGTCCTGCTGTTCGAAGAGGGGCAGCCCGACTATATAGAACAAAGCCTGCACACCATCCTGCGCAAGGCCGGCATCGCCACCCTGCTGTCGGGCAAAGGCTTCCTGCCCATGGCGGGCGAATATACGACCGCCGTGATGCGCGACGGCCTGCAAGGCTTCCTGGCCGAGCACAAGCCCGAGCTGCTGCCTACCCTGCCCGATACGCCCCTACCGGCCATGGACGTCCGGCAGGCCGCGCGGCCGCAGCCCAAGGACCAGCCCATCACCTTTCATCCCACAGTCAAGCCCGCGCATCAAGCTGCGCTGGCGCAAGCCGTGCCCGCCCGGCCCGCCGGCTTCTGTACCGGCTGCCCCGAGCGGCCGGTGTTTTCGGCCCTGACCCTGGCGCAGAAGAAGCTGGGCGAGCACCACATTGCCTGCGATATCGGCTGCCACCTGTTTTCCATTTTGCCGCCCTTCAACCTGGGCGCCACGACCATGGGCTACGGCCTGGGCGCATCCAGCGCCGCCGCCTTCAACGTGCCGTCATCCAAACGGGCCATTTCCATCATGGGCGACGGCGGATTCTGGCATAACGGCCTGGCTTCGGGCCTGGGCAATGCCGTCTTCAACAAGTACGACGGCGTCATCATCATTATCGACAACTATTATTCAGCGGCCACGGGCGGGCAGGACATTCTGTCGTCACGAGCCCGCAACGCCAACCGGTCCACCAACAACCCCATCGAAAAAGCGGTGCGCGGCGTGGGGGTCAAGTGGCTGCGCACCCTGGACCGTACCTACGATGTCGCCAAAGTGCAGGCCACCATCGAAGAAGCCCTGACGACGCCCGCCAAGGGCCCCAAGGTCATTATTGCCCAATCGGAATGCATGCTGAACAAGCAGCGCCGGGTCAAGCCGCTGTTCAACAAGGCCGTCAAAAGCGGCAAGCGGGCAGTGAAGGAACGCTTCGGCGTGGACCCCGATGTCTGTACCGGCGACCACGCCTGTATGCGGCTGTCGGGCTGCCCGTCGCTGACCATCAAGGACAGCGGCGACCCGCTGAAGGAAGATCCGGTCGCCCACGTGGACAACAGTTGCGTGGGCTGCGGCAATTGCGGCGAAGTCGCCCACGCCGCCGTCCTGTGCCCATCGTTCTACCGGGCCGATATCGTGCACAACCCCAGCCGGTGGGACACCTTCAAGGCCGGCATGCGTCAGCGCGTGATCGGCTACCTGCAATCGCGCCGCAGCACGCAGCTGAACCGCTATTCCCTGTAGGCTGCCATGACGACACCCATTGCATTCCATGCGGGCACACCCATCAAGATCGCCATTCTGGCCATGGGCGGGCAGGGCGGCGGCGTTCTGGCCGACTGGATCGTCGACATGGCCGAACACGCTCAGTGGTGGGCCCAGACCACGTCGGTTCCGGGCGTGGCCCAGCGTACCGGCGCCACCATCTACTACCTGGAATTGCTGCCCGAAAGCGCCGTGCAGGCCGCCGGCCAGGCCCCGGCCCTGGCCATGATGCCCACCCCCGGCGATGTCGATATTGTGATTGCGGCCGAACTGATGGAGGGCGGCCGCGCCATACAGCGCGGGTTGGTCACGCCGGCACGCACCACGCTGATCTCGTCTTCGCACCGCAGCTATGCCGTCTCTGAAAAGTCCGCGCATGGCAACGGTATCGCCGATCCCAATACCGTGCTGGAGGCAGGCCGGGAGGCCGCCAGGCGGTTTTACTGCTTCGACCTGCAGGCGCTGGCCGACGAGGCGGGCAGTGTCATCAGCGCCAGCCTGTTCGGCGCGCTGGCGGGCAGCGGCGCACTGCCTTTTGCGCGCAACGATTATGAAGCCACCATACAGCGCGCAGGCGTGGGCGTGGCCGCCAGCCTGAAGGCGTTCGGCCTGGGCTTTGACGCTGCCGCGCAGGCGCCCCGGACACCGCCTTTCATCGACACCGCCAGGCCGGTGGACAGCATTCCCGAAAAAGCCAGCCATCCAAAAGTGCAAGGGCTTCTGGACGACATCCGCCAGAACTTCCCCGCGCAGGCACAGCCCCTGCTGGTGGCCGGCCTGCGCCGCGCGCTGGAATTCCAGGACCTGCGCTATGCCCACGAGTACCTGGACCACATGCACGACGTCCGCGCGCTGGATGCGCAATTTGGCGGCGCTCCGAAAGACTGGGCGCTGACGACGGCGGCGGCGCGCTACGTGGCGGTCGCCATGGCCTACGACGACGTCATCCGTGTCGCCGACCTGAAAACACGGGCTGCCCGCTTCGAGCGGGTACGCAAGGAAGTGCGCGCCGCGCCCGGCCAATTGGTCTACACCACCGAGTACATGCATCCGCGCCTGGACGAAATATGCGGCACCCTGCCGGCGGGACTGGGCCGCGCCATCGAGCGTTCGCCACGGCTCAGCCGCTTTCTGAGCCGTTATTTCCGCAAAGGGCGTTTTTTGCGCAGCGGCACCCTGAGCGGCTTCCTGATGCTGTACACCCTGGCCGGCATGCGCCGTTTCCGCCGGCGCACCCTAAGGCACCAGATCGAGGCCAGGAGCCTGGCGCAATGGCTCAAGCTCATGTCCGACACCGTCCATCATGATTACGACCTGGCGGTCGAGGTCGTGAACTGCCGGCGCCTGGTCAAAGGCTATAGCGATACGCACGAGCGGGGCAACAGCAAGTACCAGCGGCTCAGCCTGGCGGCCAGCCAGTTGCTGGGCCAACCCAATGCGGCCGCCCGCTTGCATGCGCTGCGCGAGGCGGCCCTGGCCGACGACCAGGGCGACAAGCTCGACAGCCTGATGGCGCAGACCGTCAGCGCCCCTGGCTGACCCCCCAATCACGTAAACGAGACCTGCCGTGGCCAAACTGACCCTGACCGTAAGCGACACGCGTGTTGAAACACCGATGATCCGCAGCATCACCCTGACGGCCGCCGACGGCGGCACGCTTCCGCCTTTTGCCGCGGGCGCCCATCTTAAAATCAGGATTCCAGGCCAGTCCGAGCCGCGCTGCTATTCACTGGTGTGCCTGGACGGCGACGAGGCCGCATTCAATACGCCCAGCGCCTATCGCCTGGGCGTGCGCCTGGAAGATCCCAGCACCGGCGGCTCGCAGTTCATGCACGGCTTGCAGGCCGGCGACACGCTGGAGGTAGAAGGCCCTAAGAATGACTTCCCGCTGCACGATATCCACGCCAACGAACAAACCGTCGTCCTGATCGCCGGGGGCATCGGCATTACCCCCATCGCCTCCATGGCCGCCGCCCTGAAGCGCGCGGGCCGTCCTTTCATCCTGCACTATTACGGACGCAGCCGTGAACAAATGGGGTTTCTGCAGACCCTGGCCGAATGCCACGGCGATGCCTTGCATGTCCATGCCGACGATGATGCCGGCACGCAGTTGCCCCTGCCCGATCTGCTGGACCAGATCAATCAGAAGCAGCATGTGTATGTGTGTGGACCCAAGGGGCTGATCGATGCGGTGATCGAGCAGTCGCGCAACAAGTCCTGGCCGAATGCCCATCTGCATTTCGAACTGTTTGCCAACGCCGCCCCGCAATTCGGCGACCGGGCTTTCGAGGTGGAACTCAGGCAGTCGGGCAAAGTGCTTCAGGTGCCCGCCGACAAAACCATACTGGACGTTCTGGAAGAGGCCGGCTGCGACCCGCTGTACGACTGCCGGCGCGGCGAATGCGGCGTCTGCCAGGCCACTGTGCTGGAAGGCACGCCCGACCACCGCGACTACTACCTTTCCGATGCGGAACGCGATGCCGGCGACGTCATCCAGATCTGCATTTCCCGCAGCCATTCCGACCGGCTGGTTCTGGATCTTTGATTGACAGGAGGCCATCATGCACTATCGAAACAATCCCGCCGCCGTCTCCGCGCTTGTGCGCCCGACCGAGGTGCACAAGGACCTGTTCATCGATGACGAAATCTTTGAGCTGGAAATGGAGCACCTGTTTGCCAACACCTGGGTCTACGTGGGCCATGCCAGCCAGGTGCCCAATCCGGGCGATTTCTACACCACCACCATCGGGGACCAGCCCGTCATCATGGTGCGGCACACGGATAAAACCATACGCGTGCTGCATAACCGCTGCCCGCACAAAGGCGTCATGGTGGCGGCCGATACCTGCGGCAATACCGGAAAATTCTTCCGCTGTCCCTACCATGCCTGGACCTTCAAGACCGATGGGCAATTGCTGTCCGTCCCCCTGAAAAAAGGCTACGATCCGGACGTCTTCAAGGCCTGTGAAGCCAGCCAGGGCATGGCCCCCGTCCAGAATGTGCGCGACTATCGCGGCTTCGTTTTCTGCCGGCTCAGCGCCGAAGGGCAGTCGTTCGACGCATTCTTCGGCGAATCGCTGTCGACCATCGACAACATGGTGGACCGCTCGCCGGCCGGCGAGCTTCAGGTGGCGGGCGGCGTCCTGCGCTATCTGCATGACTGCAACTGGAAGATGCTGGTCGACAACCAGACCGATACCTGCCACCCCATGGTGGCGCACGAGTCATCGGCGGGCACGGCCGTGCGCGTGTGGGAAGAAGCGCCCGAAGGCACACCCAAGCCCATGGCGGTCGAGCAGTTCGCCCCCTTCATTTCCCCCTATGAGTTCTTCGAAGGCATGGGCATACGCGTCTGGGAAAACGGCCACGGGCATACAGGCGTCAGCAACTCGATTCATGCCGCCTATTCCCCCGTGCCCGCCTACCTTGAAGCCATGGAGGCGGCTTACGGCAAAGAGCGCACCCAGGAAATCCTGGGCGACACGCGGCACAACACCACCTATTTCCCCAACATCATGGTCAAGGGGCCGATCCAGACCTTGCGAATATTCAAACCCCTGGCCGCCAACAAGACGCTGGTGGAGTCGTGGACTTTCCGCCTGGTGGGCGCGCCGGACAAGCTGCTGGAGCGCACGCTTATGTACAACCGCCTGATCAACGCTCCCACGTCGGTCGTGGGCCACGACGACCATGAAGTCTACGAACGGTCGCAGCATGGGCTGCACAGCCGCGGCCGCGACTGGGTCAATGTGGCGCGTCTTTATGAATCGGACGAGGCCGGGCGCAAGAATGAAATCACCAACGGCACCAGTGAGTGGCAGATGCGCAACCAGTACCAGGCATGGGCTCGCTATATGACGGCCACCATGAAGGAGACAGCATGAGTCACGTCACGGATCAACAGCTCATCGATTTTGCCTATGCCGAGGCGCGCATGCTGGACGAGCAGCGCTTTGACGACTGGCTGGCGCTTTTCACCGAAGACGGCCATTACTGGATGCCGCTGTCGCACGGCCAGACCGACCCGCTGCTGGAAGGCTCGTTGATGTACGAAGACAAGCTGCTGCTGCGCGTGCGCATCGAGCGGCTGGCCGGCCAGCGCACGTTTTCCCAACAGCCCAAGAGCCGCAGCCATCATCTGCTGCAGCAGCCCGGCATTGAATCCGGCCACCCGTGGCACCAGCCCGAAAAAGGCCAATATGCCGTACGCACGGCCTTCCATTACGTGGAGTCCCGGCTTGACCAGCAATCGCTCTATGCAGGCTGGGCCACGCTCGAACTGCTGGCCGTGGACGGCGCCTTGCGCATACAGCAAAAGCGCATCGACCTGCTCAACTGCGACGCGGCATTGCGCAGCATTCAGCTGTTCATGTAAGGGGAAGGTTTTGTCCAATACGGTTTACCACGCCTTTACCGATGCAGCGCGACAATGGCCCGGCCAGCCTTTTCTGTGCGTCATGCCCGAAACGGCGCACATCTACGGCATCGCCGCCGGCGAGATCACCTACAGCCAGGCTCGGGAGCGCATCGACGGCCTGATGGTCGCCTATGCGGCCGCCGGTTACGGCCATGGCCATCGCGCCGGCCTGCTGCTGGAGAACCGGCCTGATTTCCTGCTGCACTGGTTTGCGCTGAACGGCCTGGGCGTTTCCGTTGTTCCCATTAATGCAGACCTGCGGGCGGCCGAACTCGAATATCTGGTGGGCCATGCCGAGATCGTCATTGCCATCGCCCTGCCCGAGCGCCATGCCAGCCTGGCCGCGGCCGCCAGAGCGGCCGGCCAGCCGCTGGCCCTGGCCGGCCCGGACGACGCGCCGCCGCCCGCCGCCTGCGAAGCGCCGCTGAAAGATCAGGCGCCCGGCAGCGCAAGCGAATGCGCCCTGCTGTATACCTCGGGCACCACCGGCCGGCCCAAGGGCTGCATACTGCCCAACGAATATTTCCTGCATGCGGGAAGGTGGTACGCCAACATCGGCGGCCTGGCCACGCTGCGCCAAGGTAGCGAGCGCATGCTGACGCCCCTGCCGCTGGTGCACATGAATGCCATGGCCTATTCCGTAATGGCCATGGTGGCCATAGGCGGCTGCCTGATTCCCATTGACCGCTTCCATCCCGCCTCGTGGTGGAATACCGTGCGCGATGCCCGCGCGACGGTCGTGCATTATCTTGGGGTCATGCCCGCCATCCTCATGAAAGCCGGGGCGGCCCCGCAAGATACAGCCCATCAAGTGCGGTTCGGCTTCGGTGCCGGCGTCGAACGTTCGCTGCATGAGCCGTTCGAGCAGCGTTTCGGTTTTCCTCTGCTGGAGGCCTGGGCCATGACGGAAACCGGCGCAGGCGCCGTCATCATCGCCAATCGCGAACCGCGCCACATCGGCACCAGCTGTTTCGGCCAGGAAGAAGCCGATGTCCTGGTCCGGCTGCTGAACGATGCCGGCCAGGATGCCGCCGCCGATGAAAATGGCGAGCTCCTGGTCAGGCATGCCGGCGCCAATCCCCGTTTCGGTTTTTTTGCGGGCTACCTGAAAGACCAGGCGGCCACCCAGGAAGCCTGGCAAGACGGCTGGTTTCATACGGGCGATATCGTCAGGCGGGACAAGCAAGGCGCCCTGCACTTCGTAGACCGCAAAAAGAATGTGATCCGCCGCAGCGGCGAAAATATATCCGCCGTCGAGGTCGAGTCCGTGCTGGGGCAGCACCCTGCCGTCCGAACCGTTGCCGTCGCCGCCGTACCCGACGCAGTGCGCGGCGATGAAGTCCTGGCCTGCGTGGTGCTGCATCGCCCCCTGGAGTCCGGGCAGGCGGGTGTCCTGGCCAAGGACATCGTCGCCTGGAGCCTGACACAGCTGGCGTATTACAAGGTTCCCGGGTATGTTGCGTTGGTGGACGAGCTGCCGCTCACCGCCACCAACAAGATACAACGCGGCGAGCTGAAGAAGCTTGCTCCCGCCCTGCCGGGCTCCCCGCTGTGCATAGATACCCGCGCCATGAAAAAACGCCAGGAGCCCGCCGCATGACCGCAAGCCGCCAGGGCTACGACGGCATTGTCGCGACCGTGCCCGTTACCATTCCCTACGTGCGCTATTCGATAGAAAGCGCGCACTGGTGGCTGGGCATGGCCCTGGGCGCCTTGATCCGGCAGGCCGGGATCGCCAAGACGCACATCGACGGCATGTGCGTATCGAGCTTTACGCTGGCGCCCGACACCGCCGTGGGGCTGACCCAGCACCTGGGCATGAGCCCGCGCTGGCTGGACCACATTCCCATGGGCGGCGCCAGCGGCGTCATCGGCCTGCGCCGGGCCGCGCGGGCCGTGCAGGCGGGGGATGCCGATATCGTGGCGTGCCTGGCGGGCGACACCAACCACGTGGATTCCTTCCGGCACACCGTCAGCCAGTTTTCGCGCTTTGCGCAAGACGGCGTCTATCCGTATGGGGCAGGCGGCCCCAACGCCAGCTTCGCCTTGCTGACCCGCCACTATATGAATGCCAGCGGCGCCACGCGCGAGGACTTCGGCAAGCTCTGCGTGGCCCAGCGCGATAACGCCTTGCGCTACCCGCATGCCCTCATGAAAAAGCCGCTGACGCTGCAGCAGTACCTGGATGCCCGCGCCATTACCGAACCCATCCATTTATTCGACTGCGTCATGCCTTGCGCCGGCGCGGACGGTTTCCTGGTCATGCGCGAAGCGCGCGCACGCGAACTGGGGCTGCCCTTTGTCCGCATCCTGTCCACCCTCGAACGGCACAATGCCTGGATGGACGACCCCATACAGACGCGCGGCGGCTGGACCATGGACCGCGACAGCTTCTACGCGCACGCGGGCGTAGGCCCGCAAGACGTGGACTTCATGCAGGCCTACGACGACTACCCCGTCATCAACCTGATGCAGATCGAAGACCTGGGTTTCTGCGATAAAGGCGATGCGCCGCAATTCGTGCGCGACCACAGCTTTACGGTGGACGGCAGCTTCCCCTTCAATACCAACGGCGGGCAGTTGTCGGTGGGTCAGGCGGGGGCCGCGGGCGGTTATCTGGGCATGGTCGAAGCCTTGCGCCAGTTGACCGGGCAAGCCGCCGGCACCCAGGTGAGCAATGCAAAAATCGGCCTGGTCAGCGGATTCGGCATGATCAATTACGACCGCGGCATCTGCACCGCCGCCGCCCTGCTTGCAAGGAGCGACGCATGACCCAAGCGCTTTCCAAGCCGCCGCGCAAGAATCCGGTGGCCCGCACCCGGCAAGCCACCCGGCCGCCCGCGCCACGCAGCCGGCGCGCGCTGGGCCTGACCGCCGCTGCAGCCGAGGGCCGTTTCAGCCTGCAGGTCTGCCAGGATTGCGCCGCCGTGCAGTACCCGCCGCGCGAAGTCTGCCACCAATGCCTATCCGGCCAGTTGCGCTGGCAAACGGTCAATCCGGAAGGCCGGCTGCTGGTCTCTACGGTGCTGCACCACAGCAACGATCTGTATTTCCGCGAACGCCTGCCCTGGCGCATTGGCACGGTACAAATGGCCGCCGGCCCGTCTGTCGTGGCCCACGTTCATGGCGACTGCCAGGACGGCGACACCGTCCGGCTGGCGCTCAAACTCGATCGCAGCGGGCAAGCGGTCATGATTGCACTTCCCTTACAGGCGACTCCCCATATGGAAGACGACAAAGTCCTGCGCGAAACCTCGTGCGACCCGAAATTCAGGCGGGTGCTGGTCACCGATGGCAAGTCCGCCGTGGGCATGGCGGTCATCAGCGCCTTGCTGGATGCCGGCGCCACCACCGTGTTTGCCGGCGACCCGGAAATCTGGAAGCAATCGGCCGCCTTCAACACCCTGTGCGACGATGCCCGCATCCAGGTCCAGGACCTGAACATCACCGACACCGACTCGGTCGAGCGCGTTTCACGCAGCATCGGCGGCAAGGTGGATATCCTGGTCAACACGGCCGGCTATGAACGGGACGGCGGCGTGCTGCACAGCCGCGACATCGGCAAGGCACGCGACGCGCTGGACGTCAACTGCATGGGGCTGATGCGCCTGGCCCAGCATTTCGGCCCCGGCATGGCGGCGCGCGCGGCCGACGGCCTGAACAGCGCCGTGGCCTGGGTCAACGTGCTGTCCATCTACGCGCACGTCAATCTGCCGTCGCGCGGCATCTGGTCCGCCTCGCAGGCCGCCGCGCTGTCGGTGGCCCAGTGCCTGCGCAATGAGTTCCTGCAATCCGGCGTGCGCGTCGTCAACGTTTTTCCGGGTCCGGTCGACCATGAATGGGAACAGTTGACCCCGCCCCCGCGGGTCAACCCCAAAGCGGTCGCCGCGGCGATCGTGAAAGCGTTGCAGGCGGGCACGGAAGATGTCTACGTGGGCGATGTCGCCCAGGAGTTCATGTCGCGCCTGCGCGACAACCCCAAGGGGCTGGAACGCGAACTGGGCGGCGCATGACGCCCGCCCGCTTGCCAAGCGGCGCCCCTGCCACCACGACCATCCATCAGGAGACACCATGACGACCACGGCACTGACACAATTCATGGCGGAACTGGTTTCCGGCAAGATCAAGATCGTAGATCTGACCGAAACGCTAACGCCCGAGTTTCCCACCATCGTGCTGCCGCCTGAGTTCGGCCAGGCCTGGCCGTTTCGCATCGAAGAGATCTCGCGCTACGACGAGCGCGGGCCAGCCTGGTACTGGAACAACTTTTCCATGTCGGAACACACGGGCACCCACTTTGACGCCCCCGCCCACTGGGTCAGCGGCAAAGACCTGCCCGACAACACCGTGGACACCATTCCGCTGGAATCCTTTATTGCCGAAGCCTGTGTCATAGATTGCTCGAGCGAATCGCGCCAGAACCCCGACTTCCTGCTGACCATCGACTTCGTCGAACAATGGGAGGCCACGCATGGCAAGATCCCCGCGCGCTCCTGGGTATTCATGCGAACCGATTGGTCCAAGCGCAGCAAGCCCACCGACTACCTGAACATGCAGGAAGACGGCGCCCACTCGCCCGGCCCCGACGCCCAGGTCGTCCCCTGGCTGATCAAGGAACGCGACGTACATGGCTTCGGCACCGAATCGGTGGGCACGGACACCGGGCAGGCCCAGCATCTGGATCCGCCCTTTCCCTGCCACTACTTCATGCACGGCAACAACCGCTACGGGCTGCAATGCATGACCAATCTGGACCAGCTCCCCGCCAAGGGGGCCGTGATCTTCTCCGCCCCCCTGAAGATACGCAGCGGTTCGGGCAGCCCCTTGCGCGTCCTGGCCCTGACGCCCAACACGAACGGGAAGGGCGCATGAGCAAACCTTACACCGCCATCGTCACCGGCGGCAGCGCCGGCATCGGCGCTGAAATCTGCCGCCAGATGCTGGATGCCGGCTACGAAGTCATTTCACTGGCCAGGCGCGCGCCGGACTTCACCCATGCCCGGCTGCATTCGGTGCTGGTGGATTTGCTGGACCCGCAGGCGACCGCACAGGCCGGCCATGAAATCGCCAAACAGCACGCCGTCAGCCATATCGTGCACAACGCCGGAGTCATCTGGCCCAATCTGCTGCCTGATGTCTCGCTGGACGAACTGCAAGGCTTGACCCAGATTCACCTGGGGTCCGCGATCTCGCTGGTCCAGGCAGCGCTGCCCGGCATGGAAAGCGCGGGCTTCGGCCGGATTGTGTTGATGTCGTCCCGCGGCGCCCTGGGGCTGCCCACCCGCACGGCCTACTCCGCGACCAAGGCGGGCATGATAGGCATGGCCCGCACCTGGTCGCTGGAGCTCGCCCCCAAAGGCATCACGGTCAATGTCGTCGCGCCCGGCCCCATACAGACCGATATGTTCTACGACGTGATTCCGGCAGGCAGCGAGCGCGAACGCAATATTGCCCAAGGCATACCCGTGCAGCGCCTGGGGCGCGCCGACGACGTCGCCCGCGCGGTGATGTTTTTTGCCGACCCGGCCAACAGCTTTGTGACCGGCCAGACCCTATACGTGTGCGGGGGCGCCAGCGTCAGCTCGGTCACCATATGAAGCCCGCCCATCGCGGGAAAGCGCCTGTTTACAGAAATAAACGCCGCACGTAATATCTATTTTAAGCATCAACTATCTTTTGTTTTGCCACCCTGAATAACAGTAAAAAAACGTTTTATCCCCTTCGTCACGACTACGCAGCATAAAACCCCACGGAGACAAACCCATGCCTTTCAAGAAACTCGCTCTATCCGCCGCCCTGTTTGCCGCCGTCGGCATGGCCCCCGCCCCTGGCTTCGCCCAGGTCAAAGTGGGTGTGGTCACCTCGGCCACCGGCCCCACCGCGCTCATCGGCATTCCGCAGCGGAACACCGTTGCGCTGCTGCCCCGGAAGATCGGCGACCTGACCGTCGAATATGTCTCTCTGGACGACGCCAGCGACCCCACGCAGTCGGTCACCAACTTCAAGAAGCTCATTACCGAAGAAAAAGTCGACGCCTTGATCGGCCCGTCCGGCTCTCCCAATGCCATGGGCGTGATCCAGTTCGCCGCCGAATCGGGCACCCCCATGCTGGCGCCCGTTGGCACGGCCTCTGTCGTCCTGCCCATGACGCCCGAAAAGAAATGGGTCTTCAAGACCACCCAGAACGACGACATCATCGCCAAGGCGCTGGTCGGCCACATGGCCCAGTCGGGCATCAAGACCGCCGGCTTCATCGGGCTGAACGACGCCTACGGCGAGAACTGGCTGAAAGTGTTTTCGGAACTGGCCAAAGAGCACAACATCAAGATCGTGGCCGTGGAACGCTATCAGCGCTCCGACAGCTCCGTCACCGGCCAGGCGCTTAAAGTCCTGTCGGCCAAGCCCGACGCCGTGCTGGTCGCCGGCACGGGCTCGGCCGCCGTGCTGCCCGAAACCACCCTGGTCAAGCAGGGCTACAAGGGCCAGTTCTACCAAACCCATGGCGCCGCGCTGCCGGCCTTTCTGTCTCTGGGCGGAAAACAGGTTGAAGGCACCATACTGGCCGCCAGCCTGATGCTGGTCCTGCCTGAAATCGCCGATACCAACCCGTCGAAGAAAGTGGCCGAAGACTATATCGCCCGCTACAGCGAAAAGTATGGCGAGAAGCCCGCCACCTTCGGGGCGAACGTGTACGATGCCGGCCTGCTGCTGGAGCAAGCCATTCCTGAAGCCGCCAAAACGGCCAAGCCCGGCACCAAGGAGTTTCGCAGCGCATTGCGCGACGCGCTGGAACAAACCAAGGAATTGGTGGCCACGCAAGGCGTCTACAACATGAGCCCCGAAGACCACAGCGGTTTCGATGACCGCGGCCGCGAGCTGATTACCGTGAAAGACGGGCAATGGCGGCTGGTGAAGTAAGCGCGGGCCGGCGCCTGTTCGCGGCGGCGGTCAGCTACCCTGACGCCGCCACTCGGAAGGCGACATCCCGAAGCGGCGCCGGAATGCATGGCTGAATACCGTCGAGTCGGAGAAACCGTACTGATAGGCGATTTCACTAATCTGGCGTGTCATGGCCGTGTCGGCCAGCAGATCGCGGCAACGCTCAAGGCGCGCCCCCAGGATGTAATCGGCCGGCGTCATGCTCTGGCCTGAAAACAGCTTGTACAGATAGCGGCGCGACACACGAAACCGATTGGCGATGGCCATGACCGAAAGGTCGGGATCGTGCAGGTTGTCATCGATATACTGCCGGATGTTGCGGAACTGGGCATGCCGGACCTCGTCAAGGTCGGACATGCTCGATGCGCCGGACTGCTCGAAAATATTCAGCCCGATCATTTCCAGAACAGAATGTGCGACATGGCGCGTGGCTGTGCTGGAAAGGCTGGGGCTTTCCGTCAGCGCCAGCTGCAGGGTTTCCATCGCAATACGAGCACTGCCGTGGCGCGCGCTGTAGGGGCGGGCCACGGCACGCTGCAGATAAGGCTGCCACACCAACATATTCGAGGTGGATATTTGCAGCACCAGAAAATGGGCATCCTGGTCGACAGAGACCTGGTAAGGCCGGGTCGTGTCATACAGGCTCCAGTCGCCCGGCTGCAAGATGGCAGCCCGCTGCTCCTGGATGATTTCGCTGCGGCCTGACAGCTGCAGGGTGACCTTGTAGCCGCTGGCTTCGGAGCGGTCGGCCAGCCGGCGGGTGCGGCACACACTTTGCGCCGAGGTCAACAGCTCGGTCACCTGTAAACAGCCCAGTGTGTCACTGGCGGCGATATTGATAAAGGGGCCGCCCCGGCTTGGATTGACTTCGAGCGGCACAAAATATTCGCACACACCATCGCGCCAAAGATTTTGGTTGTCGTAACGCTTGCGGGGGGTACGTAGCAGCATGGACGACATACGCCTAATGCCTTATAAAATCGGGCCGTGCATGACACCGGGCGAGCCATGATGATAAAAACCGGCCCAGAAAAATTTTATACCTAAAATTCCCGGATGAATATATGAGTAAAAACCTGTACTCATCCTATTCGCCGGGCTGACCCGGCGGCCGGCACATCATGGGTGGTCTGTATTTTCGCCAAAGGTATACGGTGACAGTTGGTGGCCTTGCTCTGCAAGCTGTTGATCAAGCGCCCTGCGCACCGGGGCCACGTCGTCGAAACGATAAGGGCGCGCCGCCCCCACCTCGGCGGGGGTAAACGGCCTGAAACCGGACGCCGCGCGATCGGGCCCATACGTTGCCACAATCCAGTTCAGGACGGCAGCCAGTTCGGCATTGCCCAGCTGGGACTGTGCCGCACCGGGGACGCGAATCATGTAGTCGCGGCCCGCGGGCAGCGTGGCCAGCAGGCCGACCGAGTTACGGAAACTGGGCACGGCCCTTTGCGAAACGCCCGCGCCATCGTAGCGATGGCAGCCAGCACATTGCAGCATGTAGTCTTTATAAGCCGCCGTGCTTTCCGCATAGGCTGCCGGCGCCGCTGCGGCCGGCACGGACGCTGGCGCCGCCACAACGGCGTCCAGCCCCCCGCCCAGGAGCATAAGCAAGGCGACCCACTGGCTGCAACGCATGGCGCGCCTCAGTTCTTGGCCAGCCCCACGACCACGGACGTGGTGCAGTGGAAGGTGGAGTTCTCGTTCGCCATGCACCAGTTAACGTCGTTGTGCAGGAAGAACTCGTAACCGGGACGCTCCCGGGTCTGTGCCGAGCACAAGCACCGGTTGCACGCGGTTTTCCCGCAACAGTCATGGTAGCTGACCAGGTAGTCCTTGCCGTCGTTGGGGTTATGGCAAGTACCCACCCACGAGATAGGCGACGGTGTTGTGCCCGGCGGGCAGGTTGTGGCCGTCCCGCCGCAGCACGAGCACAGGAATCCGTCTACCGCGCAATAGCGCCAGTAATCGCAGGACGTCAGCGCTTCATCGCTTGCGGTTTCAAGATCGGACGGCTTGCCTGATGCGCGGGCCACAGGCAGGACAGGCATGACGAATGCCGACGCCACCATTGCCTTGCCGAGGGTGCACAGCACACTGCGGCGCGATGAGGTATGGGCCACCTTGCGGGCGACGTTCTCGCCCAGTTTATCCAGCCAGCGCATTGACGTTCTCCTTACGCGATACGTTCACTTCCTGCAGCGTGTTGCCCGCCAGGTACTCTTGCGCCGACCCCACGCCCAGCTCTTTTGCCGTAAACAAGCTTTCCAGCTGTTCCCGCGAGTTGATCAGCCCCTTGGCGCGAATGATGCCGGCGTCGTCGATCAACACGGCATAAGGCAGCTTGCTGATCTGAAAGCGCATCCCCAGCTGATTCGACAACAGATAGGGGAACTGCTCCAGTCCCGCCTGGCGGTAGAAGGCCAGGTGCTCGGGCATTTCGCCATCGCTGGCCAGGACGATGTCCAGCCATTTCCTTTCGGTTGCCGCCACCGACTTCAGAATAGGCAGCAGCTTCTTGCACACAGGGCATGTGGGCGACAGGAAGAACAGCAGTTGGCTGCGGGCGCCGGCGCGGCCCACGGTCTGCTTGTTCCCCAGCATGTCGGACAGCTCGAACTCAGGCGCCGCCTCGCCCACGCCGGGGCCCCTGTCCATGGTCAATGCCCCCATGGGCGCCACCCTTTCGTACAGCACGCCGATCTGCCGGGAAAGCGCCAGAACCAGCAAGACCAGACAAAGTACGACCACCCACAGCACAACATTTGAAATCATTAACGCACTCATCATGTCTCCTTATATTTCCTGGAATCGGGTATGGGTATCGATCAGCAGATTGAACGTAAAGTAAAGCCCCAGCACCGCCAGGGTAGCGCCCACAAACGTCAATCCGTCCATCAGGCTCAAGGGCCGGCCCGAACTGTGCATGGCCAACAGCACCGGGGCGGACAGGCCGGCCAGCACCATATTGCGCACGACCAGCCACCCGGACAGCCCACCCGCTTTCTGCGAAAAACCGCCGCAGCCGCAATCAATATCCCGATGCCCGCGCAGCAGGTTGATCACAATGCCGCTGGTGGCGCAAAGCAGCACCGCCAGGGCGAGCACAGCCCCAGCCATTCGTGCGGACGGAACCAGCAGCATGAGGCCAGCCAGTAATTCGGCGCCCAGAAACAGCACGGAAAAGAGGCGTACCCCCCCTGGCGGAAGCAGGGCGTAGCCCGATACGGCGGACTCGAACAGCAGGAAGTGGCGCAGCTTTTGCAGCGCCCCCAGCAACAGGATGACGGCCAGGCTGGCCGTCGCCGCATAGATCAGGATGGGATCCATTATTTGCCTCCGGCCTGGGGCTGCGGCTCGACCTGCAAAGCGGCCTCGCCGGCGCCCTCTATGGTTCTCAGGTACTTGGGTTCAGCCGCGCTGATATCGTAGATGTTCACGTTGCCTCCATCCAGCGTCAACAGGCGCGGGGCCGGCCCTTGCGCCACCGACATCGACAGGCCGTCGCGCCCCGGCACGCGCGCTATCCGCTTCTTGCTTTCCAGATCGTATACCCAGATTTCCGCCGCGGGATTCTTGTGCGATCCTTCTTTGCCATCGGGATGCATGAATACATACAAGCGCTTGTTGGCCTGTTCCACATCAATGACGTTGTACCCGCCCGGCACCCAGCCCTGGGCCTTGTCAGCCTCGTCCAGCAAGGACCACACCGGCTCGAATGTGATCTCGTCCCCGCCCAGCCTGGCGGTATAGACGTTGCCGTAGAACGAGACAAAGTAGGCGGTATCGCCCGCCAAGCCCGGCGCAATGAAAACAGGGTCGTCCTGTACCGGGAACATGGGCTTGCTGCGGTGCTGCCTGGCCACCTTGCCCTGCTCATCCAGATCGATCGACAGCAATGCGCCGTCCCCGCATATCGTCATGAAGCTGCGCGGCTTGTTGGGCAGGGGGATAACGCTCCAGCACCCGGCTGTTGCGGTGATTTCGCTTGCGAATTTCCCCTGCTCCATATCGACCACGGTGATCGATGTGGCGGGCGTGGCATTTTGCAGCACAATGAACTTGCCATCGGTCGTCTGCCGGAAAATGCCGCGATAGTTCAGTGCTTGCGCCCTTTTTGGAGGAATGATGATTTCCTTTTTGAAGGTCAGCGCCGACGCGTCCCAGATCTCGACCACATCCGTCCGCTTTCCCCGTGTCACCCGCTCGTGATAGGTTGTCATGGTGTAGATGCGAGAGCCGTCTTTGGACAATTGCATATGGCCGTTGTAACTGGTGGGTACCATGCCCAGGAATTTTCCCGTGGCGCCATCAAAGATGTTCAGGCGGCTCTCGGTCAGATGCTGAAAGACCGAATCCATTACATAAATACGTTGCGAAGCATCCGCCGGCAGAACATGCCCGCCTGTCAGCGTCTCGAGCGGGGCCTGCTGGGCCGTGGCCCACCCGGGCCCAAGCATAAGCGCGGTGGCGAGCAGGCTGAGCGCAAGCGGGTGGATTTTGGAAGAAGTAGTCATGTGTTTTCGTCTCCTGACTGAAACATTCATTTCAGAACGCATAGGCATAACGCAGCTGCACACCCCGCATGCGTGGTCCGGTTTCCACCTTCAGATCGTGAATGTACTGAAGCTGGATCTGGTTCGCGTCGTTAATCTGGTACGTGGCTTCTGCGGCCAACTGATGGTTTTTCAGGCGCGGCGTATAAACCTGGCCATTGACCTTCTCGCGGCCACCCGTTTCATAGCGATACCGCAGCCCCACATAAGCATTCGGTGAAATATTGGTCGAAGCCAGTGCCATCAAACGGATAGAAGGGGATTTCTTCAGCGTCTGGCCGTAGTAGTTGTCATTGTTTCCGTAGAACTCGAATTCGGCCACGCCCTCAAGAAACGTCGACTCGCCAAACCCCTTCACGAAAGCGAAATCCTGGATGGTGGTCCATCGGTTCTTGCCGGGCGACACATCAGCATGGGATCCGTCGTAGCGTCCGATCGGGAAGGTAATGAATGGCTCCCAGGCAAACCAGGTCTTGGTTTCTTCATTGTTATAGAACCAGAATGCCGCGCCGGCCTGCACATCCCCAAAACCGGTCATACGATCGTCGGGCACGCCAGGCACTTTCAGGGAAGTGCGATACATCGGCGCAATCAACTCGTACTGGACCGTGACATTGCCGATCTGGCGAAAGGCCATGGGACGCAGAACCAGCGCCTGGACGTCCACCTTGGGGCCGTTGGGTATGCGATCCCCCCGATCATAAAAGCCATGGCTGTGCAGCGATGCCAAGTACGTGGCGATCACATTCGTACCGGGCGGCGCGGGAATCCAGTCGCGTGCGCTTGGATCGCCCGCTTGCGCAACGCCCGACAGGCCCAGGCACATCAGGCCGGCCAGTACGGCACAGGCGCCGCTATATGCTCCTTTCATCATTATGTCTCCTTAGCCATTATGTAATTTGTGTGTCGGCTACGATGATGCAGTCAATGCCTGGACGGGTAAGCCATGCAGACCGACTTGCTTTCCAGATACATGTCAATCGCCGCGCGGCCATGCTCCCTGCCGATGCCTGATTGCTTGTAGCCGCCAAAAGGCATGTGCGGGTCGAGCATGTTGTGCGTATTGACCCAGACCGTGCCTGCCCTGATGCGGGGAATCATCTGGTTGACCCGCGCCAGGTCATTGCTCCATATACTGGCGCCCAGGCCAAAACAAGTATCGTTGGCCAAGGCAATGGCCTGCTCGTCACTGGCAAACTTGGCCGCGGCCACCACCGGCCCGAAGATCTCTTCCCGCGCGATGCGCGCATCGCGGTCCACATCGGCGAATACCGCTGGCCGCACAAAATAGCCATCGCCATCCGCCGCCTGCCCGCCGCTCAGCAAGCGCGCGCCTTCCTGCCTGCCGATGTCGATATAGTCCAGAACCCGCCTGCGGTGCCTGGCCGACACCATGGGGCCGATCTGGGTGGTCGGGTCAAAGCCGGAACCCAGCGTCATCCCCGCAGCCAGGTCGGCAAGCCCGGATACGACCTTGTCATAAATGCCTTCCTGGACATACAGGCGCGACCCGGCCGTGCAAACCTGCCCTTGATTGAAAAAGATCGCGTTCGCCGCGCCTTGCACGGCAAGTTCGACATCGCAGTCGTCCAGCACCACAACCGGCGACTTGCCCCCCAGCTCCAGCGACACACGCTTCATGTCGTCCATAGCGGCATGGCCGATCAACTTGCCCACCTCGGTGGAGCCGGTGAAGGCAATCTTGTCGACGCCGGGGTGCGCCACCAGCGCGGCGCCCGTCACCTCGCCACGGCCTGTAATCACATTGATGACCCCGGGCGGGAAACCCGCCTCAAGCGCCAATTCAGCCAGCCGGATTGCGGTCAGCGGGGTTTCCTCGGCCGGCTTCAGGACCACGGTGCAGCCGGTTGCAACCGCAGGCGCTATCTTCCATATGGCCATGAGCAGCGGAAAGTTCCAGGGCACGATGGCCGCCACGACGCCAACCGGCTCTGGCCGTGTATAGGCGTGATAATGAAAGCCCGGAGGAAAAGGGATAGAGACATTCAGCGTCTCTCCGGATATCTTGGTGGACCAGCCTGCCATATAGCGCAGCCACTGCGCGCCCGCGCCCACCTCCAGCCCTTGCGAAAGCGCCAGCAGCTTGCCGTTGTTCAGCGTCTCCAGCCTGGCCAAGGCCTCTGCGTGCTGCTCGACCAGATCCGCCAGGTTCAGCAGCAAACGCTCGCGCGCAACCGGGGGCAGGTCGCGCCAGGCCGGATGGCCGAAAGCCCTGCGGGCCGCCTGCACGGCCTGGTCGACCTGCTTGGACCCGGCCTGTATCTGCTGGGCAATGACCTTGCCTGTGGCGGGATCGTAAACGGGGATGGTCGCGCCATCGCCCTGCGTGCAGGGCTGGCCATCGATAATCATGTGCTCGCGTATCGCGGCAAGCTCGGGCCGACTCTGTGCCAGGGTGACCGACATATCCGTTGCTCCTGAGGGCTTCATCAAAATGAAGCATAGCAACGCAGGGTGCACAGGTATTGTCTACCCGTGCACCCTGGCATGTCAGTTTGCGCACCTCATGCTTGAAATCACGACGAGTAGGTATTAGTACCTACTCAACCGCCGCGCAGGCGCTCGGCGTGAAAGTCGATGTGGTCCTGCATGAAGGTCGAGATGAAGTAATAGCCGTGGTCGTAGCCCTTGTGCCGGCGCAGCACCAGCGGCTGCCCGACCTGCGCGCAGGCGGCCTCGAAGGCTTCGGGGTGCAGTTGCTCGGCCAGGAAGCCGTCCGCCAGGCCCTGGTCGATCAAAATACCCTGTGGAAAAGGGTTCTGCGATCTTTCCATCAGCAGCGTCGCATCGTAGTCGGCCCAGGCCTGGCGATCGGCCCCCAGATAGCCTGTGAATGCTTTTTCACCCCAGGGGCAGCGCGAAGGCGCCGCGATCGGCGCAAAGGCCGAGACCGACTGGAATTTGTCGCGATGCCGCTGCGCCAGGACCAGCGCGCCATGGCCGCCCATGGAATGGCCAAAGATGCCCGCGCACGCGGCCTGGCCCGGCAACAGGGTGGTGGCGATGCCAAAGAGCTCGTCGGCCACGTAGCTTTCCATGCGGTAATGGCGGCTCCAGGGCTCTTGCGTGGCATCCAGGTAGAAACCGGCGCCGGTGCCGAAGTCCCAGCTTTCGTCTTCGCCGGGAATCTGCGCGCCGCGCGGGCTGGTATCGGGCGCCACCAGCATCAGGCCGTGCTGGGCGGCGGCGCGCTGGGCGCCCGCCTTGATCATGAAGGTTTCTTCCGTGCACGTCAGGCCCGCCAGGTAGAACAGGACCGGCACGCGTCCTTCGCTTGCCTGCTGGGGGATGAACACGGAAAACCGCATGGGCAGCCCAACGGCTTCGGAGCTGTGCTGATAATAGCGCTGGACGCCATCGAAGCAACGATGTTCGCTGAGCAGCTCCAGATCATCCAGTGACTTGGGGCCCGTCATCAGTACACCACGACGGAACGAATCGATTCGCCGCGTTTCATCAGATCGAAACCGTCGTTGATCTGCTCGAGCCCGAGCTTGTGGGTGATCAGGTCGTCGATGTTGATCTTGCCGTCCATATACCAGTCGACGATTTTCGGGACGTCGGTCCGGCCGCGCGCGCCGCCGAACGCCGAGCCTTTCCATTCACGGCCGGTGACCAGCTGGAAGGGCCTGGTGGAGATTTCCGCGCCCGCTTCGGCCACGCCGATGATGATGGACTGGCCCCAGCCGCGGTGGCAGCATTCCAGCGCCTGGCGCATGACCTTGGTATTGCCGATGCACTCGAACGAATAGTCGGCGCCCCCGTCGGTCAGCGCAATGATGTGGTCGACCACATTTTCAACCTCGTTGGGATTGATGAAGTGCGTCATGCCGAACTTACGGGCCATGGCTTCGCGTTCCGGGTTCAAGTCGACACCGATGATTTTGTCGGCGCCCACCATCTTGGCGCCTTGTATGACGTTCAGGCCGATGCCGCCCAGGCCAAACACCACCACATTGGCGCCGGCTTCGACCTTGGCGGTAAACAGCACCGCCCCCAGGCCCGTGGTGACGCCGCAGCCGATGTAGCACACCTTGTCGAAAGGGGCATCGTTGCGAATCTTGGCCAGCGCAATCTCGGGGACCACGATGTGGTTGGAGAAGGTGGACGTGCCCATGTAGTGGTGCACCGGCTTGCCGCCCACCGTGAAGCGCGATGTGCCGTCGGGCATCAGGCCCTTGCCTTGGGTCGCGCGTATGGCCGTGCACAAATTGGTTTTGCGCGACAGGCAGGATTTGCACTGGCGGCACTCGGGCGTGTAAAGCGGGATGACGTGGTCGCCCGCCTTGAGCGAGGTGACGCCAGGACCGGTTTCCAGCACGACCCCGGCGCCTTCGTGACCCAGGATAGACGGAAAAATACCTTCAGGATCGGCGCCCGACAAGGTGTAGTAGTCGGTATGACAGATACCCGTGGCCTTGATCTCGACCAGCACTTCGCCGGCCTTGGGGCCGGCAAGCTCGACCTCTTCAATCGTCAGTGGTGCGCCCGCCTTCCAGGCAATTGCCGCTTTCGTTTTCATACCTGCTCCTAACTGTTTGCATACCATGGCGCCCCTGCGGGCGCAGCCACCTGTGATGTTAAACGAAAAAAAACGATGATGGACCGGATATGCGCGACGTTACTCCGTTTTTCCGCGCATCGTCAGTACTCCGACGACTTGCCCGTGAGCGCCACGCCCACGCGCAGCATGAAATAGGAAAAGGCATCGACCCAGCGGCCCAGCCAGCTTCGCCGCTGCAGGCTGTCTTCGGTCACCGGCTGCGCGTTATTGCGGATTTCGGTCTCGATCGCCCCGGCCAGGTCCCTGGCGAAACCGGCATCCTGGACATACACGTTCGCCTCGCGCGCCAGCAGAAGGCTGAAGGGGTCCAGGTTGGACGACCCCACCATGGCGCACTGGTCGATCACGGCGACCTTGGCGTGCAGATAGCTGGCCATGTATTCGTACAGTTCTATGCCGTCGTCCAGCAGCTTGCAGTACATATAGCGGCACGCCCGGTATTGCATGGGATACTCGGAACGGCCCTGCAGCAGCAGCCTGACGCGCACGCCCCGCCGCGCGGCTTCCTCCAGCGCCTTGCGCAATCGGCGGCCCGGGAAAAAATAGGCATTGGCAATCAGGATGTCGGCTTTTGCATGCGCCATGGTGGCCAAGTACACATTCTCAATGGTCTGGCGAAACCGTATGTTGTCGCGCAGCAGCAAGGCCGCGCGCCGGCCCGGCGTGAAAACGGGCTGCCCCTTCTTGCGCCGCGACTGCATCCATTGCCGCAAATGCGTCAGGCGCTCATAGAACGCCGCCCAGTCGTCGCGCCGGCGCCAGGCCATGCGCAACCATAGCCCGCGCTGCGCCCGGGCCACATCGTCGACAATCGGCCCCCGCAGGCGCACGGCAAAATCAAAACGCGGCCTGGGCCCCTGGCCATCATCGGGGACGTCGACGTAATCGTCCAGGACGTTGATGCCCCCCACAAACGCCACGGCATGATCCACCACCGTGACTTTGCGATGCAACCGCCGCAAGCGCCGCAGATTGAAACGGACCGCGCCCACGCCCGCTGGCTCGGGCCGGTACACCCGGTACTGCGCGCCCATGCCGGCCAGTTGCCGGACGATGTCCTGCGCATGCGCCTGGCTGCCAAAGCCGTCTATCACCACACGCACCTTCACGCCGCGCTCGCAGGCCTGCCGCAGATGGTCCAGCACCAACTCGCCCGCCGGGTCCAAGTTGAAAATATAGGTTTCCAGGTGCACGGATCGCTGCGCGGCGTCGATGGCTTCGCACAGGGCGGGGAAAAAGGCCGCACCGTTTTGCAGCAGATCGATCTGATTGCCTTCGTGCCAGTTCAATCGCAAGTCTTTACGCGCCATACACACCTGCCCTGCCGGGGCCGGACGGGCTCACAGACCCATCAAGCCAAGAATCGAACGGCTCAGCGCCGAATGGGGATCACGCAAATCCATCAGTATGTTGAAGTGGTTGACGCCCGGCGCCTCGAGCGTGCTGGCGGGATACCCACGGGCCTGCCAGGCCTGGGCATACAGGCGGCTTTGGCGCTTGAACTCGGCTGTCTCGTGCTCGCCCCAGGCAAGCAATAGGGGACAGCCCTGATCCGGCAGGTGAAACACCGGGCTCAGTGCCTGCGCCGACTGCGGGTCCAGGTGCGCCCAGGCATTGATGTGCGTGCTCAGCAGCGGGCGCAGGTCGAACAGCCCGCTGATGGGGCTGGCGCTGTGCACGACGTTGCCAGGCACGCCCAGCGCATCGTGCCATCCGCGGGCCAACATCATGCCGGCAA
Organism: Pusillimonas sp. SM2304; assembly: GCF_031628915.1. Taxonomy (NCBI): domain Bacteria; kingdom Pseudomonadati; phylum Pseudomonadota; class Betaproteobacteria; order Burkholderiales; family Alcaligenaceae; genus Pusillimonas; species Pusillimonas sp. SM2304. The sequence continues at coordinate 820,795 of NZ_JAVLUJ010000001.1, forward strand.
GGTGGCCCCCGGCGGAACTGCCGCTGACGTGGATGCGCGCCGGATCGCCCTGAAAGCGGCTGATGTGCTTATGCACCCACGCAACGGCGCGGCGGCATTGATCGACAATGACGGGGAGCGACGCGGCGGGCGCCAGCGAATAGTTGACCGCGACCACCGTGGCGCCCGCCGCGGTAAAAGCCGGCGCCATGAACGAGGAGTCGTCTTTCGACAGCGCGCGCCAGTAGCCGCCGTGGATAAAGACGAATACCGGCGCATCTGCTTGCGCAGCCGGAAAAATGTCCAGTGTCTCGTCGGGATGCGCGCCATAAGGCACGGACAGCTCGCCCCCCAGCTGTTCGCGCGCCCGCTTGCTGGTGTCGGCGTACGCTTGCAGGAAAGGCAGGCAATCGGGAACGGAAGCGCGGGCGTTGTATTGCCGGTCGATTTCGTCGGGGGAATAGCCCATGGGGTTGATGTCCGGACCGGTCATGATCAAGGCAGCTCCAGTTCGGCATAAAGCGGGGCGTGGTCGGAAATCTGCTTCCACGGTATGCCCTGCAACACCCGTGCTTTGCGCACGGCAAAGCCCCGCTGATAGATGCGATCCAGCCGCAGCCACGGGAACGCGGCGGGAAAGGTGCGGGGCGGGGGGGTCATCCGCGCCGCGCCGTTAATACCCAATTCGTGCACTTTCTGGGCCAGCGGCGCGCTTTGCGGCGTGCCCCGCAAGCTATTGCGCAAACGCTCGACCGAGTAGCGCAACAGGCGGGGGCCGGGATCTTGATGCGGAGCGATGGCGAACACCTCGTACAGGCCCAACTGCTGCACGAACAGCGGCGCCAGCCGGTTGCTCCAATCGTTGAAGTCGCCGGCGATCAGCATGGGCTCGCCTTCGGGCACCATCCGCTTGATGCGCTCGAGCAAGGCAGCCACCTGGCGTGAGCGCCCTCCGGCAAACAAGCCCAGATGCACCACCAGGCAATGCACCGGCACGCCCTGTACTTCCACCAGGGCATGCAAGAGCCCGCGCTGCTCAAGCCTGTGATCGGAAATATCCTGGTTCTCGTGCTGCAGAATGGGGTAGCGCGACAACAGGGCATTGCCGTGATCGGTGCGCTGACGCACGGCATTGCAGCCATAGGCGGCATGCATGCACAGTGCTGCCGCCAGGGATTCGTGCTGTGCATCCAGGCTGAACCGCTGCTCGTTGCGGCCCTGCACCTCTTGCAGGAAAAGCAAGTCGGGAGACAGGCCGTACAAGCCGAGCCGCAAGTCGGACAACGATTCCCTGCCGCCCGTCGCCGAACGGCCCTTGTGAATGTTGTAACTGACGACCCGGATCACCGACACCCGCACCCTCCTTGCGCTTATATCCCTGCTGCTTACTTTACCTCGGTATTGCGCAGGCGGATATGCAGCTCCCGCAATTGCTTCTCGTCGACGGCCGAGGGGGCCTGCGTCAGCAAGCACTGGGCGCGTTGCGTCTTGGGGAAAGCGATGACGTCGCGAATGGATTCCGCCCCGGCCATCATGGTGACCAGGCGGTCCAGCCCGAAGGCCACGCCGCCGTGCGGGGGTGCGCCATATTGCAGGGCATCGAGCAGGAAGCCGAACTTGGCGCGCGCTTCTTCGGCGCCGATATTAAGGGCCTGGAATACTTTGGTCTGGACCTCGGCGCGATGAATACGCACCGAACCGCCGCCGACTTCCCAGCCATTGAGCACCAGGTCGTACGCCTTCGCCAGCGCGCTGGCGGGATCGGTTTCAAGCAGATCCTCGTGGCCGTCTTTCGGGCTGGTGAAGGGATGATGAGCGGCAAAGTAGCGGCCTTCTTCCTCGTCGTATTCGAACATGGGGAAATCCACCACCCACAGCGGCATCCAGCCGGCCTCGAACAGGCCGCTCTGCTTGCCGAACTCGCTGTGGCCGATCTTGACCCGCAGGGCGCCAATGGCATCGTTGACCACCTTGGCCTTGTCGGCGCCAAAAAAGATCAGGTCGCCGCTTTGCGCGCCGGTGCGCTCAATGACTTTGGTCAAGGCATCGACACTGATGTTCTTGACGATGGGCGACTGCAGGCCTTCGGGTATGGCGGCCGCGTCGTTGACCTTGATATAGGCCAGGCCCTTGGCGCCGTAAATGGCGACGAACTTGGTGTAGGCGTCGATTTCGCTGCGGGGCATGCTGGCGCCGCCGGGAATGCGCAAGGCCACGACGCGGCTGGCCGGATCGTTGGCGGGCGCCGAAAACACCTTGAACTCGACGTCCTGCATCAGGTCGCCGACATCGACGAACTCCAGCTTGACGCGCAGGTCGGGTTTGTCGGAACCATAGCGGCGCATGGCTTCTTCCCACGTCATGGTGGGGAAGCTGCCCGGCAATTCGACCTGTTGCACGCTGGCGAACACATGCCGGATCATGCCTTCAAAAATTTCACGGATCTGCGCCTCGTTCAGGAAAGAGGTTTCGCAATCGATCTGGGTGAATTCCGGCTGGCGATCCGCGCGCAAGTCCTCGTCGCGGAAGCACTTGGTGATCTGGTAATAGCGGTCGAAACCCGAGACCATCAATAGCTGCTTGAACAACTGCGGCGACTGCGGTAGGGCAAAAAACTGGCCGTCGTTGACCCGTGAAGGCACCAGGTAGTCGCGCGCGCCTTCGGGCGTGCTCTTGGTCAGCATCGGGGTTTCGATGTCGATGAAGCCCAGGTTGTCCAGATACTTGCGCACTTCGATGGACACGCGGTAGCGCAGCATCAGATTGTGCTGCATTTGCGGCCGGCGCAGATCAAGCACGCGATGGGTCAGGCGCGTGGTTTCCGACAGATTGTCGTCGTCCAGCTGGAAGGGCGGCGTGACCGACGCGTTCAGCACTTCGATTTCGCGGCACAGCACCTCGATTTCACCCGACTTCAGGTCGGGATTGCTGGTACCTTCGGGGCGCAGCCGCACCAAGCCTGTGACGCGGATGCAGAACTCGTTGCGGATGTGCTCGGCGGTGGCAAAGGCCTCGACATTATCGGGATCGACCACGATCTGCGCCAAACCGGCACGATCGCGCAAGTCAATGAAAATCACGCCGCCATGGTCGCGACGACGATGGACCCAGCCAAACAAAGTCACTGTCTGGTCAAGTTGTTCTTTACTGACCTCGCCGGTATAGCAGGTACGCATCAAGGATTACTCCGTATAAAAATTCTGTAAACAAAAATCAGGGCTGGCCGTTTCCGGGGCGATGGGTTTCATCGGCCTGGTCAATGCGTTGCGCGGCCTCGACCATCGAAACCGCTTCGTGGCCGTCCTCGAGCGCTTTGACGGAAACAGGCGCCACGACCCCCATGGACACAATGTATTTGAGCGCCGCATCGACGCTCATGTCGAGCACCTGCACATCCTCGCGCGGCATCATCAGGAAAAAGCCCGACGTCGGGTTGGGCGTGGTGGGCACGTAGACGCTGATATAGTCGCCCCCCAGCTTCTCGGCAATTTCGCCGCTGGGCGCCCCCGTCAGAAATGCAATCGTCCAGGCGCCCTGCCGCGGGTACTGGACCAGGACGGCCTCGCGAAAGGCCTGGCCGCCGGGGGCCAGCACCGTATCGCTTACCTGCTTGACCGAATTATAAATCGACCGGACCAGCGGTATGCGGCCCAGTAGTTGCTCCCAGCGGTCGACCAGCGTCTGCCCGATGAAGTTGGCGCCAAGCAAACCCGTCAACAATACCACTCCCAGCACCAGGACGACCTGAAAGCCGGGAATCTGATAGCCGAACAGCGACTGCGATGTCAGAAAGGGCGGCACGACGCTTTCGAGCGTGCTGATCAGCAAGGCAATGACCCATACCGTGATGACCAGGGGAATCCAGATCAGCAGGCCGGTGACGAAGTAACGCTTGAAGAAACGCATGCGGTGCCCGGATACCCGGTCAGGTGCCGGGCGTGCTGGCGGCCGGCGCCGCAGGGGCGGCGGGCGCTGCTGGCGCGGCCGTAGTCGCAGCCGCACTGTTGCCAGCGCTGCCGGAGGCGGCATCGGAGGAAGCCGGCTTGGCGCCGCCGCTGCTGTTGCCATTGCGGAAATCGGTCACATACCAGCCTGAACCCTTCAATTGAAAACCGGCGGCGGTCACCTGCTTTGCATAGGTGCTTTCCCCGCATTCGGGGCAAACCGTCAGGACAGGGTCGGACATCTTCTGCAGGACATCCTGGGCATGGCCACAGGCGCTGCATTTGTAAGCATAAATAGGCACGAGAACATCCCAAGCAAATAAAAACGCCGGAAACCGCCCGCTATGCAAGAGCGGGGACGCGCGGACCAGCAACAAAACCGGCTAATTTTAGCCGGTTTTGCCAGGCAATACCCGCCCTGGCGGGCCTTAGAACGATTTGGGCAACATGAACATGCCTGCCGCCACCAAGGTGGGGATGGCCGCGGCCATCAACAGCTTCAGCGGAGAAATCGCGCCATCGGGGAAACAACCCTTCAGAATCGAAAAACCCGCTGGATTCGGCGCATTGGCAATGACCGTCAAGCCCCCGCCGGTCACCGCACCGGCCACCAGCATATAACGCCACTGCTCGCTGGTACCTTCGACCAGTGAACCCAGGTAGGTCAGCGCGGCATTGTCCGTGACGGCCGTCAGCGCCGTGGCGCCCCAATACAGCACCGTGGGCGACAAACCGGCCAGCAAGTCCTGCAGCCACCATTTCTGCAGGCCGCCCAGCACCACCAATCCGGCCAGGAAGAACCCGACCATCAAGCCTTCGCGGATCAGCAGGGGATTCTGATGACGCTTGTAGGCATGGGCGTAACCGATGAAAAGCATCAAAAAACCAAGGAAAACAACGGGATGATGGGCCGACAGCACTACGCCGACCAGAAACAGCGTGTGGATGGCAATCACCACCCACGGCACTGCCGGACGTACCGCCGCAGATTCGTCCGGCGCATTTCGGCCTATGCTGCCATCCAGCAAGTGTGTACGGCAGATAAAGGTCAAGGCCGCGGCGTTGATGCACACCGCCACCGCAGCGCGCCAGCCGAAATGCGTCGCCATGTAGGCCGTATCCCAGTTGAAGGTTTGCGCCACCATCAGCACCGGCGGCGCAGCGTATGCCGTCAGCACCCCGCCGATGGAGATATTGACGAACAGCACCCCCAGCGTCATGTACTTGAAACCGTCCTGCCCCGGACGGCCGAAATAGGCGTCGCGCAGCAACAGGGCGGCCAGCGTCATGGCGGCCGGTTCGGTAATGAAGGAGCCCGCCAGGGGCACAAAGGACATGATCACGAAGAACATGGCCAGCTCATTGCGGATCGGCAATATCCGCGCCAGCGCCTTGACCGCCATATTGACCAGTTCAAGAATGGGGCGGCTGGCCGCCACCACCATAATCGCAAAGACAAACGCCGGCTCGGTGAAGTTGCGTGTGTCGATATAAGTGACCGTATCGCCCACCCCGGAAAACAGGGCCATGCAGGCCAGCAGCACGCACGCCCAGACCCCAAATACCGCCTCAACCTCTGACAACAAATGCCACAAGCCCGCATGCGGGCCGCCGCGATTGGCCAGGCGCGCAAAAACCGGCACCGAAAAGGTATGGATGATGGCGATCGCAAACAGCGCGGTCGCAAGATATTCCAGAAAGCTGGTCATGCCCGACCCTTTTTATTGATTAAATTGGCATCCATTGCCGCAAGACGGTGCCTGCCAGCGCAGCCACAAGCAGCAGCACGCCCACCGCCATATTGGCGCGAAACAACATGAAATTACGATCCGGCCTGGCCAGGCTGAACACGCACATTTGCCAGAAGAAGTGTGCGGCGATGGCGGCAATGACCACAAAATAGGGCCAGTCCAGCTCCATGGCCGCGCCGGCATACAGCCACAAGGCAATGGTCGCGATATAAAACCCGCTGATCCAGATTTTCCCCTTGTCGGCAAAACGCAAGGCGGTGGAATGCAAGCCAAGCTTGACGTCGTCGCGCACATCGACATAGGCGTAGATGGAGTCATAGCCCACCTGCCACAGCACCGCGCCCAGCCACATGGCGATCGCCGCCGCCGGCACGGTGTTTTGCGTGTCGGACCAGGCCATCAGCATGCCCCAGTTAAAACCGATGCCCAGCACCACTTGCGGCCAGTAGGTAAACCGCTTGCACAGGGGGTAGACGATGACAATGGGCAGCAAGGCCACCGCCAGCCAGCGGCTGTAGGGGTTCAACGCCAGCAGCAGCAGCGCGCACACGGCCAACTGGGCCAAGACGAACCACAAGGCGTTTTTCAGGCTCAATTGCCCGCTGGTCAAGGGGCGGAAGCGCGTGCGTTCGACCTTCTGGTCGATGTCGCGGTCGAAAATGTCGTTGAAGCAGCACCCGATGCCCCGCATCAGCAGCGCGCCCAGCGAGAAAATAAAGAGCCTGAACAGCGTGGGCCAGCCGTCGGCCGCCTGCACCAGGGCCGCCAGGCAGGGCAAGAGCGTCAGCCAAGTGCCCACCGGCCGGTCCAGCCGGCAAAGCCGGGCGTAAGGCCCCCAGGACGGCGGCAGCCATCGGGCCACCCAGTCATCGGGACGCATGTCGGCCAAGTCCGGCGTTCCCGGCGCCTTGTCGGGAAAGTGCCGGTCTGCCTGACCTTGCGGAGATTCGTTTGAAGCGGGAGGTGTCATTGCAAATGGCGGACCCTGAGCCTGCGGCAGGCTCAGGGCCAGGGATCAGCTTTCTTTGATCAGTTGTCCCAGGATGGCAATGCCTTCCCGGATTTTCTCTTCGGAAACGGTCACAAAGCTCAGGCGCAGGGTGTTGGTCTTTGGATTGGGATCCGCATAGAAGGGGGCGCCCGGCACAAAGGCCACATTGCGTTCAATCGCGCGCGCCAGCAACTGGGTGCCGTCGATATGGGCGGGCAAAGTCACCCAGATGAACATGCCGCCCTCGGGGCGCGTCCAGGTGACCGTGTCCGGAAAATGCTGGTCCATGGCGTCGAGCATATAGCCGCATTGCTCTTTGTACAGATCGCGCACCTTGGGCAGATGGGTGGCCAGGAAACCGTCTTTGACGGCTTCGTAGACAGCCATCTGGGTAAGGCTGGCCGTATGCAGGTCGGTGGCCTGCTTGATCTGCACCAGCTTGGCCACGATCGGCCGGGGGGCAACGATGTAGCCCAAGCGCAGGCCAGGCGCCAGCACTTTCGAAAACGTGCCCAGCCGGATGACGGTTGCCCCGGCCTGACGGCCCAGCCCCAGCAGGCCGGGCTGCGGTTCGCCGGCATAACGCAGTTCGCCGTAGGGGTCGTCTTCGATAATGGGCACCTGCAAGGCGGCGCAGCGCTCGACCAGCGCCTGGCGCCGTTCCAGATTCAGGGTCAGGCCGGTGGGGTTCTGGAAGTTGGGCAAGGCGTAGATAAAACGGGCGCCCGCGGCGCGCTCGGCGGTGAGCGCTTCGGGGATCAGGCCGCCTGCGTCGGTGGGAACGGCCACATAATTGGGTTCGAACAGGGAGAACGACTGGAGCGCGCCCAGGTAGGTGGGCGCCTCGACCAGCACCTTGCTGCCCGGGTCAATGAACAGCTTGCCCAGCATATCGAGCGCCTGCTGCGAACCCGAGACGATCAGGACTTCGTCGGGCGAGACATCGGCGCCATTGCTTTTCAGGTCTTCGGCCACCCAGGCGCGCAAGGGCGCGTAGCCTTCGGTGGGGCCGTACTGCAGCGCCGATGGGCCGCTTTGTTGCAGGACGCGGTCAAAGGCGTTGTTGATGACGTCTACCGGAAACCCCTTGGGCGACGGCAGGCCGCCCGCAAACGAAATGATTTCAGGACGTTCGGTAACTTTCAGAATCTCGCGGATGGTAGAGCTGGTAAGTTGTTGGGCGCGCTGCGAAAAAGTATAAGGAAGGCTGTACGAATCCATGATCCTGAAAAATTCCCGGTAATAAGGTAAAGAGCAAAAAGAAATAACGTTATAGATTAACGCAATCAGCGTCAATCCACCACCAGGCCGCGCTGGCGCGGCATCCTGAACACGCCGCTACAGGCGGGCTTGCCGCGTTCGGGCTCAGCTTTCGCCATCACGCCGGCTATCGCGCCTGACGTTGCGGATCAACCACCAGAACAGCGAGATCGAACACGCGATCCCGACCCCGAAAATCCCCAGTACGATCCATTCACCCGTTGTCATGTCTTACTCCAAATGTTATCGAGCCGCCACCAACGCGGCAGGCTGCCCCGCGGCCTGCTCCGCCTCGATCAGCGCTTTCATTTTCTGGCGGAAACGCAGCGGACCCGCGTCCAGCGGCAGATTCATCTTTGAGGGATTCTTGGCCATGCCGGCGTGGACCGCCTCCAGCACGACGCGGTCTTCTTCGAAAGCCCCACGTACATCTTCCGCGAACTGTTTCGACACCGACTCGTCGTCGGGACTGAAATTGCGCAGCTGGAACCAGAAATAGCGCGTGGTGGATTCGTCGACCGGCGTCAGGAAATTATAGGAATCCATCAGGAAGACATCGGGGTGAAAAGGCTCGGTGTCGGACGCTGTGCCCGCAGGCGTGAAGATCGCCTTGATCACCGCATGGGCGGGAACACGCACTTCGTAATGCTGCTTGCGGTCGCAGTTGCCGTCGAACTTGACGAATTTTGCATAAAACGGCGCCACCTCGACATTGCGCATCCAGCGTGAAACCAGCACCCCATCATCGTTGACCTGGGTTTTCAGGGGCTCGCCTATCATGGACGCATTCCCGAACGAGGTCTGGTGCACCCACGACACATGCGAGGGATCGAGCAGATTGTCGGTCAGGTACAGATAGTTGCACTGCACCAGCATGGCATCGCCCCGGTTCACCCCCCAGGCCGGATCGCCCCAGTGCGCTACCTGGACGATATCGGCGGGGTCGGCCTGAGCGGAATCGCCCATCCAGATCCAGACCAGGCCGTAACGCTCGGCAATGGGGTAGCTGCGCACCACGGCCGGCTTGGGCGGATGCGCCATGCCGGGCGCGCGCGTACAGGCGCCCGCGCAGTCAAACACCAGGCCGTGGTAACCGCACTCGACCTCATCCCCCTGCAAACGGCCCATCGACAGGGGCAGCCTGCGGTGCGGACAGGCGTCTTCGAGCGCCACGACGACACCGTCCCGGGTCCGGTACAGCACAATGTCTTCGCCCAGCACTTTCACAGCGTGCAGATGACGGCCGACTTCGTGATCGGTGGCCGCCACATACCAGGCGTTCTTCAGGAACATGCATACTCCTTGGCAATACTTGGTCAAATCACAACGGGTAAATCATAGTTCATTCCATTTCTGGACCCACCTAGCGTATACGCTGGGCCGTGATTTATAATCCCACCCCCACTTTTTTAGCGCTGTTTTGAACAGAACAGACAACATCATGAGTTCCTTGCACCGATTTATATTTGTGGTGCGCCATGGCGCCTACTGAACACCTGATCGACACACTGGCGGACCAGGGATGGGCTGTTTCAGACGGAATCATCGACACGTCTTTGCGGCACGGCCTATACACGGAATGCACCCAGGCCTGGGCATCGGATGCCTTCCGGCAGGCCGGCATCGGGCGCCTGGCAACGCACACGCTGGACACCCAGATACGGGGCGACGCCATCTGCTGGATCGAGCCAGGCCCCGCGGACCAGCCCAGCAGCCAGTTCCTGCAATGGGCGGCCGAACTCAAGCAAGACCTCAACCGGCTGCTCTATGCAGGCCTGCACAGCGCGGAATTCCATTTTGCACGCTACCCCGCCGGCCAGGGCTACAAAAAGCACAGGGATCAGCACCAAGGCCAGCGCCACCGCAAGCTATCGCTGGTGCTCTATCTGAATCCGCAATGGACCGCCGCCGATCAGGGCGAGCTGTGCCTGTATGACCCCCAGGACGAAAACAGGGAAGTTGCGCGAATCTTGCCGCAGCCCGGACGGCTGGTCCTGTTTCGCAGCGACCTCTTTCCCCACGAAGTGCTGCCGTGCACCCGGACCCGCTGGAGCCTGACCGGCTGGCTTCGTACCGACAGGGCCTGAATCAGCCGCCGCGATGCCAGGCGATGGCCGCCCGGGCCAGCGCATCGATCGAGTCGATCACGGCGACGTCCAGTGACGGCCGCAAGCCATGCGGCAAGGCCAGCGGCAATTCAGTGCAGCCCAGCACCACCGCATCCACGCCTTGGCGGCGCAGCAGGCGCACGCACTGGGCCGCCGGCTCGAAGGCGGCCTCGGTCTGGTTCAGCTTCACCCGCCTGATCGATTCCGCGCAGTAACGCAGCAAATCTTCCTGGGGCAGCAGGACGCATTCATAGCCCTGGGCTTCGAGCTCGCGCTGATACAGGCCGGAACTCAAGGTGGCCGCCGTGCCCAGCAGACCGATACGGCCCTGCGCGATGCCCTGGCGCCGCAGGTCGGCCACCACCGACCGCACAATATGCAATACGGCCAGCGAAGTGCCGGCCGCCAGCCTGTCGTACCAAAGGTGCGCGGTATTGCAGGGGATGGCCACCGCGCCCGCCCCCATCTGTTCCATTTGCCGGACGCCATGCAGCATCCACGGAAAAGGGTCTTCGCCGGTGCCCGCATACCCCGCGGGCCGGTCAGGTACCCTGGGATCGCTCCATAACATGGCCGGCACATGCTGCTGCTCGGTCGCGGCGTCGGTCAGCGCTGTCAGGCGAACCATGAAAGCGGCGCCGGCCATTGGGCCCATGCCACCCAGCACACCCAGGAAACGGCCGGTAAACGCGCTGTCGGACATGATCAGTGATGCAGGATCTTGGAAAGAAATTGCTGCGCGCGCTCAGAGCGCGCTTCCAGATTGCCGAAAAACTCTTCGTTGCCGCAGTCCTCAACGATCTTCCCCACGTCCATGAAGACGACGCGGTCGGCGACTTTGCGGGCAAAGCCCATTTCGTGGGTCACCACCATCATGGTCATGCCCTCGCGGGCCAGGTCAACCATGACATCCAGCACCTCGTTGACCATTTCCGGGTCAAGCGCCGAGGTGGGTTCGTCGAACAGCATGGCAATCGGGTCCATCGCCAGGGCGCGGGCAATGGCTACGCGCTGCTGCTGACCGCCCGACAGTTGCCCCGGGAATTTGTCCTGGTGCGCCCGCAGGCCCACCCGGTCAAGCAAGGTCATGGCCCGGGTGGTGGCCTCGTCAGTGCTGCGGCCCAGCACCTTGACTTGCGCCAGCACCAGGTTTTGCGTGACGGACAAATGCGGGAACAGCTCGAAGCTTTGAAAGACCATGCCGATGCGCGCGCGCAGCTTGGGCAGATTGGTGCCGGGCGCGCCCACCGATACGCCGTCCACCAGGATTTCACCTTTCTGGAAGGGTTCAAGGCCATTGACGGTCTTGATCAAGGTCGACTTGCCGGACCCGGACGGCCCGCACACCACGACGACCTCGCCGTTGGCCACCTGCGTGCTGCAATCGTCCAGCACCTGGGTCGATCCGTACCACTTGCTGACGTGCTTGATTTCTATCATTCAGACTCCCGCTGTTTCGTTTGCATCTTATCGCACAATGCTGGTGCGCTGGCGTAGGTATCGCACCAGCAACGAAGCGGCATAGCTCATGATGAAATAGACCACCGCAACAAACATGTACATTTCAATCAGGCGGCCGTCGCGCTGCGCCACTTTGACCGCCGCGCCCAGAAAATCGGTCAGCGACAGCACATACACCAGCGAGGTGTCCTGAAACAGGACGATGGTTTGGGTCAGCAATATGGGCGTCATGTTGCGAAACGCCTGCGGCAGCACCACCTTGCCCATGACCTGCCAGTAAGTCATGCCCAATGCATAGCCGGCGGCAAGCTGCCCGCGCGGCACCGACTGGATGCCGGCACGCATGATCTCGCAAAAGTAAGCCGCTTCGAACAGGGTGAAGGTAACCAGCGCCGATGTGAAGCCCCCCACAGCCACCGGCCGCGATGCGCCCGTCAGCCAGGCGCCAATGTAGGGCACCAGGAAATAGAACCAGAAAATAACCAGGATCAGCGGCAAGGCACGCAGCAGATTCACATACAACCCGGCCACCCAGGCCAGGGGCTTGATCCCCGAAAGGCGGCACATAGCCAGCAAGGTGCCCAGCACCAGGCCGCCCAGCGCCGACATCAGCGTCAGCTTCAGCGTAAACACCATGCCGTCCCTGAACAGATACACCCAGGAACGCTGAATCACATCGAAGTCGAAGCCGTTCATGGCGCCACCTTTTCAACCGCCGATACGGGGCCGATAAAGCCGGGGACGGCCAGGCGCCGTTCCACCAACTGCATGCCGCGCACCACGATCAGGTTCAAAATCAGGTAGAACAGCGTCGCCAGCGCAAAGGTTTCAAACACCTGGAAGCTGAACTCCTGCATGGACCGCGCCGCCCCCACCAGCTCGAACAGGCCGATGGTAAACGCCACCGACGTGTTCTTGATCAGGTTGAGCAGTTCCGAGGTCAGCGGCGGCAGGATGATGCGAAACGAGCTGGGCAACAGCACATAGCGATACACTTGCATGGTTTCCAGCCCCAGGGCGGTGGCCGCCATGCGCTGGCCGGGCGGCAGCGACTCGATGCCGGCCCTGACCTGCTCGGCCACCCGCGACGAGGTATAAAAGCCCAGGCACAGCACGGCCGGCACGAATATGCCCCAGGGCGGCGCAATCTGCTTGATGGCATCGCCCAAGGCGCGCGGCACGAGTTCCGGCATCACGAAATACCACAGGAACATCTGCACCAGCAGGGGTATGTTGCGCAGCAATTCCACATACGCGGTGCCCAGGCGCCGGGCCCATGCCACGTTGGTGGTGCGCGCCACGCCCACAATGGTGCCCATGGTCAAGGCCAGGATCCATGACAATGCCGCCGTGCCTACCGTCCAGGCCAGGCCGCCAAGCAGCGTCTCCAGATAGGTGACACCGCCTGGCGCCTCGTCAAAAAAGACCAGCCAGTTCCAGCTGTAATTCATACCGGCCTGTTATTGGTAATCAGCGGGGTCGGGCGAATCGGTTGGATTGGCCACCACCTTCTTGAGCTGTTCGCTCATGGGCCAATTCAGGTTGACGTTCTTGGGCGGAATCGGCGATTCGAACCATTTCTTGTAGAGCTCGGCCAGTGAACCGTCTTTCATCATGCCGATAATGGTGTCGTCCACCACCTTTTTGAATTCGGGATCGTTCTTGGGCTCCATAATGGCATAGGGCTCGACGGTATAGGCATCTTTGCTGATCACCCATTCGCCCGGATCGCGCGAGGTGGCCACCAGTCCGGCCAGCAGAATGTCGTCCATGAAGAAGGCCGCTGCCCGCCCGCTATTGACGGTCAGCATGGCCTCGGCGTGATCTTTGGCGGGGATGATGCTCATGCCGAGTTTTTGCTGGTCGTTGGCGCCGGTCGCCCAGCGTATGTTGCTGGTGCCCGCCGTGGACACAACGGTCTTGCCTTTCAGGTCGTCCAGGTTATTGATATTGGATGATTTCTTGGCCACGAAGCGGGTCGCCGTCACGAAGGTGGTGGGGGCAAACGTGACCTGCGCCTGGCGCTCGACCGTATTGGTCGACGAACCGCAATTCAGGTCGACCGTACCGTTGGCCAGCAGCGGAATACGCGTCGAGGAGGTGACCGGCACGACCTTAACATTGATCTTGTCCATGCCCAGCTTTTCTTTCACGGCATCCACGATTTTGTGGCAGATGTCCATGGAATAGCCGATGGGCTGCTGTTTGTCGTCAAGGTAGGAAAAAGGAATAGAGGAATCGCGATGTCCCAATGCGATTTCACCGCTGGATTTTATTTTTTCCAAACGGCCATCGGCATGTACAGGCGCCGCCACGGCCACGGCAAGCGCCGTAAAAAGGGTAAGGGTGGATATTTTCATGGTTTTGTCTCCTTGGTATGCCTAGAAAATCTGGCGGTACCCATACAGGCCTACTGCGCCGCCAGTGTGCACGAACACCACGTTTTCATCTTTCTTGAAATGCCCCGAACGGATCAGATCGATCAGCCCGGCCATACCTTTGCCAGAATATACCGGGTCCAGCAGGATTGCTTCAAGCTCGGCGGTCAGGCGGACCGCTTCAATCATGGACTTGGTCGGCACACCGTAGCCATCGCCCACATAATCGGAATTGGCCACCACATCGGCGCGCTCCACCGACGAAGGCGGCAAGCCCATGTAGTCGGCCGTGGCCTGCACCAGCTTCCATACATTTTCTTCCTGCTTTTCCTTGGGCGCGCGCACGCTGACGCCATAGACCGGTATGCCGCTATTGCTACTGCGCAGGCCCACCACCAGCCCGGCCTGCGTACCGGTGCTGCCTGTGGCGTGCACCACGTGATCGATGCGCAGGCCCGTTTCAAAGGACTGGTTCAGCAGTTCTTGCGCGCAGCCCACATAGCCCAGCGCACCCACGGGATTGGAACCGCCCCCCGGTATGACATAGGGTTTGCTGCCGGCGCTGCGCAACTCGGCCGCCAGCTTGTCCATTTCCTGCTGCATATCCGTGTTGGCCGGATAACGGGCAACGATCTCGCCGCCCAGCAGGCGATCGAGCAACACGTTGCCGGACTCCTCGTACTCGTCGCCGCCATCGTTGACCCGCTGCTCGAGCAGAATCTTGCACTTCAGACCCAGCCGGGCTGCCGCCGCCACCGTTTGACGCGCGTGATTCGACTGCACCGCGCCTTGCGTGATCAGGGTATCGGCGCCCTGTTCCAGGGCCTGCGCCACCAGGAATTCCAGCTTGCGGGTTTTATTGCCGCCGGTGGCCAGGCCGGTGCAATCGTCGCGCTTGATATACAGATTGGGTCCGTTCAAATGCCTGGTCAGATTCGGCATGAACTCCAGGGGCGTGGGGAAATGTCCCAAGCGGATACGGGGAAAGGCACCAAGATGCATTGCAACGACTCCAAAAAGACGGCGGAAAAGCCAGATAATTTTCGCATCGTACTGACAGCATGGCACTTTGCCTAATACTATATTCTTAGTGGCTTATGCATTTCTTGCATACCGGAACGGAGACCCCTATGAAGCTGTCCTGGATAGAAGACCTGCTTGCCCTGGTGGACGCGGGCACGTTTTCTCGGGCTGCGGTCTTGCGCAACGTGACGCAGCCTGCGTTCTCGCGCCGCATTCAACTGCTGGAAGCATGGCTGGATGCAGAGCTGATAGACCGGCGCAGCCAGCCCATGCGCCTGACGGCGGTCGCCGAACACCACATTCCGGAGTTTCGCGCCCTGCTGCATGACCTGAATCAGCTGCGTACCCGCATACAGTCCGAAAACAATGGCATGGCACGGGTCATACTGGCCACCCAGCACTCGCTGACCATGACCCGGCTTCCCGCTTTGCTGAAACTCATTACCCAGAACCCGGCGGCGCAGCTGGAATTCAAGGTACGGTCCGAAAACCGGGACGAATGCGTCACGCTGTTCATGCGGGATCAGGCGGATCTGCTGCTATGCATGGAAGAGTCCGACGAACTCTTGCTGAATCTGATGCCGGACGCGGGCCGCATGTGCCTGGGCACCGAAACCCTGATGCCGGTCAGCGCGCTGGCCGCCGACGGCAAGCCCATGCACAGGCCGCGCGCGGGCGAAAGCCTGAAGCTGCTGGCGTATCCGCTCGACAGCTTTCTGGGGCGCATCATGTACAAGCACAGCCTGGGCGCCTTGCTGCGGCGCCAGCGCGTCGAAATCGTCCACGAATCCGTCTTCCTGGCCGGCGTCAAAGAGATGGTCATGGCCGGCCTGGGCATGGCCTGGCTGCCTGAAAGCCTGATACAGCGCGAGTTGCTGGCGGGCAGCCTGGCCGCCCTGGACGACGGTCTGGAAAGCGTCTCGCTCGAGCTGGGCCTGTACCGCAACGCCCGCGCCCCCTACCCGCCCGCCATCGACCGGATCTGGAACCTGCTGGGCTCGACGCAGGCCTGAATCTGCCGTCCCGGACGGCGATGCCGCGCTTCCGGGACGGCAATCAATGGGACTTATGCTCGGGCTTGCCCTTGCGCTTGGTTTCCGCCAGATCCTTGAGCTCTTTCGGGCTCATGGATTCGTACATGGATTTCGATGCGCCTTTCAGCTGGCTGACCTTGGTATCGCCCCGCTTGGCCGACAATGCTGCGCCGGCGGCCTTTTGCTGAGCCTGGGATTTAGCTGGCATGACAAGCCTCCTGAACGGATGATCCGCTATAAGCAATGACACCTATCCATTATTCTCCGGAC
Organism: Pusillimonas sp. SM2304; assembly: GCF_031628915.1. Taxonomy (NCBI): domain Bacteria; kingdom Pseudomonadati; phylum Pseudomonadota; class Betaproteobacteria; order Burkholderiales; family Alcaligenaceae; genus Pusillimonas; species Pusillimonas sp. SM2304. The sequence continues at coordinate 836,994 of NZ_JAVLUJ010000001.1, forward strand.
AGGCCGCGCATCCAACAACAGAATACATGGACATGTAAGCAAATCATTATCGCGTCGCGTCAGGCGGCCGCCGACAGGGCGATGCAGACTCTGGTTTAATAAGCCATTAGCGTTTGCGTATCATCGCGCGTATCACCGGGTGCACACTTTGAGCCATACCACTGCTTTATTTATCCTTGGCCACGCGGGAACCGGCAAATCCTTCCTGACCGACCATTTTGTTGCGCAGCAGCAAGCCCAGGGGCGGGCCTGGTGCGTCCTGGACAAAGATGTGGTCAGTGAAATCTGGTCCGGCCCCTTTCTAGAGGCCATGGGCCAAGACCCCAATGACCGGGACAGCCCTTTCTTTAAAGACCAAGTCCGCGACCTTGAATACCTGAGTACCTTGCGCATCGCCAGGGACCAGCTTGAGCTTGGCCTGAATGTGGTCTTTCCCGCCCCCTGGAGCCGCGAGCTGGCCTCATCCGCCCTGTTCTCGAATCAGGCGCTGGGATTCCCGCAGCACACGCAGTTGCGCCATGTCTGGCTCGAGCTGCCCATTCCTGTGCGCAGGGATCGCATCATCCAGCGGGCAGACCCGCGCGATCAGTGGAAGCTGGACCATTGGGACGATTACATCAGCGCGCTCAAGCGCCCCATTCCCGTTCAGGACGGACGCGTGCCGGTACTGGATGCCAGCCTGCCCTTGGCCGAACAGATCAGCGCCCTGGACGCCCTGATTCAATGAACGTTTTTAGGCCGGTACAGCAGCCAGGCCCAGGCCACCACAAGCACCGGCGCCAGTAAAGCCAACCAGGATATCAGGTCGTAAGCGCCGTCCCCCACCAAGCCGGCCACCAGGCCAAAGGCCGTCAACAGGGCCAGCACGGCGGGGATGAAAAATATTTGTTTCTTGCTCTTGAAAGAAGACTTCATACTGACCCCGCATGAACAACTGTCTCGGCTTGCAGGGCGCTGCGCCGCCGCGCCGAGCGCGCCTTGCTCCACCACAGGTAAAGGCCGCTGCCCAGCACCACAATCGTGATCAGGTCCAGCAAGGCCCACAATATCTTCAAGGGCATGCCGCCGTAATCCCCAAAATGCAGGGGCTGCGATAAATACAGGGTTTTCAGATACCAGGGCGGATCGATGCTGACGATCACTTCGCCCGTCGCGCCGTCGGCCAGCACAGGCTTGTACAGCCGCGAAGTCACAGGCGTTTCGCCCCGCATATAGATGGCGTAGTGGTGGTCGGTGGCGCCCAGCGCACCCGGAAAAGCCACAAAGCTCAGCGTCATGCCCGGCTCGGTGGCCTCGGCGGCCACGACCGCCTTTTGCAGCGAAGCCCACTGTCCAGGGGCGGGAGCCGGCGCGGTCCTGCCTTGCTGGTACTGCGCAATCAGCGGCATCACATGGCTGGATTGCCAATAGCCGACGGCAGGCACCGACAAGGTGTTGATCACGCCGGTGACGCCCACCGCAAAAGCCCAGGCCACCGTCGTGACACCCAGCACGTTGTGCAGGTCCAGCCATTTCAACTGCGTGGAGCGATCGCGCCGCACCGTGCCAAAGTCCAGCTTGCGCATGAAAGGCGCATACAGCACCACCCCCGAAACAATGGCGATGACCAGCAATAGCCCCATGAACCCCAGAAACAGCATGCCCGGCACGCCGGCAAACAGATCGATATGCAGCCGGGTCATGATCGCCATGAATCCTTCGTCGAACCGCGGCGTGCCCAGCACCTGGGCTGTCCGCGCATCCACCACCGCCACGTCGAATTTTTCCTGCTCATCCAGCGTCGCCGCCAGGCTTACGTACCAGAAAGTGTTGTCATCGGGTTCCTGGCTGATATAGCGCACCAGCTTGCCCGGATACACCGCGCGCGCCGCGTCCAGAACCTGGTCGATGTCCGCCCTGGGGGTATCGGCCGGCATGGCGGCGGTCTCGGTTTCCGTGCCCAGCAAATGGCCGATTTCATGATGGAAAATCAGCGGTAAGCCGGTCAGACAGAGCAACAGCATGAAGATCGTACACACCAGGCTGGTCCACTTGTGTACCCACGCCCACGTGCGAAGCGCACCATTCGTCATATCACCCTCGGCTTGCTTCAAGAAAAGTCCAAAACGAAATGATAAACGTTATTGTTTTTACCTGACAAATTATTATTGGCCTTTTCATACAACGTCCGGGCATCAAGTCGTGGCTCTTATGCGCCAACTGGCATAAGATGCCGTGTAACTTCCGCACAGCCGCGCAGCATTATTGCCTCTTATGAGTGTTTCCCCTTTAGCTCCCTTCCGGCACGCCGCCTTCCGCACGCTCTGGACAGCCACCCTGGCGTCCAATCTGGGCGGCCTGATTCAAATTGTGGGCGCCGGCTGGATGATGACCACCATCTCCGCGTCGGACGACATGGTTGCCCTGGTACAAGCCGCCACGACGCTGCCCATTATGATTTTCTCGCTCGCGGCCGGCGCGCTGGCCGACAACTTTGACCGCCGCAACATCATGCTGGTGGCGCAGATACTGATGATGGTCGTCTCGGCGGGGCTGGCCATCTTTGCCGTGACGGGGCTGCTGACGCCCTGGCTGCTGCTGGCCTTTACCTTCCTTATCGGCTGCGGAACCGCCCTGCACAACCCCTCGTGGCAGGCGTCCATGGGCGACCTCGTTCCGCGCGAAGACCTTCCGGGCGCCGTCACGCTGAACAGCATGAGCTACAACCTTATGCGCAGTATCGGTCCTGCCGTGGGCGGCCTGATTGTGGCGGTCGCGGGCGCGGCCTTCGCCTTTGCCGTCAATGCGCTCAGCTATATCGCCCTGATCAGGGCGCTGTCGCGCTGGAAGCCGCAACGGGCGCCCAGCACGTTGCCGCGGGAATCGTTCGGCAGCGCCATGTCGGTGGGACTGCGCTATATCGCCATGTCGCCCAATCTGCTGAAAGTCATGTTCCGCAGCTTCCTCTTCGGGCTGTCGGCGGTCTCGGTCCTGGCCTTGCTGCCGTTGGTGACGCGCGACCTGGTGGCGGGCGGCGCGTTCTCGTACGGCATCATCCTGGGCTGCTTCGGTGCGGGCGCGATCGGGGGCGCCTTGCTCAATGCACGCGTGCGTGAGCGCTGGGGCAACGAAACCATTGTGCGGGCAACCTTCCTGCTGTTTGCCCTGAGCGTGGTCGCATTGGCCTTCAGCCGCCAGATGTGGCTCAGCTGCCTGGCCGTCCTGCCCGCCGGGGCATGCTGGGTGTTGACCTTGTCGCTGTTCAACGTGACGGTGCAGTTGTCCACCCCGCGCTGGGTCGTGGGGCGCGCGCTGGCGCTATACCAAACCGCCACGTTCGGCGGCATGGCGGCGGGCAGCTGGATCTGGGGCCTCACGGCCGATGCCCACGGAACCGGCAACGCGCTGATTGCATCGGGCGCCGTGCTGGTGCTGGGCGCGGCCGTTGGGCTGCGTTATGTGCTGCCGGAATTCAGCAAGCTCAGTCTTGACCCGCTCGACCGGTTCAACGAACCGACCCTGCAACTGGACCTGAGGCCGCGCAGCGGGCCCATCCTGGTCATGGTCGACTACGAAATCGCCCAGCAGGATGTCAATACCTTTCTTAACCTGATGGCGCAGCGCCGCCGCATCCGCCTGCGCGATGGCGCGCGCCAGTGGTCGCTACTGCGCGACCTGGAAAACCCGCGCATCTGGTCCGAGAGCTACCACGTGCCTACCTGGGTGGAGTACGTGCGCCATCACCAGCGCCGCACCCAGGCCGATGCGGAAGTGTTCGACCAGTTGCTGGCCTTGCACCGCGGCCAGCGGCCACCGCATGTGCACCGCATGATAGAACGCCAGACCGTACCGATACGCGACGATATGCCGCTCAAGCAGCATACCGAAATACCCTAGTCCGCCCGCCGCGCGCAAATAAGGGGGCGGTCAGGCCGCCGCTATAGCCGCTCCATCTTGTTGATTTCAACGACCTCGGTCCACTTTGCCACCTCGCTCTTGATACGCTCGGTGAATTGCTCGGGCGTGTCGCCCACAGGGCGGGCGCCCAGGCCTTCCAGCCGCTTGGCCACCTCTTCTTCTTTCAATGCCTCCGCAATGGCCGTGCTGAGTTTTTCCACGATGGGCTTGGGCGTTGCGGCGGGCGCCAGGACCCCGAACCACGCCGCGACTTCGTAGTCTTCCACGCCCGACTCAACCATGGTGGGTATGTCTTTGAAGCTGCTCCAGCGCTCGGTGGTGGTCACGGCAAGACCGCGCACATTGCCCGAGGCGATATGCGCAGCCGAAGACGGCAAATTATCGAAACCAATAGGAATCTGCCCGCCGATCACATCATTCAACATGGGCCCGCCGCCCTGGTAGGGAACGTGAACCATGTCGATGCCGGCTTTCGCCTTGAGCAGTTCGCCCGACATGTGCGGGCTGCCGCCCATGCTCGTGGAGCCGAAGCTGATCGCGCCCGGATTGGCCTTGGCGTAGGCGATCATCTCTTTCAAGTTGGAAAACGGCGCATCTTTCGTCGCGATCAGCACGTTGGGCGTATCGGCCACCGTGCTCACAGGCGCAAAGTCCTCAATCGTCTTGTAAGACAATGACTTCATCAGGGCAGCATTGATGCCATGCGTATTAATGGTGCCCATCATGATGGTGTAGCCATCGGGTTTGGCACGCGCCACAGCGGCCGTGCCGATCTGCCCGCCCGCGCCCGGCCGGTTCTCGACCACGAAGGTCTGGCCCAGTTTCTCGGTAAGCTTGTTCGATACCAGCCGCGCCAGAATATCGGTGGTGCCGCCCGGCGGGTAGGGCACCACCATGGTGACCGCCCGGTCCGGATAGTCGGCATAGGCCGGGGCGGCGCCACCCATCGCCGCGACGGCGCCCAGGCTCAGCGCCAATACGTGCCACTTTTTGTTCAACATGCTTGTCTCCTTATTGATAGGTCGTGTCCTGCTGAGTTTTTATAGTGCTCCGTCTTTTTCCTTTGGCGCGGCGCCTTTAGGCGGTCAGGTTTTCATCGACGCGCTGCACGGGCTTGAGCAAATGCTGTCCGTGTAATTTATGCGCCAGGCTATCGGGGACCTCTATCTCGAAGCCGAGTATCGCGGCCGACAGCGCTTTTCCGTAGTTGTCCAGGCACAGGCTGCGCGAAACGCCGCCGCCCAGCGCGCCGTGCGCAACAAAGTTGAGTGCCTGGATATTGTCGACTTCATAGCGCAATACTTCGCCCTTGATGGCCGCGCGATAGAACGCCTTCAGGCGTTCCGCCGTCAGTTGGGTTTTAAGCAGATCGTAGAATTCGGGCTCGTAGGCAAACACTGAAATATTGGAGGTATTGCCTTTATCGCCGGAGCGCGCATGCGCTACATGCTGAAGAAGTACTTTCATGGTCAGCTCTCGAAGTAAGTAACGGTGGCGGGCACATGTTCGCGCGGTACAAGCGATGACCAGACGCCGATGATTTCGCGGGTGCGGTCCTGGTGCGGAACGCGCTTGCCGGTGTGGGCGATGCCCGACACGGCCATGCCGTCCACCTCGCGGCCCACTTTGGCCGCTTCTTCGCGCGTTTTGGTGCGCGCCGCCACGCGCACCGCGATCTCATACGGCTCAGGTGCGTTGTCGGGCGTGGCATCCCCATGAATGGCATTCATGCCCAGGAAATCCACGCGGAACTCGTCGGCCTGCAGGTTCACGGTCTTGAAGCGCTCTTCAAGAATGCGTTTGGCCAGTTTCGATCGCCGCAAGGCGCCGGGGCCGGCGTAGAAGAACATATCTTCGCCAATAAACCCTTCGGTGCAGCCAATGGACACCTTCAGCGTGGGCGTCCGCGGTTTGCCGCTGATGCCGGACACACGCACACGATCGGGACCGATGGCTTCCAGGTTGACCGTGGTGAAGTCCACCACGACATCGGGGGTGATGTAATTGGCCGGGTCATGCACCTCGTACAGCAGTTGTTCTTTCACCGTCTGCAAGGTGACCGCGCCGCCCGTATCCGGCGCTTTCGTAATGACCGCCGAACCGTCCTCGCTGACTTCGGCAATGGGGAAACCGAAGTTCCAGGGCTCAGGCACGTCTTTGAAGCCCGGATCTGAAAAGTAGCCGCCGGTCACCTGGGCGCCGCATTCCAGCAAATGCCCCAGCCCGTTGCCGGGCCCAAGGCGGCTATGGTCCAGCGGATCCCACCCGAACTCATGCATCATGGGCGCCATGAAGATGGACGGGTCGGCCACACGGCCCGTCACCACGATGTGCGCGCCTGCGTTCAAGGCCTCGACAATGGGCTCGGCGCCCATATAGGCTTCCGCCGAAATCAAGGTCGGCGCCAGCGTGCTGGTAGGCTCGCCATTTTCAAGGATGCGATCAGTCAGGTCCAGCACACGGTCGGTGATCAGGCTGCCGGTCACAGCCGCCACCTTGACGCCCGAAATCCCCAGCTCACGCAGCAGCTCCACGATACGCTCGGCGGCGGCGGCGGGATTGATCCAGCCCTGATTGGAGATAATCCGCGTCCCTCGGCGCATGCAGGCCGGCAGCACCGCGCGCATGCGGTCTTCCAGGTAGGTGTCATAACCGGGAAAGCCGGGGTCGCGCCGGCTGCGCACCTGCGCCGCCGACACGGTGGCTTCGGCCATGGTCTCGAAACACAGATAGTCCAGATCGCCGCGCTCGGCGTTGACCGCGGCGGGTTCGACACGATCGCCCCACCACGCCGCACCCGAGCCGATGCGGATTGTTTTTGCCATGGTTCTGTCTCCTTCAATTGATCTGAATCGAGTCTACCCACCGAAACACGGGTCAACCACTATCGCCAAGACAAAGGACCTATGAATACAATTCACAGGCTGACGAACCACCCGCCCCGGCAAGCAAGGCCATGGGTTCGACTGAAAGGAGAATCGGCCGCCATGCTGATCGATGACGACAGGCACTTGCGCATGGACAAGTTCACCGAAATCATGGTGTTTCTATGCGTGGTTGAAGAGGGCAGCTTTTCGGCGGCCGCGCGGCGCCTTCAACGCAGCCCTTCCGCCGTCAGCAAGCTCATCGCAAGGCTTGAATCCCGTTTGCAGGTACGCCTGTTCGATCGTATTGCCGGTTCCATACGATTGACCCAAGAAGGGCACAACTTCCAGGCCGCGAGCCAGCATGTGGTCGCCGCCATGGCCCAGGCGGAAAATGCCGTCAGCCCGCACGAACGGGACGTGGCCGGCGTACTTCACATCCATACATCGCTCACCTTCGCCAAGTATGAACTGGCGCCGCTGTTGCCCCGCTTCCTGCAATTGCATCCCAAGCTGCGCATTGAATTCATCATCGGTACAGAGCGGGGCGACTTTCTCAAGAAAGGGATAGACGTCGCCATACACAGCGGCAATCCGACCGAGCTTTCCCTGATCGGCAAGCCGCTATTCCAGCGGCGCTGGATCGTCGCCGCCGCCCCCGAATACCTGCAACGCCACGGCACCCCCGGCAGCCCCGCCGAGCTAGCCAGCCATCAGTGCCTGAACTTCACCATACGCACGCACTGGAACGCCTGGACCTTTATGGAGCCGGCCGGCCCGCGCACCATCAATATTCCCGGCTATATCGGGGCTGACCAGGGAGAACTGCTGCGCACGCTGGCGCTACAGGGCTTGGGCATCGTGCGCCTGGCAGAATTTCATATCGCCAGGGACATCACCGCCGGGCGTCTGGTGCAAGTGCTCTCCGATTACGAACAAGCGCAAGCCGACATCATGTATGTGCTGTATCCGCAAGGGCGGACGCCAGCGCCCCGGGTGAAGGCCTTCGTGACGTTTCTGGAAACGCATTTTGCCAAGGCCGGTGGGTCGCAGCCGAATAAAAAGCGCCACTCTTAGACGCCTTGGTGGTGCCTCCCCTTCTACTGCGGATGCCGTGTACAGGCAAGCGCCATAGCTGCTTCTGTTTTCAGATTTCCACGCTGAATTTTTTCTCCGTTCGGCCCCATCACCGAGGGAAAGGTCTCTACTTGAATAAAACGAGCCGGAACCTTGAAATTGGCCAAGCGGTCTATGCAATGCTGACGTATCGCGTCTTCGTCCCAAAGCTGGCCAACATTCAGCCTCACGAACGCCACGGCCCGGGTACCCGTTGCTGCTGGCGCTTCAACAACGATCGCTGTATTCACGGCAGCGATTTCCTGAATCACAAGCTCAATATCCAGCGGATTCACCTGAAAGCCGGACAGCCGCATGTAGTCCCCTCGCCGGCCTCTGAACTCGTAGCGACCATCGTTGTAAACACAACCAAGATCGCCAGTCTTGAAGTAGCCGTCTTCCGTAAAGGCGAGCCGGGTCGCCTCCGGTTGATCAAAGTACTCGGAGAACATGTGCCTAGAAAAGATTTCCAGTTCGCCGATCTCTCCATAAGTCAAAAGGTGACCGGTATCGGTGTCACGAACCCGTACCTTGGTGGTCGCGCCCACCGGCAGGCCCCCCGGACGCTTTCTTTCTTGGACGGGTGCATCCGCCGGCTGGCGCGAAAAAAACGAATGGATTTCGCTCATGCCGAAGCATCCAATCAATCGCATCCCACGAACATCAGCAACCTCGGGGAAGGTGGCCAAGGCAGGATTAAAGCCCGCGTATACGCACTCCCTTAATCGCGGAAATGGCCTATCTTGCGTAGTCACGTCCAAAACCCGCTTTAGCAAGTCGTCGGTCCCGCTAATATGAGTGACCGTGGATTCTTGCATCAGCCGCGCGCACTCTACAGCCTCAAACATCGTCATGAAAATGCTGCTCGCCCCTGCAGCAATCGTGGCGGTAAGCTGGCTGAAGCCAAAAATGCCACAAAACGGAAGCGCATGCAAAAGCTGGGCATCGGAATCGTCGTAGCCAAACGCGCTTGCAGCTTCTATCGCGTGCCCCGCCACAGACCTGTGATTATGCACCACGAACTTCGGCCCGCTGGTTGTGCCCGACGTGGTGAAGATCACACAGGAATCCTGTGGTGAGGGCTGCGTCAGTGCGACAGGCCCGGAAAGCGCTTGCTCGTACGGAACCACCTGCACATCAGGCAGGACGTTGCTAGCCAAGCCCCCGGCACCACAGGAAAAAAGAGTCGTGATGCTCGCGACGCAATGAGGCTCAATGCTCGCCAATATGTTCCCAAAGGGAATATCGTGAAAGCCGGGCTCCATGACCAGCGCTTTGGGCCGAGTGTGATTCAGTATGGCGCCAACTTCGGCCGCACGAAACCGCGTGTTAACCGCTACAGCGATGGCGCCCAATTGCAACGCGCCGAACAGGAAGTCGAGATACGCCCAGCCGTTAGGCATCCAGAAGGCGACCCTGTCGCCTTTTTGGATGCCTAACTGCGCCATCGCTCCCGCGCATCGCTGGCTGGCGTCCAGCAGTTGCTTGTAGCTACGCGTGCCCGCGCCTGCCCAAATGAGCCTGGCCTCCGGATGCGCATTTGCCGCCAGCTGAAGTAACTGTGTGACAGTAGGGGACAGGTCCAATGCCATCGCTTTCTACCAATGGTTAACGTTCGCTCCATGCGGGCAACGGAATCATGATGGCCTGTTTTGAGGCCACATTGTCGGGCCATACAACCTCAAGCTTCTGATCTTGCCACTGCATGACTGATATCAGTGCACGCGTATTCTGACCCCTCTCATCCAACTTAACGCCTGCGCCAGTTAAGAGGGATCCCGCAGGCATATCCAATGATCCAGCGACTTTGCGCAATGCAGCGGGATCCATCGAACCGGCTTGTGGTATCACGTCGGTAAAGAGTGTCCAGAAACCACCAAACGATATATACGCAAGAGGCCCTGGCTGCCGACCGGTTTTCTCCTGGAAGCGCTTGGTGAACTCTGTGTAGAGCTTCTGTGTTTTTTCGGGCAGCGCAGCGATGTTCAGCGAGCTGGGTGCATCGACGTCAAAGATACCATTTGCGGAATCGCCCGCAGCCTGTACGAAGTCGGGTAACGCATATCCCGTTCCAATGCCGATCATGGCATCAACGTTGAGATCCAGCTCCCTGGCTTGTCGCCAGAAAAGAATGCCGTCGTTAAGGTAAGAGGTAGCGATGATGGCATCAGGCCGCTTGGATTTGAGCGTCAATACCAGCGATGACAAATCTGTGACCGTCTTGCTGTAGAACTCGTTTGCGACTACTTTCATTCCAAGGTTCTTGCCTTCGGCAGCCGCCGCGTCGCCGACGGATTGACCAAACTCTGAGTCCTCTGAGATGATGGCCAGACGAAAATCCTTGGGATCCTTACCCAGACGGCCGGCCAGTTCATGCGCAAACTTGGCTGCCGTTTGCCCCATCATGGAGGCATTGAACGTCAGACGCACGACGTTCTTGTAGTTCCTTTCGGTGATCTTGTCGGCCACTGCTACGGTTTCCCAGTACAAGACGCCTTCACGCTCAGACACCTCGCTTCCAGCCAGAGCGATGGCGCTTGAATAGCTACCCGCAATAAGGGGCACCTTTTCCCGAATGATTAAACGGGTCGCCTCAGCGTTAGCCGCTGTCGGGCTGGGGGCATCGGCCGACGCGAAGACAACTTGCTTGCCTAGCACTCCACCTTTTTCGTTGACCATGTCGCGCGCAACTTCAGCCGCCTTGAAGGCTTCGTTGCCCAGCAGGGCCATTGGGCCGCTTAGAGGAAACAATGTTCCAATTTTTATCTCTTCCGCAGCTAGCGCGACAGGTGAAACCGCTGCAGTCAGCAGGGTGAGCCCCGCGATGATTCTTTTAAATCGCATATGTCTTCCTCCAATCTTGGATGTATAGATAAGTATAGAAATCAACCGCCCAGATAGGCTGCCTTCAGCCTATCGTTTGCTAACAACTCTGCTCCTGTTCCTTCGAGTACGACGCGCCCCCCCTCCAGCACATAACCTCGGTCAGCCAGCTCAAGCGATCGGTTTACGTTCTGCTCGACAAGCAGGATCGTGGTGCCGCTTGCGCGGATCTCATCAATGAGTTCAAAGACCATCGATACCATGATGGGTGCAAGACCGAGCGTCGGCTCATCCAACATCAGTACGCGGGGCTGTGACATCAGCGCACGACCGATAGCACATAGCTGCTGCTCACCTCCGCTGAGGGAGCCCGCAAGCTGGTCCACCCTTTCGCGAAGGCGCGGCATCAGGTCGAACACGCGTCGCTTCGTGTCGTCAGCAGAGGCTCGCGCGTGTGCCGGGTAGGCACCTAGCTCCAGGTTTTCCATCACGCTCAAAAAGGGGAACAAGCGTCTTCCCTCGGGAACTTGTACAAGCCCCGTTGCCGCGATTTCATGTGCCGGTACGGTAGAAATATTGCGCTGATCGAACCATACCTCTCCTTCCCGGTCGATAGTTCCCGAGAGCGCATTGATCAGAGAGGTCTTGCCAGCACCATTCGCTCCGACCACAACAACCACTTCGCCGGGAGAAACGTCTAGTTCGACGTCGTACAGCACCTGGAATTCGCCATAGTAGGCATCAAGTGAGCGTATTTTAAGCAACGAAGTCCTCTCCAAGATAAGCTGCGATAACGTCCTTGTTCTTCATGACTTCCGCCGGTGGGCCTTCAGCGAGCTTCTGGCCGTGATGGAGCACAACAATGTGTTCACTTACCGAGGTGATTACCCGCATCAAGTGCTCGATGATCAAAATAGTGACGCCGCTTTTGCTGATGTCCCGAATCAGGCCAATTGCGGTCTCTACTTCCGTCGGGTTAAGTCCGGCCATGACTTCATCAAGCAACAGTATTCTTGGGCCAGAGGCCAGGGCACGCGAAATCTCCAGGCGCTTCCTGCCAGGCAAAGGGAGCTGGCTTGCGGGTAGGTCCCGCGCATGGGCAAGTCCCGTCATGTCCAAGGCCTCTTCGGCGTACTTTCGGGCCCGTCCAATATTACGGCTGCGATTCAGTGCACCCACAATGACATTGTCCAAAACGCTTAGATCGTTAAACGGCCGCACGATCTGATAGGTGCGCGCCAGCCCAAGTCTGCATACCGCATGGCTTCTCAAGCCCGCAATCTCTTTCCCATCGAGTCGGATCTCACCGAGTGACGGTGGAATTGCGCCGGCGATGCAGTTGAAAAGCGTCGTTTTGCCGGCGCCATTGGGACCGATCAACCCAACGATACTGCCTTGCTTCACGCTAAATGACACCCCGTCGACTGCCTTCACTCCACCGAAGTGCCTCGAGACGTTCTGAACTTCAAGCATGCCGCTTACCTCCCCCTCTCCTTCGCTGTCCGAGGAAGATCGCTCGGATTCGATGCCAGGCCGCTTTGGGGTCGCGGAAGACGCTGGCCATGCCGGTGGGCATGAAGATCACCATAATCATCAGGAGCGCACCGTACACCAATAGGTAGAGCCCTTGAAACGTTCCTCCAAACTCGGCCCGCAAGTACTCGCTTAGCGGCACGATCAATAGCGCTCCCAGAATTGGGCCCGCCGGCGTAGCCATGCCACCAATAATGGCAATGACCGCGACCTGTATCGAAAAATCGAGCCCCATGACCGTCGACGGCTCTATCAGAAGAATGTATTGGGCGTACAAAGTGCCAACGATAGCGATCAGGAAAGCGCTGATACCTGTTGCCAGTATCTTCATCGCCTCGGTATCGACGCCCAGTGTTTCTGCGGCCTCTTCATCATTTCTTATCGCTGCAAGCGAATAGCCTAGCCACGAGCGCTCAAGGGCATGGGTGATCAGCACCACGATCACAAGGAGAGCGAGCATTACATACAAATAGGCCTCTCTACCTCCGAACATCATATTGCCGATTCCCGGCTGGAAGGGCACTGATAGTCCCTGCGATCCACCAGTGATGTCCCGCATATTCACAACGACAATACGTAAGACTTCAGCAAATGCGATTGTCGCGAGAGCGAAGAATGGCCCCTTCAGGCGCAACGTCAGCTTTGCCAACACAACGGACACCAGGGCGGCAAGCACCGCGCCGACGAACATGCCCAGCCAGGGGCTCACGCCGAAACTGATGAAAAGTATGGTCGAGGTGTAGGCGCCTATGCCAAAGAAGGCCGCATGCCCCAGAGAGAATTGTCCTGCGTAGCCACCGGCTATATTCCACGCGCATGCGGCAACCGTCCAGAACAGTATCTTCCATACGAAATGCAGTGCATAGCTGTCCGAGACAAATATCGGAAACAGGGCAACCAGCGCAAGAAAGACCAGCGTTCCTGGAAGACCCAAGGCTTTACTCATTAAACCGTCATTCGATGTCTTCACGTCACGCTCCTATCTTTTCCGAACCTTTGATGCCGAACAACCCGGCAGGCCTCACGAGGAGCACAATGAGGAACACCACAAAGTAAGCCACTTGCCTCATTTCTGAACCAATGAAAAAGGCACTTAGATTCTCAATGAGCCCAATGGCTATCCCGCCTACAAGCGCACCCCACAGGCTTCCCAGCCCGCCAAGGATCACGACGACAAAAGCGATCAAAACCAGATTGAAGCCAACCGTCGGATAAACCGGCATCAGCGGCACCAGCAAGGCACCCGCAATCCCGGCACATGCCGCGCCAAGGCCAAATGTAAGAAAGTCGATGCGGCTAACGTTGATGCTCATCAACGCTGCCGCCCGACGATCCTGCGCGACTGCACGCATCGCCTTGCCAAGATACGAGCGACGCAGAAAGAGATAGAGACCGAGTATGACCACCAAAGCCACCACCGACGCAATGAGGCTGGCCAGCGGCAGACTCACGCCTCCGATACGCACGATGTGACCCGAGGCGACTGAAGTCGCCGAACGAAAGTCGGCGCCGAATACGAACAAGGCAATGTTCTGCAATACCAAACCCAGGCCCAAGGTGGCAAAAATCTGCGCGACCTGTGGCGCCCCGATAATGGGCTTGATGAGTAGCCGGGCAATGAACCAACCAAAGGCGAACATCACGGGTGCAACGATCAATATGCCAATGTACGGATCAATGTCCCATGTGGTGTTCAGTACGTAGGCTCCATACATGCCCAACATGACAAAGTCGCCGTGCGCAAAGTTCTTGACGCGCGAAACCCCAAAGATAAGTGTCAGACCAACACTTACCAATGCGTAAATGATGCCAAGCAATATGCCGGACACAATGAGCTGAACTAGGATCATAGTCATGGCGACAATTTCTTATTGATATATGACAACGACCGCACACTGAGGTGCGCAGTAACCTTATCGGCTTCGTCCCGAGTCTGCACCATGGAAATCGAATCACTTTGCGCCGTGTCGCGGGCCCATAGCGTGACGGGCGAATGCCAGTAAATAGGTCGAAGAAAGTCGATGGTTACATCAAAGCGCGCAGGCATGCGTCCCATGGCAAGCGGCGAAAGCAGATAGACAGCAGACATGACGCCCTGCGCCAACGGTGCATCGAAGCCATACCGTGCGGCTGCAGCCGGGTCGAAATGCAGATCATTTCCGACGTCTTCCGAAAACCTTCTAACGTGGTCAGGAGTGAGCGTCTTGGATGCGACCTGCCGCCAGCCGTCTTCAGGAGCGCTGTCACGTACGGGCATCCGGTGCACCTCTGGCAGCGAAGCCGTCGAAACATCGACGATGCCGCGCAGTCGGGTGGTCAGGCAAACACGTGCATGTGCATCGCGCACCGTAAACGTCTCATCCACGAACAAGCCTCTTTTTACAGGCAGAACGCCGCACACTTCACCCTCTATAGTGAGCTGCTCACCCAATGCGGGCAGGCGGGACACCGTGAACGTCTGGTCAAAAAAGATATAGCCGTCAATGTTCAGGCCGGCCTGAACCATGGAATCGAAGCAATCCAATCCGAACAATCCCGCTTCCGCGACATCGCCATGCACATGATGCGACACGTCAGAAGCGCTTAATCGCTCCGCCTGCCACTGTGCACTATGCACAATAGGGCGGACTGGATACTTGAACCCCTCTGGCGCCCATCGCACGAACACAGCCTCGGACGCTGCTTGAATAGAAGACTTCGTCGACATTTGCTGTCCACTAGAGTTACGTGATCAGCAAGTATATGACCCGAAAGTCGATAAGTAAACCAATGAGTCGATAATTCGACTTTAAAGTCGAGATTAGTTGTTAGGCATTGATTTATTGGGGAATATAGGGTTTTCACTCATTGAAAAATCAGCGCCTGCAGCTAGGCCACGTACAATAAAATGCGACATAGCGTCAGCGACCTGTCCTATCGTCCAACTGCCGTTGGAGCGATACCATTTGGTGACCCAATTGGCTGCGCCCAGCGCTGCAAACACGGCGAATTTGGGATCACAGGGCAATATGGTCCCATCCGCTTGGCCGACCAAAACAACTGCCTGAAGGCGCCTCTCAAATTCATCGCGCTTTTCGATAACGAGTTTTAGTTGATCGGGGGCGAGCGATCGTTCTTCCAGGATGACGACGCTGTAACTCTCAGGCCCGATGATCGACTCGGTGTAGCGCTTCATACTTAAGCGCAGTCTTTCCAGACCAGATATATCCGTGTCGTCACTGACAGCTGCGATGGCTTGATCGGCAGCGACCATATGGCACTGGAACAAGAGCTCTTGTTTGTTCGAAAAGTAATGGTAGAGCGTCGCCTTGCCAACACCGAGGCGTTGCGCCACGACTTCCAGCGAGGTGCCGTGGTAACCATTGTGGCGAAAGCAAGCAGCCGCTTCACGATAGATGGCGTCCAGCTTAAGGTCACGAACATTGAGTCGTGGCGCGGCGCCGGCCCACGGACGTTTCTTCGTTTTAGTTGGTTTTTTTATGGACATGGCAAAGTGACCCGCGCGACGCGCCTTGACGTCGCGGTAGGCCCGCATAGCGGAAGAGTAGGCGGCGTTATTTAGAACGGGATATCGTCGTCCATATCGGCCAAGTTCGCTGCCGGCGAAGCCTGGGGCGCGGCAGGGCGCGGTTGGGCGGGACGCTGGCTGCGCTGCTGGGCAGGCGCTTGGTTGTATTCGGTGCCGCCGCCCATGCCGGCATCGCTGTCGCGGCCGCCCAGCATTTGCATTTGGTCGGCCACGATATCGGTGCTGTAGCGGTCGGCGCCGGTGTCCTTGTCTTGCCATTTGCGGGTCTTCAGGCGGCCTTCGACATACACGGCGCGGCCCTTTTTAAGGTATTCGCCGGCGATTTCGGCCAGCCGGTTGTAGAACACGACCCGGTGCCATTCGGTTTCTTCGCGCTTTTCGCCGGTGGCCTTGTCCTTCCAGGTGCTGGTCGTAGCGATGGATACGTTGCAAATGGCTGCGCCGTCGGGGCTGTAGCGTACTTCGGGATCTCGTCCCAGGTTGCCGACGAGAATAACTTTGTTGACTGAGGCCATGACAATACCCTTAACTGTGAATAGACAGAAATTTTCCGTCACCGGACAAAAAATCGTCGCTTATAACTGAATAAAATCAAATAGTTATGAATTTTCAAGGGTCAACCAAACCAAAAATCCTGTCGGACGCCAAAGATGAATTTTATTTTGGCATCAAAGCTTTTTGTATTCCCGGCAAAGGTTGAGTACCCTGAGGTGATGCTTACCAAAGCAGTGTAACTTACTCGTACTCTGAATTTGTACCTGGCCGTTTAAGCGCCAAGGCTCTGCCGATAAAATAAAAACTTTACCCTCTTTACGTAGACATCGCTACGTTACGAGAAATCATAACCTTTATCAGGGCCGTCTCAACCTCAGTGCGTCTTTTCCAGCACACTTGCTCACACGCTCCAAAGGTCCATCAGGACGCAGGATGATCAAGCGTGATCTTCAGGAGTACGGGAAAGGTCGAACAAACGCCTCAGCGAGCCGCGCAGCTCGAATGAGTGCAAGACTTGCCGCAACACGTCTGCCTTTTCTCCCAGCTTCGGTTTGACCACGGCGATGAACTTGTTGTCGACGTCTTCCCACGATAGGGGGTTGCCAATACTGCCTGATGCGTGCTCCACATCCTGATGAAGCACATGTCCGGAAGCGAGCCTGACCTCCAGCCGCGCCGAGGTGCGGCTCATGGACTGATCAGCGACAACCTTGACCTGGGCCGCGAGTGCGGCCAGCCGCGCATCAGTGACGCGATCAAGCGCAAAGTCTTCGAGTGTAGCGGCGTACCCCTGCAAACCAAGCGCAACGCAATAGGCCAGGCTGAATTTTGCCTGCGTCGTGCTGACTGGATTGCGGATGCCGGCAATCTTCAACGCCAGAGGGTTGACAATGGCTTGCACGCTCTGAACGTCGCGATTCCCAAGCGCTGGCGCCATCATGCGTGCCGCATCAATGGCTGCATGAGTCAACTGGCATGCCGCGTACGGCTTGAAGCTATTATTCCGGATTTCCCAGACATCTTCAAAGGGCGCCAATTGCAGGGTAAGCTCGCCGTCCTGGAACATGGTTTGAACGAAGCTGCGCGTCGTATCCAGGACGTCGGCAGGCCCGGTCAAGCCGGCTTCCGCAAGTTCCATCGACAAGACGCCATCCATTGCTGTCTTGCCTATCTGGAATGGCTTGCACATGGTGCCGAACGCGGAAGTAAGACCCGACGCCTGAGCCGCGGCGATACCCAATGCATGCGGGATTTTTTCTTTGGGAAGCCTGGCAACCACCGCGAGCGCGGCGGCAACCGCAATGCGCCCCAACGCTGGGGTTGCATGCCAGCCGTTGGTGTTCATGCGCAGACCGATACCATTGCCGCCGATCCTCGCTGCAACTTCGAAGCCGGTGACGAACGCCCTGAGCAAAAGGTTTTCATCCACGCATCGATCGGCCCCGACTGAAAGAATTGCAGCCCACAGGGGACCGCTCACATGAATCACGGAGGAGATGTGCGTGTCATCGTAGTCCAGGCAATGTGAAAGCGTTGCGTTGACAGATGCCGCGATGGCCGGGCTTGCGCTCCCCCCTTCGAGCAAGGGTGAACCGCCGCGGCTCTGCCACTGCCCGAAGGTCGACTTCACGATCTCGGCCTCTTGGGAACCATAGGCTCCGATGCAGACCGCCACCCAGTCGACCAGGCACTTCTTTGCTTCGCCCATCACGTCGGGGGGAATATCGCGCACCTGCGCTTCCACGATGTAATCGCATACACGCTGAGTTTGGCTTTTTATCTGATCTGGCATGATGTTCATTCAAAGTGAAAGAGTCTGGCCGCGTTGGATTCGAGAATCAGTTCACGCATAGATTCAGAGGGGACCCACGTTTGAAACTCTTTGATCGTCGCTGGAATGCTCTGCTGTTCTTCGTGTCGCGTATGGGGCCAGTCGCTGCCCCACACCAGCCGATCCGGCCCCAGGTTATCGATCAGCATGCGGGCGGCCTTGACCGCCGTGGCTGCGCCGCGCCCTTTATCGCCATTGCGGTACGACGCGGAAAGCTTGACCCAAAGATTCTTCGAGTCTCTGCGCTGCATCATGTACAGGAATCCGGGGTCGTTCACGCCGTCCTCGTCATCAGGACGGCCGAAATGATCAACGACGATGTCCAGGCCGGTGTCCAGCAAAGGGGCAATAAGCGTTGGGATATCCTTGCCCTGCCGGTGGACCTCGATCTGCCAGCGCCGCTTGCGCAGCGCTTCGAACAGGCGCACCCATTCGGCCGAAGAAAAATCAGGTAGGGGCAGCCCATCCAGGTTCAGTCTGATTCCGACGATGCCGCTTGCGTCAAGGGCGTCGAGCTCGTCATCCGGGATGCTCGCGTCGACGGTGGCGATGCCTCGGAATGTGTCGGGGAACCGCTTGATGATCCCGCACATATAGCTATTGTCGGTGCCCAGAAAACTAGGCTGGACGATGACTGCGCGCGAAATACCTGTCTTGCTCATGAGCTGCTGATATGCCTCTACGGTTGCATCGTAATCCGGAGCGTATCGCCTGACGGATGCCAACTTGAGGCCTCGAACAAACATATGGACGTGTGTGTCTATCATGATGATTAACTATGCAGGAAGATCATATATTCAGTGAAAACGATGCGGGAGCCCATGCGAAAGGCGACGTCAATTCGCGATCACTCTGGCGGGAATCCCATTGACCAGCGCCTCCGGCGCCTCTCCGTCGCATACCTTGCGCATATTGCCGAATCCGAAGCGGGCGCGGCGCAGCCAGGTGTCGGCAGTCGTCCCGCCGGTGTGCGGCGAAAGCACGACATTCTTTAGCGCGAGCAGCTCGCTGTCGGGCTTGACGGGTTCGTCGACAAATGCATCCAGGCCAGCCCCCGCAATACGCCCGGAGCGCAAAGCCTCTGCCAGGGCCGCTTCATCCACAAGAGCGCCCCGGCTTGTGTTGATGAGCATGGCCGATGCTTTCATCGACCGCAGGCGTTCGGCATTGATGAGTTTCTCGGTTTCGTCGGTAAGCGGCGCATGAAGACTCAATATGTCAGACGTAACGCATAGCTCATCGAGGCTTGCATAAGTCACGCCCAGCGCTTTTTCGTGGTCCGGACTCAAGCGCCGGCGGCTGTGGTACTGCACACGGGCATCGAACGCCTGGACACGCTTCGCCACTTTCTGCCCGATATTGCCAAGCCCGAGTATCCCCACCAGCTTTCCAGCCATCTCGAAGGTATTGAGGCCCGTGGTTCCCGACTGCCACTTCCCCTCGCGCACCTCTTTGTCGGTTTCAATGAGGCGGCGATAAAGGGATAGCATCAGCAGCAAGGTATGATCCGCAACCGCCCATGAATTCGCGCCGCCATTGTTGGCGCATGGGATGCCAAGTTTCTTGATGATCTCCATGTCCATTCCGTCGTAGCCCGCCGCCAACAACTGGATGAGGCGTGCGCGTTTTGCGCTCTTGAGCACATTGGCGGACGGTTTCGCACGGTAGATCATCATGAAGTCCGCCACGCACGCGGCGGCAATCTGCTCGCTTTCCGCCGCGCTTCCTTTGAGCGCGGTGACCGTGAAATCAGGAGCGGCGGCCGACACGATGAGATCGACTAGCGGCTCATCAAGGCCGTGGAGGAACAAAACGCTGGAATGTGACATGTCTAAAGCCTCTCGCGTATCGCGATATTCAGGATTCCGCCATGCTTGAAGTACTCCACCTCGCGAGAGGTGTCGAGCCGAATCAATAGCGAAATTCTTTTCTTGCGGCCGTCTGCGTAAGTAATGACGCATCCCGCCCTGGACTTGGGAAGGATGTCGCCGTCCAGCCCATCGATATCGAACACCTCGGCGCCATCAAGCTCCAATGTCTTGCGTGTTTCTCCTGGCATGAACTGAAGCGGTACCACGCCGATCCCAACAAGGTTTGAACGATGGATGCGCTCAAACGACTCGGCGATCACCGCGCGAACCCCAAGCAGGCGCGTTCCCTTCGCCGCCCAGTCGCGCGATGATCCGGCTCCGTAATCCTTTCCCCCGACAACGACAACGGGTATGTTTTCGGTGCGATATTTCTCTGCCGCGTCGAAGATGAACATCTGTTCGCCGTCCGGCATATGCCTTGTATAGCCGCCCTCGACATTAGGTGTCATTTCATTCCTGATCCTGATGTTTGCGAAAGTCCCGCGGACCATGATCGAATGATTCAGTCGCCGCGCTCCGAAATTCACAAAATCCTTCTGTGCTATTCCAATAGACTGCATGTAGTTCGCAGCGGAGGTGCCAGGGGAAATCGCCCCGATTGGCGAGATATGATCGGTGGTGAGCATGTCGCCGAATATCGCGAGCGCGCGTGCGCCAACGATGTTTTCCGTGGGCTCGGGGCTTGCGGCCAACTGATCGAAGAATGGGGGACGGCGTACGAACGTGCTGCGAGGCCAGGCGAAAAGGGCGCCATCGGCTGCGTTTATCGACGCCCACTCGGGCGTGCCTCTGCTGACGTCCAGGTAGCGGCTACTGAACGCGGAAGGCACAAGCGAGGCATCCACGATCTCTTGGATCTCGCTTTGCCCGGGCCATATGTCGCGCAAGTAAACAGGCTTCCCATCCTTGTCCGCGCCAAGAGGCTCCGTTACCAGATTTTTGCGGATCGACCCCGCCAGCGCGTACGCAACCACCAGGGGGGGCGAGGCCAAGAAGTTGGCCCGCGCACTGGGGTGAACACGCCCTTCGAAATTACGATTTCCCGAGAGCACGGCGACCGCGGCTATGTCGTGCTGCTTGATGTCGCGGGCGATCGTTTCGTCTATGCCGCCGGAATTCCCTATACAGGTCATGCATCCGAAACCGGCCAGGTTGAACCCGAGCTGTTCAAGCGAGCGCATCAACCCGCTTTTCTCGAGGTAGTCGCTGACGACCCGTGACCCTGGCGAGAGTGACGTCTTGACATGCGCCGGCACTCGCAAGCCTCGTTCTACAGCGTTGCGGGCCAGGAGGCCCGCGGCGACCATCACATAAGGGTTCGCCGTATTGGTGCAGCTTGTAATAGCCGCGATGATCAGATCGCCATCCTTCACTGAACCCTGGACGCCATTCGTCGGCTTGCGATCATTCAACGAGGCCAGCCATCCACTGAAAGCAGCTGGAGCATCCTGAATGGAGATGCGCTGCTGCGGGTGGCGTGGGCCGGCGATCGAGGCACTGATACTGGATAAATCGATTTCAATGATGCTGGTGTATTCGGGCAAGGGATCTTCACACTCCCTCCAAAGCCCCTGCGCCTTGCAGTAGGCTTCGACCAGCTCGACCTGCTCGGCGCTTCGGCCCGTCTGGCGCAGGAAACGAATCGTCTCCGAATCGACAGGGAAGAAGCCGACGGTAGCCCCGATTTCGGGTGTCATATTGGCAATGGTCGCGCGGTCCAGGGCTGACAGATGATGCACTCCCTGGCCTACGTACTCAATGAATTTCCCAACCAAATCATGTTTGCGCAACGCTTCCACAATGGTCAGGACGATGTCAGTGGCGGTGATTCCCGGCTTCGGCCGCCCCGTCAGCACGCACCCCACCACCTCCGGGATCAGCATCGATACAGGCTCGCCCATCGCGGCCGTCCCGCCTTCCAGTCCTCCCACGCCCCATCCCAGCACGCCAAGGCTATTGACCATCGGTGTATGGCTGTCCATGCCTAGCACCGAATCGGGGTAGACCTGCGTCTGGCCGTTCTCTTCCTTTGACCATACGACACGCGCAAGGAATTCCAGATTGATTTGATGGCAGATGCCCGTTCCCGGGGGAAACAGGCGCATGTTGTTGAATGCTTTGGCCCCCCACTTCAAGAAGGCGTAGCGTTCCTGGTTACGCTGGAATTCCAGCGCAACATTCCTGGAGAGCGCTTCGGGCGTCCCTGAATAATCGACAATGACCGAGTGGTCGACAATGAAATCCACAGGAATCGATGGATTGATCTTCTGTGGATCTCCGCCCAGCTTGTGAAGGGCATCGCGCATCGCAGCCATATCGCCCAGGCAGGGAATGCCGGAAGAATCGACCATCATTACGCGCGCGGGCCTGAAACCCACTTCATTGCTGGAGGTACGCGCCTTGAGCCAGTCGATTACGTTAGCGATGTCATCGCTTGTGGCAATGCCTTCCGCATGCTGCCGGAGCAGGTTCTCCAGCAGAATCTTGAGTGAATACGGAAGGCGATCGACCTCTTCCCCCCTCTGGGCATTGGCCTGCGCAAGGCTGTAATACTCGTACTTTTTACTGCCGGCCTCAAGTGTGGATGGCTGCGATTGAATGTCAAACTTTTCCATATATTCCAGTGTTTCTGAACTGCGTCCCGACGTGCAACAGGATTGCGATCAGGGGTCACGCGGAGGCAAGCACGTGATCCGCAATCTGGCTGCGCGTGGCAACCCAAGCGCCCGATCTGGCTGCCTCGGCCATGATCTGGGCGTAGAAGTAGGCGCCGCGCGGCCGGCCGAAGATATGCGCGTGGCTGGTGACATCAATAATGCAGGTTTCCCCACTCGCATTGGCTACCTCCAGGTTCTGCATGAAGGATTCCAGCATCTGCTTCGGTGGCGCGCCGTATTTCATGAAAGGCATGTCGTTCACATCGGTGCCCAGGGGAATGGCGACGATCTTCTTGCCGTTGAATTCCTGCAGATAGGGGAGGTCTCTGTCGAAAACATCGCCATACCACTTGAAGCCGGCGTCGCTCAGAAGACGGCCAGTATTGGGACTGGGCGTGCCGCGGGGACTCAACCAGCCCTTCACCTGCTGTCCGGAAGCGTTCTCAAGCAGTTCCAGACAACGTTGAATGTTTTTTTTCTCTTCGGCTTCATCGAGCAGCGCTGGAATCACATCCATGGAATATGAATGTGAAAGCACTTCGTGGCCGCCCATGGCGATGGCCTTGACCGCTTCGGGCGCGCGTTCGGCGACGATGCCGTTGACCATCATGCTGGCTTTCAGCCCGTGTTTTGCAAACCCATCGAGCAGTCGATAGATCCCCTCTTTATAGCCATACGAAGCCCACGAAATTGCCATGTTGTCCAGCACGCCGGACGGCAAAGGGTTCCCCATCGGGCTGATTCCCGGGGCCTTTCCATCGGACCAGGCTTCGACGCAAACATTGAACACCACGGCGATTTTCTTGTTTTCCGGCCATATCATCTGCTTGTCCATCTATATTCCTTTTAACGATCGTTCATTCATTTATTCAGGCTTGATGCCAAGGTTTTCAACGAGCAGCCGATATCTTTCCGATTCGCTTTTTACAAAGGCGGAAAATTCATCTGGCGACATCGGATTTGCGTCTGAGCCCTCACGTTCCATGGCCGCCTTGATGTTGGGCTGTGCCATGGCCGTTCCTATTTTTTTGTTCAGCGCCTCGATGATCAGCCTGTCTGTCTTGGCCGGTGCAAAGACTCCGCCCCATAAGGTGAAGCTGAAATCCGCGCCGGTCAGCTCGGCAATCGTAGGCACGTCCTTCATGAAGCGGGAACGCTTCTGCGAGGAGAGGGCAAGAACCCGGACCTGTCCGGACTTAACAAATTGCGTGATGGCAGTCACGCCCGAGAAGTAATAGGTGACATGGCCGGCAATAACGTCGACCAATGCGGGCGCCGCGCCCTTGTAGGGAACGTGGGTGATACTGGTGGAGGCGTTCATGCTGCGCGCCAGTTCTTCGCCGGCCAGATGCCCCGGGCTGCCCTGACCGGCGGATGCGAAGGTGATATTGCTATTTGGTTTTTTTGCAGCCGCGATCAGATCATCGAGTGTCTTGAACGGCGACGCTGCGCTGACCACTAGCGCGAGCGGCACATCGTAGACGAGCGCAACCGGAGCAAAGTCCTTTTCCACATCGAATCCGGTGTGCTTCATGAAAGAACTGTTCACGGCCATTTCGGCCGTATTTCCCAGCAACAATGAATAGCCATCCGCCGGCGACCGGGCTACTTGAGTCGCCGCTATGTTTCCACTGGCGCCAGGCTTGTTCTCAACGACGAATGGCTGTCCAAACTCGATCGTCAACTGCTGGGCCACAAGGCGGAGCATCGTGTCAGCGGTGCCGCCCGCTGAGTAGCCCAGGAGTATCTTGCTTGGTTTCTCGGGGTATGACTGTGCAAATGCGAAAGAGGGAAGCGCCGCGGCAACCACCGTGCCGCTGGCATACTTCAGGATACTGCGGCGAGTGTTGTCGAACGTATTTGTCCGTTGATAAAGCGTTCTCATGATTTAGCCTTTTTTTTCTATTAGTTGAATTTGATGCCGGCTTTTTCGATCACTTGCCCCCACTTGAGGGTATCCGCCTGCATCAATTGGCCGAAACTTTCGGAGCTCGTACCGGCAACGTCAAAGCCTTGGCTGTTGATTGCCGCCGTGACTTCCTGGTCCTTGAGTATGTTGTTGACCGCTTGCTCGATCTCGGCGATCACCGAGGGCGGGGTGCCAGCCGGTGCGACGATGCCGGTCCAGCCCTCGGTAATCGCATTTGGAAGATTTGATTCGATCAACGTGGGCACATCGGGGAAAGACGTCGTGCGCTTGCGCGAGGCGACCGCAAGCAGCGTGAGCTTGCCGCTGCGGACAAACCCCAGGGCCGACGGCAGCGGCGCGAACATCATGTCGGTTGATCCGCTCATCACATCGAGCAGGCCGGGGGTGTCGCCTTTGTTTGGAATATGGCGCATCGTGACGCCTGCCTGGCCGGCGAATAGCTCACCCGCCAGATGCCCAAGATTCCCGACGCCCGCAGAGCTATAGGTCAAGCCTTCGGTTTTTTTCTTGCTGTAGGAGATCAATTCCTCCACAGTCTTGATCGGCAATTCGGGATTTACGAATAGCCCGAATTCAATGGATGTGACTTGCGTCACAGGGACCAGATCTTCCATCGGCTTGAACGACATATTTTTGTAGACAAAGGGGTTGACGGTCATCACGCTTGGCACGGCAAGGCCAAGTGTGTAGCCGTCGGGAGCGGCCGTGGCCACCGCGCCCATACCTATATTGCCGTTCGCCCCGGGCTTGTTCTCGACGATTACCGGGTTATTCCAATGTTCATTCAGTTTCTTTGCAAGGATACGCGCCACGACGTCCGCCGAAGAGCCGGGCGCCTGCGCCACGACGATGCGCACGATCTTGCTTGGGTAGCTCTGAGCCGCCGCTATAGCGGGTGCAAGGGCGAACGCCATCGAGCCTATTGCGTAGATAATCAGCTTCTTCAGTCTGGCTACGCGGTGCGATGGATGTGTACATTCAATGTCACGCTTCATGTCTGTCTCCTTTATTTTTTGGCAGAAACCGCTCGCCTTGTTACGTCTTTGTTCACAATGCGAAGAGGTCCGTCGGTCGCAAAATTCCTGACCTGCTCGAATGCCTCCCCGTAATACAGTTCAAAAGTCTCCTTATCGGCCCAGCCAAGATGCGGCATGCAAATCACGTTGTCCATTTTCAGCAATGGATGGTCGCCGTTCAGCACCGGCTCTACTTCATAGACATCGACAGCGGCCGACCCGGGCCGCCCTTCACGAAGGGCGGTCACAAGCGCATCTGGCTCGATGAGTTCGGCTCTCGCCGTATTCACGAACAGCGACGAGGGCTTCATCAAACGAAGGTCGTCGAGTTTCACAGCACCCTTGGTGCTAGGGCCGTAACGCAGGTGAATGGATAGAACGTCCGCCCGTTTGAAGAAGCTTTCCCGGCTCTCGGCAATCTCGTAACCGGCTGCCTTTGCCCTGGTCTGCGAGCCTTCGCCGCCCCACACCAGGATGTTCATTCCGAGCGCGGCGCATGCGCGGGCAACGCGCTCCCCGATGACGCCCAGCCCGTAGATTCCCAATGTCGACCCATCGAGCCGATACGAGAAGGTGCTGGGCCACTCGCCGGCCCTCATGCGGTTTGCCTCGAGCACGACATTGCGGCGTGACGCCAGGATGAGCGCCATCGTCAGTTCGGCCGGGGCAATGGGCGATGCGAACACCCCGTTAGTGACGACTATGCCGTGACGGGTACAGGCTTCAAAGTCGATGGTCTTGGTATGGCGCCCGACCAGCGCAATGTGCTGCAGCCGCGGCAATGCGGCAATGACTTCTTCGTCTAGCGTGATGCGCTCGCGCACCACGACAAGGATCTCCGCCGCCGATAGACGCTTGATGAGTTCGGCCTTGTCTTTTGCCGCCGTTTCGTAAACGGTGATGTCATGCCCCGCCAGCAGGGAAAAGCACTCAAGCTCTCTGACGCAACGCTGATAGTCGTCTGCAATAACGATATGCATATTGGACCTCTGGTAAGTGTCCAAAAATGATAGTCCTCAGAAGCATGCGTTTTTAAGCGTCAGGCTGATATGACTAAATGTCATAGGTCCGGGCGGGATTCAGTCTACGCCGGCGAAGAGATGGAGGCATCCCCTCGGACCGACGCACGGCGCTCAGTTTTTTGTCGTTTTATTCTGCAACATGATTTCAACTTCAGCTTTGATGGCGGCCGCCACCTCGTGAAAGCCATGAACCCTGGGATGATTATTGGGCGAGGCAAGAATCATCGAGCGGGTGACTTCGGGCGCCACCAGTTCCGTGAGTTGAATTTCTCCGCGTAGCAATTCGCCGCGTACGGCTTGCTCAGGAAGAAGGCACCGCCCGAACCCGGCCTTCACCAGCGCCAGGATCAAGTCCAGGGAGTCTGCTTCGATACGGATATCAAGTGTCAGGTTTTGCTCGGCCGCCAGCACCTCGAGCCGCCGGCGCAGACCGTGAACATGGCTGGGCGCAATCAGCGGCACCTTGCCAAGGATGGCTGACGGAACCGTATCGCCCAGCCTAGGAGCGTCTTTGCTGGAAATAAGGCAGAGTTTTTCTTCCATCAGCACTTCAGCGCCCAGGCGATGGGTAGCCCAGCTTCCGTAGAAGACGGCGATGTCGACGCGTCCCTCATCGATCCACTCGATCACGTTGCCCGTCAGCCCCTCAAGAAATCGTAGTTTGGCGTCTGGAAACTTGGCAAGAAGCCGTTCCGTTACTGGCCTGACGAGCACTCGCCCCAGGGTTGGAGGCATGCCGATCACGACCGAGTTCAAGGCGGTATCACCCGAACGCATGACTTCCTGCTGGGCCGACCGCAGTTCCTCGAGCGCCTTCGACGCACGCAAGAACAGGCGTGTTCCCTGTTCGGTCGGGATAATGCCGCGGCCGTTCCGATAAAAAAGCGGAACACCAAGCTCTTTCTCAAGGTTGGTAATGTGGCGGGATAGGGCCGACTGGTTGATGCCCAATGCTATAGCGGCCCGTGAAAAGCTGCCGAACTCTGCGACCTTGCAGAAATAGTCGAGGCGATGGGATTTCATAGTTCGTAGTCTCATAGGGGCCGCTGCATATCATTTTAATCAGCCGGCGCGAGATGAAAACCCTTCCCAGAGACTCAGGCCTGGTCCTTGAAGCCCCGCGCGGTCAGGAACCACACAAACGCCAGGGCGGACGCCAGCAGGAAAACGGCGGAGGGCCGGCCCTGCGAGGCCAGCAGGCCGCCCGTCACCCCGCCCAGGAACACGCCCAGCGACTGCGCCGTGTTGTAGAAACCCAGGGCCAGCCCCTTGTATTCGGGGGGCGCCACCCTTGACACCAGCGAAGGCTGCAAGGCCTCGAGAATGTTGAAAGCGATGAAAAAGCCCACCAGCATGGCGACGATGGCAAAAAAGCTGCTGCTGGCCAGCGGCATCAGGGCCAGCACCACGACCAGCCCCGCTACGGCGACTTCGAGCGCCACTTTGTGCACCCGCCGGGTCTCCGTGTAAAACACGGCGGGCACCATCAACACGAAAGACAGCAAAATGACCGGCAAATACACTTCCCATAAATTGGCCGAGTCGTATTGCCCCAGCCCCGCCAGCAGGCCGGGCACCACAATGAATAGCGCCATCAGGATGAAATGCAAGCAGAATACGCCGAAATTCAAGCGCAGCAGGTCAATATGCCCCAGCACGTCGCGCGGGCGGGCCTGGATGATGGGCGCCTTGGCCTGCGGCACCGAAGGCACCACAAAGCAGGCAATCAGCAGGCACACGAAGCCCAGCAGGCTGATGGCCCAGAACAGGCCCGACAGGCCGAACTCGCCCACCAGCATAGGCGACAGCACCAGCGATACGGCAAACGACACGCCGATGGAGCCGCCCACCATGGCCATGGCGCGCGTGCGCACTTCGGGGCGGGTGGCGTCGGCCACCCAGGCGGTGATCGCCGCCGATACCGCCCCCAGGCCCTGTATGACCCGGCCCACGGTAATCCAGTCCACGCTTTCGGCCAGCGCGCAGATCACTCCGCCGGCAATGAACAACAACATGCCGAAGACAATGACGGGCCTGCGCCCCCAGCGGTCGGACGCCATGCCCAGGGGAATCTGCATGACGGCCTGGGTCAAGCCATAAGCCCCCAGCGCCAGGCCGACGCGGGCGGCATCATGGCCGCCGGGCAAGGCCTGGGCCGCCACGGCAAAAATCGGCGTCAGCAGGAACAGCCCCAGCATGCGCGAGGCAAAAAGCAGCGCCAGGGTGATGCTGGCGCGCCGTTCCGTGGGCGTCAGCTTCAGCCTGGCTTTGGGTGAATGGCCCGGATGGGCGGCAGGGATGCTCATAAAAACTCGGTTAGTTAAAAAGCCCGGTCAGACGCCGCATTATCGCAAGTTTGCGTAAACCGGCCGGCACACAGAAACGGGCTGCGCGTTATAGTAGCAAGTTGGCCTTTGAAAGGCTCAGGACCTTCAATCACGATGAAGCTTATGGAAGCGATACGCATTCGGGGCGCCCGAACGCATAATCTTAAAAATATTTCCGTCGACCTGCCCCGCCATAAACTGGTGGTGGTGACCGGCCTGTCCGGCTCGGGGAAATCATCGCTTGCCTTCGACACCCTGTATGCCGAGGGCCAGCGCCGCTACGTGGAAAGCCTGTCGGCCTACGCCCGCCAGTTCCTGCAGTTGATGGACAAGCCCGACGTCGACCTGATCGAAGGCCTGTCGCCCGCGATATCCATCGAACAGAAATCAGCCGGCCATAATCCGCGCTCGACAGTGGGGACCATTACCGAAATCCATGACTACCTGCGGCTATTGTACGCGCGGGTCGGTACGCCTTATTGCCCCGAGCACGGCCTGCCGCTGCAGGCACAGAGCGTCAGCCAGATGGTCGACAAGGTATTGAGCTGGGCGCCGGATACGCGGCTCGCCATCCTGGCGCCGCTGGCCCGCTCGCGCAAGGGCAGCTTCGAAGACGAATGCGCCAGCCTGCAGGCCCAGGGCTTCGTGCGCCTGCGCGTCAACGGCGAAATGGTGTCCATCGACACCCTGACGCCCCTGAAGAAAACCGAAAAACACGATTTCGATGTGGTCGTGGACCGGTTGCGCGTCAAGCCCGAAAGCCAGCAGCGGCTGGCGGAAAGCTTCGAAACGGCGCTCGGCCTGGCCGAGGGCCGCGTCATCGCGTTGAATATGGACACCGGCGAAGAACACGCTTTCTCGAGCCGGTACGCCTGCCCGGTCTGCCATCACAGCCTGACGGAACTCGAGCCGCGCCTGTTCAGCTTCAATAATCCGGTGGGCGCCTGTCCCACCTGCGATGGCCTGGGTTGCGTGGATTTTTTCGATCCCAAGCGAGTCGTGGCCTTTCCCGAACTGAGCCTGGCCAGCGGCGCGGTCAGCGGCTGGGATCGCCGCAATGCGTTCACCCACACACTGCTGACCAGTCTGGCCGCCCATTACGATTTCGACATCGACACGCCCTTCGAAGCGCTTGCGCCCGAGATCCGCGAGCGCGTCCTGTTCGGTTCGGGCGACGAGGAAATCTCCTTCCTGTACCTGAACGAAAAAGGCCGGACCACGGTCAAGAAGCACGCATTCGAAGGCATTATTCCCAATCTGGAACGGCGCTGGCGCGAAACCGACTCCAGCGCCGTACGCGAAGAGCTGGGCAAGTACCGGCACACCAAGACCTGTCCCGACTGCCAGGGTTCGCGCCTGCGCGCCGAAGCACGCCATGTGCTCATAGGCAATGAACCGGGCGAGGCCGAGCGGCGCGGCCGCGCCATTTTCGAGGTCGAGGCCCTGTCCTTGTCGGCCTGCCTGGCCTGGTTCCAGGACCTGGTGCTCGCCGGGGCCAAAAAGGAAATCGCCGACCGCATCGTGCGCGAGATCGAAGCGCGCCTGCAGTTCCTCAATAATGTCGGGCTGAGCTACCTGTCGCTGGACCGCAGCGCCGACACGATATCGGGGGGCGAAGCGCAGCGCATCAGGCTGGCCAGCCAGATAGGCTCGGGGCTGACCGGTGTCATGTACGTGCTGGATGAGCCGTCGATCGGCCTGCATCAACGCGACAACGACCGACTGATCCAGACGCTGCAGCATCTGCGCGATCTGGGCAACAGTGTGATCGTGGTCGAGCACGACGAAGACATGATCCGCTCGGCCGATTTCGTCCTGGACATGGGGCCGGGCGCGGGCGAGCATGGCGGCCGCATCGTGGCCCAGGGCACGCCGCAGGATCTGGCCGGCAACCCGAAGTCATTGACCGGCCAATACCTGAGCGGGGCGCAACGCATTGCCATCCCCGCCCGGCGTCCCGTGACGCCCGATTTGCCCAGGCTGGAGCTGAAGGGCTGCCGAGGCAATAACCTCAAATCGGTGGATCTGTCCATACCGGCCGGACGCCTGGTGTGCATCACCGGCGTATCGGGCTCGGGCAAATCCACCCTGATCAACGACACGCTCGCCACGGCGGTGGCGCAAAAACTGCATCGCGCCCAGACCGAACCCGCGCCCTACGACAGTCTTGACGGCCTGGCGCACTTCGACAAGATCATCAATGTCGACCAAAGTCCCATCGGCCGCACGCCGCGCAGCAATCCGGCCACCTACACCGGCATGTTCACGCCTATACGCGAACTGTTCGCGGGGGTGCCCGAATCACGCACGCGCGGCTACGACCCGGGCCGCTTTTCGTTCAATGTGAAAGGCGGCCGCTGCGAAGCCTGCCAGGGCGACGGCGTCGTCAAGGTGGAAATGCACTTCCTGCCCGACATGTACGTCCCTTGCGATGTTTGCGGCGGCAAACGCTACAACCGGGAAACACTGGAGATCCGCTACCGGGGCCGCAATGTCAGCGAAGTGCTGGAGCTGACGGTCGAACAGGCGCTGGACTATTTTGAAGCCGTACCGACCGTGTCGCGCAAGCTGCATACCCTGATGGACGTCGGGCTGTCGTACTTGCGGCTCGGGCAAAGCGCCACGACGCTGTCGGGGGGCGAGGCGCAGCGCGTCAAGCTGTCGCTGGAGCTGTCCAAGCGCAGCACGGGGCGCACTTTGTACATACTGGACGAGCCCACCACGGGCCTGCACTTTCACGATATCGCCCTGCTGCTCGATGTGCTGCGCAAGCTGGTCGAAGGCGGCAACACCGTCGTCGTCATCGAACACAACCTGGACGTCATCAAGACCGCCGACTGGATCATAGACATGGGCCCCGAAGGCGGCAATGGCGGGGGCCGGATCGTCGCGCAGGGCACGCCCGAGGACATCGCCGCCACGCCGACCAGCCACACCGGCAGCTACTTGCGTCCCTATCTGGGTCGAGCGTAAGCAGCAGGCCGCAAAGCTAGTCCATGCGGAACAGCAGACCGTGCTCGCGGATCGCGTAGCGGTCTGTCATGCCCGCGATGTAATCGGCAATGGCCCGTGCCTGCGCCACCTCATCATCGCGCCGGTATTCGTCGGCCAGCAGGCGCGGCTCGCGCAAAAACGCCTCGAATAGCTCGCGCACGATGGCGCGGGCCTTGGTCGTCATGCGCATCACGCGGTAGTGACGGTACAGATTTTCAAGCAGGAAGCTTTTCAGGGCGTTGGCCTGGCGGCGCATGGACGGCGAAAATGCGGCGATGGCCGGGCTGGCGCGGATATCGTCCACGCTGCCGGGCTTGTGGGTCCGAATATTGGCCAGCGTGTTTTCAGTCAGATCCACCACCAGGGTATTGATCATGGCACGGATGATTTCGGCGATCAGGCGCCGCTTTTCTATCCGCGGGTGCTTGCGCCTGACCTGCGCATGATGCGTGGCGAAAATTTCGAGCATCTGCAGTTGTTCCAGCGTGATGAGCCCGGATCGCAGGCCATCATCGATGTCATGATTGTTGTAGGCGATTTCGTCGGCCAGATTGGCTATCTGCGCTTCCAGCGACGGCTGCGTCCGCGCCAGGAAGCGCTCTCCCACGTCGCCCAGCAGCCGCGCATGCTTGACCGAGCAGTGCTTCAATATGCCTTCGCGGGTTTCAAAACATAGATTCAAGCCATTGAAGGACGCATAGCGCTCTTCCAGTTCATCGACCACCCGCAGGCTTTGCAGGTTGTGCTCAAAGCCCCCGGCTTGCGGGGCCAGTTCGCGCATGCAGGCGTTCAGCTCGTCCTGCCCCGCATGGCCAAACGGGGTATGGCCCAGATCATGCGCCAGCGAAATCGCCTCGGTCAGGTCTTCGTGCAGGCCTAGGTTGCGCGCAAGCGTACGGGCAATCTGGGCGACCTCGATGCTGTGGGTCAGGCGGGTGCGGAACAGGTCGCCCTCGTGGTTGATGAAAACCTGGGTCTTGTATTCAAGCAGCCGAAAGGCATTGCAGTGGATGATGCGATCGCGGTCACGCTGGAACTGGTTGCGCCCGGCCGGCGGCTCCTCGGGATGCCGCCGGCCGCGGGTGCGGCCCGGATCGCAAGCGTAGGGCGCAATCTCGGTCATGGCTGGCTTCTATGCCTGTGCCGGTACAGCGGCTTGCTCCAGGACCCGCTGCAGGGCCTCGGCCGGCACGGGTTCAAAACATGCCTGCCCGATTTCAGGCAGCAGGACAAAACGCAGTTGGCCGCCTTCCGTTTTCTTGTCCACCTGCATCAGTTCGAGCCAGCGGGCCGTTCCCAAGTCGGGAGCCTGCACCGGGCAGCCTATGGCCCGCACCAGCGCCCGCACACGCTCGACGCTGTCGGCCGGCAGGCCATGCGTCAAGGCCGACAGCTCGGCCGCTTGCACCATGCCGCAACCGACGGCTTCGCCATGCAGCCAGGCACCGTATCCCAGGCCGGACTCAATGGCGTGCCCAAAGGTATGGCCAAAGTTCAAAATGGCGCGCAGGCCCGATTCGCGTTCATCTTGCGACACCACATAAGCCTTGAGCTCGCAGGAACGCTGGATGGCATAGGTAATGGCTGCGCGATCGAGCGCGCGCAAGGCGCCGACATTCTGCTCGCACCAGGTAAAAAATTCGGCATCGATAATCAGGCCGTACTTGATGACTTCGGCCAGGCCGGCGGATATTTCGCGCGCAGGCAAGGTCGACAGGACATCGATATCGATCTCGACGGCCACCGGCTGATAGAAGGCGCCGATCATATTCTTGCCCAAGGGATGGTTGATGGCGGTTTTGCCCCCCACCGACGAATCCACCTGGGCCAGCAGCGTGGTGGGCACCTGCACAAAGCGGATACCCCGCATGTAGCTGGCTGCGGCAAATCCGACCATGTCGCCGATCACCCCGCCCCCCAGGGCGATCAATACGGCCTTGCGATCCAGCCTGTTTTGTAACAAGCCGTCGAAAATCAGATTCAGGGTCTGCCAGTCTTTATGGGCTTCGCCGTCCGGCAGTTCGATGTACACCAGACGCTTTCCGCTTGCCGCCAGCGCCGCTTCGGCCCGCGCGCGATAATGCCCGGCCACCGTCGCATTGCTGACCAGCGCAATCGTGGTGGCATCGTCCGGAATGCTTTGCGCCAGACGGCCCAGGCGGTCCGAATCGATGTGGATGGGGTAGGCGCCCCCGGGTGTATCGACCTGGACTGTGCTCATGATTGCACCTCGTAGTGTTGCAGCATGGAAAGAAGCGAGCGCACAACCTGCGTGGCCGGCATGTTGCCGGTTTCGAATGTCAGGTCGGCCACGCTTTCGTATATAGGCTCGCGTTGCGCCAACAGTGTGCGCAGGCTGGCTTGTGGATCGGCGGTTTGCAGCAAGGGGCGGTTGCGGTCGCGCGACACGCGGCGAAACAGCTCTTCGGCGGTCGCACGCAGGTATACCACCACGCCGCGCTCGTTCAGGCAGCGCTGGTTTTCGGGGGCCAGCACCGCGCCGCCGCCGGTCGCCAGTACAATATGGCGGCGTTGCGAACATTCCTCCAGGGCCGCGGACTCTCGTTTACGGAACCCTTCTTCGCCTTCGATGTCGAAAATCAACGATACCCGGACACCGCAGCGCGCCTCCAGCTCGTGATCCAGATCCAGAAATTCCCGGTTCAGGGCGCGTGCAAGCTGGCGGCCGATCGTGGTTTTTCCTGCACCCATCATGCCGACCAAGAACACCGGCTGGCTGTATGGCAGCAGATCGGCCTGAAGGCCGTCCTCAAGCCGCGGCTCGGCGGATTCGATAGGTAAAGAATCATTCATTTGTGTATTATCCCACTTGCAATCCGACCTTACGCCGCTACACTGCATTACTCGGTTACATAAACCTGATGCGCAAATCATAGTCTGACCAAGGTTAGACTTAAAATCGCCCCTAATGAGTTCCTCTACCAATTCCTCGAAAAACAAATCCGACACGCAGTCTTCGTGGCTCGGCCGCTTTATCTTGAAGGCCGGCATTTTTATGGCCGGCCTTGGACTGTGCGTGGCCTTGCTCGGTTCACTGGCCCTGGCGCTTGCCTGGCCCAACCTGCCCGACCTGAGCGCGATGATCGATTACCGGCCTCGCGTGCCTCTGCGCATCTATACGGCCGATAAAGTACTGATAGGCGAATTTGGCGAAGAACGCCGGAACGTACTGCGCTTCAACGAAATACCCGACGTCATGAAATCGGCCATTTTATCAGCCGAAGACGATCGCTTTTACCAGCACGGCGGCATCGACTGGACAGGCGTTGCGCGCGCAGTCGTCGCCAACCTGACGCATATGTCCAAAACGCAAGGGGCCAGCACCATTACCATGCAGGTCGCCCGCAACTTCTACCTGTCGTCCGAAAAAACCTACACCCGCAAGTTTTACGAACTGCTGCTAACCTTCAAGATCGAAGCGACGCTGACCAAAGACCAGATTCTGGATCTATACATGAACCAGATCTACCTGGGTCATCGCGCATACGGCTTTGCGGCGGCATCGCGCACCTATTTCGGCAAGCAACTGGGCGAGATCACGCCGGCCGAGGCCGCCATGCTGGCCGGCATCCCCAAGGCGCCGTCCCGCTTCAATCCCATTGCCAACTTCGAGCGCGCCAAATCGCGCCAGCTCTATGTATTGGGGCGCATGAAGAACCTGGGCTACCTGACCGAGGCCGAATACGAACAGGCCAGGGCTCAGGAAATCGTGATTAAATCGGCCCCGGGCACCCCCGCCGGCGGCTATGCGATTCACGGCGAATATGTGGCCGAGCTCGCACGGCAGCTGCTTTACGGCGTGTACCAGGACAACATTTATTCACGCGGCTTCAATGTCTACACCACGGTCACATCGCAAGACCAGGAAGCCGCCTACGACGCCGTGCGCGAAGGCATACTCGACTACACCCGCCGCGCCCGCTACCCGGGCCCCGAGGAAACCCTCAGCCTGCCTGCCGGCATCGAAAAAGATCCGGCCCAGCTGGATGCCCTGCTGGACGAGCTGCAGGAAAAATACCCCGACGAGGGCGATCTGCTGACCGGGGTGGTGCTCGACGCAAGCCCCACCAAGATCACGGTGGCCCGCAGCGCCACCGAAATCATCGATGTCACCGACAAGGGCGCGCTCAAGATCGTGGCGCGCGGCCTGGTCAAGGACGCCAAGGCCGATGTGCGCATACAGCGCGGTTCGGTGGTGTACCTGCACATGAACGGCGAACACTGGGAAGTGATCAACATGCCCGACGTCCAGGCCGCCTTTGTGTCCCTGCGTCCGCAGGACGGCGCGATCAAGGCGCTGGTGGGGGGGTTCAACTTCGAAGAAGGCAAGTTCAACCGCGTCACCCAGGCCTGGCGGCAGCCCGGCTCGGCGTTCAAACCGTTTATTTATGCCTCGGCGCTTGAGCGGGGGCTGACCCCGGGCACACAGGTATCCGACGAACCCTTTGTCCTGACCGCCGCGCAAACCGGCTCGAAAGCCTGGACGCCCAAGAACTACGGCAACCAGTACGAGCCCATGCTGACCATGCGCCAAGGCCTGTACAAGTCCAAGAACATGGTGTCGATCCGCATCATGCAGGCGGTGGGGCCCAAGTATGTGCAAGACTACCTGACCCGTTTCGGCTTCGACCGCGCCCGCCAGCCAGCCGTTTTGCCGCTTGCGCTGGGCGCCGGCAGCGTCACGCCGCTGCAACTGGCCGGAGCCTATTCGGTATTTGCCAATGGCGGCTACCGTGTCCCGCCCTATCTGATCGATCATGTCACGGACAGCAGCGGTAAAGTCATCATGCAGGCCAAGCCGGTTGTTGCCGGCGACGCCGCTGCGCGGGCCATCGATCCACGCACGGTCTATGTCATGAACGACATGATGCGCGGGGTGGCCACCTACGGTACGGGCGCGCGCGTTCACCGCGAACTGAAGCGCGACGATATCGGCGGCAAGACCGGCACCACCAACGATTCTCACGATGCCTGGTTCGCCGGCTTCACGCCCAAGCTCGTCGGCGTGGTCTGGATGGGCTATGACCGCCCTCGCTCGCTGGGTTCAAGCGAAACGGGCGGCGGCGCCTCGCTTCCCATCTGGCTGAACTACATGCGCGATGCCCTGGAAGATCAGCCCCAGACGCCGCCAGGCCCCATCCCCGACGGTTTGGCCAGGATCGATGGCGAATTCTATTTCTCGGAGTTCCCGCCCGGCCAGGCCGTTGCACGGGTGGGCCTGCCTTCCCCCAACGACATCCCGGTCGATGGCGGCGGGCCGGACGGCATCGGAGACCTGCTCAATCAGCTGACCAGCAGTCCGCGACGTGAACAGCCGCCCAACGTCCCGTTTTAAATTGGAGTCCTTTATGCAAGCGCCCCGCAGTACGACGCGCGCCATCGGCGTTTGCCGCCTGGCAACCGGCCTTTTCCTGGTTTCCATGCTGGCCGCTTGCGGCTACAAAGGCCCGCTATACATGCCCCCGCCGCCCGCGCCCGACGCATCGCTGACCACGCCTCCGACACCGGCGGCGCTCCCGGAAGCCGAAGCGGCCGGCCAGCCCGGCGAATCGCCGGCATCGGCCACACCCAGCCCAGTGCAACTGAACTAGGCAAAGGGCATAACATCCAGTAACATTGAAGACTTATTCTTTTCAAGCCATCCACGATGACTGTCGCAGCACATTTCCAGTTCAAGAACAACACGCTACACGCCGAGGACGTCTCGCTGGCCGCGCTGGCTGAAGAACACGGTACGCCGCTGTATGTTTATTCGCGTCAAGCCCTGCACGATGCCTGGGATGCCTACCGTGTTGCGTCCGAAGGCCGCAATGTACTGGTGTGCTATGGCATGAAGGCCAATTCCAACCTGGCCGTGCTCAATGAATTCAAGCAGTTGGGGTCAGGCTTCGATATTGTGTCGGGCGGCGAACTGGCCCGTGTCCTGGCCATTGGCGGGGACCCCGGCAAGATCGTCTTTTCGGGCGTGGGCAAGCAGGTTTGGGAAATGCGGGCCGCACTGGAAGCGGGTGTGAAGTGTTTCAACGTCGAGTCCGAAGCCGAGCTGCTGCGGCTGGCCCAGGTGGCGCAGGAAATGGGTAAAGTTGCCCCCGTATCCCTGCGGGTCAATCCCGACGTCGACGCGAAAACCCATCCTTACATTTCGACCGGCCTTAAAGAAAACAAATTCGGCATTGCCATTGAAAGCGCCATGGCGGTGTACCAGCGCGCCGCGGCCCTGCCCAGCCTCCAGGTCGTGGGCGTGGACTGTCATATCGGTTCGCAGATCACCGAGGTCAGCCCCTATCTCGACGCACTCGACAAACTGGTGGCGCTGATCCAGGCTCTGGCCAGCCAAGGCATCCACCTGAAGCACCTGGACCTGGGCGGCGGCATCGGGATCCGCTATACCGACGAAACCCCCTTGTCGCCCACCGACCTGCTGGACAATGTGTTCCGCGTGCTGGAACAGCAGGGCCTGGCCCACTTGCAGATCGTGCTCGAACCGGGCCGGTCGCTGGTGGGCAACGCCGGCGCGCTGCTGACGCGCGTCGAGTTCCTGAAGCATAGCGAGGCGAAGAATTTCGCCATTGTGGATGCCGCCATGAACGACCTGCTGCGCCCGACCCTTTACGACGCCTGGCACAGCGTCGAGGCCGTCGCGCCCCGCCAGTCCGAAGGCAGCACGCCTCGTTACGACATCGTGGGCCCGATCTGTGAAAGCGGCGACTGGCTGGCCCGCGACCGGCCCATGGAACTGCAGCAGGGCGATCTGCTGGCCATCATGTCGGCCGGCGCCTATGCCTTTACCATGGCCAGCCAATACAACACCCGTCCGCGCGCCGCCGAAGTCATGGTCGATGGCGCCAAAGCGCATGTTGTACGCCCCAGGGAGACACTGGGAAGTCTGTTTTCGACCGAAACCGTACTTGACTAATCCGGCCCGGCGGTTCATAACAATAGGGACGCACATAACCCAGCACGCATACCAAGCACTATAAAGAATTCGCCGTACAGGACGTAAACAGGTTATTCGCTTCATAATTGGCGGCCCCCACACAGGGCCGTGTTGCGAAAACCTGGCATTGATAAAAGCGCCTGCCGTTTTCCTGTTGAAACAGGCAGCGATATAAATTCAAAACATAACGCTTCGGTAACGACCTTGACCGGGCGATTACAGGGCAACAAGGTCCACTACAGTAAATCATGACGGTTTCAAACACGTTTAGCCGCATTTCTGCCGCGAAGATTGCTACCTTCAGAGGTCGGCTGATTTACTACTTTTCCCTGTATCTCGTCCCTATCGGGATACTGGTTGTGTCCTCGCTGGCGCTGCTGGCGCTGAACAACCTGTACCCGATCACGCATGGGCGCACGCTCGAGATCCGGCTGCTGCCCGACAGCAGCGCCTTCCAGACCCCGTACACGGCATTGTCGGCGCTCAAGACCCAGAATCCGGTCCGGTCCGCCCGCACCGATGCGCCCACCTGGTTTCTGGTCGACGTGCCGTTCCGCCCCGAACTGGGCGAAGATGCCGTCGACATCCCCTCGCGGCACACAGAGTCGCTGGCGTGCTGGAACACGCGCACCCTCAAGCCTTTGGGCACCGCCAATCGCGATCAGGCCACCGGCTCTCTGCGCTCATCCAAGCAAGGATTCGCGGTCATGCTGGGCCGCAGCGAAACGCCTGTTTCCATGCTCTGCCATGCTACGTTTGCCGATGCCGGCCCGTTCTCGGTCGAGCACTGGTCCATCACCGATCTCAGGAAATCAACCAACCGTTTTGTACGCGGCATCAGCCTGCTCGAAGGCGGCCTGCTGACCATCGCACTGTTTATCGTTGTCATTGCCATCACCAACCGCGAATGGATCTACCTGTTGCTGGCTGCCTGGCTGGTCGGCAACCTGAGGCTGGGCGCCTTTGCCATGGGCTGGGATACCCAATGGCTGGGGCGCAGCATTCCGCTGGACTGGATGCCTTTTATCCGGCAACTGACCATCGCCGCGTACTATCTGTTGACCTATACCCTGTTCACGCAGTTGTTCCGCAACAGCGATACCGCCAGCCGTCCCATCTTGCTGCGCATAGCGCAGTGGGCCGGCATAGCCCTGCTGGCGGGCGCATTCATCTTGCCCTATAAATGGTTCCAGCCGCTCATGTGGGTCAGTTGCGGCTATGGGATTGCCGTGGCCGCCTTCCTGCTGACCCGCACCGTGTACCAGACGCGGTCCAGAATATGGATGTGGCATATCGTCTCGCTGGGCATGGCGCTGTGCGTCA
This sequence comes from Pusillimonas sp. SM2304, assembly GCF_031628915.1. Classification (NCBI taxonomy): domain Bacteria; kingdom Pseudomonadati; phylum Pseudomonadota; class Betaproteobacteria; order Burkholderiales; family Alcaligenaceae; genus Pusillimonas; species Pusillimonas sp. SM2304. The sequence continues at coordinate 877,180 of NZ_JAVLUJ010000001.1, forward strand.
TGCTGTCCGGCATCGTCATGGCGGTGTTCGGCCGCACCCAGTTCATCGACATCTTCAACGCCGTCATTGCCTTGCTGCTGTCCAACATCATGATCGCGCTGGCCGTGGCCGAACGCATGCGCGAAGATCGGCGCGAGCGCATACGCGCACAAACCGAACTGGTCTCGAATTACACCGTCACGCCCATAGGCATGTTTTCGCTGGATATGGACAACACCTTCCAGCGCGCCAATCCGGTTCTGGAACAAATGCTGGGCTTTTCGCTGGTCAATGACGGCACCGTGTACTGGACCGACTATTTCGAAACGCAAGACTGGCAGCATCTGTCCGACCTGACGGCGGCCGGCAAAGAGGTCGAGATCAAGCTCATCGACTCGGCCATCCAGCCCGACCGGCCGCGGCATTTTGTCGTGCGCATCGCGCTGGGGGGCAACCGCATCGAAGGGTCCTTGCAGGACATCACCGAACGCACCAAAACCATGAACCGGCTGCGCCTGATGGCCGAACGCGACCCGCTGACCGATGTCCTGAACCGCCGGGGCATCGAAAAGGAACTGGACAAATCGCTGGAGAGCCTGGCCAACGGCGAGCCCTGCGCGCTGGCCTATCTGGACCTGGACCATTTCAAGCGCATCAACGGCCTGTTTGGCCATACTGCGGGCGACGAAGTGCTCAAGCAGGTTTGCGAGCGCATCCAGTCTTCCCTGTCCGAATCGCAAAAGGTCGGCCGCATCGGGGGCGATGAGTTCATTGTCATCTTCCCCAATACCAAGGCCAACGAAGCCCGTGAAGCCGCCATCAAGATCATCGAAGACCTGCATTCGTCGGCCTTCCATATCGGTACGCGCGCCTTCCACGTAAAAAGCGCAATCGGCGTGGTGGAAGTCAACAGCAGCATGAACGCCAAAGACGCCATTTCCGCTGCCAGCCATGCCTGCCGGGAAGCGCGCAAGCAGCGCCAGGACGTGGTCGTCTACGAACACGATTCGCACGAACTGCAAGAGCATGCCGAAGAACTGCGCCTGTTCGATGAGCTGGAAGGCAGCGAATCGCCCCGCGGCCTGTACCTGGAGCTGCAGCCCATCATGTCGCTGCACAAGCCGCTGGAATCGCTTAACTTCGAGGTGCTGCTGCGGGTCAGGGACTCTACCGGCGCCATCATTCCCACGGGCAAGTTCGTGGCGTCGGCCGAAGAAAACGGAACCATCTCCATTATTGACAAATGGGTGTTTTCAGCCACGCTGGAATGGCTGGCCAAGCATGAAAAGCGGCTGTCCAAGACGCAGTTCGTCAGTATCAACCTAAGCGGTGTTTCGCTGAACGACGACAAGTTCATCGAAGCGCTGTTCGCCTGCCTGGCCAAACACGAACACTTGACGGATCGCCTGTACGTTGAAATCACCGAGGGGGTCGCCCTGCAGGATCTGGACCGTACCCGCGTCTTCATAAAGCGCCTGCAGCGCATGGGGGTCCGCATTTCGCTGGATGACTTCGGCGCCGGCTATTCGTCCTTCTCGTACCTGAAAGAACTGCGCACCGATGCCATCAAGATCGATGGCGCGCTGATCAAGGACATGCTGGCCAATGACACCAATGTGGCCATTGTGCGCACCGTGATCGAGCTGGCCCGCAACCTGGGCATGAAGAGCATCGCGGAATGGGTCGAAGACGGCGCTACCCTGGAAGCCCTTAAAAACATGGGCGTAGACTACGTGCAGGGCTTTGTGGTGTCCAAGGGCAGGCCGCCCATCGATATCCTGAACGCGAACAGCATCACCGATCTGGTGAGTTCGCCCGATACCCTGGCATTTATTTCAAGAGTGAAGCAGAACGGGGCCTGAGCCATTGCCTGCCAGGCAATGAGGCACTCAGGCAACGTTGCTGTTGGCTAGCAGCGAGCTGTCGTTGTCCGTGGCGCGCGTCCTGACCGGAAGCGATTTCTTGCGCTTTTCGATATACATGCGCTGGTCAGCCAGGTGCATGGCGTTCTTCAGGCTGCCGGATTCAGACCTTAAGGCCATGCCGATCGAAATCTGTATGTCCACCACGGCCAGCGCCTCTTTCAGGCGCTCCAGCAGCCTTTCCGCCGCCATGGGGGTTGCATGCTGTATGACCACGCCGAACTCATCGCCGCCCAGCCGTCCCACCGAATCGCTGTTGCGCAGCACCGATGAAATCGTCTGTGCCGTCAGGCGCAGCAGATCGTCTCCCGCCGCGTGGCCCCGGCTGTCGTTGACCACCTTCAGGAAATCGAGATCGAGCATGACAATGGCCGCGTCTTCGTCCGATGCCGAGGCCTGATCGTCGATATGCGCAAGCCGGTTGATCCAGCCGGCCCGATTGAAGATGCCCGTCAAGGGATCCGTGAAGGCGTCGTGCTGCATTTCGACCACCAGTTGCTCGGCGGCGTCGAGCTCTGCCTGCAGGGCGACCGTAAACATCATGGCCTGCAGGCACAAGGCAATTTTATCGGCGCCGACGATCAGCCCCGACAGCGAGGCTTCCGGGGCCAGCCCCAGTACGCGGCCTACACTGCGGCCGTCGGGCTCGCACAAGTCGGCCATGACCAGGTACAGCCCCTGCGAGCCAACGGCCATATGCTCTTGCAGCCACTGCCGTTCGGCCTCGGTCGCCAGGCGATAGTAAAAGTCTTCGACCCGGCGCGCACCCTGCCAGTTCTCTTGCAACAGGCGTTCCAGCTGTTCGCAGGGAAGGGGGTCGAAAACGCCCGTGGCGGCGACCATGTCGGATTGTTGGCCGTCGCTCTTGCTGACAAGCCAGCCTGGCAACGGCAAAAACACCTGCAGCATGTTCAGCTGTGCCAAGAGCGCTTCACTGGCCAGTATCGTTGCCCGCACTTTAATGCCCGGGCCTTCTTTAACCACAAACATAATTAGTTATTTTTTAGAGCAAAGAAGTTGGTGCTGCACATCACACCAGGCGCGCCGCTTACCACGTATTGAAACTTAATTTACATTCAGCAGCAAATTTAGCCATATTATCATATATATAGGAATTCAATACACTTTATTTGTGTTTCGGCGCAATAGCTATCATGCCAGCCGACAGCATGAAAAAAGCGGCGCCCGTGTCCAGGCGCCGCCCCAGGCGGCCCGGGCGCCTATAGCTCGCCGTATGAGTGCAGGCCCGACAGGAACATATTCACCCCCAGGAAGGCAAAACTGGTGATCAGCAGGCCCGCCAGCGCCCAGTAGGCGGCCATGGTGCCGCGCAGGCCTTTCATCAGGCGCATGTGCAGCCAGGCGGCATAATTGAGCCAGACGATCAGCGCCCAGGTTTCCTTGGGGTCCCATTGCCAGTAGGTGCCCCAGGCATCGGCCGCCCAAAGCGCGCCCAGCACCGTGGCCACCGTAAAGAAGGCGAACCCGACGGCAATGGCCCGATACATGATGTCGTCGAGGATCTCGAGCGAAGGCAGCTTGCTGGCGATGGGGCCGCGAAAGGCCAGAATGGTGCCCACAATGATGGCGCCTATGCCAAAGTACAACATCCACGTGGCCGACAGCTCGCCGGAGCCAAACACCATCGGCTCGGCACACAGAACGGCGCCCAGCAAAAACACGGGCGCCAGCTTGCTGAGCGAACGCGTCTGGCCATGCTCTTTGACCAGGTAGGCAAACCCCACCATTGCCGCCAGCGAGAACGTGCCATAGCCGATGAAATTGGCCGGTACGTGCAGCTTCATCCACCAGCTTTTCAAGGCGGGCACCAGCGGCTGGATCTGGAACGCGTCGCGCGTGAACGAATACCACAGCAGGAAAACCACTGCCGAACTGATGACCAGCAACACGAAACCGCCTAGCGCGCGCGTCGCGTAGCGGCGTTCGTAATAAAGGTAAAACAGAGCCGTGATCAGCGCAAACAGCACGAACACTTCATACAAGTTGCTAACGGGAATATGGCCGATATCCGGGCCCAGCAAATGGCCTTCGCGCCAGCGCACCAGCATGCCCGTGACGCCCGCATACACCGCCCCCCAGGTCAGCGCCGTGCCCAGCCACGCCGCCGTCTGGCTGAAAATACCGATCCAGTAACACACCATGGCCAGCACAAACAGCGAGCACATCCACAAAATGGCCGACTGGGACGAAAACAGGTACTTCAGGAAGAACACGTTCTCGGCACGGGCGATATCGCCTTGCCCCAGTCCCCCGCCGCCGCTATAGAGCCAGATGGCGAACAAAGCGCTTGCGCCGGACACAACCATGAGCGTGCGCAAGGGACGCCACAGCCAGGCCATCCAGCTCAGGCCGGCCACCGAACCACAGAGAATGAGCTTTTCGTAGTAATCCATGCTTTGGCTGAACTGGGTCAGCGCCCACGCGGCACCCGCCGCCAGCAGCAGGAAAAAGACGATATCGGTCCAATCGGGCTTGCCCCGGCGGCCGCGCGAGTCGCCGCTGGCCGTCATGGCCTCTTGCCACAAGGGAGTACTCGACTGGATGATGGACTCGGACATTGGGAACCTCGTTACGTGGAGAGACGCTTGAACGCCTCTTTGAAACGGTCGAACTCGTGATTGAAGTCAAGCGTACGCCGCTGCGATGTCATGGCGGCCAACAGCTCGCTACCGCCGGCATGGGGCTTGATCCATACCCACACCCTGCGATCACGGATATAAAACATGGAAAAAACGCCGATGATCAAGAACAGGCAGCCCAGGTAAACCGTATTCTTGCCGGGACTGCGCGCCACCTGAAATACACTGGCCTCGACCTGATCGAATCCTTTGAGCGTCAGGAACACCGGCGCCGGATAATCGGGCAGATTGGCCAGCGCCAACAGTGACATCTGTATCCATTGATCAGCCTGAATGCCTTCCTGACCTTCGCGTTTGACCGCCGTTTGGCCAGAACGTTCACGCATCACATCACGCAGCTCGGCCAATGATAGCTGAATCATGGGGACGGCAAAACCCAGGACTTTTTCGCGGTCCTGCTCGGGAACCTGCTCGATGATGCCGTTGAAACCTTTGCGGTAGAAAGTATCCAGCGCTCCGAGCACAGCTTTCTCGAGCATGGGCGCCTGCATGGTTTCATTGGCATTCTTCCGGGCAAACCGCTGCGCTGCCTGCTGCACTGCAGCAGGATCAGCCAGGGCCGCCCGCAAATTCATGAATTCGGCCACCGAGTTGTCGGCATCGGCGGGAATCCGGACGTAGCGGTACGGCACGGCTTCCGATTCACGCACCCCGGCCAGAAAGACCAGGCTGTCATCCAGCATCATGGGCAGCATGTAGTTGGTGTATTCATAAGACTGCCCGTCTTCGCCGATAATCCGGTACTGAACGCTGGGGCCCACATTCCGCAGATGTTCATTCTTGGCCCCCGCCGCGCTGCCGGTGACCGCCGCCACGTGATCAATGACCGCCTTGGGCTGGGGGGCGACCTCGCCCGACAGGTCTTCAACGTTGATCACGCGCAAACCCGAAAACTCGATCTTCAACGGTACTGCCCTGCTCCCGCCGGCAGCCATCAGATCCGCACTCGACCCCACGGTGCCGGCCAGCTCGAAAGGCTTGGCCGAAGCGCCTGCCAGGGGGTAGCCAAGCAATTCGAGCGTGCTGCCGCCATCGTCGAAGCTGGACTGATACACGGTAACGCCCTTGTAGCGCAACGGCTCATTGACTTCGATGGTCTGGCTGAAGGATTTGCCCGTTTCCGGGTCCGTCACCTCGACCTCGCTCTTGAAGCTGCTGGGCATGCCGGTGGAGTAATAATCGACCAGGAACTTGTTCAGCTTCAGGGTGAAGGGCAAGGGCTGCACCAGCACGCCCTCGTCGACGCTGATGATGCCGCTGCTGCTTTGCGCGCCTTCGGGCACCAGCATATTGGCCCGGAAGCTGGGGTTGCGCGCGGACAGCCGGCCCGATTCGGGCACCTGTGAGATCAGCATGTTCTCCGTAACGGGTTGCTTGCCTCCCAGCCACACCTGCAGGCGCACCGGCAATTCGCTGTCAAGCAGGCCGCCGACACAGATCACCACAATGGCGGCATGGGCAAAGATATACCCCAGGCGGTTGGCGGCGCCCTTCTTGGCGGCCAGCATCATGCTGTCGCCGTCTTGCCTGACCTTGGATTTATAACCCTGCGCCCCCAGCCACTGCTGCAGGCGGGCAAGGCTTTCCGCAGGGGAAACCGGTGCCGTGGCTTCGACCCGATGGTGAAACGAGCGCAAACTGCTGGCGCGCACATATTCGCGGAATGACTGCATGTCGCGCACCATTTTGGGCGCATTGCGCAGCAGGCAAATGGTGGTCGACACCACCAGGAAAGCCATGATCAGCAAAAACCACCAGCTGTTATAAATATGCCAGATGGAGAATTTGTCGAAAACCGTAAACCAGAAAGGCCCGAACTGGTCAATGTAGTTGTTGTCGGCCTGATTTTGCTGCAGCACCGTGCCGATCACGCTCGCCACGCAGATAAACATCAGCAAACTGACTGCAAAGCGCATGGAGCCGAGCAGTTCGAAGACGTCTGCGCCAAGGCGACGCGTGGATGAAGAAGATTTCACGGGGCGGTCTTCATAAAAAAGGGGATGCCAGCGATAGCGTCCCCCATTATTTTAAAGCGGTTGTCGCGGTACGTATGCCGCGACAGAATGATTTTTTGTTTTAGCGCAAACCTGCGGCATAGTCCGCCACGGCGGCGATGTCGGCGTCGGACATGCGGTCGGCGATCTCGTGCATGACCGTATTATTGGCCCGGTCGCCGCTGCGGAAGTGCTTGAGCTGTTCTTCTAGATAGGCGGGATGCTGGCCGGCCAGGCGGGGATAGCTGCCAGGAATGCCCGCGCCGTTGGGCGAGTGGCAACCCGCACAGGCAGGTACCTTGCGATCGGGCAAGCCGCCGCGCCAGATATGCTGGCCGCGTTCCATGGTGGCTTCTTTGCTGGCCGTGCCTGCGGCTTCGGGGTCCAGCGCCTGCTGGGCCAGGTAGTAGGCAAGATTTTGCCTGTCTTCGGGGCTGAGCGCGGCGGCAAAGGGCGCCATGATCGAAGGCGCGCCATTGGCGCCGCCACGGGCAGGTTTGGATTTATCGTCTTTGGCGGTAAAGTCGACCAGTTGCTTGACCAGATATTCGTGCGGCTGGCTTGCCAGGTTGGGGTTGGCCGGAATGGTGCTGTTCCCGGCCGCGCCATGACAGCTCGCACAGGCGAGGATGCCGCGCGCGGCATCGCCGTTGGCATAAAGCTGCTCGCCCTTGGCGGCATCGGGTTTGGCAACGGCCACATCGGCGGCGTGGACCAAGGAAACTACGGAAGACCCCAGCAGCAAGCCGCTGGCAACTACGATTCTGGAAAGCATACGCTTCATGAAGACCTCGACGATCGCTATTCGATCCGGGTGCCGTAGACACCACGATGACAATGCCACTTCCCCTAAAGCACGCCCAGGAAGAAATGACGCAACTGTTTCAAACCTGCGATTATACAATAGCAGTTGAATTAAACCGACCTAGGTAAACCAGTGTCCATTTTGCATCGCGCTTCCTTCACCGTTTCAGCGGCCCGCCTCGACCAGTTGCCGCCGCCCACAACGGCCGAAGTCTGTTTTGTTGGCCGATCCAATTCGGGCAAATCCTCGGCCATCAATGTGCTGACCAATCAGCGTCGCCTGGCCTTTTCCAGTAAAACGCCCGGGCGCACCCGCCTGATCAACCTGTTCGGCATCCCCGATCCGGTCGAACCCGGCGCCTTCCTGGGCTTCCTGGTCGATTTGCCCGGCTACGGCTATGCGTCGGTCGCCCGCGAGGCCCGCGAAGAATGGGCCGACGTGCTGGGCGGCTATCTGCGCGACCGTCCGTCTTTGGCAGGCATCGTCATGCTCATCGACATACGGCGCGGCGTGACCGAACTGGATCGCCGCCTGGCCGACTGGATCGCCCCCACCGGCACCCCGGTCCTGGCCTTGCTGACCAAGGCCGACAAGTTTCCGTACGGCCAGCGCATCAAGGCCGTTGCCGCCGTCAAAAAGCAACTTGCCGATATCGGCGCCCTGAACGCCATGCCGTTCTCCGCCACACACCGCATTGGCCTGGACACGGCCGCTGCGCAAATTGAAAACTGGATTTCCCCCAAGGTAGTGCCATGACTTCTTTTATGCTTCCCACCGACTTTCCCGCCACCCGCCTGCGCCGCAATCGCCGCGATGATTTTTCGCGCCGCCTGGTCCGCGAAAATGTGCTGACCGCCAACGACCTGATCTATCCGGTCTTCGTCATGGAAGGCCAGGGCGTGCAGGAACCCGTTCCCTCCATGCCCGGCGTTGTGCGCTATTCGCCCGACACGCTGCTCAAGGCGGCCCAGGAATGCGTATCGCTGGGCATCCCCGTCCTGGCGCTGTTCCCGGTGATCGACGCGGGGCTGAAGACGCCGGACGGCATCGAAGCGGCCAATCCCGACGGCCTGATCCCGCGCGTCGTCGCTTCCCTGAAGCAGCATTTTCCGGAACTGGGTATCCTGACAGACGTAGCGCTGGACCCCTATACCAGCCACGGCCAGGATGGCGTGATCGATGAAAACGGCTATGTGCTGAACGAGCCCACCGTCGATATCCTGACCCGGCAGGCATTGGTCCAGGCGCAGTCAGGCGTGGACATCGTCGCGCCGTCCGACATGATGGACGGGCGCATCGGTGCGATACGCCAGGCGCTGGAAGCGCAGCAATTGATCTATACGCGCATCATGGCGTACTCGGCAAAATACGCCAGTGCGTTTTACGGCCCCTTCCGCGACGCGGTGGGATCGGCTGCCAATCTGGGCAAGTCGAACAAGGCCACGTACCAGATGGACCCGGCCAATCGCAACGAAGCCCTGCGGGAGGTCGCGGCAGATATCCGCGAAGGCGCGGATATGGTCATGGTCAAGCCCGGCTTGCCTTACCTGGATATTTTGCGCGATGTGAAGGACGCCTTCGGAATGCCGACGTATGCATACCAGGTGAGCGGCGAATACGCGATGATCAAGGCGGCGGCGGCCAATGGCTGGCTGGATCACGACAAGGTGATGATGGAATCGCTGCTGGCCTTCAAGCGAGCGGGCGGCGATGGGATTCTGACGTATTTCGCGGTGGCGGCGGCAAAGCTTCTGAAAGCGCAGCAATAATCGCCACGCATCGAAAACGGCATATACCTGAGCCGCCCAAAAGCTTAAGATGAAAGGCCTGATGTCCCTTTAGGAGAAATCGCATGGGTGATCATGTCTATAAACATCTTGAGCTGACGGGCTCCTCCACAGTCAGCATCGAAGACGCCATCAACACGGCGCTCGCGAAAGCCAGCGAAACCGTGCGCAATATTCAGTGGTTTACAGTAATAGAAACGCGTGGCCATGTTTCCGACGGTAAAGTCGCACATTGGCAAGTCACCATCAAGCTCGGGTTCACACTCGAGTAAACATCCACGCCAGAGGCCAGCAGACGGCCTCTGGCGCCTGTCAGGATCAACCCTGGGGGTTCATTGACTCGTCAGCGACAGCAAGCCAGGCGCCGGCTCTGCACGCCCGGCCAGCACCTTGTCGAGCACCGCCCCGAAATCCCGCGCGTTCTTGAACCCGATGACCCGGGCATCGGCCAGTTGCCGGCCCTGCGCGTCAAAGAAAATGATGCCCGGCGGCCCGAACAGGTTGAAACGCTTCAGCAAGGCCCGGTCATCATCCGTATTCTTCGTGACATCGGCCTGCACCAGCAGCAATTGCGACATCTGCCGCGCCACGCCCGGGTCCGTGAACGTGAATTTTTCCATTTCTATGCACGACACACACCAGTCCGCATAAAAATCCAGCATCACCGGACGATTGGCATTGGCCAGCAGGTTGTCCAGCTCTTGCACCGAACGCACCTGTGTGAACTGTTCCTTGATGGCATCGCCGTCCGGGCCGGCGACGGCGGCGCTTGATGCCGCGCCCATGCCCGCAAAGGGGGCCAAGGGCCGCAGCAGCTCGCGGCCGCCCGCTGCCATGCCCACGATCAATACGGCCGCCCACAAGGCCAACAGCAGGCCCAGGGCCTTGCCAAGAAGCCGCCCCGTGCCGACCCCGGCGTGCATGGCGTCGAAGGCGCCCAGCATGACGCCGCCCCACAAAGCCAGCAAGGCCCATCCCAGCATATTCAGCCAGCCCGGCAAAATGGAATTGACCATCCACCAGGCCGTGGCCAGCAGCAAAATACCGAACAAGCGCTTGACGCCGTTCATCCAGGGGCCCGCCTTGGGCAGCAACAGGCCGGAGCTTGCGCCCACGGCCAGCAACAGCAAGCCTTCACCCCAGGCCATGGCGAACAGGGCCGTGCCCCCCAGCACCAGGTCGCCGGTTTGCGAAATGAACAGCAGAATACCTGCCAGCGGCGCGGCCACGCAGGGTCCGACAATCAACGCCGAGACCATCCCCATCAAGAAAACGCCGCCATAGCGTCCCCCCGGCAAGCGGGCCAGACGATGGTTGAGCGCGGACTGCATGGCGGCGGGAGCCTGAACGGTCAATACGTCGAACATGGCCAAGGCCAGCAAGGCCAGCAAGATGGCAAACAGCGTCAGCACCCAAGGCGTCTGCAGCCAGTTGGCCAGACTGGCGCCGATCAGCCCGGCCGCCACGCCCAGTACGGTGTAGACAATGGACATGCCCAACACAAATACCGCCGCCAGCGACAGGCCGCGCCAGCGTGATATTTTCTTTTGCTCGTCCGCGTTGCCGGCCAGTATCGCCAGCAGTATCGGCACCATGGGCAAAACGCAGGGCGTAAAGGACAACAACAAGCCCAGCAGCAAGGACAGCAGAATGATCTGCGCCCAGCCCGCGTCGGCCAGATACGCGGCAAACCCCGTATCGCCCAACTGCAGCGCGCTGCCTAGGCCGGCGGTACTTGCGGCGCCGGCTTCCGCCGTCAGTTCGGCTTGCGAACGCGGTGGCGGAACACTGGCCACCACATGCTGCCCCTGCGCCTGGTAGCCGCCCGCGACCGGGGTCAGTTGGATTTCCTTGGTCATGGGCGGATAGCAGAGTCCGGCGTCGGCGCAACCCTGGCTGGTGACCGACAGGGTAAAAGGCTGCTGCCCGCCCGGCGCCAACGGCACGCGCACCGTCACCTGGTGGTAGTAGACCTCGAGGTCTTTCTCGAAAGTGGGGTCGTATTTGACGATGCCGGCAGGATAAACGGGCTCGCCCAGCATCTTCGATGCCGCATCGGTCGACGCCGTGAACTCGAAGCGCTCCCGGTACATATAGTACTTGGGCGCAATCTTGAAGTGGACGTCCAGGGCATCCGGCGCCTGGGTGGCGGCCGACAGGACAAAAGCCACCTCGGGGTCCAGGAACTCCTCTTCCGCCAGGGCCGGGCCGGGCCGCAACAACAGGACTGCCATCAGCAAGGCGCTGAACAAGGCGGCCATCAACGCGTACTGACGATGGGCATCCCTGGGGGATTGCCGTGGCATAAGGCCTGCCTGCGCCTGTGCCATGTTCTTAGCCGGCGGCATAGACCGCATAAAATTTCCTTTAAACCTGTACTTGTGCCCGCAGCCACTCCAGATAGCCGGCGGAGCCGCCCAAAACGGGCAGCACCAGCACTTCTGGGACCTCGTAAGGGTGTAGCGCCATCAGGCGCTCCATCACGGCTTGTGCCCGTGCCCCTGTTGTCTTGATGGTCATGGGCACCTCTTCCGTGCCTTCCAGCTCGCCCTGCCACATGTACATAGACAAGCCCGGCGCCCCAAGGTTCACGCAAGCGGCCAGTTGTTCCTCGACCAGCACATGCGCGATGCGCTTGGCCAGCAGCATGTCGGGTGCGTTGCTTAGAATCACGACCGCATCGTGGGCGGACAGCACAGAGGAGTTCATGGTTTTCAACCTGACAAATCACTGCATACAAGCGATTTTACCGTGTATAAAAAAACGGGCCCTAGGCCCGTTCTTCTGGAGTGCTTGAGCCTTTATTCGGCTTCGACTTCCTCGACTTCCGGACGGTCGACAAGCTCCATGAATGCCATGGGGGCGTTATCGCCCTGACGGAAACCCATTTTCAGCACACGGGTGTAGCCGCCGTTGCGCTCTTTATAGCGAGGACCGATTTCGGCAAACAGCTTGACCACGGCATCGCGGTCGCGCAGGCGGGCGAAAGCCAGGCGCTTGTTGGCCAGGGTGGGTTCTTTACCCAGCGTGATCAGCGGCTCGACGACGCGGCGCAGCTCTTTCGCTTTGGGCAAAGTAGTTTTGATGGCTTCGTGAGTCAGCAACGAAACGGCCATGTTGCGGAACATGGCAAGACGATGACTGCTGGTGCGATTTAGTTTACGCAGACCACTACGGTGACGCATGATGTTTTCCTTTGAATCTAGGTTAGCGGACGAATCCGCTGGTTAACCGGCTCTTCTATCAGCAATGCTGCGGTCCGGGTGAAGGCGGGACTTTAACACATTTGTGCCATCGCCCCATTTCTTGAGCGGGCCGCCAAAGCAGCCCGCCTTGTTGCAATTACGGACGTTCCAGACCCAGGGGAGGCCAGTTCTCGAGCTTCATGCCCAAAGTCAGGCCGCGCGCGGCAAGCACTTCCTTGATTTCGTTCAACGATTTGCGGCCCAGGTTGGGGGTCTTGAGCAATTCGTTTTCGGTACGCTGGATCAAGTCGCCGATGTAGTAGATGTTTTCGGCCTTCAGGCAGTTGGCCGAACGGACGGTGAGTTCCAGATCGTCGACCGGGCGCAGCAACACGGGGTCGATCTGCGGCGTGCCGCGCGACGGTGCCGTGTCGTACGAATCGCCAGCACCTTCCAGGGCGGCGAATACCGAAATCTGGTCCATCAGGATGCGTGCCGATTGACGAACCGCTTCTTCAGGCGAGACCACACCGTTGGTTTCGATATCGAGCACCAGCTTGTCGAGGTCGGTACGCTGTTCAACACGCGCGCTTTCGACAGCGTAGCTGACGCGGCGCACCGGGCTGTACGATGCGTCGAGCAAAATACGGCCGATGGTGTGGGTGCGGTCATCGGACAGGGCGCGGATATTACCGGGCACGTAGCCGCGGCCTTGCTCGACCTTGATCTGCATTTCAAGCTTGCCTGCGTCGGTCAACGTGGCAATGACGTGATCGGGGTTGATGATTTCCACATCGTGCGGCAATTCGATATCGCTGGCCAGTACAACGCCGGCGCCCTGCTTGCGCAGTACCAGCGTCACTTCTTCGCGGTTGTGCAGCTTGAACACCACGCCCTTCAGGTTCAGCAGAATGTCGACCACATCTTCGCGAACGCCGGCAATGGTCGAGTACTCGTGCACCACGCCCGTCATTTGGACTTCAGTGGGCGCGTAACCGGTCATGGACGACAACAGGATGCGGCGCAGGGCATTGCCCAGCGTGTGGCCATAGCCACGCTCGAACGGCTCCATCACGACACGAGCGTGATTCTTGCCAACGGGTTCGACTTCGATAGAACGGGGTTTCAGAAAACCTTGAGACGACATGTGTGTTCCTTTTCAATACCCTCGGCTCGTTACACCGATAAGGCTGACGGACAAGCCGGCGAACCGGCGAAGAACCGCAAAGCCCACTTTCCAGCCAAGGCCGAAGAAGTGGGCGGTTTGCGGCAATACTGCAATACTGCGATTAGCGCGAGTACAACTACTGCGATTAGCGCGAGTACAACTCGACAACCATCGACTCGTTGACGTCGCGGGCGACATCAGCGCGGTCGGGAGCTTGCTTGAAGGTACCGGTGAGCTTGTTGGCGTCGACTTCGACCCACTGCGGCAGGCCTTGGCCGGTCGCCAGATCGAGCGATTCACGAATGCGCAACTGCGATTTGGCTTTCTCGCGAATCGAAATCACGTCACCCGCCTTGACCAGCATGGAAGCGATGTCTGCGGTGTGGCCGTTGAGTTCGACAGCACGGTGGTTCACCAACTGACGGGCTTCTGCGCGCGTCGAGCCAAAGCCCATGCGGTAGACGACGTTGTCCAGGCGCGATTCCAGCAACTGAATCAGGGTCTCGCCAGTGTTGCCACGGCGACGCTCAGCTTCAGCGAAATATTTGCGGAACTGCTTTTCCAGAACGCCGTACATGCGCTTGAGTTTTTGCTTCTCGCGCAGCTGCACACCGTAGTCGGACGTACGAGCGCCCGAAGTACGGCCATGCTGGCCGGGTTTGGATTCGATTTTGCATTTCGAATCGAGCGAGCGACGTGCGCTCTTCAAGAACAAATCTGTACCCTCGCGACGCGAGAGTTTGCATTTAGGTCCAATATAACGTGCCAAGATGCTTCCCCTTAGATGCGACGACGCTTGGGCGGACGGCAGCCGTTATGCGGCACGGGCGTGATGTCTGAAATGCTGGAAATCTTGATACCCAGCGCATTCAGCGCACGCACGGACGACTCGCGGCCAGGACCGGGGCCCTTGATGCGAACTTCTAGTGTTTTGATGCCATATTCCAACGCTACGCGGCCGGCCGATTCGGCAGCCACCTGGGCGGCGAACGGCGTGGACTTGCGCGAGCCCTTGAAACCTGCACCACCGGACGTCGCCCACGACAAGGCATTGCCCTGGCGATCGGTAATGGTGATGATCGTGTTGTTGAAGGACGCGTGAACGTGCGCAATGCCGTCCGACACGCTCTTCTTGATTTTCTTGCGTACGCGCGATGCGCCGCTGTTGGAAGCTTTCGCCATCTTCTATTCCTCGATTATTTCTTCAGGGAAGCAGCAGCGCGACGCGGCCCTTTACGGGTGCGGGCGTTGGTACGCGTACGTTGGCCGCGTACGGGCAGGCCACGCTTGTGGCGCATACCCCGGTAAGTTCCCAAATCGATCAGACGCTTGATCGACAGTTGTACTTCGCGACGCAAATCACCTTCAACCGTGAACACGCCAACGTGTTCGCGGATACGCTCGAGTTCGGCGTCGGTCAGATCTTTGACCTTCTTGGAAAGTTCGATGCCCGCGGCTTCGCAGATTTTGCGAGCGCGAGTGCGACCAATACCAAAAATAGCGGTAAGACCGATTTCGGCGTGTTGATGCGGCGGAATGTTGATGCCAGCAATACGGGCCATGACTGTTCCTTGTTAAATCCGTTGCGCCTGGCGTTAGCCCTGGCGCTGCTTGTGACGTGGGTCGGTGCAAATGACGCGCACCACGCCGTGACGTTTAATGATCTTGCAGTTGCGGCAGATCCGCTTTACCGATGCCATTACCTTCATGGTTGACTCCTAGTTTCCTGTAACCGGCCGCTTATTTAGAGCGGAAGACAATTCTGGCACGCGACAGGTCATAGGGCGTGAGCTCCACTGTGACCTTGTCACCCGGCAGAATCCGGATGTAATGCATACGCATCTTGCCTGATATGTGGCCTAGCACTACGTGGCCGTTTTCGAGCTTGACGCGAAAAGTTGCGTTGGGAAGGTTCTCGAGAACCTCACCTTGCATTTGTATGACGTCGTCCTTTGCCATTCCCTTCTACCGCATTGGCAGTCCCGCACCCTTGAAGTTGGCCTTCTTGAGCAGCGAGTCGTATTGGTGAGACATCATGTAGGCCTGAGCCTGCGCCATGAAATCCATGGTCACCACCACGATAATTAACAGAGAGGTGCCACCGAAATAGAACGGCACGTTCCAGCGCGCTTGCATAAGTTCGGGCAACAAGCACACCAAAGTTATGTAAAGAGCGCCTGCCAGGGTCAATCGCATCAGTATCTTGTCGATATAGCGCGAAGTTTGCTCACCTGGCCGGATACCCGGAACAAAAGCACCGCTTTTCTTCAGGTTATCTGCCGTTTCACGACTGTTGAACACCAATGCCGTATAAAAGAAGCAAAAGAAAATAATGGCGGCGGAATACAACGTAATGTACAGCGGTTGCCCCGGCGACAAGACTGCAGCCAGATCACCCAGCCAACGCATGTTCGGATTGCTGGAGAACCAGCTGGTTACCGTGGCGGGCAACAGAATGATCGACGAGGCGAAGATGGGCGGGATGACCCCGGACATATTCAGCTTGAGGGGCAAGTGCGAACTTTGCCCACCGTAGATCTTGTTGCCAACCTGACGCTTGGCGTAGTTGACCGTGACGCGGCGCTGGCCGCGTTCAACGAACACCACGAAGTAAGTAACCGCGATGACCATCACGAAGATGAACAGCGCCGACAACACCGACATGGAATCGGTACGCACCAGATCCAGCATTCCGGCCAGCGCGCTGGGCAAGCCCGCGACGATCCCGGCAAAAATCAGGATGGAAATACCGTTGCCCATGCCACGCTCGGTAATCTGCTCGCCCAGCCACATGAGGAACATGGTGCCGGTCACCAGCGTAACGATGGTGGTAAAGCGGAACATCAAGCCTGGATCAATGACCAGCCCGGGCTGCGACTCAAGCGCGACCGAAATACCGACTGCCTGGATCAGCGCCAGGAACACCGTGCCGTAGCGGGTGTACTGGGTGATCTTGCGCCGGCCCGATTCGCCTTCTTTCTTGATCGCTTCCAGGGTAGGCACCACGACCGCCATCAACTGCATGATGATGGACGCGGAGATATACGGCATGATGCCCAGCGCGAACACGGAAAACCGTTCAAGCGCGCCACCGGAGAACATGTTGAACAAACCCAGGATACCGCCCTGGTTCTGTTGGAACATGTCGGCCAGCGCATCGGGGTTGATGCCAGGGACGGGAATGTGCGTTCCCAACCGATAGACCACCAGGGCGAGTACCAAGAACACGATACGGCGTTTCAAATCGCCGTAGCGGGAACCCGATTTACTCTGTGCCTGAGCTTTAGCCACCGTTGCCCCTTAAGCCAGCGAACCGCCAGCAGCTTCGATTGCGGCGCGAGCGCCGGCCGTCGCGGCAATCCCTTTCAGGACGACCTTGCGCGTCAGTTCGCCGGACTTGATGACCTTGGCGTAACGAACGGCCTGGCCCACCACACCGGCTTGCTTGAGCACTTGCACGTCGATTTCGTCGACAGGCAGGCGTTCGAGGTCGGACAGGCGAACCTCGGCCGACAGGTGTTGGCCCAAAGGCGTGAAGCCGCGTTTCGGCAGACGGCGTTGCAAAGGCATTTGACCGCCTTCAAAACCGACCTTGTGGAAACCGCCAGTGCGCGATTTTTGACCTTTATGGCCGCGGCCAGCGGTTTTACCCAGGCCCGAGCCAATACCGCGACCGACACGGCGGCGAGCATGCTTGGCGCCTTCAGCCGGCTTTAGCGTATTAAGTTGAGTTTCTGACATCCCGATTCCTTTCAGGCTTCCGAGACGGTAACGAGGTAATCCACCTTGCGGATCATCCCACGCACCTCGGGCGTATCGACCAATACACGGCTGCTGTTAATGCGGCCCAGGCCCAGACCACGCACGGTTGCGCGGTGAGATGCCTTGGTGCCGATGACAGAGCGCACGAGAGTAACTTTGATTTGCTTCTGTGCCATGACTTACCCCAGAATTTCTTCTACCGACTTGCCGCGCTTGGCAGCCACTTCGGCAGGAGTCGAGCAGGCACGCAAGCCGTTCAGCGTTGCGCGGACCAAGTTGTAAGGATTGCTGGAGCCCAGGCTCTTTGCAACCACGTTACGAACGCCCATCACTTCGAAAATAGCGCGCATCGGGCCGCCGGCGATCACACCGGTACCTTCAGCGGCTGGCGAAATGAGAACGGTAGAGGCGCCATGCTTGCCAACGACAGTGTGGTGCAGCGTGCCGTTCTTGAGCGACACCTTGACCAGACCGCGGCGTGCCTGTTCCATTGCTTTTTGTACAGCGACGGGCACTTCACGGGCTTTACCTTTGCCCATGCCGATGCGGCCATCGCCATCACCTACTACGGTCAACGCAGCAAAGCTCATGGTGCGACCACCCTTGACCACCTTGCTGACGCGGTTGACCGCAATCATTTTTTCACGCAAGCCGTCGTCGTTTTCTTTTTCGGCGGCTTGCCTGCCTTGTGCTTTAGCCATTTGACAATTCCTTGCTTAGAATTTCAAGCCGGCTTCACGCGCGGCGTCGGCCAGCGCTTTGACGCGGCCATGATAACGGAAGCCCGAACGATCAAATGCAACCAGCTCGATACCGGCAGCTTTTGCTTTTTCGGCTACGCGCTTGCCGACCAGGCCTGCAGCGGCAGTGTTGCCGCCGTTGACTTTCTGGCTGGCGAGCTCTTTGCGCACTTCGGGCTCGAGCGTGGAAGCGCTGACGAGCACACGATCGCCTTCCGGCGAAATGATGTTCGCGTAAATGTGCAGATTCGAGCGGTAAATCGAGAGGCGATGTACACGCAACTCGGAGATTTTCCGGCGAGTCGAAACCGCACGACGCAAACGGGAGATTTTCTTGTCCATAATTCGTCCTTGCCTGCGCGCTTATTTCTTCTTGGTTTCTTTGATGATGACGCGTTCATCGGCGTAACGCACGCCCTTGCCCTTGTAGGGTTCGGGTTCGCGGTATGCACGGATTTCAGCAGCCACCTGGCCAACGACCTGCTTGTTGGCGCCCTTGATGACGATCTCGGTCTGAGTGGGGCACTCGACCTTGACGCCAGCAGGCATGCTGTGAACGATGTCATGGGAAAAACCAAGCTGCAACTTCAGTGCTTCGCCCTGAACCTGAGCGCGGAAACCCACGCCGACCAGGTTGAGACGACGCTCGAAGCCTTTGCTGACGCCCGTTACCATGTTGGCAACCAATGCGCGCAATGTGCCCGACATGGCCTTGGCCTGGCGGGACTCGTTGGCAACAGCAAATGTCAGTTGACCGTCTTCTTGACGAACGACGACGTCGCCCGTCAAGTCTTGCGTCAGCGTGCCCAAAGGACCTTTAACGGCAATCTGGCCTGCGCTGATCGTGGCTTCTACGCCCTGGGGTACGGGGACCGGGTACTTAGCAATACGTGACATATGTATCTCCTTAGGCCACGTAGCACAGTACTTCGCCGCCCACGCCGGTGGCGCGTGCTTTGCGATCGGTCATGACACCGCGCGGCGTCGATACAATGGCGACGCCCAGGCCATTCATCACTTGAGGAATGGTCTTGCTGCCTTTGTAAATGCGCAGCCCTGGACGGGAAACGCGGTCGATGCGCTCGATGACCGGACGGCCAGCGTAGTATTTCAGGGTGATCTCGAGGACAGGCTTGGCCTGGTCGCCGGTGATCTGGAAACTGTCGATGTAGCCTTCGTCTTTCAGCACGGCAGCAATGGCTGCCTTAAGCTTCGAGGAGGGCATGCTGACCGACGTTTTGTTGACTTGTTGCGCATTGCGCACGCGGGTCAACATGTCGGCGATGGGATCGCTCATGCTCATGTGTATTTCTCCTACCAGCTGGCTTTGGTCATGCCCGGCACTTCGCCACGCATTGCCATTTCACGCAATTTGTGACGAGTTAAACCGAACTTGCTGTAAACACCGCGCGAACGGCCGGTCACCACGCAACGATTGCGTTGGCGGGTCGGGTTTGCATTGCGCGGCAGTTGTTGCAGTTGCAGGCGAGCCTGATAGCGTTCTTCGTCGGACTTGGTCTGGTCGTCGATGATGGCTTTCAGTGCGGCACGCTTGGGTGCAAATTTTTCTGCCAGCTTGGCGCGTTTGATATCGCGATTGATGAGTGAAAGTTTTGCCACGTCATCGCCCCTTAATTGCGAAACGGGAAGCTAAAGGCGGTAAGCAGTGCCTTGGCTTCGTCGTCGGTCTTGGCTGTCGTGGTGATGCTGATGTTCATCCCACGTACGGCGTCGATTTTGTCGTATTCGATTTCAGGGAAAATGATTTGCTCTTTCACCCCGATGTTGTAGTTGCCACGTCCATCGAAAGCACGACCCGAAATACCGCGGAAGTCGCGCACGCGCGGCAGTGCCACGGCGACCAGGCGGTCAAGAAATTCGTACATGCGGCGGCCACGCAGAGTGACCATGCAGCCGATGGGGTAGTCTTCACGGATCTTGAAGCCCGCGATGGCTTTGCGTGTCTTGGTGACAACTGGCTTCTGGCCTGCGATCTTGGTCAAGTCAGAGACTGCATGCTCAATGACTTTCTTGTCGGCAACCGCTTCGGACACACCCATGTTCAGGGTGATCTTGCTGATGCGCGGCACTTCCATGATGCTTTTGTAGCCAAATTTGGCTTGCAGGTCGGCCATGACCTTGCTGCGGTAAAACTCTTGTAAACGAGCCATGTTCTTCGCCCCTTAAGCCTTGGCGCCAACGACAGCGCCGCTGGAACGGAATACACGGACCTTGCTGCCATCCACCACTTTCACGCCAACGCGATCGGCCTTGCCGGTCTCGGGGTTGAAAAGGGCCACATTGGAAATGTGGATGGGCATGGTCTTGTCGATGATGCCGCCTTGCGAACCCGCCATGGGATTGGCCTTGACGTGCTTCTTGACGACATTGATGCCTTCTACCAGCACATGGTCAGCGTCAACACGCTGCAATACGGTGCCGCGGCGCTTTTTGTCGCGACCGGTCAATACGATGACCTCGTCGCCTTTACGGATTTTTTCCATGATGGGCTCCTTACAGCACTTCTGGAGCCAGAGACACGATCTTCATGAACTTTTCTGTACGCAGCTCGCGCGTGACAGGTCCGAAGATACGGGTGCCGATGGGTTCCAGTTTAGCGTTGAGCAGCACGGCGGCATTGCCACCGAACTTGATCAGCGAACCGTCTTTGCGACGAACGCCCTTAGCGGTACGAACCACTACTGCGTTATAAATTTCGCCCTTCTTGACGCGTCCGCGTGGGGCCGCATCTTTGACACTAACCTTGATAATGTCACCGATAGCGGCATAACGGCGCTTCGAGCCGCCTAACACCTTGATGCACATAATCGAGCGTGCGCCAGTGTTATCGGCCACGTCCAGCGTGGTCTGCATTTGGATCATGATTTTTCCTGTTCCAACTTAGACGCGCGGCGCACCAACATCGGTAACGCCACACAACCAGTTTTGGTCCCGTCAGGCCCGGCACATACCCGGCCCTGGGTTGAAATCTGCTAAAAAAACTGTGTTTTGCCTGCCTGCACTTGGCTGCCCCGCTATTCATGCGAAACCACCTTGCATCCTTAATCCAAGGGCTGTTGCAGCCGCCTGAAATAGGCAAGTCCTAGATAATAGAATGTTTCGGGAAGGTTTGCAAGTGAATATTCACCCTATGTGGCGTATCGCACAAAAAAACCCGATACGCGCCCCGCCGATGCGGCGCGCGCGCCACAACCAACTATTCTCCGAAGCCGCCTTCCTGTTCTTCCTGGACCGGGACCGCGCCCTCGGCCAGTTGTACGCCGTATTCGCGCAGCACAGCGGCCGTTCCCGCATCGCCGACCTCATCGGCGTATACCTTGATGCCCATGCCGATGGCCGTTTCGCTGATCGCCACCATCAATTGCATGGCGCCTGGACTGCTCATCAAGCCGCCGATGATGTCGCCGCCCAGTTTGATGTAGTGCAGCGGCGCACGGTGCAGGTACAGCAAAGCCGCCGGCTGTTCGGCCAGGCGGCGCAGGCCCACGCCCGCCCCGGCGGACACGACCTCGCGGCAGAACGCCTCGACTTCTTCCGCATAGGCCACAAGCCCATGGGCATCGATTTCCAGAATCAGGCGGTTCACCGTTTCGGGCTGCGCCTTCAGGCCCTGCAGGCGGCGTTTCATTTCGGGCAGGTAATGCGGTTGCAGCAGCGAGGGCAGGGACACCCGCACGACCAGCTTGCCCGGATGCTGGCTCAGCCAGGTCAGGCCCAAGTCGATGGCGCGCAGGTCGCAGGCCGCCGACAAGCCCAACCGGACCGCCGCCGGCATGAACAAATGGCCCGACAGCAGGCTGCCGCCATTGGCCTCGTCACGCAATGCCAGCGTCGCCTCATGGCGATCAGTGACCGTGTCGTTTTCGTACACCAAGGGCTGCACGCTGAGTTCCAGCCTGCCATAAAGCAAAGCGTCGTCGATCAGGCTGCGCCAGGCTTTTTCACCCGGGGCGGCCGAGGCAAGGCCCGGTTGCCCGTCGGCACGGGCAACCACCTCTATATTGTCTTTCCCCGCGCTCTCCGCACTCATCAGGCCGTGATCCAGCCTGGCCAGGACATCGCTGACCAGGCAGTCCGCCGAATAATCCGTCAGCGCCAGGCTCCAGCGGCACAAACCGCCGCCCGCCACGCGCACACGTGAAATACTCAGCGCCTGCCTGACTTTTTCGACCAGGCGCGTAGCCCGCAAGCCGTTGAACACCGGCAGCAGCAACACAAAATCCGACCCATTCAAGCGGGCCAGCAGCGGTTTTTCCCCGACCTCTTGCCCCTCGACGCTGTCATGAAGGATGCGAAGCACCGTTTCACCCACCGAGCGCAGCCAGGAATCGGCCTCGACCCGTGCCATCTGGGCATTCACCCCGGCCAGATCGCGCTGGCGGAAAATCAGGACATGCCCCTCGGACGCCGCATCGCCGGCCTGAAGGACACGGCGCAGCTCATTCACGAAAAACTTGCGGTTGGCCAGGCCCGTCACCGGATCGCTGTTCAGCTCCAGCTGCAGCGACTCGATGCGGGCTACCTGCTCTTGCGCCGTGGCCCGCACACGCTGGCGCACCTCCTTGATGGCCTGGGTCGCCTGGCTAAGCTCGGCGATGCGCCTGCGGTGAGGTTGGGCGGGCGCCCCGCCCTCGGCGATCGCCCGTACCTGCTCGGTAATCTCATCATTCAGCACACGCTTGAGCCAACGCATCAGCAACACCACAAACAGCGCCCACAGCAAACCGGCCCCCACCACCAGCAGCAGGACGCGCGCGCTGGTCTTCCACAAGGTCTCGCGCGCGAACAAGTCATCGGCCGTTACCGTGAGCTCGCCCACCTGTTTCCAGCCGTCGCTGATATAACGCACGGCGGAGGGCTGCCTCAGCGGCAGCGCCTGGCTGAACCATTCGGGGACAGTGCCGCTGACCGAAGCGGGCATACTGCGGTCAAACACCACCTGCCCGTCCACCCCGCTGAAACGCACCTGCCGGAACTGCCCGCTGTCGAACAAGGCCGACATCAGCAGCTCGCGCAACACCTCGTCCTGATTGGCAGGCTGCGACAACGACAAGGCCAGCGACGAGGCCGCGTTTTCGCTTTGCGCCTGCAGTTGATTGTTCAGATAAGTGCGCGCGCCATCAATACTAAGCACCAGTGTCCCCACCAGTATGCATAGAATCGCCACCGTGACACTGATCAACAATTGTTTAAGTAAGGACATCGTTATTCTGCCTTCAGGCCGGAAGCACCCAGCCGACTATGAAAAATGACTGCTTCAGGGACGAAAACCCTCTCGCTCCATGCGGACAAGCAAATTGCGCCACCGGCTGATCCGCTCGACCGGGGCCTGCGCAGCGCCGGCAACATAAACACCTTGGGCATTGAAACTGAACACAGGCGTCAGGTCGCGCCGCTGGCTGGCCGGCACAATAGAACTGGTCAAGCTGTCCAGCACCAGGGGTTCGGCGTCTGGACTGCTGTAATAGCCCAGCACCATGTGCGCAATGGTTTGCGAACTGCCCAGCCCGCCCAAGCGCGCCCTGACGTAAATAAAGCGCAACTTCTCGGCCGGCACGCCCACATGCACTAACGAGAAATACTTGCCGATCACGAAGTCTTCGCAGTCGCCCCACCGCTTGCCCAAGGTTTCCAGCGGCGTCGCCCAATAATCCGCCTGTTTCCAGATCACTGCGTCTTCGCCGCCCCGCACGGTGGCGTTCCAGAAACTGTTGACCGCCTTCAACTGCGCGGATTCCGGCTGGCCGTGCTGCTGAGACAGCATGGCCAGCCAGCGGGACACCGTCTCGGCCCCCTGCTGCCCATAGCTGGCCCGCGCCGACTGCTGGATCCGGGAAGCGTCGAACTGCAGGGCCTGCAGCGGCGTAAAAATCGCCAACGGCAACGCCAGCACAATAACTGTGCTGGCCGTAAACAGATGACGACGCACTCGAACAGCAATCATGGGAACGCTAAGCCGCAGCAAACAAAAAGTTAATAATAACAATCATTTGTTGCGTCTTAGCACCCCAAACAACCCGGCTTACTGGTCGACATTCAGCTTGCCGCTGTCGATCAGGTTCTTGATCATTTCGTTCTGATTGCCACTGCCTGCCAGGTCGGCCAGATCGACATCCTTAAGGATGATCTGCTGGTCGGCATTGCTGCCGTTCGCGCCCAGGTTGCCTTGGGTGTTGACCTTGATGACGGTATCGGCGCCGTTCTGTGCCAGGTGCAGGTAGCCATCCAGGTCAAGATTGCCCTGGCCGTCCCTGCCCACAGACTGCTCGCCCACCAGCAGATCGCTCAGGTCCAGCACATCGTTGCCCTTGGCGCCGCCAAGACCGAAGTCCGTGATGGTGTCACTGGCGAAATGGGACGTCGAACCCTGATCATTGGCCAGCCACAGGAAGGTGTCGTCACCTTCGCCTCCCGTCATGGTGTCGTTGCCTTTGCCGCCAATCAAGATATCGTCGCCCTTGCCGCCGATCAGTGTGTCGTTGCCAGATCCAGCCAACAGCGTGTCATGCCCATCTGTACCCTGCAGCGTATTGCCCGCCTGGTAAGACACGGTGATATCAGCCGAATCGCTGCCCGCGGCACCATTGAGGGTGTAGGAGTCATGCACATCGGCCGGATTGACCACCTGTGCGTTGCTGTAGTCGACCGTCATCGTGAGCAGGTAGTCTTCTGCTCCGGTACTGCCCGGTTGCCATCCCCACAACCAATGGTTAGAGCCAGGATCCTGAATATTCGTGATACGTATCTCATAGTCGCCACTATGCTGGGCATCTATGAATGAACCATCATCGATCGCTGTCCAGTTACCACCTGGCGCCTTGTACTCCATCTTGATCCAGCCAGCACTAAGATCATGATCCAGCGTCAGCCTTTCCCCTGCGACCAGCGCCACAGTAATGATGTCTATATTGTTGCCGTTAGTGCTGTCAGATTTGGCGAGATAGCCATCCACCTTGACCTGAGCCCGATCCGCAGGCTGGCCTGACTTGGAG
The DNA here is from genome assembly GCF_031628915.1 of Pusillimonas sp. SM2304. NCBI lineage: Bacteria > Pseudomonadati > Pseudomonadota > Betaproteobacteria > Burkholderiales > Alcaligenaceae > Pusillimonas > Pusillimonas sp. SM2304. Next base: position 902,195 of record NZ_JAVLUJ010000001.1, read on the forward strand.
AACTGATTGCGCGCCACTGTCAGCGCCTTGTTGCCATTTTGGTTGCCCGGAGTGTCAAAGTCGTAAGTCCGTACGCTGCTCCGAGTAAAGTCCGCCCCCAGCCAGCCGGTATTGACCGTTACATCGCCCAGCGGCTGAGCCGCTGTGCCGGGTTGATCGTTGGCCAGCAATACTGCCGAATCAATGGTGATCTGCGAGCTAAGAATGTTGGTGATGATGTGGTCGTTGACCGCATCCGGCGCCACAGGACCTGTAACGGTAATGGTCAGCGTAGAGCTCGCCGAGTCGCCGTCTCCGTCCGCCACCGTGTAGTTGAACTGGTCAGCACCGGTTTGGGTGGCCCCGGTATGCGTAAATGCACCGGTGTCGAGGTTGATAACGAATTTGGCATCAAGTCCGGTCGTAATCGTCAGGGTATGTGTAGAAGCGTTGTAAACCCCGGCAGAGGCACCACCGCTGGCTGACACGGTGTTCGCATCCGGGTTGTATGTGTAAGTCACCCCGTCGATGGTGATCGACTGCACATATCCACCGTCCGCGCCCACATGGGCACCTTCGGTCAGCGAACCCGAAATCAGGCCGCCTTGTACCGTCGGCGACCCCACCGTGCCGGAAATCCGGTCGGCCAGATCATTGAAGTTGTCGACAAGAATGACGTTGGCGGCATCATTATTGCTGTTATTCACGCCATCATACGCAATGGGCTTCAGATTGCCTTCGTTCACATTGGTGCCCATGCCGATGGCGTACGAGTTGATGTCGTTACCCTTCAGGAAGTTTTCCCAAGCAGTCTGCTCCGTACTGTTGATACCGTCGCTGTTGCTGGAGGGGGCCCCGTCCGAGAAGAAGTACGAAACATTGTTAGCACCCGGAATCTTGCCATTGCTTCCCCAAGCCGAAGTCGCGGAGTTCAATGCGGCATCGTAGTTGGTGCCACCGTTTGCAGACAGCCCATTGATGTAGTCCATGGCGTCGTCTACGGACAGCCATGCGCCGCCTTTCTGCGAGCCACTGCTGCTGAATGTGACTACACGCACCTTGACGTCGCCCAAGTCATCGTACTTGTCCAGCATGGCGGCTATCGCGCGTTTGGCAACTTCCAAGCGGGTCAACTCCACGCCGTTTTCAAAAACGCCACTGGGATATACCAATGAGCCATTCCAGTTTTTCTCTCCCCCCATGCTGCCTGACACGTCAATCATCAGCAGAACGTTCGTACTGACCGTTTGGATTGCCGACTGATCCGCGTAGGGATTGGCAACCGGCACATCGTCTTGAATATTGATCGTAAGCGTCGAATCCGTCGTGGTGTTGCCATCGGAGACTTGAACGCCCACGTTCAGGCCAAGCGTGTCCTGGCCTGGCTGGCCATGATCAACAGGGCCCGACAAGGTCACGTCATACCGGCCCGCATCATCGATCGTGACCTTGACCACCACCTGGCCTCCTGCAGACCCCTCCAGCGTATGGCCACCGTTACTCGTGGCCCATACGATAGGTGCGCCGCCCGAGGTCATGCCTTGCATTTCGGGGGTAATAACCAGCGAAACTTCAAGTTGCGCGGCCGGCGTATCGGGGTCGCCAATATTCATGGTGCCAGACACCGACGTTGACCCATGTCCGATGACGTTGGCTTCCGAAAGATTCGTGCTGTCAGCCTCTATTGTGGGAGGCAAGTCGACGGGTGCAGCCGCCGGCGCAACCTGGAACATACCCTCTTTCCCATCGCCGTCGGCATCGGTAACCTTGAAAGTGAAGTCGATTTTGCCGTCATCACCCTCAGCCATGTGCTGGTACTGGAACAGCTCCCATTTACCGGTCGCAGGAGTCAAGCGTATCTCGTAGACCAATGCGCCGCTGCTATCCCGGCCTTGTATCAAGTTATCGCTAACCAGGGTGGATGTCACATCCCTGCCATCCCAGGTTTTAAGCCCGCCCTCTACACCGGTAAGCGCAATATCGCCGGCACCGTCCGCGCCATACTGATAATTTAACGTGCCCTCGGCCGAAGCAAATGCCTTGACTTCGCTGGTACCCAGGAACTCTACGCTGGTGACCGTAAAATCGCTGTTGTCGTTGTGGGTATGTGATTTTCCGTTGTCCAACGCCTTCAGAACGATGGTGTCGAAACCGCCTTCTTCCACAACGAAGTTGGCCGCATAGTTGCCGCTGCTTTGATCCGAAGAGAACTCTTGGGTGGCGATCAATACGCCATCCCGATAGAACTCGGCGACCCCTCTTTCCAGTTCACCGCCGAACATGTCGGCAAACCCGATCTTGGCGCCATAAGCAACTTTGCCGCCGGTCAGCCTGATGGTCAGTTCTTCCGACGCGGAATCATCGGCAGTCTTGCGGAAATCAACTTCGCCAGGAATGGGGAAATAGGGGCCGACACTGTCTACGCCCAAGCCGTTGCTGTCCTTGACGACATCGGCAGCGACCAGCGTCAGATCGTCTTCTGCCTTGAAGCCCTTGGCGCTCACTTCCACAGCACCGTTGGCAAACGTAAGCACTTGGCCGTTTTGATCTGCGCCGTCCGCAAAGCTCACCATGCCGGTATATACATCCGGAATACCGGTGGAAGTCACCGCTACAACGTCCGTCTGCACGACTTTGGGCGAATCGTCTTCGATGTTGATGGTGATCGTGGTTGACGCGCTTTTAGCGCCGTCGCTCACGACGACGCCAACATTCAGGCTGATGACATCCTCTGTCGTGGTGTCTGGATGATCGACCGGTCCAAGCACTTCCACCTTATAGTTGCCCGCGTCATCGATAGTGACCTTGATGACATCCTGGCCATTTGCTGTGCCAAGCAAGGTCTGGCCGTCTTGGCTTAGACCCCACTGCACGGCGGTGCCATGCGACTTGAGTTCCGTTGCAGGCACGGTAAGCGATACCGAGATATTGGTCGCTGCGGTGTCGGCATCGGTAAAGGTGACTTGACCCGTTGCCACCGCGCTGTTCGTCGTGTCGGCGGGCGATCCGTCATCATCCTCGATGCCCGTCGGCAAGCCTTCTTCCGACACCGTTGCGACGGCAGGGGCGCTCGTAATGATCGGCGCATCGTTCGCGCCATGGATCTGGAAGCTGACCGTACTGGACTTGACGTCGCCATCGGCATCGGTCAGGCTGTAGCCGAAGGAGACATCGATGCTTTGGCCTGCCGCCAACTGCTGCGTGGCCGCTTTGGTGTTGTCCAGAGTGAAGGACCAGGTGCCATCAGGATTCTGTTCCAGGCTGCCGTAGTCAGCCAGGTCAACGGACGCGCCGCCCAGCGTGGCGGTGACCGTATTGCTCCAGTCGACAGCGCTCGTGGCATGCTCGCCGTCCGCGCCGAAGGCGTTGCCCGCATCAGCCGTGACGTCGCCGCCGACCGTCGTGTCAGCTGTGTCTTCTGTAATGGAACCCGCATCGATGGCATGGGCCACCGGCACGTCGTCCACAATGCTGATCGTGATGTTGCCCGACGCGGTCGAACCGCCAATCCCGTCGACCGTCACGGCGATGGTGTCGGTGATCTGATCATCGCTCGTGGCTTTATCGTGCGTCTGTGCTTCCTTGAGCGTATAGCTGTAGCCGATCTCGGCACTCTTGCCATCCGCCGCAGGCGTCACCGATGTGATCGTCAGCGTACCTTCACCGGTATCTACGCTCTTGTTCAGCCAGTCGCCCAGCGCGTATTCTGTCCCGCCTATGGTGACCGTGGCGATGCCGTCGGTACTGCTTACACTGATCGTGCCCGTGGTTGTTTCGCGGTCATCGGCGCTGTCATTCAGCGCTGCTTCGTACACTTTGCCCGCATCATCGCCTGTACCCGCATCCACCGTGACGCTGCCGCTGTCATCCGCGCCATGGATCTGGAAGCTGACCGTACTGGACTTGACGTCGCCATCGGCATCCGTCAGGCTGTAGCCGAAGGAGACATCGATGCTTTGACCGGCCTGAAGCTGCTGCGTGGCTGCCTTGGTGTTGTCCAGAGTGAAGGACCAGGAGCCATCAGGATTCTGTTCCAGGCTGCCGTAGTCAGCCAGGTTAACGGTTACACCGCCCAGCGTGGCGGTGATCGTATCGCCCCAAGTGACTGCAGTTGTGGCATGCTCGCCGTCGGCGCCGAAGGCGTTGCCTGCGTCGGCCGTGACGTCGCCGCCGACAGCCGTGTCAGCCGTATCTTCTGTGACGGAACCCGCATCGATGGCATGAGCCACGGGCACATCATCAACGATACTGATCGTGATGTTGCCCGACGCGGTGGAGCCGCCAATCCCGTCGACCGTCACGGCGATGGTATCGGTGATCTGATCATCGCTCGTGGCTTTATCGTGCGTCTGTGCTTCCTTGAGCGTATAGCTGTAGCCGATCTCGGCACTCTTGCCATCCGCCGCAGGCGTCACCGATGTGATCGTCAGCGTACCTTCACCGGTATCTACGCTCTTGTTCAGCCAGTCGCCCAGCGCGTATTCTGTCCCGCCTATGGTGACCGTGGCGATGCCGTCGGTGCTGCTTACACTGATCGTGCCAGTGGTGGTCTCGCGCCCATCATCCGCATCGTCCAGAGCTGCTTCGTACACCTTGCCCGCATCATTGCCTGTACCCGCATCCACCGTGACGCTGCCGCTGTCGTCAGCACCGTGGACGGTGATGGTCACCAACTGCGTGTCAATACCGCCGTTGCCGTCATCCACCAGAACCGTGAAGGTCTCGGTGCGCGTATCGCCTGCATCAAGCGCCTGAACCTCCGGCTTGGTGTTGTCCAGCGTGTATACCCACTTACCTGTCGCATCCAGGGCAAACGAACCATAAGTACCCTGGCCATCGCCATCAATCGACCAGGTATGCGTGTCGGTGGTGTCCACATCAGCCACCGTCAATTGGCCTTGGGCTGTCAACGCACCATCTTCCTGTACCGCACCGGTATCCGGACCGCTGATGACCGGCGCATCATTGGTCCCTGTAATGGTAATCGTGATGTCCTGCGTGGCCGTGCCGCCCTTGCCGTCGCTGATCGTCACCGTGTAGGTTTGCGTCAGGGTCTGCCCAGCGGCCAGCGAATCGAGCACGCTGTCTTGCACCTTGAAGTCCCAGCCCACGCTGTTGCCGGTCTGATCAACATTACCCAGCACCAACGTACCCAGGTAGCCGTTGCCATGGGCCGTGAAGGTGGCCGTATGCTCATCGGTCAGATCCACATCGGCAAAGGTGATCGCACCGTTGGCGGCATGCTCGGTAGCGTTCTCGCCGGCCTTGCCATCCTCGACCTCGGTGATGGCCGCCGCCTGGACGGTGGAAGTAATCACCGGCGCATCGTTCGTGCCTACGAGCGTAATCGTGATCGTCTGTACAACTGTGCCGCCATGACCGTCATCGATGGTCACATCGTACTTCTGAACCAATGTTTCGCCAGCAGCCAGGTGGTCAAGCTGACCGTCACCAACGGAGAATGCCCACACCACGCTATTCGTAAGCTGCCCAACCGGGCTCAGAGTCAGCGTTCCCAGGTAATCGCTTTCCTGTGGCTGCACCGTGGCCGTATGCCTGTCTGTCGTGTCTACGTCCGAGAAGCGGATGAGCCCGCCAGCAAGGTGAGGCAAGACGTTCTCGCCGAAGGCATGATCGCCGATCTCTGTGATCGTGCTGTCTTGATTGCCCGACACAATGACCGGGGCATCGTTGGTACCCACTATGGTGATCGTCACCACCTGCTTGGCGCTTCCGCCGTGACCGTCGGCAACGGTAATCTCATAGCGCTGCGTCAGCGTCTGGCCGGCAGCCAGTGAATCCAGTACCTTGTCCGAAACCTTGAAATTCCAGCCTACACTGTCAGCCGATTGGTTCACGGGCTCCAGGGTCAACGAACCTATATACCTTGAACCGAGCGCCCGAACTGCTGCGCTATGGGTATCAATTGTGTCCACGTCGTTAAACGTGATGGTGCCATTGGCTTCATGCTGCAGCGTGTTCTCTCCAGCCTCGCCATCAACGACTTCGGTAATGGTCGCCGCCTGGACGCCCGAAGTAATCACGGGTGCGTCATTCGTACCCACGATCGTAATAGTGATGGTTTGGGTAGCTTCCCCGCCGTGGCCATCAGCGATCGTGACCACGTAATCCTGCGTCAAGGTTTGCCCAGCGGCCAGCGAATCCAGCACGCTGTCCTCAACGGTGAAATCCCAGCCCACGCTCTTTGTGGCGGCATCAACACTACCCAATACCAATGTGCCCAGGTAGCCGTTGCCTTGCGCCTGAACCGAAGCGCTATGGGCATCCAGCGTATCCACGTCGGTAAAGGCGATGGTGCCAGCGGCAGCATGCTCGGTCGCATTCTCGCCTGTGGCCTTGTCTGCAATCTCGGTAATCGTAGCGGCCTGCACACCCGAGGTGATCACAGGCACATCATTCGTACCCACGATCGTAATAGTGATGGTTTGGGTGACTGTGCCGCCATGGCCGTCAGCAACAGTCACGACGTAATCCTGCGTCAGGGTTTGCCCCGCGGCCAGCGAATCCAACACGCTGTCCTCAACGGTGAAGTCCCAGTCCACGCTCTTTGTGGCGGCATCCACACTACCCAACACCAGTGTGCCCAGGTAGCCGTTGCCTTGTGCCTGAACCGAAGCACTATGGGTATCCAGCGTATCCACATCGGTAAAGGTGATGGTGCCGTTGGCGGCATGCTCGGTGGCATTCTCGCCTGTGGCATTGTCCGCAATCTCTGTAATCGTAGCGGACTGCGCGCCAGAGGTGATGACCGGCGTATCGTTGCTACCCTTGATGCTGAACGATAGCGTTGCCTGGACCGAGTCGCCGTCGGCATCGGTCAGTACATAGTTGATACTGAAATCAATGACCTGGCCCTCGGCCAGTGCCTGAACCGCAGGCTTGGCATTGTCCAGCGTGAACGACCATTTTCCGTCGTTGCCCAAGACGATGTCGCCGTACTGCGCCAACTGTGCCAATACGGCAGCGTTTTCGCTACCTGCCCAGCTTACGTTGCCCGGGCCGTCGAAAGCGGTATCGTTGCCGGTCACATTACCGCTGATTTCACCCACCGCCGCATCTTCAACCAACTGCCCGCCATCGTCGTTCTGGGCGCTAGGGTTGGTGTCGGTAATGTGGATGCCCAGGTTATCGGTCACCTGGCGCCCGCTGCTGTCGGTCACCGTGATAGGTACGATGTCGTTGACCGAATCGTCGCCGCCGGAGTGGTCCTGTGCGCCATCAACGCTGTATTCGTACGATACTTTCCCGGTTGCCGGGTCGAAACCGGTCAGCGTAATGTTCCCATTGGCCGTCTGGATCGTGACGGGATTTGCTGCAATATTGTTCAGTTGCGCAGCGGTCAGGGTCGTGTTGCCGACGGTCAGGAAGGCCAGGCCAGCGGCTGCGCTGATGGTGAAGCTGCCCGAAACGGCGCCCGCCGCATCTTCGGCAATCGTAATTTGCCCTGCCTCGATCGCGTTCAGGTCTTCGATCGTTAATGTAGGCAGCGGCACTTGCACAACCGCCTCGTCGTCTTCGGTGTTGCCACCCGTGCCGCCCAGCCGTACATCTTCCACGCTGGGCGTGCCCGGGCGCGGGTACTCCAGACCCAGCGGCGTCGTGGTTTCGACAATACCCACCAAACGGGTAAAGCTGCTGCCGCCATCGCCGCCCGAGCCGCCCTGTACAACAGCCGCGGTAGGATCAAGGTTTTCAAAAGGGTCGGCGCCATCGTTCAGCGCCGCCAGCACCTGGGCGACGGCGGGGTCGGCCGGCGCGGCGACCGCCGCTGTGGAAGGGTCCACATCCGCTTCGGCGGTATCGGGGCCCATCTGGACATCACGGTTTTCACCGATGGTCATCAGCGGCAGGCCGTCGGCCTGCAACTGCACGCTCCCCCCTGTGGCGGTAACGATTTCGGCGTCTGCCGGTACGCGCATACCTTGACGTAAAGGGTTCAGTGCACCGTCTGCGCCGCGAACCCAGGCTTGACCTGTTACTTGTGTGACCAGCGAAGTTGTTGCCATGTCCAAAGATTCCCTAGTAGGTGATTGGCTAGTTGCGGCGCACAAATAGTTACAAGACGACGCAATTATGTAAGTAAAACCGGATCATAGGTAACCATTTGATATTGCGATACTGGCGCTGGCGACAGGTTTTGGAAGTTTTTACTGATTTGGCTGATCACCAAATGGTTTAGGCCACTTGTGAAAATCGCCCGCCTACGGGTTGCATAGGCGGGCGATGTGAGCAGCAACGCTCAATCAGACTGCAGGTTTTCTACCCTTCTGTGGCAGCGCCACCCTGTTGAATCAACTTGTTGGCAAGCTGATTGGCAAGCTCTACACCGTCAACCGCCACAAAGACATCAACTTCCTGATCTCCCTGCTGCACCTTGGCGGTGTATACATCCTTGCCATACTCTTCCGTCTTGGCATCATCAAGCCTCCAGCCGTCGCCCGCCAACGATAGCGCATCACCTTCATCGCCCTTGATCGTCAGGAAGTTGTCGGCATCCGTCATATCAAGGACGTCTTCGGCGCTCAAGTTCGACAATTCATGGTCGAAGCCCGGGCGAGTCAGGTCGATCGTCTCGATATTCCTGAAAATATCGCCGCCGTTGACCTCACCAAAGTCGATGTCTTCGCCCAGACGCAGCCAGACAGTGTCTTCGCCGGTACCGCCATCGAGCAGGCCGCCGCCGTACAGCAGTGTGTCGTCCCCATTTGTGGCGGGATGGTCAAAGATGCTCAGGTCGAACTCGCCCGTCTTCACGTCGGAGGCGTCGCCCCCTGCCGACTCGACGGTCCACGCGTCAACAGTGACCGTGCCTTGTGCCGCACCCGCCGCCTGGACAAAACCAAGCTTGTCGGCATCAGCCTGGCTCAAGCCTGACACCGTGTAGGTGTCGGTAACGCTGTCATACGTGACTTTGTCGCTTCCCAACAAGCCGTCCAGGCCGCCACCCACGTAGAACGCGGTATGTTCGCCCAGGCCTGACAAGGTCAGCGTGATGGTTTCGTGCGACTGGTCGGTTTCACCCGCGAGCTTACCGTCGGCCATGACCATATTCAGGTTCAGTTGAATAATGTCGCCCTCTTGGCCAAAGGAGGGCGCCGGGCTGAACGACAGGATGCCGTCCGCCTTGGCCTCTACGACCAGGTCGAATTCCGCCACCGTCGTGTCGCGGGTGTCCTGGCCATTCTCGCCCGACAGCACGGACAGATGCACATCTTCCAGCGTACCGCTCCAATTCTGCGGCGGCTGCACGGCAATATAGGCGGGCAACATGCCGTTGGCGTCCAAAGGAATATTCCAGACGTTGTTGCCGTTGGCGTCGACCCCGGCGTTCCCGGCCAATACCGCGGAGCCGGCATCGCTGCCGACGTAGACCAGGAAACCGGCGGGCAGGTTCTTCAGCAAGGCCACAAAGGCGGATTCCGAGCTATCGGCATCAATCAGCCCCGCGCCGCCCACATCCAACTGGATACGGCCGCCGGCGCCCCCATGCTGGTTTTCAGCCCCGGTGACCACCCAGCTACCGGGCTCCACCTCTGTACCGACGGTGATCTCGTAGCCGTTGTTGACGCCTTGCAGCTCGCCCGTGGCGACGCCCGTGCCAAGGGTGGTATTTTCCGCGCCCAGCTCCTGATTCTGTGCCCACGCCCCCACAGCAAGCGTTCCATCCTGGAATGCCTGGCCTTCAGCAGGGGTATAGATCAAGTTCACATTGTGAGGCGCAGTGGCGTTGCCGCCCAGATCAACCACATAGTAGTCACCCGCGTCCAGGCCCGGCACCTGGCCTGCCGCCACGGACTGCAGAACCAGCGGGTTGCCGTCCGCGTCTTTCAAGATGCCGCCGCTCAAGCCGCCGCCTTCTTCGAATTTGACGTATAAGGTGTCGCCTAATGCGGTGGCGCCGTCCAGCGGGCTGGTCACATCCAGGGTGATGGCCACATCGCGGCCTTCCTGCGCAGGTTCTTCAGTCGGCTGGCCGTTCTCGTCAGCAGCCCAGAAACCGACCTCGATCACGGCGGGGTCGGTCACAGGCGTCAAGGGGATCACCACATCTTCCAGCTTGGCCTGATCCTGGCTGCCATTGTCCAGATGCGCCGCAAAGGTGGCATCGATCTCGAAACCGCCCGTGTTGTCGTTCAAGTTGGCGGGCGGTGTGACCAGGATGTTATCCAGGAAAGCATCGAGCGCAGCCTGATCGCCCTGACCGCTGATGACCCAGACTTCCTGGCCATCAATCATGGTCGGCGTAAGGGCCTGGCCGCCGCTGCTGACCTGGGCGCCCGGGGGCAAAGTCAGCACCACGGTGAAATGGGTGCCGGATCCGTTCACCGTGCCGGCAAACGCCTCACTCAGCTTGAAGGACGTGTCTTCCGTCCCCACAAAGTCCGGGTTCTGCGTAAACGTGACATCTACCGTCGGTTCGGGGTCGCCGCCGTCCGCGAAGTCGGTGGATACCAGCAAGGTTTCGCTATCCGTCGCCGTGCCCGTCGCGCCGCTGTCCTGCGTGACGACCGTGATGGTAATGGGGTGGTTTACCAAGTTGCCGCTCAAGTGGCTGCCTGCGCTGAACTGCACACTGCCGGCAATGCCGCTACCCGTGAAGGCGGGATACTGGTCTTGCGGAATGGAAATGACCCACTTGCCGTCACCCAGGAAAGTCACGCTGCCGATAGGTTGGCCGCCGACGTTCAGGCCGTCGACAAGCATGCCGTCAGGCACACCGGAAATGACGACTTGCGTGAACTGTTCGCTGCCGTCATGATCCGGGCCAGTGCCCGCCGACTCGTCTGGCTGTTTAGCTAACGTAATATCGACACTGATTTGGCCGCTTTGCGTCAAGGTAAAGCCGTCCGTCGCACTGCCAGTCACGCCATCACCGGTAACGTTGCCCAGCACCAAGTCAATCGGATCTGTAACAGGAGCGACCTCCAGCGTGTGCTGGCCCTCTTTTACAAGCGTGACTTCCGTTTGCGTACCGTCATTGGATTTATCGGTGACTTCGTACTTCACATCGAAAGAGGGGTTGGGCTTTCCGGGCTGATTGCCGGCAAAGTTTTCGCCTGCCTGGGCGTAGACATTATTGATGTTATCGCCGCGCAGCTCGTAATACTGGCCCGTACTATCCAGTTGGATTAAGCCTTGTATAAGCGCCTGTGCAAGGCTTGGCCCATTCTCGCCCAGGAACAAGGTGAAATCCTTGCCGTCCACCTCATCAACCTTGATCCACACCGCCGTCAGCGCTTCATCGGTATCGCCATGATTGTTGGCAATGCTGAAGTCCACCTTGCCGCGCTGGTCTTCGTTAATAATGGAGCGCATCGCCATATCGGATTCGGGCGAAGGGGTGATGTCCACACTCCAGTCCACCGACGTTCCGGTCGAATGTCCGTCGTTCTCGGTGGTGATGGCCAATAGCTCTCCCGGCAGCTTGCCGCTGTAGTGCTCGGGCACCTTGATAGAAACACTGTTCAACTGGTCCTGGGTAAACACCCATTCGCGTTCGGCGCCTTCGCCCCCGATGAAAGTCGCCCCTTCGACGGTAAAGCCGTCGGGCAAGCCGGTGATCTTGAACGACAAGGTTTCAGAACCGTCGGTATCCGTCAGCGTGGCGCTGGCAACCAGCTCGGACAAGCTGATGGTAATGCCTGCGCCTGATTGGTCTTCGACGAATGACACATCATTGAGCTCGACGTTTGCCGCATCGGCCACGCCATCGACGCGAACAGGCAAATCCTGCGTTTGCCAGGGCGATTCGCTGGTTGGGCCGCCAGGGCTGGCATCGACCGATTGCGCTTCCACTTTAAGGGTGAAATCCGTATTGCTGTTTAGCGGCGGCGTAATGGTCAGAGGCTTGCTGCTGTCGAAATCCGGGATCGTGGCGATACCGCCGACGATCTCTACAACCGCGCCGTCATAGGTCAACACCGCGCCGGCGGGGATATCACTGATCCTGACCGTGAAGATCTCCGAAGGATCCGAGCTGCTGGGGCGGATGGACAGGCCGATGGCGGTGTCTTCATCGCCCTGCGCCCTGCCATCGACGCCGCCCACCGCCAGCGTCACCTTGTCGGCCACGGGCGCGATGAAGATGCCATCCAGCGTCGCATTGCCGGAAATCGCCTCGACCGTTGCGCCGGTGTCGGGATCAGTATCGACCGTTTTGGCCTGGACCCCTATCTGGAACTCGCCCGACACATGCGGGGGCGCCTTGAACTTGACCGTATGCAGGAACTCCATCGGAATCTGGACGGGATCCTTGCCATTGTAGGTAAGGACCACTTCCTTGCCATCCGCATCGATGTAGCTGAACTGCGCGCCCTCTACGGAGGTCTTGGCTTCGGAGTCTCCTTGTACCAGAACCGGCGTGAGCAAGGCATACGTGGCTTCCGTACCACCATCCGCGGCATGATCGTTAGGCCCGGCGCCATCCATGGGCCGGCCGTCCTCGTTGGCCCAGCCCGCTTGCAGATTGAAGCCATCCTGATTGAGCTCAAACCAGCCGTCCTCGGCGCCCGCTACGCCATCGCTGTAGCTGTGGCCCCCCGTCATGGTCAGGTCGGCGTTCGTATCGCCGTCGGTGTCGCCACCTACCTTTTCAGCCACGGGCGTCACCGTCACGTTAAGACTGTAGTCCTTGTCAACGACATGGGGTACGCCTGTCACGGGATTGACATCGGTCGTTTCAATATTCAGCGTGAAGGTGGCATCCTTGCTGCTGTGCGCGGGGGGCGTAACGGTCCAATCCTTGTATGCCGTCAAGTTGCCGGAAGCATCTGTGCCAAGACTCGTTCCGGGCAGGACATAGTTTCCATCCGCATCCGGAAGCACCTCATTTCCGCCGGCATCCTTGACGACCCAGCCCTCTGGCACGCCTTTGATGGCAAGCCCCGTGATGGTCTCGCTGCCATCCAGATCCACCAGCTTGACGTTGGCCAGGAATTTGATCGCTGTATCTTCCTTGCCGGTCACGCCGCCGACGGACACGTCGCCCGCCACGGCGCCCACCTGCAAGTTCAGCGTAACGCTATCGGTCTCGACCGTCGTCGTATGGCTGCTGTCTCCATCCGTGTCCTTGGCATTGAGCGTGACGGTTATATTGTCGATATCGCCGCTGAAATGAGCGGGCGGGCGGATTTCTATCTTGGGGAAGCTGCCGATGTCGCCGGTCTGGCCTGTGGTCGGTATGGTGAAACTGCCATCGCTTCCCACCGTGATCGCCGTTCCGTTCACGAAGACACTCGATCCGGGGGGAAGGCCGCCAATCACGATCTCGCGCTGCTCGCTACCATCCGTGTCCTCAAATGCCGCTTTGAGCTGGCTGGTCAGGTCGAACTTGGCATCCTCGTTCATGGAGACGGTGCGTTCAGCCGTGCCGTCCTCGAATTCAAGCGTGACCGGGTCGGTCACCGCCTGCACATCCACCTCGACAGTGACCGTGGTCGTGGCGGGCGCAATGCCGGGAAGGGGATTGCCGGCATTGTCGACTTCATAGCTGCCGACACTGACCGTCACCGTAAAATTGTTGCCGTCATGGGCGACAGGATTGACCTGGAGCGACTCGAACTGCTCTTTGGTCATGCTCACGCCGGTGGCGCCGGCAGTGTGGCCATTGCCGGCTTCAGGGTTGCTCAGCACGATCGTGATAGGCCCGCCATTCGACGTAGCCAACACATGGCCGTCGCCATCAAGCAGCTGGACACCCGCCGGAATGCCCGTCAGGGTAATCGGCCCAAGCTGCTCAGGGTTGTCGCCATCGCCTGCGGCGCCGTTATGGTCGACCTTGTCTGTCACAACGGGCGCCGTCAGGTTCAAGGCAATGGCAGTGTCTTCGGGCGTATCCACGTCTGTGGGGTCAGACAACTCGGGAGCATCGGCCACCGGCGTCACCGTGAACTGCAGGTCAGCGGTCGCCGTCAGGCCGTCTTCACCGCTGCCGGAAGGCTCTTGCACGGTGTAGGTGATTTTGGGTACGGGTCCTGAATAGTTCGCTGCGGGCGTAAAGACATAGCTGCCATCGGCGTTCAACACAAATGTGCCGATACCGTTGGCAAACTCGACGACCGTGCCGGGCTGGTAGACCACCAAGGCGCCGTCATCACCTGCCACATTACTCTCGATGGTGAATTCCCTGATGACCAGATTGTCGCCTTCAGCATTGTGGTCATTGTCCAGCACGTTGCCGATCTTGGCATTGGCCGCAGGGCCCTCGGTGGGATCCTCGTTCAGCGTCACGTTTTCGCCGGTGGCCGTGGGCGCATCGTTGGTGCCATGCACGGTCACCGTGATGACCTGCTCGGCCCAGGCGCCATGCTCGTCCTGAACGCGGGCCGTGAAGGTTTCCGTTTTTTCGTCGCCATTCTTGAGCGCCTGGGTTGCATCGCGATCATTATCCAGCGTGTAGGTCCATTGCCCCGTCGACGGATCGATTGCAATCGTGCCATACGTGCCGTTGCCGCTGCCCTGGATGCTCCAGGTGGCCGTTGCATCGGCATCCACATCATCCGAGGTCAAGGTGCCGCCGACCGTGTCGACGCCAGGATTCGCCGTCCCATCCGCGTCATGCCCTGCCTCAGTCACCGTCCCCTGGGCTGCGGTGGCGTCAGAAGTAATCGTTGGCGCATCATTGGTGCCGGTGATGGTAATGGTCAATGTATTCGAGTGTTCGGCGCCCTGCTCGTCCACGACCACGTAGGTAAAGGTTTCCGTGACTTCAGCACCCGCCTTCAGTGCCTGCACCTCGCTACTACCATCCGCCAGGGTATAGGTGTACGTGCCATCTGCATTCAACACCAGGCTGCCATACTTGCCGTCCACGGGACTGCCTGCCGCGCTTTCGGTGCCGCTGGTATCCGCGCCCAGGTAAACACCCCCCACTTTCAGATTCGCCTTGTCGCCCTCGTCCACATCGGTGTCGTTGTCCAGCACGTTGCCCGTGGCTTGCGCCTTGGCGCCGGCAAACGCATCGTTGCCGCCAATAGCAACGCCAGCCTCTACAACGGTATCCGTATCGGCAACCGCCACAGGCGCGTCGTTGGTGCCTTCAACGATTACCGTGATGTTCTGCTCCACCACGCCGCCCTGGCCATCGCTGACGTAGGCTTTGAAGATTTCGGTTTCCTTGTCCCCAGCGTTCAGCTTTTCGGTCACGTCGGCGTCGTTGTTCAGCGTATACGTCCATTCGCCCGTCTGGGCGTTCAGGGTAATGGACCCGTACACGCCCTGCAGCGTCAAGGCATCGTTGTCATCCGCATCCTTCAAGTTCCAGGTCAGCTTGGCATCGTCGTCGGCATCGCTGGCCACCAGTTGCCCCGCGACGCTGGGGATGCCCGCTTCCTCATGGCCGGCTTCCTTGACCAGGCCGGCGGCCACAGTCGTGTCCTCAATGACCGGCACGTCGTTCGTGCCGGTAATAGTAATGACAATTTCTTGCGTATCCCATCCGCCATGGCCGTCGTCGACTTTTACGGTAATGGTGTCGGTCGCTGTTTCTCCGGCAGGCAGATGATCGGCCTTCCGGCTGTCCAGCTCATAGACCCACTCGCCGTTATCGTTAATGGTCAGCTCACCGTACTGACCTGGCTGGGTCACCGTCCAGGTATGCTCGTCTCGGGTGTCGGCATCGCCCCATGCCAGCGAACCGCTCGCCGTGGGGTCCGCCGCATCTTCAGTGACTGCGCCCGTCGTGTCGCTGCCGGCCTCGTCAATGACGGGCGCATCGTTCGTACCCACGATGGTGATCGTGACGGTTTGCTTGGTCTGTGCGCCGTTTTCATCCGTCACGGTCACTTCGTATTCCTGCGTCAGCGTCTCGCCCACGGCCAGGTAATCAATATCCTTGTCATCGACCTTGAACGTCCAGCCTATGGTCCGGTCGCCATTGTCGGCAATAGTCAGTTCGCCCAGGTAGCCGGGCTGATTGGGCGCCACGTCGATAGTGTGGGTATCGCTGTCGTCGGCATCGGCAAATTTGATGACGCCTGTTTTTTCATGCGTGACCGTGTTTTCGCCCGGCTTGCCGTCTTCGATTTCGGTAATGGTCGCCGCGTCGTCGGTACCGCCCGCATCGATTCGCGGCGCATCGTTGCTGCCCGTGACGGTGATCGTCAGGGTGGCGGTATCGAATCCGCCGTCGCCATCGCTGATCTTGTAGGTGACCGTGGTGGTGGTGCTTTCGCCGTCGGCCAGGTAATCGAAGTCTTTACCGGGCGTGAAGGTGTAGCTGCCGTCAGGGTGAATGACGAAAGTACCGCCGCCCTTGCCGCCATCGGTGTTTACGCCCGTAATCGGGCTGCCGGCCGGCACTTTGGCGCCGTCGGTATTGGTGACTTCCGTCACCACCAGTTTGTCGCCATCGGGGTCGCTGTCGCGGCCCACTCCTGTGCCGGGTTCGCCGCGCAGCACATTGCCGGTGACGACGGTGTTTTCTTCGGTGGTGGCGGCATCGTCATCAGCGACGGGCGGCGGGTTGTTGACGCCCCAATTGAAGGTCAGCGATGTGCTGGCGCCATAGGGGTCGGTGGCGGTAATCACGACCTTGTAAATGCCGTTGCCGTTCGTGCCGCCCTGGCTGGCGGAGCTGTCAAGCGTACCGCTGATGATGCCGGTAATCGGGTCCAGCACCAGCCCGGGGGGCAGGCCAGTGGCGGTAAAGGTCAAAGGGTTGCCATCGGGGTCGGTGAAATGCATGCCGACGTTGATGGGAGTGATGTCGTCGCTGTCATCATTGAACTGGTCCAGCAAGCCCGTACCGGATACGCCTTGATCGACCAACTCGGGCGCCCGGTTGCTGCCGGTGCCGCCCAAGCGGATTTCTTCTGGCGTGGGGACCACCGGGCGGGGGTATTCCAGGCCCAAGGGGGTCGTGGTTTCCACCACGGCTGCCAAGCGAGTGAAGCTGCTGCCGCCATCGCCGCCCGAGCCCTGCACCACGGCAGCGGTGGGATCGAGCTCTTCAAAGGGGTCCGTCCCGGATTCAAGCGCACGAGCAACCCGGGCTACGTCCGCATCGGCCGGCGTTTCCGCGGCAGCGGATGCCGGATCAACGTCCGGCTGGAACATGTCAGCGCTCAGCTGCACATCCTGGCCTGCGCCGATGGTAATAGGCGGCAGGCCGTCAGCCTGCAATTGAACGCTGCCCCCGACGGCGGTCACAATATCCGCACCGACCGGCACACGCATACCCGGCTGCAGGGCGGTCAGCGACCCGTCGCTGCCCCGTACCCAGGCTTGACCAGTGACTTGTGTGATCAGGGATGTGCTCGTTGCCATGATGAGAGAACCTTTAACGATTAAGCAATTGATGAGATGCGGATTGCCGCCCCTTGCAAAAAGGCGCAGCAGACGAAACAGCACTGGGATGGTAGGTGCCGGGCGTTTGCCTGAATACTGTCGGACACGACAGG
This sequence comes from Pusillimonas sp. SM2304, assembly GCF_031628915.1. NCBI lineage: Bacteria > Pseudomonadati > Pseudomonadota > Betaproteobacteria > Burkholderiales > Alcaligenaceae > Pusillimonas > Pusillimonas sp. SM2304. Next base: position 919,594 of record NZ_JAVLUJ010000001.1, read on the forward strand.
TTCAGGCGAAAAGACGCCTTTTCGCCGCCTTGAAACGTCAAGTTGAGTAAAGTTTGTGTTTAGCGTGTTGTAAAACGCATGCGGCCCCTTGCGCGGGTGATGCGAAAGGGGCCGTCAAGCCGCTGCGGCGGCACGGATCTATGCGGTGGTGTCGTTTTACTGGATACCGTGCACCTTCAAAGCCAGCATCAAGCGATCGTTCACGCCCAGTTTCTGGAATACAGCAGACAAGTGGGCCCGCACGGTTCTTTCGGTGATGCCCAGTGTTTCGGCAATGGCCTGGTTGCTGTGCCCTATGGCGGCGCGCTCGGCCACTTCTTTCTCGCGCGAGGTCAGGCCTTCGCCCCAGTAATCGGTTTTATGCAGGGTGTGATCGATCTGGCGCAACAGGCGGGCCAGCAAGGTCTGGCCCATCCATACGCTGCCGGCCGCGACCGTTTCCAACACCGTCGCCATCGCCTTCGTGGGCATGTAGGCGTGGATATAGCCGCTTGCGCCCGATGCCAGCACTTGTTTGCCCTCTTCGTCATGAGGGTGCATGCTGGCCACGACCACTTTCTGGCCGGCCACCAGGCCCGCCCAGGCCGGATCGCCCCAGGCGGGCAAGCCCGGCAGGCTTGCGTCCAGCACGGCCAAGCCGCGGCCTTGGCCGCTCCAACGCCTTAAATCCTGCAGTCCCCGGCCACGCGCGGGCAGCCATGCGGCCTGATCCAGTTGCCGCCAATGCTGCCACAGGATGTCGTCGTGCGTAACGAACAATACTGAAACCGCTTGCATATCAACCTCTTTAACCCCGAGAGCCTAGCGCTCGGTAAACGCGTTGGCTCGAGCCCGCAAAACGGGCTTGAGCAGGTACTGCATCACTGTCCTCTTGCCTGTCAATATGTGTACTTCCGCCACCATTCCGGGAATGATGGGACGGGCATCGTCCCCCACATAAGCACGGTCTGTCCTGACTTTGACGATGTAGAAAGAATTGCCTTTTTCGTCGGTTATCGTGTCGGCGCCAATTTGCTCGACCTGCCCTTGCAGTCCGCCATAAATGGCAAAGTCGTAGGCGGTGAATTTGACTTCAGCCTTCTGGTCCGGATGCAGGAAGCCGATATCGCGCGGGTTGACGCGCACCTCCAGCAACAGCGTGTCGTCGGTCGGCACGATTTCCAGAATGTCCTTGCCCGGCTGCACCACGCCGCCCACCGTGTTGGCCATCAGCGATTTGATCGTGCCCCGCACCGGCGAGCGCACTTCGGCCAGGTTGACCCGGTCGACCAAGGCCACTTGCCCCTGCTGCAGGGTAGCCAGCTTGCCGCGCACCTCCGACAGCTCGACCCGGGCCTGGTTGCGCACGGTCAGTTCCGACTCTTCCACCTTGGTGCTGGCCTCGTCAATGGCGGCATGGATACGGTCGATCTGTGCGCCCGCCGCCTTGGCTTCGCCGCAATAGCGGGCCACATCGCGTTGCAGGCGCAGCAGATCGACCTCGGAAACGGCGCCGCTTTTAAGCAATGGCCGCGTCACCTGCAGCTCGCGGGACGTCAGCCCACAACTGGACGCGGCCTGGTCGCGGTTGGCCTGTGTTTCACGCAGCTCCTGCTCGCGCTGCTTGAGCTGATCCTGTGCCTGCTTGATGGCGGCATTCAGCTCCTGCGTGCGCGACTCCCATACGCGGCGCTCCATCTCGACCACCTGCGGCGCCTTGAGCAGGACTTCCTCGGGCGCCACGAAAGGCTCGCCCGTGGCCAGGGCTTCCAGGCGCGCTGCGCGGGCCGTCAGGCTGAGCATCTCGGCCTGGTTCTCGCCCAGCGACGAAGACTGGCGGGTGGGGTCGATGCGCAGCAGCGTCTGGCCCGCTTCCACTGCCTGGCCCGGCCGGATGAGGATCTCTTCGACAATACCGCCATCCAGGCTTTGCACGATCTGTACCTGGCGCGATGGCACGACCTTGCCTTCCCCGCGCACCACTTCGTCGATGCTGCCCATGGACGCCCACACGATCAGCGCAACCACCGCCAGCAAGGACACCCACAACAACAGGCGGGAACCTCGCGCCTGCTGCAGCTCGATGACCAGATTGGCGTCGCTGACTTCCGCCTCGCTGCGGCTCGACGCAATACCGTTCTTCAGTCCGCCTGCGGGCATCATGCGGCCTCCCGCGAGCGGCCGATACGGCCCTGGCGCAAGGCTTCCACCACCTGGTCTTTCGGACCGTCGGCGACGACATGTCCGTTATCCACGACGATCAGGCGGTCGACCAGTTCCAGCAGCGCCGTCCGGTGCGTGATCAGGACCAGCGTCTTATCGGTGGAGATGGCTTTCAGGCGCCGCTTGAGCAGCGCTTCGCTTTGGTTGTCCATATTGCTGCTGGGTTCGTCCATCAACAATATGGGCGGGTCGTTGATCAACGCCCTGCCCACCGCCACCGACTGGCGTTGACCGCCCGACAGGGACTCGCCGCGTTCGCCTATCATCATGTCATAGCCGTCGGGGTGCCGCGCGGCGAATTCTTCGATACCCGCCACCCGGGCAGCATTCAACATGCGCGAATCTTCGGCAAACGGTGCGCCCAGGGTCAGGTTGTATTTCAGGCTGCCATAGAAAAGCACGGGGTCTTGCGGTACATAGCCAATGGCGCGGCGCAGGTCGGCCGGATCGATCTGCTTGATATCGATACCGTCCACCAGCACCGCCCCCGCTGTGGGCTCATACAGGCCCAGAATAAGCTTTTCCAGCGTGGACTTGCCCGATCCGATACGCCCGATAATGCCGACTTTCTCGCCGGGCGCGAATTTCAGATTGACCTTGTCCAGCGCCCCCTGGGCGCTACCCGGGTATTGAAAGCTGACATTGCGCAGTTCGATGGCGCCTTTCAGGAAGGGGCGCGGCACAAAGTTCCGCTCGATCGGACGCTCGACCGGCATGCCCATGTAATTGTCGATGGACGCCAGCGAAATCCGCGCATTCTGATACTGCATCATCAGGCCCGCAACCTGGCCCAAAGGCGCCAGGCAACGGCCGGCGATCATGGACGAGGCGATGATGCCGCCCAGGGACAAGGCCGCATCCTGGATCAGGAAGGTGCCGATCACAATAACGCTGATAGTGACCAGTTGCTGGGCCGTCTGCACAAAGCCGACCGTCACCGCCGAAATCAGCTTGATGCGGGCACCCAGGCGCGCCAGGAATTCGGTGGCGCTTTCCCATTTGCGCTGGGCGGTTCCCTGCGCATTCAGCGTCTTGACGGTTTCCAGCCCGGCCAGGGACTCGACCAGGCCGGCGTTGCGCTGGGCGCTGGCCTGAAAGGTTTCCACCACCAGCGCCGACATGCGCGCCTGGGCGACGAAGGACACCACCAGCACCACCACAATGGCGACGATCGGCGGAATGATCATCCAGGGGGAAATCCAGGCCATCACCGCCAGGAAAAGCAGGACGAAGGGCAAGTCGACCAGCGTGGTCAGGCTGGCCGATGCAATAAAGTCGCGCACAGATTCGAACGAGCGCAGGTTGGCGGCGAACGAACCCACCGAAGCGGGCCGCGCTTCCATGCGCAGATCCAGGACCTGCTCCATGATCCGGGCCGACAACTTGACGTCGACCCGCTTGCTGGCGGTGTCGATCACATAAGACCGCACACTGGTCAGCACCAGGTTGAACACCATCGCAATCGCAATGCCGGCCGTCAGCACCCACAGGGTTTCAATCGCATTGTTGGGCACCACGCGGTCGTACACATTCATGGTGTACAGCGGCATGACCAGGGCAAAGATATTGATCAGCACGGCGGCCAGCAGGGCGTCGCGGTACAGGCGCCAGTTTTCGAACACCACTGCCCAGAACCAATGCTTGCTGCGCGCCTGGGGGGTGTCCCGCGCGCGCGGCTCGAAGCGGAACAGCGGCTTGACGAAGTAGGCCAGCCCTGTGTAGTCGGCATTCAGCACGTCGGCCACAACCTCGACCGGCGTGTCCACTTCCGGATATTGCACCACGTACGTACCGGCCCGGGCCTCGAGCAACAGGCAGGCGCGTTCGCCCTTCAGGATGAGAATCGCCGGCAGCAGGGCATCGGGCAAGTTGTTCAACTGGCGCCGCAGCAAACGCGCCGAGCAATGCGCCCGCGCCGCGGCGCGGGGCAGCAGGGCCAGGGTCAGCCTGTCGTTGACCAAAGGCAGTCCGCCCGACAAGGCCTGGGCCGAGCAGGGATGGCCGTGGATTTTGGTCAACGCCACCATGCAGGCCAGCAGGGGGTCGTCATGCACCAGGTGCGGCGGATGAGACTGATTTTGCGGGTCGTGGACGGCTTGCATCACAGCACACTGTCCTCGTCGTCGATCAGGTCAAGCGCGTTGCGCAAGCGCTTGCGCGCATGCTTGCGCTGATTCAACTTGGCCAGTGCTTCTGGCGGCAAGTCAGTCAGCCGCAACGTACCGTTCGCCAGCAACGCGTCGATAAGATCTTCCAGAACCCGGATGAAGCCAGCGTCCAGGTTTGAAAGTTCTGCATTCCGGGCTTGATCTTTTTCCACAAAACGTCCTTCATGGCAACACCACGATGATCCTGGGCGCGGCTGCGCCCCGATCCGATCAGTTCAAGGTCTTGATAACGGGCGGCTGCATATTGTCGCGGTACTCCATGGCAATCGGTTTAAGATTGCTGGTGTCGGGCGCGGGCGCCATGCAAGCCTGATAGTGTTCTTCAGTGAATTCCAGCTCTTTGATTTCGTCGGGCGCGTCGTCGTAAGGCTGCGACAGCGACACCGCCGGCAACACGCGGTGCGACAGCGCCAGCCAGCGGAACTCGGCTTTTTTCAGGTCGTAAACAGCGTTGACCAGCGCGCGGCGCGAATCAAACAGCTCATTCTCGGTGTCCAGCAAGTCAAGCAAGGAACGCTGACCAATCTGGAACTGCTGCATATAGGCGGTGCGGACCTTGGACGTGGCCAGCTCATGCTCTTGCAGAAAGGGCATTTGCTCGCGCAGCTTGATGATGTTGTTCCAGGCAACCGACAGGTCCTGCTGCAGATTGCGGCAGGTGTAGTCGCGCACATCGCGTGCCGCGTAGGACTGCGCCTTGGTCTGGCGCACCCGGGCCTGGTCGGCGCCGCCGCGGAACAGGTTGTATGACAGGACCAGTTGCACGTTGGAGCTTTGGGCGTCGCGATACGGCATGCCGGGCTGCGCGCGGTCTTTGCCCGTGGCGGCCCTGAGTTCGAGCGTGGGCGCATGCAGGCCCTTGGCGGACGACACGCCCGCTTCGGAAGCCTGCACCAAGGCCTGCTTGGACAGAATCATGGGGCTGCTGCGCAATGCCGGCAGGAAGTCTTTGGGTGCGTCGGGCAGATAAGTCGAGATATCGGGCGCATCCAGCAGTGTCGCAGGCGGGGCCTCGCCCACAATGCGGCGATACCGCATGGAAACATCGTTCAGGTTGCTGGTTTCCGTCATTTGATTGGACTGCGCCAGGGCCAGCCGGCCATTGGCTTGCTCAAGATCCACACCCCGGCCTACACCCGACTCCTGGCGTTCGCGTATCTGCTTCAAGGTCGCTTCGTGCACGCCGTAGTTGTCGCGCGCCAATTGTTCCATTTCCCGATAGCGCTGCACATCCAGGTAGGCAAAGGCGGCTTCGGCGGCCAGGTTGTCAACCGTCGACAGCAACTCGTAATAGCCCGACAGCTTCTCAAAACCCAGTTGCTTGACATTGTTCAGGGTCGAGAAGCCATCAAACAGCAACTGGCGCAATTGCAGGCTATAGCCGTTGCGGCTCCAGTCTGCCGAATCGGAGTCCGACGTGCTGCCCCGCCACTCCCGGCCGGTCCAGCCCTGGGCGGTGATTTCCGGCAACAAGCCGCCGCGCGTTACATTTTGCCCCTCCAGCGTAGACTGAAAGTCATGAAACCGAGCCTGGATCTCCGGGTGGCTCAGTACGGTTCTTTCTATGGACTGCTGAATGTTGCTCGTTTGCGACCACGCCACGGGGGCGGAAGTCGTTGCTGCTGAGAATAAAGCAACACCTATCACTTGACGCAAGGACATCAGGGTCTCCTGGAATGCTTTGAAGGTTTATATGAAAGCGCGAGCACGCTGCATCGACGCACACGTGTCTGCCTGGTCAATGACCAGTGGCTTATTTATTCAGGGTGGGTGTATTCCGCTTACAGGGAAGCGAGTGTTCCGCAAACGGAGTCGTATTGTTTTATGACCCTTCGTGGCACTCGACCGTCTAGCTCGCTAGTGGCAAGGCGGAGCTACGGGATTCTGGCCCGTATTCTTGAAGCATAACCTTGCGTCTTGGGGATATCGGATACGGCATTGGTTTCGCTGGGCACTGCAGGCAGACGCCGCCGAAACGCATGCGCGATCTTCATCTTGGGGCGATTGTATCCATTAATGTCTGTTATTACTATCTATAAACACCCGCTTTTACACTCTTTTAGCACAACAATTGTTAATTTTGCTTATTTTTATTGCTCACGGCGTATCGGGAATCCACCGTTTCCCCGGGTAAATTCCCAAAAACCAGCATAAATCGGGACAAAACACCAAACGTTGCATCGGGGCAACTTTTATGCAGCGGCGCCCCCATGCTATAAAACATGGGGCGCTTCCGTACGGCGGCGCCCCACTGATCTTTCATAATCCCCTATCCGCAAGCGAGAACAAACATGTACGAGACACTGGCCCTATATATAGATGGTGAATTCCTGGAGGGCGATGGCCGTAAGACCGAAGAAGTCACCAACCCGGCCACGCTTGACGTATTGGGACAGTTGCCGCATGCCAGTACCGCCGACCTGGACAGGGCCTTGGCCGCAGCCGCGCGGGCCTTCGAAACCTGGCGGCACAGCTCGCCCATGCAGCGTTCCGAGATCCTTCGCAAGGTAGGCCAGCTGTCGCGCGAGCGCGCCCAGGAAATCGGCCGCAACATGACCCTCGACCAGGGCAAGCCGCTGGCCGAATCCGTGGGCGAAATCATGTCCTGCGCCGATCACGCCGACTGGCATGCCGAAGAATGCCGGCGCATATACGGACGCGTGATCTTGCCGCGCTCGCCGGAGGTCCGGCAGATGGTGCTGCGCGAGCCCATTGGCGTCTGCGCCGCCTTTACCCCCTGGAACTTCCCCTATAACCAGGCCATACGCAAGGTGTGCGCCGCCATCGGCGCCGGCTGCACCATCATCCTGAAGGGGCCTGAAGATTCGCCCAGCGCTGTCATGGCCATTGCCCGCATGTTCCACGATGCCGGCCTGCCTCCCGGCGTGCTGAACATTGTCTGGGGCGTACCCAGCGAAGTGTCCGACTACTTGATCCGCTCGCCCATCGTGCGCAAGGTGTCATTCACGGGGTCGGTACCCGTGGGCAAACACTTGGCATCCTTGGCCAGCGCCCACATGAAGCGCGTCACCATGGAGCTGGGCGGCCATTCCCCCGTCCTGGTTTTCGACGACGCCGATATCGACCGCGCCGCCAAGCAACTGGCCCGCTTCAAAGTCCGCAACGCCGGTCAGGTATGCGTGTCGCCCACCCGCTTCTACATTCACGAAAAGGTCTATGACCAGTTCCTGGAAGGGTTCGTCAATACGCTTAAAACCGTCAAGGTCGGCGATGGCCTGGACCCCGACACGCAAATGGGGCCTCTGGCGCACGAACGCCGTGTTCCGACCATGCAGAAGTTCGTCGACAACGCACTGCAGTTGGGCGGCAAAGTGGTGCTGGGCGGCGAGACCCTTGACCGCAAAGGCCATTTCTTCTCGCCAACCGTGGTAACCGATGTCCCCGAGGACTCGATGTTGATGACGGAAGAACCGTTCGGGCCGATTGCGCCTCTGACCCGGTTTTCGGACACCGACGATGTCATCAAGCGGGCCAATTCGCTGCCCTTCGGCTTGTCATCCTACGTGTTCACCAATTCCCTGCAGACGGCGACCAAAGTATCGAACGGCATCGAGGCGGGCATGGTCAACATCAACCACTTCGGCAGCGCCTTGCCCGAAACCCCGTTCGGCGGCATCAAAGACAGCGGCATCGGCAGCGAAGGCGGCACGGAAACCTTCGACGGCTATCTGGTCACCAAGTTCGTGACCCATATCTGATGCCATTCGGCGCCTGTGCGGCGCCGTGGATTTCACTGACCGCCATGTCCCTGAAAAGGGCATGGCGGTTTTTCTTGGCCTGAATGTTGCCCGCGCTGTGCCTGCCCCTTCCCAGGACTTGGGACAAACCCCAGCTTTCATTTTCCCTGTTTCACGCGTAAATTCAAACAAACGTTTGAACTAATTCTTGCCACTTACACACCCTCAGACACCATGGTCGCCTCTCGCTCCTCCGCTACCCGTGACACCATTCTTGATGCCGCCGAGCAGTTATTCGCCCGCCAAGGACACGACAACACCTCGATGCGCCAGATCACCACGGCGGCTCAGGTCAACCTTTCCGCCGTGAACTACCACTTCGGCTCTAAAGACGGCTTGGTACAAGCCGTCTTTCAACGGCGCCTGGCCGCCCTGAATAATGAACGCCTGACCCTGCTGGACGAGCTGGAGCAACAGGCGCAGGGGCTGGCGCTCAAGCCGTCGCAGATTGTGGAGGCATTTTTCGGCCCGCTGGTGCGCCATGCCTGCGGCGCCGGCGACAGCCCGACCGCCTTCGTCCCTTTGCTGGAGCGCAGCATGTCCGATCCGGGGGGCTTCATCCGGGCCGCCATCATCGACGAGCACTCCGGCGTGTTCGCGCGCTTCAAGCATGCGCTGCTCAAATCGCTTCCCGGCGTACCCGAAGACGAAATCGTCTGGCGCTTTCAGTTCATGCTGGGGGCTACGTCGTACGCCATCGGCGGAACGTCCGATCTGCGTGCCGCCGCCAACTTGTCCCATACGCAAAACGGCGAAGCCGGCAACACGCAACTGCTGCTGGATCGCTTGATGAGCTTTTTGCTGGGCGGCTTGCGGGCGCCGCTGCCCGGCGCCGAGCCCTTGCCAGCCTACGGCAAACACGAATCGCCCACCCCCACGGCAGCACCTGACTCCAGGAGCTTTTCATGAACGCCTTCATTGCCTTGCTGGCTATTCTTATCGTGGCCGCAGCCCTGGTCCTGGGCCTGCGGCCCTTGCGCTATGCCCTGCTGTCGCGCCGGATATTCGCGCTCTACCGGAAAATTCTTCCACAAATGTCCGACACCGAGCGCGATGCGCTGGAAGCGGGCACCGTATGGTGGGAGGCCGAGCTGTTCCGCGGCAAACCGCAGTGGGCCAAGCTGCACGCCATTCCCAAACCGCAACTGACCCAAGAAGAACAAGACTTCCTGGACAACGAGGTGGAAACGGTGTGCGGCATGGTCGATGACTGGCAAGTTACCCACGAGCTGTACGACATGCCCGCGCCGGTCTGGCAGTACATCAAGGAGAACCGTTTCTTCAGTCTCATTATTCCCAAGGAATACGGAGGCCGCGGTTTCTCGGCTCTGGCGCATTCGCAGGTGGTGACCAAGCTGTCTACCCGCAACTCCGCCCTGTCGGTCACCGTCATGGTACCCAACTCGCTGGGGCCCGCCGAACTCTTGCTGCACTACGGCACCGACGAGCAGAAAAGCCATTATTTGCCCCGCTTGGCCACGGGCGAGGACATACCCGCGTTTGCCTTGACCAGCCCGTGGGCGGGCTCCGATGCCGCCGCTATTCCCGACAGCGGCATTGTATGCATGGGCGAATGGGAAGGGCGGCAAGTGCTGGGCATGCGCGTCAGCTGGGACAAGCGCTACATCACCCTGGCGCCCGTCTGCACCCTGCTGGGGCTGGCTTTCCGGCTGTACGATCCCGACGGCCTGCTCGGCCCGCAGAAAGACATCGGCATCACCTGCGCTTTGGTGCCCGCCGATCACCCGGGCGTCGAAACCGGGCGCCGCCACTTTCCCTTGAATGCCATGTTCATGAACGGCCCCACGCGCGGCCGCGATGTCTTCATGCCGCTGGATTTCATTATCGGCGGCGCCGCCATGGCGGGCCAGGGATGGCGCATGCTGATGGAGTGCCTGGCCGCCGGACGCTCGATTTCCCTGCCCTCGTCATTTACCGGCATGGCCAAGATCACCACACGCGCCGTAGGCGCCTATTGCCTGGTCCGCCACCAGTTCCGCACGCCTATCGGCAAATTCGAAGGCGTCGAAGAAGCCTTGGCCCGCATAGGCGGCAACACCTACCTGATCGATGCGGCCCGCAGCATGACGGCCACGGCGGTCGACCTGGGTGAAAAGCCGTCGGTGGTCTCGGCCATCGTCAAATACCACCTGACCGAGCGCGGCCGCAGCGTCGTCAACGACGGCATGGACATCATAGGCGGCAAGGGCATATGCCTGGGGCCATCGAACTTCCTGGGCCGCGCCTACCAGCAGATTCCGGTGGGCATCACGGTGGAAGGCGCCAATATCCTGACCCGCAGCCTGATCATCTTCGGCCAGGGCGCCATCCGCTGCCATCCCCACGTGCTGGATGAAATGCACGCCGCCCAGCATCCCGACCCCAAACAGGGCCTGCACGACTTCGACCAGGCCTTCTGGGGCCATGTCCGCTTTACGGTGGGCAACGTGCTGCGCGCGCTGGGCCACGGCCTGACGGGCGCCCGCCTGGTCAAGATAGACACCGACGTTGCGGACGACATGGCGGTGTACTACAGGCAGCTTGGCCGTTATTCCAGCGCGTTTGCCGTACTGGCCGATGCCGCCATGCTGGTGCTGGGCGGCTCGCTGAAAATGCGCGAACGCCTGTCGGCCCGGCTGGGCGACATCCTGTCTCAAATGTATTTGATTTCCGCAACGCTCAAGCGTTTTGAAGACGAAGGCCGCCAAGCCGCCGACGCCCCCCTGGCACACTGGGCGATTCAAGACGCCCTGCACACAATGCAGGATGCGTTCGAAGGCGTGCTGGCGAATTTCCCTAACCGCGTGGTGGCGGGCGCCTTGCGCGTGCTGGTTTTCCCTTTCGGCCACCCCTTCGGCCCGCCCTCCGACCAGCTCGGCCAAGACGTCGCGAAGCTGCTGACCCAGCCTGGCGCCAGCCGTGACCGCCTGACACGCGACTGCTTCGTGCCCGACGACGTACAGGACCCTGTAGGCGCCATCGAAGCGGCCTTCGCCATGACGCGCGATACCGCCGCCATAGACAGCAAGATCCGCAAGTTCGAAAAAAGCGGCAAGCTGGACGGCAACCCTCTGGCCAACGTACGCGACATTGCCACAGCCGTACATGCCGCCGGCGGCATCGACGACGACGAATACCAGCGCATTCAACGCCGCAACGCGCTGCGTGACCGCGTGATTGCCGTGGACGACTTCCCCTTCGACATGTCGAGCACTGCCGGCGCCGCGGCATCGCCGGCGCGCAAAGTTGCATAAGGACAAGACATATGGCTTTTGAACCGGTATATATCGTTGACGGCGCGCGCAGCCCCTTCCTGAAGGCCCGCAATGCGCCCGGCCCATTTGCCGCGTCCGACCTCGCCGTCCAGACCGGACGCGAGCTACTGCTGCGGCAAGCCTTTACACCCGCCGACCTGGACGAAGTCATCATCGGCTGCGCCGCCCCCTCGCCGGACGAAACCAATATCGGGCGGGTCATTGCGCTACGCCTTGGCTGCGGCCACAAGGTGCCCGGCTGGACAGTCATGCGCAATTGCGCGTCAGGCATGCAGGCGCTTGATTCGGGACTGATGTCGATTCAAACCGGGCGGTCCGATCTGGTGCTGGCGGGCGGCGTGGACGCCCTGTCGCGCGCGCCGGTCCTGCTGTCCGACGAGATGGTGAAATGGCTGGCGGCCTGGGGCGGAAGCCGCAGCCTGAGCCAGAAGCTGGCCACCTTGAAAACGCTGCGGCCCAAACACCTGGCGCCCGTCATCGGGCTGCTCAAAGGGCTGACCGACCCCGTTATCGGCTTGTCCATGGGCCAGACCGCCGAAAACCTGGCCCACCAGTTCGGCATCAGCCGCCAGGCCATGGACGCGTACGCCGCCCAAAGCCATCAGCGCGCACTCGCGGCGCAGCAAGCGGACGCATTCCAGGAAGTAGTGCCGCTTGCCGACCCGACAGGCCGGCTCTATGCCCAGGACGACGGCATCCGCGCGGACTCCACCCCGGCCAAGCTGGGGCAGCTCAAGCCCGTCTTCGACAAACCCTGGGGCAATATCACGGCCGGCAACAGCTCTCAGGTGACCGACGGCGCAGCGCTGCTGCTGCTGGCTTCCCAGGCCGCGGTAGACCGCTGGCAACTGAAACCGCTGGGCCGTATTACCGACGCCCAATGGGCCGGACTGGATCCGGCCGTCATGGGGCTGGGTCCGGTCATGGCGTCCACCCCCTTGCTGGAACGTCACCAGCTCGGCCTGAACGACCTGGACTTATGGGAAATCAATGAAGCATTTTCCGCCCAGGTGCTGGGCTGCCTGGCCGCCTGGCGCGACGAATCCTGGTGCCAGGAGCACCTGGGCCGTGCTGCCCTGGGCGAGCTGGACCCGGAAAAGCTGAACGTCGACGGCGGCGCCATTGCGCTGGGGCACCCGGTCGGCGCATCGGGCGCCCGCATTGTGCTGCATCTGCTCAACGCCTTGCATGCGCGGCATCTCAAGTGCGGCATTGCCAGCATCTGCATAGGCGGCGGGCAGGGCGGCGCCATGTTGATCGAAACCTGCCACAACGAGGGATGACCATGACGCATGATTTTGATTCATTGGGCCTGGCCAATTTCAGCTGCCGCCTGGACGACGAACGCGTCGCCTGGCTTACCCTGGATTGTCCCGGCAGCGCGGTCAACCGGCTTTCGGCCGACGTCATGCACGAACTGGGCCTGGCGCTGGACTACTTCGACCAGACTCGCCCCGCCGGGGTGGTGATCCAGTCCGGCAAAGAGGCCGGTTTCATTGCGGGGGCGAATATCGACGAGTTCGCCGGCCTGGACACCCCCGCCAAAGGCATGGAGCTGGTCTCGCGCGGATGGACCTTGTTCAATCGCCTGGCCAAGGTGGACTACCCCACGCTGGCCCTGATACGCGGCCACTGCCTGGGCGGCGGGCTGGAGCTGGCCCTGGCATGCCGCTATCGCCTGGTGGTGGACCAAGCCGGTACATCGCTGTCGCTGCCCGAAGTCATGCTGGGCATCTTCCCCGGGTGGGGCGGCATGCAGCGCCTGCCGCGCTTGATTGGCGCGCCGGCCGCACTGGACATGATGCTCAGCGGCAAACCGCAAGATGCCCGCAAGGCCGCCAGGCTGGGCCTGGCCGATGGCCTGGTGGCGCCCCGGCTGGCGGAGCAGGCCGCCAAGGCAATGGTGCTGGGCGGCAAACCCCGGCGCCGCGCCAAAGGCTTGCCCGCATGGCTCAACAGTCCCTTGGCGCGACCCCTGGTCGTCAGGCAGACCACCCGGAAACTGGATGGCCGCGACCCCTATCGCCACTACCTGGCCCCACGGGCCATCCTGCAGATATGGGCCAAGCATGACGGCAACGCGCTCAAGGCGCCGCAACTGGTCGACCAACTGATCCGGTCCGATACCGCCCGCAATCTGCTGCGTGTCTTTCGATTGCAAGAGCGCCTGAAGGCGTTCGGCAAAGCGGGGCGCCAGCAGCCTCACGCCCGTCATGTGCATGTCATCGGCGCGGGCGTCATGGGCGGCGACATCGCCGCCTGGTGCGCGCTGAAAGGGTTCACCGTGACCCTGCAGGACCAGGACCGCGAACGCATCGCGGCGGCGCAGGGGCGGGCCCACACGCTGTTTGCACGCAAGACCCGGCACCCTCGCGATGCCCGGGCCGCCGCCGACCGGCTCACGCCGGACCTGCGGGGCGACGGCGTCCGGCATGCCGACTTCGTGATCGAAGCCATCACAGAAAACGCCGATATCAAGCGCGGCCTGTATGCGCAGATCGAACCGCTGATGAAGCCTGGCGCCATTCTGGCCACCAATACGTCCAGCCTGTCGCTGGAAGAACTGCGCATGGGCCTGGATAGGCCGGAGCGCTTCATCGGTATTCATTTTTTCAACCCCGTGGCAAAAATGCCGCTGGTGGAGGTGGTGGAAACCGACGGGGTCGGCGCGGCGGTTAAAACCGCCACCTACGCTTTTGTGGACGCGATCGGCAAACTGCCCTTGCCCGTACAAAGCACGCCCGGCTTCCTGGTCAATGCCGTCCTGGCGCCTTATATGCTGGAAGCCATGCGCTGCGTGGACGAAGGTATCCCGCCCGAGACCCTGGACGCGGCCATGCTGAAGTTCGGCATGCCCATGGGGCCCATCGAACTGATCGACACCGTGGGCCTGGACATCGCCCGGGATGCCGGCCGCCAGCTATCCGATCAAGCAAGCATGCCGGCTTGCCTGGAACACCACCTGGCTCGCAATGAACTGGGCCGCAAGTCGGGACAGGGGTTCTACCGCTGGAAAGACGGCAAGGCGGTCAAGCAAGAGGCAGGCGCCATACCGCCCGACCTGGCGGCTCGCCTGATTACCCCCTTGATAGACAAAACCCGGCAGCAGCTTGAACAGGGTGTCGTAGCGGATGCCGACCTGGCCGATGCCGGTGTCATCTTTGGCACGGGATTTGCTCCTTTCCGCGGCGGCCCCCTGCACTACAGCTGCACAGACCCCTTGGACACACAGTCCACAAGCTGATGTCCGCATCTTTTCAGGTAGCACCTGTCATTCCATAAGAAGAAAGTTCTCTCTCAATTCATTGATGAATCAGCATGGATTCAAACGGAGGTGGCATATGAAAGCAGCACAGTCGTTGCGCATCGTTTCGGCAATCATACTGGGCCTGGGCGCAGGGGGCGCCCAGGCAGCGGGTTTCCAACTGCTGGAGCAAAATGCAAGCGGCATTGGCAACGCTTACGCGGGATCGGCCGCTATTGCCGAGAATGCCAGTACGATCTACTACAATCCGGCAGGCATGACCCGCTTGCCGGGCGTGAATGTCTCGGGCGGCCTCACGGGCGTCAGGCCATCGTTCAAGTTCAAGAATAGCGGCAGCACGGGACCCGGCGGACTTCCCCTGGGATCGGACAACGGGGGCGATGCCGGTTCGCTGGGCCTAGTGCCCAATGCCTATGTGTCGTGGGAAGTGAACCCCAGCTGGTACCTGGGCCTGGGCATAGGCGCGCCCTTCGGGCTGATGACCGAATACGACGAGGGCTGGGTGGGGCGCTACCATTCCAAGAAGTTCAGCATCAAGAGCATCAACATCAACCCCTCGGTGGCTTATAAGGTCAATGACCAGCTGTCCATCGGCGCGGGGGTCAACTGGATGCAGCTCGATGCCAACTATCGGCGCAACAGCCCGGCTGCGGGCCTGATCGGCCAATTGCCCGGCGGCATGGCCAACCCTCTGGCGCCGACCTTGCTGGGAGCCCCCGACCTAGAAGCGCAAGTCAAGATGAAAGGGGACGCCTGGGGCTGGAATCTGGGCCTGATGTACCAGGTCACTCCTGATACACGGCTGGGCTTGTCGTACCGGTCCAAGGTCAAGATCAAGGCCAGCGGCGATACCAACATCGACAATACGACACCCGTTCCCATCCCGACCCACTTCGATGCCAAGGCCACGGTCGAACTGCCCGACACGGCTATTTTCAGTGTGGTGCACGACCTGAACAGCAAATGGCAATTGCTGGCCGATGTATCGTGGACCGGCTGGAGCAGCATCAAATCGCTGAAGATCAACAATGGCAACCCCGCGTTCGACGACGAGCTTGACCTGCGCTTTCGCGATACCTGGCGCGTTGCATTCGGCGCCAATTACAGGCTGAATCACCAGTGGACCCTGAAGGGCGGGGTGGCGTGGGATCAATCGCCCGTGGACAGCAGCAAGTATCGCCCCACCTCTTTGCCCGACAACAATCGCTATTGGGTATCGGTTGGCGCGCAGTACAACGTCAACGACCGCACCAGCGTCGACATCGGCTACGCGCATCTGTTTGTAAAGAGCACGTCGATCGACAACGACACCGATGCGGCAAGCAAGGGCACCGTGCGGGGCGATTATTCGTCCAATGCCAATATTATTGGCGTGCAGGTATCGCACCGCTTCTGATCCTGGCCACCGCAATACCGGCATGAAGCTTTCCACGCTCAAACGGGTGCCGCCCCGGTGGCGCGCATGGGTCATGCGCGTGGGCTTCAACTTTCATCCGGCCTTTCGGGGCACCGGCGGCCGCGTGGCGTACATCTCGCCGGACCTCACGCACGTGCGCGTGCGCCTGCCTCTGGCGCGGCGTACGCGCAATTTTGTGGGCTCGCTGTACGGCGGTTCCCTGTACGCCGTCACTGACGGCGTACATGTCGCCATGCTGCTCACGCTGATGGAACGCGACGTCATCATTTGGGACAAGGCGGCGTCCATACGCTACCGCCGGCCGGCCTACACCACCTTGCACGCCGATTTCCGGCTCGCCGCCGATGAGCTGGCACAAATAGAACAAGAACTGGACGCCCAGCACGAGACATCGCGCCGCTACACCATCGAGCTCAAGGACGATCTGGGAAATATATACACGGTGGTGGAGCGCATGGTATATATCGCCGACAAGCATCATCACAAACAAAAAATGCAGGGTTCGCCGGCATCACGTTGAAAAACGCAGCGGGTGCTACCATAAAGCGGGCTCACTTCGGCCGGCGCAAAGACGCAATTCAACAGGGCAGACATCATGGAACCTATCTGGCTAGACCACTATCCATCCGGCATACCGGCCGACATCACCGCCGAAGCGGCCAAGTACGATTCGCTGGTGGCCATGTTCGAAGAAAGCTGCTCGCGCTACGCGCAGAACGTCGCCTATATCAGCATGGGTGTCCAGATGACCTATGCCGAGCTCGATGCGCGTTCACGGCACTTCGCCGCCTGGCTGCAAGCCCGCGGCGTCAAGAAAGGCGACCGGGTCGCCTTGATGATGCCCAACCTGCTGCAGTACCCGGTCTGCCTGTTCGGCGTGCTGCGCATAGGGGCCGTCGCGGTCAACACCAACCCCCTGTACACCCCCAGCGAACTCGAGCACCAGCTGCAGGATTCCGGAGCTGAAACCATCGTCATCGCCGAGAACTTCGCCCACACTTTGCAGAAAGCGCTGCCGAACACGCCGATCAAGACCATCGTCATGACATCGCTGGGCGATATGCTGGGCACGGTCAAGGGGGCGGTCACCAACCTGGTGGTGCGGCACGTCAAGAAACTGATCCCCGCCTATTCGCTATCCGGCACCCTGGACTTGAAGCAGGTGCTCAAGGAAGGCCGCAGCCTGCCTTACACGCGCCCCGAACTGTCGCACAAAGAGCTTGCCTTGCTGCAGTACACCGGCGGCACCACGGGCGTCGCCAAAGGCGCCATGCTCACGCACGGCAACATGGTGGCCAACGTATGCCAGGCCCAGGCCTGGGTCGATCCCTATCTGGACGGCAGCCGGGAACTGATCGTCACGGCCTTGCCGCTGTATCATATCTTCGCCCTGACGGCCAATTGCCTGACCTTCATGAAGCTGGGCGCCCGCAACCTGCTCATCGTCAATCCCCGCGACATTCCCGCCTTTACCAAAAGCCTGGGCCAGCACAAGTTCACGGCCATCACCGGGGTCAACACCCTGTTCAATGCCTTGCTCAACCATCCCGATTTCGCCAAGCTGGATTTCAGCGCGCTCAAGCTGGCGCTGGGCGGCGGCATGGCGGTCCAGGAAGTCATCGCCCAACGCTGGCTGAAAACCACCGGCAAGCCTATTGCCCAAGCCTACGGCCTGACCGAAACCTCGCCGGCCGTCACCATCAATCCGCTCGATAAAACCGAGTTCACCGGCTCCATCGGCCTGCCGGTATCATCCACCGAAATTTCCATACGCAACGAAACGGGGCAGGACCTGCCCCAGGGCGAAAGCGGCGAGATATGCGTGCGCGGTCCCCAGGTGACGCCGGGCTACTGGAACAAACCCGACGAAACCAGGAAGGCCTTCCACCCGGACGGCTTCCTGATGACGGGCGATATCGGCTACGTCGACGAGCAGGGCTATGTGTACATCCTGGATCGCAAGAAGGACATGATCCTGGTGTCGGGCTTCAATGTGTATCCCAACGAGGTCGAGGCCGTGGCCATGGAGCATCCCGATGTGCGCGACGCGGCCGCCATCGGCGTGCCCGACGAGCACTCGGGGGAAGTCGTGAAGTTGTTCGTGATCCGCAAGAACAACACGCTGACGGAAGAAGAACTGATCAAGTTCTGCCGCAGCAAGCTGACGGGCTACAAGGCGCCGAAACTGGTCGAGTTCCGCGACGACCTGCCCCGCAGCAATGTGGGCAAGATTCTGCGGCGCGAACTGAAGGAAGAAATCAAGGAAGACGCCACACAGGAGAAATGAAAAGCCCCGGCTCAAATAAAAAGCCCCGAACGGATTCGGGGCTTTTTTGTTGCGTAGCGAAGTGAACGCAGCCTGGCGGCGCTTGCCGCCGGACCGGTTTCTTAGATCACGCGTGCGGCTTCCAGCAAACGCACAACAGTCCACGACTTGTCGCGCGAGATAGGACGGCCTTCCGCGATTTCAACCGTGTCGCCTTCGTTGTACTGGTTGGTTTCATCATGCGCTTTGTACTTGTTCGAGCGTACGATGATCTTGCCAAAGATGGGGTGCTTGACGCGGCGCTCGACGCGAACCACGACAGTCTTGTCCATCTTGTTGCTGACCACCTGGCCAATGAGGGTACGTTGGCGCTTGGCGGCTTGAGTGTTTTGAGTTTCGCTCATTTTACTTTCCTGCGTTCTCAGTCATGATGGTACGGACGCGCGCGATATCGCGGCGGACTTTACCGATCTGACTGGTATTGGAAAGCTGCTGGGTGGCACGCTGCATGCGCAGGTTGAATTGTGCCTTCAGCAGGCTTTCGAGCTCTTTGCTGAGCTCGGTAGCATCTTTGGAACGGAGTTCGCTGGCTTTCATGAGGTCTCCTTAAGCACCAATGTGCCGCGACACGAAGGTCGTGGAAATCGGCAACTTAGCGGCGGCCAGGCGGAAAGCTTCACGTGCAAGCTCTTCGCTTACACCTTCCATTTCATAGAGCACCTTGCCGGGTTGAATTTCTGCGACCCAGTATTCAGGATTACCTTTACCGTTACCCATACGGACTTCAGCAGGTTTCTGCGAAATCGGCTTATCGGGGAAGATGCGGATCCAGATACGGCCGCCACGTTTGATGTGACGGTTGATCGCACGACGAGCAGATTCGATCTGGCGCGCGGTCAGGCGGCCACGACCCGTGGCTTTCAGACCGAATTCACCAAACGATACTTGCGCACCGCGAGTCGCCAGGCCGGTATTGCGGCCTTTGTGCTCTTTGCGGTATTTTCTGCGTGACGGTTGCAGCATGTTTATTCTCCTTCAGGCGCCGGCGCAGCAGCAGCTGGCGCAGCGTCTTTGCGAGGGGCCCGACCACGGCCACCACCACCAGGACGACGGCCATCGGGACGTTCGCCACGAGGCGCGCGACGCGGACGGCGCTCTTCATCACGAGGCGCGGCGGTCTCGGGAGGCAATTCGCCGTTAGGCAGCATGTCGCCCTTGTAGACCCAGACTTTGATACCGATAATGCCGTAGGTCGTTTGGGCTTCGGAAGTGCCGTAATCGATGTTGGCGCGCAGGGTGTGCAGGGGCACACGGCCTTCGCGATACCATTCGGTACGGGCAATTTCGATGCCGTTCAAACGGCCCGAGCTCATGATCTTGATGCCTTGGGCACCCAGGCGCATGGCGTTCTGCATGGCGCGTTTCATGGCGCGGCGGAACATAATGCGTTTTTCAAGCTGCTGCGCGATGGAGTCGGCAATCAGCTGAGCGTCGGTTTCGGGCTTGCGGATTTCTTCGATGTTGACGTGCACGGGCACGCCCATCAGGCGCTGCAGATCGGCCTTGAGGCTTTCGATGTCTTCGCCGCGCTTGCCGATCACGACACCCGGGCGAGCCGAGTAAACCGTAATACGGGCGTTCTTGGCAGGACGCTCGATCACCACGCGACCAACGGAAGCGCTTTTCAGTTTTTTCTTCAGATATTCGCGTACGCGGATGTCTTCGGCGAGCATGCCGCCAAAGGCTTTATCGTCTGCGTACCAGCGCGAACTCCAGTTGCGGTTGACCGCGAGGCGGAACCCAATCGGGTGTATTTTCTGTCCCATTGTGACTCCTTAAGCCCCGACTTTGACCACAATGTGGCAAGTCTGCTTCTCGATACGGTTACCGCGGCCTTTTGCACGTGCGGAGAAACGCTTCATCGACTGGCCCTTGTCCACGTAGATCGTGGTGACCTTGAGTTCATCGATGTCGGCGCCGTCGTTGTGCTCGGCGTTGGCGATCGCGGACTCAAGCGCTTTCTTGAGGATGCCCGCGGCCTTCTTGGGTGTGAAAGTCAGGATATTCAGCGCCTGGGCAACGGACTTGCCGCGGATGAGGTCCGCTACAAGACGTGTTTTCTGGGCCGAAATATGGACTCCACGGATAATTGCTGTAGTTTCCATCACTTACCTCTTGGACTTTTTGTCCGCAGCATGACCCTTGAACGTACGGGTCAGTGCGAACTCGCCGAGCTTGTGGCCGACCATGTTCTCGTTGATGTAAACGGGAACGTGCTGGCGGCCATTGTGCACAGCAATCGTCAGCCCAATGAACTCGGGCAGGATGGTGGAACGGCGCGACCAGGTTTTGATCGGCTTTTTGCCTTTTTCCTCGACAGCGGCATCGACCTTCTTGATCAGATGCGCATCGACGAATGGGCCTTTTTTGATCGAACGTGACATGTTGTTCGCCCCTTACTTGCGCTTGCGACGCGAGACAATCATATTGTCCGTGCGCTTGTTACTACGGGTTCTGTAGCCCTTGGCCGGCGTACCCCATGGGCTGACCGGTTCGCGACCTTCGCCAGTACGTCCTTCACCACCACCGTGCGGGTGATCGACCGGGTTCATGGCAACGCCACGAACGGTAGGACGCACACCACGCCAGCGCATGGCACCGGCTTTACCGATTTGACGCAAGCTGTGTTCTTCGTTTCCGACTTCGCCTATGGTTGCGCGGCAGTCGATGTGAACGCGACGGACTTCGCCGGAGCGCAAGCGCACCTGAGCGTATGTACCTTCACGAGCCAGCAGGACAGCCGATGCACCGGCGGAGCGTGCTATTTGTGCACCCTTGCCCGGAAGCATTTCGATGCAGTGAATAGTGGAACCCACGGGTATGTTGCGGATAGGCAGCGTGTTGCCTGCGCGGATGGGAGCATCCAGGCCGGACAACAGCGTTGCACCCACTTCCAGACCGCGCGGAGCGATGATGTAGCGGCGCTCGCCGTCGGCATAGCACAGCAGTGCGATATGCGCAGTGCGGTTGGGGTCGTATTCAAGGCGCTCGACCTTGGCCGGAATGCCGTCTTTGTTGCGACGGAAATCGACCAGGCGGTAGTGCTGCTTGTGACCGCCGCCACGGTGGCGAACGGTGATGTGGCCATTGTTGTTACGGCCAGAACCACGTTTTTTCTTTTCGAGCAGAGCTGCGAACGGCTCGCCTTTGTGCAGATTAGGGCTAACGACCTTGATCATGCCACGGCGGCCGGCCGAAGTCGGCTTGACTTTTACGAGTGCCATTTAGTTCACCTCTGTAAAGTCGAGTTCCTGACCGTCTTTGAGCGACACATATGCCTTGCGCTCGTTACGGCGGCGACCCATGAAACGGCCAAAACGCTTTTCTTTGCCCTTGCGGTTCAAAACCTGCACGGACTCGACTTCGACTTTGAAAAGGAGTTCGACAGCAGCTTTGATTTCAGGCTTGGTAGCGTCGGCCGCTACACGGAAAGCGATTTGCTGATTTTTTTCGGCAACGAACGTGGCTTTTTCAGTCACGATAGGAGCCAGGATAACTTGCAATAAGCGTTCGGCGTTCATCCCAACATCTCCTCGAGTTGAGCGATAGCCGGCTTGGTGATCAGCACTTTCTTGTAGTGGATCAGCGACAGCGGATCGGCATAACGCGGTTCGACCACGGCAACGTGCGGCAGGTTGCGCGTAGCGAGATAAACGTTTTCGTCGAGCACGTCGGTAATGATGAGCACCGATTCCAGACCCATGCTTTTGAGCTTGTCGGCAGCCAGCTTGGTCTTGGGGGCGTCAAGGACGAACGTATCGACGACGGCGATGCGGTCTTCGCGCGCCAACTGGGAAAGGATCGCGCGCAGACCGGCACGATACATTTTCTTGTTGACCTTATGCGAGAAGTTCTCTTCGGGCGAGTTCGGGAACGCGCGGCCACCCCCACGCCAGATGGGCGAGGAAGTCATACCCGCACGGGCACGGCCGGTGCCTTTTTGGCGCCATGGCTTCTTGGTGCTGTGCTTGACGGTATCGCGGCCTTTTTGCGCACGATTGCCGCTGCGGGCGTTGGCCTGGAAGGCCACAACGATTTGGTGCACAAGCGCTTCGTTGAAGTCGCGGCCGAAAATGGTGTCGGGCGCGGCAACCGTAGCAGAGGATTGACCCTGGTCATTCAGGAGCTTGAGTTCCATGATTAGGCTCCTTTCTTGGCCGACATCTTGATGGCGGGACGCACGATCACGTCGGCATTCTTGTGGCCGGGGACTGCGCCCTTGACCAGCAACAAGCCGCGTTCGGCGTCGACACGCACGATGTCGAGGTTTTGAACGGTACGGGTAGCATCGCCCAGGTGACCCGACATTTTCTTGCCGGGGAAAACACGGCCCGGATCCTGCGCCATACCGATGGAGCCCGGAACACGGTGCGAAAGCGAGTTACCGTGGGAGTTGCGCTGACCGGCAAAATGGTGCCGCTTGATGGTGCCGGCAAAGCCTTTACCAATCGTCGTGCCAGTGACATCAACCTTTTGCCCTGCTTCGAAGACGCTTTCGACGGCCACGACAGCGCCGGCTGAAAACTCAGCGGCCTTGGCGGGGTCTAGACGGAATTCTTTCAGGATGCTGCCGGCTTCGGCGCCGGCTTTGGCGTAATGCCCTGCCTGGGGCTTGGTCACGCGGGTAGCGCGACGTGTACCGTAGGCAACTTGCACAGCCGCATAGCCATCGATTTCTGGCGACTTGACTTGGGTAACGCGGTTGTTCGACACGTCCAGTACGGTCACCGGGATGGACTCGCCTTCCTCGGTGAAAATACGGGTCATGCCAACTTTACGCCCCACAAGCCCCAGCCGATGAGCGGCGGGTGTAGGTGTCGAGTTCGACATCGTTTTCTCCATTCCCGACTGCGATTGGTCGGGGCTAATTACAGTGCGCACAAGGCGGTTTCCCGCCCAGGCGCACACGATTTCTTGATACCTGTATTGACCAAATCACCCTGGCAGCGCGCAAACGCGCACCAAATTTTTTTCGGTCAAGCTTAGCACTTTAGCATGGACAAGCACCATCTTGCAAGCAGGCTATGGGTATTTACCCCAAAGCACGGCAAGCTTGGCGGAAAAGCAACACCCTTGGCCTACGCCTCGGTCCGCCGCACCACAAACCTTTCCACATATTCGTTGGCCGGATGGTGGCGGATGTCGTCCGGCGTACCCACCTGTTCCACCTTGCCATCGCGCAAAATGACAATGTTCTGGCCCAGGCGCAAGGCCTCTTCGATATCATGGGTGATGAACACAATGGTTTTCTGCAGGCGCTGCTGCAAAGTCAGCAACTGGTCCTGCATATCGTAGCGGATCAGCGGGTCCAGCGCCGAGAACGCTTCGTCCATCAGCAGGACATCGGCATCGATAGCCAGGGCGCGGGCCAGGCCTACCCGCTGGCGCATCCCGCCCGATAACTCATCCGGGTAGTTTTTTTCATACTCCAGCAGGCCGACCCGCTCCAGCCAGGTACGGGCGGCCTTGCGCGCCTGGGCCTGGTTTTCGCCGCGCACGCTCAGGCCGAAGGCAACGTTATCGATGACATTGATGTGCGGCAGCAGGCCGAAATTCTGAAACACCATGCTGATGCGGCGCCGGCGCAGTTCGCGCAGCTCGGGCATGCTCAGTTCCAGGATATTCTGGCCATCGACCAGAATCTGGCCGGCGGACGGGTCGATCAGGCGGTTCAGATGCCGGACCAGGGTCGATTTGCCCGACCCCGACAGGCCCATGATGCACGAGATCTGCCCTTCCGGCAGCTGCGCGCTGACGCCGGCCAGGCCCACGTTGCAGCCCGTATCGGCCTGGACACTGGTCTTGTCCGCCCCCTGGCGCAAAAGCTCGACCGCCCTGGCCTCTTGCGGCCCGCCCTCGCGGGGGCCGAACACTTTGTAGACGTCGCGTATTTCTATCTTGGCATCGCTCATCAGAGTTTCTCTTGTTGTGGGGCGCGGCGGCGCCGGCGCGGCTGCCCATAGGCCTGGGTAATCCGGTCTATCACAATGGCCAGGATGACAATCGCCACCCCCGCCTGCAGGCCCCGGCCCACATCCAGCGTCTGGATGCCGGCCAGTACGTCTTCACCCAGGCCGCGCGCGCCGATCATGGAGGCCACGACAACCATGGCCAGCGCCATCATGGTGGTCTGGTTGATGCCGGCCATGATGCTGGGGCGGGCCAGCGGCAGGGTCACCCGAGTCAGCATTTGCCAGCGCGTGACGCCGAAGGCCTGCGCCGCCTCCATGACATCGGGATCGACCTGGCGCAGACCCAGTATGGTCAAGCGGATCAAGGGCGGCACGGCGTAGATAATGGTGGCGAACAGGGCGGGCACTTTGCCCAGCCCAAACAGCATCAGCACCGGAATCAGGTAGACGAAACTGGGCAAAGTCTGCATGACGTCGAGCACCGGCGTCAGCACCCGCCTCAACAGCCGGCTGCGGGCGGCAATGATGCCGATCGGCACGCCCAGCACAATAGACACCAGGGTCGAGACCAGCACCAGCGCAAAAGTCTGGATGAGCTTGTCCCATAAGCCCACGGCGCCAATCAGGTACAGGCACACCACATACAGCACCGTCGCCACCGGCTTGCGTGTCGCATGCCACGACAGCGCCGCCACCAGCAGCAGGAAGGCCCAGGGCGGGATGGCCTGCATCAGGCGCTCCACGGGCAGCAGCACGCCGGTCAGCATGAGGTTGCTGGCCTGCCGGAACACGCCGCCGTATGCCTTGACCATCCCCATCAATTGGCGGTTCACGAAAGCGGCGGCCGACCAATCCGGAAAGATGCCGCCCGTGGCCGCGGGTGGCCCGTCGCCCGCGTCGGCTGCCGGCTTGATATCCAGCGCGGCATTCACGCGTTCGACCATGGGCGGCGACAGCCAGGCATGCCAGACTTCGGGATGCTCGCGCAGGAACTGATCGGCCATCGCCTCGCCCCCGGTGCGTGTCTCGGTCATGACCAGAATCATGCGGTTCAGCAGCTCGGGCTCGAACTGCAGCTTCTCGAAGAAAGCCTCGAGCTCGGGATTCCGCTCGGCAAAGGGCGCGGACACAGCTACGGCCAGGCGCGCCAGCAGGAAGTCGGAAGAACACAACTCGCCTTCGCCGCTGACGATGGCGTCCCAGCACGATTTGTTGAAGGGGTCTTGCTGGATCTTGTGGAACTTATACTTGGCCATCAGGCCTGCGGGCTGCCAGTAATAGAACAGGATAGGTCTGCCCTGGTCGTACGCCGAACTGATCGCGGCATCCAGCGCCGCCCCGGTTCCCGCGCGAAAATTAGTGTAGTCCTCTTCCAGCCCATGCAGCTGCAGCAGCCGGCTATTGGTTTTTTCGCAGACCCAGCCCGAGGGGCAGTTCAGGAAGCGGCCCTTGGCGGGGTCCTCGGGGTCGGTAAACAGCGACTTGTACCGTGCCAGATCGCGCCAGCTTTCCAGGTCGGGCGCCAGCGCCTTGATGCCGCGTTCCGGGTCCCCGTGAATCAGGTAGTCGGGTACGTACCACCCTTGCTCGGCGCCGCCGGCCAGCGTATCGCCCACGATCTTGACCTGGCCCCGTTGCACAGCCTGCTCGATAATGGCCGACCGGCCCGACCACATTTCGGCAATGACCTGCAGGTCGTCCTGCACCAGCGCCGACTCGATGGCAGCCGATGCGCCCGGCACGATTTCGGTTTCGCAGCCATAGCCGGCACTCAGCAGCTTGCTGATGACATGCGTGGTGAAGGTGGCGCTTTCCCAACTGAGGTCGGCCAGTTTGACCGGTTGCCCGCCATTGCAGGGTGCGGCTTGCGCACGGGCGGCATGCGGCAGCACAACGGCCAGGCACACCGACAAAATCCCGAGCATGCGCAGCAGTGTTTTCATTTGGACGGGCCCTCTGTTTTATCTACACAAACGACCTGTCGCGTGCTTTGGCCGCCCCAATGCAAAACGCCATGTTGTGAGCATGGCGTTTTATTTGCGCCTAAGGCGCTCTGGTAGAGCTTACTGCAATGCGTTGGCAGCGTCCAGACTGGAAACTCCCAAATTGCGGGACAAGCAGGGTGCTGAAAAGTCATGGACATGAACCACTTCTTGCGCTAATGACGGCACTGCACAAGAATATGCACACAGACCGGCTGCACCGGCACTGAGGCAATAGTCCCAAGTTCATAGAAGGCGATGCGAACCTGTTCGAGCCCTCAAGGCTCACCAACGTGGCCGGGGCCGGCCTCTATGCCCTGGCCATGTATCCGTCCCCGGACTGCTGCATACCACCACTATCAGAAAAACGAAGGAGACACACCATGATGATTACCAAGCGTACCTTCCTGGCGGCCTGCGTACTCGCCGCCACATCGACCGTCCTTCCCACCGCGGGCTTTGCCCAGGCAGATAATTATCCGGAACGCCCGGTCACCATTCTGGTGCCCTTCCCGGCGGGCGGCACCAGCGACCTGATGGCCCGGCTCATGGCCGACGAGCTGGGAAAGGAACTGGGCCAGTCCTTCGTGGTAGAGAACAAGGGCGGCGCCGGCGGGGTCATCGGCACCGCGGTCGCGGCGCGCGCCAAGCCGGACGGCTACACGCTGCTGCTGTCGGGCATCGGCAGCAATGCCATTGTGCACGGCCTGGAACCCAAGCCCAGCTACGACTCGCTCAAGGATTTCGTCCACATTTCGCAGTTGCAGGCAGGCCCCAACGTCATTGTGGTCAATCCGCAGTTTCCCGCCAAGACCTTGCAGGAATTCGTGGATTACGCCAAAGCCCACCCCGGGGAAGTGAACTACGCCGTCACCTTCGGCGCATCGGGCCACATGTCGATGGAACTGCTCAAGCATAAAGCCAACATCAACATGACGGGTGTGCCTTACCGGGGCGGCGCGCCAGGCCTGACCGCCGTTCTGGCCAACGAAGTGCACACCATGTTCGTCAACCAGGACGCCGTGCTGCCCCACGTACAGGCCGGCAAGCTCAGGGCATTGGCTGTGGCCAGCGCCGAACGCAATCCCAAGTTCCCCGATGTGCCGACGGTTGCCGAGTCGGGCTACCCAGGCTTCCTGGCCGTGTCATGGGCCGGCTTGTCTGCGCCCGCGGGCACGCCCATGCCCATTGTCAAGAAGATCGAGCAGGCCCTGATCAAAGCCTTCAAGAAGCCCGAGACGCGCGCCAAGCTCGAGTCCACCGGTTTCGTGGTCATTACGTCAACCTCCGAGGAATACACCAAGTTCGTTGATCAGGAGATCCAGCAATGGGGCAATCTGATCAAGGATGCCAACATCAAGGCGCCCACCGCCGCCAAATAAGCATTCTGTTTATCCACGCCCATGCCGGAAGCACGATGGACACGCTGCTGGGAGCGTATCGTGTTTCCGCATTTCCTTTATGAAGACCCGCCATGAAATCCGTCGAATCCACCATCGTTTCGTATGCCCAGGTTGCTGCCGATGCCCGCACAGCAGCCGACGCCGGCGACCGTATCGCCGCCATTGACCTGTCTTTGGTCTACCTGCCGCTGGGCACGCCGGTCAGCGATGCCAAAGTGCTGACCGGACGTCAAAAGCCGCTGACCGAAATCGCCTTCATCTTTGCCGAGATCCATACCAAAGACGGTTTTTCGGGCATTGGATTCGGCTACTCGAAGCGCGCGGGCGGCCCGGGCATGTACGCGCATGCCAAGGAACTGGCCCCCAATCTGATCGGCGAAGACCCCAACGACATTTCGCGGCTGTTCACCAAGCTGCTGTGGGCCGGAGCCAGCATGGGCCGCAGCGGCCTGACCACGCAAGCGATTGCGCCATTCGACATCGCCTTATGGGACATGAAGGCCAAGCGCGCCGGCCTGCCGCTGGCCAAGCTGCTGGGGGCGCAGCGCGACTCGGTCCAGTGCTACAACACCTCGGGCGGGTATCTTCACACGCCGCTGGACCAGGTGCTGAAGAATGTAGAGATCAGCCGCGCCAGCGGAATCGGCGGCATCAAACTGAAAGTGGGGCAACCGGACTTGTCGATCGATATCGAGCGGGTAGGCGCCGTCCGCAAGCTGCTAGGCGACAGTTTTCCGCTGATGGTGGATGCAAACCAGCAATGGGATCGCCAGCAGGCGACCCGGGCCTGCCGGGCGCTTGAGCAGTTCGACCTGACCTGGATCGAGGAGCCGCTGGACGCACATGATTTCGAAGGCCATGGCCTGCTGGCCGACCGCTTCGATACCGCCATCGCCACCGGAGAAATGCTGACCTGCTTCGATGAGCACGCTCAACTTATCCAGGCCGGCACCGACTTCATCCAGCCGGATGCCCCGCGCGTAGGCGGCATCACCCCGTTCCTGAAGATCATGGCCCTGGGCGAGTTCAAGCAGCGCAAGCTGGCGCCGCACTTTGCCATGGAAATTCACCTGCATCTGGCCGCGGCCTACGGTATCGAACCCTGGCTCGAGCATTTCGAATGGCTGGGTCCGCTGTTCAATGAACAGATGCATCTGAAGGATGGCCGCATGTATGTCTCTGACCGCCCAGGCCTGGGATTCACGCTAAGCGAACAGGCCCAGCGCTGGACTGCGGACACGCACGCCGTAGGCAAGAAGCCCTGACGGACGGGCGCGCCGGCCCGGAGCGTATCCAGGTCAGCGCGCCGGCGGCCGGCTTGCCGCTATGCCGTGTAATCGACGGCGCCCCACTCGAAATAAGGCTTCAGGTCGGCAATCAACGCCTGATGCACCGGATGAAACAGGTATTCGTTCAGCGCATCCACATTGTCGAATGACGACTCGAGCACATAATGCCAGCTGATCGGGCGATCGACTTCGTTGGCTTGAAGCCGCCATTCGCGTATGCAATCGACCTGTTTATTCAGCCCGCGCATGCGCTCGACCAGGCCTTGTTCCAGCCCCGCCTGGAAAGCCACACCGGCCTTGCGCCGGAACATCACAATATGCTTGATCATCAGGCATTCCTCGTTATTCGGGTTTCAAGTGATAACCGCGGCCCGGATAGTCGAACGCCACCAGTTCGTTGATCGCCGCCGTTTTGTCCGCCGGCGCGGCATAGTACGCCCTTATTTCACTGATCTTGCCTGTTTCGGGATCAAAGCGGTACCACTCGTCGCCGCGCAATGCCGTGCCCTGGCCGGTCTTCCAGTGCGTCCATTCGATGACGGCCTCGGGGCTGTTGTGACTGACCAGGATCTTTTCTATGGTCCATTTCGAACCCAGGTTCTCGACACACCATATCCATTTACGGGCAATCGTATCGGCGGACCGCCACGGCACGTCCGGCAATCCGGCCGGAAAATAATGCACGGCATCCGGCGTGAAGCAATCGACCAGATCTTCATAGCTGGCGGCATTGCATGCCTGAAAATAGCGGCGTATCAGCGCTTCATGATCTGCCGGGGTGTAGCGGGTAGCGGTCATAGCCTTTCCTTCTGTTGCGATAAAGAGTCATTACGTCCCGGTGGCGGGTTGGCCCGCCGGAATCGCCGGACGCCCCTGCGCGACCCAGTCATGGTACTGCGCGCGTGTTTCCGGGCTGGGCGGATACAGCCCCCACAAAGGCTCGCCGGCGCGCACGCGCAGCGCCAGGTAGGCCTCGATATCGTCGCGCGCCTCGCACAGATCGGCCATCTCGGCCGCCAGGTGGGCAGGTACAACCGTGATATTGTCGCCATCGCCGTGGATGACATCGCCCGGATAAATGGCCACGCCGGCGCATCCTATGGGCACCTGCAGATCGGCCACGTGGTGATAAGACAGGCGCGTGGTCGCGGTCACCCCCGTGCTCCATACCGGGAAGTCCATTTCACTGAGTTCGGTGCCGTCGCGGAATGTGCCATCGGTCACCACTGCGCGCGCGCCCCGCATCATCATGCGCGTGACCAGCATATTTCCCATCGAAGCGGCGCGCCCGTCTTTGTTGCTGTCGATCACCAGCACATGGCCCGGCTCGATCTGCTCGACGCCGACCCACTGCAGGTTGTCGGCATCGGGCTGGGTCGTCAGGTTGCCGTACACGTCGACGTCCTCGCGCGCGGGGATGAAGCGCATCGTATACGCGCGGCCCGCGAACGGTTTGATTTTCTTGTTCAAGGACACCAGTCCGTGCAAGACGGGCTGGCGAAAACCTTTGATGTACAACTGTGTGGTCAGGGAGCCGCTGCTCACCTTGGCCAGCCGGTCCAGCACCGCTGTCGGCACATGCACCGTGGGGGCGCGTTGGGGAATGGACTTGAGCGGCGGCGGGTACAAGGCAGACATGGCGATGGATTCCAGATCGGGTAAGACTATGAAGGCGTCGTCGCCTGCTGCTTTGTCTCATTCAATGAGACAAAGCAGCAGGGCCACATTTAAAACCAGTATAGAAAAATTATAATGATGACAAGGCTGTGCCGGCGTGTTCGTTTTCCATACCTGGGTCCAAGCCGGCCGATAAATCCCACACACTGAGACGAGTGCGCCATGTCAGCAAACTTCGGTAACGGAACAGGGGCTCTGGAAAAAGCCATCGACCTGCTGCAGGCCATCAGCGCCGCGCCGGAAGGCGCCAGCCAGGCCGAGCTGGCTGCCCTGCTGAATCTGCCGCGCACCACGGTCTACCGCCTGCTGGCGACCCTAGTGGCCCGGGGCATGGTCAGGCGCGATCCCCTGCGTAAAGTCTACTGCCTGGGTCTGCGCAGCTTTGAAATGGCCCGTCAGGCATACTCAATGCCCGATCTGGTCGCGGCAGCCTCGGTCGAAATACGCGCCTTGCGCGACCTCACCGGCGAAACCACCTACCTGGCGGCGCGCGATGGGCTGGAAGTGCTTTCGCTGGATCGGGCGGACGGGGCGCACAGCCATCGGTCGGAAGCCGTGCTCGGCAAGCACAAGCCTTTGCACTGTACCAGCCAGGGCAAGGCGATCCTGTCGGCGCTGGACGACGCCACGCGAGACGGGCTGATCAAGGAGATCTCGCTGCGCCCCAAGACGCCGCTGACCATCACCGACCGGCGGCGCCTGCAGGCGGAGATACGCATTACCGCCGCGCGCGGCTACGCCATCGATGACGAGGAAATGGAGCTGGGCATACGCTGCGTGGGCGCCCCCATCACCGACTCCCAAGGCAAGGTAAGGGGCGCGCTCAGCGTTGCCGGACCGGCCTATCGGCTGACGCGTGAGCGGCTCGACTTGCTGGGTCCGGAAGTGGCCGACGCGGCCAAGCGGGTCGGCGCCCAGTTGATCGTCGACATGCCCGCGCCCGCCGTACCCGACGAGGCCGCGCCCGTGCCGGGACCCTGGGCCTTTCATGGCGCATTTCCGATATGGTCGCAGGACCAGGATTGCTTGTATTGGGCCGATACCCTGGCTCCCGCCGTGCGCGTCCTGAAGGACGGCATCGACCGGGAACTGGCCCGGGTCGAAGGACCGATACACGGCATGGCGCTGGCCGGCGACCGGCTGTTCATCGCCCACGACGGCGGCTGCCTGCTTCTGGATGCCGAGGGTCAAGCCCAAGCCGTCGACTTGGATCTGCCTGGCCGCATCCAGGCTTTGTGCGCCGAACCGGCCGGCCGGCTCTGGATGGTGATCGAGGCGGACGACGGCTCGTTTACCGCCGGGCCGGCCGACATGGAAGGCCGCTACGAAGCGCTTTGGAACCTGGATGAAGCCAGCGGCAGCCTGCGCTGGGATACCCGGGAAAACCTGCTCTACATGACCGCACCGGAATCGGGTTCCATCTTCATCCTGAATCCCGCCAACCAGAACATCCGGCGCTTCGTCAGCATGCCCCGGGGCTCCGGCCAGCCGGCGGGCCTGATGCTGGACGGCCGGGGAGGCCTGTGGGTAGCGTTGCGGGACGGCTGGAGCGTCATCCGCTTCTCGCTCGACGGCAATGTCGACCGGGTGATCGGCATGCCTGTGCCCTGCCCAACCGACCTGGCGCTGGGCGGCCCGGAACTGACGACGCTGTATGTGACCAGCGCCCGCCAGTTTGTGTCGCTGGACGCACTGGCTTCAGCGCCCTTGTCGGGCAGGCTGTTTACCGTGAGCGCAAGCTAAGCCCTTGCACAACAAGCGTCTTGCGCACGGCCAGGCAGGCCGCATCATGCAAAACGCCATGCACGAATGCATGGCGTTTTTACTTGCGCCCCAAAAGGGGCTTGCATGAAGTGTCTTACTGCAACGCGATTTCCACGTCCACACCTGCGGGCAGGTCCAGGCGCATCAGTGCGTCAACCGTTTTATCCGTTGGATCAACGATGTCCATGAGGCGCTGGTGAGTACGCATTTCGAATTGGTCGCGCGACGTCTTGTTGACGTGCGGCGAACGCAGCACGTCGTAACGGCGAATACGAGTCGGCAGCGGTACGGGACCACGCACAACCGCGCCCGTGCGCTTGGCGGTTTCGACGATTTCGGCAGCGGATTGGTCAATCAGCTTATAGTCGAATGCTTTCAGACGGATGCGGATTTTCTGGTTTTTCATGGGAATTCCTAAAGAACGAATTAGACCGGGGGCAATATCGCCCCCGTCTGGACAAGCAGATTACTTAGTGATGCTGGCGACGACGCCTGCGCCCACGGTACGGCCGCCTTCGCGAATAGCGAAGCGCAGGCCCTCTTCCATGGCGATCGGCGCGATCAGGCTCACCTTCATCGACACGTTATCGCCTGGCAGGACCATTTCCTTGTCCGCCGGCAGCTCGATCGTGCCCGTCACGTCCGTCGTACGGAAGTAGAACTGGGGACGATAGCCCTGGAAGAACGGCGTGTGACGGCCACCCTCGTCCTTGGACAGAATGTACACCTCGGCCGAGAAGTCCGTGTGCGGCTTGATCGAGCCGGGCTTGGCCAGCACCTGGCCGCGCTCGACGTCTTCGCGCTTGGTGCCGCGCAGCAAGATACCCACGTTATCGCCCGCCTCGCCCTGATCGAGCAGCTTGCGGAACATCTCTACGCCCGTGCACGTGGTCTTGACCGTGTCCTTGATGCCCACGATCTCGATTTCCTCGCCCACCTTGACGATACCGCGCTCGATACGGCCTGTGACCACCGTGCCGCGACCCGAGATCGAGAACACGTCCTCGACCGGCATCAGGAACGTGCCGTCCACCGCGCGCTCGGGCGTGGGGATGTACGTGTCCAGCGCTTCGGCCAGCTTCAGGATCGCTTCCTTGCCCAGCGGGCCTTCGTCGCCTTCGAGCGCCAGCTTGGCAGAGCCCTTGACGATCGGCGTGTCATCGCCCGGAAAGTCGTACTTCGAGAGCAGTTCGCGCACTTCCATCTCGACCAGCTCGAGCAGCTCTTCGTCATCGACCATGTCGGCCTTGTTCAGGAACACGATGATGTAAGGCACGCCCACCTGGCGCGACAGCAGGATGTGCTCGCGCGTTTGCGGCATGGGGCCGTCAGCGGCCGATACCACCAGAATGGCGCCGTCCATTTGCGCCGCGCCCGTGATCATGTTCTTGACATAGTCAGCGTGGCCCGGGCAGTCAACGTGCGCGTAGTGGCGCGCGGCCGTTTCGTACTCAACGTGCGAGGTGTTGATCGTGATACCGCGCGCCTTCTCTTCGGGCGCCGCGTCGATCTGATCGTAACCCTTGGCCTCGCCCGACCCGAAGGCCTTGGCCAGCACCGTGGTGATTGCCGCTGTAAGCGTGGTCTTGCCGTGGTCAACGTGCCCGATCGTACCTACGTTTACGTGCGGTTTGGTCCGTTCAAACTTACCTTTTGCCATGATTTATCCCATCAATGTTTTCAAGGAAACAAAAAAATTTACCTGCCCGCAACCTTGCGGGCAGGCGCTGATTAATTACTTGCCGCGCGCGCTGATGACTTCATCAGCAACGTTCTTGGGAGCTTCGGCGTAGTGCTTGAACTCCATCGTGTACGTTGCGCGACCTTGCGTTTGCGAACGCAGGTTGGTCGAGTAGCCAAACATTTCGGCCAGGGGTACTTCGGCCTTGATGATCTTGCCACCGCCAATAATATCGTCCATGCCCTGGACCATGCCGCGACGGGAGGACAGATCGCCCATGACCGTACCGGCATAGTCTTCCGGCGTTTCGACTTCAACCGCCATCATGGGCTCGAGCAAGACCGGGCTGGCCTTGCGCATGCCGTCCTTGAATGCCATCGAGGCAGCCATGCGGAATGCGTTTTCGTTCGAGTCGACATCGTGGTAAGAACCGAAGAACAGCGTTACCTTGACGTCTACGACCGGGTAACCCGCCACCACGCCGGCTGGCAGGGTTTCCTGGATGCCCTTGTCGACCGCGGGGATGTATTCGCGAGGAACCACACCGCCCTTGATGGCGTCGACAAATTGGTAGCCGCCGCCCGGCTCAAGCGGCTCGAGCTTGAGCACGACGTGACCGTACTGACCACGACCGCCCGACTGCTTGACGAACTTGCCTTCGATTTCTTCGCACGTCTTGCGGATGGTTTCGCGGTAGGCCACTTGCGGCTTGCCGACATTGGCCTCGACGCCGAATTCGCGGCGCATGCGGTCAACCAGCACTTCCAGGTGAAGCTCGCCCATGCCGGAAATAATGGTTTGGCCGGATTCTTCGTCGCTGCGTACGCGGAACGAAGGATCTTCCTGTGCAAGGCGCGACAGCGCGATGCCCATTTTTTCCTGGTCGGCTTTGGTCTTGGGTTCAACGGCCTGCGAAATCACGGGCTCGGGGAATTCCATTTTTTCGAGCAGGATGTGCTGACCGACGTCGCACAGGGTTTCACCCGTGGTTACGTCTTTCAGGCCCACCACCGCGGCGATGTCGCCGGCCAGAACTTCCTTGATTTCAGCACGGTTGTTGGCGTGCATCTGCAGAATACGGCCGATACGTTCTTTCTTGCCTTTGATGGGGTTGTACACCGTTTCACCGGCATTCAGAACACCCGAGTACACGCGCACGAACGTCAGTTGGCCCACGAACGGATCGCTCATGAGCTTGAAGGCCAATGCCGAAAACTTGGCGCTGTCGTCAGCCGGCAGGCTGATGGCGTTGCCGTCATCGTCGACACCTTCAACCGGCGGGATGTCCACGGGCGAAGGCAGATAGTCGATAACTGCGTCGAGCATGCGCTGCACGCCCTTGTTCTTGAACGCCGTGCCGCACAGCATGGGCTGGATTTCGCCAGCGATGGTGCGGGTACGGATGCCCAAATTGATTTCGTCTTCGGTCAGTTCGCCTGTTTCCAGGTATTTGTCCATGAGCGTTTCGGACGATTCCGCTGCCGACTCGACCAGCTTTTCACGCCATTCGTTGGCCGAATCGACCAATTCAGCGGGGATATCGACGTATTCGAACTTGGTGCCCTGGCTGGCTTCGTCCCAGATGATGCCTTTCATGCGAATCAGGTCGACGACGCCCGTGAAGGTGTCTTCGGCCCCGATTGGGATCACGATAGGCACAGGATTGGCCTTCAGGCGCAGCTTGAGCTGGTCGTAGACCTTGAAGAAGTTCGCGCCGGTGCGGTCCATCTTGTTGATGAACGCCAAACGGGGCACGCCGTATTTATTGGCCTGACGCCATACGGTTTCCGACTGGGGCTGCACACCGCCCACAGCGCAATACACCATGCAGGCGCCATCGAGCACGCGCATGGAGCGCTCGACTTCAATGGTGAAGTCAACGTGTCCCGGGGTGTCGATGATGTTGATGCGGTGCTCGGGGCGATCGCCGGCCATGCCGCGCCAGAATGCCGTAGTGGCCGCTGAAGTAATGGTAATGCCGCGCTCTTGCTCCTGCTCCATCCAGTCCATGGTGGCCGAGCCTTCATGGGTTTCGCCAATCTTGTGGTTGACGCCGGTGTAGAACAGGATGCGCTCGGTAGTGGTAGTTTTCCCTGCGTCGATGTGCGCGGAAATACCGATATTGCGATAGCGCGAAATGGGGGTTTTGCGGGCCATAATAAAAATGTCCTTAGATTACCAACGGAAATGGCTGAATGCTTTGTTGGCCTCGGCCATCTTGTGCGTGTCGTCACGCTTCTTCATCGCCCCGCCACGGCCTTCGGAGGCGTCAAGCAATTCACCGGCCAGGCGCAGATCCATCGATTTCTCGCCACGCTTCTTGGCTGCTTCACGCAACCAGCGCATGGCCAGGGCCAGGCGGCGCACAGGGCGCACTTCAACCGGCACTTGATAGTTCGCGCCACCTACACGGCGGCTTTTCACTTCAACGAGAGGCTTGATGTTGTTAATCGCAGTGTTGAACACCTCGATGGGCTCTTTGCCAGTTTTAGCCTGTATCTGGTCGAACGCGCCGTAAACAATACGTTCAGCGACGGCTTTTTTACCAGACAACATAACAACGTTCATGAATTTGGCGAGCTCTACGCTGCCAAACTTGGGATCGGGGAGAATTTCACGTTTGGGAACTTCGCGACGACGAGGCATTTTAACTTCCTTGTGACAGTTCAGTTGAACCGCTTTTACACGGCCACGACCATTTATCTAAATGGTCACTTACATGCTATGGGCCCATGCCCACGGCTGCACTGAGATGACCAGACTGGCTGGACTAGGGAAAAACTTAGGCTTTTTTCGGGCGTTTTGCGCCGTACTTGGAACGCGACTGCTTGCGGTCTTTGACACCTTGCAAGTCGAGCGAACCGCGCACGATGTGGTAACGCACACCTGGCAAGTCTTTTACACGGCCGCCACGCACAAGAACCACCGAGTGTTCTTGCAGGTTGTGGCCTTCGCCGCCGATGTACGAAATGACTTCGAAGCCGTTGGTCAGACGCACCTTGGCGACTTTACGCAAAGCCGAGTTAGGTTTTTTAGGGGTGGTGGTGTACACGCGAGTGCAGACACCGCGCCGCTGAGGGCAGTTCTCGAGCGCCGGGCTCTTGCTGCTCTCGCGGGAGACTTCGCGCGGCTTGCGCACGAGTTGGCTAATGGTTGGCATAACCTTTACGCATCCTGTGACGTTTAAAATCGGTACTTGCGTACTTAGATTTACGTATTTGAATAAACGCCTGTTCTTTGGCGCCAAGGCTATATGACAAAGATGACAATACAACCCCGGCCCAAGAGCTTCAGGCGGTTTGCGCAAAAAACCGCCTGACACGAATAACGTAAAAGAGCGGGCCTTGCAGCAAAACTTGAAAATAACTTACAGGGTTGGCAGTGTGTTTGGGGCCGGTACGCGGCAAAGCTTGCCGTATACCAAAATACATACCAAAAGAAAACACGACCCTTAAAGTTAGCTCACCATCATAGCACGCCCAAAATAAAATGAGCAAGCGCCAGGGTGCAAAGTGTTGCAGGACGCGCAACATGGCCTGCGCCATGCCGGACAAAGGGGGCGGCAGGCGGCATCGCTCGACACGGCTTGAGTGGTATCGTAACATTGGACCTAACTCGTAACATTGGCCTAGCTCTCACTCACTCATTAAGGGGCCAAATCCTGCATGAATATAGCCTCCGTCGAAGATGACCTTGCCCAAGGTCGGCTCATACACGAAATCCTGGTCTCGGCCGGACACCAATGCACGTTGTTCGATACAGGCAGCGGGCTTCTGGCCGCGCTGCAACGCAAGGCCAGCTTCGATTTGCTGCTGATTGACTGGGAATTGCCCGATATCAGCGGGATCGATGTCGTCCGATGGGTGCGCGGCAACCTGGGATACTCGCTTCCCCTTATGTTCCTGACCAGCCGGGTCCTGGAAAACGACCTGGTGGCGGGTTTGCGGGCCGGCGCCGACGACTATATGCTCAAGCCGGTGCGCCAGGGCGAGCTGCTGGCCCGTGTAGACGCCTTGCTGCGGCGCCATAATACCGAAGCCCACAACGAAGGGCCGTTCCGCTGCGGCGCATTCGAGATCGACCCGGCTACCGAAAGCATTGCGCTGCATGGCCGGAAAGCCGAGCTGGCGCCCAAGGAGTACGAGCTGG
Organism: Pusillimonas sp. SM2304; assembly: GCF_031628915.1. Taxonomy (NCBI): domain Bacteria; kingdom Pseudomonadati; phylum Pseudomonadota; class Betaproteobacteria; order Burkholderiales; family Alcaligenaceae; genus Pusillimonas; species Pusillimonas sp. SM2304. Next base: position 957,862 of record NZ_JAVLUJ010000001.1, read on the forward strand.
CCCTGCTGCTTTTTCGCAACCCCGGCAAGCTGTTTTCCCGCGATGTGCTCAGCAGCAATGTATGGAACCGCGACATTCCCGCCACATCGCGGACCTTGGACACCCATCTTTCCAACATCCGCCGCAAATTGCAGCTGCGGCCCGAGCATGGCGTACGCCTGATCTCTTCCTATGCCCTGGGCTACCGCCTGGAACTGGTCTCGGACACTTCTGAACCCTCATGACGCTTTCCTTGCTTTTACCCCGCCTTATCCGGCCGCTCATCCTTTTCGTCTTTGCAAGTCTGTTCTGCACCCCCAGCCTGGCCCAGCCGGCGGGCGCGCAGGGCGACAACTTTATTTATCGGGTCGTCAGCGGCGATACCCTGACCGCCCTGGCAGAGCGTTTCACCGACCGGGCGGATCACTGGCGCACGCTGCAAACGCTCAACGCCGTCCAGGAGCCCACAGCGCTGCCCATCGGCCTGGAACTTAAAATCCCCTTTTCGCTGATCCCCGAACTGCCGGCGCAAGCCCAGGTCACACACGTGGCGGGGCAGGCACGAACGAATCAGGGGCCCCTGGCCGCCGGCAGCGTCCTTGCCGAAGGCGACGTCGTACATACCGAGGCCAACGGCTTCGTCACACTGGCCCTGGAAGACGGCAGCGCGCTTACCATTCCGGCCCAATCGGCGCTCCGCCTGGAACGCCTCCGGGTGTTCAAGGGCACGGCACTGACCGACACCATCTTCACGCTGGAAGACGGCTCGCTGGAATCGCAGGTGGCGCCGCAAGGCACCGGCGTGGGGCGTTTCGAGGTCCGCACCCCTGTCAGCATCACCGGCGTGCGGGGCACGCATCTACGGGTGCACGCCAACGCCCAAGGCGCCCAAAGCGAAGTCCTGGCCGGGGCCGCGGGACTCCATGCCGGGGACGCCGAATCGGCCCGCCTGAGGCCCGGTCAAGGCGCGGCGGTCAATCCCGACGGCAAACTGCTGGGCGTCAAGACTTTGCTGCCCGCGCCCGTCCTTGCCGCCCCTGTGCGCGACGGCGGCGGCTGGACCACCACCTTTCCGCCGGTAGCCGGCGCAAGCGCGTATCTGCTGCGCGTTGCGGGCGATCCCCAGGGCACCCAGCTGTATTCCAGCCAGCGCATCCACTCGACCGATGCCTCGTTCCGCGCCCCCGGCGCAGGCACGTATTACGTCATGGTGCGCGGCATCGATGCCGATGGCCTGAATGGCGCGGATGCCGTCCAGCCCTTCCTGGGCCAGCCCGTGCTGCAGTCCTCCGACGGCGCCCCCATATCGACCCAGTTCGGCCAATTCGTGGTGCTGACGGACTACTGACATGCCGCGTCCCGCCCGCGAAACGGACGCGCGCTTCTGGGGCAATCTGGAACGGCGAGTCCAGACGGAATGGCGGCTGGTCATGGCGGTCATGGTTTTTTTGACGCTGTGCATCGCGTATTTCAGCCCGCAGGCCGGGCTGACGCGGCTGGACCAAGTGTTCTACGACAAAATGCTGGCCGCCACGACCCAGCCCGTCCATGACGAGGACATCGTCATCGTGGCCATCGATGACGGCAGCATCAATCAGATCGGATACTGGCCCTGGCGCCGCGCCCTGCACGCGCAACTGCTCGACAAACTGCGCCAGGCACGCGTGGTCGGCATGGACTTTGTGCTGAGCGACACGAATCCGGCCTACCCCAAGGATGACCAGACCCTGGCACAGGCCATCGCGCGGCACGGCCGGGTCGTCCTGCCGCAGGTCATCGAGCCCGGCGGGCGCCACACCCTGGACCCGCTCGAGCCGCTCAGCCTGGCCGCCGCGGCCCTGGGCTACATCAACATCTACCCCAGCACGGACGGCGTCATCCGGTCGCTGACGCTGTTCCAGCCCCTGGACGCTGACGGGCAGGCGCACCATTTCATTGCGGCCATGCTGGACGTGGCCAACGACCAGGCCAGCCTGCGGCGCCTTCTGGAGCAGCCTGCGCAGCGGTTGATTCCCTATGCCGGGACACCCGGCCATTTCACCATCTACCCCTATGCCCAGGTGCTGAACGGGCATATTCCGGAATCCGCGTTCAAAGGCAAGCTCGTTCTGGTCGGTTCCTGGGGATCGGGCCTGGGCGACGTCTTTCCCACCCCCCTATCGCAGCAGGGCGAGGCCATGGCAGGGGTCGAGATCATGGCCAATGGCCTGCACAGCGCTCTTCATGACCACTGGATACGCACCCCGCCGCGGTGGCTGGGCAGCTTGCTGGCCTGCCTGCCCGTGCTGCTGGCCTGCACGGCGCTGCGCCGCCTCTCGCCCCGCCGATCGTTCCTGGCCACCCTGATCGCGCTGTTGCTGATCTTCGCGGCCAGCTGGCTGCTGATGCGTTATGCCCAATTCTGGACACCCATCACTGCCAGCATCATCGGCGTCGCACTGGCCTACCCCGTGTGGAGCTGGCGCAGTCAAGAAGCGGCGCTCCAGCACATCGACCGCGAGTTGCTGGCCCTGAACGCCGAACGGCAGGGCCTGCATGGCCTGGCGGGCGCAGACGAACCGGCACACGCGGGCGGGTCGCTTTCCGCCCGCGTCACCCAGTTGCATGGCGCCATCGCGCAACTGCGCCAAGCCCACCAGAAGCGCGATGAAACCCTGCGATTCCTGTCTCACGACATGCGGGCACCCCAGAATTCGATTCTGGCGCTGACGCAACTGCAGCAAGAGCCCGGAACCGCCCTGCCGCCGGCGGAATTCCTGCAGCGTATCGATACCTACGCCGGCAAGACGCTGGGCCTGGTCGACGGCTTCGTCCAGCTTGCCAGGGCGGAAGCGGCGCCCTTGTCGCGGCAGCGCGTCGACTTGGTGGAACTGCTGGCGCAATGCTGCGACGAGTTCTGGGCGCCGGCACGCCAGAAAAGCATCCATATCCGGTTCGACCAGCATCCCGACCAGGCATGGGTCATGGGCGACCTGGCCCTGTTGACGCGCGCTTGCTGCAACCTGCTGGACAATGCCTTGAAGTACAGCGCGGACCACACCGAAGTCGCCTGCCGCATTATCGAAGACCAGGATGCCTGGTCGCTGATCATTCAGGATCAGGGGCGCGGCATCAGCGCCGATCAACAGGCTACACTCTTCATACCATTTGCCCGCATCAAAGAAGACGCGCCGCACAATCCCACCGGCACCGGCCTGGGCCTGGCGTTCGTCATCACGGTCATCAACCGTCACCGCGGCACCATCACCGTTCAAAGCCGGGAAGGCGCGGGCAGCACCTTCAGCATACGTCTGCCGCGCGTGCCGTAGGCGGCCACGCAAACAATCCTTTCATTTACGGAGAGCAACTACATGGCTTCCCCTTACATCCCCTTGGGGATTGCAATCGTTGCCGAGGTCATTGCGACGACCGCACTCAAATCATCGGACGGCTTCAATCGGCTCGTTCCAAGCATCGTCGTCATCATCGGCTACGCCCTGGCGTTTTACTGCCTGTCATTGACGCTCAAGACGATTCCTACCGGCATCGCCTACGCGATCTGGTCGGGTGTCGGCATCGTGCTGATCTCCCTGGCCGGCTGGGTGGTTCACAAGCAGGCGCTGGACCTTCCGGCCATACTGGGCCTGAGCCTTATCGTGGCCGGCGTGCTGGTCGTCAACGTGTTTTCCAAAAGCGTTCCACACTAAGCCGCGGCGCACCTTTATCGTCCACAGCAAAAAAAACGCCAGGTTGTGAAACCTGGCGTTTTTGCTGGAGCAAAGCGAAGCGTTACGCTTCGGTGTTGCCTGCGGCGTCGTCAGCAGCCGGCGGCTCCTGGCTTTCCACGACTTCGGCCGGCGTGTCCTCGAAAGGATTGGCCAGGGCGCGAGCGGCTTGACGCTCGGCTGCCTCGTGCGCCTCTTTGTCTTTGCGCGCCATGTGATACGACATGCCGGTACCTGCGGGAATCAGGCGGCCAACGATGACGTTCTCTTTCAGGCCACGCAAATCGTCGCGCTTGCCCATGATCGCCGCTTCGGTCAGGACACGCGTGGTCTCCTGGAACGAAGCCGCGGAAATGAACGAGTCGGTCGACAGCGAGGCCTTGGTGATACCCAGCAGCACGTTGTCGTAGGTTGCGGGGATCTTGCCTTCGGCATCCATGCGGTCGTTTTCATTGAGCAGTTCGGAACGCTCGACCTGTTCACCGGTGATGAAGCTGCTATCGCCGGCATCGGTGATCGTTACACGGCGCAGCATCTGACGCACAATCACTTCAATGTGCTTGTCGTTGATCTTCACGCCCTGCAGACGGTACACGTCCTGAACTTCGTTGACCACATAGCTGGCCAGCCGCTCGATGCCCTGCAGGCGCAGGATGTCGTGCGGATCGGCCGGGCCGTCGACGATCATTTCGCCCTTGTTCACCACCTGGCCGTCGTGCACCAGCACCTGTTTTTCCTTGGGAATCAGGAACTCGTGGCTGACGCCTTCCAGGTCGGTGATGACCAGGCGCTGCTTGCCCTTGGTGTCCTTGCCGAAGGAAACCGTACCCGTGACATCGGCCAGCATGCCGGCGTCTTTGGGCGAACGGGCTTCGAACAGCTCGGCAACGCGAGGCAGACCGCCCGTAATATCGCGGGTTTTCTGCGACTCTTGCGGGATACGCGCCAGCACCTCGCCGACGGTAACCTGCTGGCCGTCGCGAACGGTGATCAGTGCGCCCACCGGGAATGAAATATTCACCGAGTGATCGGTGCCCGAGATCTTGACCTCTTCGCCGGCTTCGTTCAGAAGCTTGATCTGAGGACGCATCATGGTCTTGCCGCCGCGCGTCTTGGGCGTGATGACCACCAGCGTGGACAGGCCGGTGACTTCATCCAGCTGGCGGGCCACCGTGACGCCTTCCTCGATGTTCTCGAAGCGGATCTGACCGGCGTATTCGGACACGATAGGACGCGTCAGCGGGTCCCAGCTGGCCAGGCGCTGGCCGGCCTTCACGGTATCGCCGTCGCCCACGGCGATCGTTGCGCCGTAAGGGATCTTGTGGCGTTCGCGCTCGCGGCGGTTGTCGTCGAAAATGACGATCTCGCCCGAACGGGAAATGGCCACGCGCTCGCCTTTGGCATTGGTGACATAGCGCAAGCCGATGGCAAAGCCGATACTGCCGGCCGACTTGGTTTCAACCGAGCTGGCCATGGCTGCACGCGATGCGGCGCCACCGATGTGGAAGGTACGCATCGTCAGCTGCGTGCCGGGCTCACCGATGGACTGGGCGGCAATCACGCCGACCGCTTCGCCGCGGTTCACCAGGTAGCCGCGGCCCAGGTCGCGGCCATAGCAGTGCGCGCACAGGCCATGACGCGTTTCGCAAGTCAGCGGAGTACGCACCTTGACTTCGTCGACGCCGATGCTGTCGATGTATTCGACCAGGTCTTCGTCCAGCAGGGTTCCCGCTGCAACGGCGGTTTCCTGCGTGTCGGGATTGACGATGTCGACGGCAGCCACGCGGCCCAGGATACGGTCGCGCAGGGGCTCGATGACCTCGCCGCCTTCGACCAGGGCTTTCATGGAGTAGCCGCGTGTCGTGCCGCAATCGGATTCGGTGATGACCAGATCCTGGGTCACGTCGACCAGACGGCGTGTCAGGTAACCCGAGTTTGCCGTCTTCAGCGCGGTATCGGCCAGGCCTTTACGCGCCCCGTGCGTCGAGATGAAGTACTGAAGTACGTTCAAGCCTTCACGGAAGTTGGCGGTAATCGGCGTTTCGATAATCGAACCGTCTGGCTTGGCCATCAGGCCGCGCATCCCGGCCAATTGGCGGATCTGGGCGGCGGAACCCCGCGCGCCCGAGTCGGCCATCATGTAGATCGAGTTGAACGATTCCTGGCGTTCCTCTTCGCCGTGGCGGTTGACCACGGGCTCGGTCGCCAGTTGTTCCATCATGGCCTTGCCGACCTTGTCGCCGGCCTTGCCCCAGATGTCGACCACGTTGTTGTAGCGCTCTTGAGACGTGACCAGACCCGACGAGTACTGCTTGTCGATCTCTTTGACTTCCTTGCTGGCCTGCGCAAGGATGTCTTCCTTGACCGAGGGGATCAGCATGTCGCTCATGGCGATGGAGATACCGCCGCGCGTAGCCAGCCTGAAGCCGGACTGCATGAGCTTGTCGGCGAAGATCACCGTGGCACGCAGACCGCAACGGCGGAACGACTGGTTGATGAGGCGGGAAATTTCTTTCTTTTTCAGCGGGCGGTTCAGCACCGAGAACGGCAGGCCCTGCGGCAGGATTTCCGACAGCAGTGCGCGGCCGACCGTGGTCTCGAAACGCTTGAGCACCGGCTGCCATTGGCCTTCGGCGTCTTTCTCGTACTCGTTCAGGCGCACCGTGATGCGGCTTTGCAGCTCGACTTCGCGGTTGTCATAGGCGCGCTGGACTTCAGCGATGTCCATGAAGAACAGGCCTTCGCCCTTGCCGTTGATGCGTTCGCGCGTCGTGTAGTACAGGCCCAGCACGATGTCTTGCGACGGTACGATGGAGGGTTCGCCGTTGGCGGGGAACAGCACGTTGTTGGACGCGAGCATCAGGGTGCGCGCTTCCAGCTGGGCTTCCAGCGACAGCGGCACGTGAACGGCCATCTGGTCGCCGTCGAAGTCGGCGTTGAAGGCGGCGCAAACCAGCGGATGCAGTTGAATGGCCTTGCCTTCGATCAGCACCGGCTCGAAAGCCTGAATGCCCAGGCGGTGCAGCGTAGGCGCACGGTTGAGCATGACCGGGTGTTCGCGGATGACTTCTTCGAGAATATCCCAGACGACCGGTTCCTGGCTTTCCACCAGCTTCTTGGCGGCCTTGATGGTCGTGGCCAGGCCCATCATTTCAAGACGATTGAAAATGAAAGGCTTGAACAGTTCCAGCGCCATCAGCTTGGGCAGGCCGCACTGGTGCAGCTTGAGCTGAGGACCCACCACAATGACCGAACGGCCGGAGTAGTCGACGCGCTTGCCCAGCAGGTTCTGACGGAAACGGCCGCTCTTGCCCTTGATCATGTCGGCCAGGGACTTGAGCTGGCGCTTGTTGGCGCCGGTCATGGCTTTGCCGCGGCGTCCGTTGTCCAGCAAGGAGTCCACCGATTCCTGCAGCATGCGTTTTTCGTTGCGCAGGATGATGTCGGGGGCCTTGAGCTCCAGCAGGCGCTTCAGGCGGTTGTTGCGGTTGATGACGCGGCGATACAGGTCATTCAGGTCGGACGTGGCGAAACGGCCGCCATCGAGCGGCACCAGCGGACGCAGGTCGGGCGGCAGCACGGGCAGCACTTCCATGACCATCCACTCGGGCTTGATGCCCGATTTCTGGAAGCCTTCCAGCACTTTCAGGCGCTTGGAAATTTTCTTGATCTTGGCGTCGGACGATGTGGCCTTGAGTTCGGCGCGCAGCGTTTCGACATCGCGGTCGATGTCGATGGTGCGCAGCAATTCGCGCACGGCTTCCGCGCCCATCAGGGCGTGGAAGTCGTCGCCGTACTCTTCGGTCTTGGCCAGGAAGTCGTCGTCGGACATGATCTGGCCGCGCTTGAGCGGGGTCATGCCGGGTTCGATCACGCACCATGCTTCAAAATACAGCACGCGTTCGATGTCGCGCAGGGTCATGTCGAGCACCATGCCCAGACGCGAGGGCAGGCTCTTCAGGAACCAGATGTGCGCAACCGGGCTGGCCAGTTCGATATGGCCCATGCGCTCGCGGCGCACTTTGGCCACGGTGACTTCGACACCGCACTTTTCGCAGATCACGCCGCGATGCTTCAGGCGCTTGTACTTTCCGCAAAGGCATTCGTAGTCTTTGATCGGACCGAAGATCTTGGCGCAGAACAGGCCATCGCGCTCGGGCTTGAAAGTACGGTAGTTGATGGTTTCCGGCTTGCGAACCTCGCCGTAAGACCACGACCGCACTTTTTCAGGCGACGCGATACCAATCTTGATGGCATCGAATTGCTCGTCTTGCGAGACTTGTTTGAATAGATCGAGTAGCGCTTTCATTATTTACGCTCCAAATCCATGTCCAGGGACAGGGATCTAATTTCTTTGACCAGAACGTTGAACGACTCAGGCATGCCGGCATCGATGACGTGGTCGCCCTTGACGATGTTCTCGTACACTTTGGTGCGGCCGGAGATGTCGTCGGACTTGACCGTGAGCATCTCTTGCAGCGTGTACGAAGCACCGTAGGCTTCCAGCGCCCAGACTTCCATCTCGCCGAAACGCTGGCCGCCGAACTGGGCTTTACCGCCCAGGGGCTGCTGCGTCACGAGCGAGTAAGGTCCGGTCGAGCGGGCATGCATCTTGTCGTCAACCAGGTGATGCAGCTTCAGGTAGTGCATATAACCGATGGTGACCGGGCGCTCGAACTGCTCGCCCGTGCGGCCGTCGAACAGCCATGCCTGCGAACGCGTGGGCGTCAGCTTCAGGCGGTCCGCGATGTCGTCCGGGTAGGCCAATTCGAGCATCTGGGTGATTTCCCCTTCGGTCGCCCCGTCGAAAACCGGTGTCGCAAGCGGCACGCCGTTCTTCAGGTTACGGGCCATTTCGACCACTTCGTCGTCGGACAGCTCGCCGATGCGCGCGCCGGCCCCGGTGGTGTTGTAGACCTTTTCCAGATAGCCGCGAATATTCTTGACCTGAATATTCTTTTCGTCCTGAAGCATGTCGGCGATGCGATAACCCACCCCCTTGGCCGCCCAGCCCAGGTGGACTTCGAGCACCTGCCCGACGTTCATCCGGGAAGGCACGCCCAGCGGGTTCAGTACGATGTCGGCAGGGGTGCCGTCGGCCATGTGCGGCATGTCTTCAACCGGCGTGATACGCGAGACCACGCCCTTGTTGCCGTGACGGCCGGCCATCTTGTCGCCCGGCTGCAAGCGGCGCTTGACGGCCAGGTAGACCTTGATCATCTTCAGCACGCCTGGAGGCAATTCGTCGCCCTGCGTGAGCTTCTTGCGCTTTTCCTCGAAGGCCAGGTCGAATTGATGGCGCTTCTGTTCGAGCGATTCCTTGGCCTGCTCCAGCACCACGGCGTGCTCTTCATCCGCCAGGCGGATGTCGAACCACTGCCAGCGATCCAGGTCGGTCAGGTAGGCCTTGTCGAGCGCCGAACCCTTGGCCAGCTTGCGCGGGCCGCCGTTGACGGTCTTGCCGACCAGGAACTTGCCGATACGGTCGAACGTATCGTCTTCGACGATGCGCAGCTGATCGTTCAGATCCTGGCGATAGCGGCGCAGTTCGTCGTCGATGATGGATTGCGCACGCTTGTCGCGCTCGATGCCTTCACGGGTGAAGACCTGGACGTCGATCACCGTGCCCACCATGCCCGAAGGCACGCGCAGCGAGGTGTCTTTGACGTCGGAAGCTTTTTCACCAAAGATGGCGCGCAGCAGTTTTTCTTCCGGCGTCAGCTGGGTTTCGCCCTTGGGCGTGACCTTGCCGACCAGCACGTCGTCGGCGCGCACTTCGGCGCCGATGTAGACAATGCCGGAGTCATCCAGGCGGTTCAACTGGGTTTCGGCCAGGTTGCTGATGTCGCGCGTGATTTCTTCGGCGCCCAGCTTGGTATCGCGGGCAACGACCGTCAGTTCTTCGATGTGAATCGAGGTGTAGCGGTCGTCGGCCACGATTTTTTCGGAGATCAGGATCGAGTCTTCGAAGTTATAGCCGTTCCAGGGCATGAACGCGATCAGCATGTTCTGCCCCAACGCCAACTCGCCCAGGTCGGTCGAGGCGCCGTCGGCCAGGACGTCGCCGCGCGCCACGTGATCGCCACGCTTGACGATGGGACGCTGGTTGATGTTGGTGTTCTGGTTGGAACGCGTGTACTTGATGAGGTTGTAGATGTCTACACCCACTTCGCCGGCCACGTTTTCGTCATCGTTCACGCGGATCACCACACGCTCGGCATCGACATGATCGACGATACCGCCGCGAACCGCCTGCACGGTGGTGCCCGAGTCGACCGCAACGGTGCGCTCGATGCCGGTGCCCACCAGCGGTTTTTCGGGGCGCAGGCAAGGGACGGCCTGGCGCTGCATGTTGGCGCCCATCAAGGCCCGGTTCGCGTCGTCGTGCTCAAGGAAGGGAATGAGCGATGCGGCCACGGAAACGATCTGCGACGGTGCGACGTCCATGTAGTGCACGTTGGACGGTGCGGTCAGCATGGTTTCACCAGCCTGGCGGCAAGCGACCAGGTCATCGACAAAGCGGCCTTCCGCGTCAAGCTCGGCGTTGGCCTGGGCAATGACGTAGTTGCTTTCCTCGATGGCCGACAGGTAGTCGATCTGCTCGCTGACCTTGCCCTCGATAATCTTGCGATACGGGGTTTCCAGGAAGCCGTACTCGTTCAGGCGCGCATACAGCGCCATGGAGTTGATCAGGCCGATGTTCGGACCTTCAGGCGTTTCGATCGGGCAAACGCGGCCGTAGTGCGTGGGATGCACGTCGCGCACTTCGAAGCCGGCGCGCTCGCGGGTCAGACCGCCGGGGCCCAAGGCCGATACACGGCGCTTGTGCGTGATCTCGGACAGCGGATTGGTCTGATCCATGAACTGCGACAGCTGGCTGGAGCCGAAGAACTCTTTGATCGCGGCCGAGATCGGCTTGGAGTTGATCAGGTCATGCGGCATGAGGTTTTCGGTCTCTGCCTGGCCCAGACGTTCTTTGACGGCGCGCTCGACACGCACCAGACCGGCGCGGAACTGGTTTTCGGCCAATTCGCCGACACAGCGCACGCGGCGATTGCCCAGGTGATCGATATCGTCGATCTGGCCACGGCCGTTACGCAGTTCGACCAGTACCTTGATGGTTTCAAGAATGTCTTCGTTGGTCAGCGTCATGGGACCGGTGATGTCTTCGCCACGGCCTAGACGGCTGTTGACCTTCATGCGGCCCACGCGCGACAGATCGTAGGCTTCTTCGCTGTAGAACAAGCGCTGGAACAGGGCTTCGACGGCGTCCTCGGTAGGCGGCTCGCCAGGACGCATCATGCGGTAGATGGCAACGCGCGCAGCCATCTGATCCACGGTTTCGTCCGTGCGCAGCGTTTGCGAAATATAGCCGCCGCGGTCCAGGTCGTTGATGTACAGCGTTTGGATTTCGCGGATATTCGCGGCGCGGATGTCGGCCAGAATGGTTTCCGTGATCTCGTCGTTGGCATTGGCGATGATTTCGCCCGTTTCGGGGTTGACCACGCCCTTGGCCAGAATCCGGCCCAGCAGGAAATCCTCGGGCACGGAAATGCGCTCGACCTTGGCGTTGGCCAGGTCGCGCAGGTGCTTGGCGTTGATGCGCTTGTCTTTTTCGACAATGACCGCGCCGGAGCGATCGGTGATGTCGAAATGCGCCACTTCGCCCTTCCAGCGCTCGGACACGAACTCGAGCATGCCGCCTTCGTTGTGGATCTCGACGTTGTCGAAGTCCGAGAAGTAGGCCAGGATGGCTTCCGGCGTCATGCCAATGGCTTTCAGCAGGATGGTGACGGGCATCTTGCGGCGACGGTCGACACGGAAGAACAGGATGTCTTTCGGGTCGAACTCGAAGTCGAGCCAGGAGCCGCGGTAGGGGATCACGCGTGCCGAGAACAGCAGCTTGCCCGAACTGTGGGTTTTGCCGCGGTCATGTTCGAAGAAGACACCCGGCGACCGGTGCAGCTGCGATACGATCACGCGCTCGGTGCCGTTGATGACGAACGAGCCGGTGTTGGTCATGAGCGGAATTTCGCCCATGTACACTTCCTGCTCTTTGACTTCCTTGATGGTGGGTTTGCTGACTTCGCGATCCATCAGGACCAGGCGCACCTTGGCGCGCAGCGGCGAAGCATAGGTCAGGCCGCGCAGTTGACATTCTTTGACGTCGAACACGGGTTCACCAAGCACGTAGCTCACGAACTCCAGGCGCGCCATCTGATTATGGCTTACGATCGGAAAAATTGAACTGAAAGCCGCTTGCAGGCCTTCTTCTTTGCGTTTGGATGGTGTAGTATCCGCCTGCAAAAATGTTTTAAATGATTGCAGTTGAGTCGCCAAAAGGTAAGGGACGTCCTGGACGTCTTCACGCTTGGCGAAGCTCTTGCGTATGCGCTTTTTTTCGGTATACGAATAAGGCATGAGCACTCCGACTCGAGGGTTACATGGGCCGTCAACCACGGCCCTGGTTTACGACTCCAGAAAACCCCACTCGGGACAATAACCGCACCGGAATCGCGGGTTTTCTGGAAACGCAAAAGCCCGGGAGGGCCAAAGCCTTCCCGGGCAAGCAGGAAAAGTCTTACTTGAGTTCGACTTTTGCGCCAGCTTCTTCAAGCTTTTTCTGTGCAGCTTCGGCGTCGGCTTTGGCCAGGCCTTCTTTAACGGGCTTGGGAGCGCCGTCAACCAGGTCCTTGGCTTCTTTCAGGCCCAGACCGGTGATTTCGCGCACGGCCTTGATGACGCTGACCTTGTTGGCGCCGACTTCAGCCAGAACAACGGTGAACTCGGTTTGCTCTTCAGCAGCGGCGGCAGCGCCACCGGCAGCGGGAGCAGCCACAGCCACAGCGGCGGCAGCAGCCGACACGCCAAATTTTTCTTCCATTTCCTTGATCAGCTCGGACAATTCGAGCACGGTCATGCTAGCGATAGCGTCAAGGATTTCAGCTTTGCTTAATGCCATTTTAAGAACTCCAAATATTGATAAATGCCAGGGTTGGGTGTCGCTCGGTTCGACGAAATTCCGGGCGGCTGCTTACGCGGCCGCTTTTTGATCGCGCACAGCAGCAAGGCCGCGGGCGAACTTGGTTGGAACTTCGTTGAGCGTACGCACAAATTGCGTGACGGGTGCTTGCATCGTACCCATAAGTTTCGAAAGCAACTCTTCGCGGGAAGGCATCGTGGCCAAAGCCTTTACGCCATCCTGGTCCAACAGGCTGTTGGGCAATGCCCCGCCTTTGATAACCAGCTTTTCGTTGGTCTTTGCGAAACCGGCAAGTACTTTTGCCGCCGAGACTGGATCGGCGCTGACCGCATAGATCAGCGGACCGGTCAACTGGGCTGTGAGCTCCTCGTAGGGAGTTCCAGCCACAGCGCGACGGACTAGCGTGTTCTTCAGAACACGCAAATACACACCCGACTCACGCGCAGTTTTGCGCAATACGGTAACAGAGGCGACGTCCAGACCACGGTACTCAGCGATAATGATCGATTGCGCCTTTGCAACTTCTGCAGAGACCTCTTCGATAACTACCGCTTTCTCTTTACGATTGAGACTCACGGTTTGAACACTCCATCAAATGACGCATGGGAGGGTCCCTTGCGTCTACCGAATGCGGCGCACCTGGTCGAGTTCTTCATACAACAAGAAATCTTCCATGGGACGCCGTCTGCGCTGGAATCAAACTGCGAACAGTCTGAAATTAAGCCTGGCCCTGGCGTACGAGTACGTTAATGGCCCGGCTCCAGCGGTCTTTGACAGCAATGCCTGGAGAATCCCAGGCACAGCCCAAAGTTCTGTTTCCGGCAGCGCTTACGCCGCCAGAGAAGCTATTTCTACGCGCGCACCGCCGCCCATGGTGGACGAAACGGCCAGCTTGCGCAGGTACACACCCTTGGCGGCAGCGGGACGGGCCTTGTTCAAGGCTTCGACCAGCGCGGCAAGGTTGGTTTGCAGTTGTTCGACGCCGAAAGAGGCGCGGCCGATGGTGGCGTGGATAATACCGGCCTTGTCGGTACGGTACTGAACCTGGCCTGCCTTGGCATTCTTGACCGCCGTGGCGACGTCGGGCGTCACCGTGCCGACCTTGGGGTTGGGCATCAGGCCGCGGGGACCCAGCACCTGGCCCAGGGCGCCGACGATACGCATTGTGTCGGGCGAAGCGATCAGGATGTCGAAATCGATCTGGCCACCCTTGATGGTTTCAGCCAGGTCTTCCATGCCGACGATATCGGCGCCGGCAGCCTTGGCGGCTTCAGCCTTGTCGCCTTGGGCGAACACGGCAACCCGCACCGATTTTCCGGTGCCGGCGGGCAGGACGACCGAGCCACGGACGAGCTGGTCGGACTTCTTGGGGTCGATGCCCAACTGCACGGCCACGTCGATGGACTCATCGAATTTGGCGGTGGCGGTTTCCTTGACCAGGGTCAACGCTTCGGCAACAGGGTAGAACTTGTTGCGATCGATCTTGGCGGCAATAGCGGCCGCGCGCTTGTTCAACTTGGCCATGCTTATACCCCTTCAACCGTGATGCCCATGCTGCGAGCGCTGCCAGCGATCGTGCGAACAGCGGCGTCCAGATCGGCGGCTGTCAGGTCGGGCGTTTTGGTCTTGGCGATTTCTTCAGCTTGAGCGCGCGTCAACACACCGACTTTGTCGAGGTTGGGACGTGCCGAGCCCTTCTGCACACCACTGGCCTTTTTGATCAGGATGGTGGCAGGCGGCGTCTTCATGATGAAGGTGAAGCTCTTGTCTGCGTAGGCGGTAATGACCACAGGAATGGGCAAACCCGGCTCGACGCCTTGGGTTTTGGCGTTGAACGCCTTGCAGAATTCCATGATGTTCAGACCGCGCTGACCCAGCGCCGGACCGATAGGGGGTGAGGGATTAGCCTTACCAGCTGGTACTTGCAGCTTGATAAAGCCGACGATTTTCTTCGCCATGCTTAGCTCCTTGCGGGTTCAAACACCGGCGCGCTGTGCGCGGACGGCTCCCCGGGGTTGAAAATTCAGGTTTTTTCGACCTGACCAAAATCGAGTTCGACAGGGGTGGCGCGGCCAAAAATGGTGACCGAGACACGCACTTTGCTTTTCTCGTAGTTGACTTCTTCGACGTTGCCGTTGAAGTCTGCAAACGGGCCTTCTTTGACGCGGACCATTTCGCCCACCTCGAAAAGGACTTTGGGCTTCGGTTTTTCGACGCCCTCTTCCATTTGCGACAGAATTTTTTCGACTTCGCGCTCGGATATCGGCGCGGGACGGTTACCGGAACCGCCCAGAAAACCGGTTACCCGGTTGGTATTCTTGACCAAGTGCCAGGTTTCGTCAGTGAGGTCCATTTCGACCAGCACGTAACCCGGGAAAATACGGCGTTCGGTAATGGATTTCTTACCGCCCTTTACTTCGACGACTTCTTCGGAGGGAACCAGAATCCGTCCGAAGGATGTTTCCAGCCCTGCACGCTCGATACGCTCGACGAGCGCTTTGTGCACGCTTTTTTCCATACCGGAATAAACGTGGACGACATACCAACGCTTGCTCATGTGTGTCCTTTATTTCCAGCCCAGCAGCAGGCCATAAATGACCCACTCAAGACCTTTGTCGACGACCCACAACAAGAGTCCCATCACAATCACAAATACAAAGACGATACCCGTCATTTGTATGGACTCTTTGCGCGTCGGCCAGACAACACGCTTCACTTCGTTATAGGAATCGCGCCCAAAACTCAAGGTGCGGCGCCCGGGCTCGCTGAACCATGCGATGACGGCGGCGACAACCAGGCTGCCGATGAACACACCGACGCGCGCGATGGTTGGCTGGTCTTCGAGCATCGAATAGCCGACGATGCCGGCCACGATAACAAGCACCGCCAGACCCAGCTTGACGCGATCTGTGCTACTGGTAACGGTTTCTACGTTGCTATTCGACATATTCCGGCATGTGGCGCCGCGTGGGCGGCTGCGATGTGACTGACTGTGTGGCAGGGGCAGTAGGAATCGAACCTACAACCTTCGGTTTTGGAGACCGACGCTCTGCCAATTGAGCTATACCCCTAGACCCTGAAAGCGATGACACCTTATGACGCCATCGCCCTTTACAACAAAAGCGGAGGAGCGCATAGCGCCCGTCCGCAATACAACTTGACGCTTACTTAGTGATGCTGGCGACGACGCCTGCGCCCACGGTACGGCCGCCTTCGCGAATAGCGAAGCGCAGGCCCTCTTCCATGGCGATCGGCGCGATCAGGCTCACCTTCATCGACACGTTATCGCCTGGCAGGACCATTTCCTTGTCCGCCGGCAGCTCGATCGTGCCCGTCACGTCCGTCGTACGGAAGTAGAACTGGGGACGATAGCCCTGGAAGAACGGCGTGTGACGGCCACCCTCGTCCTTGGACAGAATGTACACCTCGGCCGAGAAGTCCGTGTGCGGCTTGATCGAGCCGGGCTTGGCCAGCACCTGGCCGCGCTCGACGTCTTCGCGCTTGGTGCCGCGCAGCAAGATACCCACGTTATCGCCCGCCTCGCCCTGATCGAGCAGCTTGCGGAACATCTCTACGCCCGTGCACGTGGTCTTGACCGTGTCCTTGATGCCCACGATCTCGATTTCCTCGCCCACCTTGACGATACCGCGCTCGATACGGCCTGTGACCACCGTGCCGCGACCCGAGATCGAGAACACGTCCTCGACCGGCATCAGGAACGTGCCGTCCACCGCGCGCTCGGGCGTGGGGATGTACGTGTCCAGCGCTTCGGCCAGCTTCAGGATCGCTTCCTTGCCCAGCGGGCCTTCGTCGCCTTCGAGCGCCAGCTTGGCAGAGCCCTTGACGATCGGCGTGTCATCGCCCGGAAAGTCGTACTTCGAGAGCAGTTCGCGCACTTCCATCTCGACCAGCTCGAGCAGCTCTTCGTCATCGACCATGTCGGCCTTGTTCAGGAACACGATGATGTAAGGCACGCCCACCTGGCGCGACAGCAGGATGTGCTCGCGCGTTTGCGGCATGGGGCCGTCAGCGGCCGATACCACCAGAATGGCGCCGTCCATTTGCGCCGCGCCCGTGATCATGTTCTTGACATAGTCAGCGTGGCCCGGGCAGTCAACGTGCGCGTAGTGGCGCGCGGCCGTTTCGTACTCAACGTGCGAGGTGTTGATCGTGATACCGCGCGCCTTCTCTTCGGGCGCCGCGTCGATCTGATCGTAACCCTTGGCCTCGCCCGACCCGAAGGCCTTGGCCAGCACCGTGGTGATTGCCGCTGTAAGCGTGGTCTTGCCGTGGTCAACGTGCCCGATCGTACCTACGTTTACGTGCGGTTTGGTCCGTTCAAACTTACCTTTTGCCATGGCTGACACTCCTGACTATGGAATTAGAGCTATAAATAAAAATAAAAGTTTTTGGTGCCCATGACGCGGATCGAACGCGTGACCTCTCCCTTACCAAGGGAGTGCTCTACCACTGAGCCACATGGGCAACTGCTTTGTTGCTTTCCGCCCCTTGCGGGGCGAAATTCGAAAAACTGTACTGGAGCGGGTGAAGGGAATCGAACCCTCATCATCAGCTTGGAAGGCTGTTGCTCTACCATTGAGCTACACCCGCGAAGATTCGTTTCACCAGCGCCGCTGTTTTGCTGCTGTATTTACTGTGCTGCCGCATGGCCAAGTGGTGTGGCAATACGCAAAATCACAATGCTGCTGGTGGTGGGAGTTGGATTCGAACCAACGTAGGCGCAAGGCCAACAGATTTACAGTCTGCCCCCTTTAACCACTCGGGCATCCCACCAAAAGCGAACTCCGAATTATGCAGGGTTTTTTAGACCCTGTCAAATACCTATTGACGACGGGACAAGAGTCAGAAGTAGGTCAACCCGACCGAGACGATGGCCCCCGTCACGAACAGCTGGATCAGGCAATAGCCCATGATGTCCTTGGCCTTGAGACCCGCTATGGCGAGCACCGGCAGCGCCCAGAAGGGCTGCAGCAGATTGGTCCAGGCATCCCCCCAGGCAACGGCCATCGCAACACGCGGCATGTCGGCGCCCAGCGCCTGGGCCGTGGCAATGACGACCGGGCTTTGCACCGCCCATTGACCGCCGCCCGAAGGGATGAAGATATTGACGATCCCGGCGCTCATGAACGTCCAGAACGGCAGGCTATCGGCCGTGGCGAACGAGGTCATCCAGTCCGACAGGGTAGTTGCCAGGCCCGAATGCATGATGATGGCCATAATGCCCGCATAGAAGGGAAACTGGATCACGATGCCCGCCGCCCCCTTGATGGCTTCGTCCAGGCTATCGAGCAGGTTGCGGGCATTGCCGTGCAGCACGATCGCCAGGAACAGAAAAGTGAAGTTGATGATATTCAGATTCAGACCGCCGCCGCGCACGACGTAGTAATCGAAAATATAGGCAAGGCCCGCTACGCCGATCAGCAGCGACAGGATTTTGCTGTTTTCCAGCCTGGCTGCGGGGCGATTGTCCTTCTCGCCCGCCGCAACCGCTTCATTCAGCTTGCTTTCTTCAACATAGATGCTGTCTTTCTCGTCCGGCATCATGAACCGGTTGACCAATGGCACCATAATGAACATGACCAGGATGATCAACAGGTTATAGGTCGAGAATATGGTGTCGCTGGTGGAAATCAGGCCGATCTTGTCTGCCTGGAAATGCCCTTCGGTGGCAATGGTCAGTGGAATCGAGCCGGCCAGGCCGCCGTGCCACACGACAAAGCCCGAATACGCGCTGGCGACCAGCAAACGGTAGTCGACCCGCACCGTGCGGGCCAATTGCTTGGCGAATAGCGCGCTGACCACCAGGCCGAAGCCCCAGTTGATCCAGTTGGCGATCAATGCAACGACGGTGACCAGGATAATGGCCGAACCGGGCGTTTTCGCCAAACGGGCCAGCACCGCCAGCACACGCTTGATCAATGGCGTACTGGCCATCATGTAGCCGGCGACCAGCACCAGCACCATTTGCATGGTAAAGCCCAGCAGCCCCCAGAACCCATCGCCCCACATGGTGACGATTTCCATCGGCGTCTTGCTTTCGACCAGAACCGCCGACACGCCGGCGAACAGGGTCAGCAATATGACGAAAATATACGGATCGGGCAAATAGCGCTCTACCAGTTTGACTGATGAGCGAGTCAAGGCTTTAAACATGTTGAATTCTTGTTCCTGTCGATATGAATAGATACGCAATCCGCCTGAAGCCGCCGCAGCACAGCCAGCCTGCACACACAATCCTTGCGCACTTGGCCGCGTGCGCTGACAAATCATGGGATGAGCTTTGCAGACGGCCCGGCTTGGCCGGAAAGCGTGATCACAAGCTGGATGTTCCTCGCGTCAGGAAAGACGCCGACGGAATCCTACCACGCACGAAGCGGGAAACAAGGGTAATCCCGATTGGTATTTACCCTTGTTTCCCGCATAAAAAGAAGGGATGCTTGATGAAAGGCAAGCTCAAGCCCGGCCGACGGGAAAGGCCTTGGGAAGAAGGGTCAACCGTCGACGATGCCTGACAGGCCCTGACGCTCAAGCAAGGCGTTCAGGTGCTCCCAGCCATGGAAGTCGATCTGCAGCTGGCCTTTGTTCTTGGCGCCCATCTTCAGGCTGACTTTGGTACCCAGGTGATCCGACAGCGCTTCTTCCATCCGTTTTACATCGCCGTTCTGGGCGGCGCCGTTGCGTTGGGGTTTGGCGGCGGGCTCGTCCGCCTCGCGGACCGAACGGCTGACCAGTTTTTCAGTTTCCCGGACCGACAAACGCTTGGCGATCACTTCGTTGGCCAGCAGGATCTGCGTGGCGGCATCCGTGGCCAGCAGTGCCCGGGCATGGCCCATATCAATGTCGCCGGCAAGCAGCATGGTTTGCACCGGACCTGCCAGATTCAAAAGACGCAGCAGATTGCTGGTTGCCGGCCGGGAACGCCCAATAGCCTGCGCAGCCTGGTCATGCGTGAGCCCGAACTCATCAAGCAGGCGCCGTACCCCTTGGGCTTCTTCCAGGGGATTCAGGTCTTCCCGCTGTATGTTTTCGATCAGGGCCATGACAGCCGCGTTTTCGTCGGGCACTTCGCGCACCAGCACCGGCACTTCCGCCAAGCCCGCGAGCTTGGCCGCGCGGTAGCGTCGTTCGCCCGCAATGATTTCGTACTTGCCGCTGTCTTTGCCCGCCAGAGGCCGCACCAGAATGGGCTGCATGATGCCCTGGGCGCGGATGGAGTCGGCCAGCTCGTTCAACGCGCCTTCGTCCATGCGTGTGCGCGGCTGATACTTACCGGCTCGCATCAGCCCTACTTTAAGGGTGGACGGCAGGTTGCTTTCAGGTTCGGATCGGCCAAGGTTGCCAATGGCGGGGGCGTCCTCACCCAGCAATGCCTCCAGCCCGCGTCCCAAGCCTTTGGGTTTTCTCGTTGCCATAGTGTGTGTTCCTTTTCAGATCCGGTTAAATGCGTGGCCGTGCCTGCTGGCGCAGGGCTTCCTTCTTGACACGCTTGATAAGCTCATCGCCGAATTCGGTATATGCCTTTGCACCGCGTGAATTCTTATCGTAGACAATGCCGGGCAAACCATGACTGGGCGCTTCCGCCAGGCGCACGTTGCGCGGTACGATCGTATCGAAGACCCTGTCGCCGAAATGGGCCTCTATCTGCGCCGACACCTGTTGCTGCAGGGTAACCCGCGCATCGAACATGACCCGCAACAAACCAATCAACTGGAGTTCCGGATTGATATTGCGGTGCACCCGCTTGATGGTATTGACCAGGTCGGACAGGCCTTCCAGCGCGAAATATTCGCACTGCATGGGTATGATGACCCCATGTGCCGATGCCAGGCCATTGAGCGTCAGCAAGGACAGCGTTGGCGGGCAGTCTATCAGCACAAAGTCATAGTCATCGCCCACCTGGACAATGGCTTGCTTAAGCTGCTGTTCGCGGTCATCCATCTGGATCAAATCAATTTCCGCACCCGAAAGCTCCCGGTTCGCCGGCAGGACGTCGTACCCCCCCGCCTCTGAGCGAACCCGGGCCTGGGCAATGGTGACATCGCCGATCAGCACTTGGTAAAGATTCTGCTCTACTTTGTTTTTGTCGACACCGCTGCCCATGGTTGCGTTGCCTTGGGGGTCCAGATCGATCAGCAGCACCCGTTTGCCTAATGCAGCCAGTGCCGCGGCAAGGTTGATGGCAGTGGTGGTTTTCCCCACACCGCCTTTCTGGTTTGCAATGCAAAATACATTGGCGGTGGACATACTCTGACTCATAGGTTTCCTTGACGGCTCATCCAAACCAGGCAGCGCTGGGCGTTCAACTCGGGTACAGACAATGTTTCGATGCGGCTAATATGCCATGGGGTGTTCTGTTGCAAGGCCTGCGCTTCGTCATGGGGCTCACGCCCTTTCATGGCGACCAAGTGCCCTTCCGGCCCGACATGGCGTCCGGCAAGGGTAGCAAAATCGGCCAGTGATGCAAACGCGCGGGAAACCACAATATCGGCTTCAAACACGGGCATGCTTTCGATGCGGCGGTGCTGCGCTTGCAAGTTGGGCAAACGCAGTACACCAGCCATTTGCCGGACAAACGCCATCTTCTTTTCAACCGCATCAATGCAATGCACTTGCCAGTTTGGCTGCATGATCGCCAGCACAACACCAGGCAGACCGGCGCCAGAACCGACGTCCACGACAAGTCTGTTTGATACTGTGTTTTTATCCAGTATATTGAGTAAAGGCCTTAGTACTGAAAGGCTATCGAAAACGTGCTGAACCAGCATCTGTTCCGGATCGCGCAATGCCGTTAGATTATAGGTTTTATTCCAACGTTGCAGTTGCGCTAAATAGGTCAAAAGCATGTCAGCCTGCTGGGCATCGATATCTATCTTTAATGCTTGCCCCGCAGCAAGTAAACGCTGCCTGAATTGTTCCGCTGCGGCCATTACGCTGCTTTCTTCCGATACTGCAGTCGTTTGATGTGAATCAGCAACAAAGAGATAGCCGCCGGCGTAACACCGGAAATCCGACTGGCCTGCCCTATCGTTTCAGGCCGGCTCGCTTTAAGACGCTGCCGCACCTCGATAGATAGGCTGGTGATGGCATCATAATCAATATCCACGGGAATCAATTGGGATTCCTGTTCTGCCTGCCGGTCGATTTCTTCCTGCTGCTTTGCGACATAGCCGGCGTACTTGATCTGTATTTCCACCTGCTCTGCGGCCACAGCGTCGGACAAGCCGGGACCTGCCACCAAGCTGCCGTCTTCCTTGTGCAAAGCCATGAGTGCTTTGTAGCTGACTTGCGGCCTTTTCAACAGATCATGCATTGAATGCTCTTTTTCCAACTGCTTACCCAATAGCGCTTCTGCAGCATGCTGGGTCAAGGTCTTGGGGTTGATCCAGGCGGATTTAAGCCGTTCTGTTTCACGTGAAACATCATCGCGCTTCCTGTTGAACAAGTCCCATCTATGATCATCAACCAGACCGAGTTCGCGCCCTATTTCAGTCAAGCGCATATCCGCGTTATCTTCACGAAGACTAAGGCGATACTCCGCACGCGAAGTAAACATGCGATACGGTTCGGTGACTCCACGGGTGATCAGGTCGTCAACAAGTACGCCAAGATAAGCTTCGTTTCGCTTGGGGCACCATCCCTCTTCGCCCCGGGCTTGCCGAGCCGCATTCACTCCAGCCAACAACCCTTGTGCAGCCGCTTCCTCATATCCTGTGGTTCCGTTGATCTGGCCCGCAAAGAACAGGCCCTTTATCGCCCGTGTTTCCAGAGTCGAGCTGAGTTCACGTGGATCAAAGTAGTCATACTCAATGGCATACCCTGGGCGCATGATCACCGCATTTTCCAAACCCGGTAGTGTTCTTATCAGCGCAAGCTGAATATCGAATGGCAAGCTGGTAGAGACACCGTTTGGATATATTTCTTGAGTGGTTAGCCCTTCCGGTTCCAGGAATATCTGATGGCTGGACTTATCGGCGAAGCGATGAATTTTGTCCTCGATGGAAGGACAGTACCTGGGGCCTATCCCTTCTATGGTGGCACTATCGCTATACATGGGAGAACGATCCAGGCCCGATCGAATGATATCGTGTGTTCTTTCGTTGGTGTGGGTAATCCAGCACGGAAGCTGCTCTGGATGCATGGATGCCGAACCCAGGTAAGAAAATACCGGAATAGGATCCGTATCGCCCGCCTGCACCTCTGTCTTGCTGAAGTCTATGCTTCGTGCATCGATCCTGGGGGGTGTCCCAGTTTTTAAACGACCCTGCGGTAACTTCAATTCTTTCAGCCGCTGGCCCAAAGTGATAGCAGGCGGATCGCCGGCACGCCCTGCGGAATAATGGTCTAGTCCCACGTGAATCAATCCGTTCAAGAAGGTCCCCGCAGTCAGTACCACGGTTCGTCCCCTGAACTTCAGACCAATTTGCGTTACCGCGCCCACAACCCGGTCGCCCTCCAGCATCAAGTCATCGACAGACTGCTGAAAGATGGTGAGGTTAGCTTGATTCTGCAGTGTCGTCCTGATGGCCATCCTATAAAGGGAACGGTCGGCCTGGGCCCGGGTAGCACGGACTGCCGGCCCCTTGGATCGATTCAGCACTCTGAACTGAATACCAGCCTGGTCGGTCGCATAGGCCATTGCTCCACCAAGAGCATCGACCTCTTTAACCAAGTGGCCTTTCCCTATACCGCCGATAGAGGGGTTACAAGACATCTGACCCAGTGTTTCCATATTGTGGGTCAAGAGCAGGGTGGACGCACCCGTGCGTGCCGCAGCCAGAGCGGCTTCGGTGCCGGCGTGACCGCCACCTACGACAATCACGTCAAATTCGTCTGGATAAATCATTGTTCGCTCGAGCGAAAGAGGCTTAACGTCTTATTATACTTCGGCTACTCCTGACTGTTCCACGTGAAACCATTCAGAAGTTATTTTAAGAAAGAACGTGCAAAGTGAGTCCAGAGTTGTTTCACGTGGAACCATCCATCAGTGATCTATAAGGGAACATAGAAGTGGTATCGGTGTGTTCCACGTGGAACACAGGTTTCCAGCGATTCGGAACAACGGGAACTGAAAAGCACGCACAGAAGAAAGCGTCTGCTCAAATAATGCCCACACTAGGACCCTCTGTACATATTCTGCTCAAGGCCTCGCTGTGGATAAGGTTGGGGATAATCAAGAGGATAAGTTGTGTATAGTTAGGGATGCAGACTATGCATGGTCAACGTCCCATTGCATGGTGGCACGCTGAGCAGAAATGAAAGCATACTGCCAATATTCAGGCGGGTTATGGGTTTTCTTCTGAAGCGATCGGCCTGTGGATAATACTGTGGACAGCCCAGTGCATATATTCAGGATAACTTCAGTGCGGTACTGGCAAAGAAAGGAGAACAAAAGCAGGGTGACGCACAAAGAAAAACGCCCACGCTTGCGGCGAGGGCGTTTGCCAGTGTGAACACGCTATGGCGCTACACAAAATCAGGCAAGGATTACAGCGGGCGAATCTCGGCTGCTTGGGGACCCTTGGGGCCATCCTTGACTTCAAACTCGACTTCCTGGCCTTCATTCAGGCTGCGGTAGCCGCGTCCTTCGATTGCCGAGAAATGAGCGAATACGTCGGTGCCGCCTGCGTCGGGTGTAATAAAACCGAAGCCTTTGTCGGCGTTAAACCACTTAACTTTGCCCTTTTGAGCCATGATGTGTAGCGTCCTAAAAATAAACAAAAATGCAATTAACCAAGGACGCTGACTCGAACCTAGACCATCAAGAAACAATAGGCAAGAATTGATTTAAGCCTAAAGTTTTACTGGCTGCTAACCGCGAAATTGCGTACGGCTTGATTATTACTGCAGGTGTGAGCATAACCATGCCTAATGGCTTTATCAAATGATAGTTAACCCCAATGTGGTATTTTTCCGTCATGCAACATTGTGGCCACAATAAGCAGGTAGTGCCAAGCTTACGCTATGCATTTATCGATACTTTCTTCATTAAAAAACTAACAGAGATCATGAACTTTACTTCCAAGCTGCCCGACGTCGGTACCACTATTTTCACCGTCATGAGTCAACTGGCAACCGAGCATCAAGCCATCAACCTGGGGCAGGGCTTTCCGGACTTTGATCCCGACCAAGCCTTGCTGGATCTGGTTACCCAGGCCATGCAGGATGGCTATAACCAGTATCCCCCCATGGCGGGGGTACTGGCCTTGCGTCAACAAATCTCGACAAAGGTACAGACCCTATACGGACACGGCTATGACCCCGACACCGAGATCACCGTCACCAGCGGCGCCAGCGAAGCCCTGATGGCCAGCATTCTGGCGTTTGTCCAGCAAGGCGATGAAGTGGTCATTATTGAACCCTTCTACGATTTATACATACCCGCCATTCAATTGGCAGGCGGGAAGCCGGTGATCGTACCTATGCTGGCGCCTACGCTGGATACCCCTTCCTACCGCGTGGATTGGCAACGGGTTCGTGAAGCCATCACGTCTAAAACCCGGATGTTGATCCTTAACTTCCCGCACAATCCCACTTGTATCAATCTGACCGCGGACGACCTGGACAAGCTGGAAGATATTGTCAAGGAAACAGGCATTCTGCTTTTGTCCGACGAAGTCTATGAACACCTGGTGTTTGATGGCCAGCCCCATCAAAGCCTTGCCAGCCGCCCCTTGCTGGCCGCCCATGCCATTATTGTGTCGTCCTTCGGCAAAACCTATAGCGCTACTGGCTGGAAAATCGGTTATTGCTGTGCACCCAAAGCTATTTCCACTGAAATTCGCAAAGTACACCAGTTCATGGTGTTCACGGTGACATCCCCCATGCAAGTCGCCCTGGCGGGCTATATGAAAAACGAACGGGCTTATGCCGGCTTATCGGCGTTCTACCAAGAAAAGCGCGATCGTTTGGCCAATGGCTTGGCCAGCACCCGCTTTGTTCCCATGCATAGTCAAGGGACCTTTTTCCTGCTGGCCGATTACAGCGCAGTCTCGGATCTGCCCGAAGCCGAGTTTGCGCGTTGGATGACAGTGGAGCATGGGGTAGGCGTTATTCCTGTATCGGCTTTCTATCGGACACCGGACGCACCCGAATCCAACCATAAGCTGATTCGGTTTTGTTTTGCCAAGCGGGACGACACCCTGGATGCAGCAATTGAAAAACTGGTTCGCATTTAAAGCCCTATCACTTTCATACATGCCCGCTGTTGCGGGCTTTTTATTGACCCGATGAAGTATACATGTAGCGTGAAAGCCGGGCTGGACGGGATTTGGGCAGTAATGTTTTAGCTGTTCTTTATCTTTTCTATATATAAAGACTAATGATAATGGGTGTCTGTGGATAACTCGAACAAGCATGAAACCCTTATATTTTTCAATAGGCTGCAGGATTATTCAGGCGGGCATAAGTCATGTTTTCAAGAAGGATGAAATCAGGATAACTTTTCTTGCCAGGGAAAAGCGATGAGTTGTCCCTGCCTCATCCACAAGCTGTGCACAATTTCCCTTCCTAAGAGTTATCCACAGGTCTTGGCAGGTTTTCATTCGCCATTTATATTGTGACATTATGTAAATAAACCCATTTGCGCGCTGATCGCAGCCGTCTACAATGTCTTGACACCGTCCGTATAGGTGGCTTATGACGACCCGATACGATGTAAGCGGGGCACAAGGCTGGTTGGAACCTGGATCCAATGGCCTCGTGCTGGCGAACAAGCTGGGGATACGCGATCCGGCTGACATAGACGAGGCCGAACTGGTACTGCTGCAGAAGCTGTACGAATCCGTCTTGCGGGACCACCTTCCGCAGGGCCGTATCACGGCCCATCATCTAAGGACCTGGCACCGGCGTTGGCTGGGAAATGTCTATGCGTGGGCGGGGCAGGTACGTACGGTAAACATGAGCAAGGGCGGATTTCCGTTTGCACCGGCCGCGCAAGTGGCCAGGCTGCTGGGTAGCTTCGACCGCGATTGTCTGGCCCAATATACGCCCTGCACGGCTTATGGACACGAACAGCTGGTAGAAGCCATTGCCGTGACGCATGTGGAGTTTATTTTGATGCACCCCTTCAGGGAGGGCAATGGGCGGATTTCACGCTTGCTGGCCGACGTCATGGCTGTGCAGGCCGGGCATGGCCCGCTGGACTACAGCAGTTGGGAGCAAAACCGGCCGGACTACATTCTGGCCATACAGCAGGGCTTGGGCCGTAACTACGAGCCGATGAAATTCTGGACTGCGCGTGCGCTGGAACCGGCCTAGTTGGCAGTGGCCAGGTTAAGTTGCTGGTACTTGCTGGTTTGCGCCTTGAGCAAGGCTTCAAGCTCTTTGATGGACTGACCCGTTTCGATCGCCGTCGAGCTGGCCACGGCGCGTATGATGCGCGTTTGCGCGGGCTTTGCTGCCACTGCGGGTTTGGATTTCATTGAGTGAGTAAGTGCTTGAATTGTCTTGATTATAACTTTTCCCGGACACAATAAAAAGAAACGCGGGCCCGATTCGCGCCGCGTGTGAGATTAGTACGACAGTTGCCTTCGCCCTAGCGGACCCCGCATCACTTCCCAATACAGAAACTGGAAAAAATCTCGCCCAGCAGGTCATCGCTGGTGAACTGGCCGGTGATCTGGCAGAGCGCTTCGTGGGCCAGGCGGAGTTCTTCGGCGAACAGGTCCAGCACGCGGTCGTTCTGGCTGGCGTGCTCTTCGGCCAGCGACAGGTGTTCGTTGGCGTGTTGCAGAGCGGTCAGGTGCCGTTCGCGTGCGAGCCAGGGAGATTCAGTGCCGGGGTTCCAGCCGGCGATGTCCAGGAGCTTTTGGCGCAAGGTGTCGAGCCCGGCCCCGGTTTTGGCCGAAATGCCCAGCGCCAGTTCCTGGCGGCCATCGCTGCTGTCTGGATGCGGCGTCTGCCCAGGTTCCGGCAGTAGGTCTATCTTGTTGAATACCTTGAGCACGGGTGTACGGGCGGGCAGCCGCTGGGTGATGGCGGTGTCGAGTTCGTCGTTCTGGGCGCGCGCGTCTTGCAGGTGGATGATGACGTTGGCTTTTTCGATTTCGGCCCAGGTCCGCGCGATGCCTATGCTTTCGACGGTGTCATCGGTGTCGCGCAGGCCGGCGGTATCCACGATGTGCAGGGGGACGCCTTGTATGTGGATTTGTTGTATGACTTTGTCGCGCGTGGTGCCGGCAATGGGGGTGACGATGGCGACGTCGTCGCCGGCCAGGGCGTTCAGCAGGCTGGACTTGCCCACGTTGGGCTGGCCGGCCAGTACGACGTGCAGGCCTTCACGCAGAATCATGCCTTGGCGGGCCTGTTGTGTCAGGTGGCGCAGGTCGTTCTGGATGGCCTCCAGGGCTTCGCGGGCCTGGTATTTTTCAAGAAAGTCGATTTCTTCCTCTGGAAAATCCAGGGTGGCTTCGACCAGCATGCGCAAGTGAACGATGCGGTCGCTCAGGGCATTGACGTGCTGGGAAAACGCACCGCTCAAAGAGGCCATGGCGCTGCGCGCCGCCGCCTCGGAGGACGCATCGATCAAGTCGGCGACGGCCTCGGCCTGGGCCAGGTCCAGGCGTTCGTTCAGGAAGGCGCGGTGGGTGAACTCGCCCGGCTCGGCGTGACGGATCCCCAGCGGCGCGCCAGCTTCCAGGCAGCGCGCCAGCAGACGGCGCAACACGGCGGGGCCGCCGTGGCCCTGCAGCTCGAGTACGTCTTCGCCGGTATAGGAATGCGGGCCCTTGAAGAATAGGGCGATGCCGGCGTCGATGGCGTCGCCGTGCCGGTCGTTGAAGGGCAGGTAATATGCGTGCCGGGCCTGGAGCGGTGTGTTGAACAGGGCGGCGAGCAAGGGTTCCAGATGGCTTCCCGACACGCGCACGACGCCGATACCGCCGCGGCCGGGGGCGGTGGCAATGGCAACAATGGGGTCGTGCGAACGCAAGGTCATGGCAGGTACTTGGTTGGAAAAGGGGAAAGCGTACTAATATTGCGGCAGAGACAGTTTATCTTGAACCAGGAGCCCTTATGCCATTTCTGATCGAAACCTTTGACAAGCCTCATACGCAAGCGCTGCGCCAGGCGTTGCGCGACAAGCATCTGGACTATCTGGAGGAGAACAAGTCCTTGTTGCTGGCTTGCGGCGCCAAGCTCGAGGATGACGGCACCGGAGGCACCGGCAGTGTCTATATTGTCGATCTTGAAACCCGTGCCGAAGCGGAAGACTTTGTGAACGCCGACCCGTTTGCGGCCGGCGGCCTGTTCGAGCGCACTGTGATTACACGCTGGCGCAAGGCCTATTTGAACGGCGAATGCTATCTGTAAGAAGTAGCCGCTACCGCCTGAAGTCATGTCGCAACTGAAGCTTTTCGAGGATTTCATCGCGCTTGCGCGGGCCAGAAGCTTTGTACGGGCGGCGGAAGCGCGTCATGTCACCCATCCCGCTTTCGGGCGCCGTATCCGCGCGCTGGAACGCTGGGCGGGCGCGCCGCTTGTCGATCGGTCGCAAGTCCCGGTCGTGTTGACGGAGCAGGGCGAGGTGCTGCTCAAGACCGCCTGTCAGGTCATTGAGCAGCTTCAGCGCGTGCGCAGCCAAATCTCGCTGCACGGCGGCGAGTCGCCGGACGCGTTGCGTATCGCCGCCGGAAGAAGCCTGGGACGCACGCTGGTGGCCGATTGGGTGGCCCGATTGCGCAAAAGCCGGCCGGCTGTGCTTGCACCGGCGACGCCCGTGGATATTTTCACGGGCATGATGGCCGATATGTCGGCCCGCCTGGCGCAAGGCAAGGCGGACTTCCTGGTGTGCTACGAGCATCCCGCAATGTCGCTGGAGCTTCATCCCGACAACTATCAATACATGACGTTGACAACCGATAAGCTGGTGCCGGTTTGCCAGGTCACGGCCCAGGGAAAGCCGCGCTATGCGCTGGAGGGGGGGCATGGCTCGCTGCCATTGATTGCCTATTCCAGGGGGCTCGCCATGGGGCGCATTGTGGGCGATCGGATTGAGACCATGCCTTATCCGCTGGTTCCTTCAATACGCTGTGATTCCCTGGATGCGGTACATGGCACGGTATCGAACGGGCTGGGCATTGCCTGGTTGCCTTGGTCCATGGTTGCGGCGGACTGCAGGCAGGGTTCCCTGGCCGTGCTGGGCGGCCGTAGCGAGCAGATTGCCTTCGAGGTGCGCTTGTACCGTTCACGCAGCCGGCTTTCCAATGTGGCCGAGGCGGTATGGAAGGCGATGGAAAAAAGATAATCAAGAAGAAGCATCGCTGGCCATCGTATTTGGCACGGCAATGTGCTGAATCAGCACGTCTACGATGAAAGGCTTGATCAGAATGTCCACTGGTCCACAAACGGACTGGTACGGATAGCGATATATCCGCGCATAGAGCGCCGGTCGACCACGATCGGTTTCATAAGAATAAAACAGGGACATACTATGAAGCGCTTTTTCTGTCGCGGCGCATTGGCCGCTTTATTATCTTCTTCGCTCCTCTCGGCCGCGGCGCCCTCGCACGCGGCCGGCTATCCCTCCAAGGCCATCACCATTGTCGTGGGCTACCCGGCCGGCGGCAGCGTGGACCTGACGGCGCGGGTATTCGGCGAAGCCTTGTCCGAGCGGTTGGGGCAAAGTGTGGTGATTGAAAACCTGGGTGGGGCCGGCGGCACCATTGGCGCCAATCGGGTCGCCCGTGCCACGGCCGATGGCTACACCTTGCTGGTAGGCTCCACCAACGAAATGGTCATTGCGGGAATGATCAACAGCGCGGTGCGCTACGATGGCCTGAAAGACTTTACGCCTGTCGGCATGATCGCAGCCCAGCCGATGATGCTGGTCGCATCCAGGGAAACCGGCGTGACGAATGCCGCCCAATACCTGGAGAAGCTCAAGCAGGGTGCGTCCGGCGCTTATACGTTTGGCTCTTCAGGCGTGGGCACGGCACTGCACTTGGCGGGGGAAATGATCAACGAATCGACCCAGACGCATGCCGAGCACATCCCCTACCGGGGCGTATCGCCCTTGCTGACGGACCTGGTAAGTGGACAGCTGGATTTTGGTGTCTTTGTCATGTCTTCGGGACTGCCGCATGTGAAGTCGGGCAAGGTTGTGGCGTTGGGCGTCACCGAGACGCAAGCCTCGCCGGCGGCGCCGGATATTCCCGCGCTGTCGGGCACGCCCGGATTCGAAAAAGTCGATATCAATGTCTGGTTCGGCTTGTATGGGCCCGCCGGCTTGCCCGATGATGTCGTCGCCGCATTGCGGTCGGCGCTCGACGATATTCTTCAGCAAGACGCTTTTCGCGAGAAGATGGCGGCCAGCGGCGCCACCTTGTATCAGCCCGGCATGGACGCCGCGCAATTCCAGGTGACGGAAACTGAAAAATACGGCCGCCTGGTCAAGCTGGCGAAGATTGAACGCCAGTAAGCCGGGTACATACATCCAGGGCAATCGACCATGAGTTTTGATCTTCCTTATCCCGATTTGGCGCAGGAGCGCCTGGGCAATACCGGCACCCCGGGAGTGTGGCATGTTGACTCGGGCCTGCCCGGGCGGACGGTGATGGTGACATCGCTGGTCCATGGCAATGAGCTGTGCGGGGCCTGGGCCCTGAAGACACTGCTTTCCAGTGGCCTGCGGCCCCGGCGAGGCGCATGGATACTGGCCTTCTGCAACCTGGACGGCTACGATCATTTTGACCTGCAGCGGCCTGATGCAAGCCGGTATCTTGACGAAGATCTGAATCGGGTGTGGCTGGATGAGCGGCTTGCGGCGGCCGGCAACCGCGAGCGCCGCCGCGCCGCCGAGCTGTTGCCATGGGTAAAGCGGGCCGATTGGTTGCTGGACCTGCATTCCATGCATGAGCCCAGCAAGCCCTTGCTGTTGACGGGTGTGCTGCCGCGCAATATTGCATTGGCCCGCACCCTGGCGGCGCCGGAACATGTGATTGTCGATGCGGGCCATAAAGATGGCGTGCGCTTGCGTGATTACGGCCGTTTCGGTGATCCGGGGGATGACGCCTGCGCGTTGTTGATTGAATGCGGCTACCACGGTGATCCGGATGCCCGCTGGGTGGCCGTTGACATGGTGGCCCGCATGTTGCGCGAGGCCGGTGTGCTGGACGCCGATCAGATTCCGCAAGACTGGCTTCGGCCCGACCCTTTGGCGCAACGTGTCCTGGAGGTGACGGATGCGGTTGTCGCGCCGTCCATGGACGTACGCTTCGCCCAGGATTGGCAAGGCCTGGAATGCCTGTCCAAAGCCGGCGCGCTGATCGGCTGGGCCGACGGCCAGCCGATCACGACGCCTTATGACAACTGCACCCTGGTCATGCCATCGCTGCGGCAGTTGCGCCCTGGGGTCACGGTGGTAAGGCTGGCCAGGGACTACTCGCCGTTGCCCCAGGCCCAGGCTGCGGCTGCTTCTTAGCCCAGCGCCTTGATGGCGGCCGCAACGCCCGCGCCATAGGCCGGATCGGCTTGCGTGCAGTGATCGATGTGGCGGTCCTGCACGTCTTTCGACACCCCTGAAATAGCACGCGCGGTATTGTCGAACAGTGCCTGCTTTTGCGTGTCGTTCATCAAGCGGAACAGATTGCCGGGTTGCGAGAAGTAGTCGGTATCTTCGCGGTGGTTCCAGTGGTCGGCCGCGCCTTCGATGGACAGCGGCGGTTCGCGGAACTCGGGCTGTTCCTGCCATTCGCCCTGGGTGTTGGGTTCGTTGCCCGTCGTGCGGCCGTAATTGCCATCGACGCGCATGGCGCCGTCGCGGTGAAAGCTATGGTACGGGCACTTGGGGGCGTTGACCGGGATCTGGTGATGGTTGACGCCCAGGCGATAGCGTTGGGCGTCGCCGTAGGAAAACAGGCGGGCCTGCAGCATTCTGTCGGGCGAGAAGCTGATGCCCGGCACCACATTGGCGGGGGTGAAGGCCGCCTGCTCGACTTCGGCAAAGAAGTTTTCGGGATTGCGGTTCAGCTCCAGAACACCGACTTCGATCAGCGGGTAATCGCCATGCGGCCAGACCTTGGTCAGGTCGAAGGGGTTAAGGTGGTAGGTGCCGGCTTCTTTTTCGGGCATGATCTGCACATAGACGGTCCAGCGCGGGAAGTCTTTGTTCTCGATGGCGTTGAACAGGTCGCGCTGCGAGCTTTCGCGGTCTTGGCCGACCAGTTCACAGGCCTGGGCGTCGGTCAGGTTCTTGATGCCTTGCTGGGTCTTGAAGGTGAACTTTACCCAGAAGCGTTCATTGGCGGCGTTGATGAAGCTGAACGTGTGGCTGCCGAACAGATGCATGTTGCGAAAGCCCGCGGGGATGCCCCGATCGCTCATGACGATGGTGACCTGGTGCAGTGCTTCGGGCAGGCCCGTCCAGAACTCCCAGTTGTTCTGGGCGCTGCGCATGCCGGTGCGAGGATCGCGCTTGACGGCATGGTTCAGGTCGGGGAACTTGAGCGGGTCGCGAAAGAAGAAGACGGGGGTGTTATTGCCCACCAGGTCCCAGTTGCCTTCTTCGGTATAGAACTTCATGGCGATCCCGCGAATGTCGCGTTCTGCATCCGCCGCGCCGCGCTCGCCCGCAACGGTTGAAAACCGGGCGAACATCGGCGTTTGCTTGCCGACTTCCGAAAAAATCTTGGCGCGCGTGTATTGGGTGATGTCGTGCGTGACGGTGAACGTGCCATATGCGCCCGCGCCCTTGGCGTGCATGCGGCGCTCGGGGATGACCTCGCGGTCGAAGTGCGCCAGTTTTTCAATCAACCATACGTCCTGCAGCAAGGCGGGACCGCGAGGGCCTGCAGTCTGGATATTTTGATTATCGACAACGGGCGCGCCAGCCGCGGTAGTGAGTTTTTTCATGATGGGCCTCCTGGGAGTGGTGTATGACGAAACGATTCGACGGCTTTGATCCTGGCGTACCTGTGTGAATGCCAAGCACCGTGTCGAACGCATGGAGGCAGTCTACCGATCTACGGCCCGATAGTAAAATTGATTAATTGACTTGAATCAATAGTTATTGACTATATGGACGGCGCTGACACAAAAGGGGGTGATACCTCGGCGCTCGACGCGGATCAGAATGCCGCGGCGTAGATGCCGTAGGCGTCTTCTTCAGTCACGTCCCGGGGGTTGTTGCCCAGCAGGCGCGTCTGCTTCATGGCTTCTTGGGCCATGTGCCGCAGGTCGTGTTCTTGCACGCCGACCTGGCGCAGGGTGGTTTCGATGCCGGTGGCCTGAGCCAGGGAGTCGGCGTAGGCGATCAGGGCGTTGGTCTTGGCTTCGTCGCTGCCGGCAGGGCCCGGCACGATGATGTCGGCGAGCTCGGCGTACAGGCGGGACGCCGCGGGGGCATTGAAGCGCAGCACATGCGGCAAGACCAGGGAATTGGACAGGCCATGCGCGACATGGAAGATGCCGCCTATGGGGTAGGCCAGGGCGTGCACGGCGGCCACCGGCGCGTTGGCGAAGGATTGGCCCGCCAGCATCGCGCCCAGCAGCATGGCTTCCCGGGCCGCCAGGTCCTGGCCGTTGCGGCAGGCCGGCAGCAAGTTGGCGGACAGCAGTTGCAAGGCTTTGACGGCCAGCATGTCGGAGATGGGATTCTTCAGATGCTTGCTGGTATAGGCTTCGATGGCATGGACCATGGCGTCGATGCCGGTGGCGGCAGTGGCCTTGGGCGGCAGGCCGGTGGTGAGCTGTGCGTCCAGAATGGCCAGGTCGGCGTACAGCACGGGCGACACGACGCCGGATTTGGTGGTTTCGCCCGTGGTGACGATAGAGATGGGCGTGACTTCGGAGCCGGTGCCCGCTGTGGTGGGAATCTGCACCAGGGGCAGCCGCGGGCCGCGCACGTTGCCGATGCCGTACATGTCCGGCAGGGGTTGGTCGGAACCCAGCAAGAGGGCAAGCAGCTTGGCCACGTCCATGGAAGACCCGCCGCCCACCCCCACGACGACTTCGGCGTCGGCCTGGCGCGCGCGATCGGCGGCGGCCAGCACGACATGCTCCGGCGGGTCTGCCACGACGTCGTCGATAATGCTGACCTGCCAGCCGACCGTTTCCAGGCTGGCCAGCGCCGGATTCAGCAGGCCGCTTTGGTGCAGATGGCGATCGGTGACCAGGCAAAGCCGGGTTTGCGCATAGCGCTCGCGCAGCAGCGGCCCCAGTCGTTCCATCGCGCCGGTTTCCACCACAATGTCGGCCACGGTACGGAATGCGAATGGGTTCATTGTGCAGGTCTCCTGAATGAGCGCTAGACGCCCAGATACGTTTGCAGTTGCGGCCGTTGCGCGTCCAGTTGTGCCGAGTCGCCCGACCAGACCACATGGCCTTTTTCGACAATATAGTGCTGATCGGCCAGTGTGAGCAGGGAATTCAGGTTCTTGTCGATACAGATGATGGTCAGCCCCAGCGCCTTGAGCCCCGCCAGGCATTGCCAGATCTCCGCGCGAATGAGCGGCGCCAGCCCTTCCGTGGCTTCGTCCAGGATCAGCAGGCGGGGGTTGGTCATGAGGGCGCGTCCGATGGCCAGCATCTGCTGTTCGCCGCCCGACAGGTTGGAGCCCAGGTTGCCGGCCCGCTCGGCCAGGCGGGGGAAGAGCGAGAAGATGCGTTCCAGCGTCCAGGGCGACGCCGAACGCTGCCGGTTATGGGCGGTGGCGACCAGGTTTTCGCGCACGCTCAGGTTGGGGAAAATCTGCCGCCCTTCGGGTACCAGCCCCATGCCGGCGCGCGCCACTTTGTACGATGGCAGGCCGATGATTTCCCGCCCGTCGAAATGAATGGAACCCTGGGTGGGCTGAATCAGCCCCATGATGGTCTTGACGCTGGTCGATTTGCCCATGCCGTTGCGGCCCAGCAGGGTAACGAACTGGCCCGGCATGACGGTGAAGTTCATGCCGAACAAGGCCTGGCTTGGTCCGTAAAAGGCATGGATGTCGCGGACCTCGAGCATGGCGGCGGTCATTCGTCACCTCCAAGGTAAGCGGCCCTGACGTCCGGGTTGGCGCGTATCTCGTCCGGCGCGCCGCATACAATGCTGCGCCCGTACACCAGTACGGTAATGCGGTCGGCCAGCCTGAAGACGGCGTCCATGTCGTGCTCGACCAGTACGATGCCGTACTGGCCTTTAAGGCTGTGCAGCAGGGTGGTCATCTGCAGGGATTCCGCCTGGCTCATGCCGGCCATGGGTTCGTCGAGCAGCAGCAGCCGGGGCTGTCCGGCCAGCACCATGGCCAATTCCAGCTGGCGCTGTTCCCCGTGCGCCATGTCGGAAACCGGGACATGCAGGCGGTCTTTCAGGCCGACGCGCTCCAGCGCTTGCTCGGCCGGCTCGACCAGCGAAGCTTGGCGCGAGGTGGGCGACCAGAAGCGGAAACTGTGGCCTTGGTGGGCCTGGACCGTGAGCATGACGTTCTGCAGGGCGGAAAATTCAGAGAACACCGAGGTGATCTGGTAAGAGCGGGCGATGCCGCGCAGCGCCCGCTGCTCCACGCGTTCCGCCGTGATGTCGTGGCCATTGAACAGGATCTGGCCGGCGTCCGGCTTGATTTCGCCGGCCAGTTGCGTGATCAGCGTGCTTTTGCCGGCCCCATTGGGTCCGATGACGGCATGGATTTCACCCGGCCGCACGTCGAAATCGAAGTGGTCGGTGGCCGTCAGCCCGCCGTAGCGTTTTACCAGTTGCTTGACGGTCAGTAGGCTCATGCCGGCTCCTTGCGTTCGGCGGCCGGTTTGCCGCGGCGCTGGTCAAGGGTCTGCAGTATGCCCGCGACGCCCAGGCGGCTGGTGATGATGATGATGACGATCAGGGGGCCGAACAGGGCCATCCAGTGTTCCGTCAGCGCCTTGAGTCCCTCTTCGGTCAGGATCATGGCAAGCGCGCCGAACAGCGGCCCGAACAAGGTGCCCATGCCGCCCAGCATGACCATCACGATAAGCTCGCCCGACATGGTCCATGACATATAAGATGGCGAGCCGAACTGGGTCAGGTTGCCGTAAAGCAGTCCGGCCACGCCGCACAGCGCGGCCGAGATGACATAAATGGCCAGGCGGTAGCGATAGGTGGGATAACCCAGGGCCTTCATGCGCTGCTCATTGCTTTTGCTGGCACGGATCACGACGCCGAAGCGCGAGTGCACCAGGCGGTGGCATCCGTACAGGCAAAGGCAAAGCAGAATGAACGAGGTGAAGTACAAGCTGCGCGGATCGGTCAGGATCATGCCGCTGAAGTCGCTGCCGCTGGCCAGCCGCAGGCCGTCGTCCCCGCCGTACTGGCTTAGGCTGACAAACAGAAAGTAGAACATCTGGGCAAAAGCCAGCGTGATCATGATGAAGGAGATGCCCGAAGTGCGCAGCACGATGCTGCCGGTGAACAGGCCCACCAGACTGCACACGGCCAGGGTGACCAGCAGTTGCAGCCAGCCGTTGTCGATGCCATGAAAGCTCAGGATGGCTGCGGCGTACACGCCCAGCCCCAGGTATAGCGCGTGCCCGAAGCTGACCAGCCCGCCATAGCCCAGGATCAGGTTCAGGGACAGGGCGGCAATGGCAAAAATCAGGATGCGGGTAATCAGGGTGACCACAAAGGGGTCGGCCATGCTGCGCGCATACAGGGGCACCAGCGCAAGCCCGGCCAGCAGGCATGCGCTGATCACACCACTGGTGGACCACTTTTGCGGAAGAAGGGAAGACAGTCGCATGAGGCGTGTGTGGTTCAGGTGTTATGGACGGGAAACAGGCCCTTGGGCTTGATGGCCAGTACCACGGCCATGAGCAGGTAGATCATCATGGAGGCCAGGGCGGGGCCGGCGATATCGGCGCTGCTGCGTTCCAGAAAGCTGCGCAGCAGCGTGGGCAGCAGCGTGCGGCCGAGCGTATCGACCACGCCGACGATCAGGGCCGCATAGAAGGCGCCGCGTATGGAGCCGATGCCCCCGATGACGATGACCACCATGGTCAGGATAAGAATAGGCTCGCCCATGCCGGCCTGGACCGACATGATGGGTCCGGCCAGCAGGCCGGCCAGTCCCGCCAGGACTGCGCCCAGGGCGAACAGCAGGGAGTTGAGCAGGACGATATTGACGCCCAGCGCGCCGACCATGGCCCGGTTGGTGGCGCCGGCGCGGATGAGCATGCCGACGCGGGTACGGTGTATGAGCAGGTAGCAGCCCAGCGCGATCAGCAGGCCGGAGCTGATGATGACGAAGCGGTAGGCGGGATAGCGTATCCCGAACAGATTGATGGCGCCGGACAGGAATTCGGGCACGTCCATGTAGTAGGGGGACGGCCCCCAGATCATGCGGGCGATCTCATTGAAGAACAGGATGAGCCCGAAGGTGGCCAGCACCTGGTCCAGGTGATCGCGCTGGTAAAGCTTGCGAAGCGCGATCCATTCCACCGCCAGCCCCAGTGCCATCATGGCGGGAATGAGCAACAGCGCCGCCAGCAGGAACGAGCCCGTGGCGTTGTACAGCGATGCGGCGAAGAAGGCCCCCATCATGTACATGGAGCCATGGGCCAGGTTGACGAAGCTCATGATGCCGAAGACGAGGGTCAGGCCGGCCGCCATGAGGAACAGCAGCACGCCCAGCTGGAGACCGTTCAGCGATTGAATTACAAATAGGGTCAGGCTCAATGGGGCCTCCGGAACAACTAGGCCGGCCAGCCTTGCGGCTGGCCGGCGGGCGGGTTTACTTCATAGGGCACTGATCCGGGAAGCCGGCGCGCGTCTGGATGACGATGGGCGTCTTGGCCTGGAGCTCGGCGCCGTCGGGGCCTTCGACCACGTCGACGCGGTAGAACGGTGCGTCGGGGAACTGGTTCGACGCGAACTTGAAGTCGCCCCGCACCGAATCGAAATCGGCGGCTTTCAGCGCGGCCAGGACTGCGTCTTTGTCGTCGAGCTTGCCCTTGACCTTTTCCAGCGCCGAAGCGATCAGGTTGGCGGCATCGTAGGACTGCGCGGCGTACATGGAGGGCTGCCGCTTGTAGGCCTTGACGAAGGCGTCGACGAACTGCTTGTTCTGGGCGTTGTCGATATTAGGCGCGTAGGGGGCGCTGGTAATGGCGCCCACCGCCAGCGATTTGAGCGCCGGCAGGGTGGAGCCGTCGATGGTGGACACCGAGATCAGCGGCACCTTGCCCAGCAGGCCGGCCTGGCGGTATTGCTTGACGAAGTTGACCCCCATGCCGCCGGGATAGAACACATAGACGGCGTCGGGCGACGCGGCCTGCAACTGGGCGATTTCGGCTGAATAATCGGGCTGGTTGACCTGGGTGTAGACCTCGTCGATGACATTGCCGGTGTAGTCGCGCTTGAAGCCCGACACGGCGTCGCGGCCAGCTTGGTAGTTGGCGGCCATGACGTACATGTTCTTGTAGCCCAGGTCGGTGGCCAGCTGGCCACCCGCTTCGTGAAGCTGGTCGTTATCCCAAGAGGTGGAGAAAAAGTACGGCGAGCAGGCCTTGCCGGCGATGGGGGCTGGCCCCGCGTTGGAACCGATAAAGAAGACCTTGGCGTCGGTGATGGGTTTATGAATGGCCATCATGACGTTGGAGAAGGTGACCCCCGTGATGATGTCGACATTCTCGCTTTTAAGCAGCTTGGTGGCCGCCTGCACGCCGACATCGGGCTTGAGCTGGTCGTCTTCGCGCACGATTTCGACGGGCACCCCGCCCAGCTTGCCCCCATTTTGCTGGATGGCCAGCATGAAGGCGTCGTACTGGTCCTGGCCCAGTGCCCCGCCCGGCCCTGACAGCGTACCGATAAAGCCGATTTTGACGGATTCTTGCGCAAAGCTGGCCGTGGTGGCGCCGAGCGTGCCGCATAGCACAGCGGCGGCCAGGCTATGGCGCAGAAAGCGGCGGCGCCTTGCAGGCGAAGTGGCGAGGTTCATGGTGTCTCCTGTTCGCATAGAGGCTAGCGAAGATGTTGTTCTGGATAATCAATTTAAATAGGTGCTGCCATGGCCGTGGGTTTTCTGGCGGCACAGATGACAGCGTACCGCAAAATTACATTAAGCCTAAAGCTTTTTCCATCGGGAAATACCCAATGAACGAATGGGGCCCAAGGGGGCGTTTTTGCCTTGGGGCGGCCCGGCGGGACAGAAAGCCCCCACGCTGCGCAGGCAGGTACCTGCTTGCTGCCCCCCAAGGGGGTGTTTTTTGCCTTGAGACGGCCCGGCGGCAAAAAAAGCGCCTCCGGAAAGGGAGGCGCTTGGGAAGGCGGAGCCTGCGATCAGCGATTGGCGGCCGCGGTTTCTTTGTCGAGCTTGTGCATGATGTAGCGTTGCTGGGCGATGGACACCGCGTTATTCACGCACCAGTAAAGCACCAGCCCGGCGGGGAAGAAGAACATCATGCCGCCGAAGACCAAGGGCATGATCATCATGATCTTGGCCTGTGTGGGGTCCGGCGGCGTGGGGTTGAGCTTGATCTGCAGGAACATGGTTGCCATCATGAAGGCCGGCAAAATGAACCACGGATCGCGCACAGACAGATCTTGAATCCACAGGATCCAGGGCGCGCCGCGCATTTCCACGCTGCCCAGCAGCACCCAGTACAGCGAAATGAAGACCGGGATCTGCACCACCATGGGCAGGCAGCCGCCCAGCGGGTTGATTTTCTCGGTCCGGTACATCTCCATCATGGCGGCGTTCAGCTTGGCCTTGTCGTCGCCGAATTTTTCGCGCAGCGCCTGCAGGCGGGGCGTGACCTGCTTCATCTTGGCCATCGAGCGGTAGCTGGCGGCCGACAGGGGGTAGAACACCAGCTTGATCAGGAAGGTCAGTGCAACAATGGTCCAACCCCAGTTGCCCAAGATGGCGTGCAGCCAGGTCATGATTTTGAACAAAGGCTTGGCGATAATGGTCAGCCAGCCATAGTCGACCACCAGCTCGAGCCCGGGGGCCAGCTCGCTCATGGCTTTCTGGTCCTGCGGGCCGACCCACAGGTGGGCGTCCACAGCCAGGTTCTGGCCGGGCTGAATGGTGCCCACGTTCTCGATGCTGCGGATGGCGTACAGATTGGTGGACAGGCGCAGCGCTTCGTTGTGGCGCACTTTGCCTTCGGGGGGAACCCACGCCGATGCAAAATAATGCTGGACCATGCCTATCCAGCCATTGTCGGCCTGTTTGGTATAGCTGGATTTGCCCTTGTCGATGTCCGAGAACGTGATCTTCTGGAACTTGTCGTCGGCCGAATACAGGGCGGGACCGGTGAAGGTGCTGTAGAACGACGACTTATCGGACGGGTCGTTGCCATCGCGCGCCAGCTGCAAGTACAGCGACGGCGTAATGGGTGCCGTGCCCAGGTTGTGGATGTCGTGCTGGACGTCGATATCGTAGCGGCCCTTGTGCAGGGTGTAGGTCTTGACGACCTTGACATCGCCGGACTCGGCCTCGAACACGACCTTGAGCATGTCGCCCGTCAGGGTGTTTTCGGACGACACCAGCCTGAACGGCGTCAGATGGGTGGGATAGCTTTGCCCATCCGCGGCGCCGATGACGCCCGTTTGCGCAAGGTAGATCGAGGTGCTGGAGTTGTCCAGCAGGACCATGGGCTCGTCCTTGCTGCCGGGGGCGGTGTATTTGACCAGCTCCGCCTTGACCAGTTGGGCGCCCATCGTGTCGAAGGTCAGATCATAGACATCTGTTGTGATGTTGATTTTTTGCGATGCGGCGGTGGCGGGCGCCGGGCTGTCGCTGGCGGGCACGGCGGCCTCGCCTGCCGCCGCCGGCGCGGCCGGTGTGCTGGGCGCTGCGTTGGGTACGCTGGGATCCGGTGCGGCCGCTGGTTGCGGCGCCTCGGCCGTCTGTGTGGCCGTCGAACTGGCGCCAAACAATGAGGGCCTGCCATTATGCACTTGCCAGTTATTCCATAACAGCAAGAGCGAGAGAGAGAAAATCATCCAGAGGACGGTGCGTCGGATATCCATAGCGCCTGTTTTTGAGTTAAAGCCGAGCAAAAGCCCAACAGTTTAACGTAGCCCAGCTGAATCTCAGATGAGCGGGGATTTATACGAAAAAAACAACCGCGAGCCGGGCCGCGCCACCGGCGGCTCAACCATGCCGGTGGCGCGGCTTCGGTTCGGGGACCGGGTCGTATCCGCCCGGGCACCAGGGCTGGCAGCGGCCAATGCGGCGTACTGCCAGCCATAAGCCTTTCAGGGCTCCATGCGTTTCGATTGCTTCTATTGCGTACTGCGAGCACGTGGGGGTGAAGCGGCAGCTTCTGCCCACCCATGGGCTTAAAAAATACCGGTAGAACCGGATGGGGGCGATGAGCAAGGCCTTGATCATTGCATGGCCCGGTCAAGCAGCATGTCGACCTCGTCGCGCACCTGTTTCTTCAGCGCCGTCAGGCTGACGGGCATGACTTTGGTGTGCAGCCTGAACACCAGATCGCGGGCGGGCAAACTGTGCCGCTTGTGGCGGAAAGCCTCGCGAATCACACGCTTGATTGTATTGCGGGTGACCGATCGGGCCGCAAAACGCTTGGCGATGATCAGCCCGAGCCGGGCGGAAGAGGCGGGAATAAGGTCCGGACCTGAGCGTGGCGTCGTAACAACGAACAACGCCCCTCTGGCAAGACGCTTGCCTTTAAGGGCCAGCGCATACTCGGAGGGGCGGTGCAAGCGGGCCGCAGCGGGAAACGTGGCACGCATCGAGGCTGTTTCACCAGCCATGGGGCCAGCCGGCCGGGGCGGTAAGCGGCAGGCTTAAACAGCCAGCTGCTTGCGGCCTTTGGCGCGGCGCGCGTTGATCACGGCACGGCCGCCGCGGGTTTTCATGCGGACGCGAAAGCCGTGGGTGCGTTTGCGACGGGTAACTGAAGGTTGAAAAGTGCGTTTCATGAATAATCCAAAATAAAAGAGCTGCCAAAAACCAGTGTTGATCCGCCGCTTGGACACGTAGGGATTCTTAAGGCGAAGCCCTACGAATTCCTGGCTTGAATCCGGCAAGAGGCTGGCGCGGACCCGTCTTGGGCACGCACCCCCAGGGATTCCGGGCTTGTGTCCGCGGGGCGCCCCCGGGGCACAAGGCCCGGATGCATGCCGGGCAATACTGGTTTGGGTGTTAAAAATTCGGTGTACAGCCCGCCATTTCATCAAATTTTTGGTGTTTAGTCAAATGGTTAGCGCCTTTACACGGTATCTGGATTGTCCGGCCTGTGGATAACTAGGCCTTCGACAGGGTAGAATCGAGGTTTACAGAAGTGGT
Organism: Pusillimonas sp. SM2304; assembly: GCF_031628915.1. Classification (NCBI taxonomy): domain Bacteria; kingdom Pseudomonadati; phylum Pseudomonadota; class Betaproteobacteria; order Burkholderiales; family Alcaligenaceae; genus Pusillimonas; species Pusillimonas sp. SM2304. The sequence continues at coordinate 1,000,758 of NZ_JAVLUJ010000001.1, forward strand.
GGACATGAAAGATTTTTGGCAGACTTGCGTCCAGCGACTGGAGCAGGACCTACCTCCGCAGCAAATAAGCGCCTGGATACGCCCCCTGGTACCGCTTGCGTTCGACGAGACGCAGGCGGTGCTGCGCATTTCCGCGCCGAACCGGTTCAAGCTGGACTGGGTGCGCAAGAATTTTTCGCATCAGATAGAAACGCTGGCCGCCGAATGGTACGAGCGTCCAGTGCAGGTTGCGTTCGAGCTGGCCAGCGGCGGGGGGGCGTCGCGCGGTCCTGCCGCCAGCCGTGCGCCCGCGCCTGCTGCCGCTGCGTCAGCACCTATCGTGCCCGGCGCGCCCGCCCCCGTTGCGGCCAGTGCGACCCCGGCTGCGGCGGCGGTCAATGCCGCCGTCGAACTGGCGCACGACCGCTCGCGCTTGAACACCGATCTGACCTTCGATAATTTCGTGACCGGGAAGGCCAACCAGTTGGCCCGCGCGGCCGCCCTGCAGGTTGCCGAGAACCCGGGCGTGTCATATAACCCGCTGTTCCTGTACGGTGGCGTGGGCCTGGGTAAAACCCATCTGATCCACGCCATCGGCAACACCCTGCTGGCCAACGGCACCGGGACCCGGGTGCGGTATGTTCATGCCGACCAGTACGTGTCCGACGTGGTCAAGGCCTATCAGCGCAAGGCGTTCGACGAATTCAAGCGTTATTACCATTCGCTGGATTTGTTGCTGATTGACGACATTCAATTCTTCGCCGGCAAGAACCGGACCCAGGAAGAGTTCTTCTATGCGTTCGAGGCCATGGTCGCGCAGCGCAAGCAAATCATCATTACGTCCGACACTTACCCCAAGGAATTGGCCAATATCGACAGCCGGCTGATCTCCCGCTTCGATTCAGGCCTGACGGTGGCCATCGAGCCGCCCGAGCTTGAAATGCGGGTGGCGATCTTGCTGCACAAGGCCGCCACCGAGGGCGTGACCATGCCCGAGGAGGTCGCCTTCTTCATTGCCAAGCATCTGCGCAGCAATGTGCGCGAGCTTGAAGGCGCGCTGCGCAAGGTGTCGGCGTATGCCCGCTTCCACGGGCGCGAAGTGCTTACTGTCGATGTCTGCAAAGACGCCCTGAAAGATTTGCTGTCCGTGTCCAACGGGCAGATCACGGTCGAGAACATACAAAAGACCGTGGCCGACTTTTACAAGATCAAAGTGGCCGACATGTATTCCAAGCGCCGGCCCGCCAACATTGCCATGCCGCGTCAGGTGGCCATGTACCTGGCCAAGGAACTCACACAAAAAAGCCTGCCCGAAATTGGCGATTTGTTCGGCGGGCGGGATCACACGACCGTGCTGCATGCAGTGCGTAAAATTGCCGATGCCAGGTCCAAGCAGACCGAGCTCAACCACGCTCTTCACGTATTAGAACAAACCTTAAAAGGATAACCATGCAACTCGTACAAGCGACTCGTGATGCATTGCTCAAGCCCTTATCGACCGTAGCGGGAATTGTCGAAAGAAGGAACACGCTGCCGATCCTGGCCAATATTCTGCTGCGTAAAGAAGGCAAGAGCGTGGCGTTCATTGCCACCGACCTCGAGGTTCAAATCACCACCCATGCCGAGTTCGGCGTGGGCGACGAGAACGAGTCGACGACGGTTGCCGCGCGCAAACTGCTGGACATCCTGCGCGCTTTGCCCGAATCGGGCGATATCAAGCTGGGCCTGGCCAGCGCCAAGCTGTCGGTACAGTCGGGCAAAAGCCGTTTTGCCCTGCAGACGCTGGGCGCCACCGAATTTCCCACCCTGGCCCAGCCCGAAAAATGGGATGTGTCGTTCTCGCTGCCGCAGAAAACGCTGAAGCACCTGTTCAACATGGTGCATTTCGCCATGGCCCAGCAGGATATCCGCTATTACCTGAACGGCTTGCTGTTTGTGTTCGAGCCGGGTTTTGTGCGCACCGTTGCCACCGATGGCCACCGCCTGGCGCACAGCGGCACAGCGGTCGATGGCATTGAAGGCAAGCACGACGTGATCGTGCCGCGCAAGACGGTCCTGGAAATGCAGCGCCTGCTTGCCGACACCGATGAGCCGGTATCCATCGATGTCGCCGTCGGCCAGATCCGCTTCCGCTTTGGCGACGTCGAGCTGGTGTCCAAGCTGGTCGAAGGCAAGTTCCCCGACTTCACCCGCGTCATCCCCAGCAACTACACGCGGCACTTCGCGGTCAATCGCGAAATACTGCAGGGCAGCTTGCAGCGCGCCGCCATTCTGACCACCGACAAGCTCAAGGGCGTGCGCCTGCAGCTGTCGGACAACCAGTTGAAGATTTCCTCGTCGAACGCCGAGCAGGAAGAGGCGCAGGAAGAGATCGATATCGATTACAGCCACGAGCCGCTGGATGTGGGTTTCAACGTCAGCTACCTGCTCGACGTCCTGGCCAACGTCAAGACCGAAACAATACAGTGGTCGGTACAGCCCGATGTCAACGCGTCGGCGCTGATCACGTCGCCGGAAGACGACCAGTTCAAATACGTTGTCATGCCGATGCGCATTTAAGTCCCCGGAATGTCACGTTGCACGAAGCGTGCCCGGGCCGCATGGCCCGGAGCGCTTCAATAGCCGCAAGGCGTATATAAGGTTTTCATAAACTATGTCAGATCAAACCACGAATGTCGCCGTGCCCGGATACGGTGCGGACTCCATCAAAATGCTCAAGGGGCTTGAAGCGGTACGCAAGCGCCCGGGCATGTACATTGGCGACACCTCCGACGGAACCGGCCTGCATCATATGGTTTTCGAAGTCGTCGATAACGCCATCGACGAAGCGCTGGCGGGTTATTGCGACGATATCGTCGTGACCATACACGCCGACAACAGTATTTCCGTCAGCGACAACGGACGCGGCATTCCCACCGACATACACAAAGACGACGAATTTCACCGCAGCGCGGCTGAAATCGTGATGACCGAACTGCACGCCGGCGGCAAGTTCGACCACAACTCATACAAGGTCTCGGGCGGCTTGCACGGGGTGGGCGTATCGTGCGTGAACGCTTTGTCGCAATGGCTGCGCCTGACGATCTCGCGCAACGGCCAGACCCACGAAATGGAGTTCCGGCGCGGCGAACGCGTCGAGCCCCTGGCGGTGACCGGCGCAAGCGATGCCTCGGGCACCCGCGTCCAGTTCCTGGCCGACGATGAAATTTTCGAGAACATCGAATACCACTACGACGTTCTTGCCAAACGCCTGCGCGAGCTGTCCTTCCTGAACAACGGCGTCAAGATCCGCCTGATCGACGAGCGCAACGACAAGGAAGAGGATTTCGCCTTTCTGGGCGGCGTGAAAGGCTTTGTCGAGTACATCAACCGCGCCAAAACCGTCTTGCATGGCAATGTGTTCTCGGTCAGCACCGAGTCTATCGTGGGCGATACGACCATAGGCGTCGATGTGGCCATGCAATGGAATGACAGCTATACCGAAACGGTGCTGTGCTTTACCAACAACATTCCGCAGCGCGACGGCGGCACCCACCTGACCGGCCTGCGCGCGGCCATGACCCGTGTGTTGAACAAATACATTGCCGACAACGAACTGGCCAAGAAAGCCAAGGTCGACACCACCGGCGACGACATGCGCGAAGGCCTGGCTTGCGTGCTGTCGGTGAAAGTGCCCGAGCCCAAGTTCAGCAGCCAGACCAAAGACAAGCTGGTGTCCAGCGAAGTGCGTCCGGCGGTTGAAGAGGCTGTTGCCCGCACGCTGGAGACCTGGCTGCTCGAGAACCCCAACGATGCCAAGGCCTTGTGCAACAAGGTGATCGAGGCCGCGCGCGCGCGCGATGCAGCCCGCAAAGCGCGCGAAATGACGCGCCGTAAAAGCGTGCTGGAAGGCGCCGGCCTGCCGGGCAAACTGGCCGACTGCCAGGAAAAAGACCCCGCCCTGTGCGAAATCTACATCGTCGAAGGCGATTCCGCCGGCGGGTCGGCCAAGCAAGGCCGCGACCGCAAGTTCCAGGCCATCCTGCCCCTGCGCGGTAAAGTGCTGAACGTGGAAAAGGCCCGCTTCGACCGCCTGATCGCCAGCGAACAGATCACCACGCTGATTACCGCGCTGGGCACCAGTATCGGCCCCGACTTCAATATCGACAAGCTGCGCTATCACCGCATCATCATCATGACCGACGCCGACGTCGATGGCGCGCACATCCGCACCTTGCTGCTGACACTGCTGTACCGTCAAATGCCGGAACTGGTCGAGCGCGGCCACGTGTATATTGCACAGCCGCCCTTGTACAAGGTCAAGGTCGGCCGCGACGAGCGCTACTTGAAAGACGATGCGGAAGAAGCGCAGTTCATGCTGCAGGTTGCGCTCAAGGATGCCGCCCTGTTCGTCAAGGAAGGCGCCGATCCCATTACCGGCGATGCGCTGGCCGAGCTGGCACGCCAGTACATCATGGCCGATTCCGTCATCAACCGCCTGACGCGCACCATGGATACCGAAGCCCTGTCGGCCATGGCCGAAGGCGTGCAGATCAGCCTGGCCGATGCCGACCAGGCTGCGGCATCGGCGCAGCGCTTGTTCGACGCCATCAACGACCCCGCTGTGCCCAATGGGGTAACGGTCAACGTCGAAGCCAATGAAGAAGGCGACTCCTGGCGCCTGGTGCTCAATCGCATGCACCACGGCAATGTGCGGGTCACCATTTTCGACCGTGCCTTTGTGCGGGGCGCCGACTATGCCATCTTGTCCAAGGCCGCTCAGACCTTTACCGGCCTGATGGGAACGGGCGCGATGGTCGTACGCGGCGAAGGCGACCGGCGCAAGGAAAAGTACATTTCGGATTTCCGCGAAGCCATGCAATGGCTGCGCAGCGAAGCCGATCGCAGCATCAGCAAGCAGCGCTATAAAGGCCTGGGCGAGATGAACCCGCAGCAACTATGGGAAACCACCATGGACCCGAATGTGCGCCGTCTGTTGCGCGTGCAGATCGAAGACGCCATCGCGGCGGACGAAATCTTCACCACGCTGATGGGCGACAACGTCGAGCCGCGCCGGGCATTCATCGAGTCGCACGCCCTGCAGGCGGGGAATATTGACGTTTAGGCGCTATATAGGCGAAGGCATACGCTGAAAATCCAAGGCCCATAAGTTGACAAACTTATGGGCCTTGTTTCTATTGGACGGGCTCCGAAACCCCTCGATCAAGCCGTGTGCACTGTGGATCAATCCAAGTGTGCTGTCACGCAAAGAAGAGGTCGACTGTTCAAGTGCACTTACAAGTTTGTTAGGCGTGAATGTATCAACATGTCACTTTATGCTGTAAAATTTTTTACCAATTCCGAAAGTTTGCTTTTGTGATTGGAACCACTCATTACAGCAAAAACCAAGGGGCAAACATGGGATCTGGCAATCGAATCATTCGAGGCAAAGCGCGAAGTATTCAGCGCTCAAAGAAAAGTCTTCAATATTCGTTGCTGGCTATGGCCATACAACCAACCGCTTGGGCACAGACGACTACTTGGCTAGGAAACAACGACAACTGGCATGACGCGGCCAACTGGTCCGGCGCAGCCCTGCCTGCCTTGGAATCCCCTGTTTTCGTATTCATCAAGTCCCCTGCCTCGACGCAGCCTGTCATCTCGCAGCCGGGCGCAGAAGCCAACAATGTGTTCATCGGCAGCGTAGACGGCTCGTCTTTGGCCATTGAGAGCGGGGGGGAACTGACGGCAAAGAGCCTTGTGATCGGCAACAGCACGAATAACGGCGCCGCACCCAATATCACCCAAGAATCCGGGATGCTGACGGTAGATGGCAATGGCTCGACACTGACAACCTCAGGGTTGACGGTGGGTTATTACAGCAAGGGGATACTCAGTATCGACAATGGCGGGTCTGTGCTTGTCGATACAGACGTTACTTTAGGGGCAATCAGCAATGACAGCAGCCATGGCACACTCAATGTCGCCGGTAATGGCAGTTCCTTCAGTAGCCGAAGTCTGGGCATAGGCAGTTCGGGCAAAGGGACTTTCCGGTTGTCGGACGGTGCTACGGCGACGACCTATTCGGCGTCCATCGGCCTCAATGCCGGGGCCACCGGCGACGCCACGGTGGAAGGCGATGGAACCTCTTGGATGGTGACCGACGCGAATGTGACAGTCGGTCAGTCCGATATGGGTACGCTCAAAGTGGCTGATGGTGCTGTCGTGACGATCGCACAAGGGGCTCTCAAGGTGGGCTCGACCGCCACCGGGGTGGGCTATGTCGACATCAAGGGTGCGGACAGTCGGATTTCCAGCTTGGGGACGACGGGTTCTGATTACATGGCGGTTGGGTATAGCGGCGAGGGTACGCTGGCTCTCAGCGAGGGCGGGTCCGCAGATGCTGCCACGACGATTCTTGGTTTTAACAACACGGGCAAAGGGACGCTGACACTGGATGGCGCAGGCACCGTGGCCCGCTCCAATAATTACACGATGGTGGGTTATCAAGGCGCGGGAACGGCAACCGTGTCGAACGGCGCCACCTTGCGCGATGATGGGGCTGGGGGTATTCGGATTGCCTACGCTGCGGGTTCAACAGGTACGCTCAATATCGGCGCCGCAGCCGGCCAAGCCGCCACAGGCGCGGGCAATATATCCACGGCCAAAGGGATTGTGTTCGGGGACGGTACGGGTAAGCTAGTGCTCAACCACACGGCTACCGATTATGTGCTGGCCTCCGACATTTCAGGAAACGGCACGGTGGATGTCTTGTCGGGAACGACGGTGCTGGCAGGCGATAGCAGCGGCTTCAGTGGAAACACCGCCATCAAAGCGGGCACGGTGCTCTTGACGGGAACGTTGGGCGGGACGGTGCGGATCGACGCCAATGGCCTGCTGCAGGTGGGCGATGGCGCAACCAATGGCAGTCTGACGGGTGATGCGGTCAATCATGGCACGCTGATTTTCGATCAAACCGGTGATTACGATTATCTCGGCGCCTTGTCCGGTAGCGGCGGACTTATCAAGCGCGGCAACGGCGTCCTGAAGCTCTCCGGTGATTACCATTATCAAGGGACCACCGTGGTGCAGGGTGGGACTGTCAGCCTGGCGGCCCAACTGGATCCGCGCACGGATATATTGATCAATGACGGGACTTTCGATCTCAGTGGCAAGACCCAGACGGTGGCCGGCCTCAGTGGCAGCGGTGGCGAGCTCGCTTTCGGGGCGACGGGCAACCTGACGGTCAACCAGAACAATGACAGCAGCTTTGGCGGTATCCTCTCAGGGACGGGCACATTCAATAAAAATGGTGCGGCGGCGCTCAATCTGACAGGCTTCAGCGGCTTCAGCGGCCAGGTCAATGTCAATAGCGGCTGGTTAATGCTCAATGGCCAACTGCCGGGCACCATCACCGTGCAGAATTCTGGTGTGCTGGGAGGCAGCGGTGTGGCGGGTTCCGTCATCGTGCGCCAGGGCGGCACCATCGCGCCGGGCAACTCCATCGGCACCTTGCGCGTGAACAACGACGTGCAATTCGATGCCGGATCGATTTACGCGGTCGAGGTAGATGCCGCTGGCAATAGCGACAAGATCCTGACTTCGGGTTCGGCGGTGCTGAATGGCGGTACTGTCCAAGTGCTGGCCGAAGCCGGCAACTACAACCCGTATACGAGTTACCTGATCCTTGATGCGGATGGCGGTATATCGGGACGCTTTGAGAACGCCACCAGCAATTTTGCCTTCCTGAACCCCAGCCTGATATATGCCCCCAATACGGTCACTTTGGCCTTGACCCGCAATGGCGCGACCTTTTCGCAGATGGCAGCAACACCCAACCAGCGTGCGACAGCCGGAGCGATCGACAGCGTCTTTGCTGCGGACAGCCCGGTTTACCAAGCCTTGATTACGAGCACGGCCGAGGGAGCCCGTCAGGCTTTCGATGCCTTGTCGGGCGAAGTGCACGCTTCGACGCTCAGCGCCGTGGCGCAGCAAAGCGAAACGCTGCGGCGTACCGCGTTGAACCGCCTGGATGTCAATGCCAAGGGTACGCAGCTTTGGGTACAGGCCAATGGCGAGCTGGCCCACCTGAGCGGCAACGATAATAGCGCCAAAGTCAGTGTGCGCGATGCAGGCGGTTTGAGCCTGGGCGTAGATACCGACCTGGGTGCTGTGCGCGCCGGGGTGGCGGTTAGCTACGCGACATCGGACGTCAGCGTGCATGCACGCAATTCCAGTGCCGACACCAAAGCACTTTCCGCTACGGCCTATGCCGGCACCCGTTTGGGTAAGTTGGCTTTGCGTGCGGGCGCCAGCTACAGCGATCTGGATTTCAATACTTCTCGTAATGTGGCTATCGGCGCCTTGTCTGATCACCTCTCGGCTAAGTATGGCGGGACGGCCACTACGCTGTTTGGCGAAGTTGGCTATCCCCTGCAGTTGGCAGACGCTCTCGTGGTCGAGCCTTTTGTGGGCGTGAATGCGCTGTGGCTAAAGAACGATGCCTTCGCCGAGGACGGCGGCAGCCTGGCCTTGCGTGGCGAAAGCCGCTCGCGCAACTATGCGTGGTCCACACTGGGGGTGAAAGGCAGCTTTGTACTGGGCCAGGCCGAGCCTGTTGTCGTCAGCACCAAGCTGGGCTGGCAGCATGCGCTCAGCAAACGTGATGTTGAATCCACGCTGGCGTTTGCCCAGGGCGGACCCGCCTATGGCATCCAAGGTGCGCCGCTGGCCAAAGACGCCGCTTTGCTGGACTTTAGCCTTGACTGGCAGCTTTCGCCGACCACGCAGTTCGGGATTGGCTATTCGGGCTCTCTGGCAAACCAGGGTTCGTCGCATACCGCCAAGGCTTTGCTCCGTACACGGTTCTAAGGGCGCGCTTCGGGCCAGCCATACCGCGGCCCTGGGGCTCAGAACGACAACCGTGCAGTGACGCCAATGAGGAGACCGTGCCCAAGCGCCTATCCGCCGGGGCTGCCCATGACCGGCAGAACGATCCCTGTCACGTAGCTGGAGCAAACGGGAGAGGCCAAGTACACATAGGCCGGCGATAATTCTTCCGGTTGGCCGGGGCGTCCCATGGCTGTGTTTTTCCCGAAAGAGGTGATTTCGCTTGCCTGTTGATCGGCCGGATTCAGCGGTGTCCATATGGGCCCTGGCGCCACGGCATTCACCCGCACGCCTTTCTTGGCCAGATTGGACGCCAAAGACATGGTAAACGCATGGATGGCGCCCTTGGTGCTGGAATAGTCCAGCAGCGTAGCGTGTCCTTTGATCCCCGTCACTGAACCGGTGTTGATGATGCTGCAGCCCTCCCTGAGATGGGGCAGGGCTGCGCGCGCCATGTAGAAGTAGCCATAGATATTGGTGCGCATCGTCTCGTCGAAGCGCTCGTCCGTGATCTGGTCCAGGGTGTCGGCATGCTCTTGAAAGGCGGCGTTGTTCACCAGGACATCCAGTTTTCCAAAAGCGTCCACGGTTTTTTGAATGGCGCGCTGGCAGAACGCCGGATCCTTGACGTCGCCGGGTATCAGCAGGCATTTTCCGCCTTCTGCCTCAACAGCCTGCTTGGTTTCTTCGGCATCCGCATGTTCTTCAAGGTAAACGATGGCAACGTCCGCGCCCTCGCGGGCAAACAGGACGGCCACCGCCCGGCCTATGCCGGAATCGCCGCCCGTCACGATCGTGGCAAAGCCCTCGAGCTTGCCGCTGCCTTTATAGTGCGGCGCGTGATACTGAGGCTTGAGATGCATATCCTTTTCCCTGCCGGGCTTGTCCAGGTGCTGCGCGGGCATGGGCGGCTCGGGATGCTTGCGTCCGCCAGCCTGGCTGGCGTCTTTCTGGCCTGGCTTCTGCTCCGGCTTGCCGGCATCGTTGCGGTCTTGCTGCTTTTGAATGTCGCGCTGTTTTTCGGCGGTACTTTCTGTCTTGGGCTTGGAATCTTTTCCTTGGCTCATGTGGTTCTCCTGTCTGAAGGTGCTGAAGTCCCCCGCGCGGAACAGCGCGGTCCATTGATCCTGCTTTGGCGTTACGACAGGGCTGCAAGCGGCGTGCCGCGCCGCCGCTCTCCGGTGGCACGCCGCTTGCTGGACGCACTGCGCCCGGCAGAGGTGTGAGCATGCGGCAGTGAGGAGGACCATGCACCTGACCCCCAGACAGTTTCTTCATTTGGCAAAGTGTTCATACCAGGCCTGGCGGGACGACTATGCTTCGAGCATGGGCGCCGCCATCGCGTTCTATACCGTATTTTCAATCGCACCTTTGCTGATTATCGTGATTGCGGTGGCCGGCTTTCTGTGGGGCGAAGATGCGGTGCGGGGGGAAGTCTTCCGTCAGCTTGGCGGGCAGGTCGGACAAGAGGGCGCGGAAAGCGTACAGACGCTTATCCGCAGCGCGGACAAGCCGACGCAGGGCCTGAGCGCCACTTTGATCAGTATAGGAATACTGCTTGTCGGCGCAACGCGCGTTTTCGCAGAACTGCAAAGCGCGCTGGACCGCATATGGGAAGTACCTGCACTGCGGCAGACAGCCGGGTGGTGGCGGATGGTGCGTGCCAGGCTGCTGTCTTTGGGGCTGATACTGGGCTTGGGCTTCTTGCTGCTGGTCTCTTTAGTCGTCAGCGCCGGACTGGCTGTGCTGGGCCAATGGGCGACCGGTTTGTTTCCGGGATGGGAAGCGCTGATGCAGGGCTTGAATGCGATTGCGTCGCTGGGCATTGCCACGGTGCTGTTTGCGGTGATCTTCAAGTACATGCCTCAGGCTTCGATCGCGTGGCGCGACGTTTGGGTCGGCGCTATCGTGACCGCAGTCCTGTTCGAGATCGGCAAGGTGTTGATCGGGCTGTATGTGGGCAAAAGCGCGACGATTTCATCGCTGACGGCGTCCGGGTCCCTGGTCGTTGTCTTGATCTGGGTGTATTACGCTGCACAAGTGTTCCTGCTGGGGGCGGAGTTCACCTGGTTCTACGCCAATCACCATGGCTCGCGCCGTGGGCGTGGCGCAGAACAGCGTAAAGGCCGCGCATGAGCGGGTGTGTATTCCCCGAGTCTCTTCTGTGTGACGACCAGGCTGTCTGTGGCCATCGTCGTGCCTGAGGCGGTTGGCGCCGCGCCGGCAAGGAGGGGAAGATGACGGTGCTTTCATTGCTGCCATCCCGGGCCGTCCGATTCCTGGAGCATGATGATGTTCGGACCACCGTACAGACGGTCAGCGCGGTGTTGATGGCTTACGGGGCTATGCATCTGTTGCCGCTGGAAACGGCCTCGTGGGCGGTGTTCTCTGCCCTGTTTGTGGTCCAGGCGAACATTGGCGGAACCATCGATTTGGCCTTGTGGAGGGTGGCGGGCGCTCTGGTGGGGGCGGTCATTGCCATCCTGCTGATACTGGGCGCGGGGCACGTGGGCAGCGGACAGGTCACGGTGCTGGGCGTGGGTGTGCTTGTCATGAGCCTGATTTCCGTGCGGTGGCCCGCGCTTTCCTACGGGCTCGTGACCGTTTCCATCATTACCGTTACACCTGACATTCAGCTGATTGAAAGCGCTTTCGAAAAGGTAGCCGCCATTACCGTCGGCTCGTGCAGCGCCATATTGGCATGCTTGATCGTATTTCCGGTCAGCGCGCACCGCAGTGCCAATGTACAGCTTGCGAATGCGTTGCGTATGTCTGGAGAATACATCGTTGAATGTATGCGTTGCGTGACCGACGGGGAAGCACGCAAGAGCCCGGAAATGCAGGCCGACGCCCTGAGCGCCATACACAGGGCTTCGTTGATGTGGCAGCAGGCAGGCATGGAAAAACCGTCGTTCACTTTCAGGAAGCAGCGCTATGCGGCCATGTCCGAAGCGCTGCTGGAGCAGGCGGGCCACCTGCAACAAAGCCTGGCGCTCGCCGACCGCTTTAGCCAAGCGCCTCCCTCGTGCCAGATGAGTCAGGTACAAGTGGAAGCAATACAGAATCTGGCGAGCATGATGCAAGCGCAACTGAACCGCCTTGGCGATGCGCTGGCGGCGGGGCGCAATCGTGCGGAGATAGGGGAGATCTGGCGGCGATATGAAGAATTCTGCCAGGCGATCGACGAAATATGCGATGACGCCGATACAACCGAGGAGCGCGAATACCTTATGGCGCTGAAGTGGGCATGCCATTCGATAGTAGTCAGCATAGACGCATTGGCGCAGCACGTGGGCGAAGCGCGACAGCCGCGCAAGGAGACGTGCTGACTACCCTGCGTTGGGCATGCTGTTTGCATACCGGTTCTCTGTGATGGCGTACAGATGGAAAAGAGCGCAGCCCCCAGTCAGCGGGCCGTATGAGTCAACCGGAGAGCAAGAATGCAAAGAATCGCAATCGTCAGTGAGCACGCATCCCCACTGGCACAGTTGGGCGGTGTGGATAGCGGCGGACAAAATGTGTATGTAGCGAATGTCGCGCGGGAGCTGGCTCGCCAGGGGCATTGTGTGGATGTTTTCACGCGGCTGGATAACCCGTATCTGCCCGAGCAGATGGATTGGGACAACAATGTACGCATTATCCATGTCCCTGCCGGGCCGGCGCGCCATCTGCCCAAAGAGAGCCTGCTCCCCTACATGAAGGAATTTGGCGATTACATGCAATCATATGTGCATGAACACGTGATTCAGTACGACGTCATACACGCCAATTTTTTTATGTCGGCCCTGGCGTCCATGCCGCTGGCCAAGCAAACCAATACACCTCTGGCCGTCACTTTTCACGCGCTCGGAAAAGTGCGGCGGCTTCATCAGGCCCACAACGATCATTTTTCCGACTGCCGCTTTCCCATCGAGGAAAACATCGTGCGCAACGCCGATTGCATTATTGCGGAGTGCCCTCAAGACAAACGGGATCTGATAGCGCTTTATGATGCCGACCCTGATCGCATCAGCATGGTCCCTTGCGGTTATGACCCGAGCGAACTGACCCCGCTCAAGATGCCTGACGCCCGAAAGACGCTTGGGTGGGATGACGACACCTTTTACCTGCTCCAGCTCGGCCGCATGGTGCCTCGCAAAGGCATAGACAACGTCATACGGGCCTTGGCGCGGTTGCGGACACGGCATGGCGTTCAGGCGCGCTTGTGCGTGGTGGGCGGCAATCTGTCGGTGGGCGGTTCTGGCGATACAGAAGAACTGGAACGCCTTATGCAGGTCGCCCGGGAAGAAAAGATTGCCGACTTTGTGGAATTTACAGGAAGCCGCGGGCGAAACCAGTTAAGCCGTTACTACAGCGCTTCTGACGTTTTTGTGACAACGCCCTGGTATGAGCCATTCGGCATTACGCCGGTTGAAGCCATGGCATGCCGCCGGCCGGTAATCGGGTCCAACACGGGGGGCATCCGGTACACCGTGGTGGATGGCGAGACGGGTTTCCTGGTGCCGCCCAAAGACCCCGACGCGTTGGCGGAGAAGTTGGCCGTGCTTGCCGGTGACCGTGTCCTTTCCGCGCGAATGGGCCGTGCCGGCGCGCTGCGCGCGCACAAGATGTTCACATGGCGGCGTGTCGGCTCGGAGCTGGCAGCCATATTCGACAGCCTGGGCAGCCAGCGCACTTCGCCGTGGAAGCTATCTGCTGGCGAGCGCTTGCCACTCGCTCACTGATCTCATTCATTGCGAGCCCTTTAACCTGGACGCCTGGCATGGCCGGCGGTACCAGACCGATATGGAGTAAAAATGGACGCTTACGACGACGAAAGCCTTGCCGGCAGGGTCATTTTGGTCACCGGCGGCGGGAGCGGGCTGGGCGCGGCAATGTGCAGCGTGCTGGCGCGGGAAGGCGCGCAACTGGCAGTGGCCGATATTAACGAAACCACCGCGGGCCGGATAGCGGACGACATCAATCAGGCGGGTGGGACCGCACACGCCTTCTTGATGGACGTTGGCGACGAACAAGTCATTATCGACGTGCTCGCGCGCGTGGTGTCGCGGTTTGGCCGCCTGGACGCCATCATCAATAACGCAGGCGTCGACGTGACGATAGGCATACGCGAGATGGAGACGGCGGATTGGCACCGCGTCATGGCGACCAATCTGACAGGCCCCTTTCTGCTTGCCAAGCATGGTTTGGCCCATTTGGCTTCCGGCGGCCATATTGTCAATATTGCGTCCACAGCATCCCGGCGGACGTGGCCCAACGCGAGCGCCTATCACGCCAGTAAATGGGGTTTGATGGGGCTTACCCATGCCTTGCACGCCGAACTGCGCGGCGCGGGGGTCAAGGTGTCGGCGGTCATTGCCGGTGGGATGCGCACGCCTTTCTTGCTTGATCGGTTTCCTGACATCGATGTCGAGTCCCTGCAAGATCCGCACAATGTGGCCCGGGCCGTCAAGTTTGTGTTGACCCAACCCCCGCAGACCGTGATACCCGAAGTGATGGTGCTGCCCATGAAGGAAACATCATGGCCCTGAGGCCTGCTGTTTTCCTGGATAAGGATGGTACGGTTTTGCAAGACGTGCCTTATAACGCCGATCCTGTGAAGATGGTTTTTGCACCCGGAGCGCGACAGGGAATTTCCCGGCTGGCACAGTTGAATATGCCGATCATTATCGTCAGCAACCAGCCAGGCATTGCGCTGGGCAAGTTTGGCTTTGACGAGCTTTGCGGCATGCAGCAGCGTTTGCGCCAGATGTTCTTGGCGTTGGGCGCCAGACTGGCTGGCTTTTATTTCTGCCCGCATCATCCCGATGGATTGCTGCCTGCTTATGCCCGTGTATGCGACTGCAGAAAACCCGCGCCGGGCCTGCTGCTGCTTGCCGCTGAACGGCACCATATCGACCTATCCCGCTCGTGGTTCGTGGGTGACATTCTTAACGATATCGAAGCGGGCCGCCGCGCGGGCTGCCAGACCGTGCTGATCGATAACGGCAATGAAACTGAATGGATGATGAATGAGTGGCGGACACCTGATTATCGGTTGCCGGACTTGGACGCCGCCAGCCATCTGTTGGCGGCCCGCCAGCTACAGATCGAAGAGGGGCTGCCATGAGCGGTGCGTCGAGCTGGGCCAATGCGTCCAGAGTGTTGTGTATCCGCCTGGACAACATGGGCGATGTGCTCATGACCACGCCTGCCATGCGGGCCTTGAGGCATGCGTGTCCAGGCCGGCGCCTGACGCTCCTGGCTTCGCCCGCAGGCGCGGCGCTGGCTCCTTTTCTGCCCGACATCGACGAGGTCCTGGCCTACGATGCCCCCTGGGTGAAGAATGAACGTGGCGACCCGGCCGACGATGCGCGCATCATCCAGGCATTGCGCCGGGGGCAATTTGACGCGGCTGTCATTTTTACGGTCTACAGTCAGAACCCATTGCCCGCCGCATTCATGTGCCGCCTGGCCGGCATACCGCTGACGCTGGCTCACTGCCGGGAAAATCCCTACCGCTTGTTGTCACACTGGGCACATGAAACCGAGCCTGGTCCGGCAACGCGGCATGAGGCACGGCGGCAACTTGATCTGGTCGAGCGGACTGGCGCGTTTTCACACGATCCCCGGCTTGTCTTTGAGACGCGGCGTACTGACCACCGCAGTCTGCGCGACAAGCTGGCCGCCCGGGGCCTGAATCCTGATGATGCGCTGGTCGTGGCCCATTGCGGTGCCACGGCGTCTTCGCGGCGCTATCCGGCTGAGCACTTCGCCCAGGCGCTGACGCAGTTGGGCGCGCGCGCGGGCACCGTCATACTGACCGGCGACGCTACGGAACAAGCCCTTACGCACGAGATTGCCCGGATGTGTGTCCGGGTACCGGTCGTGGATCTGGCTGGTGCGCTCAGCCTGGGCGAATTGGCCTGCCTGATCGAGACGGCCGGGCTGCTGTTGTCCAACAATACGGGGCCGGTGCATCTGGCCGCGGCCTTGGGCACGCCCGTAGTGGATCTGTATGCATTGACGAATCCACAGCATGCGCCATGGATGGTGCCGCATCGCCTTTTGTATCACGACGTTCCCTGCAAGTACTGCTATCGCAGCGCATGCCCGGAACGACACCATGATTGTTTACGCAAGGTGCCGCCCGAAGCGGTGTGCGGCGCCGTACTGGAACTGCTGGCCGAAACCCGGCCGCTATCTGCCAGGCAGCCTGACCGGGTTGCCTGAACGGGAGGACACCCATGTTGACCTTGGGTCTCAATGCGACGTTTCATGATTGCTCCGCGTCGATTGTGCGTGACGGGACAGTGCTGGCCGCGGTAGAGGAAGAGCGCTTTACCCGGATCAAGCATGGCAAGCGGCCAGTGCCTTTTTCCACATGGCAGCTGCCTTACCGCTCGATTGATTATTGTCTGGCGCAAGCCGGATGCGAGCTGGCCGACGTCGACCATATTGTGTATGCCTTTGACCCGTCTCTGCTCAAGGAGGATATTGCGCCGGACGGGCGTATCGTGTTGCCGCTGGAACCGTCGGCACAATGGAAAGGCCCGGGATCGCCGTGGGATGGGTTGTTCCTTTCGTATATTCTGAATGCGCCGCGTCAGCTCGTTGACGGGGTGCCCTTGCATGTGCAGAAGCGTTTTCGACATGACACTTTGCAGCATGTTATGGATCGCTGGCAATTCCTGGAGCATCACCTGTGCCACGAGGCCAGCGCCTTCATGGCCGCGCCCTACGAGGAAGCGGCGGTACTGACCATGGACGGACGCGGCGAACGCACGACGACCAGCTATGGGCTTTACGCGAAGGGCCGCTATGATCGCATCAAGCAAGTCTGCCTGCCGCACTCGCTAGGCTTGCTTTATGAAGAGGTAACGCGTTACCTGGGCTTTTTGCATTCTTCCGATGAATATAAAGTCATGGCGCTGGCTTCGTATGGCAAGCCCGCCTACCTTGAGGAGTTCCGGCGCATCCTGCAATACGACGGCGCAGGGGGGTATACGTTGCACCCCGGTCGCTGGGTAGAGACCTTTGGGCCGGCGAGGGTGCATGGCGCGGAGTTTCTGCCGCAGCACATGGACATTGCGCATTCCCTGCAAAAAGTCCTTGAAGAGACCGTGCTGGCGATGGCTGAATGGCTGCACCAGCAAACACAGTCTCGAAACCTGTGCATGGCGGGCGGCGTTGCGCTTAATTGCGTCCTGAACTCCCATCTGGCCAACCATGGCCCATTCGACAACATCTGGGTGCAGCCTGCCGCAGGAGACGCCGGCACCTCGCTTGGCGCCGCGCTGTGGGTAGACGGGCAACAGGACAAAGCGAAACAAACCAGGTGGTTCATGGACCATGCTTATCTTGGGCCGGATTATGGCGACGACGAGATCGATCAGTTCTTGACGCGCTCGGGGGTTCCGCATCGGAAGCTGTCCAATGTGGCTCGGACGGCCGCCGAGCTGCTGGCGGATGAAAAAGTGATCGGATGGTTTCAGGGCAGAATGGAGTTCGGACCCAGGGCGCTGGGAGGGCGCTCCATTCTGGCGTCTCCGCGCAGCAGCGCCATGCAGGCCCGGCTGAATGAGCTCAAGGATCGCGAAGACTTCAGGCCGGTTGCGCCGGTGGTGCTTGCCGAGAAAGCGCAGCAGTGGTTCGACAGCCGCGGCAAAGACTGCATCGAGGCGCCCTTCATGCTGTTCGTTTTCGACGTGCTGCCGGAAAAGGCGGCGCTGATTCCGGCTGTGCGCCATACGGACGGCACGGCCCGGGTCCAGACTGTCAGCAAGCGCCAGAATCCGCTGCTTCACGAACTGCTGTCCGAATTCGAGGCAAACACCGGAGTGCCTGTGCTGGTGAATACTTCTTTCAATACACGTGGCGAGCCGGTGGTGTGCAGTCCGCGCGACGCGCTCGAGTCATTCTGGACCTCGCCGCTCGATGCCCTGCTGATAGGGCGTTATCTCGTAGAGAAAACGCCATGAACGCCAACGCACCCTTGCGGATCAGTGTGGTCGTGCCCACGTACCAGCGGCCCGATTTGCTTGAGCGCTGCCTGGGCGCGCTTGCACGCCAGACGCTCGAGCCCGGCGCGTTCGAGATCATCGTGTGCGACGATGGTCCGAGCAGTCAGGCGCGGGAGGCGGTGCAAAAGGCGCGGGCCGCGATGCCGCATGGGCCGAACGTGCTCTATCTGGAGATCGCCGATACGCAAGGGCCGGCAGCCGCCCGCAACCGCGGCTGGCAACGTGCCTGCGCGCCTGTCGTTGCATTTACCGACGATGATACGGTGCCCGATGCGGCATGGCTTGCGGAAGGCCTTGAAGTCATGGGCACAGGCGCTGATGCGGCCGCCGGGCGGATACTCATGCCGCTACCCGAGAGACCTTCGGATATTGAGCTGGATGCCGCGGGCTTGACCCGGGCGGAGTTTGTCACCGCCAACTGCTTTGTGCGGCGCGACGTGCTTGAAGCCGTCAAGGGCTTCGACGAGCGTTTCGGCATGGCGTGGCGCGAAGATTCCGATCTGCATTTCACGCTGCTGGAAGGGGGATGCGTTGTCGCGCGGGCGCCGCGGGCGGTGGTGGTGCATCCGTTGCGGGAAACGCGTTTCGCCGCTGGGATAGGCATGCAAAAGAAAGTGCTGTTCGATGTGTTGCTGTTCTGCAAGCATCCGCGGCTTTATCGCGAGCGGATACGGCAGGGCCCCCCGTGGCTGTATGTGCTTATATCAGGCTTGTTGCTGCTCACCCTGTTGTTTGCGCTGGCAGGCCGTAGCGGATTGGCGGCATTCACATTAGCCGGCTGGGGGCTGGCCACCGTATCATTTTTCTTGCGGCGCCTGTCCGTGAGCGCGCTCACGGTACGCAACGCTGCCGAACTGTTCGTCACTTCGCTTTTCATTCCGCCGCTTTCCCTATTCTGGCGCCTGGTCGGCGCGCGCCGCTTCGGGCCGAGGTTTCCATGACGAGCCGCGCTGCGGACTGGGAAGCCACAGCGAAGCATGTGGCCGTGTTCCGGGCATTGAATCTGGGCGACATGCTGTGCGCCATGCCGGCATTGCGCGCCCTGCGCAAGAAGCTGCCTGATGCGCGCATCACGCTGGTGGGTTTGCAAAGCGCCAAGCCGGTGCTGCGTCACTTTTCCGCCTATCTGGACGAGCTGGTCGAATTTCCCGGCGATCCGGCCTTCCCCGAGCAGGCGGTGCGCAAGGGCGCCTTGCCGGCATTTTATCGGGATATGCGTGCGCGGGCTTTCGATATGGTTCTGCAAATGCATGGCAGCGGGCAACAGTCCAACGACATTGTGCGGGCCATGGCGCCTGCTCAATGGGCCGGCTTCGTCCCACGGGACGAGCTGGCCGTACAGGGGCGGCTCTTGCCTTGGCCCGATCATCTGCATGAGGTGCATCGCTATCTTGCCCTGCTCAGGTATATGGGCCTGGATGCAGAAGACGATACGCTGGAGTTTCCGGTCAGTACGGCAGACGAGGCGGAAGCCGACACGCTGGCGGCCGGCCTGGGGCTGGCATTGGATAGGACGATATTCATACATCCGGGCGCCCGGCTGGCATCAAGGCGCTGGCCGCTGGGCCGCTATGCCGCCGTGGCCCGTGCGCTGGCTGGCGCGGGCTGGCAGGTGGCGGTCACTGGCAGCCAGGGCGAAGCGGAAATGGCCCGCGCGCTGACGGTTGATGCGGGCGTGCCCACCGTGGATATGTGCGGCAAGACTTCGCTGGGTGCGCTGGCCAGTCTGCTGCAGCGCGGGCGATTGCTGGTCTGCAACGACACCGGCATCTCGCACGTGGCGGCCAGCGTGCATTTGCCCAGCGTGGTCATTGCCTGCGGGAGCGATGTGGCCAGGTGGGCGCCGCTGGATACGCGCCGGCATACGGTCCTGCATGCTGGCGCCGAGTGCCGCCCCTGCGCCTACGATGAGTGTCCCATCGGCCATCCTTGCGCGCTGGGCGTCGAGGTGGATCACGTGCTGGCGGAAGCGTTTGGGCATCTGAACAGGGGCAGACACTGATGACGGCCCGGCTGCGTATCCTTACTTGGCACGTTCATGGGAATTATCTTTATTCTCTGACGCAGGTGCCCCATGAATTCATTGTTCCGGTGATGCCCGACGGCCGGCCGGGCTATGCCATGCTGGGCAATAAAATACCTTGGGGCGGCAATGTGCGCATGGTGCCCGCGGACCAGCTACGCGATGAGCCGTTTGACTGCGTCATTTATCAATCGCGCCAAGCGTACGAGCACGACAGGTTGTCGCTGTTGACCTCGGCCCAGCAAGCGCTGCCCAGCGCCTATATCGAGCATAATCCGCCCGAGCCGCACCCTACCGACACACGGCATTTTTTCCAGCATGGGCACGGTGTGCTCGTGCACGTTACGCACTACAACGCATTGATGTGGGATGCCGGCGGCATGCCGGACGCCGTGATCGAGCATGGGGTGCCTGAGGCTGAAGGTGTGAGCTACGGGGGGGAGCTGGAGCGCGGTATTGTGGTGATCAACAACCTTGGCGCCCGTGGCCGGCGCGTCGGCGCCGATGTTTACGAGTGGGCGCGAAGCCGCATTCCGCTCGACTTGATCGGCATGGGCTCGGAATCCATGGCGGGCGGCAAAGGCGAGATAGACAACATGAACGTGCCGGCCTTTGTGGCGCGCTACCGTTTCTTCTTTACGCCCATCAGGTATGCCAGCCTGGGACTTTCATTGATAGAGGCCATGATGGCAGGCGTGCCGGTGGTGGGCGTTGCGGCCACGGAACTGCCTCGTGTTATTCAGAATGGCATCAACGGTTATGTCGATAACCGGCGGCCTGCCTTGCTCGACGTGGCGCGCCAGCTTCTGGCGGACGCGGCCATGGCGCGGGAATGGGGCGAGGCCGCACGGCGTACAGCGCGCGAACGGTACAACATGACGCGATTTGTGGCGGACTGGGAGCGCCTGCTTTTTAAACTGACGGGAGTGGGCAATGTCTGAAATACATAGTGAGTCTCACGTTACATTGGTTGCCGGCGGCGCAGGTTTCCTGGGCGCACATCTGTGCCGCCGGCTATTGGCGCAAGGCCATCGGGTAATCTGCATGGATAGTTTTTTGACGGGCCCCCGGGAGAACGTCGCATGCATGCTTGACGATGCTCGATTCATGTTAATACACCACGACATCATCAATCCATTGCCGAAAGGTTTGCGGCCGACGCAAATCTACAATCTTGCTTGCGCGGCCTCGCCGCGCCACTACCAGGCCGACCCCATACACACGGTGCGCACTTGCGTGCAGGGCGCGCTGAATTTGCTGGAGCTGGCCACGGCCAGCAATGCCCGGATACTGCAGGCATCGACCAGCGAAGTCTATGGCGGGCCGCAAGTACACCCCCAGGTCGAGGGTTATCACGGCAACGTGAATCCCGTCGGTCTGCGCTCGTGCTATGACGAAGGAAAGCGTTGCGCCGAAACGCTGTTTACGGATTACGCGCGTCAGCGCCACACGTCCGTAAAGATAGCCCGCATTTTCAACACCTACGGACCTGGCATGGCGCCGGATGACGGGCGCGTCGTGTCGAATTTCATTTGCCAGGCGCTTGCGGGCGAGGCGCTTACCATCTATGGCGACGGCAGCCAGACGAGATCGCTTTGTTACGTCGATGACATGATAGACGGCCTGGTGCTATTGATGAATAGCCCCGCCGGCTTCCAGGGCCCTGTCAACCTGGGCAACACAGAAGAGGTGTCGGTGCTGGATATTGCCCGGCGTGTTTGCAGCTTGTCGCCGGGCTGCCCGCAGATAGAGTTCCAGCCCTTGCCCTCTGACGATCCGGTCCTGCGTTGCCCCGATATCGAGCTGGCGAAGCGTCACCTGAGCTGGCAGCCGACCGTGTCGCTGGATGAGGGCCTGGCGCGTACATATGCATATTTTGCCGGCGCTTCCTGCCGCGTCCATGAACCCACATGATAATGCTGCAAGCCATATTGCTGTAAGGTGCCGGTGTGATAGATGGCGCGGGCGTCAAAGACCATCGCCCCGCGCATGCAGCGGGACAGCGCTGCGAAGTCCGGCGCCTTGAATTCGTCCCACTCCGTCATCACGATGAGTGCTTCCGCGTCCCGGCACACATCCAGGGGCGAGCTGCCGAATACGACAGGCGCCATGCCCAATGCGCGCTGCGCGGGGCGCATGGCCACCGGATCGTACGCGGATATGATGGCGCCTTCTTCCAGCAAGTGGCGAATCAGCGTCAGGCTGGGCGCCGCGCGCACATCGTCGGTGCCCGGCTTGAAAGACAAGCCCCATATCGCAATATGCTTTCCCTTCAGACGGCCGCCAACATGTTCGCGTACCGCGTTCAGAAGGCGCCGCCCCTGCCGGCGATTCACCCGTTGCGCACTGCGGAGCATATCGGCGGGCTCACCCACGCCTCTTGCTGCATGGATGAGCGCACGCACATCTTTGGGCAGGCAGGAGCCGCCATAGCCAGCGCCGGGGTACAGGTAGCTGCCGCCTATCCGGGGGTCGCCCTTCAGGACGCTGCAGATGGCTTGTATGTTGGCGCCGAAGCTTCCGGCCAGGCCGGCCAGTTCGTTGATCATCGAGATTCGCGCGGCCAACATGGCGTTGCAGGCATATTTGGAAAATTCAGCCGTGCGTCGGTCCATGAGCATGATGCGTTGTCCATGATCGTCGAACGGGGCGTACAACTGTGCCAGCACCAACGCTGCGCCAGGGTCGTTTGCGCCAATGACAATACGGTCTGGATGTCGGAAATCGTGCACGGCCCGCCCCTCCGCGAGAAACTCGGGGTTGGACGCCACCCGTACCTTCAGGTAGCTGGAAGAGACATCACGCTTCTCATTCAATAGGGCCTCGATACGGTCGCCGGTGCCGACGGGAACAGTGGACTTGACGACGACAATGCAGTCGTCGAACACCGTGTTCGCCAGTTCGTGAGCGCAGCGCATCAAGTTCCCGAGATCGGCGCCGCCATCCGCCCGCGCGGGCGTGCCGACCGCAAGGAAGGCAACATCGACGTCTTGCATGGCCCGTGCGATGCGGGTGTCGAAGGAAAGCCGGCCGGCGGCCCACTGGGCCTGGAGTATCGCCTCTAGCCCGGGCTCATGAAAAGGCACTCGGCCGGCCATGAGCATGGCAATTTTTTCGGCATCGTGGTCGACGCAAATCACCCGGTTGCCCGCTTCGGCAAGACAACACCCGGTAACCAAGCCTACATAGCCAGAGCCAATGACAACGACGTTCATGGTGAAATCCTGTTGTAGAAAAATGCGTCCGCCGACGCGGAAGGGCATGATGCGAACCTTGCAAATCAAGTATGTACGCCTGCACCTTCAAGCAAACGGTATGCCTGCGCGGATACTGCAAGTCATTGTGTTTCGTGTTGCCACACACGCTTCAGCAACGCACAGGTTTCCGGACGCAAGACACGCCGTCTTGACCGGATGGCAGCCGCTTCGCGCAGGGCATCTGCCAGTACCTGGAAACGCAAGCGCCACGTGGGCAATCGCAGCACGGCCTGCAAGGTTCTGCGCCACGCCAGCCGCCATGGCAGCCGCAGCCAGGCAGTCCATATCCCGTTGCGGGCTATCAACCTGCGCCGCAAGCCATCATCCCGCGCCTTTGAAGGCCAATGATGCATCTGGAGTGCGGGCGCATAGACGATGAGCCCGTTTGCGTCCAGAATGTCCAGCGCCAGCAAGGCTTCTTCTCCGCCAATGAAGAAAGCGCGCCAGTAGCCGCCGGCCCGGATGAACGCGCTGGTGCGCATGACCGCGGCACCGGCCATGAAGCCGGTCAGCCTGGGGCCTACGCCCGCCACCGCTTCCAGCGGGCTTGACGCCATGGCGGTACAGGCGGGGTCGGGACGCGCTTCGGGGCCTACGGCGATGCAGGCGTTCAGCACGGCAATGTCAGGATGCCCGTCAAGCAAATCCGCCGCCGTGTGAAGTGAGCCCGGCGCCCACCACGTGTCGTCATCGCTGAACGCTACATAGGGGGTCCGTACGTGTTCCACGCCCAGGTTGCGGCCGGCGGCGCCCAGATTGCGCTCGGCCCGTACGAGCCTGGCTTGTGGAAACCTGGCCGAGACGCAATCCAGGGTGTCGTCGGTGCTGGCATTGTCGACCACGATGACAAGCGGCTGCTCGGGCAGGGCCAGCAGGTGCGCAAGGCTGCGGCATAGCTCTTCGCTACGGTTATGTGTCAGCATGACGACCGTTACACGTTCACTGTCAGGCGCGGCCGCAAGCACTATAGAAGCTCCATGTTGGAATGCAGGCGCCAGTATTGCTCGGGATGTCTCAGCACCGGCTGTCCGTCTTCGTAGCCCAGGCCGCGAAACTGGCTTCGGTAGGCGTTGATGGCGCTTGCCTTGTAGCGCGCCGCGCTACCAAGATGAAATGGCGTGACACCGATGCCCCGGTCGATAAGCTGTGCCAGCCGTTGCCGCACTTGTTCTGTCCGCTTGCGGTAGGGGATGTCTTCATAGGCGAACCAAAGAATGGCCGGAAAGCGATAGCATGCCGCGATCAGGGCATCCGACACATGGATGTGATCTTCGTGGAATAGTCCCAGCGGGAAGAATACGGCAGAAGGCTGCATCCGGGCGATCGTGGATGCCAGCGTATCGCCCAGCAAATCAGACCCATTGTCCGCGGGTGACGCATACTGGCTGTCCAGGAAGTCAAGATCGACGCCGCTGGCCTGTAAAAGCGTCAACGCCTTGCTGTTCTCCATAGCGCGTGCCCGCATCGCATCCGCCGCGCTGGCGAACCCGCAGCGCCGGTCCCAGTCGGTAAGTATGCCTGGATTGCGCGGGAGGCCGGTATAAACGGTGACAACGGTGCTTCCCGGCGACAGCGCCAGCAGATCGCCGCAACTGAAGACCGCGTCATCGTAATGCGGCGAAACGACAATGATCGCGCCCGGGGAAGATGAGATGCCGGTAACCATATCGAGGCTAAACGTGTGGAGAATTGCGTTTTCCTTCTTCGACCGCCTCCTGCAATGCCGCATCGGACAGCACGCGGGTGTCCGGGTCTGCCGCGGAGCCGGCCGCCGGCGTGAAGCGCAATTTCTCCATGTATGGTGTGGGCTTTTTGCGGCGCGCATTCAGAAACTCCAGCGCGTAGTAGTCGCGCGCCTGCTGCACGTTCTTGGCCCCCGTGGCAATATCATGAACAAGGTTCAGGGCAAGAAAGTTGGCTTGCTCGTCATGGCAACGGGCGGATACTTCCCCCTCGGTCCGGTTCACGACGACGCTTCCATCGAACAAATAGATGTCTTGCGCCTTATCATCGGGGATACGGTAGTTGATGACGGACTCCACCGAATCCAGATGGGGTGCGGGGAAATGGTGCTCGTGTACCTCTCGGGAAGCCACGATGCGCTTCCAGGGCCCAGGCTTATGCCACACTAAGCAACTGGGCGTGGCCTCGTCAGGCTCGCCATACTGATCGATCACCAGTTGCGCCGCCTCTCGGGCGTCGTCGGGCCACTGGGCGGTTGTCGATGAAAAATGCTTGCTGCTCATATACACCTCCATAAGTTGATGTCGAACATGCGTTCATGGCTTGATCTGCCGGTCCGGGTGGGCCGACGATGAAGCCGGTACTGTGCCTCGTGTCAGGGCGAGAACGGTCGCCACCAGCTCGCGCGGGTCCACGGGCTTGGCCATGTAAACCTGGAAGCCCGCGAGCAACGCATAAAGCCTGTCCTCGGCGGCGGAATGCCCGGACAGCGCGATGGCGGGCAAACGCCGGCGCAAGGACACATCGCGGTCTTCTTCGATCTGCCGGATTTTCCCTATCACTTGGTAGCCGTCGGTGTCGCCCAGCGAAATGTCGCACACCAGCACGTGGGGCCATTGATCTTGAGGGCGCTCGGACAATGCGGCGACGATGGCCTCGCCCGACGTGAAAAGACGCGTATGGGCGCCATGGTCTTCCAGTGATTCACCCAGCAATATCCGGGCTTCCTCTTGGTCGTCGACCACATATATTTCAAGCCCCTTAAGAGGTTCGGGTGCGGCATCCGGAGGGGCGACATGGGGAGCCATTTCCACCACCGCGCGCATTGGCATGTGTAGAACGAAAGACAGTCCCGGCCCATCCGCGGCAGTTTGCACCTCGAATCGTCCGCCCATTTTCTCCATCAATGCATGGGCGCGTGGCGGGTCCAGCAACGCGACATTCCCATCGGCCGCGGCGAGGGCGGCCGGCTTATCGGGGGCATCCGCGATGCTTTCTTCGCTAGCCGCATACCGACTGTCCGTGACCGTAACGACGACTTCCGTTCCCGCTCGTTCCAGGCTGATGGCTATGCGGCCACCGGGCGGCGTGAACAGGATGGCATTCTCCAGCATTTCACCCAGCAGGTGCTGGAGCGCCCCGGGATCGCCGGTCACACGGGCGGTATCGGCCCGGATCAAGGTATAGAGCGCGATGTTTCGAGCATTGATAGCAGGCCGGATGGCATCCAGCACGCCCGCTACCAGCGCCACGAGGTTGATCGGCTGGGCGCTGAGCCGGGCTTCTTTTTCGTGCATTGCTTCCTGCTGAAGTTGCAGTTGCCACATCTGGGCGTACTGTCCTTGCTGGCGAAGCAACTCGTGATGCGTGCCGCGCTCGGTGATACGGCCATGGTCCATGACGAGAATCAGGCCGGCGTCGACGATAGTCGATAGCCGATGGGCGATGATAAGTGTCGTCCGCCCCCGCGACAGGGCCTTCAATTCTTGCTGAATCGCTCTTTCGGTACGCGTATCAAGCGCCGAGGTCGCTTCGTCCAGCACGAGTATGGGCGGATTCTTGAGAAATGCGCGGGCAATGGCGATACGCTGGCGTTCTCCGCCGGACAGCTTGATGCCGCGCTCGCCGACCGGCGTGTCGTACTGGGCCGGCAGGCTTTCTATGAGTTCGTGAATGCGGGCAGCCTTGGCGGCCTCAATCACCTGGCCCATGCTTGCCCCAGGCTTTCCGTAAGCGATGTTATAGAAGATGGTGTTGTTGAACAGCAGGGACTCTTGCGGGACGACGCCTATGCTGGCGCGCAGGCTGGCCTGCGTGACGGCGCGAACATCCTGGCCGTCGACAGTGACACTGCCGGCATCGGCATCGTATAGGCGCAGCAGTAGTCGCGTCAGCGTCGATTTACCGGATCCGCTTCCGCCGACTACCGCTACCTGCTGGCCGGACTCGATTCGAAAGCTGATGTCGTACAGTATCTGCCGGGCGGAGTCATAGGCGAAATCGACGTGGTCGAAACAGACCGCCCCGCCATGAATGTCCAGGGCGGGCGGGCGCTTATCCTGGTCTGTTTCCGTGGGCAGGCGCAGCAGGCTCGACATGCGCTCGGCATTGATCAAGGCCTCGCGTGTCTGGCGAAAAATCAGGCCGAGTGTGTTCAGTGGCAGGCAGACTTGTATGACATAGGCATTGATCAAAACGAGGTCTCCCACGCTCAGGCCGGCATTGACCACATCCTGTCCGGCCATCAGCATGACCAGGGCTACGCCCACCGCAATGATCGCGCTCTGTCCTATGTGCAGTACCGACAATGCTTTCTGGTTGTCGACGCCTACGCCTATCCAGCGGCTCATGATGCTGCTCAATCTGTTTGATTCGGACCGTTCACTGGTATAGAGCTTGACGGTTTCGTAGTTCATCAGGCTGTCCACCAAGTGGCCATTGGCGGCGGAGTCCAGTTCATTCAAGGCGCGCTGGTAGTGAATGCGCCTCTCGGTAAACACGATGGTGTAGATCGCGTAGGCCATGAAGGTAACGGCCAGTACCGCTGCAAACCCCATTCGGTACGCAGAAAGCAGAATGATGATGATGGATGTGATCTCGATGACCGTGGGCAGCACGGTAAACAGCGCGGTACCAAGCAAGAAGCCTATGCCTGCCGTGCCGCGCGACACATCGCGGGCAAACACGCCAGTTTGCTGGCTGCCAAGGAACCGTGCGCCAAGCCGATGCAAGTGCTCGAATACCCGTACGGTAAAGTCGGCCACCGCCGTAGCGGTCACCTTGGCGAAGGCCATGTCTCGCAGTTCGGTGAACAAGCCTGAAAGAAAACGCAGCAGCGCGTAGGCCAGCAGCAGGAACACCGGCAAGCTCAGCGAGAGGTGGCCGCCGTCCAGGCTATCGATGATGTGCTTCAGGGATACCGGTACAAGCAGGGCAAAGACTTTGGCGGCGATCAGCAAGACCAGCGCCAAGGCCGTCCGCCGCCGGAACCGCCAGACTACCTGCCAAATAGTGGCATAGAGTTCACGTTGCTCCATGAATCTGATCCGGGGGTAACGCAGGGTCTTTGCGAGCTTTTTCACGCATCAGCTCAAGTCAAAGGCAGTTGATGCGAGCCGTGATTGTCATGCCGGCCGAGTTCCAGCCTTTCGGCCATCTGCAAAGCCCTTTGCTTTGCAATGGCGCGTAGAAAGCCGGCGACGGCTGTGCCAATGGCTTCGTCGAACCAGGGATCCGCGCCACTGACGCCGACCGCGATCCCGTCAGCCCAGACACCGCCCCAGACGCCCGTTTCGACAGCCCTGAGCAAGTGTGCCGCCATGTAGCGAAGCTCGTGTCCACTACGCTGCACACGCCAGCACACACGGGCTTTTTCGCGCGCGTAACGGGCGTAGTCGGCATCCCAGGCGTCACGGTCGCCGACTGCATGCTCGTAAAGAATGGCCTGTTCAAAGTCACAGTGTTCCGGCCTGAGTCCGGGATCCATGATGACGATGTACAAGAACCCGCTTTCGCCCAGTGTGCGCGATGCGATTCCCTTTTCGATCATGGGCAAGGCCAGATCCACCGCCTGCTTGGCTGCGGACTTGTCGGCCAGTGCGCTGCCCAGTGCTCCATGCGCTTTACTCATCGCTTTACCTCGTATAACGCTGGTTTATAGGGGGCCGCGCACAGCGCTGCGGCATGCCCCTGGGTGCAGCATCGGCCACAGGATGCGACCGATGCTGGTTTGCTCAGCAATACATGTGCCGACTGTGGCGGAGCGCGGAACAGGAGCCAGACATGAAAAAACCTTGACTTTCCGCGATGTGTGAATATACTTACGTCCATCAAGGGGAGTAGCTTTCCACCGCAGCATCGTCATTACGGCAGTTTTGCAAGTCTTTGCAAGCTCCCGGTGCTCGGGCAACAGTCATGTTGCAAGCAAGACCTTGCCAATAAGGGCAAGGTCTATACTCCAGCGATAGCTGTGGCCTGCGTCCTTACGGATCAGGCCATTTTTGTTTTTGTCTGACGCTCGCCCTGTCTACATGTCTACACCGCGTGTGGTTCAAGCAAGCAGGCCATGGCACTGGCCTGATCCGTTTCCCTTCACAGTTTTTATCTTGGTACCTAAAGGGTGACTTATGCTTGAATTTTTACAAACACTGAGCTGGGCAGCGGTCTTTCAGATCATCCTGATCGACATTCTGCTGGGCGGCGATAATGCCGTGGTCATTGCGCTGGCCTGCCGGAATCTGCCGCGCAAACAGCGCATGCAGGGGATTCTATGGGGTACGGCGGGCGCGATCGGCCTGCGTGTGGCCCTGATTGCTTTTGCATTGACCTTGCTCAGTGTGCCGTTCCTGAAGATCGTGGGTGCGCTATTGCTGGTGTGGGTCGGCATCAAGCTGCTGATTCCAGAAGAGGATGCGCACGGCAAGATCAATGGCGGCACGTCCATTATGTCCGCCGTCAAGACGATCATCGTGGCCGATTTTGTGATGAGTCTGGACAATGTCATCGCCATCGCGGGCGCGGCGCAGGGGGCCAATCCCGAACATCAAATGGGCCTGGTCATCTTCGGCCTGGTCGTCAGCGTGCCCATCATCATCTGGGGCAGCACGCTGGTGCTGAAACTGATCGACCGCTTCCCCAGCGTCGTCACTTTCGGCGCAGGGTTGCTGGGCTGGATTGCAGGCGGGATGCTGATCACGGACATTGTCATTGTGGAGCAGTTCGGCGAGCCCTCAGGCATGTTGAAGCTGTCGGCTGAAGTGGCAGGCGCCTTGATCATTGTGCTGGCCGGCCGTTGGTTTGCGCAGCGCAAGCGCGCCGCCATGGCCAGCGCCTAAGCAGCCCACGGTCCGGCGATGGCGCCGTTACGCTGCGCGGCCTGCTTATTGCGGCTCGCGCAGCGTGTATAGAAATGCGGCGATATCGCGTGCATCTTGCTCGCTTACGCCCAGGTCGGGCATGGCCGACAGGGGGTCGACCCCAGTCGGCTTGCGCAGCCAGCGCAGCATATTGGCCGGGGTATTGGGTAATACCCCGGCAATATATTGCCGGTTGGCGATGCCCGCCAAGGGCGGCCCGACATGCTTATCCGCGCCAACGACGCCGGGGATAGCGTGGCATGTGGCGCACAGGTATTGCTGCAGCGCCTTTTTTCCGGCGCCCGCATCGCCAAGCCGGGCTTCTTGCGCCGCCGATGTGATGGGCGCCTGCGGCGTTGCCGATGGCGTCTCGGCGTGCTCCCGGCTCCAGCGCGCGTAGTCGGCCGGCGATAAGGTCGGCAAGACTTTCATGAAGGCCACCACGTCCCATATTTCCTCGTCGCTCATCCGGTACTGCCATGCAGGCATGCCGCTCATCTTGATGCCACGCCGGATGATCCAGTGGGTTTCGGCTGCCGTCCACTCCTGGGCGGAAGCGACCAGCGATGCGGGCGCAGGCGTCAGGCCCAGCGCAAAAGGCTGGGGCGCGATCCCCGGCGCGCCGTGGCATTGGACGCAATGCGAACGAAAGAGCTTGAAGCCGGCGACGACGCGCCCGGTATCTTCCAGGTTGGGCACCTCTGTGCCGGACGTGCGCAGCTTGACCGAGCGCCGCAAGGAGGTTTCGAGCAAGTGATACACGGGGGCGGTGTGCTGGTCAGTCGCGCTGACGTCGTACACACCCGAATACACAAACAGCCCCCCCAGCAGCGCGGCGCTTGCCGCTGATGCCGTCAGGGTAATGCCTGCAACGCGCTTCCATGTCTTCATCTTCGGCTGCCCCTGAGGTTAGTGGAGGGTAAGAAGGTAGGCGGCGATGTCCTTGGCATCGCCGGTGCTGAGTCCCATGTTGGGCATGGCGGTGCGCGGATCGATGGCCGGCGGGTCAAGCAGCCATTGCACCAGGTTGTCGGGCGTGTTCGGCAACACCCCGCCGATGTAGGCACGCAACGCCATGTCGGCCAGCGGCGGACCGACCTGTGGCGCAGGGCCCTTTACGCCCGGGATAGTGTGGCAGGCGACGCAGCCATAGCTTCCGATCAGTTGCCTGCCACGTTCTACGTCTGTTCCTGTCAACTGATCGGCTTGGCCCCGGGGTGAAAGCGGGGGAGGCGCCTTGCCACAGCCGGCGAGCGCGAAGAGCGCAATCACGGCCAGCAAGGGCCAGCGTCGGCCCGCAGCCGGGATAGGCACGCACGCTGCCATGCAGAGAAGAAAAGCCGGTCTTGGAAATCTCTTTTGCATCTGAATGTAATTGCACGGAGCCAAAAAGGGCGTCCTGGCCCGTTCACGCTTGCTGATCCTGTCGTTCCTTAGCAAATTCTTTGCCAAGGTCCGCAGGCCATGGACAAGTCCCGGCATTGCGGCGTGCGCCGACGGCAAAAATAAGCGAACGCGTGTGTAAATTATTCAAAATCGGGCGAAAACATACCCATGCGCTGCACGCTTTCGCGGGTGGCTGCCTGCGTATCCCCCATGCTGCGGCCAGGGTGGCATGCAACGTGCTAAACGCAATGGCTCACTGCCGCCATACGCCGATCCACCTGTGTTTTTCCGGCCAACCCCCAGCACCGGACCTTCTTATGTTTCGTTCGCGCCCTACTGTACTTCTCGTGATGTTGCCGCTTCCAGTGTGGGCGGGTGTGCAATCGGCCCTTCATCCCGGCAGCGAAGATGCCGGCCGGATTGTGGAAATCAGCTGGGTCCTGTTCATCGGCGCGGCCCTGATCTTTTTGCTGGTCCTTGCCATGCTGTTTCTGGCGCTGGCCGGCCCGCCCGCGCTGCGCAGGCTGTTGGGCCGGCGCTCGGTGATCATCGGCGCCGGCATTGCTTTTCCGGTGATCGTCCTGAGCGCACTGCTGGTCTATGCCTTGAATGCGGCTTCGTCCATGGTCCGGGCCGGTACGCAGCCGGTATTGCGTATCGAAGTGATCGGCGAAATGTGGTGGTGGCGGCTGCGGTATCTGGACCATGACGGCCGGACGATGTTTGAAACGGCAAACGACATCCGCATCCCGTCGGGCCTGCCTGTGGAGTTCGTGCTCAAATCGGACAATGTGATCCACAGTTTCTGGGTGCCCAACCTGGCCGGCAAGCTGGATATGGTGCCGGGGCATGTCAATCGTCTGCGGGTGCAAGCCAACGAGCCGGGCGTCTTTCGCGGCCAGTGCGCGGAATACTGCGGCGCGCAGCATGCCAAGATGATGTTCGACGTCCAGGCGATGGCGCCGGACGCCTTCCAGACATGGCTGGCATCGCAACGTCAGCCGGCGCGGGAGCCGGCCGATGCCAGGCTCAGGAGCGGGAAGCAGACCTTCATGCAGGCTTGCGCGCAGTGTCATGCCATCCGGGGCACCCAGGCGGCGGGCACGCTCGGCCCCGACCTGACGCATGTCGGCAGCCGCCTTTCGCTGGCGGCGGGCGTATTGCCCAATAATGCCGGGACGCTGGCCGGCTGGATCGGGGCAAGCCAGCGTATCAAGCCGGGCAATCACATGCCCTCGTTCGACCAATTGTCCGGCGAGGACTTGCGGGCTGTTGCGCACTACATGGAAAGTCTCCAGTGACGCCCGAGCATCCGACAGCGGACCGGGTATCCGCGCTGCCCAACTCCTTGCCCCGGCCTGACGGAGAGCTGGAGCAATTGCGGCGTGTCTGGCAGCCTCCGCGCGGGCTGCGTGCGCTCACGGTCGTCAATAACACCAATGTTGGACTGTTTTACATCGGCACGGCGCTGCTGTTCTTCCTGCTTGCCGGTGTGCTGGCGCTGCTGATGCGTACGCAGTTGGCCGTGCCCGACAATGATTTGATCGGACATGAGCTGTACAACCAGCTGTTCACCATGCATGGCACGGTGATGATGTTCCTGTTTGCGGTGCCGGCGGTGGAAGCCATGGCCATGCTGCTTCTGCCGAATATGCTGGGTGCGCGCGACCTGCCGTTTCCGCGTTTGTCCGCGTATGCCTATTGGGCGTATGCCGTCGGCGGCGTGATTTTTTTCTGCAGCATCTTTGTGGGACTGGCGCCCGAGGGCGGCTGGTTTATGTACCCGCCGCTGACCGGTTCCACCTATTCGCCCGCCCTTAACGCGGACCTGTGGCTGCTTGGTATCGGCTTCATCGAGATCTCGGCGATTGCCGGCGCCATTGAGCTGGCGATTGGCATCTTGCGGACACGCGCGCCGGGCATGACGCTGGACCGGATGCCCATTTTTGCGTGGGTGATGTTGGTGTTCTGCGGCATGGTGATCATCGCATTCCCGGCCGTGATCGTGGCCACGGCGCTATTGGAGCTGGAACGCGCCTTTGATTTGCCTTTCTTCATTGCCGAACGAGGCGGCGACCCCCTGCTGTGGCAGCATTTGTTCTGGTTCTTTGGCCACCCGGAGGTCTATATTATTTTCCTGCCGGGGGCGGGCATGGTGTCGATGATCATTCCGGCCATGACGGGTACGCCGCTGGTCGGCTATCGCCTGGTTGTGCTGGCGGTCGTTGCGACCGGCTTCCTGAGCTTCGGCTTATGGGTGCACCACATGTTCGCCACCGGTATTCCGCAGCTATCGCTGAGCTTTGCGTCGGCGGCCAGCATGGCGGTGTCCGTGCCGACCGGCATACAGGTATTTGCCTGGATCGCCACCATCGCCCTGGCGCGCCGCTTGCGTCCGCTGCAGGTTCCCATGCTGTTCATACTGGGGTTTTTCTTTATCTTTGTGCTGGGCGGGCTGACCGGGGTCATGGTGGCGGTCATACCCTTCGACTTGCAAGCGCATGACAGCTACTTCATTGTGGCGCATCTTCATTATGTGCTGATTGGCGGCATGGTCTTCCCGCTGTTTTCGGCCTTTTATTATTGGGCGCCTTTCATCAGCGCGCGCGCCCTGTCCGACCGGCTTGGGCGTTGGGCGTTCTGGCTGATGTTCATTGGCTTCAACGTCAGTTTCTTCCCCATGCACTTTACGGGCCTGGCGGGCATGCCCCGGCGTGTCTACACCTATGCCGACAGCGTTGGCTGGGGCGTGCTCAACATGGTGTCCACGGTGGGCGCCTATATGATTGCCGCCGGCGTGCTGGTGTTCTTGGCCGACCTGGCCCGCAACTTCCGCCCGAGCCAGGGGCGGAATGCCGGCAACCTGTGGCGGGCCGGCTCCCTGGAGTGGGCGCCCAGCAGCACGTTCGGGCTGCGCAGTATCCCGATCGTGACAAGCCGGGAGCCCCTTTGGGACCAGCCCGGCCTGGCCGAAGACGTGGCCGCGGGGCGCTACTACCTGCCCGATGCGCCAACCGGGCGGCGGTCGACGCTGGTGACGAACGCCCTGGATGCGCGGCCCGAATATCTGCTCGAGCTGCCGGGGCCGGGCTGGCCGCCTTTCTTTGCCGCGCTTGGCACGGCGGGCTTCTTCCTGCTGTTGACCTTCAAGATGACCGCATTGGCGGCGGCTTGCGGCCTGCTGGCCCTGGCGATGATATGGCGCTGGCTGTGGGATGCCGATGCGGGGCCGGATCACCCTCCGGTGGACATCGGAGGCGGCGTGCGCGTGCCGGTATCTTGCCGCGGCAGTGCCTCTCATTCCTGGTGGGCCATGATCATGCTTATCATGGTCTGCACCAGCATTTTCAGCTCGCTGATGTTCGCCTATCTGTTCTTGTGGACGACGTCGCCGGGAATGTGGCCCGATCCGGCCCGGCTTCCCGCGGCGGCTTTCCCCCTGGCGTCCGCCTGCCTGCTCCTGGGCAGCAGCGCGGTACTGGCGTGGCTCGGACGCAGGCTGGGGCAGTCAAGGCAGAAAGGATTGTGCCTGGGCATGCCGGTTGCCTTGCTGATGCTGCTGGCGGCGGTTGGCCTGGAGGGCCATGCCCAGTGGCAGGCGGGCTTGCGGCCGCAGGATAGCGGCTATGCCGCGGCGGTCTATGCCGTGGTCGGCCTGTTGGGCGTATTGACGACGGCGCTGTGTTACATGGGCGTATTCACGATGGCGCGTTCGCTGGCTGGCAGGCTGTCGCCGGCGCGGCGGGCCTGCTACGACAGTACGATGATTTTCTGGCACTACACGGTAGCGCAGGGTTTGCTCTCTTTGGGGTTGATCCACGGCTTTCCGCGCCTGATCGGATGAAGCGCATGCAAAGGAGCTTCTCTCGCGTCTTCTTGTTCATGCTTGCCGGCCCCCTCATTTGGGCGGCACACTTTCTGTTCATCTATTCGGTGCATGGCGTGGCTTGCGCGCGGCCCGCGCTGTATGGCGCCTGGCTGGGGGCGCCGGTGTCCGCGTGGATTATTGTGGCGGCGAGCGTGCTGGCGCTTGCCGCGATGGGCTTGATCTTCCTGCGCCTGCGCACACAGTTGCGGCGCAGTGAGGACCGGGGGTTTGTTTTATGGACGGCCGGTGCGCTCAGCTTGTTGTCTGCCTTGGCGATCGTCTGGGAGACCATACCGGTGTTGCTGGTGCCTGCCTGTTAGCGGGGCAAGGCGGTCACCCATGGGGGTCGGTGTCTTTGCGCCCCGCGCCAAGGCCAAGCCCCATGCCCATGCCGGCTCCGCCACCGCCGCCCATGCCGCCGCCGCGTCCGCCGCTTCTTGCGCCATCGCTCTTTGCGCGGCTGCCGCTGCCTTGCACACGGGTCGGCCCTTGAAGCGGGATCTCGGCATCGTCCGGCACCGGTCCCAGATCAAGCGCCTTGCGGATGAAATTGCGCAGGGAGATCACCAGTTCGGCGGTGTGGATGGGGCGGCCTGCAGCCATGTCGGCGGCCGCCTGGCCTGCCAGGCGGACATGCTCTTCGGTCCCCAGAAGGACAATGTCCGCCAAGGCGGCTTCGACGGCATCGCGGATGCGGCGTGAGCGGTCGGAGCCGCTGGCCGCATCCTGGCTGCCGGCTTCTTCGTCCTGTACCGGCGCTTGTGCGCCCAAGTCGCGCAGATGCGTGGGGTCTACCGTGAGCCGCCCGGTGAAAGAGCCCCCCAAGGTCTTGTAGGCGGCAATCAGTGTCCTGAGCCGCTCATTGATCTGCCGGTTCATGCGCTCGCGGCGTTGCTGCAGGGTTTGCATCATGAGCACCCGCACGCCCACGCCGATCAGGGTGAACAGGGCGAGCCCCAACAGGGTGGTCAGGATTCCTTGCCACGAACTGAAATCGAAATAGCGCACGTGAACCTCGGCAGTGTCTGCGTTGCCTGTTAGTGTACTTGGCCGGGCCTACAAGCGAATCAGGCGCTTGCCCAGGTTTTCGCCCCGGTAGAGCTCCTGAATCGCGCCCATGGCGGTATCCAGGCCGTCGGTGATGTGTTCGCTGTAGGCCAGCTGGTTTGTCCGGACCATGTCTTCCAGTTGGCGCACATAGGACGGATACGTGTCCATGTGGTCGAACAGAATGAAGCCCTGCATGCGGGCGCGCCGGGTCAGCAAGATGCGTTCGACGCGCAGGCCGGAGGGCGGGGGATCCCAGTTGGCGATCGATGCGGTGCCGCATACGATGACTCTTGCGCCTATGGCCAGGTGAGGCAGGACGGCGTCCGAGATCGGCCCGGCCGTATTGTCGAAGTACACGTCCACCCCGTTGGGGCAGGCCTCTTTCAGGGCCCGGCCGATGTCCTGGGTCTTGTAGTTGATGGCGTGGTCGTAGCCGAATCGTGTTTGGCAGGCCTGGACTTTTTCAGGCGTGCTGGTCAAGCCGACGCTGCGGCAGCCCAGGGCTTTCGCCAACTGGCCCACGCAGGATCCGACCCCGCCCGCGGCGGTGGACACGACGACGGTTTCGCCCTGTTGGGGCTGTCCCAGTTTGTCCAGGGCCGTCGCGGCGGTGACGCCGTTCAGCCCCAGCACGCCCAAGTACAGCGATGGCGGCAGGTCGGTGGCGGTGATCTTCTGTACGACGGCGGCGGGCTGCACCGCGGCATATTTCTGCCAGCCGAACCAGCCCATCAGGCACTCGCCTTCGTTGAAGCCCTTTGCCCTGGACTGCACCACAACGCCGACGCAGAGCGAACGCATGACGTCGCCGACCGCTACGCTGGCATAGTTGTTGGCATCGGCCAGCCAGCCCCGCATCGCCGGTTCAACCGACAGCCACTGGTTCTGCACCAGAATCTGGCCTTGTTCGAGCGGCGGCACCGCCGCGGTGTCCATGCGGAAATGCCCGGGTGCCGGAATACCGGTGGGCCGCGTTGCGACGCGGATGCATTCGTTGACAAGCGGGCTCACATTGTTCTCCTGATCAATAGCGGGCAAAGAGGTCTTAAAATCCAGTGTACCCAACTGATGATGGCCCGCGCACTGACCATGCAACCCGAAGACCTGGAACTGCTTGTATCCCGTACGATGCCCTACGGCAAATACAAAGGGCGCTTGCTGGCCGATTTACCCGGCCATTACCTGAACTGGTTTGCCCGGAACGGCTTTCCCAAGGGTGAAATCGGGCGCCTGCTGGCCTTGATGCATGAAGTGGATCACAACGGCCTGACCCCTTTGCTGGCGCCGCTGCGCAAGGCCGGCGCGGACCGTGCGCCATGATGCGGCGCCTGATTGCGCAATATGTGTTTCCCCCTATTGAGCTGCCCGCCTATAACAGGTAGGCTTATGCAGTCGAAATACAGGTTATGCAGAAGAGTCCGGCACATTGTGCCGGCGCCGACGGAGCAACCGCCCCGGAAACTCTCAGGCAACAGGACTGCATACACCAAGACGATCTGGAGAGCGGCGCTTTCGCGCCCACCGAAGGGGAGCCATCCGCAAGCCGGCATGGTGAAACTCTCAGGTACCAAGAACAGATGGGGCGTCGCCGTCAAACGGCGGCGACCACCTTTTTTGGAGCTCTCATGCACCACATCGCCATTATTGGCGCCGGCATTACCGGCGTCACGTCTGCCTATGCCCTGGCCCGGCAGGGGTATAAAGTCACCGTCATCGATCGCCAGCGCTATAGCGCCATGGAAACCTCTTACGCCAACGGCGGGCAGCTGTCGGCCAGCAATGCCGAGGTCTGGAATAACACCTCCACCATCATGAAAGGCATGCGCTGGATGCTGCAGCGCGATGCGCCCCTGCTGGTGAATCCGGCCCCAAGCTGGCACAAGTATGCATGGATGGCCGAGTTTGTACGCTATATCGCCCATTACCGCGCCAATACCATCAAGACCACCCGCCTGGCCATTGAAGCCAGACAGCATCTTTACCAGATGGCGGAAGACGAGAACATTGATTTCGATCTGGAGCGGCGCGGCATCCTGCATATCTATCACGATAAAGCTAGCTTCGAATCCGGCCGGCGCGTGAACACGCTGCTGCGCGAGGGCGGCCTGGACCGGTATGAAGTCACCGCCCAGGAGGCCCGCCAGATAGAACCCGCCCTGACCCGGGACTGCTACGGCGGGTTCTATACGCCATCCGATGCGACCGGCGATATCCACAAGTTCACGCGCGGACTGGCGCTGGCATGCGAACGCAAAGGCGTCACGTTCCTGATGGATACCGAGCTGCGGAATATTCTTTCAACCGGCCAGGGCCATCAAGTCGTATTCAGCCAGGCGGGGGCGCAGGCCGGGCAGCTGGATGTGGACGCGGTGGTCGTGTGCGCCGGCACAGCCAGCCGCCAAGTCGCGGCCATGCTGGGCGACCGCCTTAACGTGTATCCGGTCAAAGGCTATTCCATTACCGTCAATCTCGATGATGAGGCCAGCCAGGAGGCAACCCCCTGGACCAGCCTGCTGGACGAAGAAGCCAAGATCGTGACCAGCCGCCTGGGGCGCGGCCGTTTTCGCGTGGCCGGCACGGCGGAGTTCAATGGTTTCAACAAAGACATTCGCGCAGACCGCATTCAGCCCCTGACCGACTGGGTGCGGCGCCATTTTCCCGGCATCGACACTTCGCGTGTTATTCCGTGGGCCGGCCTGCGGCCCATGATGCCCGATATGATGCCCCGGGTAAAAGCCGGACGGCGTGCCGGTGTCTTCTACAACACCGGCCATGGCCATCTGGGGTGGACGCTGTCGGCGGTGACGGCGCACATGCTGGTCGACACGATACAGCAGGCGGCGGGGCCGTCCGCCGAACCGGTGCCGGCCTGAGTGGCGTCACGCAGGTGTTGTCGTGCCGACGCCGCCCAAGGCGGTGTTCAGCCTGAGCTCGGCACGGCGCGCATATAACGATAGGCCGAGCCGGCGGCTTTCGACCATTGCCTGTTGCCAGCACGCCTTGGCTTGGCCTGGCTGACCCTCGCCGGCCAGGCCATCGCCGTTAAGGCACAAGTATGCACCGCGGAAACACTGCGTGCCATAACGCTCGATCAGCACGCCGGCTCGCTCTACTGCCTCAAGCGCCTGGACAGGCTGGCCCAGGTAGGTGAGTGAATCGGCGAGCAATAATTCCAGCAGTGATTGCCATACCGGCATGGCATGGCTGGAAACCGTGATGGCATGCTCGATTTGTCCTAGTCCCCGGTTGTCGCCCCGATGCGCCAGCGCCCATCCCGACATACCTTGAGCCAGACCTTTCCAAAATGCCAAATCAACGCTCTCGGTCATGGCCTTGAGCTCAGAGGCTGCCTTGAATGTGCCTTCCACATCGCCGCGCAGGCGGTATAGCTCAGACAGGACTGCCTGACAAAGTGTGCGGCCCGAGATTGCGCTGGATTCGGGCCCGTCGGACAAGGCCATCTTGACGACCTTCATTCCCTCTTCTTCCCGTCCCTGCAAGGCCAGCACCCAACCCAGCAAGCCACGCGCGCTTTGAGCCCTTTCCGCGCCCCACGTGTAGGCGCGCTTATTGCCTCCGGCAAGGCCGCCCAATGAATGCAGGCACGCCCGTAGCCAGCGTTCCGCGCTGACCACATCGCCCATGAACAGCCGTGATTGCCCCAGCGCATATTGGGCCGAAGCCATCTGCATGTTTGCGCCACGTTCTTCAGCAAGCAGCAGCAGCTGCTCGGCCCGGTGCAGGGCCTGTGCGTGGGGCAGGGTGTTGAAGGCTACCACCCATTCGCCCCACTGGGTTTGATAATGGATATCGGGGTCGTCGTCCTGCTGGTGCAATGCGGCCAGGCGATCGTAGACGTCTGATGTCTCTTGCGCCCCGCCGCCCTTGAGCAAGGTCAGCGCAGATCCAAGCAGTAACTGGCATTCAAGTTCGAGCTTGCGCCGCACGTGAGGGTCATCGATGCGGGCCAGGGCCGACAGCGCGCGCCTGGCCATGATCTCCGCCTCGTTGGCGGTTGATTGCGCCAGGGCATCGCGGCCGGCGACGCACCACCAGCGGCAGGCATCTGGATGCTCGGCGGCGTCCAGGTGACGGGCCACATAAGCGGCATCGCTGCGCGCCTTGCGCGGCTCTTGGTTAATGAGAAACTGTGCGATCTGTTGGTGCAGGCGGCGGCGTTGCGCGGCATCCAGTGTTTGGTAGATCGCATCGCGCGTGACAGCATGGCAGAAGCGCGCGGGCATGCCTTCGTCGACCAAGCCGTGCTGGCTTAACTGGC
Organism: Pusillimonas sp. SM2304; assembly: GCF_031628915.1. NCBI lineage: Bacteria > Pseudomonadati > Pseudomonadota > Betaproteobacteria > Burkholderiales > Alcaligenaceae > Pusillimonas > Pusillimonas sp. SM2304. The sequence goes on from NZ_JAVLUJ010000001.1 coordinate 1,041,288, forward strand.
GCAGCAGCACGAGCACTTGCCTGGGTTTCATTTCCTGTTCCAGCCCGAACTGCGCAACCAGGCTGTCGTCGATCCGGCCAGCCACCGAGGCAAATTGTGCCAGTTGCCGCGCTTCGGGGACGAGTGCTGAAATGCGTGCAGCGATCAGGTCGAGCATGACGGGTGTGGTGCTGATGGTGTCGCCCAGGGCAACCTGACGCACGATTTCGTCTGCAAATAAGGGTATGCCGTCAGCTTTTTCGACAATGCGATCGCGCTGTGAGGAGGACAGGTGCTGGCCGCGCGAGCGATGTACGACCAGTTCGGCCATGGCACGCTTGTCGAGGGGTTTGAGCAGAAGCTCGTTCGTGAGCCACGGGCAAGTAAACGCGTTGCGGGTCGTGCACAGCACCATCGTGGGTGCGGTCTGGCAACGCTGCATGAGCCCGCTCAGCAATGCCAGGCTGGATGGATCTGCCCAATGCAGATCCTCCCAGATGATCAGCAGCGGTGCCTGGCCGTTCGCGCGGCTTAGCAATAGCTGCGACATGGCATCAAGTACCGCCGGGCGCGTCTGCGGGCCGTTGGGTAATGCAGTGGCTGCGTTCGATCGCGCCTTCTCAGGGTATAGGGTGCGGTGCAGCAAAACCGTTACGTCGCGGGCCAGAGGCGAGCGGCCTTCTGTCCACGATTGACCGGCGCCCGTGGAAAGATAATTGCGTACAGGATGAAATGGCTTGTGCTCATAGCCTTCTTCACAATATAGCGTGTGCACTTCTCCGCCCGTGCGGCGCACATACTCGGCCATGACGCCGGCCAGCAAAGACTTGCCGATGCCCAGGCCGCCACGAACCAGTACCCCCACCGGCTCCTGACCCATCGGCAGGTGAGCCCATAGGCGCACCAGCGTATCGAACTCACGTACCCGGCCGAACATGCGTCCCACCGGGCGCGCTTCGCGCTGGAAGTCGAGTACGTATCGATTATGCCCATGGCGCATCTCTGCATGCACCGTGAACTGATCGATGATGCGGTCGCGTACACCCGCCGAGACCAGGATTTCATCGGATTCGGCCAGATAGGAAAGCCGCATGGCACGCTGATAGAGCAGGCGGGCAGGGTGGGGTGAATCACTGACCGAAATCTTGCTCACGTTTGCGTGCATGCCCATGCCGATGCTTACGCCTTCGGGCAGGGTGGACTCGCGCAGCGCGCAGGCCAGCCGCGCGCAAAGGTGGGCCGGCCGTTCCGCCAGGCCGGGGTAGCCACTGACGATCAGAAGGCTCCCTTCCACCCCGCGTTGCACATGGGCGCCGGTCTGTTCGGCTTGGATGCGGATAGCGTCTGCCGCTGTGCGAAGGCGCCGTAGCTGTTCTTCTGCGTCGGCATCCGTGTCGTCCAGAACCAGCGTGACCGCCAGAACGGCCAGCGGGCGCAACTGACGCGTAACGGCGAGCGTTTGCGCGGGCTCCGGGGGCGCGGGGGCGCGTGATGCGGACAGGGCGAATTGGCCAAGCAGATCGAGCGTCTGATCCGACGGTTCGACATTACGGTACTGGCGCAGCATGCTCTTGCAATGGTCCAGCGCCAGCATGGCGGCTTCTTGATTGCCTGCGTCGCGCAGCAAGCGTATCAGATGGCGATGTGCGCCTTCGTCCCCTGGATGTTGATGTACCCAATGCTTGGCCACTTCACTGGCTTTGGCGCGCTGGCCTGTGGCGACGAGCATCTTGACGAGCTTTTCACGGCATTCCGTGGCCTCGCGCTCGATGCGCGCCTGCCAGCCGCTGCGCCAGCTCGAGAATGCAGGGATTTCGGGCAAGTCCATGTACTCGAGCAAACCGCCCCGATAGTAGGCCAGGCGCTCTTCATGGTCCAAGACGCCGTAGGCGCCCGTAAGCGCCAATACATCGACCATGATGACGTCGGGGTTGAGGGCCAGCGTGCTGTTGGACGAAATCCAGGCGCTGGGCACAGACTCGAACAATCGCCTGAGCACAAACAGTGCGTGACGCAGGTTGGCCCGGCTGTCCTGCTGATTGGCGGGCCACAGCATGTTGGCCAGTTCGAGCCGCGTATAGGGCTTGCCTGCCGAGAGCGCCAAAATCGCCAGCAACAGCCTGGGTTTGGTGTAGTTGATGGCACGTGCACCGCTGATATCGTCTACTGCGACATCGAATTCGCCGAGCAACCTCAATTGTATGGGTCGAGTCAGACTAGGGTGCATGACAGGCAGCCTATTTGAAGGCAATGGTTGGCGGTCCGGCAATGCGCGAACAGCACATTGGGGGCGTCAGCCGCTAACGAATGCCTTCTTTCAAAGAGAAACGATTAAGAGGAAATGTATCTGCGACAACGGAATATAAGCCGTTAAACGTTAAAGGATCGTTAATTGTTTATAAAACGTCAAGAATTAAAAAAATTTCTCTTAAACATTCCGTTAACGACTTTTTGTTTAGCATTGCAACAAATTTCCACCGAGTAGCAAGTACGCCTGATCCCCAGTCGGTAAATCCTGAGGTTGCCAAGGCGGTTCTATTCGAATCTGGACAAAGGGTGCAATCCGTGTACGACACACTTGCCGAGCGCAATCTGGGATCATCGCCAATCAGCGCGACCCCCCCATTGGGGGGCGATCCGCGCGCCGGCGAGACATTCGCCGCGCTTCAGACACAGATCGACCGCCTGAATGACATCCATGCCAGCACATCCATAGAGTGGCCTGTGGTGGCGCAGCTGGCAAGCAAGATACTGCGTGAGGAGGGCAAGGACCTGGCTTGCGGTACCTGGCTTGCGCTGGGGTGGTTCCACCAGCACGGCCTGCCTGGCCTGGCCGACGGGATTCATGTGTTGCGCGGTCTGGTGGAAAACTTTTGGGACACCATGTCTCCGCCAACCACCCGGCTCCGCGGCCGGCGCAATCAGATGCAATGGCTGCTGGACCAGTTAAGCGAAGCGTTCGGTGAACAGGCTTCAGGGCAAATGCCCGCGCTGGACGAGGCATTGCATGCGCAGATGCTGGAAGACTGGAATGTACTTGATGAGCTATGGCAAGGACATGATGATCAGGCACCTGCCTTTTATGGCCTGGCGGCGGTGCTGCGGCGCTTGCCCGTACAGGTACCAGAACAGTCGGAAGAGGTGCAGGGCGCCGCGATGCAGGGTGACCAAGCAGCAGGCTCGGCACCCCCTACAAGCGCCGCCGCCAATACGAATGCTGCAGTGGCATCGCCTGCCAGCAAGCAGGCCCCCGCAGCGATGGCGCCGATCGCTGTACCCGCTTCCGCTGCGCAGGCCAGTGAGGCTGTGGAACACGCCTTGGCCGCCTTGCACCCCTTGGTCGACTGGTTCGTACAGGAGCTGCCGACCGCGCCGATTCTGTTTCGGCTGAACCGTATCTGTGCCTGGACCACGCTGGATCAGTTGCCGCAGTCGCAAGGCCGCACGACACGCTTGCCTGCTCCGGCTGGGCAAATCATCGACAGCTTTGTGCAGATCGTCCAGACCGGCGAGCCCGAAGCCGTCGTACGGTTCGCGGAATCGCGCCTGGCAAGCTTTCCGTGCTGGCTCGATTTGAACCGCGCCAGTCACCATGCCTTGATTCAGTTGGGGGCCAATGAGGGGGCTGCCGCGGTGGCGTTCGAAACCAGCCGCTTGAATGCCAGGTTGCCTGAACTGGCGCAACTGGCATTCAACGACGAGCGGCCCTTTGCCGACAGCGTCACGCAGATATGGCTGCAGAGCCTGGATGCCACGTCCGTCGCAACGGCAGAGGCGGGCGCCGACGACATTGCCGTGTTGATGCGCGAGGCGGAAAGCAAAGCTGCGGAAGGCAAACTGAACGAAGCGCTGGAGCATCTGCAAGGCGCGGCGCACCAGGTGGATGGACGGCGGGATGGGTTTCGGCTGCGGCTTGCACAGTGCGGCCTGATACATCGGTTTGATGCAAAGACCGATATGCGGGCATTGATGCTTCCCTTGCTGGAGGCCATCGATGCGCATCGACTGGAAGACTGGGAGCCCGAGCTTGCGCGGCAAGCCCTGGCGCTGGCGGCAGGCATTGAATTGCGATACGGCGTCAATGACGCCAGCCCGGCTGCCGCCATTCTGGGGCGCTTGTCGCGTGTCGACGTGCGTGCCGCCTGGCAGCTTTCACAATCAACAACTGGTTGAGTACATCAGCCTCAAGGAGAACAAAGATGGCCAAGGATGGATCGGTAGCACCTAAAGAGCGCGTGAACATCGTCTACAAGCCCTCGACGGGCGATGCCCAGGAAGACGTCGAACTGCCGCTCAAGCAGCTCGTGATCGGCGACTTCACGCTCAAAGAGGTCGATACCCCGCTTGATGAGCGCAAGCCTATTCAGGTCGACAAGGACAACTTCAACGATGTGCTCAAGGGGCAGGGGCTGGAGCTGAATATGTCGGTGCCGAACAAGCTTTCCGAAGGCGACCCGGACGAGCAGGTGCCTGTGTCGTTGAAGTTCGAGAATATTCGCGATTTCGAGCCCGATGCCATTGTCGAACAGGTGCCGGAGCTGCGTCAGTTGATCGCATTGCGCGAAGCGCTTAAGTCGCTCAAGGGACCATTGGGAAATCTGCCCGATTTTCGCAAGCAGCTTCAGACCCTCATTCAGGATGAAGGCGCCCGGGAGCGCTTGTTGAGCGAACTGGGCGTGCAGGACAAGGGGCCGGATGGCCAGGACAAGGAGTAATCAATGAACGACAACACCCAGGCACAGCCCGATGCGGCCAAGCCCGAAGCCCAGGCCGAGGGCTCGCTGATCGACCAACTGATCGAATCGACACGGGTCAAGCCCGGTGATGATGCGTACTCAATCACCCGCCAGGGCCTGGAAGCCTTCGTGGCTGAATTGCTGGAACCGTCCCGGGCACGTGAAAAGGTCAGCCAGGGCTTGATTGATGAGATGATTTCCAACCTGGACAGCAAGCTTTGCCAGCAGGTTGACGCCATCATGCACCAAGAGCAATTCCAGAAAATGGAATCGGCCTGGCGCTCGCTGAAGTTTTTGGTGGACCGCACCGACTTCCGCGAGAACAACCGTATCGAGATTCTGAACGTGTCCAAGCAAGCGTTGCTGGATGACTTCGAGGATGCGCCCGATGTGACTCGCTCAGGCCTGTACAAGGCCGTCTACACGGCGGAGTTCGGCCAGTTCGGCGGCCAGCCCTTCGGCACCATCATCGGTAACTACGACTTTGGCCCCGGCGGCCAGGACATCAAGCTGCTGCAGTCGATCGCCAGCGTGTCCGCCATGGCGCATGCGCCATTCATTGCGGCTGCGGGACCCCAGTTCTTCGGTATGGAGTCGTATTCGGAACTGGCCAATTTGAAGGATTTGTCGGCGGTTTTCGAAGGTCCCCAGTACGCCAAGTGGAACGCCTTCCGTGAATCCGAGGACGCCCGCTTTGTGGGGTTGACCATGCCGAACTTCCTGCTGCGCGTGCCCTATGGCGACGAAACTGTCCCCAGCAAGAAGTTCCGCTACAACGAAGAAGTATCGGGCGGCAACAAAAGCTTCCTATGGGGCAATGCGGCCTTTGCCTTTGCGAGCCGGCTGTCTGAAAGCTTTGGTCAATATCGCTGGTGCGCAAACATCATTGGCCCGCAGGGCGGCGGTACGGTAGGAGACTTGCCGGTCTACAACTACGAGGCCATGGGCGAGTCGCAGATGAAGATTCCCACCGAGGTGTTGATCTCGGAGCGGCGCGAGTTCGAACTGGCCGAGCAGGGGTTTATTGGCCTGACCATGCGCAAGAACACGGACAACGCGGCGTTCTTTTCAGCCAATTCGGTGCAGAAGCCGAAGTTTTTCGGCAATAACCCCGAAGGCAAACAGGCCGAGTTGAACTACAAGCTGGGCACCCAGTTGCCATACATCTTCGTAGTGAGCCGCCTGGCGCATTACATCAAGGTCATTCAGCGCGAGAACATCGGTACCTGGAAAGAGCGTAATGATCTGGAAGCCGAACTGAACAACTGGATCCGCCAGTATGTGGCGGATATGGATAACCCTGCGGCAGGTGTACGCAGCCGCAGGCCGCTGCGCCAGGCAGAAATTACTGTTTCGGACGTTGAAGGCGACCCCGGATGGTATCGCGTAGGTTTGAAGGTGCGCCCGCATTTCAAGTACATGGGGGCTTCCTTCACGCTTTCGCTAGTGGGCAAGCTCGATAAGAGCTGAACCACAATTGAACGCCCGGTGGGAGCGTGCGTGCCGCCACCGGGACTTTTACAGCAACTTCACTACATCTATTACTGCAAGGAAATTTTATCATGCCAATGCCATGCTACCTCACTCTGGAAGGCGAGAACCAGGGCAAAATCGAAGGGTCGTGCGAAGTCATCGGACATCAGGGAAAGATTCTGATTCAAGCTGTCGAACATGTGATTGAACTGCCCAAGAATCCGCAAACCGGCCTGCCGTCGGGAAAACGCCAGCACCTTGGGATCACGCTGACCAAGGAAATCGACAAGTCGTCCCCCAAGCTGTACCAGGCGCTGTGCTCGGGCGAGCAGCTCAAGACCGTCGATCTGGAGTTCTACCGTATCAGCCCCAAGGGTACTGAAGAAAAATACTACACCGTCCATCTGGAAAAGGCGGTCGTGGTGAGCACGCGATTGTGGGTGCCCAACTGCCTGGATCCGGTCAGCCGGCAGCTTGGGCATATGGAAGACGTCGGCATGACCTACGAGAAAATCGTGTGGACATGGGAGCCTGACGGCATCGAGGCGGAAGACTCATGGCTGGCGCCCAAGAGCTAATGCAGAGGTTGGGACGTGGTGCGCCACGTTCCCGCTGCCATGAACGAACGCCGTCTGCTCGAGCGCATTGCCAGCGTGGGGGCGGATGAGGAACTGGGCCACACGACCCGGGCAGAGATTCTCATCAACTCCATACTGGACCATCTGCATCGCATCCTGAACACGCGCCAGGGCAGCGTACCCATTGACGCCGCCTTCGGCGTACCCGATTTCACCAATCTTGCCGGCTCTTTCAGTGCCGGTACGACGGACCAGATCATTGAGGACATGAGCCGCATGATCCAGCGCTACGAACCGCGTCTGCACCAGTCGCGGATTACGTTCTCTACCAGCCAGGAAGACGTCCTGTCACTGGCGTTCAGCATTTCCGGCACGGTCAACGTGGGCGACCGGGATATTCCGGTGCGGCTGTCCTCGCATGTGTCTTCCAACGGCCAAGTGTCGCTCAGGAGGCAATAGTCATGTTGAACCGCTACTACGAACAGGAGCTGACTTACCTGCGCAAGCTGGGCGTCGAGTTTGCGCAGAACAATCCCGCGCTGGCGCCCATGCTCGGCGCGGACCGGGCCAGCGATCCCGACGTAGAGCGGTTGCTTGAGGGTGTGGCTTTCATGACCGGCCTGATTCGTCAGCGGCTGGATGACGATTTCCCTGAGTTCATACAGAACCTGGCCCAGCTGTTGTTTCCGCACTTCCTGCAACCTCTGCCTTGCATGACCATCATGCAGTACGAGCCGCGCATGCTGCTTGAGCAGGCGATGACGATTCCGGCCGGCACGGAGTTCGGTTCGGTCCCTATCGATGGCCAGCGCGTGGTGTTTCGCGCGTCGTTTCCTGTAACGCTGGAGCCGGTTGAGCTGGTGTCAGCGCAATGGGAAGGGGGCGACACGTCGGCGCGGGCGTTACGCTTACGCATGCGCTATACCGGTGCCGCGCCCGGCAGTTGGAACAGTGACAGCCTGCGTTTTTTCCTGGGCGACGCCCACGCCGACGCCTCGCGGTTGTTTCTGCTGTTGATGCGCTATGTGAGTGAGGTGCACATCAGCGCCGAGAAGGGCGCGGTTACCGTCCTGCCGTCTTCGTGCATCACGCCGGCGGGACTGCGTCCAGGTCTGGATCTGCTGCCCTGGCCCGCCACGGCGCACCCGGCGTGGCGCATCTTGCATGAGTACTTCGCACTACCCGAGAAGCTGTTGTTCGTGGATGTGAGCGGCTTCTCGCAGTGGCCCGAGCGACACGCCGCCACGCATTTTTCTATCCTGCTCAAGTTCGAGCAGGTTCCCGATTGGGCGCCGCGCATGAGTCCATCGAGCTTTGTCATGAACGCCACGCCCGCAGCCAATCTGCTGCGTGTCGATGCGCACCCCATCCGTGTCGACCACCGTTTGCCGGACTACAAAGTGCAGCCTGTATCGCGAGGGAGCCGGCATACCGAACAGATCTTTTCCATTGACAAGGTCAACGCGCGTACCGCCACGGGCGAGGAGTTGGCTTACCACCCATTCTCGGCGTTCGAGGGCGAGGCGGCGTCATACAACGTGCGCATCCGCCCCTCGGCTTTGGGCCGGGACTATGAGCATCACCTGAGTTTGCCTTATGCTCCTGACGACGATCCTCAGCCGCTGACGCTTTCGGTTGCCCTGACTTGCACGCACGGAGCGCTGCCCGAAAGCTTGCGTTTGGGCGATATCAATACGCCCACCGACAATTCGCCGGCGCGCGTGGGCTTTCGCAACATCAATAGCGTCACGCCTTACAGCCCGCCCAACTTCGACAGCAAGCTCCTTTGGCGCGTGTTGTCGCATTTGAATGCCAATCACCTTTCGATGGCCAGCGAGAATCAGCTTCGCGACCTGCTGTCGTTGTATGTGCCGCCGCAGCAAGCTAGTGGACAACGTCATGCGGCGGCAAGCCGGGCGGTGGGCGCCATCGAGGACATCCGCGTGGAACCGGCCCGGCGCATCGTGCGCGGCGTCCCGGTCCAGGGCAGTGAGGTGCATATCCGGTGTCAGGGGGACCATTTTCCAGGCAAAGGAAGCTTGTTTCTTTTTGGCACGGTACTGGATGAACTGCTGGCAGGAACCGTCGCGCTGAACACATTCAGTGCGCTCACAATCGAAGACACCGTTAACGGAGACATACTGACATGGCCCGCGAAGATCGGCCGCTTTCGCCTTCTGTAGCGGATATCGATTCGCTGCTGGACAACGGCTCGCGCTACGCCTTCTTTCAGGCGCTGCGCCTGCTGCGGCTGCGCTTGGGCGTTCGGGACTTTGCGCAGGCAGTGCGTGTGCGGCCTGCGCTCAAGCTATCGTTCCCCGAGAACGACATCGACGCCATTGCCGCCGACGGCGATAAGGTCCATATCACGGCCAATTTCTTTGGACTGTACGGGGTAACGTCGCCCCTGCCCACGTTCTATACGGAAGACTTGATTGATGAGCAACTGGCGGGCGGGTCGAGCTCACGTGATTTTCTGGATATTTTGCACGCCAAGCTGTATCCCATGCTCTTCAAGGCCTGGGAGAAGAACCGTATATGGCTTGCCGTTGCCGAACGGCGCGATCCGGATCGGCTGAACCAACTGATGGCAATGGTCGGATTGCAGCAGAAGGGCAAGCAAGTGCCCGGCATTGGCTTGCAGGCCTTGCTGCCGCATGCGGGTAATTTCAATCAGTCGCCACGTTCGGCATTGGGATTGGAAGCACTGGTGAGCGGTTTGCTGGACAGCATGCCGGTTGATGTCGAGCCTTGCGTGTCGCGCGAGGCGCCGATTCCTGTGACGGCACGAACTGTGTTGGGTCAACAGGCTTGCGCCTTGGGCGAGAACGCCCTGCTGGGTCGGCACGTGACGGAGCGATCAAGCCTGGTGATTATTCACATCGGACCGATTCCGGCAAAGCAATTGTCCGATCTGCTGCCGGGAGGCCGCCAGCATGAACGGCTGACCCAGGCGATCGGACACTACGTCGACACACCTGTCGAGTGTGTGTTGGGCTTGCGCGTGGCGACGCAACATCGTCAGCGCGTGGCTTTGGGCCATCGATGGCATCGCCTGGGGCTGAATACCTGGCTGCCCGAGGCGGTGCCGGGCGACGCCGCTTCGCCGGGCCGCAGTTGCGACGAAATCTTTCTTCCTGTCGATACCGACACGCACCGCTTGAACACGAGGGCCTCATTATGATGTTGGTAGAACTCAAACCGCTGTTTGCTCGTCTGAACCCCTATTGCTCCGCTGCGCTGGAAGGCGCTGCCGGTTTGACGCTGGCCCGCAATCACTATGAGATTGGGATCGAGCACATGTTGCGCCGCTTGCTCGATGATGCCGGCAGTGACACGCTGCGGATCCTGACGCACTTCGATATCGACCCTTTGCGTCTTGCAGCACAGCTGGACGATAGCCTGGCGCAACTCAAGAACGGCAATCCGGGTCGGCCCGTATTTGCGGCACTGCTGACGGAGTGGGTGCAGGAGTCCTGGCTGATGGCGTCCATTACGCTGGGCCAACGGCGCATCAGCAGCGGTGCGATGGTGTTGGCGCTGGCGGCCCGCTTGGGTTATTACGGCGCCGGAACCCAATGGGTCGACACCTTGCGCGCGATTTCCCGGGACACGTTGACGTCGCGCTTTGACGAGATAACGGCCGGTTCGTCCGAAACCGACTTGCAGGCCGGCGCCGGGGGCGAAGCGGCTGCGGCCGGCGCGCGTCCGCCCGCCCGCGGCGAGGAAGCCATCAATCAGTTCTGCGAGGACTTCACCGCCAAGGCCGCTGCCGGCAAGGTCGACCCGGTGTTTGGACGAGACAGCGAGATCCGCCAGATGATCGACATTCTTGCCCGCCGGCGCAAGAACAACCCAATCTGCGTAGGCGAACCCGGTGTGGGCAAGACCGCAGTCGTCGAAGGCCTTGCCTTGCGCATCGTCAACGATGACGTGCCCGATTTCCTGCACGGCACGCGTTTGCTGGGCCTGGACCTGGGCCTGCTGGAAGCCGGCGCCAGTGTGAAGGGTGAATTCGAGAAGCGATTGCGCGGCGTCATCGACGAGATCAAGGCGTCCACGCAACCGGTCATCCTGTTCATCGATGAGGCGCACATGCTGATCGGGGCGGGCGGCCAAGCCGGGGGCGGGGATGCCGCCAACCTGCTCAAGCCGGCCTTGGCCCGCGGCGAACTGCGGACCATTGCCGCCACCACCTGGTCCGAATACAAGAAGTATTTTGAAAAGGACCCGGCTCTGGCGCGCCGGTTCCAGGTGGTCAAGCTGGAGGAACCCGATACGGGCACGGCGGTACAGATTCTGCGCGGCCTGAAAGACCGCTACGAGGCGGCCCATGGCGTGATTGTGCGTGATGATGCCATCGTGGCGGCCGCGCAGTTGGCCAGTCGCTACATCACGGGACGCTTGCTGCCCGACAAGGCGGTCGACCTGCTGGACACCGCCGCTGCACGCGTGCGTATAGGCATGGGCATCAAGCCGGCCGAACTCGAACGTCTTGAGCACGCGCTGGCAGGGCTGGAGCGCGAGCGTGCCGCGTTGCAGCGCGATCAGGACTACAGCCCTGGCGCGCACCAAACGCGCCTGGCGGCCATTACCGAAGAGTCCACCGGGATCCAGGCGCAATGCGATGCCCTGCATGCCCGTTGGCAGCAACAGAAAGCAGCAGCAGAAGAAGTCGTGTCCTTGAGAAAGCAACTTGACGAAAAGGAAACGCCGGACGCCGAGGCGCTTGCCGTTCAGCTGCGTGCCGTGCACGATAAGCTGGCACAGCTGCAGGGCGATGATCCCCTGATCTTCATCGAGACCGATCCCGATGCCGTTGCTCGCGTGGTGTCGGACTGGACCGGGGTGCCCCTGGGCAAAATGCAGCGCGATGCCGTGGGGGGAATCTTGGCGCTGGCGACCAGCATGAAAGAGCGCATACGTGGCCAGGACCACGCGGTGGACAAGATCACCGCCGCGGTAAAGGCTGCGCAGTCCGGCTTGCGCGACCCGCAGCAGCCCATGGGTGTGTTCCTGCTGGTGGGCCCATCGGGCGTGGGCAAGACCGAAACCGCGCTGACAGTGGCCGACCAGCTCTTTGGCGGTGAGCAGTCGCTGGTGTCGGTGAACATGAGCGAATTCCAGGAAAAGCATACGGTCAGCCGTCTGGTCGGTTCGCCCCCCGGCTATGTTGGCTATGGCGAAGGCGGTATCTTGACCGAAGCGGTGCGCAAGCGGCCTTACTCTGTGGTGTTGCTGGACGAGGTCGAGAAAGCGCATCCGGATGTGCTTAATCTGTTCTACCAGGTGTTCGACAAAGGGACGTTGGCTGACGGTGAGGGCCGGGTGATTGATTTCAGCAATACCGTCGTCTTCCTGACCAGCAACCTGGCCACCGACGAGATCACCGCCATGACGCGCGAAGGCCGGCCCGACCCGGATGCACTGAGCGAGGCCATACACCCCCTGTTGGCGAAGTACTTCAAGCCGGCGCTGCTGGCCCGCATGACCGTCGTGCCTTACTACACCTTGCCGCCAGAGTATCTGACCGGCATCGTGGACCTGAAGTTGGGACGCCTGACGCAGCGCTTGAGTTCGGCGAATCGCATTGCACTCGATTTTGCGCCGGACGTCTCGCAGACCATTGCTGCCCGGTGCACCGAAGTGGACAGCGGCGCGCGCAATATCGATTTTATTCTGGGCAAGAGCCTGACCCCGCTGTTGTCCGACGCGGTGCTGTCGGCCATGGCGGAAGGCCGCAAGCTTAAAGGCTTGCATGTCAGCCCCGGCGAGGCGGGCGGATGGGTCATAGACCCCTTGTTTGATGCAACGGACACGGTGGCGGCAAATGATGTGGATGACACGGCTCAGGAAACAGCATCATGACGGAAAGCACTTACGACTACACCTTTATCTGCCGTGCTCTGCAGGATTTGCTCCCGGGTCAGGATATTCTGGTGACGCGGTGGCGCGGGACCGAAGCCGTGTCGCAACCGTATCGCTTCGAAGTGACGGTGGCGGTGCGCGGTGCCGATCTGGCGCTGGAAACGCTGCTGGATAAGCCTGCGACGCTGGGCCTGCGCAAGCCCGATGGATCGGCCGCAAGATGGCATGGCATCGTCACGCAGGGCGCGCAATACGGGCATGATGAAATCTATGACTACTACCAACTGGTGCTCGAGCCCAGGCTGGTCCGCTTGGCGCTGCGTACATGGTCCGACATTTATCTGAACGAGCAGCTGGATGACCTGATCATGCAACTGCTTTGGCAGGCGCAATTGAACGAGAAGTATCACAGCGATGATGCACCGTACGACTATCGTATTGCCGTGCCGGACCAGGCGCTGGCTTCCATGCGCCGCGAATTCGTGTGCCAGTTCGAAGAAAGTTGCCTGGATTTCCTGAAGCGCAAGCTGGAGTTCTATGGTGTGTACTTCTGGTTTGAGCAGGGTGAAGATCGGGAATCGATCGTGTTCGGCAACGATGTCTCGCAGCAGCCTGCGCAGATGGACAACGCCATCTACTATCCCAAGGGGGCGCTCGACCCGGATACTCGCCAGATTGTCCTGACGCGGATGGACCGCCATGTTGCCCTGCGGCCTGCCACGGTCACGCTGCATGCCCTGCATGAACAGGATAATGTCCGGCTCGAAATGAAGGCAGGCGCGGATATACGGGCCGCCTTCCCCGGGCAGGGTGAGCGCCAGAGTATCGCAGACCACTTCTCGGTGCTGGACGGTACCGACGCGCAGGACAGTGTGCCGGGCGCGACCCTTGCGCAGTGGCGTGCTCAGGAGCTTGCTTGTCGCAGCCTGGGCGTGCAGGGCGAAGCGCGCACACCCGGGATGTCGGCAGGCCGATTTGTCGCGGTGTCGGAATATCAGCGTCAATCGGACGCCGCCCAGTATTACGTGTTGCGCGTCGAGCATGAAGGGGCGCAGACGCCGGATGCATCATCGGCCAGCGACGAGCCGTCCTACTGCGCCCGGTTTACAGCCTTGCCGCGCTGGCAGGATCAGGCCGCCCAGAGCGAGCCGATTCAGTTCCGTCCACCGCGCAACACGCCTGTGCCGCACATCACCCGGCTGATGAGTGGTTTTGTGGACATGGATCAGGAGACCGGTCCCAAGCGTTATGCCCAGCCAGATGACAAGGGGCGCTACAAAGTGCAATTGACCTTCGTGCGCGAAAACTACGGCAGTTATCGCAATTCCGCCTGGTTGCGCATGAGCAGTCCCTACGCAGGCGGGGCCTCGCAGCAAGGCCTGGCTGATGCGGGGATGCATTTCCCGCTGCGCGAAGGCACAGAGGTATTGATCTCTTTCCTGAATGGCGATCCGGATCAGCCCGTGATTGTGGGCGCACTGCCCAACGCCGAAGCGCCCAGTGTGGTGACGCAGGACAACGCGCGCCAGCACGTAATACGGACGCCCGCGGGCAGTTGCTTATCCATGCAGGATGGCGAACCACCCGAGACCGATCCGGCCAGCGAAGACCATCTGGAAGAGGAGGCGGACACGTACATCCGTCTGTCCACAAGCAACCCGAAAGCCATGCTGAATCTGGGAGCGGTGCCTGAGGACGAAGAGGAGGAGGTCAGCCCCGGCTTCTTGTTGAGCGCAGAGAATCACGCTGAAATCTACGGCGGCAGAAGTATCCTGATAGAAGTGCCCGACCACTATCGGGTGTGTGCCGGGTCAGACACTGCGATGGACAAATTTCTGGGTAGCGAGCGGACGTGGCCTTGGGCTCCCTGGCTGTCGATGGAGCACAGCGGGGGGGTGGTGTTCGAAAACTTTACCGGCGCAAAGTTCGAGCTTGCTGAGTCGATCGTGGCGAACTTGACGTTTGGCCTGAAAACAGAAAACTTCATTGGCGGCACGTTTGAAAGCCAGTTTGGCTTTGGCGCCGCGATTTCCTGGGTGGGCGGCAGTGAAATGAATCTGAAAGAGAAGAAGATGGTGATCAACAGCACCAATGCAGTGGGGCGAAGTTACAAGGTCAAACGCCTGACGTGGTCGGAAGACACCCTGGAACGCGAGTTCAAGACACTGACTTACAAGGGCGACGCTTATAAGAGCTACACGATGAAAAGCCCTTTGATCAAGCTCATGACACAGACGGGAGAGGGTTTCTCCTCCAACATCGTCGAGACGACTGTGATGGGCACGCAGACCAATATTGTTGGCGAGTTGACGGGCATAAGCGGCAGTTTGCTCACGGAGGTCAGCACGGGCGATAGCAAGCTCAAGCTGGATTTGGCGTCGGCGAAGTTGTCCGCACCTGCACAGATTGAACTGAAGTCGGCGGGCATGGCGACCGTCAACGGCAGTCTCATCAAGTTTGGGTAGCACTGGCGCCGATATGCATATCCATAAACCTGATGATGTACTCCTGCTGTTGAACCATGCGGAACGCACCGGCCGGCCGACGCTGACGGTGACTGTTGCCTATGTCTTCGGGCTGGATGGCGTGCGTTTGACGGAGCAGGCGGCCTGGTCCTGGCTGCTGCCCCTCTTTCCTGACGAGCCGTTCGATTTGGGCGAGAAGAAAGCGGGAGGCGGCTTCGGGGTGGCGGGGGAGGCTTGCGCGCCGCAGGGAAGCCAGGTCACCGGCTTGACGGTGCAGGCGGGCGTGGGCACATTGGAAACCAGCCTGCTGGTGCTGGGCGACCGTTACTGGACGCGTGGGCTGTCGGGCTGGCAGGCTAGCGAACCGCGTCCTTTCGAGCGCATGCCTGTCGGTCTGGCGCGCGCCTATGGCGCGCCCGAGTGGAGCGATAACCCGTATGGCCGCGGATGGGCCCCCGAGGGTGTGGAGCTCGATGGGCTCGCCCTGCCTAATGTCGAGTTGCCCGCCCATCCCGTGCTGAAGCCCACCGATACGCCCGCCACCGCGACATTCGGGCCGCACCCCATGGGCAGCATTGCACGTACGCGCTGGCTGGGTAAGCTGGATGAGGCATGGGCGCTCCGGCGTCTGCCCTGGCTGCCCGATGATACCGATCCCCGTTGGTTCGATCGTTTCGATCCCGCCCAATGCCAGGCCGCATACTGGCGCGGCGATGAGCCATGGTTCGTGCGCAACATGCATCCGCGGCAACCGGAAGTGCGTGGCAAGCTGCCGGGTCTGCGCCCGCGGCTGCTGCTGCGCACCGTGGCCGAGCCTGATCGTCACCAAGAGTTGGCGCTGGACCTGGATACGGTATGGCTCATGCCTAACGATGAGCGGGCCGTTGTGCTGTACCGTGCACAGACCAAGGTGGCACGCGAGGATGCCAGGGATATTGCAGGCCTGGCGGTGTTTACCGAGAGCTTGACGGAGTCGCCCAACCCGCTGGCGCATTGGTCGCAAGCATGGCGCGATGCGCTGGAAGCGGAGCACGCCACCGCGCCGCCCGTGCCCGTGCCGCTGGCTCCAGAAGCGCTGGCTAAGATACAGGCCGCCCAGGAAGAGGCCGGCAGTACGGCTGCCGAGTTCGAGTCAACGTTGACCCAGGACATTGAGCAGGCGTTTCAGTCGGCCGAGGCGGAAGCCACGGCGCAGGTGCGCGCGCAGGGCCTGGATGTGGCGGCGTTGCGTGCGCGTGCGCCCAAGCCCCCGGTTGAACCGCCGGAACCGCCCTTGCCCAGCGAGCCGGCTGCGTATGCCGCGGCGTTGAAAGCGCGGATTGACCAGGCATTTGTTCAAGCCGAGCAAGAGGCGCGTGATGCGCTGACGGCGCAAGGCCTGGATGCCGATGCGTTGCGGGCCCAGGCTGCCACCCAGCCAAAGCTGCCCGACACGCTCGCGGGACTGGCCAGGATCATGCCTTTGCCCGACGATATGCCGCGCCAGCCTCTGGTTGATGAAGTGGCTGCCTTTGAAAAAGAAATGGAAGGGCTGGGGGCACAGTTGCAGGCGCAATATGACGCCGCGCAGCAAGAAGCGGATGCGGCCCTGGCGGCAGAGGGTCGCGCGCGGGGCGGGACGGGCCTGCCTGAAGGGCCCAGAGTGCCGCTGACGCGTGAGGATTTGCTGAATCGGGTTGAGGCGGGTGAGTCGTGCGCCTGGACGCAGATGGAAGATCTGGACTTGTCGGGCGTGGAACTGAGCCAGGTGGACTTGCGTCAGGCCGTGCTCACGCGCTGCAATCTGCAAGGTGCACAACTCGATTCCGCCAACCTGACAGATGCCATCCTGACGCAGTGTGTCTTGAGTGCCGTCCGCCTTGAGTCGGCTTGCCTGGCCGGTGCGCAGCTTGACGCCTGCCACATTCAGGACAGTCGGCTGGCCGGTGTCGATGGTTCGGGTGCACGCCTGCACCAATGCGTGCTGGACGGCAGCGAGCTTGAAGCCAGCCGCTGGGACGATGCGCAGTTTGTGGAATGCAGCCTGGCGGGCGCCCGGCTGAAGCAGGCTTGCGGTTTGCGTACGGTGTTTCAACACTGTGCTATGCCTGGCATCGATGCATCGGGCAGTCACTTCAGCAAGGCGAGCTTTGAGCAATGTGCCTTGGACGGTGCCCGGTTCAATGCCGCCACGCTGGCGGGGTCGACGCTGCAGGCCTGCCAGGCTGCGCATGCGCAGTTCGATGGCGCCAGCATGCCTGGATTGCGCACTTTGCTTGACACGCAACTGAACAACGCCAATCTGCACGCCGCAGACCTGGAAGCGGCAAGCCTGCAGAATACCGCCCTGGCGGGCGCCATTCTGCGCGAGGCGCGGCTGGACGGTGCCTTTGTCAAAGCATGCGACCTGAGCGGCACGGATGCCTGGCGGATGGAGGCGCGCAAGGCGGACTTTACTGATAGCCGCATCGCCCAGGCGAGCTGGCGGGGCGCCAATTTGATGCAGGCGTCGATGCGACAGGCCACGCTGCTGGATACGGATCTGACGGGGGCCAATCTGCATGCCTGCGAGACGCGCACGGCCACCATCCAGGGGTTGACGCTTGACCAGGCCCTTATGACGCGCTGCCGCCTGCTGCAGGAGTATGGCCATGGTTGATGCCGTACGCAGCACTGATGAACTGACAGCCATGCTGCGCAAGGGGGGCGAGATTGCTCCGCAATTGCTGGCTCAGGCCGATTTGCGCCAGGCGGACTTGTCGGGTGTGCGCCTGCAGGGCATGAATCTGAACGGCACGCGCCTGGATGGCGCGAACCTGGAAGGCAGTTCATGGGTGGCGTGCACGCTGGACCAGGCGGGTCTGGATGCGGCGGTATTGAGCAATGCCCACTTTTCGCAGTGCACCGCCACGGGCGTGTCATTGCGCGGCGCCAGGCTGGACCACACCTGGATGCAGAACTCGACCTGGCAGGATTGCGACTTCCACGAGGCCGACATGACGCGGCTGGCTGCGCTGGATACGGTGTTTCGCGCTTGCAAGCTGCAGTCCGCCCTGATCGGCGAGGCCTGGCTATCCCAATGCACTTTGCAGGACCTGGACCTGGCGGGCGCCTGCTGGAACAGGGTGCTGCTGCCGGACAGCACGTTGGAAGGATGTTCGCTGGCTGATGCCACGCTGGTGCAGTGCGCCTTCAATCGTGTCATGGCGCCGGCGCTTGATCTACGCGGAGTTCAGGCGGCCGGCCTGTCGCTGTACCGCGCCACGCTGGATAACGCCTGCTTGGACGGCGCGATGCTGGACAGCGCGATCTTCGATATGGCGCGGCTGGATCACGCCACGCTGCGGGGCGCCTCGCTGCTCAATGCGCGTTTCTACGAGGCCTCGTCCATGGCCATCGATTTCACTGGCAGCCGGATGTGCCACGCCGATCTTTCCCACTTCCAGGCGGTCAACGCCGACTTTTCCAAGGTCAATCTGAAGGGCGGCCTGCTGCACGCCGCCCAGTTGCCGCGCGCGGTATGGCGCGATGCCGTGCTGGATGATGTGCGGCGTGACGATGCACAACTGCGGGAGGCGGAATTATGGCAACCCGCTGTCTGAACACTTTTTGCGAGCCCACCATGAATACAACACAAGTACGATCGACCGACGTTGCCGGGACTGCGCCGGACAGGGTTCCAGGCAACACAGGCTGCCAGGCGCGGCAGTACCACGCACGCCTGGTGATGCAGGATGGGGAGCGCTATTGCGCGCTGACCGATGCCGGGGCCATTTGGGTGGTGGCGGCCGCAGGCTGCCTGTTGCAGCCCGCATTGGGCGACGTCGTTCTGGTGAGCACCACCGGCGCCAAAGGCTATGTGTTGACGGTGCTCGAGCGTGAGCACAAGGATGAAACGGCCGTGCTCTCGGTCCAGGGCAATGCGCGCCTGCAGGCCCGTGGCGGCCGGCTGGAGATTGCGGCGGAGCAGGGGCTGGCCCTGGACGCCGGCGCCGGGCTTGCCGTCAGCGCGCAAACCGCGCAGGTCAGTGTGGTGTCGGCCAAAGTCGATTGCAAGGCGCTGGCCATCAGCGGTACCCAGATGCAGTCCCATTGGGATAGGCGAACCGATATTGCGCGCGAGCATGTAGAAATTGCGGCCAGCAGCGAGTCGCACCTGGGACGCAGCACTCGGCGTATTGCGGGGCATGAGGAGGTCAGCGCAGACTCCAGCCGACAGCTTGTGGCCCGCGACTTGACCATGCGCGCGGGTACGGCAACGCTGGTTGGCCGTGACCGTATCGCCGTTGACGGCGATTCTGTACAGATTGGTTAGGAGGATACGAATGTTTGCATTGAATAACGCCGGTGCGCAGGCCGTTGCCACCGCTCCCGACGTTTGCCTGACCCCGGCCGCTCCATCACCGATTCCGGTTCCCTATCCCAATATCGCGGCCACGACCGTGGCTGATCCGGGCGGCATCGTTGAGAACGTGTTGCTCGTTGCCATGCCGGCCCTGAATCAGGCCACCAAGATTATGCTGAGCAACGGCGACCAGGCGGGGACGGCCGGCGGCGGCGTCGCGACCCACAAGATCATGGGCGAAGCGGCGTTCACCATGGGAAGCATGAAGGTGATGATAGGCGGCAAGCCGGGGGTGCGGCTTTCTTGCATGACGACCCAGAACAATACCAATACGGTTGGCCTGGTGGCCTCGCCCAGCCAGACAGTCGTCATGCTGATGAGTTGAGGCCGCCATGTTTGATAAGAACCTCGCTTGCCCCGCTATCCGTCTGCCGCGTTGCCTGCTCGTGCTCGCCTGCGGCATGCTGATTGCCGGGTGCAGCTCGGTCAACAGCATGCTGGGCGGTAATTCCGAGCAGGACGCCCTGAAAGACATGAAATGGTCTTATGCCGAGGACGGCATTCAGGTGGACATACAAGCCGACCCGTCCTTGAACGAGTCCGGGGGCCAGCCGCATATGCTCGCGCTGTCGCTCGTGCAGATGGCCGACCCAAGTGCTTTCAACAAGCTGGTGGCCAGCGCTGCCACGCTCAAGAGCCTGCTGTTGGCTGAAAGCCCTCCTGACGGAACATTATCGTTGCGGCGCATTTACATTGCGCCCGGCCAAAAGCGCCGGCTGGACCTGGTGCGCGTTGAAAACGCAAAGTACATCGGCCTGGTTGCCGGCTATGACCATTTGGATCCCGCACGCAGCGCACGGCTGTACCGTATCGGCGTGCAGGTGGATTCTTCCGGCATCGTGGTCAAGACACGAGCGGCCGCCCCCGAGCCGTTGAAGATTTCCTTGCGCTTGGGGCCCTCCGGTATTCAAGACTCGCCCAGCAGCAAGGCCCAACCCACCCATCCCGTCAAGCCCGAAGCCGGCCTGGTGCATCCATCCACCGATGGGCCAGGGTCGGCGTCGGCCGACACGCCTTCCACGGATACTTCTTCAGAAAAAAAATGAGTGATCACCTGAAACCTACTATCTTCTGGCATCAGGGCCTCTTCCTTGAGCCGCAGCACTTCCAGCACCAAGAGGCGAAGCTGGAGCGGGCCCTGGAGCGGCACCTGACCTTGACCGCCCCCTGGATGTGGGGATACTGCGCCCTGAAGCTCGATCAATCAGGATTACAGGCGCGCAGCCTGGCCATAAGCCATGTTGCCGTGCGCTGGCGCGATGGGGCCTTTACGGAGTTTCCGGGCAATGCCCGGGTGGAGTCGCGCCGTTTCGAGTTGGCCGACTTCACCCAGGGGCCACGCACGGCCTATCTGGGCTTGCGCCGCTTGATCGACGATGAGGCGAACGTCAAGCGCTACGAAACTTTGGACGATGCGGCGCAAAGCCGCTCGCGATTCGCGGCCTTGGCCGATCCGCAGGAAGTGCCGGACCGGTATGGCGCCGGTGCGCCCGGCAACGTGGCCTTGATGAGCTATGTGCTCAGGATTTTCTGGGAAGACGAGATCGATAACCTGGGCGATTACGAGCTGATTCCGCTGGCGCGTCTGGAGCAGGACGGCGAACAGGTGCGTCCAGTGGCAGGATTTGCGCCCCCCAGCATGACACTGGCGGCGGCCGGGCAGTTGCACCATTTGCTGCACGAGCTGCGTGACGAGATTATTGGTCGTGCGCGCCAGCTCGAGGTGTTCAAGCAGCCGCTGGCCAACCGTGGCGGCGAAGGCGACGCCCAGTTGGGTACTGTGCTGGCATTGTCGGTATTGAATCGGTACGGACCGCAACTGAACCACTTGATCGAAGCGCGCGAAACACACCCCTGGCAAGTCTATGGCGTGTTGCGCCAACTGGCGGGGGAGCTGAGCACGTTCACCGAGTATTGCGATCTATTGGGTGAAACCCGCGATCATCAGACTTTGCTGCAGCCTTACGATCATGCGGACCAGGGCGCCGTCTTTGACGCCATGAAGGCCTTGCTTCTGCGCTTGCTCAACGAGATCACGCTGGGGCCCGAGATGTTCGTGCGTTTCGAGCGCGACGGTGCTGCCGATACGCTGTACCGCGCCGACATGCCTGGGGCATTCTTTGGTCCGCGCCATCGCTACTATTTGCTTGCCCGCAGCGCGTTGGCGCCCGCCGACATGGCCGACATGCTGCTGCTCGAAGGCAAGCTGGCGCCGCCTGATGCCATCGAGACGACGGTAAGCCGCGCCCTGCCGGGCATTGAACTGATTCCGCTGCAAACCCTGCCGCTGGGCATGCCTCGGCGTAGCGGGGCGGTCTACTTCCGGATAGAAAGCCAGTCCGGACTTTGGGAAGACGTTGCAGCCGATGGCCGCTTGATGCTCTTCCTGCCCAATCCTCCAGCCGAACTCCGGCTGGAACTGATCGTGATTAAAGGGTGATGTGATGCGTCTTGCCAGTTACTGGATACCCGAAATGGAATCCGCTTACGGCGCCATCAGACAGGAAGGCGCCACCGCCGCCGACGTGGTTGTCCAATTGAAGGCGTCGCTGGACGAATGCTGCGTGAGTGCGGCCCGGCATGGCCACGCGCCCGATGAGGTGCAGGATGCCCTGTACGCGGTGGTGGCCTGGATTGATGAACTGGCGATGTCTTTCGACTGGCCAGGCGCCGCCGCCTGGCGGCTTTCACCCCTTCAGCGCCATTATTTTTCGACCACGCGGGCTGGTGTCGGCTTTTTCGAGCGCCTGGAGGGCCTGGCGCCGCAAGCGCGGGAGGTGCGCGAAGTCTATGCACTGATGCTGCTGGCAGGGTTTCAGGGGGACTACTCGCATCGGCCACCCGCCGAGCTGACGCAGTTCCGTCGAGATTTGCTCGAGCGCGTGGCGCAGGAGAACGGCATGGCGCCGCTGGGCAACGGCTTGCCTCTGTTTCCCAAAGCCAACGCGTCAGCAGCCGGTCCGGTTGCGCAACGGTGGGGGCCCTCGATGTCGCTGCTGATATTGGTGATCGGTCCGCTGCTGGCACTGCTTGCGCTGTTCGTCTACCTTGATGTGCAACTGACGCACGTGGTGGCGGATTTGGTCGGTCCCATGACCAAGGGGCTCTGAAGTCATGATGAAAAAACTTTTCAGTGCCGTGTTATGGGTGATTTGCCTGGTCCTGCTGGCCGGGGCGTGCTGGGTGCTGGGCGTGTACCTCAGTTGGCCGCTCTGGAAATCGCTGTTGCTGTTTGCCGGGGTCATTGTGGGCGTGCTGGCTCTGTCCTGGTTGCGCCGGTACTGGTATGCCTGGCGCTTGCGCAGAAGGTTGGCGCGCCCTGCCATGGGCTCGACAGAAAGCACCGGCCGCCTTGATGCGGATTGGCGCGCCGGGTTGACAGCGTTGAAGCAGTCGCGCCTGTCGCGCTTCGGCTCGCCGCTGTATGTACTGCCCTGGTTCCTGGCATTGGGTCCGGACGACGAAGCGCGTACGGGTATGCTGCGCCGGGCGGCGGCCCGCGAGGCGGTGTCGGGCAGGGGCGAAGAGTCTCCCGTCCTGCAATGGTGGCTGCTGCCCGGTCTGGTCATGCTGGAGCCGGGCGCCAGCCGGGAAGCGCTCGCGCCTTCAGCATCGAATTGGCAGCGGCTGCTGCACTGGATGATCCGCACACGCCGCCGTGAGCCGCTCAATGGGCTGGTGCTGGCCCTGAGCGCCCGCTGGCTGCTCGACAGCAGCGACACCGTTCTGGCGGATGCGGGGCAGGCCTTGCGTAAGCGTGTCGATGAATTGACGCGCGTTTACAACGCCCGGATGCCGGTCTATCTTGTGCTGACCGACTGCGAAGCGCTGCCGGGTTTTGCAAGCTGGGCGGCATCGCTGGGCGAAGACGCCCGGAAATGGGCCATGGGCTATACCGGCGCCGGCCATGCCGACAACATTGGCGAGTTTATCGACACGGCGTTCGCACACACGCTGGGACGCATGCGCGACCTTCGCATACAGCAAGGTATTCATGCCAACCCTCAGCAGGATGCATTTGGCCTGCCCGAGCGAATGGCGCCGCTGGCAGACAGACTGGACAAGGTATTGCGTCCCGCCTTCGTGGCTACGCCGTATGCGGAAACGCCGCTGCTGAGAGGTTTGTTCTTCACGGCGCACGACGCGCGGCCGCAGCAGCAGGCGGATTGGTTCAGTGCCGGCCTTTTTGATGATGTCTTGCCAGCGCAGCGCGCGGCCTGGCAACCGCTGGAGCGCTGGCGCCATTGGCGCCGCCTGCTGCGTCATGTTGCTGTGGCGGGCTGGTTGCTGGGTTGCGTGGGTGTGGGCGTTTTCCTGATTTATTCGGCCAATATCGCCAGGGAACAACTGGCGCAGGCCAGCCATGGCCAACTGGGGAGCAAGGCGGACTTTTCCGGCGGCCTGAGTACCGACTTGCACGCCTTGCACGATGTGCGTCATGCCATTCATACGCTGAATGAGCGCCCCGCCTGGAAGACGCGCTGGCTGCCTTTCCAGAGCCGGGTGACGGCCGGCCAGAAGGCGATGCAAGACGCTTATACGGACGCCTTCTACCGCGAAGTGCTGGTGGCGAATCTGGCGCCCTTGCTTGAGCGCATTCTGTCGGTGGATCTTCAGGCCCGGCCAGAGAAGATGACGGTCGCACTGGCCCAGAATCTGGTGCGGCGCACCAATCTGGTCAGTGCGCGGCTGAACGGGTTGGATATCTCCCGGCTTCCTACGTCGGGAATAGAAGTGGCCGCGCTGATGCCGGCTGGCCAGACGAATGATGTGGAGTATGTGGATGGGTTGCTGCTCGGGGACATGTATCGTGACTATCTGTCGTGGCAGCAGAGCCGCCAGTTGTTGATTGATGAGCAAAAGGCACTCCAGACGGCGCTGGTGGATATCGGCCTGCCCGAGTTGCCTGTGAAATGGGTGCATGCCTGGGCTGCGCTGCAGCCCCAATTGCAGCCCATGCGGCTGACGGATTTCTGGGACATTCCGCCGGATGAGCGTCTGCCTTTCGTGCCGGCCGCGTTGACGGTGAAGGGTAAAGCGGCCGTTGCCGCCTTTCTTCAAGAGATCGCGGCTGCCACCAACAACCCGACGCTCTGGCAGCAGCGTACGGCCCAGTATGAAAAGCTGTACCTGGATATTGGCCTGCAGAGCTGGTACGCCTTTTCGGATGCATTCCTGCATGCGCCTGATTTGCTGGCCGACGCCACAGCCCGGCGCACGGTGTTGTCGTCATTAATGACCTCCACGGGCCCCTACAGCATGTATATGCGCCGGCTTTCCGAGTTGTCGGCGTCGCTGCCGGCCGATGCGCGTCCTGAGTGGCTGGTACGGGCTGAGCAGTTGGCCAAGCTGGGCGGCTTGGTGAAACTGCCGCCTGTTGCCAAGCAGGCCGGTGCGCAAGCGCGCACCGGCCTGACCGCGCGGCAGAATGTCGACGTCATACAGCAGTTTGGCGGCGAGGTGCTCAAGGCTTTGCCGCAAAACACCTCCTTCGGCCAGGGCTATGCCAGTCTGCAGGCGGACAAGCAGGCCTTGAAAATCATGCAGGATTACCTGGTGGGCGTGCGCGCCACGACCCAGCCCTTGCTGCAGGGAGATGGCAGCGCCATGGCGGCGGCGATCGAGGTTTGGTCGTATGGGCACGATCCGAAGGTCAAAGACGTTCCCCTGATCGACGCCCATCGGGCGCTTGAGGATCTGCGCAAGCATTACGATCCCGCGGTGGACCCGCGTACGGCTGTCGTTTGGCAAATCCTGCAGGGCCCGCTGGAATTTACGCTGGACTACGCGGCCCGCAATGTGGCCTGCTCCTTGCAGAGCAGTTGGAACGTCAATGTACGGGGCACTGTCCAGGGCGTGACCGACAGGCAGTTGGCCGATACCCTGCTCTTTGGCGAGCAAGGGCAGGTCAATGTCTTTCTGGACGGGGACGTGAAGCACTTCGTGGATCGGGATGGCACGCGCTATCTGCCTCGCAAGGCACTGGATGGCACAGGCACGGTGCCGCTTAATGGACAGTTCTATGCGTTTGCCAGCCTTGCGCAATTGCGCAAGGCCACCGTGGCCGGGGCGCAGCTGGAAAATCAGCGCGTTCAGGAATCCGCGGCAGCCCTGAAGGACCAGGCTCAGCAACTGGATGAGCAGATCGCCAAGCTGGAAGAGGTCAAAGGTAATGTCACGCTGAGTACCGAGCCGCCATTGACCAACGCCGACGCGCGTGAGCGGCCCGAGCGAATTACGCTTAGCCTGCAGTGCGCGGGGGGGCCTGTCGTGCTGGAGAATCTGAACTTCTCGAACAGCCAGGTTTTCACTTGGTCGATGTCCCAGTGTGCGGACACACAGTTACGTATCAAGTATGAAGGCTTTGAAGTGGGGCAGCACTGGAGCGGGGCCGACGGCTTTGTCCGCTTCCTGCAGGAGTATGCCAGCGGAAAGCGGCGTTACACCCCTGCGGACTTTCCCGACAGCGCCGATGCCATGCAGCAAGCCGGCGTCGAATGGCTGGATGTGGTGTATCGGCAGAGCGGTCAGGAAGCCGTCTTGCAGGCCTTTGCCGAGGCGGACACCCTGCACGCACAAGCTCGGGAGGTCAAGGATACCTTGAGCGCCATGCAGCAGATGAAGGTGGCGGCCCCCGACGAAGCAAGAACGGGGTCGCCTCCACCACTGCCCGACAGCATTATTACGATGTGCATGGGGCCGGCCAATACGCTGGAGCTGTATACGATTGCGCCTTCATCCGGTCAGGACGAAGCCAAAATGGAAGGCGCCAATGAGGCGCAACAGAAGCATGCCGGGCCGGAACCCAAGCCGGTGCTGCGCGCCGATACGGACGGCGCCGGTGAATATGCTGTGCAAGTGGGTGTCTTTGAGCATCCGGACAAGGTGCGCGCGGCGCTCGAGCAACACAACTACCAAGTGCAGGATGACCCTATTACCCTGAAGAGCGGCACATACCGGAACATTCGGGCTGGCGGTTTCGATAGCCAGCGGGCTGCCGACGAGGCAGCCCGGGATATTGCACGCCTGCTGCGGGTCAAGCCCTACGTGATACGCATGGATCAATAGAAAAAGTCATGCGCAGGCTGTGTATTATTGATCAGCTTGTGCCCAGCGCGGGGCGCGCCACGGGCGCCTCGCGTATGGGCAGGTTGACGATGGCGGCCATCAAGGCCAGCGCAATATCGGCGTACCACATCCAGCCAAAGTCGCCGAACTGGTAAATGGCAATGCCGCCCAGCCATGCGCCCAGAAAGCCGCCGATCTGGTGCGACAACAGCGTCATCCCGAACAGGGTGGCCAGATAGCGGGTGCCGAACAGCTTGCCGACAATGGCCGCCGTGGGCGGAACAGTGGCCAGCCAAGTAAAGCCCAGGCCGGCGGCAAAGAGATAAAACGTCCAGGACGTGCTGGGCATCATCAAATACCAGGCAATCAGCACGGCGCGCGAGCCATACATGGCCGACAGCACATATTTGCTGCGATATTTGGAAACCCAGGAGCCGGCATACAGGCTGCCCAGGATATTGGCCAGGCCGATGATGGCCAGCGACCAGCTGGCGACGGAGGGCGGCAGGCCGCACAGATCGACTTCGCCAGGCAGGTGGGTGACGATGAAGGCGATGTGAAAGCCGCAAGTGAAAAAGCCGGCATGAAGCAGCAGATAGCTGCGGTCCTTCATGGCGCTGCCGACGGCATTGCGCAGGCCCAGGTCGTTGCTGTCCGTGTGTTGGGGGCGCGGCGCCGACTTGGCGCCCGCCACCTTGCCGACCAGCGGCAGGGTCGCCAGGGCGGCGACGGCCAGGGCCCACATGGCGCCCATCCAGCCCACGGCCTGGATCAGGCCTTGCGTGACCGGCGCGAAAACGAACTGGCCGAAAGAGCCTCCGGCGTTGATGACGCCCGAGGCGGCGCCGCGCGATTCGGCGGGCAGCCGCTGCGAGCCGGCCCCGATCAAGACCGAGAAGCTGCCGGCGCCCGAGCCGATGCTGGCCAGCAGCCCCAGCGATACCGCCAGCCCAAAACCGTTGGAAATAAAGGGTGTCAGGGTGCAGCCGGCCGCCAGTATGACCAGCCCGCCTATCAGCACCGAGCGGGCGCCATACCGGTCGGCGACCGCGCCGGCGATAGGCTGGATGGCGCCCCAGGTGAACTGCCCAATGGCCAGCGCAAGGCTGATGGTGGCGATACCCATGCCGGTCGAGGCATTCATCGGGCTGATGAACAGACCGAACGACTGGCGTATGCCCATGGTGACCATGAGGATGCCGGCCGCCGCCAGCGTGATGACCAGCGCGTCGGGCCGGCGCAATGACTGAAACATACATTTCCTTCGTGAGCGAGCCGCTATTTTGGCCCGCTCGTAGTCTGTACGGCAAGCGAATTAATATCAGTCCAATGTTTTTCTGCCTGCCGCAGCGCCTATCATTAACAAATGTATACTTTGTTGTTAATTTGCTTCAAAAGTAACTTTTGTAAAAATACTGCGGCAAGGTGAGGAAGGTGACGGAAGGCGTTGTCAAGGCACCCGAACAAACAAAGGCGAGGCAATCGGTGCGCGGCCCTGCGGCAAGCTGGCTGACAAAGGCCAGGCAGTGGCGGCTTGTGCCTTTTCTGATTTACTTTGGATTGGGTGTCTGGGCCATTCAGGCAGACCCCTTTGGCCTGTCTTCCGCGTCGGACAAGGCTTTGTCCGACGAGCTGAGCCGCATCAGGGCCTACCTGTACCCGGTCGCGCCGGCGCCGATCACGGTTGTGTCGATAGATTATGAAAGTATCAAGGGGCTGCACAATGAGGGGCAGGGCTGGATGCAGGCCAATGACTGGCCGCTGGCCTACGCGGACCATAGCCGCATTCTTCGCGATCTGATGAATCCGCCGGCGACGGAGCGCCCTGCTGGCATCTTCTACGATATTTTCTTCGAACGTCCCCGCACGTTGAGCGGGACCATGGCGCCGTTGGGGCGGCTGGTGCAGCGGGCCAACCAGCATCCACAGATGCCGTCCGTATACCTGGCGGGCGGCGGCGCCTACATGCCTATATCGGCGGACGCCTATACAGCGCTGGATGAGCCATTGCTGGCGGTGTCGGCATGGGAGGGCTATGGCGACTACTACCCCCTGCACGCGTCGCTTGGCGCGCGGGACGGCGTCGCGCAGCCGAAGGAAAAGACAGCCCTGGCGGCAACGGCTTTATACCTGGCCTTGTGCGAGCGGCGCGGACAGGATTGCGGCTGGGCGCGGGACCAGGATGCGGCCCCCCTGGCCTTGCAGTGGGAGGTCCTGAATGAGCCGGGCTGCAGCACAAGGGATCCGATTCAGGGATGGCGCCGCGTGCTGGCCGGCGTTCGGAGCATTGTCGGCCGGATGCTGGGCATGACGAATCAGCTGGACATCGCCCCGCCTGCTTGCCTGCCTTTTCATCAAGTCCGTTTGTCGGAGCTGTACGCCGGTCAACCGGCCAGCCTCCGGCCGCCGCATCTGGCGCCCGGCGAACCCTATGCCGTGCTGGTGGGCGTGGTGATGAAAAGCATGAACGACTACCACCTGACGCCTTTGTACGGGCAGATCCAGGGCGTTTACCTGCACGCCGCAGCGTTGGAGAACCTGGACCGCATGGGCAGCGGTTATATCCGCGATCGCGATATCCGGGGGCTGAGCATAGGGGTATGGCTGGCCTTGTTGCTGGCTTTCTGGGTGCACAGGGGGCGGCGCAAGCGGGCCGGCGGCAAGGCGCCCCGCAAAACACGAAGACATGTCCAACAGCGGGCGGCGGCAGATGCGGCCGCTGCGGGGCGCCGATGGATGCATACCGCGCGATGGGCGCTGGGACGGCTTGGCCTGTGGGCGCTTTTCGCGCTTGCCGTAGTGGGCCTGTATGTGGGCTTTTATGTGGTGGGCGATATCGCGCCGGAAGGCTGGCTGTCCTTGATTGCCTTGGTGCCTTTGCTGCGCCAGGTGGTGGCCGGTACGGAAAACAAACTTGAACAGGAAAATGGAGAGGCAAACGGATGAAATCAACCCTTATTCTGACCGCATTCGTGTTGGGCGGCCTTGTCACGACGCAGCAGGCAACGGCCCAGGCGCTGCGCATTGTCGCTATTCCCAATCCGGACAGCATCGAAGTCGTCGCCGTCAAAGATGGCAGCTATGTCATGGTGTCGGACCTGGGCGCCATCAAGTTTCCGCTGAGCGCGTCCCGGCAGAAGGACGGCACCCTTCAGTTCAAGAGCGGCGGCAACGCCTACAGGATTTCCAGGGCCGACGTCACGCTGGCGGGTGAGAAACTGGTCAACGACGCTTGCAAGACCGTGCCGGTGACGCTTGCGGTGGACGCGCGCTCGGCGAGCGTAAAAGGGGCGGGAGAAGCATGCAAATGAGAGGGATCAAAACGCTATGGGCGCTGGCGGCGGCATCTGTGCTGGCCGGCTGCGCGGGCATTGCCGGGACGGGCGCCGGCAAGCAGATGGCCGGCTATGAAAACCCGGTCAACATCATCGACACCCAGCGCCTGCATCAGATGGACAGGACCATGGTGCAGGACCTGGCGCTGATCGGCTATGTGGAAGACATACGCAAGCGGCTGGAGCAGGCGCATGGCAAGCCTTGCGATTGCGTGGTGCTGGTGGACTCCTTCGGCGGCTACGAGGCCTACTCCTTGTCGCACAAGACATTGGTGCTCTCGGCGGGCCTGCTTGCCCAGGCGGAGTCGGAAGATGAGGTCGCCGCCATTCTGGCCCATGAAATGGGCCACGCCTACGAGGGCGACAACATCAAGGGCTTTCTGCAGGACGCGTCACTGTACATGGCCAAGGCCGGCGGGTTTGCGCTGGGACAGGGCGGCTACACGATGATGCTGGGCGAGTATGTGGACGATGCGGCCAAGGGGCTGATCTACCGCCAGTGGAATACCGGCCAGGAATCGGAGGCCGACCTGTTTGCCATGAACCTGTTGGCGAAGGCGGGCTATTCGATAGACGGACTGAAGATGGCCATACGCCGGCTGTCGGAATATGGCGCCCAGGTGAACGCCGCACGCCCGGCCACGGCTGGCGAGTGCGTGAAGAGCGAGGGCAGGAAAACGTCCTTGAACCTGAAGGCGTGCAGCAAGCAGCTGACCGGCGTCGAGCAAAGCATTTACCAGGACCGGGACGAGCGTTTGAAAGCGATAGTCGTGGCTGCCCGACAGCTCGATCCGGAAGACCGGCGCCGCAGGGCGGGGCCCAGGCCGCCTACGTTTGCGTCCATCGATTACTTGTTCAGCATGAATAGCCTGGTGTCGAACAACGCCGCAACGCTGAAAAGAAACCTGGCGCGCCTTGAGCGCCGCCCGATACCGTCCACGCTGGCGGGGAATGTGGCGGTATCCAACAAGCTGGCCGCGGCTTATGCCATGACGGGCAACAAAGCGAAAGCGGCCGCCTATCTGACTCAAAGCTTCGAGAGCCGGCCGCGAACAGCCTGGACCTTCAATGCGCTGTACAAGCAGGTGGACCGCCGGGGCGATGCGCGGGAGGTGGAAAAGGTCATTCAAGAGGCGCACGAAGAAGTCGGCCTGATGCCTGCGCTCTTGCCGGTGGAGGGTTACCTGGCAGAGCGCCACAAACTCTTCACGGCCCATCTTTTTTCCATGAGCCGATGCTTGATGACAATGGTGGATGACCAGAAGACGCTGAATCTATGCGACCAGTTCAGCAAGCAGGCGCAGTCGGGCAGGCTGGCGGATTGGTAGGCCAGGTTCGCGGCGGCAGCCCTGGCGGCGCCGCGCCGTGGTCAATATGCGGTGCTGGAGCGCGACGCCCACAAGTGCGCGGCCAGCAGGGCGCGCCAGGGTGAAAAGGCTTCCAGCCAGGCCTTGGCCTGTTTCTCGCTGAGTTTTTCAGGCGTCTCCAGCAAGGTCTCGATGCCCCGGCGTACGGCCACATCGCCGTGCAATGAGCCATCCAGCCATCCGAAGCCGCGCAACAGGGTATAGCTGACGGTCCAGGGACCAATGCCGCGCAGGGCCAGCAGGCGATCACGGATTTCGTCGATGGGCGGTGCCTGCTGCCAGCGGTCGAAGGGTAGTTGCCCGCTTGCGACCAGGTCTGCAATGTGCAGCAGCGTCTGGCTCTTGCTGGCCGAAAACCCCGCCTGGCGCAGGCCTTCCGCGCCCAGGGCGGCGACCTGCTCGGGGCCTGGATGGCATAGCAAACCGTCCGAGTGATTGACGTTCGCGGCCTGTATCAGCTTGCGCCGTATGGATACGGCGGCGCTGACGCTGATCTGCTGGCCGATGATGGCCCAGGACAGGGCCTCGAAGGGCGTGGCGGCCAGCGGCACGCGCAATCCGGCCTGCCGGCTGACCAGGGGGCCGATCAGCGGGTGCCCGCGATACGCCTGTTCGAAGGCATCCACGTCCTGCGACAGGCCAAGCATGCGCCGCAGCATGCTGTCCAGCTGCGCCTGGCTATCGCCGGATGCCGTGCCGTCCAGCGCCAGTTCAGCCAAGACTTGCCCAGGCTCCAGGCGCAGGCTCAAGCAGGCTGGCGCACCCTGCCATAACAGGCCTTTTTGCAGCGACGCCCCGTGGGCGCGTTCGGCGATTTCCTGGGTGTCGCGGCGATGGAAGGCCAGGGTGTCGCCGGGCCGGAATCCCGGGGGCAGCGGTATCTGGCAGGTCAGATGGGCAGGCATGGGCGCATCGTAGCAGCCTGCGCTCCTTACGTCATCGCATAGCGGGCGGCGCGCAGGGCCGTTGCCCATCTGCCCAGATTGGCCAGCAAGGATTTCATGGCGTCCAGGCCGGCGGCGGGCTCGGCAGACGGCCCCGCGGCGCAGGGGTCTTGTCCGGGGCTGGCGAAATTGACGCTTTCACTCAGGGTAATGGCATGCAGCTTGGCGAACATCAGGCGCAACTGCTCGGTTGCCCGCAGGTCGCCGGACAGGCCCCCGTACGAGATGAAGCCGACGGGCTTGGCCTGCCAGTGTTCGCGGGCCGTGTCGATCAAGCCATTCAACGGGGCGACATGGCCGTAGTGATAGCCCGGCGTGATGACGATGAAGGCATCGGCCTGGCCAAGCTGGTGCTCAAGCTGCTTGAGCGGCAAGCCCGGAGACGATGGCCCGCGGGCCCGGCTTGATTCGAGCGGATCGATCAGTTGAAGATCGAAGTGGCTGTAGCGGGCGGCTGCCGAAGCGATCCATTCGATGATGGTGTCGCAATAGCAGTCCTGGCGTGCGCTGCCGTAGATAATGGCCAAGCTGATTCGCTGGTTCACGGATGTTGCTCCCGGCGGAATGTAATGGGTAGGCCATGTTATAAAACCTAAACTTAACTTTAGGTAAAGGGGTTTGCCGTGGCAAAGATACGGCCGGAAGACCGCGACAAGCTGCTGTCGGTGGGGGAGGTGGCGGCCCGCAGCGGCGTTGCCGTTTCCGCCTTGCATTTCTATGAGGCGAAAGGCTTGATTCATAGCCTGCGCAATCAAGGCAACCAGCGCCGCTATCACCGGGAGGTGCTGCGGCGCATTGCCATCATCAAGGTGGCCCAGCGCGTGGGGATTCCGTTGGCCGCCATAGGGCAGGCGCTGAAGACGCTGCCCACGGGAAGCACGCCCACGGTGAACGATTGGCAGCGCTTGTCGGCGCTATGGCATCAGGATCTGGATGACAGGATTGTGGCCTTGACCGCGCTGCGCGACCAGCTCAATCAATGCATTGGCTGTGGATGCCTGTCGACGCAGTCATGCCCGTTGCGCAATCCCGGCGACGAGCTGGCCGAGCAAGGCCCGGGCCCCCGGCTATGGCTGTGAGCCGCAAGGGATGCGCCGGCCGGCGTTGATGGGGCTGGCGCGTTACGGCTGCGTCAAGCAAGCGATGCCGTAGCCGTAAGGGGCGATTGACCTTTTTATGGGTCGATCACCAGCATGACTTTGCCGCCGGGCGAGCCGGCTTCGACAGTTTCGTGAGCCTGGACAATCTGGTCCAGGCTGAACCTGGCGGCAATGTGGTGCGTCAGTTGCTGCGCCCGCAGGGCTTCGGTGACGGCTTGAATGGATCGTTGGTGGTCGGCCCGGCTCATGCGGTATACGAGCACGTAACGGATGGTGGCGTTCAGCGCCAGCAGGTCGTGAAAAGGAATCTGCGGCGTCGCGGCCTGATCGGAGGCGTAGGTGGCAATGACGCCGTTCTGCTTCAGGACAGCGATATTGGTTTGCAGGTTCGCGCCGAACGCGACATCAATGATGCGGTCGATGCCTCGGCCTGCTTCAGCCTGGGTGATGTCGGCGATACGATCTTTGATGTTTTCGCTCTTGCGAAAAATAATATGGTCTGCGCCGGCCCGCTTGGCGATTTGCGCTTGTTCAGGCGTGCTGATGGTGCTGATCACCGTGGCTTGCGCAAGCTTGGCGAACTGGATGGCGTAAAAGCCGACAGCGCCGGCGCCCCCGTGAACGAGAACCGTTTTGCCTTGAATGGGGCCGTCGGCGGTGACGCAGTAATGCGCCGTCAGGGCAGGGACGCCCAGGCAGGCGCCTTCTTCGTAGCTGGTGTGCTCGGGCAATGGCACCGCGTTGGCGTCCGGCACGGCCGTGTACTGCGCCGCGCAGCCAAATGGGCGGCCAAGTTGCGCCTCATAGATCCATACGCGCTCCCCCACCCGTCCTGGGTCAACGCCCTTGCCGACCGCTTCGATAACGCCCGCGCCGTCTTGATGGGGAATGACTTTGGCGTATCCCGCATTCCGCGACCGCAGTCCATTGCGCGCCTTGGTGTCAGAGGGGTTGACCCCGCTTGCATGGATGCGCACCAGCACTTCGCCCGGCTGGGGCGCCGGTTTGGCCTGTGTGCCTACCTGCAGGACTTCGGATGCTTTACCGCTGCGTTCGTACCAAGCTGCTTTCATGATTTTCCTTTTTATGCCTGATGGCGATGTGGGCTGGACGCCGTGTTTTCCCTATTGCAATGGTAGCAAATACCTTATAGACTATCCATTAAACGGAATTAACTTCCATTCAGCGGAATAAAAGGCGGCGTCAGATCGCTCAGCAAGGGGACAGCAACAGAGCCGTTCTGTCCGACACAAAACCAACTTTAACGAGACACTATGATGAATACCTCCCCCCTGAAGCGATATCTTGTGGCCTTGATGGCGTGCTCATTCATGTCGGGCGCCGCCTGGTCCCAGTCGGTCGACAAAATCCGCATCATCGGCACGCTGCCGCTGGGCCATCACATGACGGAAGCGCTGCGTGTTTTCAAAAAGGAAGTGGAAAAAACCACCGACAAGAAACTGAAAGTCGACACCTTCCCCGCCGGTCAGCTGTACAACGACCGCGATGCGGTCAAGGTGATCCCGACCGGTGCGGTGAACATGGGCGTCGTGCAACTGGATATGTGGGCAGGCCTGGTGCCTTCGGCCGGTATTCTGTACATGCCCACCTACTACAAAGATCTTGAGCACTACTATGCGATACGCAAGTTCGTGTCGCCCATCATTGCCAAGGACCTGGCCGAGAAGGGCAACGTCAAGCTGCTGGGTTGGGCGGATTACGACGCTGAAGCATTGATCAGCAAAAAAGAGATTCAAAAGCTTGAAGACTTCAAAGGCACCAAGCTGCGCGGCTACGGCGAATACGCGGCGTCGTTCCTGCAGGCGGTGGGAAGTTCGCCCGTTGTCATGAGCTCCAGTGAAGCCTACGACGCCATGTCGAAAGGCACCATAGACGGCACGATGTCTGGCCCCACCAGCCACTTGTCCCGCAAATTCTATGAAGTGGGCAAGTACTTGATCACGCAGCCGAGCTTCATCCAGCCGGTGCTGTCATACGCCATCCTGATCAATCTTGATACCTGGAATAAGCTGACGCCGGATCAGCAAAAGGCGGTGGAACAAGCCGCGGATAAGGTCGAGACGTTCACGCGCGATGCGTTCCAGAAAGCCAGCGCCGACGCGATCGTGAAACTGGGTGAAAACGGTCTTGAAATCGACGAGCAGATCGAACCCGCGGAATTCGACCGGATCAAGCAGGTCGTGTGGCCCGCGCTTGAAAAGAAATATCGCGAGCACGTGGGCGAAGCGCAGGCTAACGAAATCCTGGAAAAGGCCAACGCACTGCGTGGCGAATAAAGCAGGCTGTCCCGGCAACGAACAGAGACAATTCAGATCATGACAACAATAAGCAGGCCGACAACAGCCAGTCTGGGCAGCCTGATAGATCGAGCATCAACCGCCGCCGGCTCCTTTGCGGGTTGGATCATGGTGGCGGTTTCGGTCTTTATAGGCTATGAAATCCTTTCCCGCGCCTTGTTCTCCCAACCGTCGGTATGGGTATATGACATATCCACGTACTCGCTGGTGTGGTTCAGCTTTATTGCAGCGGGATTCGTCCTGAAGGAAAAAAAGCATTTGGCGGTGGACCTGATGATCGCCTTGGCCGCGCCGCGGGTGAAGGCCGCGTCCGAGCTGCTTTCCTTGCTGTTGATGCTGGGCTTCATCGGGTTCATGCTGGTGTATTCCTACCAGGACATGGCGCATACCTTTGCTACCGGGGAGCTTGAGCCGACGATCATCCGGACGCCGGCCTATATGGTGCTGGCGGGCATGGTGCTGGGGCTGTTCATTTTCATCCTGCAAATCATCCGGGAACTGTGCCGGACGGTGGCGGAATGGCCGTCGCTGCCGGGACCCGAGCGCAAAACGGGTCTTTTCCTGCGCAGCCCGGCCGCCTTTCTTGCGCTGGTGCTGGCTGGGGCTGGCGCGGGTATCTATCTGTTGGCCAATGACTGGCCGGGCCTGGGCCTTTTCCTGTTCCTGATCAGCCTGCTGGTGGCGGGGGTGCCGGTTTTCACCTGCCTGGGCGTGGCGGGAACCATCGGTATTTTCTATGTGTTCGGCGCCGACGGCTATCCGCAGCTCGCGCAGATTGGCTATAAGGCAACGCACAGCAATACCTTGCTTGCGGTGCCCCTGTATGTGCTTGCGGGGCAGATCCTGCTCGCCGGGCGCATCGGCCCCGAACTGTTCAACTTCGCCGCGGCCTGGATAGGCCACATCCGGGGCGGATTCGGCGTGGCCACGGTATTGGCTTGCGGGGTATTCGCAGCAATATCCGGGTCCAGTATCGCGACCGCGGCGGCGATAGGCATACTTGCCATCCCTGAAATGCTCAAGCGGGGCTACAAGCCGCACTTTGCCTATGGCATTGTGGCCGCCGGCGGCACGCTGGGCATCCTGATACCACCCAGCACCCCTTTGATTCTATACAGCGGCATGACGGACGAATCGACGGGCGCGCTGTTCATGGCGGGTGTGGTGCCCGGTGTCCTGCTGCTGACCTTGTTCGCGGTGTATGTGGTGCTTGCGAGCGAGAAAAGCACAACCCCCGCAGCCAGCATGACGGAGCGCGTTGCCGCGACCAAGGAAGCCATCTGGGGTGTGCTGGCTCCGGTGATCATCCTGGTGGGCATCTACACCGGCATCTTCACGCCCACGGAAGCCGCGGCGGTGGCGGTGCTGTATGGGCTGGTCGTGGGCCTGCTGCGCAAAACGATACGCCTGCGCGACCTGCAGGCCGTCATGGCCGAGGGCATCCTCAGCAGCGGCATGATCATGATGATCATCGTCGGGGCGATCCTGCTTGGCATGATTACAACCGTACTGCAGCTGCCGCAGAATCTGCTCGATTTTGTCCAGGAAATGGAAATCTCGCGCTGGACGGTGATGGCGGTGCTGGTGGTGATCTACCTGATACTGGGCATGTTCCTTGAAGTCGTGTCCATCCTTCTGATCACTTTGCCGATTGTGTATCCCCTGGTCACCACGCTGGGCTTTGATGGTGTGTGGTTCGCTATCTTGCTGGTGATCCTGATGGAAGTGTCGTTGATCACCCCGCCTGTCGGCATGAACCTGTTTGTGGTGCAGGGCATTACCAAAGCGCGGCTGGGGGTGGTCATACGGGGCGTCTGGCCGTTCATTGCCTTGATGATGCTGGCATTGGCGCTGGTCATGGCCTGGCCCGACCTGGCACTGTGGTTCCCCAGCACGATGGGTTTCAACCGGTAGGCGCATATGGACGACCAATCAAACCCCCAAATACGCCTGGAACAGGACGGGCCGGTTGCCTGCCTGTATATCGATCATGCGCGCAAGCACAATGCCTTGACATTCGATATGTGGGAAAGCATTCCGGGCTTGCTCCAGCGCCTTGATCAGGATCCAGGCTGCCGGTTAGCCGTGATCAGGGGCGCAGGACGGGACGCTTTTGCCGCGGGTTCGGATATCTCGCAATTCGGCGCGCTGCGCAGTACGCCGGAAGGCGTCGCGCGCTATAACGCGACGGTCTCGGGCGCCATCGACAGCCTGCGGGCGTTTCGCAAGCCGCTGGTGGCCCGGATCCACGGCTACTGCATAGGCGCCGGTTTGGCACTGGCCATCCACTGCGACCTGCGCTATGCGACCGAGGATGCATTCTTTGCCATCCCTGCCGGCAAGCTTGGCCTTGCCTACCAGCACCTGTGGCTGCAGCGCCTGGCCAGTCTGGTGGGGCCGGCGCACGCCAAGGAAATCATGCTGACCGCCGACCGCTACAGTGCGCGCCAAGCGGTGGACATGGGACTGATCAATCGTGTTTGCAACGATGATGCGTTCACGGAAATAGCCGCGTCGATTTGCGCCATGGCGCCATTGACGCAGCAAGCCAGCAAAATTGCGATTGATCAATCGGCAAGCCCCGGGCCCTATGACTACGAAGCCTGCGAAGCCGCGTTGAAGCGGTGCTTTGCAAGCCGCGATTATGTTGAAGGCCAGGCGGCCTTCCGCGAAAAGCGCAAGCCCGAATTCACGGGTTGTTGACTATGCGCGCCAAACCAAAGAAACAGGAGATACCGTGTCGGAATTAGAGATAAAACGCCTTGCCTTGGTCGAAGGCATTGGCGGTTTCTGGGTGAACGATCAGCCCGCGATTCAGTTGGGCGCGCCGGCCGATGGTTTTTTCTTCAAGGGGCCGGCGCGCTCGCCCGGGTTCAATGCCATCCGCGAGCCCAGCGTGGCCTATTGCATCATGCTGGAGCTGGCGGACGGCCAGTACGCGTACGGGGATTGCGTGACGGTCCTGAATCTGGGCTATGGCGGCAGGCCCGCCCCTGTGCTTGCGCAAGATTTGGGGAAGACGCAAGAGGTCCTGCGCGCCTTGTTCGAGGGGCGCCGCTTCGAGGGCTTCAGGGCTGCGGCCGCACTGCTTGATAGCGAACCGCATCAAGACATACTTTTGCGGCCGATCGCTTTCGGCATGTCTCAAGCCTTGTTGTCGGCGGCGGCTTTGTCGGCGCGCACGACGATGGCCCGCGTGCTCATGCGGGAGTACGGTGTCCAGCATTATTCCTTGCCAGGCCTGGCGGGATCTTGCGGCGGCAACTGGAAAGACAATGTGGACAAGGCCATTGCGCGGCAGATATCCATGTTCCCGCAATATGCCATCCAGACGCGGGAGCAATGCGAGCGCCTGCCCGAGTATGTATCGTGGATCAATGCGCGCATCGATGAAATCGGCGGGCAGGGGTATACGCCCGATTTGCATTTCGACTTTCACTCGTCGCTTGGCCGGATGCTGGACAACAATGTGGACGCAATCTGCAATTATCTGTCCGACGTGGTGTCGCGAGCCGCAGGCCGGCAGGTCTATTTCGAAGATCCGCTCTATGCCGACACCGCGCCTGAAGCGATGGAGCGCATGGCGCAGCTCTATGAGGAGCTTGAGCGGCGAGGGATGAGCTGCCGGCTGGTCGCTGACGAATGGGTCAACGCGCCGGGCGAAGCCAAGCGCTTCGCCCAGGCGCGCGCCGCCCATGTGTTCCAGATCAAGACGCCCGACAATGGTTCTTTGACCAACACCATCGATTCGATACGCATTTGCCATGAGCACGGCGTACTGCCGTATCTGGGCGGCAGCTGCAACGAAACCGATATCTCTGTGCGAGCGTCGGTGCATGTCGGCATGGCCATGAATGTCTGGCGCATGTTCACACGTCCAGGCCTGGGCTTTGACGAAGGGCTGATGGTGACCACCAATGAAATGCGCAGGACAGCGGCGCGGCTGGAGCACGAAGATGCCCAATCGTGAAGCGGTGACCATGGCGCTGAGCCGGCGCGCGCTGTCGTACCGGACGGATACGCTGCCGGCCGATGTGCGCACGCTGGCCAGGCAGTGCATACTGGATTGGTTCAGTGTGACTCTTGCTGCGTTGGACGACCCCGTACATAGCGCATTGGCCAACGATACCGATGTGCCGTCAGGCGGAAACGCGCGCATTGTAGGGCATGCGAGCAGGTATCCCGCTGCCCACGCCGCGCTGGTGAACGGCATGACGGCTCACGCGCTGGATTTCGACGACGTCAACCTGGCGATCTCGGGCCACCCGACGGCGGTGATTTTTCCCGCTGTGCTGGCATTGGCCGAACAAAAAGGCAGCGCCGGCGCCGATGTGGTCGCGGCGTTTGTTGCCGGATATGAGACCGCTTGCCGCATCGGCAAGCTGGTATGCCCGGATCATCTGGAGCGCGGCTTTCATGCCACCGGAACGGTTTCTGGATTGGGCGCCGCAGCGGCCTGCGCCCATTTGCTCAAGTTCGATGCGGCACAAACGGCCGCGGCCCTGGGTATTGCAGGAACGCAGGCAGCCGGCTTGAAAGCCATGTTCGGCACCATGGTCAAGCCGCTGCATGCCGGCCTGGCGGCGCGGCGCGGCGTGGAAGCGGCCTTATGGGTGGCCAGGGGGGTGGACAGCCGCCCGGACATCCTGGAATGCGCCATGGGCTTTGCGTCGACGCACAGCGCTGATTTCAATGTTGATCAGGCGCTGGAGCACGAGCCTGACTACTTCCATATCCGGAACACGCTGTTCAAGTATGACGCCTCGTGCTATGGCACCCATGCGGCCATTGAATGCGTGCGGCAGATCAAGGCCCGGCATGGCTTAGGGGCCGAAGACGTCGAGGCGGTATGGGTCCGCGCGGATCGGTCTTCCGACTCGATATGCAATATCCAGAGCCCATCGACCGGGATGCAGGGAAAGTTCAGCTTGCGCCTGAACGTGGCATTTGCCCTGCTGGGCGTCGATACAGGAAAAATCGAATCCTATACGGACGAAGCCGTCAACGCGGACGATGCGGTCGCCTTGCGCGACAAGGTGGTGGTCGAGCTGGTCGATGGCTGGCCGTCCATGCAGGCCGAAGTGCATGTCCAGACCAAACGGGCAGAGCGCTATTCCTGCGTTCATGACGCAGGCGTGGCCAGTAGCGACCTGGCCGGCCAGGAGCACCGCCTGACCGCCAAGTTTCAGCGCCTGGCCGAGCCGGTATTGGGCGCATCCCGCTGCGCGGCGCTGTTGGCCCAGATACAGCAGGTGGAACATTTACCCAACGTGCATGGCCTGCTGGACCACTGTGTGGCGTAGCCCCGGCAATTTATACGGATTAATCAGGAGCATGAATAAATGAAAGACCTTGTATTGGATGCGGCGACATCGGGCGCCGGCTTTGCCGCCGATGCGTTGCCGTTTGAGGACCTGAAAGAGGGTGCGGAACCGCCATTCGTGGTACGCGACGGCGCTGTGCTGCTGCGCGGCAGCCGCAGCCGCTCATCGGGCAGCATGGCTTTTCCGGTGCGCGAAGTGTGCCTGGAAACCGGCGCGCGGGACATGGAGCCATTTCTGTTCGGCCCCGACGGAATCCTGTATTCCTACAGCGCCATACATGTTTCCGCTACCCGTGCCGTGCCGTACACGCTGGGTTACGTGGATTTTCCCAACGGGGTGCGCGTCCTGGCGCACGTGAAAGCGCCCGATGGCGTGCCGCTGGCCTGCGATCAGCCGGTTCAAGTGCGCGCCGAGGGCGATGATTGGTTTGTGGTGCCCGTTGGAAAACAGACTGGAGTATGAAATGAGTCAAGCATATATTGTGGGTGCGGCGATGATACCCATGGGCAAGCATCGCGACAGCAGTTATTCCGGCCTGGCGGTGCCCGCCGTCCTGAATGCGCTCAAGTCCGCGGGTGTGGCGCCCGGGCAGGTGGATGCCGCGGTATGCGGCCATGCCTTCGGCGGCATGCTGACAGGCCAGCGCATTGTCAAAGAGCTGGGCATCGGGTCTATTCCCGTGACCAATGTGGACAATGCTTGTTCGGGCGGTGCAACCGCTTTGCATCTGGCCTGGAAGGACATTGCCGCGGGCAGGCACGATATTGTCCTGGTGATCGGCGTGGACAAGCTGACCCAGTTTGGCGGGGGAACGCTGCCCTTGGTCGTCGAAGACCCCGAGGTCAGGCAAGGCATCGTCATGCCCGCGGTGTATGCGATGCGTGCAAGACGCTACCTGCACGAGCGGGACGCCACGGTGGAAGACCTGGCGCAAGTCAGCGTCAAGGCGCGCCGGCATGGTGTGCGGAACCCTTATGCGCAGTTCCGCAGCGAGGTGACCGTTGAGCAAGTACTGCAGTCGCGGCCCATCTCCGACCCCCTGACCTTGATGCAATGCTGCCCCACGGGCGATGGCGCGGCCTGCGTCATTCTGGTTTCCGAAGCGGGCCGGCGCAAGCTGGGCAAGCCCGCCGTGCGCATTGCTGCGTCTGTTCTGCATTCCGGCCAGGTCACGGCGGGCTTTCGCGACATGCTGCGTCCCGAGATCAGCTATGACTCGGCATCGGACGCCTATGAAGCCGCCGGCTTTGGCCCAAAAGACCTGGACGTCATCGAGCTGCATGATGCGTTCTCCATTGCCGAGCTGGTGTACTACGAGGCGCTGGGCCTGTGTCCGCCCGGAGAGTCGGCCAACTATTTGCGGCAGGGGAAAACCACCTATGGCGGGGACGTCGTGGTCAATCCCAGCGGCGGCCTGTTATCGAAAGGCCACCCGGTCGGAGCCAGCGGTGTGGCACAGGCGGTGGAGATCTATTGGCAACTGACGGGCCAGGCGGGCCAACGCCAGGTAGATGGCGCGAAGCGCGGTCTGAGCCACGTTACCGGCGGCGGCATTGCCGGCCTGGATCATGGCGCCTGCACCATTCATCTTTACGAGACTGCGTAGGGGTCGCAACAAAATGACGGTTGTAAGCAGCAAGCCCCTGAAGGGGTATCGCATTCTTGACTTGACGACGTTTCTTTCGGGGCCGTTCTGCACGCAGATACTGGCCGACCTGGGGGCTGAAGTCGTCAAGCTCGAGGCGCCCGGGGGTGATTCAAGCCGGCATATCCCCCCTTATTTTGTCGAAGGCGAAAGCGCTTATTTCCTGGGCATCAACCGGGACAAGAAAAGTATCGCCATCAATATGAAATCGCCCGAGGGCCTGGCCTTGGCCAAAGACTTGATCGGCAAGTCGGATGTGGTGGTCGAGAACTATCGCCCCGGCGTCGCGGCGCGCATCGGTCTGGACGTCGAGGCGCTTCGGGCGGCGTCGCCGGGCTTGATCTGGGCGTCGATAAGCGGGTTCGGCCAGGATGGCCCGCTGAGCGACAGGCCGGCCTATGACATGATCGTGCAAGCCTT
The DNA here is from genome assembly GCF_031628915.1 of Pusillimonas sp. SM2304. Lineage (NCBI taxonomy): Bacteria > Pseudomonadati > Pseudomonadota > Betaproteobacteria > Burkholderiales > Alcaligenaceae > Pusillimonas > Pusillimonas sp. SM2304. Next base: position 1,084,292 of record NZ_JAVLUJ010000001.1, read on the forward strand.
GGCGGGGGTCATGAGCCTGACGGGCGAGCCGGGGCGCCCGGCAGTCAGGCTGGGCATTCCCGCCGGAGACATGGTGGCGGGCATGTATGCCGCCATTGCCATCAATGCCGCATTGGCGGCGCGCGGACGTGGCGAGCCAGGATGCCATATTGATGTTTCCATGCTGGATTGCCAGTTGGCGATGCTCTCGTATCAAAGTACCTATGCCTTGATTGCCGGGATCACCCCGCAGCGGCAGGCGGCCCGGCATGACTCCATTCCCACCTATCGTTCCTTTGTGGGGGGCGACGGGCGTGAACTGGTCATTACCGCCAATACAGAGCGCATGTGGCATGGTTTGTGCGATACCCTGGGCTTGGGCGAGTTGAAAGATGACCCAAGGTTCGCCAGCGGCGATAAGCGGCTGGAAAACCGCGAGGCCCTGTGGGCGTTGCTGGAGGCCGCCTTCCTGGCGCGGCCGGCTGCGCAGTGGGTGGAGCCGCTGGCGGAAAATGGCGTGCCGGTGGCCTTGATCAAAACAGTGCCCGAGGCGCTGGACGATGCCCGGCACAGCGGGCGCGGCATGATCATGCCGTTGAGCAAGCACAATGGCACGACAATCGATGTGGTGGGCAACCCCATCAAGTTCATCGATGCGCCTGAATTGCCTGGACGCTACCCGCCCGCGCTGGGCGCGGATGCGCGGGGCGTGCTGGGCGCCTGGCTGGATATGGATGGCGACCGTATTGCGCGCCTCGTCGACAGCAAGACCGTCGTGTTCAGCAACGCGCCGGAGCGGGGTTAAGCGGACACGCGGCCTGGAACACGGCCTCCCTTTGACTGGGGAGGCCTCAAGCCGGGCGGCCGACGATGACGTCGGGCGCCGTTTCGTAATGCTGAATGAGCGTGGTGAAATCACGCTCTGGATCACCCGCCGCTTCGGCGTTCTTCCAGATGTCGGCCAGGCGGCTGGTGCCCGAGACGTCCATGCCCAGGGCCTGGGCCTCTTGCACGAACAGCGCCAGGTCCTTGGCGGCGGTGCGCACAGACGCGCCGTAGTCAAAATGGCGATTCAATATTGAGGCGGGAAATTTGTCCTGGGTCGCGGCGCTGCGGCCCGAGCTGGCATTGATGACCTCGATCATCGTGTGGGCGTCCAGGCCGGCGGCAACACCGAACACGGCGGTTTCGCAAGCAAGCGCCAGCGTCGAGAGCGACAGGGCATTGTTGACCAGCTTGCAGGCCTGGGCAAGGCCGGGCTCTTTGCCTACTAAAAAGGTCTTGCCGCTATAGGCATTGATGACGGGACTGGCCTGGTCCCATGCGGCTGCCGGGGCTGCAACCATAGAGGTGAGCTTGCCCTGGGCTGCCGCCCGCGGGCCGCCGCTGACGGGGGCGTCGATCATCTGGATCTGGTACTGGGCGAGCCCTGCGGCGATGTTCTTGCAGGCCATCACGCCGATCGTAGAGGTTTCTATATAAAATTTGACTTTCCGGCCATGGCATATGCCCTGCTCGCCGAGCGCAACGGCATGGCTGGCAGCGGGAGAGGGCAGGCAGGCAACGATGATGTCAACGCTGTCGGCCAGTTGGCGCGCCGACCCTGCGGCTTGTGCGCCCTGTGCTGCCAATTTGGCCATGAGCTTTTCAGACAAGTCGAAAACAACCGTCTTGTGGCCGGCTTTCAAGTATTGTTCGGCAATGGCGCCCCCCATATGCCCCAAACCGATAAAACCAACCGTGCTATCCATGTTGCTCCTTTATTTACCCGGGCCAGTATCGTTTTCCGGGCGCCGTGCCGGAGTATGCGATGATGACTAGGCGATAGTATTTCCGTTTAGTGGTAATTGATTCTGCTCAATGGTATGATTTTAACCTTTATCTGGATGTTTATCAGTCTATGAATCAAGAGAAGACGGCGGAATCTCTGGGCACCGTGGCGCGGGTCATTGCGCTCCTGCGCTTGATGGCGGAAAGCCACAACGACCTGACGCTGACCGTGCTGTCGGAAAAGCTGGGGTTGGCGCCGTCCACCATCCACCGGCTGCTTGCGCTGCTTATCAAAGAAGGGCTGGTGGGACGCAATCCGGTCACCAAGACCTATTTCTGTGCCGCCGAATTTGTCCGTATTTCATCTTTGGTGGTGAGCTCATCGCAACTGGTGGACCTGGCTGTGCCCGTGTTGCAGTCACTGGTCGATCAATTCAATGAAACCAGCCTTCTGTGCCTGTATCTTGAGCAACAGCAGCGCTACACCATTTCAAAGGTCATCCACGGGACGCACTTGCTGCGTTACGACATCCGTGAAAACACACCTCTGCCATTGGCGTGGGGGGCGTCGGCCCGCAGCATCCTGGCCTTCTTGCCGCAGGCCGAGATCGACGACATTTTGGCAAGCTCGGGGCCTTCTCAAGTCAGCGGGGACCCGATAGACGAACGCACGCATGCTGATTTGGCGCTGACCAGAAAACGCGGCTACGCCTATACCCCTGGACAGCGGGTAGCGGGGTCGGTCGGCTTGGGCGCCCCCGTTTTCGGCGCCAATCGCAAGGTCGTTGGTTCGGTGTGCATAACCGTTCCGCAAACCCGTTTTGATCCCAAGCAGGAAAAGACACTGGGGGCTGCGCTGATAGAGCATGCGGCCCGCCTAAGCCGCAGCCTGGGCTATGTGATGCCTGAATAGATCGCGCCTCAGGGCTGCCCCGTTGCGCAGTCCGGCAACGAGCTGGCCGAGCAAGACCCAGGCCCCCCGGCTATGGCTATAAGCCGCAAGGACTACGCCGGCCGCCCGCACAAAAAATAGCTTGCATTTAAATAGTGCTCTATTTAATAATACACATATGAAATCAAAGAAAGCATTGGCACAACCCATCGGCCATCCCGGTTTGTTGCTGGACGACCAGCTCTGCTTCGCCCTGTATTCCACCAGCCTGGCCATGAACAAGGTGTATCGTGGACTGCTGCGCGAATTGGGGCTGACCTACCCTCAGTACCTGGTCATGATGGTGCTTTGGGAGCGTGACGAGTTGACGGTGTCCGAGATCGGCGAGCGGCTGTTTCTGGACTCGGCCACGCTGACGCCTTTGCTCAAGCGGCTTGAAACCGCCGGCCTGTTGCAGCGCAAGCGCGCGGTGTCGGACGAACGCCAGGTGATTGTGTCCTTGACCACCGAAGGCCGGCATGTACGGGCCCGGGCCGAGTCCGTTCCGGAAGGGGTGGTTTGTGCGGTGCAGTGCTCGCCGGACGAGTTGGCCTCTACCAAGAAAGCCCTGGAAAAGTTGCGCAAACGCCTGCTTAAGCATGGATAAGTAACCCTGGCCGGGATAGGGGTATGAAAGGTTTTATAAAATAAATAGCGTACTATTTAATCGCGTATATTAATTGCCGGCGCCAGCGGGCCGGCTGAAGCAGCGCCGCTGATTCCGTTTGATGTCTGTTTTTTTTATTTATCAGGAGATTGACCATGTCTATAGAAAAAGTGCTTTACCGTGCCCAGGCAACGGCAAATGGCGGCCGTGACGGCCGTGCGGTGTCGTCCGACGGGGCGCTGGATGTCAAGCTGGCGACCCCGGCCGAACTCGGCGGCGCTGGGGGGCAGGGGACCAACCCCGAGCAGCTGTTTGCCGCAGGCTATTCGGCGTGCTTTCTGGGTGCGCTGAAGCTGGTGGCTTCGCGTGAAAAGGTCGCTCTGCCCGCCGAAACGAATATCCAGGGCAATGTGGGCATCGGGCCCATTCCCAGCGGTTTCGGGATTGAAGTAGAGCTGAAGATCGCGGTGCCCGGCCTGCCGCGCGACCAGGTGCAGGCGCTGGTGGACAAGGCGCACGTGGTTTGCCCTTATTCGAACGCCACGCGCGGCAATATTGATGTGACGCTGACCTTGGTGTAAGCCGCGGGGATTGCGGTTTTACCGCGTCCTCCAAGGCAGTGCCGGCCACGCGGCGCCTCGTTCCAGGGGCGCCGCGTGGCTTATTTATTGCCGCTGGGCCGCGCCAGCGCCGCGTGCCGATGGCAATCGGTCGTGTGATCCATCAGGCAGCCGATGGCCTGCAGGTAGGACTGGCAGATGGTGGGCCCGACGAAATTGAAGCCGGCTTTCTTCAGCGTGCGGCTCATGGTCTGGGCCTCGGGTGTGATCGTGGGGACGTCCTGCATACGCGCGTAATGGTTGATCTTGGGTTGGCCGTCCACAAAGGACCAGATCAGGGCCACCGGGTCGCTTTGCCTGAGCCAGGCCTGGGCGTTCTGGCGCGCGGCGTTCAGCTTCAGGCGGTTGCGGATGATGCCGGGGTCTTGCATCAGTTCCTGGATGTAGCCGTCGCTCATGCCGGCGAGCCGTTCCGGGTCGAAGCCGAACATGACCTGGCGGTAGCGCGGGCGCTTCTTGAGCACGGTGATCCACGACAGCCCGGCCTGAAAGCCTTCCAGCAGCAGCATTTCGAACAGATGGCGCGGGTCGTGCGACGGTACGCCCCACTCAGTGTCGTGATAGGCCATGTAGACGGGGTCGCTGGAACACCAGGCGCAGCGGGTCAATCGGTTGTCTGGCGTCATGTCGGGGGCTCGATGGATGGGTGCAAATTTTAGTGATTGAAAAAAAAGTTTTTTGGTTTACTGCGCGGCGAACTTTGGGATGATGCGGATGCAGCGACGAACCAATATAGATAATTCATATTAAAAGGGACAAGCATGTTAAGTAAACTGATTCAACTGACCCCCGGGCGGCTGGCGAGCAGCCTTTCGATCTGTGCGCTGGTCGCGGCCGCGCCGCTGGCAGGGATGGCCCATGCCGCGGAATCCTATCCCGACAAGCCCATACGCCTGATCATTCCTTACCCGCCCGGCGGCGCAACCGATGTCATCGGCCGCATCGTCGGCAAGAACCTGAGCGATGAGATCGGCCAGCAAGTGGTGATTGAAAACCGCGGCGGCGCCGGCGGCAATATCGGCGCGGGCGAAGTGGCGCGCGCCAAGCCCGATGGCTATACCTTGCTGATGGGCGCTTTGACGTCGCACTCGGTGATGGCAACGCTGGAAAAGGGCAAGCTGCAGTACGATCTGGAAAAAGACCTGACGCCCGTCGGCATTGCCGGTTCGGTGCCCCTGGTCGCGGTGGTCAATCCCAAGCTGCCCATCAACTCCTTGAACGAGCTGGTGTCTTACGCCAAGGAAAATCCCGGCAAGCTGAATTTCGCATCGTCCGGCGCGGGCGCGCCCCAGCGCATGGCCATGGAGCTGTTCAAGCAAATCGCCGGTGTCAATATCGTGCATGTGGCCTATCGCGGCAGCGGCCCAGCCATGACGGATCTGGTGGGTGGCCAGGTCGAGACCATGACGGAAACCGTACCGGCGGCGATTGCCTTTATCAAAAGCGGTCAGTTGCGTCCCCTGGCCGTGCTGACGCCGGAGCGCATCTCGATGCTGCCCGACGTGCCCACCGCCCAGGAGCAAGGCTTGACCGGATTCAACGTCAGCTCGCTGTTCGGCGTCATGGCGCCCACCGGCACAGCGCCCGAAATTGTCGATAAACTGAATGCCGCGCTGGTCAAAGCCCTGAGCAAGGACGAGGTCAGGTCCCAATTGCTGGAGCAAGGCGTCTACGCCAGCCCGATGTCGGTGCCCGAGTCGCAAAAACGGCTGAAATCCGAAATCGACCAGTGGGCCAAAGTGATTCACGACGGCAAGATCACCGTCAATTAACCCTGAAGAGAACTGCAGCATATGTCCAAAAGCAATCCCCAAGTGCCTGACGAAAACGCCTCCGGGCTGCGTAAAGGTTTGACCAGCTACGGCGATAATGGTTTTTCCCTGTTCTTGCGCAAGGCCTTCATCAAAGGCGCCGGCTACACCGATTCGGCGCTGGACCGGCCCGTCATCGGCATTGCCAACACAGGAAGCGCTTATAACCCTTGCCATGGCAACGCGCCGCAACTGATCGAGGCGGTCAAGCGGGGGATTATGCTGGCGGGCGGCTTGCCCATGGACTTTCCCACTATTTCCATCCACGAAAGCTTTTCGTTTCCGACCAGCATGTACCTGCGCAACCTCATGTCCATGGACACCGAGGAAATGATCCGGGCGGCGCCCATGGATGCGGTGGTGCTGATCGGCGGCTGCGACAAGACCGTGCCGGCGCAACTGATGGGGGCGGCCTCGGCCGGCATTCCGGCCATCCAGTTGATCACCGGCTCCATGCTGACCGGTTCGCATCGCTCGGTGCGGGTGGGCGCCTGTACCGACTGCCGCCGGTATTGGGGCAAGTATCGGGCGGAAGAAATCGCCGACGAGGAAATCGCCGACGTCAATAATCAGTTGGTGGCCAGCGTGGGCACCTGTTCGGTCATGGGCACGGCCAGCACCATGGCGTGTATTGCGGAAGCCCTGGGCATGACGGTGCCGGGCGGCGCGACGCCGCCGGCCGTCACCGCCGATCGCATGCGCATCGCGGAGCTGACGGGCGCGCAGGCCGTCAAGATGGCGCAGACCGGCCTGACCATCGACAAGGTGCTGACGGCCGACGCGATTGAAAACGCCATGCGGGTGTTGCTGGCCATCGGCGGTTCGACCAATGGCATTGTCCACCTGACGGCGATTGCCGGGCGGCTGGGCATCGACATCGACCTGAAGGCGCTGGATCGCATGGGCAAGGAAACGCCGGTGCTGCTGGATCTGAAGCCATCAGGCCAGCACTATATGGAAGACTTCCACAAGGCAGGCGGCATGGCCACGTTGCTGCGCGAGCTCAAGCCCCTGCTGAATCTAAATGCGCTGACCGTGACCGGCCGCACGCTGGGCGAAGAGATCGAGGCCGCGGGGCCGGGGTTTGCGCAGGATGTGGTCAAGACGGCTGCCGACCCCATTTATCCGCAAGGCGGCATCGCCGTGCTGGAAGGCAACCTGGCTCCGGGCGGGGCGATTATCAAGCAGTCCTCGGCCGACCCCGTCTTGATGGAGCACGAGGGCCGTGCCGTGGTCTTCGAAAATGCGGCCGACATGGCCGACCGGATCGACGGCGACGATCTGGATGTACAGGCCGACGATATCCTGGTGCTGAAGAATATCGGCCCCAAAGGCGCGCCCGGCATGCCCGAGGCGGGTTACATCCCCATTCCCCGCAAGCTGGCGGTCAAGGGGGTCAAGGACATCGTCCGGATTTCCGATGGCCGCATGAGCGGCACCGCTTTCGGCACGATCGTGCTGCACGTGACGCCCGAATCGGCCATCGGCGGCCCCCTGGCGTATGTGCAGAATGGCGATCGCATCCGCCTGAGCGTCAAGCGCCGCGAAATTGCCCTGCTGGTTTCCGACGAGGAGCTGGCCAGGCGCAAGGCGGCCGCGCCAGTGGTGCCGCCCACCGCGGAGCGGGGCTACAAGAAGCTGTTTCTGGATACCGTGACCCAGGCCGACAAGGGGGTGGACTTCGACTTCCTGCGCGCGCCTAGTGTGAACGGCAGGGCGCCCAAATAAACACCATGCGGGGCGGCGCGGTGCGCGGCCGCCCGCGCTTGACGGCTTATTCCGCAGGCGCCACAAAGATATCCTTGGCCTCGTGGTGGATCAGCGAGGCCATTTTTGCGTGATGGCCCTGCCTGTTCCAGATCAGGCCGTTGCGCCGCACCGGCGCCCGGCCAGGCAGGGGAATGCGCGCAATGGACAGCGATTGCCACATGGCCGACCAGTCGGGGATCAGCGACACCCCCAGGCCTTCGTGGACCAGGGCGGCAATGGGCTGTATGCCGTTGATTTCCAGCCTTTGCTTTGGATGCAGTTGATGATCCCGCAGATAGCGTTCGGCCAACTGGCCGCCATGGATGTTGCGGTCGTACCGAATGAAGGGCTGCGTTTCCAGCAAGTGGTGGGCGGACTGATCCTTCAGGCTGCTGTGCGCAATGACCACCAGTGGCTCTTCCATCAGGGGCTGCCAGTCACAGTTCTTGGGCACGGCGAACTGGGGCTCGACGACGATGGCGGCATCCAGCTCGCCGCTGGCGACCTTGCTGCAAAGATCCACCGATGCGCCCGGCGTCACAAAAATGGACGTGCCCGGATACAGCGCGTAGACCCGCTTGAGCAAGGGCGGCAGCACACTGGTCAGGGCCGAGATGAAACAGCCTATTCTGAACTCGCCCAACTGGTCGCCCCCCGTGGCCATGGCCCGCAGATCGCGGATATCGCGCATGACCGCCTTGGCCCCCTCAAGGATGCGGATGCCGCTTTCGGTGGGCTTGACGGAGCGGCCCGAACGCTGGACCAGGGTGACGCCCAGGTCGTTCTCGAGCGCCTTGATGCGTGCCGCGATGGCGGCCGAGGTCAGATCGAGCCGCCGCGCCGCTTCGGCAAATGAACCGGCTTCGACAACGGCAACGAAGCTTTGCATGTATTTCGTATCCATGGGCTTGGGCGGGTTCGGTTAACGTAAAAAATTCTTTGCTGTGAATCAAGGGTGAACTACTTTAACGTAAAAGCCGCCGGTGCAATACTATGCGCACGCTGCTGCGGTTTCACTTTTTTCGACCTTATTGATTGCTGACCTGCCCACACGCCATGACGATGCCCCTGCCGTTCCCGCCGATACTGAAAGTGGGTGTTTTTCCAGAACGCATAGACCAGAAACTGCACCAGACCTTTCAACTGTTCGAGCCCGGCGACCTGGACGGCGATCCGGCCTTGTGCGAACGGATAGAAGGTATCGTGACCCGCTCGAACTACCGCATCGCCGAAGCGCTGATAGACCGTTTGCCCAGGCTGCGCATTATCGCGACCAATGGCGTCGGCTACGACGGCATTCCGGTCGAGTATGCGCAAAAGAAGGGGGTCGTGGTGACCAACACCCCCGATGTGCTGAATGAAGCCGTGGCCGAGCTGGCGCTTGGCCTGCTGCTGTCGCTATTGCGGCATATTCCCGCTGCGGATGCCTTCGTCAAGAGCGGCGCATGGCAGACGGCGCCATTCCCGTTGACGACGACGCTGGCCGGCAAAAGAGTCGGCATTGTGGGCCTGGGCCGGATAGGCCGGGAAATTGCCCAGCGGCTGCTGCCGTTCCGGGTTGAGATTGCCTATTTCGGCCGGACGCGGCAGGACCTTACATGGGATTTTTACGATGACGTCGAAAAGCTGGCCGCCGACACCGATATCTTGATCGTGTGCTGTCCGGGCGGGCCCGCGACCCATCATCTGATCAATGCCGCGGTGTTGCGCGCGTTGGGGCCGTCGGGTGTGCTGGTCAATGTCGCCCGGGGCAGCGTGGTGGACGAGGCGCAGCTGTGCGCGGCGTTGGCCGGCCAGGTAATTGCCGGCGCCGCGCTGGATGTGTTCAATGAGGAACCGCTGGGCGACAGCCCTTTGCGCGGTTTCTCCAATGTGGTGCTGGCGCCGCATATGGGCAGCGCCACGAATGAAACCCGGCTGCGGATGGCCGACCTGGCCATCGATAACCTGAGCGGTTTCTTCAAGACGGGCCAGGCCCTGACGCCGGTCGGCTGACGCCTGATCAGCCGCCGCAGCCGCCGCAACACGCGCCGTCTTCCCCATGCACGGGTTTTGCAATGTGGTAGCCCGCATCTTCCACCGCGACGTGCAGGCGCTGGGTGGAAACCAGGTCTTCATCGAACGAGACGGTGGCCTTGCTGTGGCTGAATGACACGTCGACGGCGTTGACGCCGTTCACGGCCTTGAGCGCCCCGGCCAGCGTGGCGGCGCATTGTTCGGTTTCCAGGCCGGCGAGTTTGAGTACTCCGATTTGCATGAGTTTCCTTCAGAAGGAGCGAACCCGGGGTTCGTTGTGAATGGACAGGCGGTTTGCAGGCCGCCTTCTTGAAGGTTCATATTGTAGGTATCTTAATCGGCGAACCCGCGCTTATCCCTATTGCGCTTGCGGTCTAATCGATCACGACCCACTCGGCGGACAGGCGATTGTCGGCGCGATGGACGACATGGACATGCTTCTGCATGGCCCACGGAATGATTTGATTATGCAGGGGGATGTGGCCGAAGTCGTTGGCATGCAGCGTCAGCGCCTTGTGGATGGCCTCGTCGCGCACGGCCGGATCGAGCTCGGTTTTGATCTGATCGATCAGCGCGTCGACGTCCGGATTGGCGTAGCCGCTCAGGTTGAAGGCGCCGTCGGCGCCTTCGCCTGGACTGTGGATCAGGCTTTGCAGCGTATACAGGGCATCGAAAGTCGGCACCCCCCAGCCGAGCAGATAGGCGCTGGTGTCGTAGGCCTGGAGCTTGGGAAAGTAGGCGCTGCTGGGCAAGGCGTTGAGCGTTGCCTTGACGCCGACCTTGGACCACATATTGATGATGGCCTGGCAAATGGCTTCGTCGTTCATATAGCGGTTGTTGGGGCAGTCCAGTGTGAACTCGAGCGTGTTCGGGTAGCCCGCTTCTTTCAGCAGGGCCCGGGCCTTATCGGGGTCGTGGGGCACGCGCCGGTTCAGGCTTTCGGTCCAGCCATGGACTTGCGGTGCGATCATGGTGCCGGTGGGCGATGCCGCGCCGCGCATGACGGACTTCTTGATGGAGTTGGTGTCGATGGCGCGATAGAGCGCTTCGCGCACGCGCGGGTCGGCAAACGGATTCTTGCCTTTGACGTTGGCGTACTTCAGTTCAGGGCTTTTCTGGTCGAAGCCCAGGAACAGGGTGCGGTACTCGTTGCTTTCGACCACTTTGGCCTGTTGCCGCAGCCGGCCCAGGTACTGGGCGGCGGGGTCCAGCACGAAGTCGATGGCGCCGGACAGCAGCGCCATGGTGCGCGCGGTATCTTGCTTGATGGGCGTGTAGACGACCTTGCTGACATTGCCGATTTTCTGGCGTTTGTTCCACCAGTTGGCATGCTCCGTGAAAATCGTGCTCCCTTCCGCTTCGTGCGATTCCAGCTTGTAGGGCCCTGTGCCGTTGGCACGGTGCGCGGCAAGGGCGGTCCCCGTCGTGGAGGCCTCGTGCGGCGCGACCGCATCGTGCTGTTCGGCCCAGGCACGGCTCATGATGAACACATTGGTCAACTGCCGCAGCAGGATGGGGTTGGGGCTGCTGGTGACGAGCTCGACCGTCAGGTCGTCGACGCGCCTGGCTTCGACGATGCTGTTGACGTAGACCTTGAACCGGGATGCGGGGCTGCGGGCCCGCTGGATCGAGAACACGACATCGTTGGCGGTGAAGGGCGTGCCGTCGTGGAACTTGACGCCTTCGCGCAGGGCGAAGCGCCAGATGGTCGGCGCGGGCTGTTCCCAACTGACGGCCAGGGCGGGCACGATCTTGAAGTGCTGGTCGTAGGCCACCAGCGGTTCATAGACATAGCTGGAAATGGTGTTGGTCAGCCCTTCATTCTGCGCATGCGGGTCCATGGTCAGGATGTCGCCGCGGCTGGCCCAACGCAGCGTTTTGGCCTGGCTTGCGGTCGGCAGAACGATGGCGGCGGCAAGGACGACGGCCATAAGTGAACGATGCAAGAGAGCCTCCTTGCCAAGATTTGAAACAAAGACCGCGATTCGAGGCGATAATGCACGAGCCCGCCAGCCTGGTCAATCTGATATTTGTGGCAAAAGAGGCAAGCCGCTGCGGGCAAGGCCTTACATGGCCAGCGGCATAGGCATGGCTGTCTCGGCGTGGCGGGTGGCGCGGCAGGCCAGGCCGGCCGCTTCGCCCAGCACGATGACCGAGGGGCTGCCCAGGCCGCTGGCCTTGACCTCGCGCGCCAGGGTGGCAAGCGTGGCGATCAGGTGCTTTTGCGCAGCACAGGAAACGTGCTGGACCACGGCAACCGGCAGATCGGCGCGAAAGCCGGCTGTCAGCAACTGATGGGTCAAGGCCTGTATGTTGCTCATCCCCATATAGCAGACAATGGTCAGGCCGCTTTGGGCCAGCGCGCCCCAATTGGGCTGGCTGCCGTCCGCGGTATGGGCGGTGACCAGGGTGACGCCGCGCGCGCAGGCCCGATGGGTCAGCGGCAGCCCCAGGGCGGCGCCCGCGGCCAGTCCGGCGGTGATGCCGCTGAGCGCTTCGGCATCGATGCCGTGATGGTCCAGCCAGGCCATTTCCTCTCCGCCGCGCCCGAAAATGAAAGGGTCCCCGCCCTTGAGCCGGGCCACGGCATGGCCTTTGCGCGCATAGCGCGCCATCAGCCTCAGAATGAAGGGCTGGGGCGTAGAGCGGCATCCGCCGCGTTTGCCTACCTTGATCAGGCGGGTGGAGGGGGCGGCCAGCGCAAGGATGTCTTGCCCGACCAGGTCGTCCACCAGCCAGATGGAGCACGACTGCAGAACGCGGGCCGCTTTCAAGGTCAGCAGCTCGGCGTCGCCCGGCCCGGCGCCGATGAGCCAGACTTTGCCGCGGGGGCGGGTCGCGGGTGTTGGTGTGTTCATGCGTGTGGCTCCGTCGAAGGGGCGTGTTGTGCAATCATGCGCTTGATCTGCGGCAGGCAGGAGCCGCAGGTCATGCCGCACTTGAGCGAGGCCTTGAGCGCTTCCAGGTCTTGTCCGGCCTGGATGGCCGCTTGCAGATCGGTGTCGGAGACGCTGGCACAGGTGCACACGATGCGCGCGCGCGCAACGGCGGGTTGGCGTCCCATGAGCAGCTGGCTGACATGGGCGGGCGTGTCGCCGGTGTCGGCCCATTGCAGCAGGGCATCGGCCGCGCGGGTGTCGCCCGCCAGCAGATAGGCGGCCAGGCCGCCGTCGCGATGCAGGACGCGGCGCAGGATGCCGCGCGCGGGATCGTCATAGGCCAGGTTGGCCGCTTCCAGGCCCAGGTCGGCCGCCAGCATGGCCAGGGTCTGGGGCGTGGCGGCTTCGGGGCTGGCCAGGCGCAGCCGCACGCTCTGCCCGCCCAGCGCCGACGGCACCAGCACCGCATAGGGAAAGCGCTTGAGCCAGGGGCTGAGCTTCTGCCGCCATTGCGTGGGATCGCCCTGTGCCCATGCGCTGGCATGCCAGGCATACTGGAGCACTTCAATGCCCGCCGCGCTGTGCTTGAGTTCGGGCTGATGCGAGATCGGGTCGCGCGCGCTGTTGGCCAGCGCATTGACGCCATGGCCCGCCATGTACGCACTACCCCAGTGCATGTGCAGGAAGGCGTGTCCCGGCTTCAGGCTGTCGTCGCTTTTGGCCGGCAGGACCACATGGCCGCGGCGTGTCTTGATCTTGACCAGGGCATCGTCGGCGATGCGGTAGCGCTGCATGTCGCCGGGGTGCAGGTAGACAAAGGGTTCTTCGACGTGGCGGCTGAGCGCGGGCGCCAGGCCGCTGCGGCTCATGGTGTGCCATTGGTCGCGCATGCGTCCGGTCGTCAGGCGCAAGGGGTAGTGGGCGGAAATGTTCTCGGCCACCGGTGCGTAGCCCACATCGATGAATCGGGCCCGGCCGTTGTCCGTGGGGAACAGGCCGTCCCCATACAGGCGCCGGGGCGCCTGCGTGGGCTGCAGATAAGGCCATTGCTGCGGGCCGTGCGCGTCCAGCGCGGCGTAGTCCAGTGCGCTGTAGTCCAGGTCGCGGCCGGCGGTGTTGCGTGCATGCTCGGCAAAAATGGCGGCTTCGTCCTGATAATCGAACAGGTCGGCTTTGCCTGGCGCGATGTGCTGGGCCAGCTTGCGGGCAACGGTGCAGGCCATCTTCCAGTCGGGTTGCGCGTCGCCGGGCGGGGCGATGGCGGCGCGCACGCGGCTGATGCGCCGTTCCGAGTTGGTGACGGTGCCGTCTTTCTCGGGCCAGGTCGCGGCCGGCAGGACCAGATCGGCGTACGCCAGGGTTTCGGTATGGGCGAAGGCCTCCTGTACGATCACCAGCTCGGCTTTTTGCAGGGCAGCGCGCACCCGGGCCTGGTCGGGCAGGGACTGGGCCGGGTTGGTGGCTGCGATCCACAAGACTTTGATGTCGCCCTTCAGTACCGCGTCGAACATGTCGATGGCCGTATGGCCAGGCGTATCGGGCAGCGCGTCGACCTGCCACAGCCGGGCCACTTCGGCGCGGTGCGCGGCATTGTCCGGGCTGCGATGGCCGGGCAGCAGGGTGGCCATGCCGCCGGCTTCGCGCCCGCCCATGGCATTGGGCTGGCCCGTCAGCGAGAACGGGCCGGCGCCCGGCTTGCCGATGTGGCCGGTGGCCAGGTGCAGGTGAATCAGTGCGGCGTTCTTCGCGGTGCCGCTGCTGGATTGGTTCAGGCCCATGGTGTACAGCGAGAGCGCGGCATCGGCCTGGCCGAACCAGCGGGCGCACTGGATGATGTCGGCGGCCGGCACGCCGCAGACTTCCTGCGCGGCCTGTGGCGTGAACTCATGAATGCGCCGCTTCAAGGCGGCGAAGTCCTGGGTATGCCGCGCGATGTAGTCGCGGTCGATCAGGTCTTCCCACACCATGACGTTGAGCATGGCGTGAAACAGCGCCACGTCGCTGCCGGGCGCAATCGCCAGGTGCAGGTCGGCGATGTCGCAGGTGTCGCTGCGGCGCGGATCCACGACGATGACCTTCATGCCGGGCCGCCGCGCCTTGGCCTGCGCCAGGCGGCGGAACAGGACCGGATGCGCATACGCCATGTTGGCGCCGGCAATCATCACGGCGCCGGCATGGTCCAGATCGTCGTAGCAGGCGGGCGGCGCATCGGCGCCCAGCGTCAGCTTGTAGCCCGATACCGCGCTGGACATGCACAGGCGCGAGTTGGTGTCGATGTTGTTGGTGCCGACCAGCGCGCGCGCCAGTTTGTTGAACACGGCATAGTCTTCGGTGAGCAGTTGTCCCGACAGATAAAAGCCCACGGCGTCGGGGCCATGCATGATGATGGTTTCGGCCAGCTTGCCGGCGGCGATGTCGCAGGCGTCCGCCAGGGGGATGTCGTGGCGCGCCGTGTTTTTGTCGGGACGCCATTGTGCCCGCAGGATGCGGCTGTGGTCGTGGCGGACGGTGGCCGCCAGCTCGCGGCCCTTGCTGCACAGCTGGCCGTGGCTGGAGGGGTGCTGCGCGTCGCCGGACACACCCAGCACTTGCTGGCCCTGGCTGCGTATCCGCACGCCGCAGCCCGTGCCGCAGTAGCAGCAGATCGACGCGGTGTCGCGAACCGGGCCGCCGGCGTCCTGTGCGGGGGTTGTGCTCATGGGCTGGCCCTAATCCGGCAGGTCCAGGTACACCCGTCCGGCGTCGACGCGCGTGCCTATCTTGTGGGCGCAGCCCTGGTCGGGCGCCTGGGCCTGGCCGTCTTCCAGGTTGATATTCCAGCCATGCAGGGGGCAACTGACGGCGTGGCCATGCACCAGTCCCGCCGACAGCGGGCCGCCCTTGTGCGGGCAGCGATCGATCACGGCAAAGATGTGATCGTCCGAGGAGCGGAATACGGCGATGGGCTCGCGGCCCGCCTGATGCACGATGCGCGATCCCAGCCGGGGGATGTCGTCGACAAGGCAGACCGGGGTCCATTGTTGGGCGGAAAGGGAAGCATTCATGGGCGTTCAGGCGGTAAGGGTTTCGAATTCACGGCGGGCGGGCGTCGGCGCAATGCGCTCGGCCCAGGGGTCCTGCTCGAAGGAAATGGCGAACTTGAGCCGCGCATAGAGTTCGGCCCGGTTGGCGGCGTCGTCCACAACGCGCGCCTTGGCGTGTTCCAGCCCGACCCGCGCCAGATAGTGGCAGGTGCGCTCAAGATAAAAGGCTTCTTCGCGGTACAGCTGCAGAAAGGCGCCGGTGTATTCCAGCACTTCTTCATGCGTCTGGAGCTTGACAAAGAACTGGGCCACTTCGGTCTTGATGCCGCCGTTGCCGCCCACATACAGCTCCCAGCCGGAATCCACCGCGATGATGCCGATGTCCTTGATCCCGGATTCGGCGCAGTTGCGCGGGCAGCCCGATACCGCCAGCTTGACCTTGTGCGGGCTCCACATGCCGACCAGGTCTTTTTCCAGCGCGATGCCCATGCCGGTGGAGTCTTGCGTGCCGAAGCGGCAGAATTCCTTGCCCACGCAGGTCTTGACCGTGCGCAGGCTCTTGCCGTAGGCGTGGCCCGACGGCATATCCAGATCTTTCCAGACGGCCGGCAGGTCTTCCTTCCTGATGCCCAGCAGATCGATGCGCTGGCCGCCGGTGACCTTGACCATGGGCACCTGGTACTTGTCGGCCACATCGGCGATGCGGCGCAGTTCGGACGGGTTGGTCACGCCGCCCCACATGCGCGGCACCACAGAGTAGGTGCCATCCTTCTGGATGTTGGCATGCGCGCGTTCGTTGATCAGCCGCGACTGGGCGTCGTCTTTGGCTTCGCCCGGCCAAGTGGACATCAGGTAGTAGTTCAAGGCGGGACGGCAGGTGGCGCATCCATCGGTGCTGCGCCATTCCAGAAAGCGCAAGGTCTGGGGAATGCTGGTCAGGTGCTGTTCGCGTATGGCCTTGCGTATTTCGCCGTGGGTGTAGTCGGCGCAGGCGCAGATGGCTTTTTCGGATTTGGGCTTGATGTCGGCGGCGCCGCCGATGCAACTGATCAGCAGCTGTTCCACCAGCCCGGTGCACGATCCGCAGGAACTGGCGGCCTTGGTGTGTTTCTTCACCTCGTCGACCGTGAACAGCCCCTGCTCGCGTATGGCTTTGACGATGGTGCCTTTGCACACCCCGTTGCAGCCGCAGATTTCCGTGGTGTCGGGCATGCCCGCGACACTGTGTTCGCCGGCATGCCCTGTGTCGCCGATAGCGCCTTCGCCGAACATCAGGTGTTCGCGCAGTTCGCTGATGGATTTTCCTTCGCGTATCAGGCGGAAATACCAGGCGCCGTCCACGGTGTCGCCGTACAGGCAGGCGCCGATCAGCTTGTCCTCGCGGATGACCAGCTTCTTGTAGACGCCGCCTGTCGGGTCGGCCAGCGTAATGGCTTCGGTGTCGGGGCCGCCAACGAATTCGCCGGCGGAGAAGACGTCGATGCCGGTGACTTTCAGCTTGGTGGAGGTGGTGCTGCCGGCATAGCGGCCAATGCCATGAAAGGCCAGATGGTTGGCGGCGACCTTGGCCTGTTCGAACAGGGGCGCGACCAGGCCGTAGGCCATGCCGCGATGGCTGACGCACTCGCCCACGGCGTAGATGCTGGGGTCGTAGGTCTGTAGCGTGTCGTTCACGACGATGCCGCGATCGGTATAGATGCCGGCGGCCTCGGCCAGGTCGGTGTCGGGCCGTATGCCCACCGCCATGACCACCAGGTCGGTGGCCAGTTCGCTGCCGTCCTTGAACCGTATGCCGCGTACCGACCCCTGATCATTGCCCAGGATCGCTTCGGTCTGGTGCGACATCAGGAAACGCAGGCCGCGCGCTTCCAGGCTGGACTGCAGCAGCGCGGCGGCGGCGGTGTCGAGCTGGCGATCCAGCAGCGTTGCGCCCAGATGCACCACCGACACTTGCATGCCGCGCGAGGCCAGGCCGTTGGCGGCTTCCAGCCCCAGCAGGCCGCCGCCGATCACCACGGCCTGCTTGAGCCGCCCCGCCGCCTCTATCATCAGATTGACGTCGCGGATGTCGCGAAAAGTGATGACGCCGTCCAGTTGGGCGCCGGGCACCGGCAGGATGAACGGCTTGGAGCCGGTGGCCAGCAGCAGGCGGTCGTAGCGGGCCACGATGCCGTCGGCGGTCACGACTTCCTTGCGCGCCCGATTGATCTGGGTGACCGTGCTGTTCAGGTGCAGGGTGATGCCATTGGCCTTGTACCAGCTTTGGTCGTTCAGGATGATGTCCTGGATGGTTTGCTCGCCCGTCAGCACGGGCGACAGCAGAATGCGGTTGTAGTTGGGATACGGCTCGGCGCCGAACACCGTGATGTCGTACAGGCCGCTGTCCAGCTTCAGCAGTTCTTCCAGGGTACGGATGCCGGCCATGCCGTTGCCGACGACGACAAGTTTCATTTTCTTCATGATGCTTTCACAAGTTGGAGGGGCGTCTGTTCGGCGCCGGGTCCGCGATGGCTGCCGCTGGCCGGTTGCGAGGAATGGGCGTGGCGCTGATGCAGGAAGCCGAGCACGGCGCTGCGGCAGGCGGCATAGCGGGGGTCGTCCAGCAGCGCGACGCGGTTGCGCGGACGGGGCAGGCCGACCGCCAGGATCTGGCCGATGGTGGCGGCCGGGCCGTTGGTGAGCATGACAATGCGGTCGGACAGCAGGACGGCTTCGTCCACATCGTGCGTCACCATGATGGCCGTGGTCGACGTGGCGGCGACGATGCGCAGCAGCTCGTCCTGCAGATGGGCGCGGGTCAGCGAGTCCAGCGCGCCGAAGGGTTCGTCCAGCAACAGCACTTTCGGTTCGATCGCCAGCGCCCGGGCGATGCCGACGCGCTGCTTCATGCCGCCCGATATCTCCCTGGGCAGTTTGTGCATGGCATGGCGCAAGCCCACCAGGTTCAAGGCCGACGCCGTCCGCACATTCAGTTCCCCCCGCGTTTCGCGGGCGCCGAAGACGCGCTCCACCGCCAGATGAACGTTCTGGTAGCAGGTCAGCCAGGGCAGCAGGCTATGGTTCTGGAACACCACCGCGCGGTCGGGACCCGGGCCGGTGATTTCCTTCTCGGCGCACAGCAGCACGCCTTCCGTGGGGCGGTCCAGCCCGGCAATCAGATTGAGCAGGGTGGATTTGCCGCAGCCCGAATGCCCGATCAGCGAGATGAACTCGCCTTGCCGGATGTCCAGGTTGATGTCGCGCAGCGCGACGAAAGGGCCGTTGCGCGTGTCGAAGGTTTGTCCGACGTATTCAATGCGTACGAATTTTTCCATGATGTCAGGTCTCGCTATGGTCCAGGCGCCGGGCCGCGGCAAGCAGGCCCAGGTCCAGAATCAGCCCGATCACGCCGATGACCAGCACGGCAATCAGGATGTTCTGTACGTTCAGGTTGTTCCACTCGTCCCATAGCCAGAATCCCAGGCCGGTGCCGCCGGTCAGCATTTCGGCCGCGACGATGACCAGCCAGGCCGTGCCGATCGACAAGCGCACGCCGGTCATCATGTAGGGCAGCGCCGAGGGCAGCAGAATGCGCGTGAAGACGTTCCATTCGGACAGATTCAGGACCCGCGCCACGTTCAGGTAGTCTTGCGGCACGCGCCTGACCCCGTCGGCGGTGTTGATGATCATGGGCCAGATGGAACAGATGAAAATGGCCCAGATGGCGGCGGGGCCGGCGGCCTTGAACAGCAGCAGCCCCAGCGGCAGCCAGGCCAGCGGCGAAATGGGGCGCAGCAGGTTGATGACGGGCGAGCAGATGGCATTGATGACCGGCACGCGTCCGATCAGGAAGCCGGCGGGGATGCCGACGAGCGCCGCCAGTGCAAAGCCGATGGCCACGCGGCTGAGCGAGGCCAGAATGTTCCAGCCTATGCCCACGTCGTTGGGGCCATTGTCGTAGAACGGATGCTTGAACAGCTCGAAGGCGGCCAGCAGGGTGGATTCCGGCGCGGGAATGTCGGCGATCCGCATGGAAATGACTTTCCAGACGATCAGCAGCAGCGCGAAGCCGACAAGGGGGCCGGCGCACGCGCAGGCCAGCCGCCCGGCGCCGGCGCGCCAGCTTTTAGCGCTTTCCAGCCAGAAGGAAGAGCTTGCCAGATTCATATGCCTTCCTCTCATGCCGCTTTGATGCTGAAGCCGTCGGCATAGCCGGCCGGGTCGCTGCCGTCCCACCGTACACCGTCCAGCAGTGTGCTGGCGCGCGATTCGCCGGCGGGCAGGGACACGTTTGCCGCCGCGGCGGCCTGCTTGTAGACGTCGATCCGGTTGACCTGCCGGGCCACAGCCAGATAGTCGGGGTGGTTTTTAAGCAGGCCCCAGCGCTTGTGCTGAGTCAGGAACCACATGCCGTCGCTCAAGTAGGGGAAGTTCACCGCGCCGTCGCCGTGAAAGCGCATGGCGTGCGCATCCGTCCAGGACTTGCCCAGCCCGTTCTCGTACTGCCCGAGCATGCGGCCCATGATGGTGGCCACATCGGTGTTCACATACGATTTGGCCGCAATCGTTTCCGCCGTCTTGCGCACGTTGTCGGGCGAGCTGTCTATCCAGCGGCTGGCCTCGAGCACGGCGGCTGTGACCGCGCGTGCGGTATTCGGGTAGCGTTCGACGAAATCGCCGCGGGTACCCAGCACTTTCTCGGGGTGGTCCACCCAGATGTCTTGCGACGCGGCTGCGCTGAAGCCCAGCTTATCGATGATGGCGCGCGCGTTCCAGGGTTCGCCCACGCAGAAGCCGTCGACATTGCCGATGCGCATATTGGCCACCATTTGCGGGGGCGGGACGGTGACGTTGCGCATTTTGCCGGGGTCGATGCCGAAGCTGGCCAGCCAGTAATACAGCCACATGGCGTGCGTGCCGGTGGGAAAGGTGTGGGCGAAGGTGTACTGGCGCGAATCACTGGCGATTTTCTGCGCCAGCGATGCGCCATCGGTCACGCCGGCCTCGTGCAGTTGCCTGGACAAGGTGATGCCCTGGCCATTCTGGTTCAGGCCCATGAGCACGGCCATGTCTTGTTGCGCGCCCGCCAGGCCAAGCTGCATGCCGTAGATCAGACCGTACAGCACATGGGCACAGTCCAGATCGCCGTTGGCGAGTTTTTCCCGGACCCCGGCCCATGACGCTTCCTTGGCCGGGATGATCTTGATGCCATGCTTCTGGTCGAACCCCATGACCGACGCCATGACCACCGAGGCGCAGTCGGTCAAGGGAATAAAGCCTATTTTCACTTCGGATTTTTCGGGCGCGTCGGAACCGGCGGCCCAGGCGGCGGCGCGGACCATGGGATCGATCAGCGAGAGCGCGCCCAGCCCCGCGGCCGCCGTGGCGCCAAGCAGGGTGCGCCGTTGCCGGTCGACGCGGGCGGCTTGCGATGGGACGGCGCTTGTTGCGGTGAAGAAACGGGACGGCTTGTGGGCGGCTTTCATTGGGACTCCATGTAAACGTGGCACAGGAGTCAAAGCAAAACGCGTGCCAGTTTATGCGCCGTCCCGGCAGGCCGCGGGCGCGGCGCAGCGCACCGCGATTGTGCGCGGCATGTTGCGCCGCACCAGGACTGTGCCGCCGGCAGACCGGCCTTGGCCTATAATTTGCTGTGCATTTGTACAGCAGCTTGTCATGGACCCCGATCACGCTCCCACCCGCCGCATCGCTCATCTGGATATGGACGCCTTTTATGCGTCGGTCGAGCGCCTGCGCTATCCAGAGCTGAAAGGCTTGCCTGTGGTGATCGGCGGTGGCAGCGCCAGCCAGCCCAGCGTGCTGCCCGATGGCACACGCCTGTTTTCCCGCTTGCGGGGCTATGTGGGCCGGGGCGTGGTCACGACCTCGACCTACGAAGCGCGGGCGCTGGGCGTGTTCTCGGCCATGGGCATGATGAAGGCGGCCCAACTGGCGCCAGAGGCCATTCTGCTGCCGGTGGATTTCAAGGCTTATCGTGATTATTCACGCCGGTTCAAGGCGGCGGTGGCCAGCGTCGCCGACCATATCGAAGATCGGGGCATCGACGAAATCTATGTCGACCTGAGCAACCACCCGGATGACACCCTGGTGCTGGCCCGCCGCATCAAACAGGCGGTTTTCCAGGCCACCGGGCTGACCTGTTCCATTGGCATTTCACCCAACAAGCTGTTGTCCAAGATCGCTTCCGAGCTGGACAAACCCGACGGCATAACGGTGATTGGACCCGGCGACCTCGAGGCCAGGATCTGGCCTTTGCCGGTCGGCAAAGTCAACGGCATAGGCCCCAAGGCCAACGCCCGGCTTGCCGCGGCGGGCATCCAGACGATTGCCGAACTGGCCGCCGCGCCGCCCGAGGTCCTGCAAACCCTGTTTGGGCTGAGCTATGCGCGTTGGCTGCTGAATGTTGCGCGCGGCATTGACGATCGGCCGGTGGTCACGTATTCGGAACCCAAGTCCATCAGCCGCGAAACCACCTTTGACCGGGATCTGCACGTGCAGCGCGATCGCACTGTGCTGTCCGCCCAGTTTCTGCAGTTGTGCGAACAGCTCGAGGGCGATCTGCTGCGCAAGGGCTATGTGGGGCGTACCATAGGCATCAAGCTGCGTTTCGACAATTTCCGCACGGTCACGCGCGACCTGACCCTGCCCGCCCCCATCGGCAGGGCACAGGCCATACACCATGCGGCCGGACTGTGCCTGAAACGCATCACGATGGCGCACAGGATTCGTCTGCTGGGCGTGCGCGTCAGCGGTTTGGAGCCTGGAACGGATGCCGGGGACGACGTCGTCAGGGGGCCCAGCCAGTTGAGCCTTTATTAGCGCCGAGGGGACGGGCGTGCCGCTATCCGGGGGTGCGATTTCTAATAACGAAAAACCAATCTATCATTTATTTATATGTCTTTTGGTAATATATAAGTAATTATCCTATCGTTATAAACGGCCGGAAAGCTTGTTAGCATATGCTTCTGGCGGATGCATCCACAGACGGCTTCGCACGGTGGCCATCGTCCGCTTTTACTGAACTCTGGCAGGAATCAACCATGAAATTTTCTCGTTTTGTACGCGGCTTGCTCGCAGCCGGCGTGACGGCCGTGTCGGCGTTTGCCGCCGCCGGCGCCCAGGCGGCCGACCTGATCGATACGGTCAAGGAACGCGGCACGCTGATCGTTGGGGTAGAAGGCACGTACCCGCCCTTCAATTATGTCGACACCAAGACCGGCGAGCTCGACGGCTTTGATATCGAGGTCTCGCAACTGATTGCCGACAAGCTCGGCGTCAAGGTGCAGTTCGTCAAGACGGAATGGAGCGCGATCCTGGCCGGCCTCAGTTCGGGCAAGTTCGACGTCATCGTCAACCAGGTGGGCATTACCCCGGAAAGGCAAAAAACCTTTGATTTTTCCGTGCCCTATGTGGCGTCCAGCCCGCAACTGATCCTGCGCAAGAATGACGACGCCGGCTACACCAGCTTTGCCGACCTGAAAGGCAAGAAGCTGGGCGTATCGCAAGGCAGCAACTACGAAGCCCTGGCCAAGGCGCAGGAAGGCGTCGATGTCAAAAGCTACCCCGGCGCGCCTGAGTACCTGTCAGACCTGGTCAGCCGGCGTGTCGATGCTGCGCTGAACGATCAACTGATGACCGCTTATCTGGTCAAGACATCCAATATTCCCATCAAGGGCGGGGCCATCGTGGGCGAGCCCAAGTTCAACGGCATCCCTTTCCGTAAAGGCAACCCGGGCTTCGAGGCCGCGGTGAACAAAGCGCTGGAAGACTCGTTTGCCGATGGCGAGTTTGCCAAGATCTCGAACAAGTGGTTTGGCATCGACGTCAGCAAGGTTCGCAAGCCCGAGTAATTCCCGTGACTGACCAAGCATGAATTTCTTCGACCTGATGGTCCTGGCCGGTCCCATTCTTTTGAAAGGGACCGGCTATACATTGATCTTTGCCTTTTCGGCCATGTTCGGCGGATTGCTGGTGGGTTTTGTGCTGGCTGTGGCGCGCATTATTCCCAGCCGCTGGAGCCAGGTGCCGGCCACGGTGTATGTCAGCATGATGCGCGGCACGCCGCTGCTGGTGCAGGTGTTCATTATTTACTACGGCCTGCCCAGCGTGGGCATTTCGTTCGAGCCGCTGACCGCTGGCGTGTTGGCGCTGAGCCTGAATGCGGGGGCTTATATTTCGGAAAGCCTGCGCGGCGCGATCGTGGGGATTTCCCGCGGCCAATGGTCGGCGGGCTACAGCCTGGGGCTGAACTACTGGCAGAACCTGCATTATGTCGTCATGCCGCAAGCCTTGCGGCTGGCGGTGCCCTCGATGAGCAATACCTTGATCAGCCTGATCAAGGATACCTCGCTGGTGTCGGTGATTACGGTCACGGAGTTATTGCTGGCCACCAAGGATGTCATTGCCACCACCTTCCAGCCTTTGCCCCTGTACCTGGCCGCCGCCGGCATTTACTGGATGCTGAGCCTGTGCCTGGAGCGTGTGCAGGGTCGTCTGGAAAAACACTACGGCCGCAGTACCCGCAACGCCTAGGACCTGCCCGCCGGCCCGGCCGCCGGGGTCACAAGTCGAACTCGGCCTCGGCCTGATCGCCAGCCTGCAGGCTGGCGCCCACGCCCGCGCCGGCGGCCACGGCATTCACCCCAAACAGGACCCCTTCAGGGAACTGCCTGTACTCGGCCAGCGTCAGGCCGGGCTCGCTGGCCGACAGGGCGGTCGCCTGATCGATATTGGGGATGGGGCAGCGGGCACAGCGCTTGACGATGGCCAGGGTCAGCTGGCCCACTTTGATGCAGGCCAGATAGTCTTCTTCGTAGGGTTCCAGCCCCTGCAGCACAATATTGGGCCGAAAGCGGTTCATGGGGACGGGCGGCTGCCCCTTGGCCCGCAGCCGCTGGTTCAGGTCGTCCAGCGAACCCTGGTTGGCGATCAGGAAGGGAAAGCCGTCCGCAAAACCGAAGCGGTGCCGGACGGGGAAGTCGGGCGCCAGGTCGTAATGCTTCAGGCGCCAGTCCTGTACGCGCTCTGGGCTGGCCAGGCGCTCGGCTTCAGGGTGTACGCGCAGCAGCCGGCATGGCAGCGCCAGGAAATCGCTCAGCCAGGCGGCCACGGCGCTGCCCTCGTCAAAACCCAGGGTATCGGCCGCCCAGATGCGTACCAGGACCTGGGCGGGCTCGGCGGTGTCGGTCAGCCAGGGCACCATAATGTCGGGCATGCCGGGCGCGGACAGCGTCAGGTCGCCGTCCTGGACCGCGGGCTGGATCAATGCCATTTTTGGGTATTGGCGCTGCGTCATGAAGACGCCGTTCCCGTCGACAATGACCCATTGCCTGTCGAACAGCAGGCCGCTCTGGCTGATGCGGGCGCGCGTGTGTGAAATGCCGGCGCAGGACTTGACCGGATAGCTGTGCAGGCTGAGAAGGGAAATAGTCATGGCCGTGGCGCTGTGTAGTCATGGACGGGGGTGTTGCGGCCGCGTGCCGGCCAGGTCAACTAGCGCATAATACCGCTTTCCTGAATGTATCCGTGAAGGAATCTGGATGCCATTGAAAGACTGGCTGGCGGCACTGGTCGTGATCTGTGCCTGGGGCGTGAACTTTGTGATGATCAAGATCGGGCTGAGCGAAGTGCCTCCTTTGCTGCTGGGCGCCTTGCGGTTCACGTTTGTGGTGTTTCCCGCCATCTTGTTCGTCAAGCGGCCCCAATTGCCCTGGCGCATTATCATTTTGTATGGCCTGACCATCAGCCTGGGCCAGTTCGTCTTCCTGTTTACCGCCATGTACGTGGGCATGCCGGCGGGCCTGGCTTCGCTGGTGCTGCAGTCGCAGGCGTTCTTTACCGTACTGATTGCGGCGCTGCTGCTGGGCGAAGGCGTGCGCAGGCACAACATCCTGGGCATGGGGGCGGCCGTATTGGGCTTGTTCCTGATCCAGTTGGGGGCGGCGCCGGGCTCCATGACTTTATTGGGCTTTCTGCTGACATTGCTGGCGGCGCTATGCTGGGCCACCGGCAATATCGTGGTCAAGCACGCCGGCAAGGTGGACATGCTGGGCCTGGTGGTGTGGGGCGCGCTAATCCCGCCCCTGCCTTTCCTGGCCTTGTCGTGGACGCTGGAGGGGCCGCAAGCCATACAGGCCAGCCTGTCGGGCATCACGCATGTGGGCATACTGGCCGTGGCCTATCTTGCCCTGATCGCCACCGTCATCGGCTATGTCCTGTGGGGCCGCCTGCTGTCGCGGCATCCGGCCAGCAAAGTGGCGCCGCTCAGCCTGGCCGTGCCGGTGCTTGGCCTGGTGTCGGCGGCCTGGCTGCTGGGCGAGCAGATGGCGCTGATCCAGTGGGCGGGGGGGCTGGTCGTCATGCTGGGTCTGGCGGTCAATACATTCGGGCCGATGCTGGCGGCGTTGCTGCGCCGCGCACGGCGGGCGTGAAAGCGGCCGCAGGCCTTGCCGCGCGCCGTACTGCGGTAAAATCCGAGCCGCAGGGTTTGCTGCAATCCTTTTTTCTTGAATACAGGAAGCCACAATGAAATTTGATCAGTCGGGCGTCAAGGCGCTCATGGACATCACCCCGCGTCCCGAACTCGTTTTTGTGCGAGGGCAAGGCGCCTGGCTGGAAGATCATCTTGGCAAGCGATACCTGGATTTTGTTCAAGGATGGGCGGTCAATTGCCTGGGCCACTGTCCGCCCGAACTGACGCAAGCCCTGAACGCGCAGTCCGAGCTGCTGGTCAACCCTTCGCCGGCGTTCTACAACACGCCATCGATGGAGCTCGCCAAGCGCCTGACGGGCGCTTCGTGCTTTGACCGTATTTTCTTTGCCAACAGCGGGGCCGAGGCCAACGAAGGCGCCATCAAGCTGGCGCGCAAATGGGGCCGGGTCAAGCGCAATGGCGCCTACAAGATCATCACTTTCGATCACAGCTTCCACGGCCGTACGCTGGCCACCATGTCGGCATCGGGCAAGCCGGGCTGGGATACGATGTTCGCGCCTCAGGTCGATGGCTTTCCCAAGGCCGGCCTGAACGATCTGGACTCGGTGCGCGCGCTGGTCGACGACAAGACCGTGGCCATCATGCTCGAGCCGGTGCAAGGCGAGGGCGGCGTGATTCCCGCCACCCGCGAGTTCATGCAGGGCCTGCGCAAGCTGGCCGATGAGCACGGCCTGTTGCTGATCGTCGACGAGGTGCAGACCGGCATGGGCCGCACCGGCACGCTGTTCGCCTACGAGCAGACAGGCGTTACGCCCGACATCATGACCCTGGGCAAGGGCATAGGCGCGGGCGTGCCCTTGGCCGCCCTGTGCGCGCGCGAAGAGGTGTGCGTGTTTGCGTATGGCGACCAGGGCGGCACCTATAACGGCAACCCGCTCATGACGGCGGTTGGCGTGGCGGTGTTCGATACCCTGACCGCGCCCGGCTTTCTTGAGGCGGTCAACGCGCGGGCGCAGCAGTTGTCCGAAGGGCTGCTGGCGCTGTCGGCCAAATGGGGCATGAAGGGCGAGCGCGGCACCGGCCTGTTGCGCGCCTTGATACTGGATCGCGATGACGCCGTTGCCATGGTCGATACCGCACGCGACTGGACGCCCAAAGGCCTGTTGCTGAATGCGCCGCGGCCTTCGCTGTTGCGCTTCATGCCGGCCCTGAATGTGACGGCCGAGGAAATCGACCTGATGCTGGCCATGCTGGACGACGTCGTGGCCAAGGTTCGCGCGTAGTCCTTCCGTCGGGGCGGCAATAAAAAGGGCAACCCCAGCGGGTTGCCTTTTTTGCTGTTAACGGCTTCAGCTTCCGTTCTTGAGCTGATTGAACACCTGGTCAAGCCGGCTGTCGGCATCGGCCAGCTTCTTGCGCGTCGCCTGCATCCAGTCCTGATCGGCCTTGAGCGTGGCCTGGGCCTGGGCCAGCATGCGCTCGACTTCGGCCGGCTGCGGGCCGCCTGTGCCCAGACGGGTTTTCACCATGAATGCCGGCGACAGCACTTGCCGGAACTCGGCTTCCTGGATAGGCAGGATGGTATCGGGCAGCTTGTACTTGGCGATGACCTTGGCATAAAGCTCGACGGCCGTGGGGTAGGGGAAGTCCTTGGGCTTGAATCCGTGGCTGCGCGCTTCGGTCACAATGGCCGAGGCAAAGCTATGGCCCACGCGGAAGGGGATCTTGTGCTCCTTCTGCAGCGTTTCGGCCAGCTCCATGGACGTGGTCCAGTCGTCCTCAAGCTCTTCCAGCGAACGCTCGGGATTGATCTTCAAGGCATCCATGACTTTGTTCATGCCTTCTATCATCTTGATGGCTTGCGGAAAGAAGCCGATCTCGGCCCAGGAGGACTTATAGTCCGTCATGCCGGTCGTGACGTTGTGCGCCCGGAAGACAACGGTTTGCCCCAGCCCCACTACATCGGAGGCGGCTTCGCGGGCCCGCATGATGATGCCTGGATTGCGTTTTTGCGGCATGGCGCTGCTGGTGTAGGTAGAGCTTTCGTCCAACAAGAGCCAGGGCCGGGTCTGGTGGTATTGCGTATGGATGTCGCCCAATACCGCGCCCAGGCGGATGGCGGCCGACGACGCGATGCCGACAGCTTCCAGCGAAATATCAGAGGGGCTGACCTGGCTGGAGTCCAGGGAGTTCTCGATCACGCCGTCGAAGCCCAGCAAATCAGCCAGCCTTTCCCGGTTCAGGGGCCAGCTTGAATTGGCCAGGACGGCGGTGCCCATGGCACTGCGGTTCAGCCGCTTGTAGAGTTCATGGATGCGCTGGGCATCGCGTTCGAACGAGGCCTCGTAGGCCAGCAGGTAATGCGCATAGCTGATGGGCATGGCCTGCACGCCGTTGGTATAGGCGGGCACGATGGTGTCGACGTTCTGGGCCGCGGTGGCCACGATGCGTTCGCGCAGCGTGTTCAGCGCATCGGAATAATCCAGCAGCTGGGTGCGCAGCTTGGCCATGCGGTAGGTGGCGTACATGTCTTGCCGGCTGCGGCCGGTATGCACCAGCGAGGCATCCGGCCCGATGGCATCGCTGATGATGCGCTCGATCTGAAGTACGTCCTTGGGACGCTTGCCATCGGGCTGGCCGGCCTGCTCGATGGCGTGCGCCACGCCGCCGGCGATTTTCTTGCCCATGTCCGGCGTGATGATCTGCTCTTCGGTCAGCATGACCACGGACGCCTTGTTGATCTTGTTGAGCCAATAGAACTGGTCTTCGGCCTGATCGGTTTCGCTGGTGCCGATGTCGCCCGCGGAAGGCGTGCCTGTCGAGGTGCCCGCCTTGGCGGCCTGCTGGTTGCATTCCGCGGTCGTGCGGCAAGGCAGTTGCCCGGTGTCGGCGGCAAAAGCCGCCACAGGCGGAAGCGATAGCGCAGAAATAATAAGGGCTAGTTTAAGGTTCACGCCATGTCTCCGTATGCATTGTCGATTGTTATGGTGCTTCAACATAGCATGGCTGCCGGGCGTGAACTGTAAAAAAAGCTTGCAGGCCGGTGGGCCCGCCTCTTCCCTTGCGGGGCGCGATGCAAGCGCCTGGACGGCGGCCCTAGAAGATATCGGGCTCGCCTGCCGCCTTGCCGAAGTCGGTTTGCAGGAAGTCGAAATCGCAGCCGGCATCGGCCTGCTGAATGTGTCGGGTAAACATCCAGCCGTAGCCGCGTTCGTAGCGGGGTTCGGGCGCGGTGCGCGCCGCCTGGCGCCGGGCCAGTTCCTGGGGGCTCACATGCAGATGCAGGCTGCGTGCGGCCACGTCCACGGAAATTTCATCGCCGGTTTCGACCAGGCCCAGCGGGCCGCCCACATAGGCTTCAGGCGCTACGTGCAGGATGCAGGCGCCGTAACTGGTGCCGCTCATGCGCGCGTCCGAAATCCGCAGCATGTCGCGCACGCCTTGCTCGACCAGCTTTTGAGGAATGGGGATCATGCCCCATTCGGGCATGCCCGGCCCGCCTTGCGGACCGACATTGCGCAGGATCAGCACGTGATCGGCGCTGACATCCAGGTCGGGCCGGTTGAGCTGCGCCTTCATGTCGGGATAGCTGTCGAAGACCAGGGCCTTGCCGGTGTGCTTGCGCAGGCGCGGCTCGGCGGCGGCCGGCTTGATGACGCAGCCGTCGGGCGCCAGGTTGCCTTTGAGCACCGCCAGCGAACCTTCGTCGTAAATGGGATTGTCCAGGCTGCGGATCACATCGTCGTTATAGACTTGCGCGCCTTCCAGGGTCTCGCCCAGCGTCTTGCCCGTGACCGTCAGCACAGTCAGGTCAAGCAGGCTTTTCAGCTGGGCCATCAATGCCCGCAGCCCGCCCGCATAGTAGAAGTCTTCCATCAGGTAGCGTTCGCCGCTGGGGCGCACATTGGCGATGACCGGGACTTTGCGGCTGGCCCGTTCGAAGTCGTCCAGGCTGATGTCGCAGCCCGCGCGCCGGGCCTGCGCGATGACGTGGATAATGGCGTTGGTCGAGCAGCCCATGGCCATGGCCACCGTGATGGCGTTCAGGAACGAGGCGGTGGTTTGTATCTTGGACGGAGTCAGGTCTTCCCAGACCATGTACACGATGCGGCGGCCGGCTTCCGCGCACATGCGTACATGATTGGCGTCGGCCGCGGGGATGGATGACGCCCCCGGCAAGGTCATGCCCAGCGCCTCGGCAATGGCCGTCATGGTGCTGGCCGTGCCCATGGTCATGCAGTGGCCGTGCGATCGTGCAATGCCGCCTTCTATGCCCAGCCATTGCACCGGCGTGATGTTGCCGGCGCGGCGCTCGTCCCAGTATTTCCAGGCATCCGACCCCGAACCCAGGGTCTGGCCTTCCCAGTTGCCGCGCAGCATGGGGCCGGCCGGTACGTAGATCGCCGGCACGCCCGCGCTGCTCGCCCCCATCAGCAAGGCGGGCGTGGTCTTGTCGCACCCGCCCATCAAGACGACGCCGTCCACCGGATGGCAGCGTATCAGCTCTTCGGTTTCCAGCGCCAGCAGGTTCCGGTAGAGCATGGTCGACGGCTTGACGTATTGCTCGGCCAGCGACTGGGCCGGCAGCTCTAGCGGGAAACCGCCGGCTTGCAGCACGCCGCGCTTGATGTCCTCGACCCTTTGCTTGAAATGCGCATGACAGGGATTGATGTCTGACCAGGTGTTGATGATGGCGATGACGGGTTTGCCCGCCCAGTCTTCGGGCCCATAGCCCATCTGCATGATGCGCGATCGATGGCCGAAGCCGCGCAAGTCATCGGGCGCAAACCAGCGCGCGCTGCGTAATGATTCCGGCGTTTTCATATCCTTCCTTTGTATCGTGTCTGCTTAGCTTTGCATGCCCCAACGGCGTACGGTTTTTTTCTCGATCAGCCGGAAGACGAAATTCTCGACGATCAGTCCGATGATAATCACAGTCAGCAAACCGGCAAACACGGCGGGGATGTCGAGCAGGTTGCGGTTTTCGAAAATGAACCAGCCCAGGCCGCCCTGGCCCGATGCCACGCCAAAGACCAGTTCGGCGGCAATCAGCGTGCGCCAGGCGAAGGCCCAGCCAATTTTCAGGCCGGTCAAAATAGAAGGAAAGGCGGCCGGTATCAGGATCTTGGCCACATAGTTCAGGCCCGTCAGCTCGTAGTTGCGGCCCACCATGCGCAAGGTGTGCGATACGGCCATGAAGCCCGACTGCGTATTGAGCGCGACGACCCACACGACGGAATGCAGCAGCACGAAAACGATGCTGGTGGTACCCAGCCCGAACCAGATCAGGGCGAGCGGCAGCAGAGCGATGGCCGGCAGCGGATTGAACATGGCCGTCATGACTTCCAGGAAGTCGGTGCCGATCTGGGTACTGATCGCCAGGATGGTGATGACGGCAGCCAGTATGATCCCCAAGGTATAGCCTATGAGCAGGACCTTCATGGATGTCCAGGCCCGGTCGACCAGCACGCCATCGGCAATGCGGCCGAAGAAAGCGCCTATGGTGTCGGACAGCGTGGGAAACAGCAGCGGGTTGTCCAGCACGCGGCCATACACTTCCCAGGCCAGCGCCAGCAGCAGGATGATGAGCGTCTTGCGCAGGAAGGCGTTGCCCCATAGCCTTTGAATCAGCGGCAGCTCGCGCACCAGCACGACTTTTCGGGCGGCATCCTGTTCGGCCGCGGTGTCCTGTTTCAGGGTGATGGTGGGGCGTGTCATGATGTGTGGGCTTCTTCTTGATTGAACAGCAATCCGTGAATCTCGTGCTCCAGCTCGGCGGCGGCGGCCGGATCGTCGGCAATGGCTTCGATGCCGGAGACTTCGGCCTTGACTTCGCCCGGATGCGGCGACAGCAGCAAAATGCGATTGCCGATCCGGATGGCTTCGGCAATCGAGTGGGTGACGAACATCACGGTAAAGCGCGTTTCGTCCCACAACTGCAGCAGTTCATCCTGCATCTGGCGCCGCGTCAGGGCGTCCAGCGCGGCGAATGGCTCGTCCATCAGCAGGATGTCGGGTTCCATCGACATGCCCCGCGCAATCGCCACGCGCTGCTTCATGCCGCCCGACAGCGTGTGGGTGTAGCTGTCGGCGAACTTGCCCAGGTGTACTTTCTCGACATAGTTGCGGGCGCGTTCCTCGGCCTCTTTCCTGGGCATCTTGCGGGCGACCAGCAAGGGAAACATGACGTTTTCCAGAACGGTCTTCCATGGCAGCAACTGGTCGAACTCCTGGAACACCATCATGCGGTCCGCGCCGGGACGCTTGACGGGCTTGCCCTTGATGCGGATTTCGCCTTCTTCCGGCGTCAGGTAGCCGCCCACGGCCTTGAGCAAGGTCGATTTGCCACAGCCCGATGGGCCAAGCAGTACAAAGCGGTCTGCGCTGCCGACATTGAAACTGACTTTGTCGGTCGCGGTAATAATGCTTTCAGGCGTTTTGTACCGCAAGGTGACGGCATCCACTTCCAGCAGGTGTGACATCGGGTTCTCCGGAAACAGGGCTTAGCTGCCGTTCAACGAGGCGGATTCGGGCAGGAAATAATCCGTCCATTGCTCGGGCTTGGTCTTCAGGATGCCGACCTTGGCCATGTGTTCGGCAAACTTCATCGAACCCGCCGGCGCCATCTGGAAGTCCATCATGCCGGGCTGCTTGAGCATATCCAGCAGTTCGGCGGCGCTGGTCTGGTCGCCACTGACTTCGCGGTAGATGTCCACCGCCTGCTCGGTGTTGGCCTTGATGAAATCAATGGCTTCCTGCGATGCCGCCAGCACGGCCTTGATGATTTTGGGGTTGGCCTCGGCGAACTTGGTGGTCGTGAACAGCGTCGATTGCGACAGGCCGCCGTCGATGATGTCGTTGGAGCGCAGGATCACATGGGCGTTGGGTATGGTCTTGAGCTCTTTGTAAAAGAAGGGCGGCGCGGCAAAGTGCGTGGAAATTTCGCCATTGGGATTGGCCAGCATGGCGGCGGCATCCGGGTGGCCCAACTGGACCGTATTGGCGTCCAGCTTGGACCAGTTGTCTGCGCCGAACTCCTTTTCGGCCGCCATCTGCAGCAGGATGGCCTGGGTCGAGACGCGCACGGTGGGCACCGCAATCTTGTCCTTGGGGCCGAAATCCTTCAGCCCGTTGATATTGGGGTCGCGGCTGACCAGGGCAAGCGGCAGCGCCGAATGGGTGGTAATGCCCTTGACCTTGCCTTTGGTGCGATCCCACAAAAGCAGCAGGTTGCCGACACCGCTGTTGACGATTTCCACATTGTCGGACAGCAAGGCATCGGTGGCGGCGCCGCCGCCGCTGAATGAACGCCAGTTGACCTTCAGGTCTTTCAAGCCTTCTTCCGCTGCTTTCTTCTCGATCAGTTCCTGCTTTTGCATGACCAAGGCGGGAAGATACAAGATGCTGGGCTGCTTGGTGATGGTGATTTCGGTTTTTTCCTGGGCGCCGGCAACGCCGGCCGTGCCTGCAATCGCGGCCATCAGGATGGCGGCGGCATATTGGCGAGTTCGCTTCATGGTGTGTTGTCTCCGTTGAATGACTGTTTTGGTTTATGCGTGCTGCAATCAACAGGAAACATACTAATATATTAGTATGTGAACGATAAATCATTAATATTCATCAATTTCAGGACGCGATTGTTTTTAACTATAACGCCTCGCGTGGACGCCGCAAGGCAAAAACGCCCGAAGGCGGACCTTCGGGCGTTCTGGGCCGGGACGGGCAGTCAGGCTTATTGCGCCTTCACGACCTGGCGCCATTGGTGCAGCAGCGGCTCGGTATAGCCGTTGGGCTGCTCCAGGCCCTTGAAGACGAGGTCGCAAGCGGCCTTGTAGGCGGACGAGGTATCGAAATGCCCCGCCATGGGCCGGTACAGCGGGTCGCCCGCGTTCTGGCCGTCGACCACGGCAGCCATGCGTTCCATGGTTTCCCGGACCTGCTCTGCGCTGACCACGCCATGGCGCAGCCAGTTGGCCATGTGCTGGCTCGAGATGCGCAGGGTGGCGCGGTCTTCCATGAGCCCCACGTTATGGATGTCGGGCACCTTGGAGCAGCCTATGCCCTGGTCGATCCAGCGCACCACATAACCCAGGATGCCCTGGGCGTTGTTGTCGAGCTCTTCCTGGATTTCCTGGGCCGACCAGTTGGTGTCGGTAGCCACGGGAATGGTCAGCAGCTTGGTGAGCAAGGGTTCGGACCGGCCTTCCATGCCGCGCTGCACTTCCTGCACATCGATTTGATGATAGTGCAGGGCATGCAGGGTGGCGGCGGTGGGCGAGGGGACCCAGGCCGTATTGCCGCCCGCCTTCAGGTGGCCGATTTTCTGCTCCAGCATGTCGGCCATCAGGTCGGGCATGGCCCACATGCCCTTGCCGATCTGCGCCTGGCCGCGCAGGCCGCATTCCAGCCCGGTCTGCACGTTGTTGCGTTCGTAGGCATCGATCCAGGTGCTGCGCTTCATGTCGCCTTTGCGCACCATGGGGCCGGCCTCCATCGAGGTGTGCATCTCGTCGCCCGTGCGGTCCAGAAAGCCCGTGTTGATGAAGGCGACGCGCTCGCGGGCGGCGTCGATGCACGCCTTCAGGTTGGCGCTGGTGCGGCGTTCTTCGTCCATGATGCCCATTTTGATCGTGTTGGGCTCCAGGCCCAGCAAGGCTTCGGTCCGGGCGAAGAGTTCGGTGGCAAAGGCCACTTCGTCGGGGCCGTGCATCTTGGGCTTGACGATGTAGATGGAACCCGCGCGCGAGTTGCCCTGCTTTTTCAGGTCGTGCATGGCGATCAGCGAGGTGAAGACGCCGTCCAGTATGCCTTCGGGGACTTCGCGTCCGGCGTCGTCGAGAATGGCCGGGTTGGTCATCAGATGCCCCACGTTGCGGATGAACATGAGCGAACGGCCGTGCAGCGACTGGGTGTTGCCGTTCAGGTCGATGTATTCGCGGTCGGGGTTCAGGGCGCGGGTAAACGTTTTGCCGCCTTTGGCGACTTCCTCGGTCAGGGTGCCGTTCATCAGCCCCAGCCAGTTGCGGTAGGCGGTGACCTTGTCCTGGGCGTCGACGGCGGCGATGGAATCTTCGCAGTCCATGATGGTGGTCAGCGCCGCTTCAAGCACGACATCTTTGATGCCGGCCGGGTCCTGGCTGCCGATGGGGTGGCTGTTGTCGATCTGGATTTCGATGTGCAGGCCGTTATGGCGGAAAACCAGCGCTTCGGGTTTGGCGGCGTCGCCGCGGTAGCCCAGGAACAGGCCGGTGTCCGCAAGCGTGGTCTGCTGCCCGTTGCCCAGGGTGACCTGCAACCGGCCGTCGGCGACGGCATAGGCTTTGGCATCGCTGTGCGAACCGGAGGCCAAGGGGATGCTGTCGTCCAGGAAGGCGCGGGCAAAGGCAACCACTTTGGCGCCGCGCACCGGGTTGTAGCCCCCGGCGCGCGTGGCGCCGCCGTCTTCCGCAATGGCGTCGGTGCCGTACAGGGCGTCGTACAGGCTGCCCCAGCGGGCATTGGCGGCGTTCAGGGCGTAGCGCGCATTGGTGATGGGCACGACCAGTTGCGGACCCGCCTGGTTGGTAATTTCAAAGTCGACCTTGCTGGTCTTGACGGCCACCTTGGCGGGCGCGTCTTTCAGGTAGCCGATCTGGCGCAGGAAGGCCTGGTAGGCTTCGGCGTCTTTGATCGGCCCGGGGTTGTTGCGATACCAGTTGTCGAGCTCGGCCTGCAGGCGATCGCGCTCGGCCAGCAATTGACGGTTCTTGGGCGCCAGGTCGTGCACCAACTGGTCGAAGCCGGACCAGAAAGCGGCGGCGTCCAGGCCGGTGCCGGGCAGGGCTTCTTCCTGGATGAATTGGTACAGCTCAGTGGCAATCTGCAGCCGATTGCTGGAAGTGCGTTCGCTCATGATGTTCCTTTGGATAGAGTAATGAAGGGACGGCAGCCTGAACGCGCCGATATGACGATAGGATAGTGAAAAAACCGGCCAAATTGAATGCTATGATTCATCCTTGCTGTCGATACTTTTAGTATCGAATAAAGGGCTTTATAGGCCGAAGTTCGCCCATTTTTCCCTTACGGTACGGGTATAGCCCTTAAACAAAGGTATGGAATGGATCGCTACACCACGATACGCAGCTTTGCCCTGATTGCCGAGAAAGGCAGCTTTGCGGCGGCCGCGCTGGTCGAAGGGGTGACGCCCGTGGTCATGGGCCGGCGGCTGACCTCGCTGGAGCGCCGCCTGGGCGTGCAACTGATGCATCGTTCGACCCGGGGCCTGACCCTGACGGACCTGGGCGAGCAGTTCCTGGAAAGCTGCCAGCAACTGCTGCTGGACTTCGACGCGGCCGAAGGCAGTATCAGCGCGGGCCGCAATGTGGTGCGAGGCCATTTGGCCGTGGCGGCGCCGGCGGCTTTCGGCCGCAAGCATGTAGCGCCGCATGCAGCCGCTTTCCGCAAGGCCTATCCGGAACTGCGCCTGTCCTTCAATTTTACCGACAGCGTTGAAGACCTGGTGCGGGAAGGTTATGACGTGGCCATCCGCGTGGGCGAGGTCAAGGACCCCAACTACGTGGCCCTGCATCTGTATCCGAACCAGCGCGTGGTGTGCGGGACGCCCGACTATTTCAATCGCTATGGCGTGCCGCGCATTCCCGAAGACCTGACGCGGCATAACTGCCTGGCTTTCAACTTGCAGGGCGGGCAGCAGCGCGGCTGGATTTTCGTGCGCGACGGCAAGCCCTTTGCCGTTCGGGTCGAAGGCGACCTGGCCTGCAATGACGGCGAGCTGCTGCACGGCTGGGTCAAGCAGGGCCTGGGCGTGGGTTGGCGCTCTACCTGGGAAATCCAGGCTGAACTCAAGCAGGGCACCTTGATGACCGTGCTGGATGAGTTTGCACTGCCCGACTACGACATACAGGCCGTGTACCCGCAGCAGCGCTATTTGCCGGCCAAGGTGCGCCACTTCATTGATTATCTGCGCGACATCTACAACCGGCCGGCATACTGGGAAGACAGCGCGGCGGATTGATGCGCGTCGCGGGGGCTGCCGGGTCATGTCCTGCTACCATTGCCGTTGACCGTATCCATACCGGATGCCGCAACCCGTGAAGTGAACGCTTGATGCTGCCAACCGACCAGGCCGGCAGGCCCGACGAAAAAACCGCTTATCGCGCGCAACTGCTCTACTTTGCCGCGCCGCCCGGCCCCGACGTGGACGACGGGTCGACCGTGTACGTGCCGGATGGACTGCTGATCGTCGAGCATGGCCGCATTGTGCAACTGGGCGATTACGCAGCCTTGTCGCCCGGGCTGGAAGGCTTGCCCGTTGTGGACTGGCGCGGCAAGCTGATTGTGCCGGGCTTCATCGATACCCACGTTCATTACCCGCAGACCGACATCATTGCCTCGCCGGCGCCCGGGCTGTTGTCGTGGCTGGACACTTACACCTTTCCGGCCGAGCGGCGCTTTGAAGATCCGGCCTATGCCGCCGATGTGGCGCGCTTCTTCCTGGACGAGCTGCTGCGCAGCGGCACCACCACGGCGCTGGTGTATTGCACCGTGCACCCGGGCTCGGCCGACGCCTTTTTTGCCGAAAGCCACGCGCGCAACGTGCGCATGGTGGCGGGCAAGGTATTGATGGATAGGAATTGTCCCGGCTACTTGCAGGACACGGCTGAATCGGGTGCGCGCGACAGCGAGGCCCTGATTCAGCGCTGGCACGGCCAGGGGCGCCAGATGTACGGCTTGACGCCGCGGTTCGCCCCGACGTCGACGCCGGCGCAACTGGCCTTGTGCGGCGAGCTGGCGCAACGCTACCCCGACGTCTTCATACAAAGCCACGTGGCGGAAAACACCCAGGAAGTCGCCTGGGCGATGGCGCTGTTTCCGGGCCATCGCAGTTATCTGGATATCTACGATCAGTTCGGCCTGCTGCGCCCGCGCGCAGTGTATGGGCATTGCATCTGGCTGGACGAGCATGACCGGCGCCGCATGGGCGAAGCGGGGGCGCTGGCCGCGCATTGCCCGACCTCGAACCTGTTCCTGGGCAGCGGCCTGTTCGACTTCGCCGCGGCCGAGGCGAGCCGCATGCCGGTCGCCCTGGCCAGCGATGTGGGGGGCGGCACCTCGCTTTCCATGCTGCAGACCATGGCGGCCGCCCACAATGTGGCCCGCATGAACGGCCACCACCTGAGCGGCCACAGCCTGTTCTACCTGGCCACTGAAGGCGCCGCCCGCGGGCTGGACCTGGGCGGCCGGATCGGCACCTTGGCGCCGGGGGCCGAGGCCGATTTCATCGTGCTCGATCCGCAAGCGACGCCGCTGCTGGCACGGCGCACGGCGCGCGCCGAATCGCTGGAAGAGGTGCTTTTCGCGCTGATCATGCTGGGCGACGACCGTGCCGTGGCCGCGGCCTATTCGGCCGGCCGGCTGCTGCATGCGCGTGACGGCAGCCCGGCGCGCGGCCAGTAGGGCGGGACGCGCAGTTTGTCATATTCGGGCTAGGTGAACCCGTTATGATGTAAGGCTACGCGGTTTTGACGACGCTTCACTCAAAGGAAAGTCATCATGAAGAACCAGCTGAAATTGATCGGCGCCCCGTCCGCCCTGCTGTTGCTCGAGGGCTGGTCGGCCACCGAGGGGCGCGATGCCATTCACAAGACGTTTATCTTCAAGAATTTCAACGAGGCTTTCGGATTCATGACGCAAGTGGCCATGCAGGCTGAAAAGCTCGACCACCATCCCGAATGGACCAACGTGTACAACCGGCTGAATGTCACGCTGACCACGCATGATGCCAAGGGCGTCACCGAGCGGGATGTGGCCCTGGCCTTGTTCATGGACCAACTGGCCTGAGCCTTGCCGGGGTTTGACCGGCACGGCCTGCGCTATGCGCCAAAGCGGCCGCCGCCCTGGCCCGGAAAGCAGTCAGGCGGGGTGCAGCCAGGACACCAGCAGCGATACGGTGGCCAGCGACAGCACGGTGGACAGCAAGATGGCGCGCGAGGCAATGGCGGGCTCGCGTTCGTATAGCTTGGCCAGCATGAAGGGGCCCGTGCCCACCGGCAGGGCGGCAAGCAGGATGGCGGTGCTGGCCCATAGCGGCGGCATATCGAAAACCCAGTACACCAGCACGAAGGCGATCAGCGGATGCAGGACCAGCTTCAGCGCTACGATGCGCCAGACGGCGCCGTGATGTTCGGTGGGCTGGCCCTGGGCCAGGAACAGGCCTATTGTCACCAGCGCGCAGGGGCTGGCGGCCGCGCCCAGCAAGGTGGTGAATTGCTCGACGGCATAGGGCAGGGGCCATTGCATGGCGGCCATCAGCAGGCCCAGCAGCGGGGCGGCGACCAGGGGATTGCGCAGCAATGCCATGCCCACCTTGCGCGCCGTACGCCACATGCTGGGCGAGGCCTGCAGGTCGACCTCGATCAGTACGATGGAAAACGCGAACAGGCCACAGGCGGTCAATAGGGTGGCAATAATGACCGGCGGCAGGCCGGCGTCGCCGAACAGCATCAGGCACAGAGGTATGCCCATGAACCCCGCATTCGAATAAGAGGCCGCCAGGCCTTCAATGCTGGCATCGGCCAGGCGGCCGCGGCGGTGGCGGTCCAGCAGGTAAGACACCCCGAAGACGGCGGCGATGGAAAGAACCGTTGCGGCGATATAGCCCGGCTGGTTGATCTCGTCCCAGGTGATTTGCGCCATGGCCTGGAACAGCAGGGCGGGCAGCGCCATGTAGACGACGAACTTGTTCAGGCTGTCGACCGCGCCCGGCCCCAGCAGCCTGTTCCGGGCACTCAGGTAGCCGATCAGAATGAGCGCGAACAGCGGGAAAACAGCATTGATGATGACGCTCAAGGGGGCTCCTGCCGGCTAGGGCCTGTTGACGGGTGGGACCGTGTTGGGACCGGGGCAGGCCCTGATTCGGATCGGGCTTATTAAAACAAATATTCAAGCGCCGTGGGGATCAGTGCACGGCAACGCATATCGTGTCATAGTAGATTTATATATTGTCATTTTTGCTGGTAGCGAACATGTTTGACTCATCGGACTCTGCGCCCTCCACCCTGTTGCCGCCCGTCATTCCCTTCACGGCCTATACCGACGCCCGAGCCGCCACAGAGCGCTTGGTCGAGATCTACGCCAGGAATACCGCCTTCATCCGGGACGCCTTTGCCGACTATGCCAAGGGCCGCCATGCGGGCGGCCGGCGCGTGCGGGCCTATTACCCGGCCATCCGGATCAAGGTGAATACCTATCAGGAAGTCGACAGCCGCCTGTCATACGGCCACGTGGTCGAACCGGGCGCCTACATGACCACGGTGACCCAGCCCGCGCTGTACTTCGATTACCTGCTCGAGCAGATCGGCTTGCTGATCAAGAATCATGGGGTCCCGGTCGAGGTCGGCGAGTCCGACATGCCGATTCCCCTGCACTTTTCGTTCGGCGACGGGGAGTATGTGGAGGGCGTCTACTCAGACTCCCTGCTGGGCGATGCGCTGCGCGATCATTTCGATGTGCCCAACCTGGCGGTGACCGACGACGCCATTGTCAATGGCACATGGCTGGGCAGGCCGGAAGAGCCGCAGCCGCTGGCGCCTTTTACCGCGCCGCGCGTCGATTATTCCCTGCACCGCCTGCAGCACTACACGGCCACGGCACCCGAGCACTTCCAGAATTTCGTGCTTTTTACCAACTATCAGTTCTATGTCGATGAGTTCTGCCAGTGGGCCAAGGAAACGCTGGCGCAGGGCGAGGGCGGCTATACCGCGCTGGTCGAGCCGGGCAATGTCATCACGCGGGCCGGCGCCGATGCCGAGCGCATTGGCCTGCCGCTCATGCGTGTGCCGCAGATGCCGTCCTACCATCTGGTGCGCGACAAGCACATGGGCATCACCTTGATCAACATCGGCATCGGGCCGTCCAACGCCAAGACCATTACCGATCACGTGGCGGTGCTGCGGCCTTCGGCCTGGCTGATGCTGGGCCACTGCGCCGGCCTGCGGACCACCCAGCGCCTGGGCGATTATGTCCTGGCGCACGGGTATGTCCGCCAGGACCATGTGCTGGATGCCGATCTGCCCACGTGGGTGCCGGTGCCGCCGCTGGCGGAAATACAGATTGCGCTGGAGCAGGCCGTGGCCGATGTCTCGGGCCTGTCGGGGTGGGAGCTGAAGAAGATTATGCGCACGGGCACGGTGGCGTCGATTGACAACCGCAACTGGGAGCTGCGCGATCACCATGAACCGGTGCAGCGCCTGTCGCAATCGCGCGCCATTGCGCTGGATATGGAGTCGGCCACTATTGCCGCCAATGGTTTCCGCTTTCGGGTGCCTTACGGTACTTTGCTGTGCGTGTCCGACAAGCCGCTGCATGGCGAGCTGAAATTGCCGGGTATGGCCAGCGACTTTTATCGCACTCAGGTCGGGCAGCACTTGCATATTGGCATCCGGGCGCTGGAACTATTGCGCGATATGCCGCGCGAGCGGCTGCATTCGCGCAAGTTGCGCAGCTTTATCGAAACCGCATTCAAATAGGCCGGTGCGGTCTTGCGCCGGATTATGCGGCGATGGCCTTCGGGCGGGAGTGAAGATGAAATCGATTTACCTGGCCGGCTTCGATGTGTTCCGGCCCGACGCCCGAGAATGGGGCGATACGCTGAAGGATTTGTGCAGCAAGTACGGTTTTAAGGGGCTGTACCCGCTTGATAACGAGGCCCCCAGAAGTTTGGCGGGGCCGGAGTTGGCGCTATGGATATACCGCGCCAATGTTGGCCTGATCCACGAGGCGGATATG
Organism: Pusillimonas sp. SM2304; assembly: GCF_031628915.1. NCBI lineage: Bacteria > Pseudomonadati > Pseudomonadota > Betaproteobacteria > Burkholderiales > Alcaligenaceae > Pusillimonas > Pusillimonas sp. SM2304. The sequence goes on from NZ_JAVLUJ010000001.1 coordinate 1,125,895, forward strand.
GTGGCGGCGAACGTCAATGCTTTTCGGGGGGCGGAGCCTGATTCGGGCACTGTCTTTGAGGTGGGCTATGCGACTGCGCTGGGCAAGCCGGTGTGGGTGTATACCGATGATGCGCGGCCTTTGGTGAAGCAGGTGGCGGCGATACGTGCGCCGGGCAGTCCGGTTTATACGGATACTCAGGGTTATACGGTGGAGGATTTCGGGCTTAATCTGAATCTGATGGTTGCCTGCAGCGCGCAGGTGGTCATCGGCTCGATTGAGGATTGCTTGAGCGAGATGGCTGAGCATGCCTGATTTCAGTTGTGGCGCTTTCCAGGTTAGGCTGCCGGAGTGGGCGCAGAACTTGCGGCATTGATGGGGTGGTGGCCTGAAGATGGGTGTTTGAGGGTTCAGGCTTTTGGTGCTTTTTGGGGTGGTTTGGGTTTTTTAAGGCGGCCTGCCGGGTGCTTGCGGGGTAGCCGGGCTTCCGTGCCCCGGTCCTGCTGCGCAGGACTGCCCGCGTCAAGCCAGCCTGGCGGAGCAGGCGCAGAACTCGCGCCATCGGGCCGGTGGCCCGAAAGCCGGCGCTCAGACAACTGCGCCCTTGCCTCTCCGCCAGCCCGTCTTGCCACGGCGTGGCCCAAAGTCGCCCGACCACCCCGCAAGCACCCGGCAGGCCTCATAATAAATAGGATTGGTACCCCGTTTTGCTTGTCATGTCATGGGATGGATGGGCATGGGTGGTGTTGTGCGATGGACGCTGAACGCTGTCGTGCAGGGTTTGGTTCTTTACTGTCTGTCGTGGGGGATGGCATGGGTGCGATGCCTGTACCAAGCGACTGCAGCCTGAATGCAGCCGGACTCAGTCGTGCAGGGTTCGCTCTTTGCTACCTGTCATGACGGGTGGCTTGGGCACCTGCTCAGAAGTCAAATACTCCAGAAGTCAAACAGTCAGCTCGCACTCACGCTTGAGGTCATGCAATGCAGGGCATTTCCGCCCAAATGCCCTGTGCGTCGAGCCATGCGCTTCGAACCATGGACGCTCTATCAAGACGCCATGGCACAGCGATGAGTTCAGTCCAATTGCCGAGTGCAGTCCTATCGATGGGTTCAGCCCAATCAGACGCTTTACAGGGCTGTGCGGCTGACAGGGGTGGAGGGCGGTTTTCGGAGGCGCCGGGTTTTGTCCGGAGCCAGGGGTGCAAGGCAGCGGCTGTTTGAGTGCGCGTTTTCGGGCCACTGGCCCGAGCGCACGAGTTCCGCGGCCGCCCTGGGTCCGGGCAAAATCCGGGAAGTTCAGGCCGCAGGCCTGAACCGCCTTCGACTAGCCCGATACCCCGGTCAACCGGACAGCCCGTGTTCAAAGACCTGAACAACCCATGTAAAGGCCTGAGCAGTCCATGTTTAAGATCTGAACAACCCATGCCATAGGCCCCAAACAACCCGTGTTCAAAGACCTGAACAGTCCAACCTGAACAGGTCATGTCAAAAGAGAACACCCGGCAAAAGCATCCGCCGGGTGTTCACCTGCATCGCGCTTCTTACTTCTTGCGGGCCGCGATATCCTTCTGGGCCTGATCGACCAAGTCCTCGCCAATGGTCTTCTTCCATTTCTCGAACACCGGCTTGGTCACCTGCACGAACGCCTCATGTTGCTCGGGCGTCAGGCTGGTGACGGTCACGCCGTGGCCTTCGATGTCCTTCAGCATGGACGGGTCTTCGGGCGTCACGCCCTTGCGTGCGATAACGATTTCTTGCTCGGCGGCATCGATGGCGGCTTGACGCACGATCTTGCGATCTTCCTCGGTCCAGGACTCCCACACCTGCTTGTTCACCACGAACACCAGCGGGTCGGCCACGTAGTTCCAGAGCGTCAGGTATTTTTGGGCCACGTCGTACAGCTTGGCGCCGGCGTAAATGGACAGCGGGTTTTCCTGGCCATCTACGGCGCCGGTCGCCAGTGCGGGTTGCGCATCGGCCCAGCTCATTTGCGTGGGATTGGCGCCCAGCGCAGTGAATGTGTCGATATACAGCGGCGAGCCGACCACGCGCAGTTTCAGGCCTTTCAGGTCTTCCGGCGATTTGATCTCGTGCTTGGAGTTGCTGAGCTGCCGATAGCCGTTTTCGCCCCAGGCCAGCGGTACAACGCCGGCTTTTTCAATGTCCTTGAACAGCTGCTTGCCGACTTCGCCGTGTATCAGGGCGTCGATGGCGGCATAGTCGGGCATCAGGAAGGGCAGCGAGAACAGATTCAATTGCTTGATCTGGGGCGACCAGTTGATGGTGGAGCCGATAGCCATGTCGATCACGCCCTGGCGAATCGCGGTGAATTCGCGGGTCTGATCGCCTTGCACCAGCGAGGTGCCGGGATAGATCTTGATGTTGATGCGCCCGTCGGTGCGTTCCTTGACCAGCTTGGACCAGATTTCAGCGCCCTGGCCCCAGGGGAAGGTGGTGCCGACTACGATGGACAGCTTGTATTCGGATTTGTAGTTGGCGGCGTGGGCGGCGGAGCTTGCCGCCAGGGCCGCCACCGCGCAGGTGATGGCGCCAAGTAGTGAACGGATTTTCATAAGGTCTCCTCGGGTGTGTCAATGCACGGAAATGCCGGTGGCGTGGCGCCTGCCGGCGGGTAAAGGGTAACTATTTCTAGAAGCCAAGGTAGCGGGGCAGCCACAGCGCCAGCTCGGGGAACAGAATCACCAGCAACAACACCGCAAACATGGACACCAGCAGCCACAGCACCCAGCGTACTGTGCTTTCCATCGGCACTTTGGCGATGCGGCATGACACCATCAGGTTGACGGCCAGCGGCGGCGTGAACTGGCCCACCGCCACCATCAGCGTCAGGATCACGCCAAACCAGACCGCATCCCAGTTATAGGTATTGGCAATGGGCATGAGCAGCGGCACGAAGATCAGGAAGATCGAGATGCCGTCCAGGAACATGCCCAGGATCACCAGCAGCACGATCAAGAGCGTCAGCACGCCGTACTCGCCCAAGCCGGAATTGACAATGGCCTGGGTAATGGGGTCGATCACGCTCAGGGTGGACAAGGCCCAGGCAAAAATGCCGGCCAGGGTCACGACCAGCATGATGACGGCTGAAAGCTCGGCGGCTTCGCGCAGGATGATGAACAGATCGCGGAATTTGATGGTGCGATGCACGCACATGCCTACGAAAAGGCCATAGAACACGGCAACCACCGCGGCCTCGGTGGGCGTGAAATAGCCCATGCGCATGCCGCCCAGGATGATGACCGGCGCGATCAGGCCCCACGAAGCCTCGAACAGGCTGGACCAGAAGGGCGGACGCGGCAGGCTGCTTTCCAGGCTGCCCATGTTGTGGCGCCTGGCCATCCAGACGGCCGGGATGATCAACGCGATACCGGCCAGAATGCCGGGGAACATGCCGGCCGCGAACAGGGCGGGCACGGACGCTTGCGGCACCAGGATGGAATAGACGATGAAGGCGATGGAGGGAGGGATCAGGATGTCGGTCGAGGCGCCCGCGGCCACAATGCTGGCCGAGTAGGGCTTGGGGTAACCGGCGCGGGTCATGGCGCCTATCATCACGGCGCCGACGGCGGCGGCGCAGGCCGGTCCTGAACCCGAGATACCGCCCAGGAACATGGCCACGGCGATCGCCACCAGCGGCAGCATGCCCGGGCCGCGGCCCACGATGGCAATGGCGAAATTGACTAGGCGGCTGGCTACGCCGGAACGGTCGAAAATCGACCCCACCAGCACGAACATGGGAATGGCCAGCAAGGGGTATTTGGCCAGGCCGGCGTAAAAGCTTTGCGGCACCGCCAGCAGGCCGAACCACTGGGTGTCCAGGTTGGACATCACGATGGCCAGGGTGCCGGCGATGCCCAGCGCCACGCCCACCGGCATGCCGATGACCATCAGGATGATGAAGACAATGAACAGGGTGGTGACGATCATGCCTGGCCCCGCAGCAAGCGGCGCAGCATGCCGGCGATGCGCAAGGAAATGGCAAAGGACAACACCGGCATCCAGATCGAATACCACCAGGTGGGCACGCCGATGGCGGGCGAGGTGTCGCCCCAGTTGTATTCGTCCAGCGCCATGCGCGCGGACAGGATGGTGAGCAATACGAAAAAGGCCAGGACCAGGGCGTAGCTGACCAGGGCCAGCTTGCGCCGCCGCGCGGGCGTGCCGCCGTCGGCGAACAGTTCGATGCGTATGTGCTGGTTGCGCACGAAGGCGGTGGCCCCCGCCGTCATGGTCAGCACAATCAGCAGGAAGACGGAGATTTCTTCCGTCCAGGCCAGGGAGCCGTTGGTCAGGTAGCGGGTGATCACGTTGACGAAGGTGATCAGCGCCAGCGCCGCCATGACGAGCACTGAAATCCAGTCTTCGATGTTAAGGGGGACTTTGACGGGAGGGTCTGCAACGTCGGGCAGAATGGGTTCTATGGGTTCGTCGTCGGGTTGATTCGGGGAAGACATGGGGGCAATGTGTAGAACGGCTGTTTTATGCAATAGCCGACATGCTAACGCGTCGTGCCGTTTTTGCTAGCCCGGGGTTTCCCGCGTTTATGGGGGGAGGGCCGGCGGGGCAGCCAGGATGCCGCCCCGCCGGCCCTCCCCTGGCCTGCCGGTTCAGTCGACGGGCTTAGTCGACGCTGATGTGCTTGTCCGACACAATCTTGCGGAATAGGCTGGTTTCCTGCTCATAGAAGCGGCGGGCCTGTTCGAGGCTTGGCGGCTCGGCGACGCCGGAACCGCTGTCCTGGATGCTGGCCCTGACTTTGGGGTCGGCCAGGGCTTTGCCCAGCGCGGTTTGCAGCCGGACAAGCGCTTCGTCCGGGGTGCCTGCCCGGACCAGCAAGCCCGCCCAGGTGGGGTAGTGGAAGTTCGCCAATTGCGGATCGATTTCGCCCAGGGTGGGAATGCCGGGCGCCAGGGGGTTGCGTTCGGCCTGCGCAACGCCCAGCGCCTTCAGCTTTTTATCCTGAATCAGGCCCAGCACATTGCCCGCCAGGGGCAGGAAGGCGATGTCCACTTGCCCGCCGATCAGATCCTGGACCAACGGCGCCGCGCCGCGATAGGGAACGTGGAACATATCGCTGTGGGTTTCCGAGGCCAGCATGGCGCCGGTGACGTGATAAAGCGAGCCTATCCCGACGCTGCCGTAGCTGATGGGCTCGGCTGAAGGCGCTTTGGCCTGTGCCAGCAAAGCCTTGATGTCGGGGGCTTCAAGAGAAGGGCGGGCGACGAGGACTTGGCTGGTCTGGGTCGCGGCCCCGACCAGTTGGAAGTCCTCGGCCTTGTACTCCAGTGCATTGTTGACCGCCGGGGCAAGAATGACTTCGTTGGGCGAGCCCAACAGCAGCGTATGGCCGTCGGCGGGGCGTTGCAGCACGCGGTGGCTGCCCAAAGCGCCTCCTGCGCCGCCCAGGTTCTCGACAATGATGTTCTGGCCCAGGGCTTCGGCCAGCACGGGGGCCAGCGTACGGGCGATGAAATCGGATCCGCCGCCGGCCGGGTAAGGCACGACAAGGTTGACTTGGGCCGAAGAGGCCGCTGCGGCGGGCGATAGCAGGGAAAACAGGGCGGTGGCGGCAAGGCCCAGCGCGAGTAGCGGTTTATGCATGGATGTCTCCGTTTATGGATATAGGTAGGCGAATGCCTGGCGGACTCAGGCCGGCGCCAGGCGGTGCTCGACCAGCGCCGCCCAGAACGTGGCGGCGGGGGCCAGGCAGGCGTCGTTGAAGTCGTAGCCCGGGTTGTGCACCATGCAGTTCGTCAGGCCGGTGGCGTCGTCGTGCTCGCCGATCTGGCCATTGCCGATCAGCAGATAGCAGCCCGGACATTCGCGCAGCATGTAGGCGAAATCCTCGCTGCCCATCAAGGGGTCGATATCGGTCACGACCCTGGCATCGCCGAATTGCTGCCGGGCCACGGCGATGGCGCTTTGTGTTTCCGCTGTCGTGTTGACCAGAACGGGGTAGCCGCGCTGATAGTCGATGTGGGCGCTTGCGCCAAAGCTTTCGGCCTGCAATGTGCAGATGCGGGTGATGCTGGCTTCCAACTGGTCGCGCACGGTGGCCGAGAGCGTGCGCACGCTCAGTTCAAGACGGGCGCTGTCGGGGATCACGTTGTAGGTGGAACCGGCGTTCAGCGCCCCCACGCTGATGACCACGCTTTGCAGGGGGTCTATCGTGCGCGAGGCGATGGTCTGCAGCGCCATGATGGCGCTGGCGGCCGCAATGGTCGGGTCGACGGCCCGGTGGGGCACGGCGCCATGGCCGCCCTTGCCCTGAAAGGTCACCACCACCCGGTCGGCCGAGGCCATCATGACTTGATCTTTGAACATGAACTGGCCGGCGGGCCACCCAGGCATATTGTGCAGGGCAAATACAGCGTCACAGGGAAAGCGTTCGAACAGGCCTTCTTCGATCATGCGCCGCGCACCGCCGCCGCCGCCCAATTCCTCGGCGGGCTGGAAGATCAGATTGACCGTGCCGTCGAAGGCGCGGCGCTGGGCAATGGCATGGGCGGCCGCGAGCAAGATGGCGGTATGGCCATCGTGGCCGCAGGCATGCATGATGTTCGGCGTCTGGCTGGCCCACGCAATGTCGTTGGCTTCTTGAATGGGCAGGGCATCCATGTCGGCGCGCAATCCTATGCTGCGCGCCGATGCGCCGTGGCGAAGGCTGCCCACCAGCCCCGTTCCGGCGATGCCTTCGGTCACGGTGTAGCCCAGCGCCCTCAGGCGGTCCGCCACCAGGCCCGCGGTGCGATGCTCTTCGAAGCCAAGCTCGGGATGGCGATGGATGTCGCGCCTGAGCGCAATGTAGTCATCCCAGTGGCTGGCTTGTCGTGTTTTGATATCCATGGCTGCATTATTGATGAGGCTGTTGCAATCCATGCACTGATAATTTGTTTTTCATGACAACCAGTAGTTATCATGAGCGGTATGAAACAGCATCATCTGAACGCGCTGCTCGCCGTGGCCGAAACCGGCACCATCAGGGGCGCTGCTCGGCAGCTCAACCTGTCGCAGGCGGCCTTGACCAAGTCCTTGAAAGCGCTGGAAGGCGAGGTGGGCGCCGAGCTGTTAATCAGAAGTTATCGGGGGGTGGAACTGACCGCCGCCGGAAAGATTCTGCAAGACCGGGCCAAGGTGGCGCATCGGCAGTTGGATATCGCCCGGTCTGAAATTCAGGCCTTGACGGGGCAGGGGCACGCCCGGCTGGCCGTGGGGGTGACTCCCATGGTGGTTCTATCGGTGCTGTCCGATGTGTGCACGCATTTCCGGCGCTTGAAGCCGCAGGTGGCGCTGAACCTGCGCGAAGGCTTGCCATCGCTGGTCGCGCCGGCCTTGCTCGACGGCGAACTCGACTTCGCGGTCGTCATGGCCCAGCCCGGCCTGGTTCCCGATGCGCTCAGCTTCGAGCCGCTGGTACGCACGCCTTTCTATGTGGCGGGCCGCAAGGGCCATCCCATGGCGCATACCGCCCATATCGCTGACTTGCTGGATTACGAGTGGATCTTCAGCCTGCATGCAGGCAGCTATAGCGAGCGCGTCTTGAACTGGATGGCGGATCGCGGGCTTGCGCCGCCCGCGCGCATCCTGGATTGCAACTCAACGCTGACCAACTGGCAGTTGATCAGCAGCACCGATATGCTGACCGTGTTGCCCGCCGTGTTCTTTGATGCGCCGTCGATCGGCGCGCAAGCGGCGGGAATAATCCGTTTCGATATCGACCTGCCTGACGCAGTGCTGGGCATCTTGCGCCTGAAAAATGTGCCGCTTTCGGCCGCTGCCATGACCCTGGCCGACCTGTTCGGCTTGTACCTGAAGCGGCAGTCGGGCAAGGCGTCATGGCCGGCGGGATCATGAGCCCTTGGCGCGTGCCTTGTCTTTCTTGCCGGCGCTTTTGTTCTTTTTCGCCGGCTTTTTGCTTTTCGCGGACGCGGCCGGTTTTTTCTTGGGCAGGGCCAGCATGGTGCCGCGGCACGTGTCGGCGCCGCATAGGCACTGATACTGCTGGCGCAGCGTTTTCGTGATGCGGCCATCCAGGATCAGGCCGTAGTCATAGAACAGCTCGGCCCCGGCGGGAATGTCCTGCAAGGCGACGATGTGCACCTTCTTGCCGCTGGCGTTTTCCTGCGCCTCGCAGTTGGGCGCGCAGGCGTGGTTGATCCAGCGCGCGTCATTGCCCCGGTCGCCGCCATCAATGATTTTGCCGCTGCTGAGCGAGAAGAAAAATGTGTGGAAAGGGTCGTCGGGGTTGACCGGATGCATCTCGTCCGCCCGCTCGGGTGTGATGCGCTTGCCGCGATATTCGACGATTTGCGTACCCGCCGGAATATCGCGGGCGGCGAAAACCCCCGTGCCATGCAGCGTGGATTTCTTGACAAGGTGCCAGGGTTGAGAGGGTTCAGTCATAAGTGGGTTTTGTGGCGCAGCATGAAAAGGTAATAAACTTCTGTGACCGATATCTTATGCAATAAAGCGTGATCCCGTGAATACTACTACTGAAACCGTCACCCGCAACGGTGCCCAAGCCCTGCTCGACACCCTGATCGCCAATGGGGTGGACACGATTTTCGGGTATCCGGGCGGCGCCGTGCTGCCGCTGTACGACGCCCTGTATTCCGAACCGCGCATACGCCATGTGCTGGTCAGGCACGAGCAGGGGGCCGTGCACGCGGCCGAAGGCTATGCCCGTTCCACCGGCAAGCCGGGCGTGGTGATCGTGACCTCGGGGCCGGGCATGGCCAACACCACATCGGGCCTGCTGGACGCCTTGTGCGATTCGATTCCCGTGCTGTGCATCAGCGGGCAGGTCGCCACGGGGGCGATCGGCACCGATGCTTTCCAGGAATGCGACGCCATTGGCATTTCGCGCCCGGTCACCAAGTGGAATGCGCAAGTCCGGCGCACGGAAGACGTGGCCCCGATGGCGGCCAAGGCCTATCAATTGACGACGTCGGGCCGGCCCGGGCCGGTGCTGCTGGACTTTCCCAAAGACATGCAGATCGGCCTGGTGCCCGAGCAAACGGGCGATACCGATGCGCCGGAAGCGGTGGCCGTCGAGACCAACAGCCCAGCCACCGAAGCCGCCGTCAAGCGCGCAGTGGCGTTGATCGCCAACGCCAAGCGGCCGGTTTTCTATGGCGGCGGAGGCCTGATCAACTCGGGTATCGACGCCTGCCACGCCTTTGCCAGCCTGGTGCAGGACATGGGGGCGCCCTGCACGCTGACCCTGATGGGCCTGGGTGCCTTCCCTGCGGACGACCCCTTGTTCCTGGGCATGCTGGGCATGCACGGCACGCTGGAAGCCAACTTGGCCATGCACCATGCCGACCTGATCATCTGCGTGGGCGCCCGGTTCGACGACCGCATCACGGGCCGCCTGTCGGACTTCTGCCCGCACGCCAGCAAGATTCACCTGGATATCGACCCGGCTTCCATCAACAAGGTGGTGCGCGCCGATGTCGCCCTCGTGGGTGATTGTTATCCCCTGCTGCGCGCGCTGCGCAAGGAACTGGCCCAGCTTGCCCCCGACGCCGCGCGGCTGGAGCCCTGGTGGCAGCGCATAGGCGTCTGGCGCGCCAAAGACTGCCTGAAGGTAACGCCGTCGCCCGAACACATTCTGCCGCAGCACTTGATGCAGCGCCTGGACCAGGCGCTGACCGGCACCGATGCCATCATTTCCACCGATGTCGGCCAGCATCAGATGTGGGCCGCGCAATACATCAAGTTCAATCGCCCCAATCGCTGGCTGACCTCCGGCGGGGCGGGCACCATGGGTTACGGCCTGCCGGCGGCCATCGGCGCGCAGATCGCGCATCCCGGCAAGCCGGTGGTCTGCGTCAGCGGCGATGCCTCGATACTCATGAACATCCAGGAACTGGCCAGCGCCACCCAGCACCAGACGCCGGTCAAAGTGGTGTTGTGCAACAACGGCCACATGGGCATGGTGCGCCAGTGGCAGGAACTGATACACGACGGGCGCTACAGCCATAGCTATAACGCCTCGCTGCCTGACTTCGTGGCCTTGGCCAAGGCCTTCGGCTGGGGCGCCGCGCGGGTCGAAGACCCGGCCGGCCTGGACGCGGCCCTGGCCGAATGCATGGCCTACGAGGGGCCTTACTTCCTGGACGTGGTCGTGCTGGCCCAGGAAAACTGTTTCCCCATGATGCCCGCCGGCTATGGCCATCAGCAAGTCATGCTATCCGAGGACACCTGGTACGTTGAAGACTAGCGTGCTGCGGCGCTCCTAGCCGGGCCGGCCCAGGCCGGCCCGCGCCGCCTGCGCAATGGCGTGGGCATCGACCTGGAAATAGCGCCGTAGTTCGCCGCGGGTATCGCTGCGGCCGAAGCCGTCTGTGCCCAGGGTCAGGTAGCGGCGGCCGGCTGGCAGGTAGGCGCGGATAGATTCGGGGACCAGACGCACATAGTCGCTGGCGGCCACGATGGGGCCGGCGCTGCCCGCCAATTGGCGGGCGATGAAGCAGCGGTTTACGGCATCGGCATCGGCCAGGTCGGCCGACACGACATCGTGTCCTTCACGGGCAAGCTCGCTCCAGCTGGTAACGCTGTATACGTCCACGGTGATGCCTTCGGCGGCCAGCGCCTGGGCAGCGCGCACGGCTTCGGTCAGGATGGCGCCCGAACCCAGCAAGGTGGCGCAAGGCGCCTGCGCGGCGCCGCCTTGCGCGTCGTAGCGGGCGTAATGGTAGGCGCCGCGGATCACATCGCCGTGCTTGTCGTCAGGCAGGTCGGGCTGGGCGTAGTTCTCGTTCATGACCGTTACGTAATAGAAGACGTCGCGCTGTTCCTGCAGCATTTCCCGCAGGCCGTGATCAATGATGACGGCCAGTTCGCCCGCGAAGGCGGGATCGTAAGCCTTGCAGTTGGGGATGGCTGACGCCCACAGGTGGCTGCTGCCGTCCTGGTGCTGCAGGCCCTCGCCCGCCAGGGTGGTTCGGCCCGACGTGGCGCCGATCAGGAAACCGCGCGGGCGCTGGTCGGCCGCTGCCCAGATCAGGTCGCCGACGCGCTGGAAGCCGAACATCGAGTAATAAATGTAGAAAGGCAGCATGGCCAGGCCATGCACGCTGTAGCTGGTGGCGGCCGCCGTCCAACTGGACAGGGCCCCGGCCTCGCTGATGCCTTCCTCCAGGATCTGCCCGTTGGTGGCCTCGTGGTAGCTGAGCAGCGAACCGATGTCCTCGGGCTCGTAGCGTTGGCCAACGCTGGAATAAATGCCCACCTGCTTGAACAGATTGGCCATGCCGAAGGTGCGGGCCTCGTCGGCGACGATGGGGACGATGCGCGGGCTCAGTTCACGGTCCTTGAGCAGTCCGCCCAGCATGCGCACGAAGGCCATGGTGGTGGACATCTCGCGGCCTTTGCCTTGCAGGGCAAACCGGGCATAGTCGTTCAGCAAGGGCAACGCCACGCGGTCGGCGTCTGTATGGCGTACAGGCAGATAGCCGCCCAGGGCCTCGCGCTTGCTGTGCATGTACTGCAACTCGGGGCTGTCCTGGGCGGGCTTGAAAAACTCCAGGCGCAAGGTCTGCTCGTCGGTCAAGGGCAGCTTGAAGCGATCCCGGAACGCCAGCAGATCGGTATCTTCGAATTTCTTGTGCGAGTGCGTGGTCATGCGGCCCTGGCCGGCCGTGCCCATGCCGTAACCCTTCTTGGTGTGCGCCAGGATGACGGTGGGCTGGCCGCGATGCGCGGCCGCGGCCGCATAGGCGGCATGGATCTTCACCAGATCGTGCCCGCCGCGCTTGAGGGTGTCGATCTGCTCGTCGGTCATGCCTTGCGCCAGCCGGATCAGGTCGGGATTCTGGCCAAAGAAATGATCGCGGTTGTAGCGGCCGTCTTTGGCGGCAAAGGTTTGCATCTGCCCGTCGACGGTATTGGACAAGGCGCGCACCAGCGCGCCTTGCGTATCGCGGGCGAACAGGCCGTCCCAGTCGCTGCCCCACAGCAGTTTGATGACATTCCAGCCCGCGCCCAGGAACAAGCGCTCGAGTTCGTCGACGATGCGTGCATTGCCGCGCACCGGGCCATCCAGCCGCTGCAGATTACAGTTGACCACCCACACCAGATTGTCCAGGCCTTCGCGCGCCGCCAGGGTCAGCGCGCTCATGGATTCGGGCTCGTCCATTTCGCCGTCGCCGAATATCCCCCACACTTTGCGGCCCGTGCAGTCCAGCAGGCCCCGGTGGGTCAGGTAGCGCATAAAGCGGGCCTGATAAATGGCGCTGATGGGACCAATGCCCATGGACCCGGTGGGAAACTGCCAGAAATCCGGCATGAGATAGGGGTGCGGGTAGCTGCACAGGCCGCGCGCGCCTTCGCGCGGGCCGCGCAGCTCCTGGCGATAGTGGGCCAGGTCCTGCTCCTGCAGGCGCCCTTCAAGATAGGCGCGGGCATAGACGCCGGGGGCGCTGTGAGGCTGGAAGAACACCAGGTCGCCGCCATGCGCGTCGGCGCCGTCGCGGCGAGCCTGGAAGAAGTGATTGAAGCCCACCTCGAACAGATCGGCGGCACTGGCATAGCTGGCAATGTGTCCGCCCAGTTCACCATAGGCTGCGTTGGCGCGCACCACCATGGCCAGCGCATTCCAGCGCATCAGCCCGCCCAGCCGCGTTTCCAGGTCGAGGTCGCCGGGAAAGTCCGGCTGCTGCTGCGCCGGGATGGTGTTGACGTACGGTGTGCCGGCCGGCGGCAGACAGGGGACTTGCAGTCCGCTGGCCAGGCGGTGCAGCTCCTGCAGCATGAAGGTGCCGCGTTCGGCGCCCTGGGTCGCGATCAGGGCCTGGAAGGCTTCGCGCCATTCCAGGGTTTCTTCCGGGTCCGCGTCTCCATGCGGGTCGGAGGAGGGGAGCAGATGGTGCAGGGACAGCGGCGAATTCATGTCTGGGCTCGTGTGACGGCGGGTGGTGTGGGGAATGCGATCCGATGCTGTTTATTGTGCGTCCAAAGCGTCGGCATGGGCTTCTAAATTCACATGCCGCAAGATGGTTTTTAAGCATAAAATGCTTTAAAAATCAGTTTTTAACGTATGTTCAATTTGCGTTGCGCGCTGCTCCGACTGTGGACCATGGGGCCGGACCGTGCCGGAACCAGATAGCGGCTTGCAAAACCGGGGGAGTCTTACATGAAGCCAAGCGTTGAACTGGATGCGACCGATCTGCGCATCCTGGACGAGTTGCAGCGCGACGGCAGGCTGAGCAACGTCGAGCTGGCCCGCCGTGTGCACCTGTCGCCATCGCCCTGCCTGGTCAGGGTCAAGGCCCTGGAGGCCGCCGGGGTGATCGCGCGCTACGTGGCGCTGGCTGATGCGGCGTCTTTGGGCCTGGGCCTGAACGTATTCATCTCCATCAGCCTGAAATCACAGGAAAAGGAAGCCTTGGCCAGCTTCGAGGGCCGCATCGCCGAGCACCCGGAGGTCATGGAATGCTATTTGATGACGGGGGATTCCGACTATCTGATTCGCGTTGCCGTGCCCAATATCTCGGCGCTGGAGCGTTTCATCCTGGACCAGCTGACGCCCATCCCCGGCATTGAGAAAATCCGCTCCAGCTTCGCATTGAAGCAAGTGCTGTATAAAACCGCGCTGCCCTTGCCGGCGGGCAGAACAGGCGCTGCTTGATAGAAAACCCCAATATCGTGCTGGCGGCGATTAAGGTAAAACCCTGAGAGCCGTTTCACAATGACCACATAGTTGGGGAAAAAATGCGTAATACCTGGTTTACAAAAGCACTGCTGGCCGCATCGGTGGCCGGCATGTTCGCCGCTGCGCCCGTACTGGCAGCCAGCAACCTCAAGATGGCCTATGCCTTGTCGACCAATTCCCACTACGGTGCGGGTGCCGATGCCTTTGCCAAATCCATCGAAGGCAGCACGCAGGGCGAATTCAAGGTCCAGCAGTTCGCCAACAGCGCCCTGGGCGGCGAGCGCGAAGTCATCGAAGGCCTGCAACTGGGCACCATCGATATCGCCATCGTATCCACCGGCGCGACGCTGAACTTCGTCCCCAAGACGGGGGTGTTCGATATCCCCTTCCTGTTCCGCGACCTGGACCACGCCCGTAAAGTGCTCGACGGCGATATCGGCCAGCAAATGCTGCAAGAATTCCCCAAGCGCGGCATCGTGGCCCTGGCCTGGGGCGAGCAGGGCTTTCGCCACCTGACCAATAACGTGCGTCCGGTCGCCTCGCCCGCAGACGCCAAGGGCCTGAAAATCCGCACCACCGAAAACCCCATCCACATTGCCGCCTTCCGCGAAATCGGCATCCTGGCTACGCCCATGGCCTGGCCCGAAGTGGCCACCGCCTTGCAGCAAGGCACCATCGACGGCCAGGAAAATCCCTTGTCCGTGATCGTGTCCGCCAAACTGCCCCAACTGCAGAAATTCCTGTCGCTGACGGCCCACGTATACGGTCCGGCCCTGGTCCTGATGTCGCCCAACGTCTACGACGGCCTGTCCGACGCCGACAAGGAAAAATTCAAGGCAGCCGGCCACGATGCCGCCGTGGCCATGCGCAAGTACGTCGATGACATCGAAGCCAGTGGCGTGGATGCGGTCAAGAAGGAAGGCATGCAGGTCAACACGGTTGATCACGCTGCCTTCGTCAAGGCGGTGCAACCGGTCTACCCGCAGTACCACAAACAGTTCGGCAAGGAACTGGTCGAGTCGATTCAAAACACAAAGTAAAACCATGAGCACGTAGCGCCAAGAACGGGGCTGGCTATACGCCAGCCTCTGTCGTTTGCCGGCCTGTTCCGGCTTCGGACGCCTGGCGCGACATACACAGGACAAGGCAGTGACAGTCATTCGCTTTCTGGACCGTTCCCTCTTTCGGCTGGTCTCGGTCATTACCCAGCTATTGATCCTTTCCGCCGTCGCGGCGGGCTTCTACCAGGTCATTGCGCGCTTCGTCCTGGCGACCCCGGCCGACTGGAGCGAAGCCTGGACCCGCGCCTCGCTCATCTGGACGGTCATGCTGGGCGTCGCGCTGGCCTTCAGGCAAGGCGCCATGCTCAGCGTCGAAATGCTGCACAGCTTTCTGGGGCCGCGCAACAAGCGCTGGCTCGAGCATCTGATCCTGGTCATTTGCGTCAGCTTTCTGGGTTTCCTGGCCTGGGTGGGCGGCCAGATGTCGTGGCGGGTGCGTTTCCAGACCATGCCCAGCCTCGAGGTATCCATCTCTTGGGTGTATATCTCCATCCCCATCGGCATGACGCTGGCCATACTGGCGGTCGTGGCCTATTGGTCCGAAGGGCCGCGCAAGGCGATTGTCGACGACACCGTCATCTGACAGGCGCAACGTGATTGACAACCCATTCCATAACGAACAAAACCAGGTGAAACCATGCCGCAGTTGATGGTTGTTTCAATGTTGCTGTTTTTTGCGCTGTCGGTGCCGGTGGCTGTGTCCATCGGGCTGGCCAGCATGCTGGGGGTCGCCTACGACGGCATGACCTGGCTGGTGATTGCGCAGCAGGTTTACGCCGCGCTCGATAAATATCCCCTGGTCGCCGTGCCTTTCTTCATCCTGGCCGGCAACCTGATGGAGGCCGGCGGCATTTCCGAGCGCATGGTCGACTTTGCCAAAAGCGTGGTCGGCGGCATGCAGGGCGGACTGGCATGCAGCTGCGTCCTGACCTGCATGATCTTCGCCGCAGTGGCCGGGTCCAGCGTGGCCACCACCTTCGCCGTCGGCGCCATCCTGATTCCCGCCATGGTCAAGCATGGCTACCCCAAGCCTTTTGCCGCTTCGCTGCAAGCCTCGGCCGCCGAACTGGGCGTGATCATTCCGCCATCCATCCCCATGATTCTGTTCGCCGTATCGACCGATACCTCGGTGGGGGAACTCTTCATCGCCGGCATCGGCCCGGGCATCCTCATCGCGGGCACCCTGATGATCTACGTTTGGCTGTATGCCCGCCGGCATGGCTATGGCAAGCACGACGGCGCAGACCGCCTGCCCCTGTGGCCGGCCTTGAAGCGCGCCTGGCTGGCCCTGCTGATGCCCGCCATCATCCTGGGCGGCATCTACGGCGGCATCTTCACCCCCACCGAAGCCTCGGCCGTGGCCGTCGTCTACGCATTGATCGTCGGCATATTCGTGTATCGCCGGCTGACCTTCGCAAGCCTGTCGGCCACCTTGCACCGCTCTGTGATTTCCACCGCCGTCATCATGTTCGTCATCGCCAACGCAGGCGTATTCGGCTTCCTGCTCAACCGGGCGGGCATCCCCGCCGCCTTGGGCGACTGGCTGGGCATGATCTTCCACGACAAGTATGCATTCCTGCTGGGCGTCAACGCAGCGCTGTTCATCATCGGCATGTTCATCGAGACATCCGCCTCCATCGTCGTGCTGGCCCCCTTGCTGCTGCCGGTAGCCATGCAGTTCGGGGTGGACCCGGCCCACTTCGGCGTCATCATGGTGGTCAACCTGGCCCTGGGCATGGTCACGCCGCCTTTCGGCGTCAACCTGTTTGCCGCCTGCACCGTCGCCAACCTGCCCATAGAACGGCTGATACGGCCGCTGCTGCCCTTTGTCGCGGTGGTCGTCGGGTGCTTGCTGGTCATCACCTATGTGCCTTGGATCACGCTGTTCTTTAAGGAGCTGGTGTATGGGTAGAGGGGCGTAACGCCGTTTTGAGTTGATGCGTTGTTGTGTGCGGAACGACGGCCCTGCGGTGTGCCTTGGGCTGGTTCCGGCTACGGCGTGCTTGTTTCCGCGTCTACGTCGTCCAGGCGGGCGGCGGGAGAACTCGCGCTGGCGCGCTCAGACAGCTCCCGCCTTTTTCCCCGCCTTCCCTTCCGTAGCCCGCGGCGCACGCCTAACCGCCGGCCCCAGCCCAAGGCGCACCGCAGGGCTTATGGGCATCACGAACAGCTCGGCGAACATAAAGGGGCGGCGATGGCTGATGCTACGGTGGTATCAAGGTGAGCTTTTACTACGGTGATGTCAAGGTGTTTGGGGTGGAGGGGGTTGAAAAAGATCGTCGCTGCGAACGGTGTCCTGTTTCTTGTAAATACCGTGACGCAGCGCCTCAAACTTTTTCCACCCCCTCCACCCCAAACACCTCTGTAGCAGGTGTAGTCAGCCTGCACACAACAGATGGATTACGATTCATATGTGCCGCTGCGCTTGTTCCGGCCAGCAGAGACAACAGAGACAACAGCGACAACGAAGACAACAGAGAAACAGCGATGGCCTGCCACCAGCGGCCAAGCCACGCACAGCGTCAGGCGTTTATCATTCGTTCAATCATTCGATTCCTAAGAAGGTCAGCGTGGCGGGGGCTGTGCAGGCGCCTCGCGCACGCCGTCTCAGGCCGGGCAATCAGGGAGGCAAGGGGGCGGCCTGTTTGAGGCCGGTGCATGTCGGGCCACTGGCCCGACCGGCCGAGTTCCGCCCCCGCCCTGATTGCCCGGCCTGATACGGGCAGCCTTGGCGCAGCCAAGGCCGTAGCGCGCGAAGCCGGAACAGCCCCCGCCACACTGGCCTTCCTTAAGAACGAGGACAAGGACGGGTCCAAGGGCAAGGACGGGTCCAAGGACAAGGACGAGGCATAAAACCCAGGCCCAAAACGAGACAAACAACGTAGATACAAAAACAATACACAAAAGAAAAGCAGCCAAAAAAAACGGCGCCCCAAAAAGACGCCGCTCATAGCCATGCTCAATTCAACCAACCCCAGCCATTACGACCCCTGCTTCCGAATCTCCGCCAGCTCATCCTGCACCGCTTGCCAGATCTCCGCACCCACCTCCTTCTTGATCTGCTCATTCACCGGCGCAATCGTCTTGCGCATCTGCTCAACGCTGTCCGGACCCGCCACATTCACTTCCATCCCGTGCTCCTTCAAAGCAGCCAACGCCTTGTCCGCCTCATCCCGCGTATCCTTGCGCTCATAGTCGCGGCTGGTCTCGGCCGCCTTCATCAGCACATCCTGCTCGTCCGCACTCAAGCCATCCCACCAGCGCTTGCTTACCGTCACAATCCACGGGCTGTACACATGGTTGGTCACGCTCAAGTACTTTTGAACCTCGTAGAACTTGCTCGACAGAATCGTATTGAACGGATTTTCCTGCCCATCCACCGTCTTCGTCTCCAACGCCGTAAACAGCTCCGAGAACGGCAGCGGAATCGCATTCGCGCCCAGCTTCTGGAACGTTTCCAGGAACACATTGTTCTGCATCACACGCAACTTCAGTCCGCTGAAATCGTCAGCCGTGGCGACCGGATGGCGGCTGTTGGTCAAGTTGCGGAAACCGTTCTCCCAGTACACCAGGCCGACCAGACCCTTGTCTTTCAGCTTGTCCTTGATCAGCGTGCCTGTAGGGCCGTCCAGCACCTTATCCGCCTCTTCGCCCGAATTGAACAGGAAAGGGGTGTCCCAGATGGCCATCTCTTTGGTGATGCCCACCAGTGTTGCGGTAGAGCCCACCATCATTTCCTGAGCGCCTCCGATCAAAGCCTGCTGCATCTGGATATCGGAGCCCAGGGCGGCCGCGCCAATGGCCCGGACTTTCATCTTGCCGTCCGATAGCTTGGCCACCTCGTCGGCAAAAACCTTGGCGGCGCGGCCCTGGTTGGAGTCCTGGTTCAGGCCGTAGCCAAAACGGATCAGGCGCGACTGGATATCAGCCGCGTGCGCGGTAAGCACGGGCGAGCCGGCAACGAGTGCGGCGGCAAGAAACAGTGTTTTCAACTTCATGGTGTCTCTCCTTATATAGAGTGAAGACTGCAACGGCGCATAAGCGCCGGTGTTGCGGCGGCATCAAGCTGCCTTGTATCAATTCAGCCAGCGTGCCGGCGCAATAATCAATTGCGGGAACAGCACGAACAGCGCCAGCAGAATCACGTAGACCATCAGAAACGGCGAGATGCCTTTGATGACGGATTCCATCCGGATGCGCCCCACGCCCGCCACGACATTCAGAACAGTGCCCACCGGCGGCGTGATCAGGCCCAGGCAGCCGGTGAACACGAACATGAAGCCGAAATAGATCGGGTCGATGCCCGCTTTCATGGCCAGCGGCAAGCACACCGGCGCGAAAATCAGGATGGTGGGGGTCAGGTCCATGGACGTGCCCACCAGCAGAAGGAAGAAAACCATCAGCGCCATGAACAGCAGCGGCTTGTCCATGATGGGTTCGAACAGCACGGCCAACTGGTTGGGCAGGTCGGCCAGCGTGATCATGTAGGCCGCGACCGTGGCGGCCCCGCACAGGAACATGACCACCGCCGTCGTTTTGCTGGAGGCGACCAGCACCTTGTAGCAGTCGGCCCACGTCATGGCCTTGTAGATGAAGCGCGCCACGAAAAATGCATAGACTGCCGCGACGACCGCCGCTTCGGTCGGGGTGAAGATACCGAAGCGGATGCCGCCCAGGATAATGACAGGCATCACGATGGCCCATGTGCCGTTGGCCAGCGCCTGTTTCCGGAATGCCCAGTCTTTTTTCTCCATGGAAGGCAATTTGTGCCGGCGTGCAATCGACCGCCACGCAAGCAAGAGCGCAGTACCCATCAGGATTCCGGGAAAGACGCCGCTGATGAACAACTGGCTGATGGACGTATTGGTGGTGACGCCATAGATGATGAAGGGCAGCGACGGCGGGATGATGGGCGCAATGATGCCGCCTGAACCGAGCAGCCCGGCGCTATAGCCTTCCGGATAATTCTGCTGGCGCATCATGGGCAGCAGAATCGTTGCCAGCGCAGCCGTATCGGCGATGGCCGAACCGCTCATCGAGGCCAGCAGCACCGAGGCGAACACCGCCACATAACCCAGGCCGCCCGAGATATGGCCCACGAAAGCGCGCGCCATGTCGATAATGCGCTGACTGAGTCCGCCTGCGTTCATCAATTCGCCGGCTAGAATGAAAAAGGGCACGGCCAGCAAGGGGAAGTTATCGAACCCCGCCTGCAGGTTCTGCGCCAGCAACTGGGTATTGAAAAAATCCAGTTGCCACATCAGCGCCACAGCCGACAAGATCAGTGATACGGCAATCGAGATGCCGATGGCCATGCCGCCGAACAGCACCGCCAGAAACAATAAAGTGGATTCCATATCAGCGCCCCTTCCGCCGCAGAAGCCGATCGACGATCACTTCCTTGAAGAGCAGTATTTCCATGACGCAGGCCATGAAGAGCGTTGCCGCCGCAGCCAGTGCCAAGGGGTAGCCCATGACCGGACTGAAGCTTTGCATGCCGGCCAGCACCTGATCCCAAGAACCCTTGACCACCATGCCCAGCACGACCGCCGCAATGCCTGCCGCAAGGAAGTACAGCGCACTGCGCGTCCGGGGGCCGACGCGGTCGACGACGAGCGTAAAGCTCAGATGCTTGTTCTCGTAGGCCGCCACCGTCGTTCCGACGCAGACCAGCCATACGAACAGCAGCCGGGACAGCTCCTCGTACATGACCAGCCCTGTGTCGAAGGCATAGCGCAGCACCACATTGCTGAACACTGCGACCACCATGATGGTCAGCGTAACGGCCAGGAACGCCTCGGCAGCCTTCAGCAGCAATGGCTTCGGACTGTCCGGGTTGATGAACACTTCAGATGGATTCATGTTGTCTCGCATGCAGCCAGCGCAGGCTGGCCTGGATAATGTCGGAAACGGGTTGATCGCCGTCTATCGGCAATAGCGCGGTTTCATCGACAGGCGGTTCGAGCGTCTGAAACTGGCTATCGATCAGCGCCGGCGGAAAGAAATGGCTGGACCCACGCGCCGCCACGCGGGCTTGCGCCGCGCTGCGTTCAAGCTTCAGCCAGATGAAACGCAGCGCAGGCACATGCGCGCGTAGCTGATTGCGATACTTGGACTTGAGCGCCGAACAGCTCAGCACCACGCCTTGGGCGCTATGCATCGACAACTGCACGCCCAATACATCCAGCCACGAAGCGCGGTCGGCATCGGTCAACGGGATACCGGCTTCCATTTTGGCGCAGTTGCCGGGGCTGTGATATGCGTCGCCTTCAATGAACGTCCATTCCAGCGTCTGCGCCAGCAATTGGCCCACGGTCGACTTGCCGCTGCCCGATACGCCCATGACCACCACCGCCTGCGGTGCAATGAATCCCTGATCCGGTGCGTCGGTTTCTATAGAAGATAGCGCTATCTTTATCATTGAAAAAAAAGGAAACTTCCGTAAAATGGGTACTCTGGCTAAACCAGAGCAAGCCGCAAAGATAGCGCTATCATAATGTGCGGCACAAGCTAGGGATTACACGTATGACCGACCCTTCTTTACCCGCAACGCCACCCGTCTCCAGGGTCAGAAAGCCACGCGCCAGCAGCCGTGCCACGGGCCGCGTCACCCTGGCCGACGTCGCGGCGATAGCAGGCGTCAGCCCCATTACCGCTTCTCGCGTTGTCAGCGGCAAAGCCCGGGTCGACCCCGAGCTGGCCCGGCGGGTTCGCGCCGCCGTGGAAAAACTCGGCTATCGGCCCGACCCTTCCGCCCGTGCGCTGGCCTCGGCCAAAAGCACTCATGTCGTCGTCCTGATCCCCATGCTGTCCAACACCCTGTTCACCGACCTGCTTGAAGCGGTGCAGGAATCCATGTGGCATGCCGGCTATCAGGTGTTTGTCGGCATCACCCACTACCAGCCCGCCCGGGAAGCCGCCTTGCTTGAAAGCTATCTGTCGCACAGACCCGCAGGTATCATCCTGACCGGGCTGGACCGCAGCCAAGGCCAACGCAAACTGATCCAGGACAGCCGCACCCCCTGCGTACACGTCATGGAACTGAGCGACGACTCCTCGCTGCACTGCGTGGGCTTCTCGCAGGACGAAGCCGCCCGCGCCGTTGCCGGCCATCTCCTGGCCCGAGGCCGCAAGAAAATCGCTTTTGTCGGCGCCCAGCTTGACCCGCGCACAATAGAACGCGCCGGCGGCTTCAGATCCGCATTGCAAGAGGCCCGCTGCTACGATCCCGCGCTGGAAATCCTCAGCCCCAAACCGTCGTCAGTGGCACTGGGTGCCGAATGCTTCGAGCAGCTCATGTCGGCCCATCCGGACATCGATGCCATCTTCTTCTGTAACGACGACCTGGCCCATGGCGGCTTGCTCCAGGCCCTGCGCATGAACGTATCCGTCCCCGGCCGGGTCAGCATTGTCGGATTCAACGACCTTCCGGGCAACGCCCAAATGCTGCCCGCTCTATCCAGCCTGCGCACCCCCCGCCGGGAAATCGGACTGGCCGCCGCCGACATGCTCCTCAAACTCATGCGCGGCGATTCTGTTCCCGAACCCGCCATCGATTTGGGTTTCGAGCTGATGGTGCGCGAAAGCAGCTGACCGTGTCGCTTGATCGCCGGCCCTGCGGTGTGCCTTGGGCTGGGGCCGGCGGTTAGGCGTGCGCCGCGGGCTACGGAAGGGAAGGCGGGGAAAAAGGCGGGAGCTGTCTGAGCGCGTCAGCGCGAGTTCTCCCGCCGCCCGCCTGGACGACGTAGACGCGGAAACAAGCACGCCGTAGCCGGAACCAGCCCAAGGCACACCGCAGGGCTTGTGGGCATCACGAACAGCTCGGCGGACATAAAGGGGCGGCGATGGTTGATGCTACGGCGGTATCAAGGTGAGCTTTTACTACGGTGATGTCAAGGCGTTTGGGGTGGAGGGGGTGGAAAAAGATCGTCGCTGCGAACGGTGTCCTGTTTCTTGTAAATACCGTGACGCAGCGCCTCAAACTTTTTCCACCCCCTCCACCCCAAACACCTCTGTAGCGAATGTAGTCAGCCTGCGCAAAACAGATGGATTACGATTCACATGTGCCGCTGCGCTTGTTCCGACTAGCAGCGACAACAGCGGCAACGAAGACAACAGAGAAACAGAGAAACAGCGATGGCCCGCCACCCGCGTCACGCCGACCTTCCTTAAGAACAAGAACAAGGCCAAAAAGCAGGCACGAGGCCGAGGCACAAAACAAAAAGCAGGCATAAAAAAACGAAACCGAACGAAAGAAACAGCAGGGAACCAACCAATCGGCAAGACGTACAAGGCAAAAAAACGGCGCCCCAAAAAGACGCCGCCCCATTCACCGCAACTGCGACAACCCCTAAAACGGCGGATCGTCATCATCCCCCGTGGTTGCCACAGGCGCCGCCTTGGCCGCCTTCTTCACAGCCGTCTTGCTGGCCGCCTTTTTAGCCGCTGCCTTCTTGGCTGGCGCCTTGGTGGCTGTCTTGCTCGTCGTCTTTTTAGCCGCCGCCTTCTTGGCAGCCGTCTTCGTTGCCGCCTTCGTCGCTGTTTTGGCCGCTGTCTTGGACGCCGCCTTCTTTCCCGGCTTCTCGGGCCGCGGCTCAAACTCGAAACCAACTTTCCCGTTCGGCTGCTTCACCAAAAACGCCTTGAACTTCCGGTTCGTACGGCTCGACACAAAACCGTCCAGCAAATCCGTCTTGCCCTCCGACAACAACTTGCTGACCTGCTCGGCCGAAATCTCCTGCTGCAAAATCATCTTGCCCGTACGGAAATCGCAGGTCTTCTCCGGGCCCACCGACTTCTCGCAGACATAATTCATGCCATGCTCATACACCTTATGGTGGCATTTCGGACACTCGCCCACCGGCGTATGGCCTGAAAAATCGACCGGCTCCGTGTCCTCGTCGTCCTTCTGGCCGAAATCGAACTCCAGCTTGTATTCATCCGTAATCCGCAGCAACGCCGCGAACGGCCGCCCCATCTTGCTGATGAAACCCGGCAGGGGGCCCAGTTCCCGCTTCGTCAGCAGTTCCTCGACCTCGGCAATCTCGAACGTCCGCCCGCCCGGATGTTTCCCGATCGAAAAATCGCAGCTGGTGCAGGCATAGCGGCGGTAGTTTTCTTTCACCACGCTGCCGCATTTCGGACACGGCGTCGCCAGCGTTGCATAATCGCCCGGCACCGTGTCCCGCTCATATTCCTTTGCCCGCTTGACGATCACCTGCGTCATTTGGGCAATTTCCCGCATGAAGGCATCGCGATCCAGCTCGCGCTGCTCGATCTGCTTCAGACGGTGCTCCCAGCCCCCGGTCAGCTCGGGCGAGGTCAGTTCATTCACCCCCAGTCCCGACAGCAGCGTCATCAACTGGCGCGCCTTGGCGCTCGTGACCAGGTCGCGGCCTTCGCGCCGCAAATACCCTTCATTCAGTAGGCCCTCGATAATCGCCGCCCGCGTCGCCGGCGTGCCCAGGCCGCGTTCCGACATCGCTTCGCGCAGCGCCTCGTCGTCCACCAGCTTGCCCGCGCCTTCCATGGCCGACAGCAGCGTGGCCTCGGTGAAGTGCGCGGGCGGCTTGGTGACCAGCCCCTTGGATTCGACATCTTCGGTCTTGACCTGCTCGCCTTCGGACACGGCGACCAATGTCGTATCGTCGCCTTGCGCCTCGCGGCCGTAGATCGCCAGCCAGCCCGGCGCAATCAGCACCTTGCCTTCCGTCTTGAAGTGATGCCCCGATACCTCGGTAATCCGGGTGGTGGTGCGGAACTCGGCGGCGGGGAAAAATACGGCCAGGAAGCGTTTGGCGATCAGGTCGTAGATCTTGCTTTCGGCCTCGCTTAATTCACGCGGGATCTGCAGCGTCGGAATAATGGCAAAGTGATCCGACACCTTTTTATTGTCGAAAATGCGCCGGTTGGGCTTGACCCATTTCTGCTTGCACACTGTTTCCGCAAACGGGCGTACGGGAGCCGCGGCCGCGGAGCCGCCTTCAGCCAAGGCTTCCATCGTCTGCTGAACCGTTTGAATATAGTCTTCCGGCAGATAGCGCGAGTCGGTACGCGGATAGGTCAATGCCTTGTGGCGTTCATACAGCGTTTGAGCCAGCGCCAGGGTGGTCTTGGCCGAAAACCCGAAGCGCGAGTTGGCCTCGCGCTGCAGCGAGGTCAGGTCGAACAGCGCTGGCGACATCTGCGTGGAAGGCTTGGACTCCTCGGTCACATGGCCCGGTTGCCCACGGCAGGCCATGACGATGGTTTGCGCGGCCGTGCTGGACCAGAGCCGGGAGTCGCGCTGCTCGGGGTCGCGCTCGTCCTTGACGAACTTGGGGTCGAACCAGCGCCCGCTGTAGAAACCCGCCGCGGCCACAAAGGTGGCATGCACTTCCCAATAATCGCGCGACACGAACTTGCGTATGCGCTCTTCGCGTTCGTTGACGATGGCCAGGGTGGGCGTCTGCACGCGGCCGACCGGTGTCTTGAAAAAGCCGCCGTCCTTGCTGTTGAACGCCGTCATGGCGCGCGTGCCGTTGATGCCGACCAGCCAGTCCGCTTCGGCGCGCGACCGGGCCGCTGCCTCCAGCGGCTTCATGGCGTCGTCGTCGCGCAGGTTGGCGAAGGCTTCGCGTATGGCGGCTTGCGTCATCGAACGCAGCCACAGGCGCTTGACGGGTTTCTTGACCCCTGAATACTGCACAATGTACCGGAAGATGAGCTCGCCCTCGCGCCCCGCGTCGCAAGCGTTGATCACCGCATCGACATCCTTGCGCTTGAGCAGCTTGACCAGCAGCTTGAGCCGTTCGGACGACCGCTTGTCGGTGGGGCCCAGCTCGAACTGAGGCGGAATCACGGGAAGGTGCGTGAAGCTCCATTTGCCGCGCACCGGATCGTTGGGCGCAACCAGGCTGAGCAGGTGGCCCACGCTGGAAGCCAGCACGTAGTGCTCGCTTTCAAAATAGTCGCCTTCCCGGGTGAAGCCGCCGAGGGCGCGGGAAATGTCCAGGGCAACCGAGGGTTTCTCGGCAATAATGAGCGTTTTAGTCATGAGTTTCCAGTAACTGCGTTTCAGCAGCAATAGCGCGGATAATACGAGGTGAGAAACGCACTATGCAAGTCGAGGGTCAACAAAGCCATCCCGTGCGGGGCATTTCCTGGGCCGTTTTCCTGCAAAAAACGGCGCTTGCGCTGGCTTGCCTGCTGCTGGCCAGCGCCGGTATCAGCTGGCTTGCAGCCAATTGGGAACACGCCAGCGCCTTCCAGAAGCTGGCCGGCACCCAGGTTGTGCTGGTGCTGCTGGTTTTCCTGGCCTGGCGTCAGTCGGGCGCCCTCAGGCCGTCCGCCATTCGCGATTTCTCGCCTTTTGCCCTGCTGACTGCGCTGGCTGCTGTGACGGTTGGCGGTTTGCTGGCCCTCGTGGGCCAAATATATCAGACTGGCGCGGATCCCTGGCAGCTGTTCCTGCTTTGGGCCGTATTGATCCTCCCCTGGCTGCTGGCCGCGCGCACGGTGTTCCTGGGCATGCTGTTCGCCTTGCTGTTGAATCTGGCCGCGGCTTTATACCTGAACATGCTCGATGGGCGGTTCTGGTTCGGCGCCACCCCGCACTGGGCGAGCGCCGGTTTGCTGCTGGCGCTGATGAACGCGGTGCTGCTGGCGCTCTGGGAAAGGGCGGGCGCGCTACTGGACGACCCCTGGCGGATTGGGCCGCGCGCGCTGGCGGCAGCCATGGCGGGCTGGCTGATCGTGGCAGCCATGGCGGGCTTCGATATGCAGAACGGCCCCGCGGCGCCGGCCGCCATCGGGCTGATGGCCATGGCCCTGATGTACCGCGTCTATACCGCCTGGCGCCCCGACCTGGCCATGGTCAGCCTGGCTGCCGCCACCGCTTTCTTCCTGCTGGCGATTCCGTTGCTGAGCTGGGTCGAGTCCGAAGCCTCGCTGCTGCTGGCGATTGTGGCGCTGCTGGTGCTGGCCGGCCTGGCCCTGCGCCAACTGGGCAAGCTGATTCGCGCGGCCAGGCCTTCGGATAGCGCTGAGCCGGCGCAGGACGCCGCGCCGGGGCTGGACCCCTGGTACGTGAGCCTGTTTCGCCTGGCCGTCATGGGGCTGTCCGCCATTCTGATTATTGTGTTCCTGTTCATGACGCTGGACCTGGAGCTCGAGCAGCTGTGGCTGGCCGGCCTGGTGGTGTGCGGCCTGGGCCTGCTGGCTCTCAGGGGCGGCGGCAGCGTCATCCGTGAGCTGGGCATGACGCTGACCGCAACGGGGCTGATCATGGCGGGGTCGGGGCTGTATGCGCTGGACGATGTCGGTGCTTTGCCCAGGACGGCGGGCACGCTGCTGCTCGGCATCATCGTCTACGGTTGGGCCGCTGGGGCTGCCTTGCGCTTCTTGTGCGCATTTTTCGTCCTGGCGCTGGCCTGCCTGTTGACCTGGCCCGGGCCGGAGTATGAGGCCCTGAATGCCTTGTTCGACAAAGGGTCCATCTGGCAGCATGTGCCGGCTTACTTGCGCCTATGGTGGCTGGCGGTGGCCGGGGTCCTGGCTTTCGCCGCTGCCCGCCGTATCGACAGGCGGGCGTTCTGGCTGCCGCTGGCCTGGGCATTGGCCTGCCTGGCGCAGGCGATGGCCTGGATCGCGCCCGCGCCCACCATGCTGGGGCTGGCCCTGGTATGGCAGCAAGCGCCCGGACTGCTGCTGATCTGGGCGGGCTGCGCGCTCCTGCCGGTGCTGTCGCTGTGGGCGCTGTTGCGGCGTGCCGCCGGCTTGCCGCGCTGGCTGGGGGTCGCGGCGCCCGCGGCGCTGGCCGTGGCCAGCCTGGGATGGATGGGGGCGCCGGGCGTGTCCATGGCCTTGCTCTGGCTGGTGCTGGGTTATGCGCTGGCGCAACGCAGCCTGATGGTGTTCGGTGTGCTGGCGCTATTGACGTACTTAAGCCGGTTTTACTATCAGATGGACGCCACGCTCATGCAAAAATCGCTGGTGCTGGGCCTGACCGGCGCCTGGTTGCTGCTGTCGTGGTGGGCGCTGCGTACAAAAGCGGCCGTATCCGCTGCGGCGCATGCACACGCGGATTCCGGCCCGCGTCCGGCTGTGGGGGTGCTGCTGGCGCCCAGGACGGGCCGCCGCCGGATCGTGGCGGGCCTGGGCGTTGGGTTGGCCGCCGTGCTGCTGCTTGCCAATGGCGGTATCTATCAGCGCGAGCAGATTCTGGCGCACGGGCAGCCGGTGATCCTGGCCTTGGCGCCGGTCGACCCCCGCTCCTTGATGCAAGGCGACTACATGGCGTTGCGTTTTGCCGCGGCCGATGAAGCGCGGCGGATGCTGGCGCAGGCGCCGCCCCAGACCGCGCAAGCCGTCGAAGCCCGGCAGGGCGGCTGGCTGGTATTGCGGCCTGACGCGGAAGGGGTGCATCACGTGCAGGCGGTCAGCCCGTCTCTGGACGCCCTGGATGGTGCCGTGCCGGAGGAATCGGATGTGTGGCTGGAATTCCGCCTGCGCCATGGCACGCTGCGTATCGTGACCGATGCCTGGTTTTTCCCGGAAGGGCAGGCGTCGCGCTACGAGGCGGCACGTTATGGCGAGTTCCGGGTCGATCGGCGCGGGACCGGGCTGCTGCTGCGCTTGCTGGACGCGCAAGGCCGGCCGCTGCCCTGAATCGCCGACGCTACCCGCTGGTTCTGGGGGCCTAGCCGCCCGTGCTGCCGTAACGCGCGGCCCAGCGTTCCAGCGCGATCTGCCAGAACGACGCCATGTCGTTCACGGCCAGCGCCTCGAAGCCCAGCGCCTGCCACGCTTTGTTCAGGGTGGGCAAAGGGCGTGTGATGTCCATGGCGGCGGCGTGATTCTGCTTGGACAATTTCCGGCCGGTGGCGTCGCACAGCAGGGGGACGTGCATGACCGATGGATAATCGATGCCCAGATGGCGCGCCAGCACGCGCTGGCGCGCGGTCGAATCCAGCAGATCGGCCCCGCGGACGATATGCGTGATGCCTTGTTCGCCATCGTCCACCACGACCACCATCTGATACGCCCACAGGCCATCGGCCCGCTTGATGATGAAATCGCCCGTTTCCGCCGCCACATCCTGTTGCTGCGGTCCGTGCCAGCGGTCATGAAAGCGTTCTACCCCCTGAGGGACTCTGAAACGCCACGCACGGGGCTGGCGGCCGGGGGGCAACCCATGACGGCAGGTGCCGGGGTAGGGACCCTCTGAGGGCAGCTCCTGGCGCGTGCAGGCGCATCCATAGACTTCATCCCTGGCCAGCAGCGTGTCGAAAGCCGCCTGATACACATCCAGGCGCTGCGATTGCCAGACCGGCTCGCCGTCCCATTGCATGCCCAGGACGCGCAATTGATGCATGATGGTTTTGTCGGCGCCCGGCGCAACCCTGGGGGTATCGATGTCTTCGATGCGCAGCAGCCACTGGCCCTGCTGCGCCCGGGCGTCCAGGAAGCTGGCCATGGCGGCGATCAGCGAGCCATTATGCAGCGGCCCGCTGGGGCTGGGCGCAAAGCGCCCCCGGTAAACAGGCTTGCTGCGTGCAGACGCTGATGCCATCAAGGTGCTAGTGCGATAGACGGGCGTGGTCGTCGGCCAGAAGTTCCTCGAACACCAGATGGTCGACCTCGGCTTCCTGGCTCCAGAGCACCATCAGCGCAATGATCTTGATCTTGGCCAGTGAAATGGGTGACTCGCCGGTGGCCTGGGCGCGCTCGATGAGGATTTCGCGCAATGCCGCAGGCAGCACACCCGAGTTCTCAAGGAAGGTGATGAAGCCAATGGCCTGCGTGCCCAGTGTCTGGTATTCGTGATCGGTGAAAATCCGCTTGCTGTCGCCCAAAGGCGCTTGCGCCAGTTGTCCGCATTCTTCGGTTGTTTGCGCCAGCCCGTGCAGCCAGCCCAGCGCATCGTTGATGTCTTCGTGCTCGAAACCGACCGCGGCCAGCTTGTGCGCCAGGACATCCGCTTCCGGGCATGCTTGCGGTGTATAGTAGGTTTCGAATAAATAAACCAATATATCGAACATAAGTGCGCGATTCCGGTTGCCGTGTTGTATGTGAAAGCCAGTAAATAAGGTAAACCGGTAAAGTTAGGAATGACTTTACGCTGAATTCCGATGTCCGGCAACTTGGACGTGTTGCTGCAAACCGACGCTTGCGGCCTTCACGGCGCAGCGTACGGCGCGTAGTGTAAACCGACTAAAGGGAAGATCATGGAAGGGGTAACGCAATTGGCACAGCGGCAAAACGCAGTCGACCAGGCCATGGCGATCGCACCGGCCGCGCAGATAGGCGATGCCTTGGCGGACATCGACACACCCAGCCTGCTGCTTGATCTGGACGCCTTCGAGGACAACCTGCGCGCCATGCAGGCGCTGGCCGAACGGCACGGCGTGGGCTTGCGCCCGCATGCCAAGGCGCATCGCTGTCCCGATATCTCCTTGCGCCAGCTTGCCCTGGGCGCCCAGGGCATTTGCTGCCAGAAAGTATCCGAGGCCGTTCCTTTCGTCGCGGCGGGACTGCGCAACATCCATATCAGCAACGAGGTGGTCGGCCCGGCCAAGCTGACCCTGTTGGCGCAACTGGCCCACCAGGCCGACATCACCGTCTGCGCCGACCATCCCGCCAACGTCGAGGCCCTGTCCGACGCCATGCTCAAGCACAAGGCCAGCCTGGGCGTGCTGGTTGAAGTCGACGTCGGCCAGAAGCGCTGCGGGGTGCAGACGCCCGAAGAAACAGTGGCGCTGGCCCAGCGCATCCAGGCCCTGCCCAATCTCCAGTTCATGGGGATTCAGGCCTATCACGGCGGCCTGCAGCACAAGCACGGGCTGGCGCAGCGCCA
Organism: Pusillimonas sp. SM2304; assembly: GCF_031628915.1. NCBI lineage: Bacteria > Pseudomonadati > Pseudomonadota > Betaproteobacteria > Burkholderiales > Alcaligenaceae > Pusillimonas > Pusillimonas sp. SM2304. The sequence goes on from NZ_JAVLUJ010000001.1 coordinate 1,156,448, forward strand.
GCAATCCTGCGAAAAAGCCGTCAAGCTGGTCCGCAAGCATCTGGAGGCCCTGCAGCAGGCCGGCATCAAATGCCCTGTGGTTACCGGCGGCGGCACCGGCAGCGCCGCCTTCGATGTCGCCAGCGACGTCTTTACCGAAATCCAGGCGGGCACGTATGCCTTCATGGACACGGATTACGGCAGTCTGGATTGGGGCGAGAGCCTGGCTTTCCGGCACAGCCTGTTCCTGCTGGGCACGGTGATGAGCACGCCCACGCCGGAACGGGCCGTCATCGATGTGGGCCTGAAATCCACCAGCGCAGAAAGCGGCACGCCCGCAGCGGTGGGGCTCGAGGGTGTGCGCTGCATAGCGGTCAACGATGAGCACAGCATTCTGCAGGCAGATGATCCGGCCCATCGCCCCGCTCTGGGCGACCGCATCCGACTGATTCCTTCGCATTGCGACCCGACGTTCAATCTACACGATACCGTTATTGGGGTGCGTGGCGGGTATGTGGAAGCGATCTGGCCTGTCAGTGCGCGGGGGCTTAGCCGTTGATGCGGACGGCTTTGCGCCAAGGCGTTCTTGGTCCAGGCAAGGGGATTCAGTCTGTTTTTTTAACCCAGGCGCTGCGCTGTCCGGGGCCAGGTTACGCGCCGATCGCTGCGGCCTCGGCTTTGCCGAGGCTTCCCGTGGGGCGGGCCTGAGCCGGGGTCGGACGCGAACTCACAAAAAGCGGTCCCCCGGACCGCCTTTTGCTCAGACATGCGCGTCCTCTTACGCCCCCGCCCCAGGCCCGCCCCACGGCTTGCTCAACCGTTGCTCCACCTGGCCCCGGACAGCGCAGCGCCTTCACAGATTAATCCCTTCCCAGGAAAACCCTTCAGTGCTTATGTATCTAAGCGGTGTTGGATCTGATGCCGGGTGGCGCGCCGTTTGAGCAAGCCGGGCAGCCTCCTGAAACGGGGGGCGTAAGAGGACGCGCATGTCTGAGCTTGGCAACAGTCCGGGGGACTGTAGCCAAGCGAGTTCGCGTCCGACCCCCGCTTTCAGGAGGATGCCCGGGTAGCCCCGGCAGGGCCGGGGCCGCAGCGATCGGCGCAGAACCCGGCATCAGGTCCAACACCGCCTTAAGAATTAAAATGAACTAAAATCGTCCAAAATTATTAAAACAGCAACGAAATTCGGCTAAAAACAAGAAATCAAGCCGAAATAGCAATCAACTCCACCCCATCCGTCACTTGATCCCCCACCCCGAAAAACACCTCCTGCACCGTCCCGTCCGCCGGCGCAAGAATCGTATGTTCCATCTTCATGGCTTCCATCACCAGCAACGCATCCCCGCTCTTCACCACATCGCCCGCCTTCACCGAAATCGAAATAATCTTCCCCGGCATCGGCGCCGTCAGTCCGCCTCCGTGGTCGCCCCCATCATCCTGAGCATGCGCCACCGCGTCGTGAAGCTGCAGCACATGCACCGCCCCGTCGCGAAACACATGCAGCGCCTCGCCACGGACAATCACCGTCGCAAACGCATCCGCGCCGCCAAGCCGGATGCGCACCCGATACTGTCCTGGTGAAGCCAGTTGCGCATCCCACTCAAACGGCGCCGGCTCGCCCTGATGCTGATAAGCCCACTGCGCCCCGATGCGCCGCACCGATACCTCGCGCAGCGCATCTTGCTCGATCAGGCCGAACATCTGTGTGTAAGACCCGGCCACGCGCCAGCCATCGGCCCGGGCCCACGGGTCTACCGGGACTTTGTTCCGCTGAAGAACCGAATAGTGCAGTCCCCGGCTGGCCAGCAGCGCCGCGATGCCCAGCGCCAGCGTACTGTCGCTGGCCGCAGGCACTGCCGGGAACAGGCTATTGTGCTGGCGTTCGATCAGGCCGGTATCCAGGTCCGCCTGGGCAAAGGCCGGGTCCAGCATCAGCCGCCGCAGGAAGGCAATATTGGTCTGCACCCCGACGCTGCGGATCTCGCCCAGGGCCTGCACCATGCGCGCGCGGGCTTGTTCACGATCACTGCCCCGCACAATCAGCTTGGCGATCATGGGGTCGTAAAAAGGCGTAATGGTGTCGCCCGCCTGCACGCCGCCGTCTATCCGGATATCGCCGTTCTGGAAGGCCGCATGGGGCGGGAAATCCAGCGTGGCCAAGGTCCCGATGGAAGGCAGAAAACCCTTGTCGGGATTTTCGGCATAGATGCGTGCCTCGATGGCATGGCCTGTAATGTGTAATTCCTCTTGCGTCACCGGCAAAGGCTCGCCGGCGGCAATGCGCAGCTGCCATTCGACCAGATCGTGGCCGGTAATCATTTCCGTCACCGGGTGCTCGACCTGCAGGCGCGTATTCATTTCCATGAAATAAAAACGGCCGTCGGGCTCGACAATGAACTCCACCGTGCCGGCGCCGACATAATTGACGGCCCGCGCGGCCGCGACCGCGGCGTCGCCCATGGCGCGCCGGCGCTCTTCGGTCATGCCTGGCGCGGGCGCCTCTTCGATGACCTTCTGGTGCCGCCGCTGTACCGAGCAGTCGCGCTCGAACAGGTATACGCAATGGCCGTGCGTGTCGGCAAAGACCTGGATTTCGATATGCCGGGGTTTTTGCAGATAGCGTTCGATCAGCACCTTGTCGTCGCCGAAGCTGCTGGCCGCTTCCCGTTTGCAGGACGCCAGCGCGTCGGCAAATGCCGCGCTGTTCTCCACGATGCGCATGCCCTTGCCGCCACCGCCCGCGCTGGCCTTGATCAGCACCGGGTAGCCCATGGCGTCGGCCTGCGATTGCAGGAACTGCGGGTCCTGATTGTCGCCGTGATAGCCGGGCACCAGCGGCACGCCGGCCTTTTCCATCAATGACTTGGCGGCCGACTTGCTGCCCATGGCGGCAATCGCGCTGTTGGGCGGCCCTACAAAGATAATGCCCGCGTCGGCGCAGGCCTGCGCGAAGGCTTCGTTTTCGGACAGGAAGCCATAGCCCGGATGCACGGCCTGGGCGCCGGTCTTGCGCGCCGCCTCGAGAATGGCATCGCCGCGCAAATAGCTTTCGCGGGGCTCGGGGCCGCCGATATGCACGGCCGTATCGCAGGCGGCGACATGGCGGGCATGGGCGTCGGCATCGGAATAGACGGCCACCGTGCGTATCCCCAGGCGGCGTGCGCTGGCTGCCACGCGGCAGGCGATTTCGCCGCGGTTCGCGATCAATAAAGTGTTGAACACATCGACTCCTTGGGATTACATGCGGAACACGCCGAAACGCGTGTCCTCGATGGGGGCGTTCAGTGCGGCCGACAGGCTCAGGGCCAGTACCCGGCGCGTGTCGGCCGGCATGATGATGCCGTCGTCCCACAAGCGCGCCGTGGCGTAGTAGGGGTGGCCTTCCTCTTCGTACTGCTGGCGGATGGGCGCCTTGAAGGCTTCTTCCTCGTCGGCGCTCCATTGGCCGCCTTTGGCCTCGATGCCGTCGCGGCGCACCGTGGCCAGCACGCTGGCGGCCTGTTCCCCGCCCATCACCGAGATGCGGGCATTGGGCCACAGGAACAGCAGCCGGGGGCCGAAGGCGCGGCCGCACATGCCGTAGTTGCCGGCGCCGAACGAACCGCCGATGAGGATGGTGAACTTGGGCACCGAGGCGGTCGATACCGCCGTCACCATTTTTGCGCCGTGGCGGGCGATGCCTTCGTTCTCGTACTTGCGGCCCACCATGAAGCCCGTGATGTTCTGCAGGAATACCAGGGGAATCTTGCGCTGGCAGCACAGCTCGATGAAGTGCGTACCCTTTTGGGCGGCTTCGGAAAACAGAATACCGTTATTGGCAATGATGCCGACCGGCATGCCGTGGATGTGCGCAAAGCCGGTGACCAGCGTGGTGCCGAAGCGGGCCTTGAACTCATCGAATGCGGAGCCGTCGACGATGCGGGCGATGACTTCGCGCACGTCGTAGGGCTTGCGGGTATCGTTGGGGATGATGCCATTCAGTTCTTGCGGGTCGTACAGCGGCTCGGCATAGGGCTGGCGCTGGAGCTGGACGGGTTTATGGTGGTTGAGCCGACCCACGGCGCCACGCGCCAGAGACAGGGCGTGCAGGTCGTTATTGGCCAAGTGGTCGGCCACGCCCGACAGCCGGGTGTGGACATCGCCGCCGCCCAGGTCCTCGGCGGTGACTTCTTCGCCCGTGGCTGCCTTGACCAGCGGCGGGCCGCCCAGGAAGATGGTGCCCTGGTTCTTGACGATGATGGATTCGTCGCTCATGGCGGGCACATAGGCGCCGCCCGCCGTGCACGAGCCCATGACGACGGCGATCTGGGCAATGCCCTGGGCCGACATGGTCGCCTGGTTGTAGAAGATGCGGCCGAAGTGGTCGCGATCGGGAAAGACTTCGTCCTGGTTGGGCAGATTGGCCCCGCCCGAATCGACCAGGTAGATGCAGGGCAGCCGGTTCTGCTGGGCAATTTCCTGCGCCCGCAAATGCTTCTTGACCGTCAGCGGATAGTAGGTGCCGCCTTTGACCGTCGCATCGTTGCAGACGATCATGCACTCGACGCCCGCCACCCGTCCTATGCCCGTGATCAGCCCCGCGCCGGGCGCGGCGTTGTCATAGACATTGTGCGCGGCCAGGGGCGAGAGTTCCAGAAACGGCGTGCCCGGATCCAGCAGGCGCTCCACGCGATCGCGTGGCAGCAGTTTGCCGCGCGCCAAGTGCTTGCCGCGCGCCGCTTCGTTGCCGCCCAGGGCGGTCTGGCGCAGTTTGTCGAGCAGGTCGTCGACCTGTTCCTGCATGGCGCGTGCGTTGTCGGCGAACGCTTGTGATCGCGGGTTGATCCGGGACTCGATGACGGGCATTGCTATTCCTAAAAAGACGGGACAAGGGCGGAGCCGGGCAACCGTGCCCCGCGACCGGCGTGTTCCGTGATCAGATCAAATAGGGACGGGGCCTAGACCATTTCCACGGCCAGGGCCACGGCTTCGCCGCCGCCGATGCACAGCGAAGCGATGCCGCGCTTGCCGCCGGTCTTGCGCAGCGCGCCGACCAAGGTCGTCAGCAGGCGCGCGCCGGATGCGCCAATGGGGTGGCCCAGCGCGGTGGCGCCGCCGTGAATGTTGACTTTCTCGTGCGGCAGCTTGAGCTCGACCATGGCCGCCATGGTGACGACGGCGAAAGCCTCATTGATTTCATACAGGTCGACGTCTTCCGCTTTCCAGCCGGCTTTGTCCAGCAGTTTGTTGATGGCGCCGACCGGCGCCGTGGTGAACCAGCCCGGCTCCTGTGAGTGCTGGCTGTGGCTCACGATGCGGGCAAGCGGTGTCGCGCCCAGTTTCTTGGCGGTCGATTCGCGCATCAACACCATGGCGGCGCCGCCGTCCGAAATCGACGACGAGTTGGCGGCCGTGACCGTGCCGTCTTTCTTGAATGCCGGCTTGAGGGTCGGGATTTTTTCCGGCATGGCCTTGGTGGGCGCTTCGTCGGTATCGATGATGGTGTCGCCTTTGCGGCCGGCCACGGTGACGGGGGCGATTTCCCATTTGAAGCTGCCGTCTTCCGTTGCCGCGCGGGCGCGGCGCAGCGATTCCAGCGAGAAAGCGTCTTGCTGCTCGCGCGTGAAGGAGTATTTGTCGGCGCAGTCCTCGGCGAAAACGCCCATGGCGGTGCCGCGCTTGTAGGCGTCCTCCAGGCCGTCCAGCGCCATGTGGTCGTAGACGGTGGAATGGCCGTAGCGATAGCCCTGGCGTCCGCGCAGCAGCAGGTAGGGGGCGTTGCTCATGCTTTCCTGCCCGCCTGCCACGACGACATCGGCGCTGCCCGCGAGCAGGATGTCGTGGCCGAACATGGCCGCTTTCAGGCCCGATCCGCAGACTTTGTGTATGGTGGTGCAGCCCACGCCCAAGGGCAGGCCCGCGCCCAGGGCGGCCTGGCGGGCCGGCGCCTGGCCCTGGCCTGCCTGCAGTACGTTGCCCATGATGACTTCGTCGACGGCATCGCCCTCGATGCCCGCGCGTTCGATGGCGGCCTTGATGGCGGTGGCGCCCAGCTCGTGCGCCGCCAGGCCGGACAAACTGCCCATCATGCCGCCCATGGGCGTACGGGCAACGGATACGATAACAATAGGGTCAGACATGATTTGCTCCTGAAGGATGCGATGAAGGTAAAGGGCGCCCCGCAGGGACGGCAACGCGGGCAGACAGGCGCCGGTCATGGTCGTACGGAAAAATGTCTTCGATACGGCCTTTTGCCGCGCGTTCGCGGCAGGCCTGCCACCAGTCTGCGTCCAGCAGTTCTGCGTGATACTTCAGAAAGGCCGCCCGTACACGGGGGTCGCCCAGTAAAAAGGTTTGAAACTCTTCCGGAAAGACGTCATTGGCGCCCACCGGATACCACGGTTCGCCCGATAGTTCGGCTTCGGGATACGGGGCGGGTGGAATGCGCCGGAAGTTCATTTCCGTCATGCGTTGAATCTCGTCGTAATCATAGAACACAACCCGCCCCAGGCGGGTGACGCCGAAGTTCTTGAACAGCATGTCGCCGGGGAAAATGTTGGCGGCGGTCAGGTCGCGTATGGCATCGCCATAGCGCCTGACGGCGGTTTCCAGCACGGCATCCGACGCCCGCGCCAGATACAGGTTAAGGGGGGCCATGCGCCGTTCTATATAGACATGGCGCAGCACAATGTTGCGGCTGGTTTCTTCCAGCAGGCTGGGCACCTGGCTGCGCAGTTCGTCCAGCAAGGCCTGCGAGAAGCGCTCGCGCGGCAAGGCCACTTGCGAATACTCCCAGGTGTCGGCCATGCGCCCGACCCGGTCGTGCTTCTTGACCAGCTGGTATTTGCGTCTGACCGTGGCGTGGTCCATGCCCGGCTTGGCGATGCGGTCGCGGATCAGCTTGAACACATAAGGGTAAGAGGGCAGGGTGAAGACCGTCATGACCATGCCCTTGATGCCCGGCGCGATGTCGAAGGCATCGCGCGAGTGCGCCAGGTGGTGCAGGAAGTCGCGATAAAACAGCGTCTTGCCCTGCTTTTGCAGCCCTATCGTGGTGTAGATCTCGGCCTTGGGCTTGCGCGGCAGCAGCGAGTTCAGAAAATGCACATAGGCTGCGGGCGTTTCCATGTCGACCAGGAAGTAGGCCCGGGTAAAGCTGAACAGGGTGCTCAGGTCGTCCTGGGTGTGCAGCAGGGCGTCAAGCCGGATCTGGCCGGAGGGCGTATGCAGCAGGGCAATGGCGAATGGATAAATATTGCCCTGGTTGATCAGGCGCCCGACCGCGTAAGCGCCCTTGTTGCGAAAGAACAGCGAGTTCAACACATGGATCTGGCAGTCCGGCGCAATGCGCTGGCCGGCGTCCTTGGGGATCATGCGCCGCAGTTGGTGGACCGCCATGCGCACAGCCTGGCGCGCATCGGCGGGCAGGTCGGCAAAAGGCGCGGCCAGGCCGAAGTCGGCAATCATGCTGATCAGCGTCGCCTGCGGGCCATCGGCGGCCGGGTAGTAGACGCGGTAGGACGGCAGCCTGCTGTCCAGGTACTCGGTGGCCACGGCGGGCCGCACGAACAGGAAATCGTTGTGAAAATAGTCGCGGTGCAGAATCCGGCAGGACACCGAGTTGAAAAAGGTTTCCGCGCATTCGGGCTGCCGGTGGTCGGCGAGCAGGGCGACATAATGGGACTTGACCGCCTGCCAGAAGGCGGTCTGGGCGCCGGTCAGGCTTTTCAGTGCCGAGGCGCCTTCGGGGCTGGCGTCGCTGCCTTTCAGCGCCGAGGCCAGCAGGGCGGCGCATTCGCGCACGCGCGTATCGTAGTATTCAATACGTTCTTGCGAAAGTTGCTGGATGCCGCGCCAGTCGCCCGATTCGTACAGCGACTTGGCGCGCTGCGCGCCGTAGCGGAACAGCGCGTAATGGCGATTGAAGCCGTCAAGCATGGTTTGCGCCACCGCCTGCGGCGCCGGGCCCAAGCGTGGGACCGGCTTGATATGCTGGTGATCCGCATCGAAGAGCATGGCGCCCGCCCCTGTGCCGGCGCTCAGGCCGTTTCGTTGAACAGTTCGCGCCCGATCAGCATGCGGCGAATTTCGCTGGTGCCGGCGCCGATTTCATACAGCTTGGCGTCGCGCCACAGGCGGCCCGTGGGGTATTCATTGATATAGCCATTGCCCCCCAGTATCTGTATGCCTTCACCGGCCATCCAGGTGGCTTTTTCGGCGCAATACAGAATGACCGCAGCGCAATCCTTGCGCACTTCGCGCGCATGGCCGCTGCCCAGGCGGTCCAGATTCTTGCCGACCGCATAGCAGAAAGCCCGGCTGGCCTGCAGGGTGGTGTACAGGTCGGCCACCTTGCCCTGGATAAGCTGGAACTCGCCGATGGACTGGCCGAACTGCTTGCGGTCATGGATGTAGGGCACCACGATGTCCATGACGCCCTGCATAATGCCAAGCGGCCCGCCGGCCAGCACGGCGCGTTCATAGTCCAGTCCGCTCATCAGGACCTTGACCCCGCCATTGAGCTCGCCCAGGATGTTCTCTTCCGGAATTTCGCAGTCCTGAAACACCAGCTCGCCCGTGTGGCTGCCGCGCATGCCCAGCTTGTCGAGCTTTTGCGCGATTGAAAACCCCTGCACGCCTTTTTCGACGATGAATGCGGTAATGCCCCGCTGTTTGGCGCCGGGATCGGTTTTGGCATAGACGACCAGCGTGTCGGCATCGGGGCCGTTGGTGATCCACATTTTGTTGCCGTTCAGCACATAGCGGTCGCCTTTTTTCTCGGCCCGCAGTTTCATGCTGACCACGTCCGAGCCCGCGCCCGGCTCGCTCATGGCCAGGGCGCCCACATGTTCGCCGGACACCAGCTTGGGCAGGTATTTTTGCTTTTGCGCCTCGGTGCCGTTGCGATGAATCTGGTTGACGCACAAATTCGAATGCGCCCCGTAGGACAGGGCCACCGAAGCGCTGGCGCGCGAGATTTCCTCCATGGCGATCATGTGCGCCAGATACCCCATGTTGGCGCCACCATAGGCTTCGTCCACCGTCATGCCCAGCACGCCCAGATCGCCGAACTTGCGCCATAAGTCCATGGGGAATTCGTCGCTGCGGTCGATGTCGGCGGCGCGCGGCGCGATCTCGGCCTGGGCAAAGTCGCGGACTGCGTCGCGCAGCATGTCCAGGTCGGAACCCAGATCGAAATTCAAGCCGGGAAGATTCATGGTGGTCTCCGTATCGGTGCGAGAGGCGGGTGCCTGAATCGCGTGGGCTATGCAGGCTGGCCGGTTCAACAGGCCTAACTTAGCAGAGGTTTGCCCGAAAATGTATTTATATTACGTTTACGTAAACGTCAACTATAAGGGCTTTCCCGAGCGGCGCGCCAGCAGGGCATCGCAATCCGCTTGCTGGCGATGAATTTCCTGCAAGGTTTCGTCGATATCCTTGCGCTGCTGCTCCAGGACGTGGCGGTGTTTTTCCAGCACGCCCATGTAATGCCGCAACTGGGCCGCCGTACCGCCCGGCCCGTCGTACATATCGATCAGGCTAAGGATTTCGGACAGTTGGAAACCCAGCCGCTTGCCGCGCAGGGCCAGCTTGAGCCGGGTGCGGTCGCGCGCCGTATAGACGCGGTTGCGGCCGTCGCGCGCGGGGCTGACGATGCCCTGGTCTTCGTAGAATCGAAGGGTGCGCGGGGTAACGGCGAACTCTTGCGCAAGCTCGGATATGGTCCAGGTGGGTTCACTCATGAAGACGATCTACCGTTTACGTTAACGTCAAGTATGATGCCATAATAAGCCGGGTCGAGCATACTAGAATGTGCTGTGTCCGGCAGCCTTGAATATCGGGCCGCCCAAAGCCCCTCGCATGGAGACCGCATGAATCCGAATGAACAGAAACTTGAGTACCCCTGGGGCGACCAGCAGCCCGAGCCGGGTGGCGTCATCACCGTGGCCGATGGTGTGCGCTGGGTGAAAATGCCCCTGCCTTTTGCGCTGAATCACATCAACGTGTGGCTGCTGCGCGACCAGATCGACGGGCGCGACGGATGGACTATTGTCGATTGCGGCGTGTCGCGCGACGAGGTCAAGGGTTTGTGGGAACAGGTCTTCAAGGACGCCCTGGAAGGGCTGCCCGTGCTGCGCGTGATCGTGACCCATATGCATCCCGACCACATCGGCCTGGCGCACTGGCTGTGCGAACGCTGGAATGCGCCGCTGTGGATGACCATGACCGATTATGCGGTGGCGCGCTTATGGTCCAGGCCGGCGGTCGAGGGCGCGGCGGCGGTCGGCACCAATGGGCAGCCGGCCGTCGAGCATTTTGCCCGCCATGGGCTGGCCGATCCCGAAGCACACCAGAAAATCCGCGAACGCAGCAACTACTACCCCAACCTGGTGCCCGATGTGCCGGCCCACTTTACCCGCATCATGGATGGCCAGCGCGTGCGGATAGGCGGACGCGACTGGGAAATCATTGTGGGCTACGGCCATGCGCCCGAGCACGCGTCCTTGTACTGCGCCAGCCTGAAGGTGTTGATTTCGGGCGATATGGTGCTGCCGCGCATCTCCACCAATATCAGCGTGTTCAACTATGAGCCCGATGCCAATCCATTGCCCTTGTATCTGGATTCGCTGCGCGCCTATGACCGCCTGCCTGAAGATACCTTGGTGCTGCCGTCGCACGGCCGGCCTTTCAAGGGTCTGCACGAACGCATCGCGCAGCAGCATGCGCACCATGCCGAGCGCCTGGAAGAAGTCATCGACGCTTGTGCGCAGCCCAAGAGCACATCCGACATTGTCCCCATCATGTTCAAGCGCGAGCTGGATCTGCATCAACTGACCTTCGCCATGGGCGAGGCGCTGGCGCACCTGCATGCACTGTATTTCGATGGCAAGCTGACGCGGTCCACCGGCGGCGACGGCGTCATTCGCTTCCAGCGCGCCTAGCGGTTGGACAGGGCCAGTTTCACGGCCAGGCCCAGGAACACCACGCCCGCCAGGCGGTTGAGCGCGCGCTGGGCGGTATGCGATTTTTGGATGCGCTCGCCCAGCGCGCCGGAAAACCAGGCCAGCATGCCGAACACCAGCAAGGTAGCCAGCATGAACAGCGCGCCCAGGCTCAGCGTTTGCAAGGCGACGGACCCGCGCGCGGGCGAGGTGAATTGCGGCAGGAAAGCCAGGAAGAACAAGGACACCTTGGGGTTGGTCAGGTTCATGATGATGCCGCGCCGGAACAGAGCGCCTGCCGTTGATTTCCGCGGCTGTTCACGGCTGTGGGCCCGGCCCTGCGCACGGAAGGCGCCCCAGGCCAGGTAGAGCAGATACAGCGCGCCCGCCAGCTTGAGGACGGTGAATGCCGTCTCGGATGCCGCAAAGACCGCCGCCAGCCCCACCGCGACGGCCAGCGTATGGCCGATCAGGCCGGTACATAGCCCCAGGACGACCGCCAGGCCGGAGGCGCGGCCCCACATGGCCGACTGCATCAGGACGAACAGGTTGTCGGGCCCCGGCGCCAGCGCCAGCAGCACGGCAATGCCAAAGAAGGACAGCGCCAGGTCATAAGTCAGCATAAGGGTCGCCAGGAAGCAGGTACTGAAACGGGCGGCTAGGGCGGCGGGCCGCTTGGGCAACGCGTTTGCCGTCTATCCATTATCATCGAGAGGAGGCGCATCTGCGCGCATTCCGCGATTTCCAATTTTTAACATACTACGCCATGGCCAAATCCCTTTCCCTTCAACTGGATACCCAACTGCAGCACACCGGCACCGCCGCATTCGATCCCGTCTCCGGGGCAGCGCCGGTGGCCTTGCCGTCCATGCGCACCAGCACGGTGCGTTTTCAGAATCTCGATGCGCTGGACGAGGCGCAGGCGGGCAAGGCCAAGGGCGAACGCAGCGTGACTTATGGCCGTGTCGGCATGGATACCCATGCCGCGCTGGAGCAAGTATTCTGCGATCTCGAGGGGGCCGAACGCGCCTTCCTGGCCTCGTCGGGGCTGGGCGCTATCACCTTGGCGCTGTTCAGTGTGCTAAATAGCGGCGACCACGTCATTGTGGCCGACTGCGCCTACGGCCCGGTGCGTTACCTGGATAAGACGGTGCTGGGGCGCATGGGCCTGGAGGTGAGCTACAGCCGCGCCAGGGTGGCCGACCTGGCAGCCCAGCTGCGCCCCAATACCCGCGTGCTGTATGTGGAGTCGCCCGGGTCGCTGCTGTTCGAAATGCTGGACATTCCCGCACTGGCGCAATTTGCCCGCGAGCACAAGTTGATTCTGGCGACCGACAATACCTGGGGGTCGGGCTATATTTACCGCCCGCTGGATCTGGGGGCCGATATCTCGGTGGTGGCCGGCACCAAATACGTGGGCGGCCATTCCGACCTGATGTTGGGCGCGGTCATGGCCAAGGACCCGGATATTGTCCGGCGTATCAACGATACCCACTACGCCATGGGATACTCCATCAGCGCCGACGATGCCTGGCTGGCCATACGCGGCGCACGCACGTTGCCGATCCGCATGCGGCAGACCGCGCAGAATGCGCTGGAGGTTTGCCAGTTCCTGGCGGGCCGTCCGGAAGTGGTTCGCATTTTTCATCCTGCCTGGCACGAGGACCCGGGCCATGCTTTGTGGCAGCGGGATTGCACGGGTTCCAATGGGATGCTGTCGGTCGAGCTGAAGCTGGACAATGCCGCCGCACGGCGCTTCGTGGATGGCCTGAAGCTGTTCGGGATCGGGTTTTCGTGGGGGGGCTTTGAAAGCCTGGTGCAATTGGTGGATCACGCTGCGCTGCAGCCGCATGGCTATTGGACGGCTACTTCCAACGCGATTGTCCGGCTGCATATTGGGCTGGAGTCGCCGGGCGATTTGATTGCGGATATTACGCAGGCGTTGGGGCGGGCGGCTCAAGGGTAGTCGGCGATGGCGCTGCTTTAATTGGGTTTAAGGCGGGCTGTTTGTTTTTGGCTGTCTGTTTGTCTTTCTAAGACGGCCTGCCGGGTGCTGGCGGGGCAGTCGTGCTCCCGTGCCCCGGTCCTGCTGCGCAGGACTGCCCGCGTCAATCCTGACTGGCCGGGCGGGCGCAAAACTCGCGCCATCGGGCCGGTGGCCCGAAAGCCGGCGCTCGAACAACTGCGCCCTTGCATCCCGGCCAGCCAGGATTGACGCGGCGTGGCCCGAAGTCGCCCTCCCACCCCGCCAGCACCCGGCAGGCCTCATCATAAATAGGATTGGTACCCCGTTTTGCTTGTCATGTCGTGTGATTGGCGCTGGACGCTGTTGTGCAGCGTTCGGCTCTTTACTGTCTGTGATGGTGGGTGACCTGGGCATTGCTCAGAAGTCAAACAGTCAGCACGCACCTACGCTTAAGGTCATGCAATGCAGCGCATTTCCGCCCAAATGCTCTGTGCGTCGAGCCACGCGCTTCAAACCACGGACGCTCTATGAAGACGCCATGGCACAGCGAGGGGTTCGGTCCAATCAATGGGTTCAGCCCAATCAGACGCTTTACAGGGCTGTGTGGTTGACAGGGGTGGAGGGCGGTTTTCGGAGGCGCCGGGTTTTGTCCGGAGCCAGGGGTGCAAGGCTGCGGCTGTTTGAGTGCGCGCTTTCGGGCCACTGGCCCGAGCGCACGAGTTCCGCGGCCGCCCTGGGTGCGGGCAAAATCCGGGAAGTTCTGGCCTTGGCCAGAACCGCATTCGACTAGCCCGAAACCCCTGTCAGCCGTACAGCCCGTGTTCAAAGACCTGAACAGGCTGTCAAAAGACCTGAAAAGCACAAACCCGCAAAGCGAACCGTACCCATCTCAAGCCTTTGACTGGACCAGAACATCAAGCGCATTCCGGTCCCCGTCAGCGCCGTTTACTTGTTCACCAACTCAACCAACCGTTGTGCTTCGGCGATGGTGCCTTCGTAGCTGTTGGCCAGGGTGGGTGATGTCACATACTTGCCGCCCACGGCAATGCTGGGCGTGCCGTCGATGGCATACAGCTTGGCCAGTTCATCGGCCCGCATGACCTTGGAGTTCACGCCGAAGGAATTGAATACGTCTTCGAACGCCTTGCGGTCTACGCCTTGCTCGGCCACCCAGTCGATAATTGCCTTGGCATCGTAAATGCGCTTGCGTTCGACATGGATCGCCTTGAAAACGTCATCGTGCAAATCGAGCCGGCCCAGGCTTTCCAGCGAGTAGTACAGCTTTTGCAGATCGGCCATGCTGGCATTGAACGCGACCGGAACGGGTTTGAGCACCACATTGTCGGGCAGGGTCTTGGCCCAGCTTTGCACCATCGGCTCGATGGTATTGCAGTGCGGGCAAGTGTAGGCGAAAAACTCCAGGACTTCGATCTTGCCGGTGGTGTCGGACGGTTGAGCCGGTTCGATGGTGATGTACCGCTCTGCGGCCTGCGCACCCGACAGCGGGGCGAACGTGGCGCCCACGCTAAGGGCGGCAATGGCAAACGTACGAAGCAGCAGGTTCTTCAGCGACATAATGTATTTCTTCCAGGCAATCAAAAGTCAGGGTAATGGAATAAGACCGCAAGACATAAAACAAGTTCAGGGGCGAACCACCGACGATTCGATTTTTTCTTCCCCCAGCCGTGCTCGCGAGCGGTTCATTTCATCAATGCCCTTGAAGGGGCCGACCCGGACACGGTTGATCGTATTGCCGTTGCTTTGGGCTTTTTGCACCACAACAGGCAGGCCCAGCAACAGAATGCGCGCCTTGACGGCTTCGGCGTCGTCTTCCGACCGGAACGCGCCCGCCTGCAGATAGTAGGTGGTTTGCGTATTGGCCGCGGCAGCGGGCTTGGATGCCGTGGCGGGGGCTTCCGTGCCGGGCACGGGAACGGGGGCCGAAGCGCGGGGGGCGGGCGCCGGCGTATCGGGTTTGCCCAGGCTGGCGATCAGGTCGCCCAGGTTGTCCTGTGCGCCCGGCGCCGGGCGGGTCGCGTCAGGCGTCAGGCCGGGCAAGGGTGACGGCGCCGTGGCGGTAGGGCCGGTCAGGGGCGAGCCGGCTGCGGAATCCTTGCCGTACAGGCCGATGTTGGGGTCGGGCGCATTGCGCACATCGGGCAAGAGCGTTTGGGCGGGATCGCGGCTGGCCTTGTCGACGAAAGGCATGGGAACCTGGGTGACGAACAGGGCGACGGCGACGGCGGCAACCAGGCCGAAGATCAGCCCGATCAGAATGCCAAACAGCGTGCTGCCGCCGGACTTGGCGTTTGATGATTTGCGGCGAGTGCGGGCCATAAGAGCGCGTTACATCCTTTCGGGGGCCGAAACCCCAAGTAGTTCAAGGCCATTGGCAAGAACCTGGCCAGTGGCGCGGGCAAGCCGCAGGCGGGCGAGCTTGAGCCCGCTGTCGTCGACCAGTACCCGTTCGGCGTTGTACCACGCATGGAAGTCGGCGGCGCAATCGCGCAGCCAGAAAGCCAGGTGGTGCGGCGCAAGTTCTTGCGCCGCCAAAGCCAGAATGCCGGGATACTCGGCCAGGCGCTGCAGCAGGGCAAACTCGGTGGGCGCCGTCAGCGTGTCGGCGGCGGCCTGCGGAATCTGCGCGGCCAGCTCGGACGACGAAGCCAGCATGGAGCAGATACGTGCGTGAGCGTACTGAATATAGTACACCGGGTTCTCTTCGCTTTTCGACAATGCCAGGTCGATATCAAAGACGAATTCGGAGTCGGCGCGGCGCTGGATCAAGAAGTAGCGCACGGCGTCCTGGCCCACCCAGTCGATCAGGTCGCGCATGGTGACATAGCTGCCGGCGCGCTTGGATATTTTTACCTCGGCCCCGTTGCGCACCACCTTGACCATTTTATGCAGGATATAGGCGGGGAAATCCTTGGGGATGCCCAGCTCCAGGCCTTGAAGCCCCGCGCGGACGCGGGCAATGGTGCCGTGGTGGTCGGTGCCCTGGATGTTGATGGCGCGGTGAAAGCCGCGTTCCCACTTGGCCACGTGATAGGCGACATCGGGTACGAAGTAGGTGTAGCCGCCTTCCGACTTGCGCATGACGCGGTCTTTGTCGTCGCCCGTGCCCAGTTCGGTGGTGCGCAGCCACAGCGCGCCCTCGCTTTCGTAGGTGTGGCCGGCGGCAATCAGGGCCTTGACGGTTTGCTCGACCCGCCCAGAGGTGTAGAGCGAGCTTTCCAGGTAGTAGTTGTCGAACTTCAGGCCGAAAGCCTGCAAGTCCAGGTCTTGCTCGCGGCGCAGATAGGCCACGGCGAACACCCTGATATCGTCCAGGCTGTCGATGTTGCCCGTGGCGGTCACCGATACGCCGTCCGAGCCTTGCACGGTGGCGCCCGCCTTGAAATCACGCGCAATGTCCAGAATGTAATCGCCCTTGTAGCCGTCGGCGGGGAACTCGGCAGCGTCCGGGCCAACGCCGCGGGCACGAGCCTGGACGCTGATGGCCAGGTTGTCGATCTGGTTGCCGGCGTCGTTGTAATAGAACTCGCGCGTGACGTCGTAGCCTTGCGAGGTGAACAGCCGGCAGATGGAGTCGCCCAGGGCGGCCTGGCGGGAATGGCCGACATGCAGGGGGCCGGTCGGGTTGGCGGACACGAACTCCACCATCAGTTTTTCCTGAGTGGCGGGGCGATGGCCGTAACGCGCGCCTTCCTGGCCGATGGCGTCCAGCACGGCGTGCCGCGCCGCCGTGGCCAGGCGAAAGTTGATGAAGCCGGGGCCGGCGATCTCGGCGGAGGACACCAGCGCCTGCGTGGCCGGTTCTTCCAGGAGTGCATCGACGATCTGCTGGGCCAGTTCGCGTGGATTGCGTTTGGCCGGCTTGGCCAGCTGCATGGCGATGTTGCAGGCAATATCGCCATGGGCGGCGACTTTCGGGCGCTCCAGCAAGATGGTGGGTGAGGCCTCGGGCAGAAGTTTGCCGACGGCAGCCTGGATGAGCGAGATAAGCTGTTGTTGTTGCCCTGGAAGCATAAGATGGATCTGTAACCGAAAAGATAAGCGACGCGGCGCAAGGTGAGGCGTGGTCGGACGCACAATTTTGCGTCGCAAGGACGCAGGCGCCGGGAAGGTATAAATGATAGCGTGATTTCCGCTGCCATGCCTTGCCTTCCGCAGCGGGAACCGTGACGCAAGACGGCGGGACTCAGGCGGGCAGCGGCTGCCAGCCCAGTTCGTCGCGCAGCCACAGGGCATAGCCGTTCATGTCCACGGTGCCGACGTCGGATCCGGCGCGGCTGCGCCAATGGTCGCGGCGTTGGATCAGCGCCTCGGTGCTGTCGCGCCGGTCTCGGCCCAGGGCGGGGTGGCTGTCCTGGTAATAATGGGTCATGGCGCCGTCGGCGCCGCTCACGCTGCGGTCGCCGTCCTGTACCGAGCGCGACAGCGCGGGCCGCTCGTCATGCAGGATGGGCCGGGTGATTTCGCGGTCGTCCGGGTCGGCCAGGTCAAAGCGCAACGAGGCGGCGCGTGCCTGCCACAGCATCCAGTTCAGGGCCACGTCGGCCAGATCGCCGCCCGGTTCGGCGGACGCATCGCGCAGGCGCAGCGCGCCGCCGCCGATATCGGCATGGGCGCCGATAAAAGGCGCTTCGATGATATTCAGCCCGTCGCTATCGGCGGCGCTGGTCAGGGGGAAGGCCCAGCGCCTTTCATGCAGGGCGACGGCATGAGCCACCCATTCCCAGGCCGCGGCGATCGTCAAGTCGTAGTTGGCATTCTGGCTGCCCGCCACGCCGAACTGGGCCACGGTATCGAACAGGCCCATGAAGCGCAGGTCTATGCAGGCGGTGATGCGGCCCCGCTGCCGGTCGTCGTAGGAAAACAGATTGCCTTGCGTATGCTGGTGGATCAGATTGCCGAAATGCCGGGCCAGGGCGGCCCCGCGTGAAAAGCCGATGATGTCGATGGGCAGGTGCTCGGTCAGGCTGCCTGACTGGCTCAGCGCGTTCAGCAGGGATTGCCATTGGTTTTCAATGATCTGTTCTGCCTGGCTGGCGGTGAGGGCTGCCCAGTCCAGATACTGGTCATTGCCAGGGCCCGAATGGTAGAAGACCGGGCCGTCGAGATAGGCCTGGCTCATTTTCCAGACATTGCTGCGGGTGCCGGGGCTGTTGCGCGTACCGTCGAAGGCGAACAACAGCAGGCCCAGCGGGTCGATGTAGCGCCTGGGCTGTTGCCTGGCGTAGCCCAGCGCCTGGCTGCCGGGCACCGGCCCCAGCGGATCGGGCTCTAGATAGTGGCCCAGCCCGGGCAGGTAAGTGCGCAGCAGATTGTCGTGCCAGCCGGTTTCGGGGTCGAACAGTTGGCCGGGCAGTCGCAGGTCCAGCGTCAGGTCGCCCGCCACGCGGGTGGCGTGTCCGCCGGGCTCGTAGGCGGCCAGCCAGCGTATGCGCTGATGGCTGTCGGTGACCAGGCGCGGCGCCCCGACCAAGTCGGTGTGTACCGCGAACAATTGGGCCTGCCCGGCCCCGGCCCCGGCATCCGGATACACAATCAGCCCGACTACGGCCTGGCCGGCACGGATGTAGCGCCGGCTCACGGCGAAGGCCGGCTGGGCGCGCTCATCGGCGCTCAGCGGGGAGCTGTTGCCGGAAGCCGGGTCGTCGGCCCCGGGAGGATGCTGCTTCTCGGCCACCAGTTGATTGTCCAGATAGAAATAATCGCTGCGCGTGCCTGGGCTGCGCTTGCCGATGCGGTGGCCGAAGGCGTTGTGCTGGTAGTCGGCATGCGCCGTACCGGCCTGCGGCCTGGGTGCCAGCGGATTGCCGGCATTGACATGGGCGTCGGCATCGTCCAGGCTTACCTGCGTCAGGCGGCGTTGCGGGCCGTAGGCAAGGCGCCTGCCGTCGATCTCGGTTGGCAGGCCAGAGGCATCCCGCCGCAGCGACGGCACATGCGTGACGCCATTGCGGCGCAGGGCGGCCAGCGCACCGTCGTCATGCCAGGCGTACCAAAGGGTGTCTTGCCCCGGAGCCCCGCCCTGGCCTTGCTGCCGTGTCCCTTCCGCGCCGATCAGCCGGGCTTGCGCGTCGTAGGCATAGCGCCAGGTTTCCGTGTAGTCCTGGCCGGGCACTTGGTGCGATTCCTGTTGCAGCCTGCCTTCTTTGTTGTAATAGTGATCCAGCGTCCACATTGGCGGCTGCCCATCATTGCCCAGCGTCAATTGTTCTGCCTGCCCTTGCGGATTCACGATGGCGCGCAGCCGCAGGCCGTTGCCATGCCGGTACCCGTCCTTGCCGGCCTGACTGTCGATGACGATGTGGGTGTTGCCTTGGGCATCGCGCCAGTGGATGGCGGCCAGGCGGCCATCGGGGTGCCAGCGATACAACAGCGAGCCCCCTTCGGGCAAATGATGTTGCTGCAAGCGATGCTGCGCGTCGTACTCAAAAGACTCGGCATAGCGTAGCGACCGACCCGGTACGGCCGAGTCCCGTTGCACCTGGCGCCGCGCAAGGCGCTTGGCGGGGCCGTATGCCCGGGTTTCTGTTTCCCGCGGGTGTTCGATGCGCGTGAGCAGCGCGCCGTGCCAACCCAACCGGGTTTCTTCCTGGCGGCCCTGGCGCCTTGCCGTGATGCGGGTGGGACGGCCTTGCGCATCGTAGGCATAGGCCAGCGTATCGCCATTCTGGAAGCGGCGCCGCAAAGGCAGGCCACGGTTGTTGTAGGTCAGGCTTTCGGTGCCTGTCAGGGATGCCTGCCACGACTGGCGCCGGCCATTGGCCTGGTAGCGCAGCGCCAGCCCCGGCCAGCCTGGCGCATGCGGCGCGATGGCCAGGATGCGGCCGTCGTCGCCCCGCCGTATGCGTGTGCCATTGATGGCCAGCAGGCGGCCAAGGGCGTCGTATTCGGCCTGGGTGCCGGATGCGGCACAGCCGGGGCACTGTGCCCCGCTGACCCCCGTGAGCACATAGCGTCCGCCGCGAACCGCTGTATGGAAATGGGTTTCCTGCTTGCCGGCGCTGGTGACGATGGTCAGGCCCGCCTGCCCAGGCCTGGGCGCGCGCGGATAGGTCAGTTGCACTTTGCCGGCCAGGCTGTCGGGTTGGCCGGCGATGGCCAGAATGGCCCGGCCCTGGCCATCGTAGGCCCAGGTGCTGATGCGCTGGCGGGTTTGCGCATCGGCCGCCACGATCTCTATGCCCGTCAGCGCATAGGAGTTGCCCGCCTGCAGCGTGGCCTCGTACAGATAATGCTTGCGCATGCCGTCCGGCCGCTTGATGCCCGTCAGGCGAGGCGGCGGGGCGCCATCTGGCCCGGGTTCGCCGCCGTCGTACTGGTATTCAAAGCGCCCCAGCGGCGTATCGATATGACGCAGATAGGCCTGTGCGCCCTGCACGCGGTAGTGGAAATCAAGCCGGCCGCCCCGTGTGCTGTCGACGCGTTCCAGCATGTTGGCCAAGGGGCCGGCCTGTTGCGAGCGCCGCAAAATCAGGGCGGTGCCGTCGCGCGCGGTGATGCGCAGCAGGAAACCCTGTGCGTTGAACCGGAGCCGGCGGCCGTCAGGCCAGGTCCAGACCCATTCCTGGCCGTCGGCGGCCAAGGCGCCGTGCCGGTTGGCCACGGGCTTGCCCGCAGCGCTGTCATAGTGGATGCGGCTGCCGTCGGCCTGCACAATCTGCCAGGCGCCGCCGGCATGAAACAGCCGTGTGTCGTAGGACAGCGCCCAGCCCCGGCCGAGCGCGGACACACGCCGGTCCTGGGCGTTGTAATGGCGGACGATCTCGAGGCCGGGCGCCTGCGGATGGGCGGGCAGGTCGGTTTCCTTCTGGTGCTTGTTGCCGGTGGCCAGGTGGATGGGGTTGCCGGCGCCCAGATTGAGCCCCGGTTCGATGTGGCCAGCCACCGCGACACCGCCCGCCGTGCAGGGTTCGCCCAAAGGGGAAGGGCCGCAAGTGCCTTGCGCGCCCGCAAAAAGTGACCACAGCATGGCACCGGCCAACAGCAGGAAACGCAGTATCCGCGACATGGGTTATCCCTACAACGAAAACCCTGATATCTTGCCGCTTGGCAGCATTCTGAAGTTAGGGTAGTGTATGGTTGTGTCTATTGAGGGAAACCGAAGATGCTCATAGTTTTTCACTCTAAAGCGGCTGCCGAAGTGCTGATGTTTTCGCAGCACGCACTGCCTATCCTCAAGGCGGCGGGCAAGCCCTACACCGATACGCTCCCCGAGCGCGGCGTCATCACGCGCGACCAGCTCGATGCCGCCATCAAGGGCATCGAACAAGCCATTTCCGTCAACACCGAGTCGGATGAATATTCCCACGACGAAGACGACAATGACTCCAAAACCCACCCTATTTCACAGCCGGTCAGCTTCCGCCGCCGCGCCTTTCCCCTGCTGGCCATGCTGCGCCTGTCGCGCGAGCATGATGCCGATGTCATATGGGAACCTGCGCCGTCGTGGTAAAAACCGCCATGTTCATAGGGGAGCTTTATGCGTAGTGTTGTTACGGTAATCTTCAACAGCCGTCAGTCGCTGGAATTAGGCGTGGACGTCGAGCCCGACAGTGCCGGTTCGCAGGCGGCCCGCGACTGGTTCGACGCCACCTGGGTCAGGCTCGGCTGCGAACCGCTGCGTCCCAGCGGCAAAATCCTGCTGCTGGACAAAATACTGGGTGTAGCCGACGCGCTGGGCCATGCGCAGCTTTCGCAAGACGCGCAGCAGGCCCAGGAATTCGCCCGGCAGGCGGCCCTGGCGCTGCAAAAACCGCGCATTACCGTCGATCTGCCTGGCCTGGTGGTCGGGTTCTAGTGGGCGGCGGCGCGTTGATCCTAGCGTATGCCCGCCCGCATGAACGACTGCACGAACTGCCGCTGAAACAGCAGGAATGCCACCAGCAGCGGCGCCGCGCTCAGTAGCGTGGCGGCGGTGATGATCGACCAGTCTATGCCCTGGTCGGTCGAGGCAAACACTTGCAGGCCCACCGTCAAAGGACGCGACTCGACCGAGTTCGTGATGATCAGGGGCCACAAGAAGTTGTTCCAGTGGTAGCTGACCGACACCAGGCCGTAGGCCACATAAATGGGCCGCGCCAGCGGCACATACACTTTCATCAGAATCTGCCAGCGGCTCGCGCCTTCCACGCGCGCCGCTTCTTCCAGCTCGCGTGGCACGGTCTTGAACGTTTGCCGCAGCAGGAAAATGCCGAAGGCCGACGCAAAGTATGGCAGGCCGACCGCGAAAATCGTATCGCGCACGCCCAGCCAGGACATCAGGCGGTAGTTCTCCACGATGAGCACATCGGGCATGATCATCAATTGCAGCAGGACCAGCATGAAGACCAGATCGCGGCCCCGGAACGTAAACCGGGCAAAGGCGTAGGCCGCCAGCGTCGACAGGACCAGTTGCGCCGCCAGCACCATGGTCACCAGGATGAAGGTGTTCAGGAAGTACTGGGCAAAGGGCGCGGCGTGCCAGGCGGCCACGAAGTTGTCCAGTGTCAGCGGCGCGGTCAGGTCGAAACGGGTGGAATAGGCCGAGGGGTGGAAAGCGGCCCACAGCGTATAGGCCAGCGGCAGGAACCACACGATGCCCAGCAGCCAGGCCCCCAGGGTGTCGAGTTTTTGCGTCATTGGTAGTGCGTCCTGCGATCAAGCCAGCGGAATTTGATGAATGCCGTGATCGACAGGATCAGCAGCAGCACCACCGACAGCGTGGCGGCATACGATGTGTCCCAGTAGCTGAAGCCCACTTCGTAAATGTAGAACAGCAGCAGGGTGCTGGCATTGTCCGGCCCGCCCTTGGTCATCACCAATACATGGTCGACTAGGCGGAAGGCATTGATCAGTGCGTTGATCAGCACGAACAAGGTGGTCGGCATCAGCAGCGGCAGCAGCACGCGCCAAAAATACTGCCAGCGCGACGCGCCTTCCAGCAGCGCGGCTTCGCGCAGCGAAGGCGGCACCTGCTGCAGCGCCGCCAGATAAAAAATCATGAAGAAGCCGGATTCTTTCCAGATGGTGACCAGCATCAGCGCGGGCAGGGCGGTCGAGCGGTTGCCCAGCCAGTTCATGCCGGGCAGGTTGAACAGCCCCGCGATCTGATCGACCAGACCATATTGCGGAGTATAGAAAAACAGCCAGATATTGGCCACGGCCACCATGGGCAGGACGGTGGGGGTGAAATAGGCCAGACGCAAGAAGCTGCGCCCGGCGATCTGGCGGTTCACCCACAAGGCCATGATCAGCGCAATCACCACTGACACGGGAATCGTCACCAGCGCATACAGCAGGTTGTTCCACAGTGCTTGCCAGAACACCGGGTCGTCCCGCATGGCCAGGTAGTTGTCGGCCCCCACGAATACCGCCGGACGCTTGGCCTTGGGCGTGGAAAAAAAGCTGTTCCACAAGGTGGCCAGCGCCGGATAGTGTGTGAAGGCGGCCAGCAGGACGAGGGCTGGCAGCAGAAGCAGCCAGCCATACACCGCGTTCAGCGATGATTTCATGCGCATGATTTACTTGTAGGAGCGCAGCAGGCGATTGGCTTCGCTCTGCGCGTCCTTCATGGCTTGCTCGGGCGTCTTGGCATTGGTCAGGACGGCTTGCAGGTTATCGTTGAGCAGCTTGGTCACGCGCTGGTTGTCGTGGGTCGAGAACTCGGCCACGCTGACCTGCAACTGGTCACGCGCAACCAGCGCGGTGGGCACTTCCTGCACATAGGCTTTCATCTTGTCGGTTTCCCAGGCGGCCTCGGTGACGGCCACGTAGCCGGTGTCTATGCTCCAGGCGGCGGCGTTTTCGGGGCTGGTCATCCATTTGACGAACTGGTAAGCGGCTTTGCGCTGTTCGGGCGTGGCCGATTCAAACAGATAGAAATTGCCGCCGCCGGTGGGGCTGCCGCCTTGCTTGGCCTTGGGCATGGGCGCCACGCCGAAGTCGAATTTGGCATTCTTGCGCACGTTGGTCAGATTGCCCGTCGTCGTCCACATGATGGCGGTTTTCCCCACCAGGAAATCCTTGGGCGTCGTGCCCCAGTCGATGGTGCCGGTGGGCATGATCTTGTGTTTGTAGGCCAGATCGTGCCAGAACTGCGCAGCCTCGATGACGGCCGGCTTGTCCAGGTAGACTTCATTGCCGGCTTCATTCATCAGGATGGCGTCGTTAGGCGTAGTCAGCGCCTGGAACAGCCAGTAGGCAAATGCGCCGCCCGACGGAATTTCCAGGCCCCACTGGGTGACCTGGCCGCTGCTGTCCTGCTTGGTCAGTTGCTTGCCCTGGCTGACCAGTTCTTCCCAGGTCGCGGGCGGTGCATCGGGGTTCAGGCCGGCTTCCTTGAACAGGTCTTTGTTGTAGTACATGACGATGGTGGAGCGCTGGAAGGGGATACCCCAGGTCTGGCCGCCGGTCTGGCTGTTGGCCATGAAACCTTTGTAGAAGCCATTCAGCCATTGCTTGTCGTCGTCCGACTGGATCAAGGGATCAAACGGCACAATCGCGCCTTCATCGATCAGCGTGAACATATCGGTCGACAGCAATACCGCCAGTTGCGGCGCACTGCCGCCTTTGTGCGCCGTCAGCGCCTTGGCCACCGAGTCCTGATAAGAGCCCGCATACACGGACTTGATCTTGATGTCGGGATGGCCTTTTTCGAACTCGGCCACCATGCCGTCCACGATCTTGGTGATGGGGCCGCCCACGGCCACCGGGTAATAGAACTCAAGTTCCACCGGCTGGGCCTGGGACCAGGCGGGTGCGGCGGAAAAGGCGCCTGCCAGACTGAATGCAAGGGCTTTCAAAAAAGTACGTCGCATGATGTTTCCTGTCAAGAAGAGGTGGGCGCTTGGCGCAATGCCTTGCCCGTAGCGTCAAAAAAGTGCTGCTGGGTGGGGCTCCAATGGAGCATGATTCTTTCGCCGCGCTCGGCCCGCAAATGCCCGGCCGCGCGCACCGCCACGTTCGGGTTGGCGCCCAGCGTGGCGATCACGATCGAATCCGCGCCGAAATACTCGACGTTCTCGACGGTGGCGGGAATGAGGCCGGCCGGATCCAGGCGGATGTGCTCGGGGCGTATGCCCAGCGTGACGGCCGCTTCGGGCGCTTGGCCGGCGGGCGGCCCCGAGCGTGCCAGCAAAGACCGGGTGCGGTCGTCCAGCTGCAGCACGTTCATGGGCGGCGTGCCGATGAAGCGCGCGGAAAATTCCGAGGACGGCGTGCCATACAGCTGATCGGGGCTGTCGTTCTGCTCGATGCGCCCGCCGTTCATCAGCACCACCTGGTCGGCCATGCTCATGGCTTCGGTCTGGTCGTGCGTGACGTAGACCATGGTGATGCCCAGGTTCTGCTGCAGCGCGCGGATTTCTCGGCGCATTTCATGCCTGAGCTGGGCATCCAGATTGGACAGCGGCTCATCCATCAGGCATACCGGCGCTTCCGAGATCACGGCCCGGCCCAGCGCCACGCGCTGCTGCTGTCCGCCCGACAGTTGCGACGGCTTGCGGTCCAGCAGTTTTTCCAGGCCCAGCAGGGCAGCTACTTTGTCCAGGCGGGGCTTGTGCTGCGCCACCGGCTCCTTGCGTACTTTCAGGCCGAACAGGATGTTGTCCCGCACGCTCAGGTGCGGAAACAGGGCATACGATTGGAACACCATGGCGATCTTGCGTTGCGAAGGGGGCAGGTCGGTCACATCCCGGCCGCCGATGCGGATGCGTCCTGACGTGGGGGTATCCAGGCCGGCGATCATGCGCAGCGTGGTGGATTTTCCGCAGCCCGACGGGCCCAGCAACACGGTAAAGGTGCCGGCCTGCGCCTCGAAGCTGATCTGGTTCACGGCCGGCGGGGCATTGCCGTACTGCTTGGAGATGTTGTCCAGAAAGATGGTAGACATAGGCAAGGGTCAGAAGGGATAGGGGCCGGAGAAATCGCCGATGGCGACGTGATGCGTCACCAGGCCCTGGGCGCCCTGCCAATGCAGCTGATAGCCGGGCGGTTCGAAATTGAAATGCAGGGCCTGCGCGGCAGGGTCCAGGTCCAGGGCGATCTGGTGCGCAGTGCCTGGGCAGGTGGACGCCACCGTTGGGCCGACGCGGCACAGCATCGTGCGGTGCAGATGGCCGCACAGAATGCGCTCTATGTTGCGGTAGGGGGCGATGATGTCGGCAAAGGCGTCGCGTCCGGTCAGCAGGCCCAGTTCGTCCATCAGCTTGATGCCGGTTTCGAAAGGGGGATGGTGCATCAGCACCACGGTGGGGGTGTCCGGCGCCTGCGCCAGCGTATCGGCCAGCCAGCTCAGGCGCTGGGCGCACAGCGCGCCTTCGCTGCGCATGGGCACGGTCGTATCCAGCCCCACGATGCGCAGCGGCCACGTGTCGATGGCGTATTGGATGAAGGGCGAGGGCGACTGCAGGTAATCATGGTCGTGAAAAACCTCGCGCAAGGTGGCGGGGCTGTCGTGGTTGCCGGGGATCAGCACAAAAGGGATGTCCAGTTGTTCCAGTATGGGCTTGAGCAGCAGGTATTCTTCTTTCTGGCCGTGTTCGGTCAGGTCGCCGGTGACGACCACCAGGTCTGGACGCGGCGCCAGGCGGTTCAGCGCGCGTATGCAGGCGGCCAGATGCGGCGCGGCCTGGATCAGCTCGGAATCCTTGCCGCCTTGCTGGATGTGCAGGTCGCTGATTTGAGCAATAAGCATGGTCTTAGCTCCTGTGTACCGCGTTGTGGCCAGGCGTCTTGCCTGGGGCATGGGGCGCTGCGCTGGCGCCGGTGATCAGCCTGTGGGGCACCTGCTGGCTGCGCGGCGCCTGCTGCGCGATCTGTTCCAGCAGCAGATGGCAGGCGGTCTTGCCGATCTCATATCCCGGCGCCTCGATGGTGGTCAGGCCGGGCGACATGACCGCGCCGTAACGGATGCCGTCGAAGCCCGCCACCGACACATCTTCGGGCACGGCGTGGCCCAGCTCGCGCAGGCTGGCCATGACCGCGGTCGCCAGCAGATCATTGGAACAGAACAGGGCGCTGGGCCGGCTGGCGCCGCCGAGCAGACGGCGTACGGCGGCGGTATCCGAGCGGGTGTGGCTGGGCATAACATAGTGCTTGACGGGTTCAAGCCCGAGCGCGCGGGCGCGGTCCCGGGACCCCGCCAGCCGCGATTTGGCCCGGTCCGACAGGCCCAGCGGACCGCTGACAAAGGCGATATGGCGGTGCCCGAGCTGTGCCAGATGGGTGATCATGTCGGCGGCGGCGGTGTAGTTGTCGACGGCTGAACAGGGGTGCGCGCTGGATTCGTTATAAGCCAGCACATAACTCATGCCCCGGGTTTTCAGGGTCTTGAGCACCGTGCTGCGGCGTGGATCGGCCACCGTCAGAATGACGCCGTCCAGTTGGTGGTCGATCAGCCGGTGCACGGCCGCGGCTTCCAGCGCAGGGTCGTAGTGCGTGACCGTCATCATGACGCTGTAGCCTGACTCGCGCGCCCGCGTCTCCGCCCCTTCGAAACAGTCGGCAAACACAGGGTTGGACAGCGTGGGCAGCACCAGGCCCAGGGTCCGGGTCGTGCCCGAACGCAGGCTGCTGCCCAGGCGGTTGGGCCGGAATCCGTGCTGGCCGGCCACCGTCATGATCCGTTCCAGCGTGCCGGCCTGCACGAGTTCGGGCCGGTTGAAGGCGCGCGACACCGTGGCCGGGGATACCCCCGCCTGTTCGGCGATCTCTACGAGCGAGATGGGCGTGCTGCGCCGTGTGTGGTCCAAAAACGTTTCTCCAGCCGGTGGGATGCGATGAAAACGTTTTCATATTAAACATGAACTATTGCATGCTTATTACACGTGTTTACCCCAAGCTTTGTTGTCATGGAGGGTGGCCTGCATAGGTGCGCAGGCAAAAAAATACCAGCCCGCAGGCTGGTATATCGAGTGAGTCACAGGCCATTCGCGTTCTGGGCGGGCCCGTCAGGCGCCAGGACGGGCGTAAGCCAAGGGGCGGACCAGGCTAGGCGGCAACCATTTCCTTTTCGGAAGACTGCATCGCCGCATGCCGGTTCACCGCGCTCAGGATAGCCAGGAAGGAGGCCGTCACGATATCGCCGTGTATGCCGACGCCAAAACCGGTAGGCGACTCGCCCACGCGCAGCTCGACATAGCTGGCTGCGCGGGTATCGGTGCCGGTTCCGATGGCGTGCTCGTGATAGTCCATGATTTTCACGTCCGCATCGAGCGCATCCACAAAGGCGGAAATGGCGCCATCGCCGCGGCCCACCAGATTGCGCACTACGCCGTTCTCTTCCACTTCGGCCTCGATCATGAACTGCTGGCCGTTGGCGGCCTTGGGGTCGCCCGTAATGCGGTGGCGCACCAGCTTCCAGGGCTGGTCCTGCTCCAGGTACTCGGCAGAGAAAATATCGTAGACCTTGCTGGCGGACACTTCGGCGCCCGTTTCATCAGTCTCGCGCTGGATGGCACGGCTGAACTCGATCTGCAGGCGGCGCGGCAGGACCAGGCCGTGCTCGGTTTCAAGCAGGTACGAGACGCCGCCCTTGCCCGACTGGCTGTTGACGCGGATGACCGCATCGTAGCTGCGGCCCAGGTCGGCCGGATCGATAGGCAAGTAAGGCACTTCCCACAAGGCGTCGGCTTCCTGGCAGGCAAACCCCTTCTTGATGGCATCCTGGTGCGAGCCGGAAAAAGCGGTAAAGACCAGGTCGCCCGCATAAGGATGGCGCGGGTGTACCGGCAACTGGTTGCAATATTCCACACAGCGGCGCACTTCGTCGATATCGGAAAAATCCAGGCCGGGATGAATACCCTGCGTATACAGGTTCAAGGCCAAGGTAACCAGATCGACGTTGCCGGTGCGCTCGCCATTGCCGAACAGGCAGCCTTCAATGCGGTCGGCGCCGGCCATCACGGCCAGCTCCGCAGCCGCCACGGCGGTGCCCCGGTCGTTGTGCGGGTGTACGCTCAGCACGATGGCATCGCGCTGGTTCAGATGGTTATGCATCCATTCGATCTGGTCGGCGTACATATTGGGCGTCGTCGCTTCAATGGTGGCCGGCAGGTTGTAAATGATCTTGGACTGCGGGGTAGGCTGCCAGACTTCGGTCACGGCGTTGCAGACTTCCAGGGCAAACTCGGGCTCGGTCGTGCTGAAGACTTCCGGCGAGTATTCATAGCGCCATTCGGTCTCGGGATGCCGGCCGGTGTATTCCTTGACCAGCCGCGTACCCATCAGGGCGATTTCCTTGACCTCTTGCTTGCTCATGTTGAAGACGATCTTGCGGAAGGCGGGTGCGCAGGCGTTGTACAGGTGGATAATGGCCCGCTTGGCGCCGGCGGCCGATTCCACGGTGCGCTGGATCAGGTCTTCACGCGATTGGGTCAGCGCAATAATGGTGACATCATCGGGGATGCGTTTTTCGTCGACCAGCTTGCGCACGAAATCGAAGTCGGTTTGCGATGCCGAGGGGAAACCCACTTCGATTTCCTTGAAGCCGATCTTGATGAGCTGCTCGAAAAAGCGCAGCTTGCGCTCGACGCTCATGGGCTCGATCAAGGATTGGTTGCCATCGCGCAGATCGGTGCTCATCCAGATCGGCGGGTGGGTGATGCGCTTGCTGGGCCAGGTCCGTTCGGAAAAGTCGCGGTCAAAGGCAACAAATGGACGATATTTGTCGGAGGGATTGGAAATCATGGGACACCTGTTCTATGGCTGGACTATGCGGTTCGCCATCACTGGAGCGTCATGCGGGCTCGTGAAAACTGACGGGGTGATGGGGAACAAAAAGGGGGTGTGGCGAAAAAAGGCTGCCGAACTGCCACGCGACGCTAGGCCCGGCAACCGATCGGTAGTAGCAGCGATAGTGCTAGCGAGAGAGGAGCAATGCGCAGGGAACCGCGCTGAACACGCAACGCAACACCCGCAGCGTGGCTGCGGAGGGAGGCGTTAGCAGAGGAAACGTGTTCGGCTTGCATACCGATAGTCAAACATATTTTTACAGGCTTGGCAAGTTTTATCGCGGCGCGGCGCGCGCTGGGGGCTGAATCAGTCGATCGGAAGCATGCGAAAGCGCTTGAGCATCTCTATCTGCTCATTGCCGCCGCGCGTGCGGCGATTGTAAAAATGGTTGCGTGCCGCCTGCGCGTCGCCTTTCCGGATCGCATCGATCATCGCGAGATGCTCTTTTGAAGACAGACGCGGCGGTGGCGCCAGGCGCAGGGTGACATATCGCACCCGATGGGCCTGGTTCCAGAATTTCATCACAATCTGGGCCAGCCGCCGATTTCCGCATAGTTGCAGCAAGTGCAAGTGAAAGGCTTCATCGGCCGCCGCCCATGCTTCAAGGTCGTCCTCTTTCAGTGCCCGTTCCATTCGTTCGCAGGCCTGCTCGAACGGAAGCAGGTCGTCCCTGGATGGCAGGCTGCGCGCCGCCAGCTCGGCGGCGGTAGCCTCCAGGCTGGCGAGCACCTCGTAGATTTCGCGCATGTCCGACACCGACATTTGCGTCACTCTCATGCCATGCCTGGGGATGATTTCGACCAGATCCTCGTGCTCGAGCTTGACCAAGGCCTCGCGTATCGGGGTGCGGCTGACCGAGAACATGGCAACCAGCTCTTGTTCCAGGATCTGCATGCCGGGCGCGAAGTGATTGTCCAGGATTTTCTGCCGTATGCCTTGATAGACGCGCTGCGTGGATGTTTCGCGCTGATTGCTTTTTTTGTGGTTTCCCAGGGCTTGCGTCATGATTCCGGTCTTTACATGTATGTCCTGCCAGGCTTTAAAGTATACGTTATTAAATACATAAGGCTTGTGTCATGGCTTGGTATCCTGCCGGCGGCCACGGGTCAGTCGCGCAGCACGCGGAATGCGGTGTCGTGACTGAAGCGGTCGCTGGGGTAGTAGCCTATGCTCACGAACAGTATGTGGTCCCTGCCATCGAGAAACTGCCGGGTGGCTTCGAGCGCCACGTCGTCAGGGTGGGCCTTCAGCAGGTCCGCCGCCTGTTCTCCCAGTTTTACAGCAATGATCTTTTGCCTGACCTCGGCTATCCGGACATCGTGCGCGCGTTCGAGCATCATGTGCACCGGCTCTTGCGATGCTTCTATCAGATCTACTGTGCTGGCATATTCCGGCGCGAAATACATCCGGACCCAGCCCAAGGGTAGATGGGCGCCGACTTCGAATCGCAGGATAGAGGCCTCGACCCATTGACGGTTGAGCTTGCCGCCCAGATGCCTTGCCAGGTCGGCGTCGGCTATGACGGTTTGCAGGTTTATAACGCGCATTTCGGTCGGGCCGGTTGTTTGCGTCAGTTCGCGCAGGGTCGTGACGCCCCGCATGTATCGATGCACCGGTACGGCCGACCGGACGACCGTGCCGATGCCTGCCCGTGAAACGATGTATCCGTCTTCTTTGAGCGTCCTCAAGGCTTCCCGGATGGTGTGCCGGCTGGTATCGAAGCGCTCTTGCAGCTCTGCTTCGGGCGGAATCTTCTGCCCGACCGCGTAGCGGCCGGACTGTATATCGTTAATGAGTAATTCAGCCAGCTTCAGGTAGCGAAAAGGAACCTTCCGCGGAGGATGGCTGGGGGCGGGCTTTGTTGGTTTTCTGTCCATATTGAATGATCACATGAAAGAAGAGTCTTGACCAATGCCAAGCCAGTTTGGTATTGTTCGAACAAATGGATAATTAAAGAGTTATTACGATCAATATAACCATACCAAACGGCATCCCGTGCTGTATTCAAGGTGCATCGGTATACATAAGGAGACAAAAACATGAAATTTCTAAAAATAGCCCAGGTGCTGGCTGTGGCTGCGATGTCATACGGCATCGGTACCGCGCACGCGGAGTATCCCGATAGGCCGGTGAAAATGCTGCTTCCCGTGGCGGCGGGGCAATCCACCGACATCGCCGCGAGGCTGGTGGCCGATGAGCTTTCAAGAAAATGGAAGCAACCCGTTTATGTAGAAAACAAGCCAGGCGGAGCGGGAATCCCCGGCATGATTGCGGGAAAAGAATCCCCTGCCGATGGCTATACGCTCATAGTCGGCGTGATCTCGGGCATGGTCATCAACCCTTCGCTCTTCGCCAAGCTGCCTTACGACACATTCAACGATTTCACGCTGGTCACAGGGCTGTTCCGCAATCCCCTTGTCGTCCTGGCCAACCCGGATGCGCCGGCCGGCTCATTTGACGAATTGGTGGCCGAGGCAAAGAAAGCGCCTGGGCAACTGAGCTGGGGCTTTCCGGGTGTTGGGACAACACAGCATCTGACGGGAGAGTTGCTGGAGTATCTGACCAAAGTGGATATAGAAAATGTGTACTACAAGGGCAGCTCGGCAAACCTCAGTGATCTGATGGGAAACCATATTTCTTATAGCGTCGACAGCATTGCCGCTGCCCTGCCCAACATTCAGTCGGGCAAGCTCAAGGCGCTGGCAACCACGGGGCTGGCCCGCGCCCCGCAGCTACCTGACATACCGACAGTGGCCGAACTTGGCTACAAAGATTTCGAAGGGCAAGGCTTCGGCGGCATCATCTTTCCCAAGGGTGCTCCGGAAGAGGTTATTAAAAAAGTCAATCAGGATGTGCAGGAGATCCTCAAGACTCAAAAAATGCAGGCCGCATTCTCAGACAACGGTCTTGTTCCATTCATTGTGGATCAGGATGAATTCACCAAAGTCGCGCAGTTCGAGCATGACAAATGGCGCGATGTCGTCAAGCGGGCGGGCATTCCCCAGCAGTAGCTGATTACAAAAGCGCAGGCGTCGGCGGCGCATTGTCGGCCGGATGGGCGCAGTTTCTATCACAAAGGAAGTCGTCATGACAAAACCACTTGCGGGGGTCCGTATTGTTTCAGTTGAACAGTTCGGCGCCGCCCCGTATGGATCAATGTTTCTCGCTGATCTTGGGGCGGACGTAATAAAGATCGAAAACCGGGAAAGCAATGGCGACCCCGCGCGGCGTACGGGGCCTTATTTTCTGGGGGACAACGACAGCCAGTACTTTCAGACATGGAATTCGAACAAGCGCAGCGTCGCGCTCGATTTGAAGTCCGCCGAAGGGTTTGAGCAGCTAGAGCGGTTGATCGCCTCTGCCGATGCGGTGATGAATAATCTTCGCGGGGACAAGTCCGCAAAACTGAAGCTCGATTACAAGCATCTGTCGCGCTTGAATCCGGCGATCGTCTGCCTGCATATCTCCGCCTATGGGCGGGATAATGAAAGGGCAGCGTGGCCAGGATACGATTATCTGGCGCAGGCCGAAGCCGGCCTGATGGGGCTGACCGGCGATCCCGATAGACCGCCAACCCGGCTGGGGCCGCCGTCCATTATCGATCACATGACCGGCCTCACGGCCATGACGGGATTGCTGTCCGGCATTATCCAGGCGCGCTCAACGGGTACGGGATGCGATGTCGATACCTGCCTGTTCGACGTTGCCTTGCATCAGCTTGGATACGCAGCGATCTGGTACATGAACGAAGGCTACGTGCCTGCCAGGCTGCCGCGCAGCGCGCATTTCTCGGTAGCGCCCGTCCAGACGTTTCCCACCGCTGACGGATGGGTTTTCATCATGTGCATGACGGACAAATTCTGGCATGCGCTTGTCGATACCTTGGGCAATGACGCCATCAGGAAAGATGCGCGATTCTCCACCGCGGCGCAGCGGGTGGAGCACCGGGAGGCGCTGACGCAAGTGCTTGACGGGGAGTTCAGGGGGAAAAGCACAGAGCAGTGGCTGGGGGTGTTGGGCGGGGTACTGCCTATCGCGCCCGTATACGGGCTGGCGGATGCATTGGACAGCCCGTTCGTTCAGAACAAAGAGATGATCAGCACGCTGGATCATCCGGAGCGCGGCCAGATGCGGGTTCTGGCGAACCCTCTTAAAGTGAATGGCAAGCGGCTTTCCCAGAAAGTATGTTCGCCCATGGGGGCGGATACGGATGCCGTTCTTTCGTCCCAGGCAGTACGCACGTCCAAGTAAAGATCAGGAGATCAAATTGCTGCACATACCTAGCACCGTAAAGGTTGTTGATGTTTCTGCCCGTGATGGTCTGCAGAGTTTCCATCGCTGGGTCGACACCGATACGAAGATTCAAATGGTGGATCGACTGTCCGAGGCCGGATTCTCTGTCATCGAGGTCACTAACTTCGCAAGACCGGCCGTGATTCCCTATCTTAAGGATGCGGAAGAAGTCATGGCGCGGATACGGCGCAAGCCCGGCGTGACCTATCGTGCGCAGGCGCCCAATCCCCGAGGCGCGGAGCGCGCCGTCGAATCGAAAGCCGACGAGATTCTTGGCTTGATCACCGCGAGCGAGGCTTACAACCTTAAGAATCAGAATATGAACCATGAGCAAGGGATAGAAGCGGCAATCAAGACGTTCAATATTGCCGATCGGGCGCATACGCCCTTTGTCATGGCGATAGGGATGGCCTATTTCTGTCCGTACGAAGGGGTGATAGCCGATGAGCGCGTACTGGGCATCGTCGACCGCCTTTATAACGCGGGTATCCGCCGGTACTACTATGCCGGGTCGCTTGGGATGGAAGACCCGCGTCACGTGAATCGCCTGATCCGTAAAACCCTGGACAAATTCCCGAAGGCCGAGGTTGGGTTCCATGCGCATAACTTGGCAGGGACAGGCACGGCGAACATCGTTGCCGCGCTTGATGCAGGGGTGTCATTCGTAGAGGGAAGTGTGTGCGGAATCGGAGGGGGGATTGCCACACCCACGACAATGGGGTCCGTGGGCAATCTGCCGACAGAGGATATCGTTCACTTGCTGAATGAAATGAGCATCGATACAGGGCTGGATACCGAAACCGTGCTGGACGCGGCAAAAGATATTGCCCGGCTCCTGGATATCACCCCGTTGAGCTACCTCAGCCAGTGTGGAACGAGGCGTCAGATCAGCATGACCGCCGCGGCAAATGCGCGTGAGCATCCGGTCTGATCGTTGGCCCAGCTATCTTGCATCTGCTTTACAGCCGGCCCCCTTGATGGGGGCCGGCTGCATTGAGGTATAAATAAATCAACGGTCAGGCAATCTCGATGTCGCACAGCGGCCCGTGCTGCTGGGCGCCGTACACATCGCGATCAAAGCCCGAACCGCTGCCCAGTGTGCCCCAGCGGCGCGGCAGGGTGATCTTGATGGCCCGAACGCGATCGAAAGGGATGACGCGTACCTGTTCGGGCGCTACCTGGTATAGCTTGGCGACATGCTGCGGCGTCAGCACGCCGGCATCGCTGACGCGGCGATACGACGCCTCGGCATTGAACATGATGTCTATGGTGATCTGGAAAGGGCCGGCGTTCTTGCTGCGAAGAACGTCCGCCAGGGACTCAAGCGTGGCCATCGTCTTATACCTCCTCGTACTCGATTGGAAATAGCTGCATGCTCTCGTCGACGTCCATCAAGTGGTAGGCGCTGAATTCATAGACGGCGCCCGCAGGCATGTCGGACGGAGAAAAGGGAAATGCCAGGTTGCCGGCGGTTGTCTTGCGGCCTTCGAACGGACAATGCAGAAAGGATGAGCGCGCCAGGGAAAGCACATAGTTCGCGGTCAGTTGATCGGCGGCGATGGCCTCGATCAGAACGCCGACCTCGCGCGGGGCGATGTGGCGCTGCGGTTCCAGCTCGCCCAGCACCGCATCGCGCCCGTAGTACAGGAACTCGAGCCGAAAGTCGCTGTCGCGCACGGAGGCCTGCAGATTGCGCCGTACGGCCTGCCGCACCGTTTCCTCGATGCGGTCGAGATTCTGGATGACGGCGGCGTCCCGTACACCGGCTATCGTGAACGCACGGTAGCCGATGCGCCGCGCCCCTTCGAGCTTGATCCGCAATTGCGGCGCCGGCGTGTAGCGCGAACCTGAAACGCGCACGGTCTGGCGGTCGATCTGTTCGAACTGTGCCTGGTCCAGGTCGACGCGTCCTTCGGGCTCGTAGATGACGAGCGGGTCGCCTTGTTCGTACATCGTGTGCGCCGCGACCGAATCCGGGGTGCAGATGCGGTGCTCGGCCAAGGGGCGGATCAGGAAGTGGTCTTTGCGGATGACGCCCAGAAGGCTGTCGTTGGGCGCCAGCGGAATGGCGCATTGGGCGCCGCACTCCATGATCTTGGCCATGTGCAGGGCCAGGCCCGGGTCGTAGCCGCGCGCGATGGGCAGGGCGGCATAGATGGCCGTGTCGCAGGCCCTGCCGGCCAGGATGACGTCGGCGCCCGCCGCCAGTGCCGTTGCAAAAGGTGTCGTGCCCATCTGGCCGACAATGCGTTCACTTTCCATGATGGCGCTTTCGGTGAGGGCCGGCACATCGTCCATGGGGGTGATGTGGCCCGTGTTCAGCGCATTGCGGATCACGGTCTTGTCGATCTCGGCGTGGATGGTTGCCAGCTTGAAATGCAGGCCCTCTTCACGGGCGATGTCGAGCAGGATTTCCTTGACCCACTGCAAATTGGGCTCGCCGCCGGCCATGCCGGCGGAACCGATCACAAAGGGCACCTTGGCCGCGCGCGCCCTGACCAGCGCCTGGCCCAGATCGCGCCGGACCTGTTCGCGCTTGACCAAAGCCGTGCCCGACCCCAGGTAATAAGGACCCGCATCGGTGGAACCCGCGTCCCCGCCCAGCAACTGGGGCTTGAGCGCCAGCCCCGCCTCCAGGCTGGCGATATCGTAGCCATAGCCCAGGTTTCCATTCAATGCAATGATGTGCAGTTCTTCCACTTCTTATCTCCTGTTCAATAAATTGCCGCGCTACTCCAGCTTGATGCCGGCGGTTTGCAGAAAGTCGGTCCAGACGGGGATCTCTTGCTTGATGAGTTCGCTGAAGGGCGCGGAGCTCAGGCCCAGCGTATCGAAGCCCAGCGTTTCCAGGCGCTTGGCCATGGCGGGCGATTTCATAGCGGTCTGCGCCGCGCTGTCCAGCTTGTGTACGACGTCGTCCGGGGTCTTGGCGGGCACCACCAGGCCGAACCAGGAGTACACGACGAAGTCGGGGTAGCCGCTTTCGGCGACAGTGGGCACATCAGGCAGGGCGTCCGTGCGCTGCGCCGAAGTGACGGCCAGGGGCCGCAGCTTGCCGCCCCGGATCAAAGGCAGCGCGGCCGCCATGGTTTCGGCGGTGAACAGCGTCACGCCGGCAGCTACTTCGGATACCGACTGGGCCGCGCCTTTATACGGTATATGCGTCGCCTTGGCGCCGACCTGGCGCACGAAACGCTCGCCGGTCAGATGCACGATGGTGCCCATGCCGGAGCTGGCGTAGTTCACATTGCCGGCTTTGAGCCGGGTGATCAGTTCTGCCAGGTTCTTGGGCGCATCGGGGGTGTCGGCCGTGACGATGACGAAATTGGTGCGCGCCAGCCCGGTCACGGCCTTGAAGTCCTTCTGGACACTGTATTTGGCTGATGGGTTCAGATAGGGATTGGTCACCAGGGTGCTGGTGGTTCCCATGGCCATGGTGTAGCCATCGGGTGCCGAGCGGGCGACGTGGTCGGTGCCGACGATGCCGCCGCCCCCCGGCCTGTTTTCGACAATTACGCTTTGCCCCAGCGGTTCCGTCATCGCTTCAGCCAGCATGCGCGACAAGGCATCGCTGCCGGTGCCCGGCGCGAAGGCGACGACGAGCTTGACCGGCTGGTTGGGAAAATCGCCGCTTGCCGAGGCAATGGGTATGATGCCGGCCAGGGCCAGCGCGGCAGCGCCAAGCAGGGCGCCGCGCTGGCGGTTACGCAAAAAGAAGGGGGTCATAGAGTTTGTCTCCTGCAGAGGGGGGGAAATCTTGATGTGGTCAATTCTTCGATCAAATTACACATTAAAACTGAACATACGAAGGTACGGACTTTTAATTTAAGCTAGACTTCCCCCTGGGTCAAGCTTTTTGCATTGCTATGCCATCATGAACATCTATCATCAAGCCCCTCGCTATTCCACCATCGCCGCCAGCCTGGCGGCCGACATCGAGGAAGGGCGCTACCCGGTGGGTACTGCGCTTCCCACCGAGACCGAGTTGCGCATGCAGTATGGGGTCAGCCGGCACACGGTGCGTGAAGCCCTGCGCGAGCTGAAGGATCGCGGCTTGATCGCTTCACGCTCGGGGGTGGGGACGCATGTGCGCGCCCGGCCAAGCGAGCAGCGCTTCATTCACGGGGTCAGCAGTCTTGAGCAACTGTTGCAAGTGGTGGAGTCAACCGAGCAGCAAGTGCTGCGTACGCGCGAGATCACCGCCGATTCAGAATTTGCCAAGACATTGCGCTGCAATGTCGGGCGGCGCTGGCTGGAAGTGCTGGCGCTGCGCCGCGTAGTGGGCGAGCGCGAGCCCATTGGCATGGTGACGTCTTATATACCCCCGGAGCATGCGGGCGTCATTCCGGCGATGGAAACCGCGCATCAGCCCCTTTTCTACTTGGTCGAGCAGCACGGCGGTTCGCGGGTTATGGAAATACGCCAAGAGATCCTGGCCACCACGCTGGACGCCGAGCAGGCCAAGCTGCTGCATGCCGCGCCAAAAGACAATGCGTTGATGATCATTCGCCACCACCTGGATGAGCATGACGAGGTCATCCAGGCGGCAATCGGGGTGTATCCACAGGGCCGCTCAAGCTATGTGACCCAGTTTCGGGTGCACCGCGGCCAGGCGGGCCAGTCTTGAGCCGCCGGATGGCCGGCGGGGGAAATCGGTCAGCGGCAGGACAGCCCCTGGCAGTGTGTCAAGGGTGTCAAAGGCGTCAAAGGCGTCAAGGAATAGGCGTGGGCCGGGCTTCCGGCTCCGCCGGCAAGGGGTCGGCCACCCCCAAGACCGCCGCATGGCGGCGGGCCAGCGTGATCTTGGCCGCGCGTCCGTTGCGCATTTCGGCGTAGGCGCGTTGCAAATCGCCTACGGAAATAGGGTCGCGGCGATCCTGCCAGGCCCACCGCAATACTTCGCGGGCGGGTTCGGACAACTGGCTGGCAAGCAGGGTTACGGTTTCTTCCTTGACCAGCCGAGCGCGTACCGTGCGCTGCGTGCCGCGTACGAAGCCATATAGAAAATAGGCAATAATAAGCGTGCACAGCGCTACGACCGCCCACCAGAAGAAGGGGTTGTACTGCTTCAGCAAGTTGACGGCCTGGACGCCCAGGGCATGCAGGCCGTCGTAATCGATATTGTTGCCGAAGGCGATCAGCCGGTTCAGCAGGTCGTACCATATCAGCACCACGGCAATGATGACCACGGCGCACACGATTTTCTGTGTGGCCGTCAGTTTCAGCAGTGTGTTGCGAAGCAGGGTGCGATCCTGGCTGGTAGGCTGTTGCGTCAAGGGATTTGGTTTCATACAAAGTATTTTAACTATGCAATCGCGTCAGTCTTTAGAACTTCGTCAGCATCAGCAATTGGCGTTGACCCCGCAGCTGCAGCAATCGATACGATTCCTGCAGCTGTCGACGCACGAGCTGGAACTGGAAGTGGCGCAGGCGCTGCAAGAGAATCCACTGCTCGAACGTGAGGAAGAGTATGACACCGATGCGGCCGATACGGTAGCCGATGACGCGCAGGCATTGGAAGAGCGCTGGACGGTGTTGGGTTTAACCAACCGGTCCGCCAACAATAACGCCGACGATGAACCGCAGCGGCCCGAGGCGGCCTTGACGGAAACCCTGCAGGATCACTTGCTGGAACAACTGCGCCTGACGCACGCGCAGCCGCGCGATTGCGCCCTGGTCTCCGTGCTGATCGACGAGCTGGATGAAAACGGCTATTTGCCCACGGGGCTGGACGACATTCTGGCGTATCTGCCCGAGGAACTGGCGGTGGAGCCCGGCGAGCTGCATACTGCGCTGCGGCTGCTGCAGTCTTTCGATCCGCCCGGCGTGGGCGCGCGTTCGCTGAGCGAATGCTTGCGCCTGCAGCTCGATCACCTGCATGGGCTGCCTGGCGGGGCGACGCTGCCGCCGGACGTCCTGGCCGTGGCCCGGCAGGTGGCGGCCGATCACTTGGCACTGCTGGCCACAGGCAACCTGAATCGCCTGCGCGAGGCCCTTGGCTGCGATGCCGACACCCTGCGCGGCGCGCACGCGCTGCTGCTGCAGCTGGAACCCAAGCCCGCGCGTGAATGGGCCACATCGACCGCT
Organism: Pusillimonas sp. SM2304; assembly: GCF_031628915.1. Lineage (NCBI taxonomy): Bacteria > Pseudomonadati > Pseudomonadota > Betaproteobacteria > Burkholderiales > Alcaligenaceae > Pusillimonas > Pusillimonas sp. SM2304. The sequence goes on from NZ_JAVLUJ010000001.1 coordinate 1,196,423, forward strand.
GACTACATCATCCCGGATGTGCTGCTGCGCAAGTTGCGGGGCCGGTGGATGGCCAGCGTCAACCCGGCTGTCATGCCGCGCCTGCGGATCAATCCGGTCTATGAAAGCCTGCTGGACAAAGCGCCGGCTGCGCCCGCCATGCAGGCGCAATTGCAACAGGCGCACGGATTGATCAAAAGCATGAACAACCGCTTCGTGACCGTGCTGCGGGTGGCGCAAGCCATAGTCGACCGGCAGCAGGCATTTTTTGAGCAGGGCCAGGGCGCTCTGCGTCCCATGCAACTGCGCGACATTGCCCAGGAGCTTGAGCTGCACGAATCCACGATATCGCGCGCTACCAAGCAAAAGTACGCGCAAACGCCTTGGGGCGTGATCGAGCTCAAGCGTTTCTTCTCTGCCGCGCTGCAAACCGACGATGGCGAGTCCACGACGGCCTCTGCCGTGCGTACGCTGATCCAGAAACTGGTGGCGGAAGAATCCGGCAAGAAACCCCTGTCGGACAGCCAGATTTCGGCGCGTCTTGCCGAACAGGGCGTGAGCATTGCCCGCCGCACCGTCGCCAAGTATCGCGAGGCGGCCGGCATTGAGCCGGCCATTCTGCGCAAAGCGCGCGCGGCGCTGGACCCCCGCTAGCCCATACGTTGTATCGATGTTATGCGCGTGTCATGTGATTGATTTTTTTTGCAAATCAGATGATAATTGTTCTCATGTTTATTTGTATCTGTAATGCCATCACCGAGCGCCAGGTCCAGGCGGCTGTTGCCGAAGGGGCTGCAAGCCTATCTGACCTGCAAGGGCAGTTGGGTGTGGCGTCGTGCTGCGGCTGCTGCGCCGAGACCGCCAGCGAATACCTGCCGGGCGGCCGTTACGCAAGCCAGGCCACCCTGCACCACGAACAAGGCGTATTGGTAGCCAATGCCGCCAACGATTCGGTCGCGCCCATGCTGGAAGTAGCCGTTCGCCGCGCTTGAACCACGTTTTATACATTTTGTATCAATTTTGTTCGACTGAATCCGGACGCCGTTTCCAGGCCTTCCCCGGACTCAAATTTGCTGATTTTATTCCATGAAATCAAGCGTTTCCGGTGCAATGCGTGTCGCCAGACCGCATTAAACGTGCACTCTGCCTGAAACCGCATTTATAAACCGACTCATTCTTATTAGCGCCCCTGCTCGCAGGCCTGTGGGCGCATGGGTGTTTTGCGCCTGGTGCAAGGGCTGTAACTCTCTGGGGCTGCGTGTTAGCCTTGATGTCTATCAACTGTCTATCAACTCCGGTCAAGTGGCTTTGCGCCCGCCGGGCGGCGCCGAAACGGCGCTCGATCGACTAACACGCTTCAGGAGTATGGCCATGAAAGGCGACACGACCGTCATCAAGCATTTGAATGCACAACTTAAAAACGAACTCACCGCCATCAACCAGTACTTTCTGCATGCCCGCATGCTGAATCATTGGGGCCTGACCAAGCTGGGCAAGCACGAATACGATGAATCCATTGGTGAAATGAAGCACGCCGATCGCCTGATCGAGCGGATTTTCATGCTCGACGGCTTGCCCAATCTGCAAGATCTGCACAAGCTGATGATAGGCGAAGACGTGCCCGAGCTTCTGTCCTGTGACCTGAAGCTGGAAACCGGCGCGCAGGCCACGGTCAAGGAAGCCATGGCCTATTGCGAATCGGTGCGCGATTATGTGTCGCGCGATTTGTTCCAGGACATCTTGAACGACACCGAAGAGCATATCGACTGGCTGGAAACGCAAATCGAACTGGTCGACAGGGTCGGCTTGCAAAACTACCTGCAGTCGCAAATGGGCGAACACGAATAAGCGGATGACCCCATAAACGACAGGGGCCGCCTGGATGCAATGTCCGGGCGGCCCCTGTCGCTATGGCCTGTGGCCTACTTACTGTTCGATAGGTCAGAATGACTTGGCCGGACAGTCGCTGACGCGGCCCCAGGCATTGTTGGGCTCGCAATACTTGTTGCGGGCCGTCCAGGCGCAACTGGGCCGGTTGAAGAAGTTTTGCGCGCTGCACGCTTGCAGATCCTGGCGCAAGCTGGCCTGCCAAGCCTGATTGTTCTGGGTGGCAACAGGGGGCGGCGGCGGTGGGGGCGGCGCCATCTCGATGGGCTGCAGAGGGGCATTTGATGCGCCATTGAATGTCCCGCTGCCCAGCCCCAGGCCGCTGATATCGGCAATGCCTTGCAGGCCTGGGTTGCCGCCATTGTTCATTTCGGCAATCTGGATGGCCTCGTCCATGCTGATCGTGGTGGTGGCCAGGTCGATGGCCGCGGTGGACTTGGTTTCTTCCAGCGAGGTTTCGGGTATTTCCCAGGCGATCTGCCCGGGGGCCTCGGGCACGCCCAATTGCCCATTGATCAGCGGCTGGGGCGGCTGCGCCATATAGGGCAGGCCATCGGCGTCCAGCACGGGTACCTCGGACAGCTCGGGATGCTCGGGCATGGGGGGCGCGACCGGGCCATGGGCCACCAGCCAGTCGCCCAGGCGCAAGCCACCCCACGCCGAGGCGCCTGCTGCTACGATCAGTACTGCAAAAATAATACGCCAGGACATTTTTTTCCTCTGTCTGGAAAGGCTAATTCCATTTCCGCATCAAACGGGAATGCGCAGGCAACGTGCAAGCGCCTGCCGTGGCGCCCAGGGCAAGCCAAGCCGGAAAGTGCACGCCCGATGGAAATGGAGCAACCAGTATATATCCGCCTTTTTATGCGTGCTGCGCAAACACCTGACCCCCGTGCTCGCGCATGGCATGGAATGTAATGCCTGGATAGAGCTCTTGCGCAACACGCAACTGCGCAGGGGAACTCGCCAGGAACGCGGCGGCATCGACGACATCATAGGCGATGTTTGCGGCATTGGCGTTCATGAATTTTCTCAGAACCTGCGGGTCGTCGGCTGTAAACCAACGTGCCATGTTGTAACGCGAAGGCATCAGGCGCGCATCGACGCCGTACTCGGTCTTCAGGCGATGGGCGACCACTTCAAACTGCAATTGGCCCACGGCACCCAGCAACAGGGCGCCGCCTGCCGCCTCCGGCCGAAAGACCTGGATGGCGCCTTCTTCGCCCAACTGCGTCAGGCCGATGCGTAACTGCTTGGTCCGTAAAGGATCTTTGACTTCGACGGCCTGGAACAGTTCCGGCGCAAAAAAGGGAAGGCCGGTGAACTGCAGGTTTTCGCCCTCAGTCAGCACGTCGCCCAGCTGCAATACACCGTGGTTGGGGATGCCGATGACATCGCCCGCGTAGGCCTCGTCCAGCAGCTCGCGCCGCTGCGACAGAAAGGATACGACGTTGTTGGGGCGGATTTCCTTGTTGGTGCGCGATACTTTCAAGCGCATGCCGCGCTCGAAACGCCCCGAACTGACGCGGACGAAGGCGACGCGGTCGCGGTGGGCCGGGTCCATATTGGCCTGCACTTTGAAGATCACGCCGCTGAACTTGGGCTCGTCGGGCTGCACATCGCGCTGCAGGGCCGTGCGCGCGCCGGGCTTGGGCGCCAGGTCGACCAGGGCGTCCAGGACTTCCCGCACGCCGAAGTTGTTGATGGCGGAACCGAAGAAAACCGGTGTCTGCTTGCCGGCCAGGAAGGCTTCGTGATCGAACTGCGGCGCGGCGGCCTGGATCAACTCGATCTCTTCGCTGGCCTTGGCGAAGGCGTCGCCGAAGCGTTCGGCAATGGCCGGATTGTCCAGGCCGTCGATCAAGTCGTCTTCGCTGTTGCGGCGTTCCTGCCCCGCGCGGAAGACACGCATGCGGTCGCGCGGTATGTCGAATACGCCGCCGAACGAGCGGCCCATGCCGACCGGCCATGAAAATGGCACGGCGTCCATGGCCAGGTGCGACTCGATCTCGGACAGCAGGTTCAAAGGCTCCTGCACTTCACGGTCGAGTTTGTTGATGAAGGTGATGATGGGGGTGTTGCGCGCGCGGCAGACCTGCAGCAGGCGTATGGTTTGCGGTTCGACGCCGTTGGCCGCGTCGATCACCATCAAGGCGGCATCCACCGCGGTCAGCACGCGATAGGTGTCTTCGGAAAAGTCCTGGTGTCCCGGCGTGTCGAGCAGATTCAGCACGCAGTCCCGGTATTCCATCTGCATGACGGACGAGGCCACCGAGATGCCGCGTTGCTTTTCGATCTCCATCCAGTCGGACGAAGCATGCCGGCTGGCCTTGCGCGCCTTGACGCTGCCGGCGATCTGGATGGCGCCCGCGAACAGCAGCAGCTTTTCCGTCAGGGTGGTCTTGCCCGCGTCGGGGTGGGAAATAATGGCAAAGGTGCGTCGCCGCGCGACTTCTTGGGAAATACTCATGGATTATTTATGATGGCTAAACGATGCCAGCACCGTACCGGCCAGGATGAACATGGCGCCGAAGGTGCGATTGAGCCAGCGTATATGACGCGGGCTGCGCAACATCCGCAATATGCGGGCGGCCAGCGTGGTGTAGCACGCCATGGCGACCATGTCGGTAAAGCACAGGGTCGCCGCAATGGCCGCATACTGCAGCGCCAGGGGTTGCGATAGGTTCAGGAACTGCGGCACCACCGCCAGCAGGAATACGGTGCCCTTGGGATTGGTGATGTTGATCAGGCAGCCTCGCACCACCAGTTCGCGCGCCTTGAAGGGCGCGGGGTCGTGGGCCTCGACGGCCACCGGGGCGGCGTCGGTGCGAAACTGCTTCCAGCCCAGGTAGATCAGGTAGACCACGCCCAGCCATTTGACGATGGCGAAAGCGGCTTCCGAAGCGGCCAGCAGCGCGCCCAGCCCGACCGCGACGACCAGGAACTGGATCAAGATGCCCAGCAACAGGCCGACCGTGGTCCAGTAGCCGCGCCTGAAGCCATACTTCAGGCCCGACGCCATGGCGGAGATCGCGCCGGGGCCGGGCGAAAAGGAAATGGCCCAGGACGCCGCGAAAAAGGCAAGCCAGGTGGATAAAGACATAAATCGATCAGCCGGGTTGGGAAGCCGAAATAATACGCTTTATTTTCCCAGCAATGCGGCGCGCTGCCCGCCATTGCCGCGGCTGGCGCCGCTGCGGGGGCGGGCCTGGCCGGAAGCCGGCTGCCCGGTTCGCGCAGCGCCATTGGCGGGGCGGCCCGAGCCGCTTTCGCCGCGGGGCCTGCCGGCGGAACGCGCGCCCGGCCGGGCGCCGTTGTTGCCGCCGCCATTACCGGGACGGCGCGGCGTGTTCGAGCGCCGTGGCCGGTCTTCGTCACTGGCCCGCACGTGGGCCGGTTCGGCCTTGACCATGTCGGGCGACCAGCCTTCGATGGTGGTCCGGTCGATGGGCCGCTTGATCAGCTTTTCGATCGCATTGAGCAGCTTGATTTCGGAACGGTCCACCAGCGACATGGCGGAACCCGCGCTGCCCGCCCGGCCGGTGCGGCCGATGCGGTGCACGTAATCTTCAGGCACATTGGGCAGTTCGAAGTTGACGACATGGGGCAACTGGTCGATATCGATGCCGCGTGCCGCGATGTCGGTGGCCACCAGCACGGCGACCTTGCCATCTTTGAAGCCGGCCAGGGCGCGCGTACGCGCCGCCTGGCTCTTGTTGCCGTGTATGGCCGCTGCCGACAGGCCGTCTTTGACCAATTTTTCGGCCAGGCGATTGGCGCCGTGCTTGGTGCGGGTGAACACCAGCACCTGATGCCAGCCGCTTTCGCGAATGATGTAGCTGAGCAGATCGCGCTTGTGGGCCTGTTCGGTCAGCACCATGCTTTGGGCAACCAGTTCCGAAGCCGTGTTGCGGCGCGCCACCGAGATTTCGATCGGATCGTTCAGCACGCCTTTGGACAACTCGCGGATTTCGTCCGAGAACGTGGCCGAGAACAGCAAATTCTGGCGCTTCTTGGGCAGCAGGGCCAGAATGCGGCGGATGTCGCGGATAAAGCCCATGTCCAGCATGCGGTCGGCTTCGTCCAGCACCAGGATTTCGACGCCCGACAGGTCGACCGTTTTTTGCTGGGCATGATCCAGCAGGCGGCCGGGGGTGGCGACCAGGATGTCCAGCGGTTTGCGCAAGGCGCTGATCTGCGGATTGATGTTGACGCCGCCGAACATCACCATGGAACGCACCGAGGTGTGACGCCCGTAAGTACGTACGGATTCTTCCACCTGGGCGGTCAGTTCGCGTGTCGGGGTCAGGATCAGCACGCGCGGCTGGCCCGGCTTGCGGCCCTGGGCAGGGTTTTGCAGCAAGCGGTGCAGGATGGGCAGGGTAAAGCCGGCGGTCTTGCCGGTGCCGGTTTGCGCCGCGGCCAGCAAATCGCCTCCCTTGATGACTTGGGGGATGGCCTGGGCCTGGATGGGGGTGGGGTGCTCGTAACCGGTGTCGGCCACAGCACGCAAAAGGGGGTCTGCCAGCCCAAGGGCGGCAAAGGGGGTTGGATTACTCAAGAAATCACTCCAGCGACAGCCTATCGCTCGAGTCGAGAGATACCAATCTAGGCAGACGATAAAAGTAGTTAGATAGCAAAAAAGCTAAAGGCAAGGCCAGAACGGCCTGCAGGCAGTGCGCTGACTGGTGCGGCGCACAATTGACCATTGTAGCGTACTTGGGCTGGATGGGCAGCATTTGTTTTGCGCAGTGTGCGCAACACGCCGGGCACAGCGTCAAGAATAGTCAAATTGGCTGGCGCGCAGTCCGCCCTGCGCCCGGCGTATTGGCAAGCGGGGCGCAACCTGCTGTAATTTGCCTGTTCCTTTTTTGGTGGACCTCAATGAAACGCCTTCTTCTTCTCGTCGTGCTGCCGTGGCTTTCCCTTTTGCTGGCCGGTTGCGGCTACAACGACATCCAGCGCCTGGACGAGCAGGTCAAGACCGCCTGGTCCCAAACCCTGAACCAGTATGAACGCCGCGCCGAGCTGGTTCCCAAGCTGGTCAACTCGGTCAATGCCTATATGGTCAACGAGCGCGCCGTGCTGACGCAGGTGACCGAGGCGCGCTCCAAAGTCGGCAGTATCCAGATTTCGGCCGCCGACCTGCAGAACCCCGAACTCATGGCGCGCTTCAGCCAGGCCCAGGGCGAGCTGTCGTCGGCCCTGTCGCGCCTGATTGCCGTATCCGAGAACTACCCGCAGCTTAAAAGCGATGGCTTGTTCCGCGACCTGATGACGCAACTGGAAGGCACGGAAAACCGTATTGCCACCGAGCGCGGGCGTTATGTGCAGGCCGTGCAGGAATATAACCTGATCGTCCGGCAATTCCCCACGCTGATCACTGCCAAGATATTCGGCTACAGCACCATCGAGAACTACGGTGTGTCCCGGCAGGAAGAAATCACCCGCGATCCCGCCGTCCAGTTCTCCCTGCCAGAAACCGAGAAACCGTACTGATGATGCTCGTTCGCCTGGTCCTGAGCGCGCTGTTCTGCCTGACTACCTGGCTGCCGGCCGCGCAGGCGGCCCAGGCGCCGGTGCCTGAGCTCAAAAGCTGGGTGACCGACCAGACCGGTACGCTCGATGCATCGGCCCAGGCGCAACTGAGCCGCACGCTGACCGATCTGGAGCAGCGCAAGGGCGCGCAGATTGCCGTGCTGGTGGTTCCGACCACTGGCGAGGACACCATAGAAAGCTACGCAAGACGGGTGTTCGATCAATGGCGTATAGGCCGCGCCAGGATCGACGACGGCATACTGCTGGTGGTGGCCAAGGATGATCGCCGCCTGCGCATCGAGGTCGGCTACGGCCTGGAGGGCGCTGTGCCCGATTTGCTGGCCGGGCGCATCATACGCGAACAGATCACCCCCCGTTTCAAGCAGGACGACTATGCGGGCGGCATAACGGCCGGGGTCGATAGCCTGGTGAAGCTGGTCGATGGCGAGCCGCTGCCTGCGCCCGCCCCGGGCGCGGCCAGTGGCGGCGGCGCCGATGAAGACTCGCCGCTGGTCATGCTGCTGCCGCTGGCGGCCATGAGCTTGTTCATGCCCGCCGGGTTTGCGGCTTTTGCCGTGGGGATCTTCGTCTTCCTGATGTTCAACAGTCTGGTGATCGGCATACTGGCCGGCATGGCTGCCTTCGTGCTTAGCCACGCCGGCCGCGCGTTCGGCGCGGGCGGGCGGGGCAGCTCGGCCCGTGCTTCGCGCCGTGGCGGTGTGATCGGCGGCCTGGGCGGCGGTTTTGGGGGCGGCTTCGGAGGGGGCGGCGGCTTTGGCGGCGGCGGGGGATTTGGCGGTGGCGGAGGCGGCGGCAGCGGCGGTGGCGGCGCGTCGGGCAGTTGGTAAGAAGGAGTCATTGTGCAAGTACACAGCGCGTCATGGAAGCAGTTCACCGGCTGGGCCAGCCTCGAGGGGCAATGGCTGCGCCGCAAGCACTTCACGGCCGGCGTCCTGGCGCAAATTGCCGAGCGTATCCGGCAAAGCGAGCTGGGCCATACCGGCGAGCTGATGCTGGTGGTCGAGGCGGTGAGTCCGGCGCACGAGCCGGACAGCCGTCTGCGCGCGCTGGAAGTATTCGGACGCTTGCGGGTATGGGATACCCCCTTGAACACCGGCGTCCTGCTCTACCTGGCGCTCGACCGGCACCATATACAGATCATCGCCGACCGCGGCATTGCCGCGCCCGACGCGCTATGGGAACAGGTGTGCGGCCGGCTGCAAGGCCGCTTGCAGCAGAAAGACTACGCCGCCGGCATCGTGGCGGCGGTGGAAGACATCGAAAAAATACTGGTCACGCGATGCCCGCCTGCGCCGCCGGAAGGCAATGCCAACGACCTGCCCAACGAACCGGTGCTGCTGTAATCCCTGGCTTAGTCCTGCGCCAGCTTGCGCGCAAGCATCTGGACGGCATCATGGCGCCGGGCGCTGGTTTGGTAGCTGTCGGCCAGTGACGACCAATGCGGCTGGCTGCGCGCTTCGCGCAGTGCATCGGGCAGGCGCTCGCGGCGCCAGGCCTGCAGGCTATCGTCGGATGCCAGCGCGATCGGGGTCTGCGCCGCATGGCCGCGCCGTTCCAGTGCATGAACCAGGGCAAGCTGACGCACGGCCAGCAGGCGCAAGACGGCGTCGTCCACGCTGACCTCTTGATAGCCTTGCAGGCGGCCCAGCACGCGCTTGCCCAGTTTGTCGGCGCCCTGCCAGAGCCCGCCCGCGGCCGCGCCCAGCAACGTGGCGGTGCCCAGGCTCAGCCCAGCGGTAAAGGCGTCCAGCGTAGCGCCGGCCATGGCGCCGGCGGCCATGCCTTTGCCTACGTGGATGCCGACGTCCTTGAGCGCCTGTGGATGGAACAGGTCCATGCCCCAGCGCTCGCCTTCCAGCGGCAGCGGGTGGGCTGGAAAATCCCGGACACTGAAATTGTAGCGTTTGAGCAGGGCGCGCACGCAGGCGTTTTCCCGTTCGCGCACCTGCCGGCGCAAGGTTTTCGTCGTGGCTTCCAGCGCGTCTTGTTCGGGCAGGCTGGCAAGCCGCCAGGCGGCCACGTCGATTAGCAGTTCGGCAATCAGGCGCAGGGCGTCGGCGTGGCGCAGGTCGCGCTGCCGCAATACGTCCTGCTTGAGCGTCTGTAATAGTGCCGAATGATGGTCCATCAGCACGGCCAGCTTGTCGTATAGCTGGGCTTCGCCATCCAGGGCGGGGGCGATCGTGTCGAACTCCACCATGGCGTGCAGCCCCAGCCGGGCAAGCGCCTCGCGCCATGCGGCCAGGCGTTCGCCCCGGCTATGGGTAAAGTTCAGGATGGGCAGCAGCGGGTGGCCGCAACTGGCCAGAATCGCCAGCTCGTCCTTGTGCTTGCCCAGCACAGGGTCGCGCACATCGATGACATACAGCCCCGCGTCGCAATCAAGCAGCTTCTGCAGCACCCGTGCTTCTTGCTCGAAGCGGCGCCGGCTTTCCGGGCTTTGCAGAAAGCGGCGCACACGTTCAGGGCCGTCCAGCCGCTCGCTGGGCGGAGCCAGCAGATCCAGATAGTCCAGCAGGGCGATACTGTCTTCCATGCCCGGCGTGTCGTACAGCTCGACAGCGACGGCGCCGTCCACCAGCAGCCGGGCGCCTTCCACATGGCGGGTGGTGCCGGGGTTGTCGTCGACCTGCCCGAATCCGGCGTCGCGCGTCAGGGTGCGCAGCAGGGATGTCTTGCCGGTATTGGTGTGGCCCACCACGGCCAGGCGCAAGACGGGGTCAGGATGCGGCATGGGCGTCGCCTCTGTGTTCATCGCCTGCGGCGCCGGCCGCCAGCCAGGCCAGGCCGGCGGCGGTATCGGTCGCGATCTGCTCCGTGGCGAACCCGGCCGCCTGCAGCATGTCGAGCCAGGCCGCCCGCCGGGTGGCCGCGCTGCCGCCGGCGGCGGGCGTGTCCGCGTGCAGCGCAATGCGGGCCTGGTCCGCCAGGCTGGCCAGGTCCGCCAGCAAGGCCAGCGTGCCGCGGTCCGGTGTTTGACATGGGTCGCACACCAGCAGCAGGCGGCCGGGAGGCTGTTGCTGCAGGGTGTCGAGCAAGGCTTTGCGCTGCGCGCGGCTATCTATCAGCCCGGCATCCGCCACGCTGGCGGGCAGGGGGGATGGAGGCCAGGTAGTGTCCGGCGACAGTTCAATGCCGGCCAGCACCGCCTGGCCGGGCAGATGGTGCAGCCCCGGACGTTGTTGTACACGGGCCTGGAAGCCGGGCCCATCGGGCGCGTCGATGCCGGCTTGTTCGCTGGTGGGGGCAAGGCGGTCGCGCAGCTCGGCGTAGCCCGGCAGGCTGACATCCGGACCCACGGCGGCCATGGTCTTTCTGATCCGTAGGGCGCTGCAGGCCAGGGCCAGCAGCCGCGGCAACAGGCCATAGGTCACGACACAGCCTATCAGCCAGCTGGACCACATGCCCTGCGCGGCACTGGGCAAGGTGTGCAGGCCATCGCTGATGCGTATGAGCGTTTCAGGCGGCATGGTGAAGCCCAGGCGGGCAGGCAGCCAGCCCAGCCAGGTGGTGACCGTCACGAAGGCATCGGGCGACAAAAGGGTGGTTTCCCAGTTGAAACTGTACCGTCGCGCCGACAGCAGGGCCAGCAGGGTCAGCAGCATGCTGGCCAGAGCGAGCGACCATAGTCCATGGCTGATGCCGCCCAGCAGCCAGCGCAGCGCCCGCTGCCGGCTCAGCATTTCCATCAGGGCGCGCGGCGCCAGCGCCGCGTCCGGCCCGCGCGCCAGTTTGTGGGTGAGCCATAGCCACGCTTCGCCCAGCCATGCACCGCCGCCGCTCTTGAGCGCAAAGCTGAGCAGCCAGAATGCCAATGTCAGTGTGTTCAGGCCCAGCAGGGCCAGCAATGCCAGCAGCAGGTTCACGGGACGGGTGCCGTCTCCCAATGCGCCCAGCGCCAGGCCGGCGCCGCCGGCCAGTGCCAGGCAGCACATGGCTACCAGCGCAATGCGTGCGCCTTGGGTCCATTTCCTGATCAGTTGATCGAGTTTTTCGCGCTTGCCCAGGTACTGGGCGCGCAACAGGACCCTGTCGGTAAAACCCTGCCCGTGCGCGCGGGCGCGCCGCACTTCGCTGGCATCTTCCAGCGGGCCCCACAGCGCTTCGCGCAAGCGCAGGGTTTCGGCCAGCCAACTGGCCTGGAACGAGGTGTGTTGCCTCATGCCTGCTTGGGGGTCAGGCATCCGTATGCGCGCGGCCGGCTGGCGTGTCGAACCATTCGTCCAGCTTGCGATGGGCTTGCGCCTTCACATCGGGGGTGATGTAGAAGGCAACCGTGGCCAGTGCCGCCGCCATGACGCTCAGATCGTCGGTGTAGCCGACCAGCGGCGCCAGGTCGGGGATGGCATCCAGCGGAAAAATGAAATAGCCCAGCGCACCGTAAATAACGCGCTTGGCCCATTTGGGCGTGTTGGCGCTTTGGACCGCGTAGTACAGATAGAGTGCTTTTTCAACAACCGTACGGCTGGCGGACCGGGCGCGCGGCCCAAGCTTTTGCCAGAACCGGGCGGGTGTATACATGCTTTGGTATCGGGAACTGTTCATGATGCCTCCGGGCAACGGTATGACCCTTTACCGATATTGTATAGACCGTCGTCCTTCTGCGGCATCACCCTGGATCAGCGGGCGCCGGAAACACCCAGAACCGTGCCGGATACATAGGAAGCCTCGTCGGACAGCAGCCAAAGGGCTGCCTGGGCTACCTCTTCCGGAGAACCGGCGCGCTGCATGGGCAGCATGGGGGTCATGCGGGCCAGTCTTTCGGGGTCTTGCATTTCAGTGGTTATCATCCCCGGGCTGATGGCATTGACGCGGATGCCTTCTGCGGCGACTTCCTGCGCCAGGCCGAAAGTGAGTGTATTGATGGCCGCTTTGCTGGCGGCGTAGTGCACATTCCTGCCGGCGGCGCCCAGCCTGGCGGCCGCGGACGAGAAGTTCACGATGCCGCCGCCTTTGCCGCCATGCCGCGTGGACATGCGTAGCAGGGCTTCCTTGCAGCACAGGAAAGTACCCTTGATATTGATGTGGAACATCAGGTCCAGGGCGTGGCCGTCCAACTCGTCGACGCGCGCCGAGCCGCCGCTGATGCCGGCATTATTGACCAGTGCGCTGACGGGTCCCAGTTTGTTGTCGACGGCTCGAAACATATCGGCAACTTCTGCTTCTTGCGACACATCCGCCTGGAAGATCATGGCTTTTTGTCCGATTTCCTCTATCTGCGCGGCAATGCCTTGCGCCCTGTCGCCATGGGTGCTGTAGTTGATGCATACGTCGTAACCGCGCCCGGCGGCGAGCAGCGATATGGCAGCGCCTATGCCGCGGCTGCCGCCGGTCACCACCATAATGCCTTTTGATGGATGGGACATGTTCTCCTCCTGGGTAAAAGAAAGAGCGCCCGGCAACGGGCGCCCGCCATCATTATTTCCAGCCGACCTGACGGAAATTGATGAACCCGGAGCCTTCCTGGACCTCCCAGTCCACGTCCTTCTTCATGGCGAATACGTCGAACAGTTCGGTCACCAGCAATGCCGCGGCATCGTCATGCAGCAGTTTGCCGATCTTGCGGAACAGGGCGCCGCGGGCGTCGGCGCCGGTGGTGCTGTCCAGTTCCGTGATCAGCGCCTCGACCTCGGGGTTGTAGTAGTTCGACCAAGGGCCGTCTTTCTTGAATGATCCGCCTATGGGATGGATGGGATCGTAGATGGCGTTGGTGAACTGTGTCGTGGTCATGGGACCGGTTTTGTGGGCATTGTTCAGCCGGCTCCATGCGGCGTAGTCGATCCGGTTGATCTTGACCCGTACACCCACTTGCCCCAGGTAGGCCGCCACGGCTTCCGCCATTTCCTTTGGCGTGCCGACGGCATCGTTCAGGACAATGTCGAAGCCGTTGGGGTAGCCCGCCTTCTTGAGCAGTTCGCGCGCCTTGGCGGGGTCGTAGCCGTAAGGCTGTATGTCGGGGCTGCTGCCATAGGGGTAGAACTTGGAAATGAAGGTGCCCATGGGCGCGCCGATGCCATGGAAGACGCTTTTGATGATGGCATCCGCATCGATCGCGTAGTTAAGCGCCAGGCGTACATCGCGCTTATGCAGCGGCGATTCGGGATCATCGGAATAAAGCCGGACGTGCATGGGCGAAGACACCGGGTTGCTGATGACCGTGAGCGATGGTTCGCTGCGCAGGCGGGCGACATCCGCCAGGGGAAGCTTGGCGGCGATGTCGACCTCGCCGGTCAAGATCGCATTGACCCGGCTGGTGGCCTCGGGGATGTACTTGTAGGTGATGGTTTGGATGTCGGGCTTGGTGCCGTAGAAGTCTTCAAACCTTTCCAGGGTCAGGAACTGCCCAATTCTGTTTTCTTTGATTTTGTAGGGCCCGCTGCCTATGGGTGATGCGGCGAAGTCCTCGGGCTTGGCCAGAGATGCCGTGTACTGCTTCCCGGTAATGAACAGAAAACCGGCGACCTTATTCAAAAAGGCGCCGTCGGGGTACTTCAGTGTCATGACCACGGTCAGCGGATCGGGCGTCTCGATGCGGTCGATCACCGGGGCAAAGTAGGGGCGCCGGGTGCTTCGCGAGGCCGGATCGATAATGCGCTCGACCGAGAACTTGATGTCTTCTGATGTGAGTTCATCGCCGTTGTGGAACTTGATGCCTTTGCGCAGCTTGAATGTGTACGTCAGGCCATCCTGTGAAATGTCATAGCTTTCGGCCATGCGCGGGATGATGTTGCCTTTGGCATCAAAGCCGTACAGCGTGTCGTAGATCTGCAGCGCATATCGTTGCGAGTCGCCGCTGGCGGTGACTTGTGCGTCTAGGCTCTGAACTTCTTTGTCCAGGGCGATCACAAGCGTTTGCTTGTCCACCGCGGGTTTTGATTGAGCCCACGCCATGCCGGATGCGGCGCAGGCAAGGGTCAGCACAGTGCTTTGCGCCAGCCGCATCAGTGCTGCGGGAGAGCGGGATCTAAAAAGGGAATTCATGTGGTTTGTCTCCTTGGTTGATGTTGCCGGATATCGGCTTATTTCTGATATTTATCTGCCAGAATTATTATGATTATCCAATATATGGACTATTAGGATGCTTGTTTTTCGTGGCGGGGGATTGGTATATCAGCATGAAAATGCTACGCAATAGCTGATAATGTGTCAACTATCCGTGCTCGGGAATAGACGATTGTCTTAGACTGATTTAATATATAAAAAATTCTATTTCAATAAGTGGACTTTTGGAATATTGAAAAATCAGGCTTGTGCGAAGGTGGAAAGACATGAATGATGAGCTGCTGAAAGAGTTGTACGACCGCCGCAAGGCGGTGCGTGGGTCGACCAGCGACGAGGCGCTGGAAAAGCTGCGTGCAAAAGGGAAGCTGTCGGCGCGTGAGCGGATTGATTTGTTGCTGGACCCGGGCAGCTTTGTCGAAATGGGCTTGCATGGCCATAGTCTGCATGAGTCCCTGGCGCACCGTACGCCGGCTGATGGGATCGTGGTGGGGCACGGGAAAATCGATGGCCGTATTGTCTACGTGGCGTCGGACGATGCCACCGTGCTGGGCGGCACCCGGGGCCGCGTGGGCGAGCTCAAGGTGGCGCGGGTCAGGGCGGCCGCGCTGGCGCATCGGGCGCCTTACATTGCCCTGATGGAAGCGGGGGCCGCGCGGGTCCAGGAGGTGTTCGGGGCGATGGCGGCAGGGGCCGGCTCGCGGTTTGCCGAGCATTTTCGCATGTCGGGCAAAGTGCCTCAGGTGGCGGGCGTCATGGGCGCCGCATTCGGCGGACCATCGTTCACCGCCGCCCAGTCGGATTTCGTCACCATTGTGCGCGACATTGGCTTTATCGGGATGTCCGGTCCTGTCGTGGTCAAGGTGGGCATCGGCGAAACCGTGAGCAGCGACGACATCGGGGGCGCTGACCGAAGCGCCACGGTAACAGGCCAAGTGGACCATGTGGGCGATACCGAAGCGGATGCCATGGCCGGTATACGGCAATTCCTGTCGTACTTGCCGTCCAACTGCTGGGAGCTTCCGCCGCGTGTGCCGGCCCGCCCGGCAGCGGTAGATACCGAAGAAGGTTGCGAAAAGTTGCGCAGCCTGATCCCTTTGCTCGACAAGCAGGCCTATGACATGCGCAAAGTGCTTGCATTGACGGTGGATGGCGGCGAGCTATTCCATTGGCGTCCGAAGTACGGTCCCAGCATCGTCACCGCGCTGGGTCGTGTCAACGGCGAGTCCATTGGGTTTGTCGCGTCCAATCCGATGGCGCGCGGCGGTGTCCTGGACGAGAAATCGGCGCGCAAGGCGCGCAAGTTCATCGAGATGTGCGATGCCTTCCACATCCCCCTGGTGTTTCTGGTTGATGCGCCCGGCTTTCTGGTGGGGCCCGCGATAGAGAAAGAGCGCATGGTATCGCTGGCGGCGCGTTTGCTTAATGTGGTGTGTGCCGCGTCGGTGCCCAAGATCACCATTGTGGCGCGCAAGGCAATCGGCCTGGCGTATCTGGCGCTATGCGGGCGCAGCATGAATCCCGACACGATTGTTGCGTGGCCGACCGCGCATTTCGACATCATGGGGCCCGAGGCGGCCGTTGAGCTTGTGCATGGAAAGGCCATTGCCCAGGCGGACGACCCGGAAGCGCACAAAGCCGTGATCATGAAGCGCTTGAAGGCGGACTCCAGTGCGTACAAGGCGGCGGCCATGGGTCTTATCGACGATGTGATCGATCCGGCGGAAATGCGCCAGGTCATTATCGATACGCTTGAAAAGACAGCGGCGTCGCGCGCGGCTGGCTTCAAGCACAGGATAGACCCATGACGGCATTCGGCGGGCCGGCACGGACGGGCGGGTTCAGCAGGGGTGATGATGGCCGTTGATTTCAAAGTAGAATCCGGCATTGCCGTCGTCACGCTCAATCGTCCCGAGGCGATGAATGCCATTGACTATCCGATGCGCCGGGAAATCCAGCAGATATGGGGCCGTATCGATGAAGATGAAGCAATCTTTGCGGCGGTCGTGACAGGCGCGGGGCAGCGCAGTTTCTGTGTGGGCTCTGATCTGAAGCGCACGCCGCCGCCGCTGCAGTCATTTGCCGAGCTGACTTACGGCGCGCGGTTCAATGATTCGCTGACGGCGGGCATACAGACTGACAAGCCCTTGATCTGCGCGTTCAACGGCTATGCCATGGGTGGAGGGCTGGAGATTGGGCTGGCCTGCGACATTCGCATTGCGTCGGATAACGCCAGGTTTGCCTTGTCGGAGGTGCGGGTCGGCACCATTCCGGGTTCGGGGGGGACGCAGCGCTTGCCCCGCCTGGTTGGCCGTTCGGATGCCATGATGATGCTGCTCACGGGCGATACGATTGATGCGGCCGAGGCCTTGCGCATTGGGCTGCTCAGCAAGGTGGTGCCGTTCGAGGCGCTGCAGCCCACTGCGATGCAGATAGCGCGGCGCATTGTGGACAATGCGCCGCTGGCGGTCAGGGCTGTCAAGAGACTGGTTTATCAAGGCGCTGATTTGCCGCTTGCGCACGCCCTGGACGCCGAGCGCAGCGCATGGGGAGCCTTGCGCGATACCGACGATCGGCGCGAGGGGCGCGCGGCGTTCGCTGAAAAGCGAAAGCCGGTTTATCGGGGGCGTTAGCCTGCCGTTGCCGCAGGGGCGGTGCTGGCCGGCGCTGTGTCGGACGAGGCGAACAGATAGGCGTGTTCCCGTTCGATCAGGCCGGTGTCAAGGTCGGCGTGCCGGAACGAGGGGCAATTGATGACGCGCTCCAGAAAACGGATATTGCTCCATACCCCTTCGATATGGCTTGCCTGCAAGGCGCGGGTCAGCCGGTCGATGGCCTCGTTGCGATCCTTGCCCCAGGCAATCACCTTGGCCAGCATCGGATCGTAGTAGGGGGTAACGGTATCCCCCGCTTGAACACCGGTGTCCACGCGCACCCCTTCGATGGCTTCGGGCAGGGTAAGTGTCTTGATCAGGCCCGCGGAAGGGAAGAAGTGCTTGGCCGGGTTCTCGGCGTATAGGCGCGCCTCGATCGCATGCCCGGATATGGCAAGGCTGTCTTGCGCGCGCGGCAGGGGTTCCTTGCGGGCAATGCGTATCTGCCATTCCACCAGGTCCAGGCCGGTGATCATTTCGGTCACGGGGTGCTCGACCTGCAGACGGGTGTTCATTTCCATGAAATAGAAGTTGCCTGACGGTTCTACGATGAATTCAACCGTGCCGGCGCCGGTGTACCCGACTGCCTTGGCCGCTTTGATGGCCGCTTGGCCCATGGCGTGGCGCCGTTCAGGCGTTAAGTGGGGAGCGGGTGCTTCTTCAAGCACTTTCTGATGGCGCCGCTGCACTGAACAGTCTCGTTCGAACATGTGGAGGGCGTTGCCGTGATGGTCGGCAAATATCTGGATCTCGATGTGGCGGGGTTGAAGAATATATTTTTCGATCAGGACGTCGTCATTGCCGAAGGCTTTCTGCGCTTCGCGCTTGCAGGCTGTGAGCGCGGCGCTGAATCCGGATGGCGTATCGACCCGCCGCATGCCTTTGCCGCCGCCGCCCGCGCTTGCCTTGATCAGGATGGGATAGCCGATGGCTTCGGCCTGCTCGGCCAGGAAACCGGGGTCTTGTTTTTCCCCGTGGTAGCCGGGGACCAGGGGGACGCCGGCCTCGGCCATGAGCATCTTGGCATCGGACTTGGAGCCCATGGCCTGAATGGCCGATGCCGAGGGGCCTATGAAAACCAGGTCCTGCTCGGCGCAGCGGCGAGCGAATTCCGCATTCTCCGACAAAAAGCCGTAGCCCGGATGAACCGCCTGTGCGCCGGTTTGCCTGGCGGCCGCCAGGATGCGATCAATATTCAGATACGACTCTGTTGCGGGCGCGGGGCCAATGCAGACGGACTCGTCAGTCTGGCGCACATGCAGCGCTTGCGTGTCCGCTTCGGAATGGACCGAGACAGTGCGCAGCCCCATTCTTTTGGCGGTCCGGGCGATGCGGCACGCGATCTCGCCGCGGTTGGCGATGAGTATTTTGCTAAGCATGGTTGGGCTCCCGCTGCATCTCAAGGTGCTTCGATGATGGCGATTACGTCGTCTTCATTGATCAGGTCGCCTTCCTGGGGAAGGATCTGCGTGATGATGCCTGCGCAAGGAGCTTGAGCCGGAATCTCCATCTTCATGGATTCGATCAGCACGATGATGTCGTCTTCTTCCACCTGCTGGCCTACGGCGGCGACGATTGAGCAAACGGTTCCGGTGATCTCGGACTTGATAGAGACTGATTTCATAATGTATTCAATTCCAATATATGGAAAATTAATAAAAGCTGATTCTTCATTCTTTTTTCAGCGTCAAAAAGAATGGTATCGCAATAATAGGCACTTTGCACAATTATATTGATATGCAAGGAAAAATTGATGGTTGGATTATTGCTTGAATTCTAATATCATATCAATAAATAATGTCAATATATGGACTATAAATCGCGGCTGAATAAAGGATGAGACAATGGATGTGGGTTTGCTTGATAGCACTGAGTTCGATGTACTGGTTGTGGGTTACGGTGCGGCAGGCGCCGTAGCGGCGATCGAAGCCGCTCGGGCGGGCGCCCGGGTGTTGCTGGTCGAAAAAATGCCTGATCCGGGGGGTATCTCCATCCTGTCGGCGGGTGGGGTGCGCATTTGCAATGACGTCGCGCAGGGGTTCAGTTATTTGCATCACACCTGCGGCGGGCGCACGCCTGATGACGTGCTGCAGGCGCTGGCCGAAGGCATGGCCGAACTGCCCGATTATCTGCGCGAACTGGCCAAGCTCAATGGCGCCACCATCGATGTCGTTCCTGCGCCCGGCAATTACCCATTTCCCGGGTGTGACGCCCTGGGTTACGCCGAGGTGTCGGCGATTCCCGGCTTTGGCGGCTCGCCGGAAAAAGAGCGGGACGGCTACCTTGCCGTTCGGCCCATGCGGCCGGGCTGCTATCTCTTCAAGCTCCTTGCGGACCACGTCGAGCATTTGCAGGCTCAGGGAAAGATCCAGCTGTGGCTGGACAGCCCGGTCGAGCGCTTGTTGCGCGATACGCAGGGCCGGGTGTGCGGCGCGCGTATTGCGCGCAACGTTCAGGGTGGCCGGACGCCGGTGCAAGTGCGCGCGCGCCTGGGTGTCATATTGGCTTGCGGCGGTTTCGAGGCGGACGAAGAGCTCAAGAAGCAGTTTCTTGTGTCGACGCCTGTCATTACCGGCAGCTTCCGGGGGAACACCGGCGACGGCATACGCATGGCGCAACAGATGGGGGCGGCGCTCTGGCATATGTGGCTGTATCACGGCCCCTACGGCATGCGCCACCCCGATCCCGACTATCCCTTTGGGCTGTATGCCAAGCTGCTGCCCATGTGGACGCCCGAGCGAACGGTCAAGCCGCTGCCCAAGATGGCGTGGATCATCGTCGATCAGCATGCGCGTCGGTATGTCAATGAATACCCGCCCTATATGTCGGATACGGGCGTGCGCCAGTTCGATCATTACGACCCCGCCGCCTACCGCCACACCCGCATGCCTTCGTTCATGCTGTTCGATGAAGAGGGCCGCAAATGCTATCCGATGGGGCGCTCGATGACCAATGATCGCCACGCCTGCTACGAATGGAGCGCCGACAATCTCAAAGAGGTGGACAACGGCATTTTGCTCAAGGCGGAATCGATCGCTGGACTGGCCGATCTGCTGGGCCTGGATGCCGAGGCGCTCGAGCAAACCGTCGGCCAGTGGAACGAGGGGGTGCGCAATCAGGTGGATGCCCAGTTTGGCCGCCGTCCGGAAACCATGATGCCCCTCATCAAGCCGCCGTTCTATGCCGCGCGATTGTGGCCGATGGTCATCAACACGCAAGGCGGGCCCGTCCATGACGCGCAGCAGCGCGTGCTGGATGCCTTCGGCGATCCGATACCGGGGCTCTATGCGGCGGGCGAGCTCGGGGGTGTGTTTGGCCACGTCTATATGGCGGGCGGCAACTTGGCCGAATGTTTTGTAGGGGGGCGCATTGCGGCCAGGGCAGTGTGCGCCTCCTTGCCGGAAGCCCTTGGGGCGGGCGCCTGATGGCGCCGGTGCAGTCAGAGGTCAAAGCGCTGGGCGGGCTGGCCAGGGCGTTGGCCACAGGCCGGAGCAAAGAGGAGTCCATTGTCTGGAGGGTATGGGAATGCGGCAGCCAGCGGCCCGGCCGGGTTGCTCCGGTCATCGTGCTGCTGCATGGCTCCTATGGATCCTGGACGCACTGGTTGCGCAATGTCCCGGCATGGTCGGAAACGTGTACGGTCGTTGCGGTCGACATGCCGGGGTTTGGCGAATCCGGCAACGCCCCGGCGCAGCGCATGCCGCCGGATATGGGCCGGGCCCTGGGAGAGGGGTGGCTCGCGCTGCAAGACCGCCTGCCTGTCTTGGCTGTCCAGGGCGCGCCGCTGTTCTTGGCGGGTTTTTCCTTGGGCGGCATATACGCAGGCTGGATGCTTCGTTATTTGATGCGTGCCGATAGCGGCATCAAGCGCCGTCCCGCCGGGCTCCTTCTTTTTGGGCCGGGCGGGTTGGGCCACAGGCCTGGCCTGGATTTTGGGTTGAAGCCTGTATCGCAACGGCATCAGTCGCCCATGGAGCGGGCGGCTGCGCATCGGCACAACCTTGAGGTCCTGATGTTCGCGCGAGCGGAAAACATCGACGATCAGGCGGTCGCCATACAGGATGAGAACGTGGCTTCCGCCCGCTTCCGCGGTCCCTTCACCGCGCACCCGTCTTCTTTGCTGGACGCCCTGGAAGGCGTGGACCTGCCGTTGCTGGGGGTGTGGGGAGGGCGGGATGCTTTCGATGCCGATGTCCGCACGCGCATCGCGGCCTTGCGGGCCGTGGCGCCCCAAATGGAAAGCGTCGTGGTGCCCGATGCGGGCCACTGGGTCATTTATGAGTGCGCGCGCTGCGTAAACGCTGCTGCAATGGAGTGGATAAACAAAATAAGTCCATAATATGGAATTAAAATATTCTTTATTTGGATACGGCGAAATTGCCAATCAGTGAGCATATTTGGCTGAAAATCGCATAAAAAATGCTAAAAAACAATATTTATATCAATTTTAACATTGAAATATCCCATGGAGATACCGGCCTGAAGGCAGGTGGATATAAGTGAAAACACCAATAAACTAATAACAAGTCCATATATTGACATCACGTTCATGGCTGTATAAACTGACTTGACACAATGGCCAGCCAGTGGGCATGGCTCACCACCTGGACCCTAACCAAGGAGACAAGCCTGATGGGGCAGTTTGAAGGAAAAGTAGCGCTGATCACCGGTGCTGCCAGGGGCATCGGCTATGCCTGCGCTGAAAAATTCGCAGAAGGGGGGGCTGACATCGCCCTGTGCGACATGGATGCCGATGCGGCAGCCCAGGCCGCCAGCACCCTTGCCAAGGATTTTGGCGTCCGGGCGATAGGGGTCGGGTGCGACGTGACTGACGAAAAGCAGGTCGACGCCCTGTTCCAGCAAGTGCAGGAAGCCCTTGGCCGCCTGGATATCCTCGTCAACAATGCAGGGGTTACGCGCGACAACCTGTTATTCAAAATGTCGGTCAATGACTGGGACACGGTCATGGGCGTGCATTTGCGCGGGACCTTTCTTTGCACGCGAGCCGCCCAGAAGTACATGGTGGAACAGCGTTCCGGCAAGATCGTCAATCTGTCCTCCACGTCGGCGCTGGGCAACCGGGGGCAAGCCAATTATTCCTCGGCGAAGGCAGGCCTGCAGGCATTTACCCGCACAGCGGCCATCGAGCTCGGCCCCTTCAATATCAATGTCAATGCGGTGGCGCCCGGGTTCGTCGACACGGAAATGACGCGTAAAACGGCCGAGCGGCGGGGCATTGACCCGGAAGAATACAAACTGATGCGCGCCAAGAATATACCGCTGGGCCGGGTGGGGGTGCCGCGCGACATTGCCAACGTCATCGCTTTCCTGTGCAGTGAAGATGCCGCCTTTGTGTCGGGCCAGATCATCTATGTGAAGGGTGGCCCTGAAACGCTGCGGTAGGCATGCGCCCGCACTTCAAACAACGCAACGATCTTATTTTGAGTGAACATCATGAATCAAATGTCTATCAAATCCCTCCCCGTTCGTGCCGCTGTCCTGACGGCCGTATGCGCGGCAGCATTCTGGAGTTCCCCGTCGCTGGCCGTCAATGGCAAGCCTGCGATCGATAAGGAAACCGTTGTTTTTGGCGTGGGCAAGGCGATTGGCAACCTGGACGGCCAGGTGGCGGCTACGGGCGATTCGCAGCGCTACGGCTGGCAAATGTACGATACGCTGTTTGCCTTCGATGCCCAGGGAAAGGTTCAGCCCTGGGTGGCCACCAAGGTCGACATCTCGGACGATGGCCTGGCCTACACCTTTACCCTGCGGGACGACGTCCGGTTCCATGACGGTACGCTGCTGACTTCAACCGACGTCAAGTATTCGCTCGAGCGCATCCTGGACCCCGTCGTCAAAAGCACCCGGCGCCCGTACTTTGCAAACCTGGTCGACCGTGTGGAAACCGATGGCGACCACAAGGCGACTTTTCACCTGAAGCATCCGGACGGCGCCTTTCTGAACAAGATCGCCGGCTACTTGCTGCTGGTGCCCAAGGCTTACACCGAATCCTTGCCGACACCTGAAGATTTCGCGCGCGCGCCCATTGGTTCGGGGCCCTATAAGTTTGCGGGCCAGAAAATCGGCCAATCGATTGAGCTTGAGCGCTTCGACGATTATTGGGGCGCCAAGCCAGGCATCAAGCGCCTGATCTTCAAGGTTATCCCCGAGCCTGCAAGCCGTGTCAATGCCATTCTTACCGGCGAGGCCGACATCGTCGATTATGTGCCGGGCGCCGATGTCGCCCGCATGAAAGAAACCAAAGGCCTGAAAGTGACTTCTGTGCCCATCGGCAGCCCGCTGGCAGTGCGCCTGTATTCCAACGTGCCCGATTCGCCGCTGTCCAAGCAGGGTGTCCGGCTTGCCCTGAACTACGCATTGGACATCGACGCCATCATCAAAGGCGTGCTGCATGGCATCGGCAAGCCCATGGCTTCCTATATATCGTCTGTCTACCCCTACGGTGTGGACCCCGACCTGAAGCCCTATGGCTACGACCTTGAAAAAGCCAAGAAGCTGCTGGCTGAAGCCGGCTACCCCAAGGGTTTCAAGACCGAACTGCTATGCCCAAGCGACCAGCCTAAAGAACTCTGCGAAGCCATTTCGGCGTACTGGTCGATGGCTGGCGTCCAGGCTGCGGTCAAGGTCATGGACTATACGGCATGGAGCCGGTTGAACAACACGCACAAAGGCGGGCCGATGACGATCATGCAGTTTTCCAACGCCATCTATGACCCTATTCACCCCATCAGCGGCGCCGCGACGAAGGCGGGCACCTGGTCGGACTACTTCAACCCCGAGGTTGAAAAGCTCGTGGCTGAAGGGGGGGCCGAAACAGATCCCGCCAAGCGAGATCAAATATTCCGCGAAATCGGCCGCTTGCTGCATGACGATGGCCATGCCGTGCTGATCAGCGAGCTCTATTACACCTACGCGCAAGACGCCGGACTCAGTTGGGAGCCGCAGTATGGCAGTGGCTACTACAACCTGCGAAATGTGAGCTGGAAATAAGTAAAAATGAACAACAGTCCAGGTCGTATGGGTCATAGCGTTAACAATATCAAGGAATCCCGATGGATTGATGCTTCTTTTGCGGATGCATTGGCCTGGGGCGCCAAGCAGTATGCCAGCCAGGAAGCCGTTGTGTATGGAGAGGAACGTATTACGTTCAGCCAACTGGCCGACCGCGTGTATGCGTTTGCTCGAGGCTTGATGCAGCTGGGCGTGGAGCCGGGCGATAAAGTCGCCTTATGGATGAGCGATCGTCCTGAATGGTTGATAGCGCGCTGGGCCGTGCCCATCATCGGCGCCATCCTGGTGCCGGTCAATACACGGTTTCGCAATACCGATGTGCAATACATATTGGCGCAGTCCGACAGCAGCACGCTGATTGTCCAGGATGCCGCCCGAAGCACCAGCTACTTCGACATCCTGGGCCAGCTTGATGCCGGCTACAAGAGCCAGCCCCCTGGCGCCTGGTCCTGCGCAGAGCTGCCAGCGCTCCGGCGGGTGATCGGCCTGGTGTCGGCGCCGGCAGGAAGCCTGCCCGCCAGCATGGCCGGCTTTCTTGAAATAGAGGCGCGGGGCGCGGCGCAATTGGCGGCGACGGGCGGGAAGCCCGACGCTGCCCTGAACGCCCGCATTGCCGGCCTGAACGGGCAAACGATTGCGCAGATTCTATATACGTCGGGCACGACGTCATTTCCCAAGGGGGCTATGGTCAGCCATGGCCCGCTGCTGCAGAACAATTTTTATGCCGTCGACTGCCTCAAGCTGACGACGGCCGACCGGTACTTGTCGTGTGTGCCGCTGTTCACGGCAACAGGGACTTTCTACACCCTGGCCATGTGGCTATCGGGGGCGACGATGGTCATTGTGGACCAGTTCGAGCCGCGCCTGTTCTGTGAAATGGTCGAACGTGAACACATCACCGTCAGCTTCTTCGTCGATACCATTGTGCAGGACTTGAAGTCGTTCAAGGATCTCAAGCGCTACGACTTGTCCAGCCTGCGTACCGGCACGGGCGCACCCCTGCCAACCGCCTCGTTCCACTGGGTGACCGAGACCATGAATGTGCCCGAGCTGGTCAGCGCGTACGGCATGTCTGAAACGTCCAACGCGGTGGTTCGCACGCGGTGCGACGATCCGATAGAAAAACGAGCGAATACCAACGGGCGCCCGGTAGATGGCGTCAGCATACGGATTACGGATGTGGAAACCAATGAGCCCCTGCCCAGCGGGCAGATTGGTGAAATCTGCATATCGGGCTATGTGCTGATGAAGGGCTATTACAAGCGCCCCGACGAAGATCGCAAAGTATTCGACGAGCAAGGCTGGCTGCACAGCGGCGACCTGGGCGAGCTGGATCCGGATGGTTATCTGATCTATCGGGGCCGGGTCAAGGAAATGATCAAGCCGGGCGGTTTCAACGTTGCAACGCAAGAGATCGAGCAATTTCTTAAATCCTATCCGGGCGTGCGGCAAGCCGTCGTCGTGGGGGTGCCCGACCGCCGCCTGGGCGAAGTCGGTTACGCCTACATAGAAGCTCAGGCGGGCGCCGACATCTCGGCGGAGCAACTGCAGTCGTACTGCCGCGAGCACATTGCCAGCTACAAGGTGCCGCGCTATGTGGAATTCACGAATGCGTGGCCGCTGACCGGCAGTCAGAAGATACGCAAGCTGGAGCTTAAGGCGCGTGCCGCAAGCAAACTCGAGAACGAGGTGAACTGCGCATGATTCGTTACATACTTCGCAGGTTTGGCCAGTCGGGCATTACCGTACTTCTGGTCACGCTGATTATCTTTATCGTGATCCGCCAGATCGGCGATCCGACGCATTTGATGCTGCCGCCAGAGGCCACTGAAGCGGACAGGCAGATCTTGCGCGAGCAAATGGGCCTGGACCGTTCACTGATCATTCAGTACGGCACCTATCTGCGCGATCTGCTGATGGGCGACCTGGGCATGTCGTATCGCTTCTCGCAGCCGGCGCTGTCCGTGGTCGTCGAAGCGTTTGG
The DNA here is from genome assembly GCF_031628915.1 of Pusillimonas sp. SM2304. Classification (NCBI taxonomy): domain Bacteria; kingdom Pseudomonadati; phylum Pseudomonadota; class Betaproteobacteria; order Burkholderiales; family Alcaligenaceae; genus Pusillimonas; species Pusillimonas sp. SM2304. The sequence goes on from NZ_JAVLUJ010000001.1 coordinate 1,222,517, forward strand.
GCCGACACTCTTGCTGACGACGGCGGCGCTGGTCTTTGCGGTGGCCATCGGCTTGCCGCTGGGTGTCTTGTCCGCAGTTCACCGGGAAGGGCCTATTGACCAGATTGCCAAGGTATTCGCCGTGCTGGGGCAGGCGGCGCCGCCGTTCCTGTTCAGCCTGCTGTTCATACGCCTTTTTTCGATTCAGCTCGGCTGGCTGCCCACAGGCGGCTATGGGCATATCGATAATCTTCTGCTGCCCATGGTGGCGCTCGGCTGGTACTCGTCAGCCGGGATCATGCGGCTGACCCGCTCTTCCATGACGGAAGTCCTTGAATCGGAGTACATCAAGCTCGCCCGCATCAAGGGTGTGCCGCAGCGCGTCATTGTGTATCGGCACGCCCTGAAAAATGCCCTGCTGCCGGTCATCACGTTCATCGCGCTGCAGTTCGGTATCTTGATGGGGGGCGCCGTCTCGGTTGAGTTCGTATTTGCCTGGCCGGGTGTAGGCCGGCTCATGATCGAGTCGATTTCCAACCTCGACTACACCGTCGTGCAGGCGGCCGTCACGGTGGGCGCGCTGGTGTTCACGACCATAAATCTGACCGCAGATATTCTGTATGCGGCAATCGATCCAAGGATACGTTATGCATGATGTGAATGTATCGGCCGTGAGAAAGACGGCTCCACCCAGATTGAAGCAGGTGCCTGCCGACCCGCGCGTAACCGTCATCCCGCCCGGTTCAAACCGCCGGTACTTTGGACGAATCCAGTTGGGCGTGGCATCTGTGCTGGCCTTGATCCTGATCATCGCGGCGGTGTTTCCTCAATGGGTGGCCCCCTACGATCCGAATGCGATTTCATTGGCGAATGCGCTGCAAGGCCCTTCGGGCCAAAACTGGTTCGGCACGGACCAACTGGGCCGCGACTTGCTGTCCCGTGTCATCTGGGGGTCGCAAGTCTCGTTGTTCATTGCCTTCAGCGCCGTGGCGCTGGCGGGAATATTCGGCAGTCTGTTTGGTATTGCCGCAGGCTTCCTGGGCGGAACCATTGACAGCATTGCAATGCGATTGGTAGATATCCAGCTCGCCCTGCCGGCCGTGATCCTGGCATTGGTGCTGGTGGGCGCGATCGGGTTTTCCACTTTCAACCTGATCATCATCCTGAGCCTTGCGCATTGGGCCCGGTTTGCCCGCGTCACAAGAAGCGAGGCTTTGTCGTTGAAGCAGCGCGACTTCGTCTTGCTGGCGCGGCTGGCCGGCGCATCCCGTTTTCGAATCATCATGGCGCATATCAGTCCCAATGTGATCAGCACGTTCATCGTGCTGGCTACGCTGGATGTCGGGATCGTCATTATTCTCGAGGCCTCGCTCAGCTTCCTCGGGCTGGGCGTGCAGCCGCCGACCGCTTCCTGGGGCTCGATGATCGCCGACGGCCGCGGATATCTTGAAACAGCATGGTGGATATGCGCATTTCCAGGTTTGGCGCTGATGGCCGCGGTGTTGTCGGCCAACCTGCTGGGCGACGCATTGCGTGACTGGTTCAACCCAACAATGTCCAGGGCGTGGTGAGCACAATGAGCGCAATTCTGGAAGCAAAAAACATGACCACGATGCTGCGTACCCATTCCCGGTCGGGTAGCGGCGTCATTACAGCGGTCGATAACGTGAGTCTTTCGGTGAAGGCCGGCCGGGCGTTGGCCTTGGTGGGTGAGTCAGGGTCGGGCAAGAGCCTTACATGCCTGTCCATGCTGGGCCTGCTTCCACCCAACGGGCGTCTGGTAGAGGGGCAGGTCCTGTTCAAGGGCCGCGATCTGGCGCGCATGTCCAAAGCCGAGCTTGAAAAAGTCCGGGGTAACGAAATCGGCATGATTCTGCAGGATGCCATGACCTCGCTGAATCCTTTGCTGACCATCGGCGACCAGGTGGGCGAGGTATTCAAATACCACCAGGGCGTGACCAGCAATGCCGAGCTCCGGCGCAAATCGGTCGAGGTACTTGAAAAGGTCAAGATCCCCGCGGCAGCGTCGCGCCTGGACAGCTATCCGTTTCAGTTTAGCGGCGGCATGCGCCAGCGGGTGTCGATCGCGATCAATGTTGCGCTGTCGCCCGATCTGTTGATCTGTGATGAGCCTACAACGGCGCTGGATGTCACCGTTCAATTGCAGATCCTCAAGCTGCTGCGCGAGCTGCAGCAAGATCAGAACATGGCCATTGTTTTCGTGACGCATGATCTGCATCTTGCGGCGCAGTTCTGTGATGACGTGGCCATTATGTATGGGGGGCGTGTCGTCGAATCGGGGCCGGTGCGCGAAGTATTCGACAACCCGGTCCATCCCTACACCGAAGGGTTGCTCAACGCGGTGCCATCGCTGGCGGCCTATTCGAACCGGCTCGTGGCCATCCCCGGCCAGCAGCCTTCGCTGAGCAATCTGCCGCCGGGGTGCCGCTATGCGCCGCGTTGTTCCCTTGCCACCGACCAGTGCCGTGCGCAGTATCCGGATTGGTTCGAGTGGAATGAAGGAGAGCGCCGCGTGGCATGCTGGCTGACGGAGGAGCGCCTTGTCGGATGTCATTAATATCGAACGGTCGGCCAGGGTTGCGTCGGCAAGGGAAAGATTGAAAATGCTCAAAAGTACGACGCCGCACATCAAGGTCGACAACTTGCGCAAGGTGTATCAGGTGCGTAGCGGCATGTTCGGCCGCCCCTTGCCCCTGCAAGCCATCGCGGGTGTGAGCTTTGAAGTCGAAGCGGGCACAACCTTCGGCCTGGTGGGTGAGTCCGGCTCCGGCAAGACCACGATCGCAAAGATGCTGATGCTCGCCGAAGCGCCGACATCAGGCGCCATCGAGGTGGGTGGACGCGATCTGGCCAACCTGGATGGCGCAGCGCGGCTGCAGGCCTATCGCGAATTGCAGCCTGTCCTGCAGGACCCCTATAGCTCATTGAATCCGCGCATGCGCGTCGGGCAGATTATCGATGAACCATTGCGGATTCACTTGTCATTGTCCCGGCACGAGCGCCAGGAACGGGTGCGCGAGCTGCTGGATCTGGTCGGCTTGCCGAGGGATGCCGCCGACCGGTATCCGAACGAATTTTCGGGTGGGCAAAGGCAGCGTATTTCCATCGCCCGCGCCCTGGGCCTGAATCCAAAATGCCTGATTCTGGATGAGCCCGTCTCGGCGCTTGATGTATCCATTCAGGCGCAAGTGCTGAACCTGCTGAAAGAGTTGCAGCAGCGTATTGGCCTGACGTACTTGCTGATATCGCACGACCTGGCCGTGGTTGCCTATATGAGCCAGCGTGTGGGGGTGCTGTACCTGGGTGAGCTCATGGAGGTCGCCGATGCCGACGACATCGTCAGGCGTCCTCTTCATCCTTACACGCAGGCCCTGATTTCATCGGTGGATAGCCGGGGCAACGACGATGATGGAAAGGTCGTTATCACGGGCGAGATCCCGTCCCCCATGAATCCGCCCAGCGGCTGTCCGTTTCATCCTCGCTGCCCCAGGGCGGAGAGTCGCTGCTCGCGTGAAAAACCCGCGCTTCGCCCATTGTCGAGCGGCCACCAGGCCGCCTGCCATTTTGCCGAAGAATTTCTGGAATCCTATACAAAACAACGCTTGGTCCGAGACCCAAATCCGGCCGAGTCTTCTTCCTTGCCCAATTCCAATACCGAGGTGACAACATGAATTTCGATGCACATGCCGTACTCCAGTCCTCACTGCTCCAAGAGGTCAAACATCTGGCCACAACCAAATTCCGGGAGCGCGAGGAAGCGCTGCATGATTCGGTTTCCATGCCCATGGAAAACCTGAAAGAACTCTGGGAAAGGGGCCTGCTGACCGCAACCGTAAGGCGAGAGCATGGCGGGCTGGGCAGCAACGTCATGTCGGATGATCCGGCAACCTTCCTTCAGACCATTCGCACGGTGGCGCACGGCTCGCCGGGAACGGCACATTGCGTGCAAGTGCAGAACCACGTCGCCTGGGCCATTGACGAGATTGGCACCGATGAGCAGCGGGAACGCTTCTTGACGCCCATGACCAAGGAAATGAAGCTGTGTTCGTTTGTGGGCAGCGAGGCCGGCCGCAAGCATATGTACGTGCTCAAGACAACCGCCAAGAAAACAGAGGGCGGCTATATCGTCAACGGCAACAAGAACTACGCGACCAATGGCTATGAAGACGGGCTGGCGATCGTTTTTGCGACGGTCGAGGGAGAGACCGACTACATGAAAAGCCACTTGATGGTGATCATCGAGCCTGGCATGAAAGGCTTGTCGATCAATCATGATTGGTATCGGCCCACGGGCATGCGGGTCTGCCCCAGCCCTGAAATCTACATGGACAACGTCTTCATTCCCCATACCCATGTGCTGGGCGAGCCGGGCGCGTATCCCAAGGGCCGCTGGCAAGGGCGTTTCCACCTGGGCTTTGCCGCTAACTATCTAGGCACGATCGAAGGCGCCTACGAGTGGGTCCTGAACAGCCTGAAAGAGCGCGGCCGTGGCAAAGACCCCTTCGTGCAGTTGCGTGTCGGGGAAATGCAGATCCAGCTTTATGGCGCGCAGGTTGCATTCGAAAGCGCGATTTCCACCTGGCGCCGCGGCGATGTGCTGCAGGCCGAGCTTGCCTCGATGAAAGCCAAAGCCATTTGCGCGCACGTAGCGTCCAACCTGTCCACGACGCTTATCCAGCTCGCGGGTTCGACCGCGCTGTTCGATGAATACCCCTTGGGCCGTATGTTGCGGGATCTGCAAACGCACTATCTGCATGTCGGGCACGACCGGACTTCACAAATCGTCGGGTCCGCCTGCCTTGACGAAGTATTTGATTCAACCCTGCAACGCTAAGGTAGTTTTATATGGATTTCCAAATATCGCCGTCGCAACGCGAGCTGATCGATGCGACGGAAAAACTGTGCAATCAACTGCTTCCCCTTGCCAAGGAAACGCGTCAGGCGGATACACCCGAAGCATTGAACACACTGCGCAAGACCATGGCGGAGAATGGCTTGCTTGGCCTGAACATGCCTGCGGAATACGGCGGCATGGGCTTGCCGCTGCTCGACACACTGCTTTTGCTGCAAACCATACAGAAAGTCGACTCCACGCTTTGCGGCCTTTCCCACCGGACTTCCACCGGTGCGGTCGGCGCGGTGCTCGAGTTGGGCAGCGCCGCGCAGAAAGAGAAGTACGTCGGCGGCATCGTGCGCGGCGAGCTGGGCCTGAGCATCGGCATCACCGAGCCCGAAGCCGGTTCTGCCGCGACAGCCATGAAAACCCGTGCGCGTATCGAAGGCGATGAAATCGTCATCAACGGGCAAAAGACATTCATTACCGCAGCGCGCGACAACCACGCGACATTGCTTTATTGCCGCTTCGGCACCACAGGAAAGGCGTCGGACATTGGCGCCGTGATCCTTCCCCACGATGCGCCGGGCCTGACGATTTCCCCGGGAATGATCAACATGGCGGGTGAAAGGCAGTACGAACTGTTCATGTCGGACTGCCGTATCCCGCGCGAGAACGTCCTGATCGACGGCGATGCCTTCGGCAAACTGATCAGCGTCTACAACAGTGAGCGCCTGGGCAGCATCTCGCGCATGCTGGGTTCGGCGCAGGCGTCATTTGAATATGCGCTTCAGTACATCAAGGAGCGGCAGCAGTTTGGCCAGGCGCTGGCAGACTTCCAGGGCCTGCAGTGGATGGTTGCCGATATGAAGGTCAAGCTGGAAGCCGCGCAGCTGCTGACTTGGCGCGCCGCGGCCAATACGGCTGCGGGCTTGCCTTCCCCGCTGGAAACCTCGGTGGCAAAAGTCTACGTGGCCCAGGCGGCCAAAGAGATCTGCGACGACGCCATACAGCTGCTTGGCGGGTACGGCTACATGACTGAATACCCTGTTGAAGGACGCTACCGTGAAGTGCGCGGCGGCTCCATCTATGGCGGCACGATGCAGGTCCATAAAAACATGATTGCGGGCCACGTCCTGGAACGCAGGAACAGCCAGTGGAAGCGAAAGGAAAAAGCATGAGTTCGCAGCACATAGCCGATCAAGAGCCCGTCATCGTCGAGGCCGTGCGCACGCCTTTCGGCAAGCGCAATGGCGCGTTGCAGGGCTGGCACGCCGCAGAACTGATGGCGAAGGTGCTGGGTGCCGTCGCAGAGCGCAGCGGTGTGCCCATGGCCGACGTCGATGATGTGGTCGCCGGTTGCGCCACGCAGGTCGGCGAGCAAGCGGGCAACGTTGCCCGTACCGCATTGCTGTTGGCGGGCTTTCCGGTCACGGTGCCCGGCATGACCGTCAACCGGGCTTGCGGGTCGTCGCAGCAGGCGGTGCACATTGCCGACAACCTGATACGTAGCGGTGTCTGCGATGTGGTGATTGCCGGCGGCGTAGAGCTCATGTCCAAAACGGCCGGCGGCAATGACAACACGCATTATGGGCGCCGCTATCCCGAACACCTGGTCAGAAAGTTTTCCATGCCTTCCATGGGTATTGCCGCCGAGCGTATCGCCGCCCGGTGGGGGCTTGACCGAAAGCAGCTGGACGAACTGTCCATGCGCAGCCATCGGCTTGCCGCGCAAGCGTGGGATGAAGGACGCCTGGAAAACGAGGTCATCACGCTGACCGGCGCCGATGGGAAAGCGTTTTCCCGCGATGAAGGGGTGCGCAGCGACACTTCCCTGGAAAAGCTCGGCACGCTCAAGACTGTTTTCCAGGAAGATGGGCGGGTGACGGCGGGCAACGCAAGCCAGGTGTCGGACGGCGCGTCGGCGGTTCTGCTCATGACGGCAGCCAAGGCGCGTGAATACGGCCTGCGGCCGCGCGCCAGGCTGAAGAACCAGTGCGTGGTCGGCGTCGATCCGGAACTCATGCTGACCGGGCCTATTCCCGCGACCCGGGCGATACTCGCGCGCAGCGGTTTGTCGATGGCGGATATCGACCTCTTCGAGATCAACGAGGCCTTTGCATCCGTGCTGGGCGCCTGGGCGGCGGAGCTGGAGCCGGATATGAACAAGGTCAACGTGAACGGCGGCGCGATCGCGCTTGGGCACCCGTTGGGCGCTTCCGGTGCGCGCTTGATTACCGCCATCGTCAATGAGCTCGAGCGTCGTGACGGGCGCTATGGCTTGGTGTCAATGTGTTGCGGTGGCGGCCTGGGTACCGCCACCCTGATTGAGCGTCTTGCTTGATCGTAAGGAACGGGGGCGGTATGTCGGAAATTGATCTTTCGTTGGTGGGTACGCTGTCAGAGCCTTTTGAGGTCGATATCGAGAAAAGCGAGATACGCAAGTTTGCCGAAGCGATTGGCGACGCAAATCCCCTGTACCGCGATGAGGCCTACGCCCGAAGCAAGGGGTACGCCAGTTTGCTGGCGCCCCCTACCTATCCGACGTGCTTCAGGCCTCCCGTTGAACCGGTATGGCTGCGCAGCCTTGACCGGCGCCGTATCGTCGCCGGCCAAATGTCATTTGAGTACTTCAAGCCGATCACGGCCGGGATGCGGCTGACTTGCCGCCTTCGCTTTATGGGCGTGGAAGATAAAGTGGGCGCGCGCGGACGCATGCAGCTTCTGAATAATCAATTGCAGGGCCATGACGAGGCCGGCGCGCTCGTGTTCGTGGCGGGCCGCAGCACCGTGTATCGCTCGCTCGAGCAGGTCGAGCAAAGGAGCTTGGCATGAGCATGAACGGCCGTGAAGTCGCCGTCGGCGATACGTTTTCCTTGGACATCGATCCCGTCAGCACCACGCAATTGGTCCGTTATGCGGGCGCGTCCGGCGACTACAACCGCATTCATTACGACGCGCCGTATGCCGAGGAGGCCGGGCTGGGCGGCGTGATCGCCCATGGCATGTTGACGATGGCATTCATGGGCAGGGCATTGACGGGCTGGGCCGGGGAAGATGCTGCCGTGAGCCGCATCGCGGCCAGATTCACCGCGCCGGTTCGGCCCGGCGATGTGGTGTCGGTCAGCGGCACGGTATCAGAACGAAAAGACACCGCCGATGGGATCCAGGCCAGTTGCCAACTGATCGCCCGAGTGGGTGAAAAGCAAGTAGCCATGGGCGATGCAACGGTTGCCTGGAACACCTGAACGCTTGTGAGGCTCATATGGACTGGCGCAATCATACCTTCGCCGACGCATTATTATGGGGTGCTGAAACGTACGGCACGCGTCCGGCTGTCTGCTACGGCGATACCCATCTTTCTTTCAATGACCTGGCAGAGCGGGTGCTTGCCTTTGCCCGGGGGCTCGTTGAAATAGGTGTCCAGCCTCACGAGAAGGTGGCGCTCTGGATGGCGGACAGGCCGGAATGGCTGCTGGCCCGCTGGGCCGTCCCCATGATTGGCGCCATCCTGGTACCGGTCAACACCCGCTTTCGCTCGCACGACCTTGCCTACGTGCTGAAGCAGTCTGACACGGCGACGTTGATCATGCAGGACGGCGCGCGCGGAACGAGCTATATCGATTTGCTTGCAGGGCTGGAGCCGGCCATGCCGGGCCATTCCGCCCATGCCTGGTCCAGCGCTGCACTGCCCGGCTTGCAGCGTGTGGTGTGCTTGTCCGATGACGCTCTCCCCGCCGGCATGCAGGATTTTCATGCCCTGGAGGCGCTGGGGCGAAGCCTGTTGACGGACGGACGCCCGGATGCCGCGCTTCAGGCGCGGATGGCTGCGGTGCAGCCTGACGATGTGGCGCAGATTCTTTATACCTCGGGCACGACCTCTTTTCCGAAAGGGGCGCAGGTTTGCCATGGTCCTTTGCTGCAGAATAATTTCCAGACCATCGGGCGCATGCGCCTGACACCCGAAGATCGCTACTTGTCCTGCGTGCCGTTGTTCTCGGCCACCGGCACCAGCTACACCTTGTCCATGCACCTGGCGGGCGCCCGCATGGTTATCCTTGACCGCTTTGACGCCGCTTCTTATTGCGCCACGGTAGAGAAAGAAGGCATTACGGTCAGCTTTTTCGTGGACGCGATCGTCGAGGACCTGCGCCAGTTTGCGGACAGAGGCCGGTACGACCTGTCGTCATTGCGTACCGGTACCGGCGCGCCCCTATCGAAATCGTCCTTTATGTTCATCACCCAGGAATTGGGTGTGCCCGGGCTCATCAGTGTGTACGGTATGTCGGAGACATCCAATGCGGTAGCCAGGGCATCGTGTGATGACCCCCTTGAGAAAAGAATGGGCACCAACGGCCGCCCCGTTGATGGGGTTCGCATACGGATCGCTGATGTCGACACGAATGAAACACTGCCGGATGGGCAAGTGGGCGAGATTTGCATTGCCGGGCATGTCCTGATGAAGGGGTACTACAAGCAGCCGGACGAGGATGGCAAAGTCTTTGACGCCGACGGCTGGCTGCATAGCGGCGACCTGGGTGAGCTCGATGCCGACGGCTACCTGATTTACCGCGGGCGGGTCAAAGAGATGATCAAGCCGGGCGGCTTCAATGTCGCGACGCAAGAGATAGAGCAGTTCATGAAAACCTACCCCGGGGTGCGTGAGGCCGTTGTGGTGGGTGTGCCCGACCGGCGCCTTGGCGAAGTGGGCTACGCCTATATTGAGCCTCACCCGGCCGCGCAACTGACCACCGAGGCCCTGGTGGCCTATTGCCGCGAGCATATTGCCAGCTACAAGGTGCCGCGCCATGTCGAGTTCATTACTGACTGGCCCATGACAAGCAGCCAGAAGATTCGCAAACTCGAGCTCAAGGCGCGTGCCGGCGCGAAACTCGACGGGATCAAGCCATGACGGTACGGGCAATCCGTCCGGATGCGTTCCGGAAGTTATGCGGCTCAGGGCGTCCGGTGGCGCTGCTTGATGTCAGAGACCCGGTAGAGGTCGATCGGGGCCATGTCCCGGGCATGACCAACGTCCCGCTTAATCGTATCGAGTTCCGGATTGCCCACCTTGTCCCCGACCCTTCGACGACGCTTGTCGTGTATTGCGACGGCGAAAGCGGCCGTTCCGCGTCGGCCGCAAAAACCTTGGCGAGCCTGGGTTACGGCAGCATCTGGGTACTGGACGGCGGGCTGAAGGGCTGGGAGGGCGAGGGCGCCCCGACGGCGACCGGCAACAATGTGCCCAGCAAGCGATTCGGCGAAATCGTGAACCGGGATCATGCCGTGCCTGCGATCGACGCGCTGGCGTTGCATGCGCTGATGCAGGAAGGAAAGAATATTGCCGTTTGCGATGTACGCACGCCGGGAGAACATGCCGAAGCGTGCATACCAGGGGGTGTTTCATTGCCCAGTTTTGACATTGCTTTGCATGCCCGCGACCTGGCCCGCAGCCATGACTTGGTTGTACTTCATTGCGCTGGGCGCACCCGCAGCATTATCGCGACCCGCACCTTGTGCGAGTTGGGCATAGATAACGTCGTGGCACTCGAGAATGGCACGATAGGGTGGCATCTTGCCGGGCTGCAGCTGTGGCATGGCGCGCCGCTGCCGGCGTCGCCGCCTCAGCCCTCCGCGGAAAGCGCCGCCTATGCCGAACGCCGTGCCCGCGAGATGGCCGACGCGGCCGGCGTCAAGCGCATAACGCCTCGGGCGTTGCAAGATCTGCTGGCGCAGGAAGGCGTCAATCGCTACGTGTTTGACGTGAGATCCGTGGATGACTATTCGAAGGGGCATATCAGGGGCAGCCTGGCCTTGCCGGGCGGCCAGGCCGTCCAGCGCATGGACGACTTCATTGCATTGCGGGACGCGCCGATTGTGCTGGCAGGGCAAGGCGAAGCGCCGGCCAATCTGACGGCTGCCTGGCTCTCGCGCATGGGGTGCTCGGATGTGGCCGTATTGACGGGCGGCCTGGATGGCTGGACGGCCGCAGGCGGCAGCCTGCACGTGGGCAGCGAGGCGGCGAGCCCGTTGGGTTGGGAGCGGGTGCGCCGCCTGGCCCGGATGGTCTCCGTGCAGACGCTGTCGCAGTGGCTGGCCGATGATCGCGGCGTGCAGCTGCTTGACGTCGATCACAGCGCCAGCTTCCGGAAGGGGCATGTGGCGGGCGCGCGCTGGCTGCCTCGCGCCTGGCTGGCGCAGCGCATTCAGCGCATGGCGCCCGGCCTGGAGGCAACCGTCGTGTTGGCCAGCGCTGACGGCAGGCAGGCGTGCTATGCCGCCGCCACACTGGCCGAGTTGGGTTATGAGCATGTTTGGGTGCTGGACGGCGGAAGCAAAGCCTGGGCTGCGGCGGGCTTGCCTGTCGAAAAAGACGGCCTAAGCCATCAGGATGACGAACTGCTTCCACCGTACAAGCGCGGGGTCAAGGCAATGCACGATTACATCCATTGGGAAACGCAACTGATCGACTGACGATCGCTGGACTTCAGGTTCGGCATCGCAAAAGATCGCATGGAGACACACATCACATGAACTTCAATTTCAGTAAAACGCAGCAGGATCTCTACGAGCTGGTGGGATACTTGGCGCGCGAGCATTTTGCACCCAGGGCCGAGGAGTCCGACCGGCTTAAAGCGCTGCCCCTGGACAACTTGCGCGACCTGCATAAGCACGGACTGTTGGGGTTGACCATTGCGCGTGAGCATGGCGGCCTGGGCAGCGGCGTAATGGGCGAGGACCCGCTGCTTTACCTGCTGGCTATCGAGCAGACGGCGCGGCTGGATCTTTCCACCGCACACTGCCTGCATATCCATCTGCACGCTACCCATTTTATTGATCAGGTTGCCACGGCGGAGCAGCGGAAAACCCTGCTGGGTCCCGTGCTGGAGCGCGGGGCGCTGATTGGCGCGGTGGGGAGCGAGCCCGGACGGACGGCGCGCGGCGTGTATATGCTGAACACCACCGCCCAGGAGTTCCCCAAAGGCATCATGCTCAATGGCCGGAAAAACTACGCAACGTTGGCCGGGGTCGCCGAGTACATGATTGTCTTCGCGACATTGAAGGAGGCGAAGCCCATGGAAGGGCACATTGGCGTGGCGGTGCCGCAGGGCGCTAAAGGTTATGAGGTGGTTCAGGATTCGTGGGATCCCATTGGGATGCGCTCCGCAGTCAGTCCGGATGTTGTGCTGGATAACTGCATGGTGCCCAGTTCGATGATCATCGGATCGCCGGGCGTCTATCCGAATGACCGATGGCAGGCTCGTCACTATCTGTCATTGGCCGCCCAATATCTGGGGGCGAGCGAAGGCTTGTTCGACTCCCTGACGGAATATATCCCTGTGCGAGGCACGGCGGGTGAACAATTCACTCAACTTCGGCTAGGGGAAATCCGCGTCCTGATTGATTCCATGCGTTGGCTGATCTATCGGTCGGCATGGTTGTGGAACCAAGGGGATCTTCAGCAAGCAGAGCTGTTCGCGATGGTGGCGCGGCAGCATGCCACACGCACGGTCGTCGACATCATGGACAAGTCGGCCCAGATTGCGGGGTCGCATGCGTTGACCGGTACGGGCAAGTTTCAGCGCATGATGCGCGACCTGCGCATCCATACCTTGCACTCCAACGTCGACAAAACGGCTGCCACCATCGGCAAGTACCACTTGGGGCAGAACTTCGATATCACCGATCGGCTGTGAGCCATGGAAGTGCCCATGCTGCTGGGCGCGCTACTATCATGAAGGAATTCTCTTGACTGCTGAACTTGAATCTCGCCGGTTTCGTGATGCGCTACGCCGTTTTGCCACGGGCGTCACGATTATCACCACCCGGACAAACGAGGGCGTACCGATAGGCCTGACGGCCAATTCGTTCAACTCGGTTTCCCTGACCCCGCCTTTGGTGCTGTGGAGCCTTAACAAGCACTCCCGCAGCTTACCGGTGTTCCTGGCGTCCGAGCGTTATGCGATCAATGTGCTTTGCGCCGATCAAATGAGCCTGGCGGCCCGATTCGCATCGCCCATCGAAGACCGGTTCGAGGGCGTGGACTGGCGCTCCGGCAAGGCCGCCATGCCCATATTCGATGAAAGCGTGGCCTGGTTCGAATGTACGGGCGTGCATCAGTACGAAGGAGGCGATCACGTTATTTTTGTGGGTGAAGTCACGGACTTTGGCTATAGCGACCGCACCCCCTTGCTCTATGCGGGCGGCGCTTATGGGGTGCCTGTTGCGCACCCGGAGCTATAGGCGGCGGGCACGCGCCGCGCAGGGCGGCGCCTGAGTGTTTTCCCCAGGGGGCATGACGCGGTCGCAGGCCAAGGCAAGGCATTGAAGCATGAGTAAATTCAATAATCTTCAACGGCTCGACACCAACCTGCTTTTGGTCTTTATCGACCTGTGTGAAACGCGCAGCGTGACCTTGACCTCGGAGCGGATGTTCCTGACGCAGTCTGCCGTCAGTCACGCCCTGAAGCGATTGCGGCTGGCCTTGGACGACGACATCTTTACCCAAAGCCGCGCCGGCTTGCAGCCGACTCCCCGGGCGCGGAAAATGCTGCAGCCGATCGCCAGCGCGCTGCAAGAGATCAATATGGCCCTGGCAGCGCCAGGCCCATTCGATCCAAGCGTTTCCACGCAGCAGTTTCGCATCGGCATGAGCGAAATCATGGAGCTGTCGATCGCGCCGCTGCTGGTGCAGGAGGTCAGGAAGGCGGCGCCGGGCGTCACGCTGAACTTGCTGCCCATCTCGGACCCGCGTGTCACGAGCCAGCGGCTGGAAAGCGGTGATATACAGCTCATCGTGAGCGCCCGGACGGTGGCGTCGGCAGGCGTGCAAACCATTACGGCGGGCACCATGCCGTTCGCGGCCATGCTTCCCAAGCATATGTCTTGCGGGGGCACCACAATGCCGCTGGATGTGTATCTCTCTGTTCCGCATGTCATCATTCACCCGCCCGATCACAGGGGCTCCGTCATTGACCATGCACTGGCCAGGCTGGGCCGGCGCAGAATCATCGGCGCGGTGGTTCAGAACTATTCGGTGATGGCAGAGGTGGCGGCGCGCTGCGGTTTCATATGCCACCTTCCCGGAAAAATGATTGCGCAGTATGCCTCGTCATTGGGCCTGAAGGCCTACGAGCTGCCGGTCGAGACACCGCCGATTCGCGTCATATTGACCTCTCATCCGCGCTTTCGGAACGATAAAAGCGTTGAATGGCTCAAGGACAAAACCACTGAGATCGTGTCGTCGCTCACGGTGAATGATGCGGTGTGACGCCATGAATACTATTCATACTGGATCTGACTGATCATCATTTTATTTATGTGATGTGCGCTGATAGCATGTCTTGAATGGCGTCGACAGGAAAAGAGACAAGCTATGCGAAAAGAATTCAATCAACTCAGGATCGGCTGGTTTTGCCCCACGAATGGGGATATGACACGATTCTCCGATCCCGGTGCAATCATTCCGCGTTCCCTGGAGCACTTCATCAAGGTCAACAAAAATGCCGAGGACGCCGGCATGGAATATATGCTGTTCCCGACGGGGCCGACTTGTTGGGATGCGTGGACGGCGGCATCGTTCGTGGCCGCGGCGTGCAAGAAGATCAAGCCATTGGTGGCGATGAAGCCAGGGTTTACGCACCCGGTCGCCCAAGCCAAGATGATCGCGGCATTCAGTAATTTCACGCAAGGGCGGATCCATATCAACCTGATTGCCGGCGTGAGCGAGAAAGAGGCCGTGTCGGAAGGGCAACTGGGCTCAAAAGAGGCGCGCTATCGCCAGCTTGAAGAAGAGGTCGTGCTGATAAAAAGATTGTTGACTGAAAAGAACGTGACGTTCGACGGCGAGTTCTATCAAGTCAAGGAGCCGGCCGTCATTCCGGATCTTGAATATGGGATGCCGGAGTTCTTCTTGGGGGGCGGCTCCGACCAGGCCATCGGGATCTCGGCAAGGCATTCGGCGGTGCACCTGTTCTGGGGCGATTACCCCGCGGTCATCAGCGAGCAGATCAAGGCAATAAAACAGATTGCCGCTGAATATCAAAGAGAGCAGGACCTGGCTTATGCGATGCGCCTGCAGGTGATATGCCGTGAAACGGAAGACGAGGCCTGGGATTTTGCTCATCAGCTGGTTGCCGATACGGAACAGCGTAAAGCGGAAAAGAAGCAGCGTGACCAGAACATCAACTCCGTTGCGAATGCACGCCAGAAAGAGCTGGCCAAGGTAGAGGGCGGAAAAATGACGCCGCATCTTTGGACTGGCATCAATGATGTCCGCGTGGGCGCCGGCGTCGCGGTCGTGGGCAACCCCAAGCAGGTGGCGGCCCAGCTCATGGAGTTTGTCGAGGCGGGGTGCAGCGGTTTTTGTTTATCGGGGTATCCGCACGATAAAGAAGCAGAGATTTTTGGCCGGCTTGTCATGCCGCTGCTGCGCCAGCATGTCGAGCGTATGTCCAGACATGATTCTTTAAGCGTTTAAGGGCACGGGCAGGTTGCGCGTGCTGGAGACTATTCAGGCTGGGTAGGAGCTTAGCAATGAAAGACCATCGTCAATTTCGCCAGGCATTGGGCAGCTTTCCCACTGGCGTGGCAATCATCACTGCCAAGGGGTTGAATGGCCGCAAGGCGGGGCTGACGATCAACAGCTTCAGCTCCGTCTCCTTGACGCCCAGGCTCGTGCTATGGAGCCTGGACCGGAATTCTTCAAGCTTCCCGATCTGTATGGAGGCGGATTATTTCGCCGTGCATATTCTGGCGGCTGACCAGGAGCATCTGGCTGCCCGGTTCTGCACCAGCGGCATAGACCGGTTCGCCGGCGTGGACACCATGCCGGGGCAAGGCGATCTGCCGCTGCTTGGCGGTTGCGCGGCGGTATTCCAGTGCCGGACGGTGCACCGCTACGAGGGAGGGGATCACGTCATTTTCGTCGGAGAGGTGCTTGATTTCACCCAATCAAGATGCGAGCCCCTGGCATTCCATGGCGGACGCTATGCCGCGGTGATCAAGCGGCCGGACACCGCGCCGGATGATGCGGACTCGGCGATGGGGGTGGACTTGATGGCCTTTCTGTTGCGCCGGGCCTACTCGCAGCTTGCCATGCCGCTGCGCTATCCGCTACAGCGTTACGGCCTGCACGATGTCCATAGGACGATATTGTCTGTGATGAGCATGGGGCAGGGCCGCTCCGTCGACCAAACGAGTGCCTTGGTCGGCCTGTCGGGCCATCAGGTGCAGCCTGAGCATTACGAGGAATTGCGTGCCCAGCAGCTGATTGAATTAAAGCAGGAAGGCAGCGAAATCCGCTTGTACTTTACGCCCGCCGGAATGGCGCTGGCGATCGAGCAGGCAGCGATTGGGCAACAGGCGGAAGAAGAGGCGCTGTCGGTCTTTGAGCCGCAGGAAGTCATTGTGCTTAAGCGCCTGCTTCAGAAGCTCATCCATAAAACAAGGGAAGGGCTCCCTGATGGATTTCGCAAAGAATGTTTTTGGCGCGACAACAATATATGGGGCGCGCCGGCGTCAAAGGGCATCGCCGCAGCGGCGTCCGTCGATACATAAGGTCAAGCCATTACCCATAGAAGTTGAATGCCAAAAAAATTAAATGAGACGGAGGCAAACATGAGTAAGTTAAGTGGGCAGCGGATGTGGCAGCTGGGTTGTGTTGTTTTGTTGATGAGCCTGGCTACAACTGCGATGGCGGTGGGGGGGAAGCCGGCCGTCGACAAGGACACCATTGTGTTTGCGGTGGGCAGGGATATCGCCATGCTGGATGCGCAAGTCGATAACACCGGAAACTCGGACCGCTATGCCTGGCAGCTATACGACAACTTGTACACCTTCGACAAACAAGGCCGGCTCCAGCCCCAGATCGCTTCAGGCTACGAGGTATCCGGCGACGGCCTGGAGTACCGGTTCAGTTTGCGTAACGATGTCGTCTTCCATAACGGGGAGCCTTTGACCGCTGCGGATGTCGTGTATTCCTTCGAGCGCATTCTGAGGCCGGAAGTGAAAAGTACCCGGCGGCCCTATTTCGTCAATACATTTGAAAGCGCCACGGCGCTCGATGATTACACCGTCCTTATAAAGCTTAGCCAGCCGGACGTCGTGTTCATGAACAAAGTCGCCGCATTCGTGGCCATCGTGCCCAAGGCTTATACCGAGTCTCTGGGGTCTGTTGCGGAATTCTCGCGCGCGCCGATTGGAGCGGGCCCGTACAGGTTTGTCGAGCATCGGATTGGACAGTACGTGAAGCTTGAGCGCTTTGACGATTATTATGGCGAGAAACCCGGCATCAAGCACCTGATCTTCAAGTTCGTTCCCGAGGCCAGCAGCCGTATCAACGCCATGGCGATGGGCGAGGTGGACATGGCGGATGGGATTGCCGCAAGCGATGTCGCCCGTTTGAAGCAGAGCCCTGGCGTCGATGTTATTCCCGTGCCCATGGGCAGCCCTTTGCATGTCCGTCTGTATGCGGACGACCCAAGCTCGCCCTTGAGCGATCCCCGGGTCAGGCTGGCCCTTAATTACGCCGTGGATGTGGACGCAATCATCAAGAACGTCATGCATGGTATCGGCAAGCCGCTGAGCACGTTCATTTCTGCGTATTATCCGATAGGGGCAAGCAAAGACCTGGCGCCATACGGCTATGATCCCGCCAAAGCCAAGAAGCTCCTGGCGGCAGCGGGTTATCCCAATGGGTTTGATACCGTCCTGCTGAGCCCGACTTCTTATCCCAAGGACGTCACCGAAGCCATAGCGGCCTATTGGTCGGTGGTCGGTGTGCGCGCGCAGACCCGGCTACTGGATTACCCCGCCTGGAATCGGCTTAACAACACGCACAAGTCCGGCCCCATGACGGTCATGCAGTACTCGAACGCCCTGTATGATCCCATTACCCCCATACATGGCACGGCGAGCAAGAACGGAACGTGGTCCAATTACCATAACGAACAAGTCGAAGCGCTTCTCGAGAAAACCCTCGTCACCTCTGATACCCGCGCGCGCGACGCGCTGTTTCAGGAGATCGGCCGCGTTCTGCGCGAGGATGGCCATTCGGTGCTTATTTCGGAACTCTATCAGGTGTTTGCCAAGGACGACCATATCGAGTGGACGCCGCA
The DNA here is from genome assembly GCF_031628915.1 of Pusillimonas sp. SM2304. Classification (NCBI taxonomy): domain Bacteria; kingdom Pseudomonadati; phylum Pseudomonadota; class Betaproteobacteria; order Burkholderiales; family Alcaligenaceae; genus Pusillimonas; species Pusillimonas sp. SM2304. Next base: position 1,240,469 of record NZ_JAVLUJ010000001.1, read on the forward strand.
GTCGGGTTATGCGTTCTACGACTTGCGAACAGTGCGCTGGAAGTAATCGGCCGGCCGGGCATGCTTTTAATAGGGTTGCTGCTCTGCGAGAAGGCGCGATAGCGCGCGGGTTTCCTTAAGCAGCAGTTTGGCCATCTGGTCGCGCCGGGGCTCTTGCAGGCGTGACGTGATGCCGGCGATACTGAGCGCCGCATAGCACGTGCCATTCGGGTTGATAATGGGGGCGCCGATCGCCGCGACGCCGGGTAGAACATCCTCGTCGTTGACGGCGTAGCCGACCTTCCGGGATAGTTCGATTGCTTTTCGCAGGCGCGCTTCGGTCAATGAGCCAAACAAAGGGAAGCGCGGCGTATTCGTGGCAATGACCTGTTCAATCTCTTCGTCGCTAAGCTGAAGCAGCAGGGCCAGGCCGCCGGCGCCCGCTCCAAGGGGGCGGCGTCCGCCAATGTCGAGCGTGCGGGTTTTTATAATGAAATCGCCCTCAAGGCTGTCGATGCAGACGCCGTCCATGCCGCTGCGCACGATCAGGAAAACAGAGTCGCCGGTACGATTGGCCAGGTTTTGAAGGGTGGGTTGACAGATTTCGCGCAGGTTGTAATAGGGCGTTGCCGCCAGGCCCAGCTCGTAGATGACGGGGCCAAGCCGGTAGGTTTTTGTTTTGGCGTCTTGTACCACCATTCCCTGCGACATCAGGCCACGCATGATCCGGTGGACCGTTGGGCGTTCCAGCTGCATGGCATGGGCAATGTCGACCAGCCGGATGCCGTTTCGGCCGTAGGTGCTGATTTCCTTCAGTATCAATGTGGCGCGCTGTATGCTTTGTGTGCCTGGGAGCGCCTCATTGGGATTTGCGCTTTTCTGCGAGGGGCGTTTTGTGCCTGCGCGGTTCTTGATGGTATGAGAGTCAGTGACCATGAGCTGGATGCCTATTGTGAAGTGTCATGCTAAACGTGTGTCCTTGGGTTGGACGGGTGGCCAATCAAAAAGCAAGTGCTAATTGATCTGTTCTGCGTCCGGTTGTGCCGTGAGACGCGCGCTTGCTTTATTGATGCGATTGTAAGTGACTGCGAATGCGATGGTGCATAATAGTCCGGCCAAGCCGAGCGTCCGCATAGTGGCAGTTACCCCAATGGACTCCATGATGGCGCCTGCAAAGAAGTTGCCCAGCGGCGCAATGCCGAAGAAAGCCGTGGTGTACAAGCCCAGGACACGGCCCCTCTTTGCGGGTTGGACGATGATCTGCAAATAGATATTGATGGCTGTGGCCGAGACCACGATGCCTATGCCGACCATGGTGATTGCAATGGTTGCGGGTAACAGGCTGGCGGATTGGGCGAACATCAGCATGCCGATTGCGCCGACCGCGCTGCTCAGGCAGATGGCGCGCGGAAAGGTCTTGACCTCTGTCTGGCGAGCGATCCATCCCAGCCCCAGCAGTGCCCCTATACCCGCGGAACTAAGTAGATACCCTAGGGTGCGCGCGTCTTCCAGCAGCACATCCTGAACAAATACCGGCGCCAGGATCAGGTAGGGCAAATAGCAGAAGCCGATCATGCCCAGCAAACCCAGGGTGGCCCGTATCGGCAAGTTCGACCATGCGTAAACAGCGCCGGAATGCAACTGTTGTGCAATGGTCTCCCCGCTGTCCGTCATGTTGCCGGGAGGGATCGAAATCTTGTAAAGCGCGGCGATGACCAGCAGATAGCCGGTGCCGCTCAAGACAAAGCACAATTGCTCGCCAAAAGCCGAAATCAGGAATCCGGCGATGATCGGGCCGATCAGCCTCCCGGCGTTGTTCATGAAGGCCATCAGGGCAACGGCATTGGGCATGTCTTGCGGATTGCTGATCATCTTGGGAAACATGGTCTGCCGCAGCGGCATATCCAACGCCTGGCAGGTGCCCAATATCATGGTCAGAAACAGGATAAGGGGCATGGACGCGGTGCCCGTCCATACCAGGGCGGCCAGGATGAATGCTTGTATGGCTGCGATCGTTTCAATGATGATCAATGCCTTGCGCTGATCCAGCCTGTCGGCGATGACTCCGCCCATCGGAGATAGGATCAAAAACGGGATCTCACCGGCAAAAGCGACCAGGCCAAGTAATAGCGGCGAACCGGTTGTGCTGTACACCAGCCAGACAAGTGCAATACGCTGGCACCAGATACCAATGAGGGCGGCGCCCTGGCCGGCCAGAAAGATACGGTAATCCGGGTAGCCAAGCGCCCTGAGGGTGTGCATCATTTGGATAGCTGAAAACGGTAATGAGTCTATATATTGGAATAATAGCCTGCCCATTATAAGCCGCTATAGATGTCTTCATGCCATGATATAGATGGACATTATGCTTTTTTTACGTATTAATGAAGCGTGCGTGATCGTTTATGGTTTGATAAAAATTCCATAATCTGGATCAATTTATGCGCTGCCAGACACCGGACTGTTCGCCCAGGGCAACGCGTTGCGGGGCACGGCGCTCCGCTCATCCCTGTGGCAGATAAGCGGTGTCAGGCCAGGGGCGGCATCGAGCGGAAAATGAAATAGCCAAGCGCGCCGTGAAGAGCGCGCTTGGCTTATGGTGGCGTATTGGCGCTCTGATGCACAGGGGGCGCCTTTTCAACAACGGCATGGCCCGGCGGACTGTCGTCCGGCAAGCCATGCTCAAAGCACTAGGCCCGCTTCTTGACGATCAGGCCGTAAATGAACAGGACAATAATGGCGCCGATGATGGAGCCTATCCAGCCGGCGCCTTCGCCGGGTTGATACAGCCCCAGTGCGCCACCCAGGTAACCGGCCACCACCGCGCCCACGATGCCCAGAATAATGGTCATGATGATGCCAAGCTTTTGCTCCCCGGGCATGATGGCCCGTGCAAGCAGACCCACGATAAAGCCCACTACGATCATGCTGATGATACCCATGGCGATTTGTATCCTTATAAAGGTGGAGTGCGCGCAATAAACCGGAAAACGCACATTGCTGGCCAGAAGCCCGCCAGGGCGGACTCTGCCAGGGCGGACTCTTGTAGATAATAGGGACGGCCAGGCCGGGCGTCCAGTGTGGGGCGGCGATTTTGGTATCAAAAAGTTAAACAATGGCAAAGGAGCGGTCTTGGCCGGCCGTCCCTTTGCGCCGCCATCGTCTGGCGGTTTGCGCAAGAAGAGCGCGGCTTAGGCGCCGGCCAGTTGATCGGTCAGCTTTTCCATAAAGTCTTCACAGGCCGCGACTTGGGCGATGTCGATGTATTCGTTGGGCTGATGCGCCTGGTCTATGGAGCCCGGCCCGCACAGCACGACCGAGAAGCCGCGCTCTTGAAACTGCCCGGCCTCGGCCGCATAAGGGGCCACGCCGGCGTGCGCGTGCCCGCACAGGCCGAACACCAGATGCTGCGCGGCGCCCCCCCGGTCTTGCAGCGGCGGCGCATCGGCCAGAATCTCGGTGCGGATGCGGGCCTCGGGGGCGACAGCCTGCATGGCCGGCAGCAGGCTGTCGGCGTATTCCTGGAAACGATCCAGGTAGCGGCGCCAGTTGTCGCCGGGCAGGGTCCGGATATCCCAGGTGAACGTGCATTCGCGCGAAATGATGTTCACGGCGGTGCCTCCGTGCACGACGCCGACATGCAGCGTGGTGTAGGGCGGTTCGAAACGGCATTCGGGGTCGGCGGCCGCCTTGTTCTCGGCCATCATGCCGTCAATGAAGGTGATCAGGCGGGCGGCGGTCATGACCGCGCTGACGCCCCGCTGCACTTGGCTGGAATGCGCTTCGTGGCCGATCACGGTGGTGCGCAGCGCGGCGATGCCCTTATGGGCCACGATGGGCCGCATGCTGGTGGGCTCGCCCACGATGACGGCGCTGGGCCTGGCAATATCGGTGACCAGCCTGTCGATCATGGACGGCGCGCCGAAGCAGCCGATTTCTTCGTCATAGCTCAAGGCGAAATGAATGGGCCGCTTCAGGCCTTTCTTCAGCATGTCGGGCACCATGGCCAGCGCGACCGCTGAAAAGGCCTTCATGTCGCAGGTGCCGCGGCCATACAGCCGGCCGTCTTTCTGCACGACGGTAAACGGGTCGGTGTCCCAGGGCTGGCCATCGACCGGAACCACGTCGGTGTGCCCCGACAGCACGATGCCGCCTTCCACATCGGGGCCGACGGTGGCAAACAGATTGGCCTTGGTCTGGTCTTCGTTGGCCACCAGGTGGCTGGCGATGCCGTGTCCGGCCAGGTAGTCGCGAACATAATGGATCAGTTCGAGATTGGAGTTGCGCGAAACGGTATCGAAACCGATAAGCTTGGTGATCATTTCCAGCGATTGGGGTTTCACAGCGTTGCGCTCCATAGGGAAGTCCGTAGGCAAACGATCATAGCCAAGTCGTGTTTTGTCCGTCAAACATACGCCGTGAATCCGATATAAGCTTAGGCATCGCGCTTTTCATGCGCAGCGGAGTCCGTATGCATATGCCATCCATTGCCAGCAACGCGGCACAGCCCAGGCCGCCCTTGCGGATTTTTTTTGGCTTGTGGCCTTCCGGGGATGACGCGGCCCGCATCATGGCCTGGGCCCACGATGCCCAGGCTGCGTTCGGCGGGCGCATCATGCGGGCCGATACCCTGCACCTGACCCTGGCGTTTCTGGGCAGCACGCCCGCCGGCCGGGTCGATGCCCTGGTCCAGGCGGCGCCGTCCTGGCCGGCGCCGGTGGGGCCGATTGTGCTGCAGCGCTTCGGGCGCTTTGCCGGGCCGCGCATCGTCTGGGCCGGCCCGGGCACGGACGACACCGACCGCCTGGCTTGGCTGGACCAACTGCACGACAGTTTGTGGTCCCGCCTGGAGGCCATGGGCTGGCCGCGTCCGCAAAGTGCCTTCAGGCCGCATGTGTCCTTGTTGCGCAAGGCCCAGCCGGGCGACCCGGCCGTGTTGCGGCGGGCCCCTTTGGCCTGGACGCCGGCGCAGTGTGTGCTGGTGGCCTCACAGCCGACCGATAGCGGGTCGTACTACCAGGTGCTGGCCCGCATGCCGCTGGAAACGGCCCTGGCTCAAAACTGATACGACATGTTTACCCCGGCCGTCCAGTTGCGGCCGGGGGCGGGCTCGTAGTAGCGGCCGAAACCCGCATTAATGATGGTTGAGCCGGCATAGTGGCGATCCAGCGCATTGTCGAGGCGGGCAAAGGCGTCCAGCGTCCAGCCCTGCCAGTGCCACAGATAGCCGGCATGGATGGCGGCGGTAAAGTAGCTTGGCGCCGCTTCGCTATTGGCATCGTTGACCTGGATCTTGCTAAGGTAGCGGCCCTCGATGCCCGCGCGCCAGCCTTGGGGCGGCGCCCAGGCCAGCGCGGCAAACAGCGATTGCCGCGCAATGCCGGGAATGCGGTTGCCGGCGGGTATCAGGTTGGCGGGCGCTTGCGCGCCTGCATAGAAGCTGTCACGGTAGGTCGCGTCCAGCCAGGTATAGGCCAGGTGCCCATGCCAGTCCCGCGCCACCTTGCCCGACCAGCTCAGCTCGAAGCCGTTGCGGCGCGTGCGCCCGGCGTTGCGGTAGGTTGTGCGGCCGCCGTCGGCGTCGGCCGCCACGATTTCGTCGTCGGTACGGGTCTGGAACAAAGCCGCTGTCAGCAGGCCCCCGCCCAAGCGTGCCTTGGCGCCCACTTCGACGCTGGTGTTCGTTGACGGCTGCAGGGCAAAGTTCAGGCCCGCAAGGCCGTCGGTCCGATACGAGAGTTCGTTGAACGTGGGTGTTTCAAATCCGCGCCCCACGGTAGCGTAAAGGTTCAGGTCGTCGGTGGCCTGGTAACGCAGCGCCGCCATGGGCAAGACCTTGTTGTACCGGGCCGAGCCGCTGTCGTCGCCATTGCCGGCCGTGATGTAGCGATCGTCCGAATCGAAGCGCACGGTGCTGTAGCGCACGCCCGCGTCCAGCGTCCAGCGTTCCGCAAAGTCCCACGAGGCCTGCAGGTACGGATCGATGTTCCATATCTTGTTCTTTTCCTTGCGGCGCAGTTCGCCCTGGACGCCCAACTGGGCGCCGATAAAGTTTTCATAACCGCGCCGGTCCTCGGTCAGCGTGTCGTAGGCCACGCCGCCGATCAGTGTCAGGGGCCGGCCGGCCAGGTCCAGGCGCGAGGTCCAGCGGGCGTCCACGCCGCCATAGTCGCGGTCAAGGCCGATCACCCCGCCCGAATGGCTGGGCGCTTGCTGTGCGGCAACGGGGATGGCCTGGAATTGCTCCGTCTTGCGCTGGCCGTAATAAGTCATCAGGCGCAGCGTATTGTTTACATCCACGCGGCGTTCGTAGACCAGTCCGCCCTGGGTTTGCTTGACCGTCTTGCGCGTGTTGAAGAGCAAGGCGTTGGGTGCAGCATTGCGCGGACTGTCCATGAATTCCTCGTGGTTCAGGCCTTGCGGATCGTCGGCCTTGACGTCCACACTGTTCATGATCAGGGTAAGCTTGCTGTCATCGTCGAGCTGCAGCCCCAGTTTGGCGTTGGCCAGGTTCTTGCGGGCGCCGCTATGGTCGCGATAGCCTTCGGTGGTGTAGCGGCTGGTACTTAACAGATAATCCAGCGCGTCCGCCGACCCGCTGGCCTTCAGGCCATAGCGCCACTGACTGTTGCTGCCCGTGGCCAGGCTGCCCGTTATGGTTGGCGGGCCGCTGCCCTCTTCGGTAAAGGCCTGGATCACGCCGCCCGATGAATTGCCATACAAGGCCGAGAACGGCCCGCGCAGCACCTCGACCCGATCGATCGACGCAATGTCGATGTTCGATGTCTGGCCCTGGCCGTCGGGCATGGTGGCGGGTATGCCATCCACATACAACCGTATGCCGCGCACGCCAAAGGTCGAGCGCGAACCAAAGCCCCGTATGGATACCTGCAGATCTTGCGCATAATTCTGGCGGTTCTGGATAAGCAGGCCGGGTACGCGTTCCAGGCTCTCCGACAGGTTGACCTGCATCTGGTTGGCGCGCATCAGCTCGCCATCCAGCAGGTCGACCGATGCGGGCACCTCGAACACCGGCCGTTCGATCTGCGTGCTGGTCACCACCACCGGCGTCAGCGTATCGACGCTCTGGCCTGGCGTGGCGGCCGGGGCCTGCGCCTGTGCCTGTGCCGACAAGACCGGCATGGCGCAAACCAGGACGGCGCAGGGAAAGAAGCGCGGTAGCAGCGTGTTGCGGGAACGAGAGTCGGGTTGCCCCGGATGATGGCGCATAGATATAAGCATAGAATCAGGTAGCTACAGGGTATCGCGTATCCGTTATCAAATGATAGACTGGATTCCAGCTTATGACTTTGCAAAGGCAATACCATGGCGGTTTTTCTTCCGGCGCTGAAAATCGCGCTTCCCTACATTACGCAGGTTGTGACGGCGGCCGTGCCCATGTTTACCTCCAGGCCGGCCAATGGCAAGCTTGACGAGGTCGTTCCGCAGCAAATCCGCGAGCTCCAGACGGCGGTCACGCAGAACGCCGAATCGGTAAAAGGCCTGGCCACGCAGTGGAAAGGCACCATGGAAAGCATCGATGCGGCCGCTGCCAGGCTGCAGCAGGAAATCATCGTGCTCAGGCGCCTGGTCTACTGTTCAACCGCCATCGCCGTCGTCGCCAGCGTACTGGCTGTGGTGGCGGTAGCGGGCCGCTAGGCCCTGGGGCTTAGCTTTGCCAGTCCAGCGCCCAGGCCCCCGAGCGGGCGTTTTGCAGCCATAGCATGCAGGTCAGCGTCTTGGCGTCGGTCACGCCGCCGTCACGGCAGGCTTCCGCAAGGTCCTCCACCGTTTCTGTGCGCACCTCAAGGAATTCATCGCTGTCGAGCCTGGCCGGGCCGGCCTGAAGATCGCGTGCGAAGAAAATATGGATGATCTCGGTGGAATAGGCAATGGCCAGATGCATGGCGCCTGCGTAGGCCCATCGCCCGGCCACATAACCAGTTTCTTCCTGCAGCTCGCGCTTGGCGCAGACCAGCGGGTCTTCGCCCGGATCCAGTTTGCCTGCCGGAAATTCCAGCATCACACGGTCCACTGGGTAACGGAACTGGCGTTCCAGAATGACGTGATCGTCGTCCAGCAACGGAATGATCACCACCGCGCCCGGATGAATGATGTATTCGCGCCCCGCGCTGCGTCCGTCGGGCAGGCGCACCGTATCGCGGCGGGCTTTCAGGAACCCGCCGTCCAGCAGCGTTTCGCTGTGGATCAGGGTTTCGATCAGATGGGCGTCGGCAGGCTTGGTCATGGCGGCTTGGAGCGGTAATGAGTCAGTCCGATAGCTTACCGTGGAAATATGACCGCCAGGCATGATGTGCCGTCGCCACGTGGGGTATCACGGGATGGCAAGCGTCTTGAGTGGATGTTCAACACAAAAAATAGAGGAAAAAATCAAAATTAATTGTTGATTAAATCCATATCTTGCGGGATGCTGCCTCACTAACATGAAACATGTTGCATGCTACTCAGGAGGCGAACATGGCGGCAGTTCCGGCAAATATCGACGATCTTGCAGCATTGCGCCAGGCCAATGTGCCGCGCGGCGTCGTGACGGCGCACCCTATTTTTGTCGACCGTGCGCAGGGGTCCCGGGTCTGGACCACGGATGGCCGCGAGTATCTTGATTTCGTCGGCGGCATCGGCGTCCTGAACGTGGGCCACAACCACCCCGCGGTGGTCGAGGCGGTGAAGCGCCAGCTGGACAGGGTCACGCATATGGCGTTCCAGGTGGGGGCGTACGATGTCTATATCGACCTGGCCCGGCGCCTGAATGGGCTGGTGGGGCAGGGGCGCGACTACAAATCGGTGTTTCTGACGACCGGCGCCGAAGCGGTTGAAAATGCCGTCAAGATCGCCCGGGCCTATCGCAATGCGCCCGGGATCATCGCCTTTCGCGGCGGCTTTCATGGCCGCACTTTGCTGGGGATGACGCTGACAGGCATGAGCGAACCCTACAAGCAGAACTTCGGGCCGTTCGCCGGCGACGTTCATCACACGATTTATCCCGACGCATATCGGGGCATCGATGCGGACGCCGCGATGCGCGAACTGGACAACCTCTTGGCGACCACGGTGGCGCCCAGCCGGGTGGCCGCCGTCCTGATTGAGCCGGTGCAGGGGGATGGCGGTTTCCTGTATGCGGGTTCCGACTTCCTGCGCAAGCTGCGCGCGCTGACTGAAAAGCATGGCATTTTGTTGATCTGCGACGAGATACAAACGGGTTTCGGCCGCACGGGCAAGCTGTTCGGCTTCGAGCACAGCGGGATTCAGCCCGACTTGGTGACCGTGGCAAAAAGCCTGGCGGGCGGCTTGCCGCTTTCGGGAGTCGTGGGACGTGCCGACGTCATGGATGCCCCCGCGCCGGGCGGGCTGGGCGGCACCTATGGCGGCAATGCGCTGGCCTGCGCGGCCGCGCTGGCTGTGCTGGATCTGTTCGAGCAGGGCGATCTGCTGGGGCAGTCGCTACGGCTGGGCGAGCAACTGCGCGCGGGCCTGGACAGGCTGGCGGGCAAGTACAGCCAAATTGGCCAGCTGCGGGGCATAGGGCCGATGCTGGCGATGGAGTTCGTCAAGAACGGTGACCCTTTCCAGCCCGATGCCGAGATTGGGCAGCGCGTGATCGACCATGCGCGCGAACTGGGGCTGTTGGTGATTAAATGCGGCTTCTACAAGAATACGGTGCGTCTGCTGGCGCCGCTGACCACCACGGCCGAAGAGGCGCAACAGGCCCTGGACATCCTTGATCAGGCGCTGGCGCGCGCGGTTCAGTAGACCGGCCTGCATGCCTGCTTGGGTTCCGGGTTGATTTTCAGGTACGCTCATACGAACTGACCTGGGCAATGGGCATGGACATCTTATCGGTTATCAACAATACGGTTCTGGACCAGGCCCAGGTGGTGGCGGGCCGGGCCGGACTCGCCAATCAGGTGGTCTGGGTGCATATTGTGGATCACCCGGATATTGTCGGATGGGTGCAGCCCGGCCACCTGTTGTTGATGACGGGCTACCACTGGCCCAAGGAAGCATCGGCTCAGCAGGGGCTGATACGCACATTGCATGAACACAAGCTGGCCGGCATTGTGCTGGCGGTTCCGCGCTTCTTGCCGCATTTTTCCGACTCGGCGCGCCAAGAGGCGGATCGCGTCGGGCTGCCGCTGCTCGAATTGCCATGGGACATTCCGTTCAGCCGCGTCACCGAAGAAATCCATAGCCGCATCATTCAGCATCAGCATGCTCTGCTGGCGCGCTCGGACCTTATCCACCGGGCACTGACCGTGGCCGCGGCGTCCAGCGGCAACCTTGAAAGCCTGGCCAGGCTGATGGCCGACAAACTGGATCGGGACACCTGTTTTATCGGCAATGACGGCTTGCTGCTGGGGGCAAACAGCATGACAGAAGGCCGGCAGCAGCGCGAGTCGGCTTATTTCGGGCGTTGGCGCGAGCAGGCCGGCACGGCCATCCGGTCCAGCGGCGTGTCGTTCGTGGCGCCGCCGCTCGAGCGCCCATCGCATCCGGCCCGGCTGGGCTGCGCGGTGCAGGTGCACGGCAGTCAGCGGGCGCTGGTGTGGATGGATGAGCACGATACCGCCTTTACCGACCTGGACCATCGCGCCATTGAGCATGCCGCTGTGGTGGCGGCGCTGCACATTGTGCACACGGATGCGCTGCGCCAGCGCGAAGAGCAGCTAGGCTATGCTTTGCTGGAGTCGCTGCTGGACGGCAGTTTCCTGGCCAGCGAGTCCTCGCTCGAGCGTGCGCGCATTGCGGGCTGGGACCCCTACGCAAGCTACCACGTCGCCTTGCTGCAGCCGAAGACAGGCAGCCCCGCCTCGCCCCAGTGCCTGGAACGGCTGGAGCAGTGGAAAACGCGCGCATACACGGCATTGAAAGCCTGTTCGGCCACCCCGCTGGTGTTCATGACCGCCAGCCAGATCTACTTTCTTCTCCCTGTTTCGCTACCGCTAAACAGATTCTGGCGCAGCCTGGGCGTGGGCCGGCAGGCGGCGCTGGCGGTCAGCCGGCCCGTCCATGGGGTCGAGGGCGTTGCCAAGGGGGGGCGCGACGTGCGCGACCTGCAGGCGCATTTACAGTGGGGCGAAGTCGTGACCTTCGAGCGCGTGCTGTTCCCGCGCGCGCTGATGGGCGATGCGGAAGCCAGGCGGCTGTTCATCGAGCAGCGCATCGGACCGCTGCTGGCCGCGCAGAAGAACGAACAACTGCTGCAGACGCTGGACGCATTGAGCAGCACGGGGTTTCAATTGGCCAAGGCCGCCGAACAGCTGGACGTGCATATCAATACGCTGCGCTACCGTATCGACCGCCTTCAGGCGCTACTGGGCCGCAGCCTTGACGATGGGCCGTTACGCCTGGAACTGCAGGTTGCCCTGCAGTTCCGGCGTCTTGAACAGAACCATGACCGCAGCGGCGCCGGCCAGCCGTAGGCAGACCTTGCCCGGCCTGATTGAAATCCGATACGATGCCGACGGTATCGCGCCGGGCGGAACCTTGTCGGGCATACGCCGCAAGGCGCAACAGCTTTTGCAGGAAACTTGATGATAAATGTGATTTTTGCCTCTGACCACAATGCCGAACCGCAGGACTGGATCGTGCCGCTGCAGCGCGAACTGCCCGATGTGCGCATCGTGAACTGGGATGATAACGGGCCGGCGGTCGATGCCCAATTGGCGGTCGTGTGGAATCCGCCCGAAACCCTGTTCATGCGCGAGACCCGGCTTAAGGGGGTGTTCAACCTGGGGGCGGGCGTCGATGCCCTGCTGCGCCTGCCCGGCTTGCGCGCCGATCTGCCCATTGTCCGTCTGGAAGATGCCGGCATGGGCGTGCAGATGGCTGAATATGTTGCCCACGCACTATTGCGCGCGTCCCGCGGATTCGAGCAATACCAGACGCTGCAGCAACAGCGGGAATGGGCGCCCTTGCCTGATATCCAGCGTGCGCAGTGGCCAGTGGGGGTCATGGGTACCGGCCTGATGGGGGCAAGGGTGGCCCAGACACTGGCGGCGCTGGAATATCCCGTGGCGGGCTGGTCCCGCCGCGGCAAAGATATGCCGGGCGTGCAAAGGTTTGCGTCTCCGGCCGAGCTGCCCGCTTTTCTGGCACGCACCCGTGTGCTGGTGAATACCTTGCCGCTGACGCCCGAAACCCGGGGCATACTGTGCCGCGATACCTTGCAGCAACTGCTTCCCGATGCCTACATCATCAATGTGGGCCGGGGCGAGCACCTGGTCGAGGACGACCTGTTGGGCATGATGGCCTCGGGGCATATCAAGGGGGCGACCCTGGACGTGTTCGCGCAGGAACCCCTGCCGTCCGATCATCCGTTCTGGGCGCATCCAGGCATTACGGTCACGCCGCATGTGGCGGCGGCCAGCCTGCGCGATGAAACCATCAGTCAGATCGCGGCCAAAATCAGGGGCTTCCTGAAAGGGGAGGCGCTGACAGGCATGGTGAGCCGCGACCTGGGCTATTGATCATGCCTGGTTGGGCGGGCCTGAAGGGCGCGTGGCCAGGAAAACACCCGCCGCGATGATCAGGGCAATGCCGGCCAGGGCCGGCAGATCGGGCGTTTGCTGGAACCAGAACATGCTGAACGCCACCGCCATCAGCAACTGGCAATAATTGAACGGCGCCAGGGTCGAAGCGGCGACACGCTGGAAGGCGGCGATCAGCAGCAGCTGTCCCGTGGCATTGCATAGCCCCAGGCTCACGATAAACAGCAAGTCCAGCGCCCCGGGCCAGGGGTCGGGCAGGAAGAAAGGCGCCGGCAGCGCTGTGATAATGAAGCAGATGAAGGCGGTATAGGCGTACTGGATGTGATTGGGCACGCGGCTGCTCAAACGGCGCGTCAACAGCTGGAACAAGGCGAAGCTGACCGCCGACACCACCATCAGCAGGGTGCCGAGCCAAGGCAGCTCGTTGCCGGGCCGCACGATCAGCAGCATGCCGGCAAAGCCGGTCACCACCGCCACCCATTTCGCGCGCGTCAAGCGCTCGCTCAGCAGCCAGGGCGACAGCGCCACCACAATCAGCGGCGAGGTGAAATAAATGGCCGTGGCTTCGGCCAGCGGCATCCATTGCAAAGCCGTCATGAAGCAAGTGCCCACCGTGCCCAGGGCGACGCCGCGCAGCAGCAGTTGCCAGCGGTGTGCCGGCTCGCGCGGCATGGTATGGCCGTAGCGGACCAGCATGATGATCCCCACCACGGCCACGGTGGAGTAGCGCATGATGTTCAGGAACGGGGCGGGATAGGTCTGCAGCAGGTACTTGGACGAAGCATCGAAGAAGGCAAACGTCACCAGGCCGCAAAAGAACAGCAGAATGCCCGCCTGTTGCGGACCCAGGGTGAATCGGCGGCTTGACGGGATCGAGCTCATGGCGCCGTATTATTCCGATGAGGTGTGCTGCACCCCTTGAAGAAAAAAGTCCAGGGCCTGGCCGATGCTGTCCAGCATGTAGCCGCCCTCCTGGACGATGACGGTGGGCAGTCCCAGGGCGCCGATGCGCTCGCCCAACTGGCGGTAGACATCGAGCTCCAACCGCAGGACGCTGATGGGATCGTCCTTGTAGCCATCGAAGCCCAATGCCAGGACCAGCGCCTGGGGTCGGAAGTCGCGGATGCTCATCAAGGCCTTGTCCAGCGCGTCCAGGAAGACATCGTTGCCGGCTCCATGGGGCAGCGGCAGGTTCAGGTTATAGCCGTGGCCGCTGCCGTGCCCGTGCTCATGCGGGTACCCCGTGTAGAACGGAAAATAGCTGGCCGGATCCGCATGAAGCGAGACCGTCATGACGTCGGCGCGATGGTAGAAGATGTTCTGCGAGCCGTCGCCGTGGTGTGCGTCGACATCGAGCAGCAGGACCGAAGCGTAGGTATCGCGCAGGCGCTGGGCCGCCATGGCGCTGTTGTTCAAATAGCAGAATCCGCTGGCGCGGTCGCGGTGGGCATGATGCCCGGATGGCCTGCACAAGGCATAGGCCATGCCGCCGGATGCGCAAACGCTTTCAGCGGCCGCAATCGCCGAGTGCGCTGACCGCAGCGCCGCCGTCCAGGTGTGCGGGCCGACCGGGCAGGCCAGATCGCCCAGATACCAGCTGGCCTGCGCAATGATCGAAGGCGAGGGGCACTCGGCGCGCTGGTCCAGGTCGGTTCGGCCGTTGTAATACGGCGCCATGTTCGGCAGGATCTCGGGGCCTGGCTGCAGGCCGGTTTGCGCCAGCGCCTGCCAGCGTTGAAAACCGTCCTTCAGGAAGGTCAGGTAGGGCAGGCTGTGCACCGCGGGCAGGTTCAGCGCGTAATCGGGCGGAACCTGGCTGCTGATCCCTTTCGCCGCCAGCGCCTCATTCAGCGTTGTGGCCCGCGCGGGCACGTCGGTGGGGGCGCAGATACGGCCCGCCCGCATGAACTGCAGCGGCTGGTGCAATAGTTGTTCAGAGGCAAAAAAGGCTTTCATGGTATTCCTGAGTCAATGCCATGCCAGGCGCGGCGCGTCTTACTTGATTTCGATTTCCACGAATACGAATTCCGTATCGCCCGGATTGACGACGTTATGCTTGACCCCGGCGTTGCGGCTGTACGAAACCCCCGCAACGAGCTGGCTGGTGACCGGCCCTTGTTCCGTTTCAAGCAGCAGGGGGCCGGTTGTCATGGGCACAACCACGTAATCCACGCCGTGCTCATGCCAGCCGGTTTCCGCCCCCGGGGGAAAACGCCACTCCGTGACGGTGACACGCGGGTTGTCGATCTGGACGGTGGGGATGGCTTGTGCGCGATTCATGACGTTCCTTGTGAATAGTCCATTCAGTGCCGGGGCGTCTGGGCGCCGGTATGGGGGGGATGCCAGTCTTTGCCGGGGACGGCGGCGACCAGGCTTTGCGTATAGGGCGTTTGCGGGGCCTCGAAAATCTGCGACGGGCTGCCGTACTCCACGACTTTCCCCTGGTGCATCACCACCACGTGGTTGCAGATCTGCGCGGCTACCCGCAGGTCGTGGGTAATGAAAATCAGGGCAATCCGCAGCTTGGCCTGCAGCGTTTGCAATAGCTCAAGCACTTGTGCCTGGACTGAAACGTCAAGCGCGGACACCGATTCATCGGCCACCAGCACCTGCGGTTCCATGGCCAGGGCGCGCGCGATGCCCACGCGCTGGCGCTGGCCGCCGGAAAACTGGTTGGGGTAGCGGTCGAAGGACGAGGCATCCAGCCCGACCAGTTCCAGCAGCTCGCGCGTACGCTGGTCGGCCACGCTGCGGCGCTTGCCGTGCGCGACGGGGCCGTCGGAAATCGACTTGCCGATAGTGTGCCGAGGATTCAAGGAAGCAAAGGGGTCCTGGAAGATCATCTGGATGTGATGCCGCTTTGGGCGAAACTGGCTCTCGGTCAAGGGGGCGATGTCTTCGCCTTTGAACAGCATCTGGCCGCCTTCTACGCCGATCAGCTTCAAGAGGCACTTGCCTATGGTGGATTTTCCCGATCCCGACTCGCCCACAATGCCCAGGGTTTCGCCGCTGCGCACCGTGAAGCTGACGTCGTCGACCGCATGGATGTGGCGCCTGGGACTCAGCAAGCCGCCGCCCAGGGTGTAGGTTTTTTTCAGGCTCCGGATCTCGAGCAATGGCGGCGTGTTGGCGGCTGTCGTGCTTTCGTCGAAGCGCCGGCGCGGCACCGCGGCGATCAGGCGCTGTGTGTAGGGGTGTTGCGGCGCGTTCAGCACCTGCTGCGCCGGGCCCTGTTCCACCAATATGCCTTTTTCCATCACCGCCACGCGGTGGGCGATCTCGGCGACCACCCCGAAGTCGTGGGTCACGAACATCACACCCATGCCTTTCTCTTTCTGGATGCGCGCAATCAGGTTCAGGATCTGCGCCTGGGTGGTCACGTCCAGCGCGGTGGTCGGCTCGTCGGCAATCAGCAAGGCCGGTTCCATCGCCAGGGCAATGGCGATCATGACGCGCTGGCGCTGGCCGCCTGAAAGCCGGAACGGATGCACGTCATACAGTGTTTCGGGGTCGGGCAGGCCCACGAAGTTGAACAGATCGATGACCCGCTTGCGGCGCTGCTCGCCCGGATACGCGTGATGCACCTGCATGACCTCGGCCACCTGCCGGCCCACCGTCATGAGCGGGTTCAGCGCCGACAGCGGCTCCTGGAATATCATGGAGATATCCTTGCCGCGTATACCCTGCAGCACAGGCTCGGCCTGCTGCAGCAGGTCGTTGCCGCGGAACATGATCTGGCCGTTCACCGGTTTCAGGTATTCGGGCAGCAGCCCCATGATGGCGTTGGCGCTCATGGATTTGCCCGAACCGGATTCGCCCACAATGCACAGGATTTCCCCCGCATGGATATCGAAAGAAATATCCTGCACCGCATAGGGCCGGTCGCTGCCAGGCGGCAGGGGAATGGTCAGGTTGCGTACGGAAAGCAAAGAAGACGTGTCGTTCATGCCCTGCCCTTTATTCGCCGCGTTTGCGTAGTTGCGGGTTGAGCGCGTCGTTCAGCCCTTCGCCCATCAGGTTGATGGCCAGCACCGTCAACAGGATGGCGATGCCGGGCCACACACTCATCCACCAGGCCTCGCGTATCATGGTGCGCGAAGCGCCTATCATGAAACCCCAGCTCATCAGGTTGCGGTCGCCCAGGCCCAGGAAGGACAGCGCCGATTCGGTCAGAATCGCCGTGGCCACCATGAAAGAGGCCGACACAATAATGGGCGACATGGCGTTGGGCAGTATTTGCGACCACACGATGCGCATGGGTTTCTGGCCGATGACGATGGCCGCCTGCACAAACTCGCGCTGCTTGAGCGTCATGAATTCGGAGCGCACCAGCCGCGCCGCCGGCGGCCACGACACGGCCATGATCGCCCCCATGATGGAATAGATAGAGGGGCTGAGCACGGCGACGATCACGACCGCCAGCGCCAGTTGCGGAATGGTCTGGAAAAATTCGGTGAAGCGCATCAGGATGTCGTCGATGACGCCGCCGTAAAAGCCCGCCAGCGCCCCCACCAGAATCCCGAAGATCAGCGCCACAATCGTGGAAACCAGGCCGATCATGAGCGACACCCGGGCGCCCCAGACCAGGCCGGCGGTGATGTCGCGGCCCAGCATGTCGGTGCCGAACGGATAAGCCGCGTCGGTAAAGGGCGGGATCAGGGGCGCCGCCACCATCATCCACGGCGAGGTGTCGTACAGCAGGGGGGCGGCCAGCGCCAGGATGGCGACCAGGATGATGATGGCGAGGCCGAAGATGGCCCCCCGGTTTTGCATATAGCGTTGCATCAAGCCTTTCATCATGCCCCCTGTGCCTGCGCGCCCGCTGCGATCCGGGGATCAACGTAGCGGTAGATAATATCGGTGATCAGGTTGAAGACCACGACCATGACGGACGTGACAAGAAAGATGCCCAGCAGCAATTGATAGTCGCGCTGCAGCAAGGCATCGAGCATCAGGCGTCCGATGCCGGGCCAGGCAAAGACGGTTTCCGTCAGCACGGCGCCGCCCGCCATCTGGCCCAGTTGTATGCCGGCGAACGTGATCACGGGCAGCAAGGCGTTCCGCAGCACATGGACGCGCACCACTTTTTCAGGGGGAACGCCTTTTGCCCGGGCGGTCTTGACGAAGTCCATGCCGATCACTTCCAGCATCGAGGCCCGCGTCAGCCGGACATAGAAGGCCATGAAAAAGCAGCCCAGCGTAATGGTGGGCAGCACCAGGTGGGTGGCAATGTCGCGCGCCCGCGCCAGGCCGGTCAGGCTGGAACCCACCGTTTCCATGCCGAACGCCGGCAGCCAGCCCAGCACCACGGAAAACAGCAGGATGCCCATGAGCGACAGCCAGAAAAGCGGCGTGGCATACAGGATCAGCGCGCCGGTCATGACCGTGCTGTCCAGCCATTGCCGGCGGTTGTTGTAGCGCGCTTTGGCGGCAAAGACGCCCAGCAGCACGCCTGCGATGATCGAGAACACGAAGGCGGACGACATCAACAGCAATGTGGCCGGCAGGCGTTCAAGGATAAGGTCGAGGACCGGGACGTGATTGCGGTAGGAAAACCCCAGGTCGAGCTGGACCACGTCCTTCAGATACAGGTACAGCTGGGTGAGCAGGGGCTTGTCCAGCCCGAAGGACTCGCGCAGCTGCGCCAGGTAGGCCGGGTCGCCTGCGCCGGCCTGGCCCGCCAGGACCGCCGCGGGGTCCCCGGGGGCCAGCCGGATCAAGAAGAAATTGACAACCACCACCCCTAAAACCACGAAGACGGCTTTACCAAGGCGTGATGCGAGGAAGAGGGCGAATTTCATAAGGCGATCCGGATTCGGTGTGGATTACTTCTCGATATACACGTCGTCAAAAGTATCGTTCAGGCCGATGGCCGTCTTGACCAGATTCTTGATGTTCTTGCGATACAGCGTGGGGAATTCCATGTCGACCAGAAAGCCGTTGCCCATGTCTTCGACCAGCTTGGTCTGGATCTGGGTGTACAGTTCCTGGCGCTTGGCGGGGTCGACCTCGGATGCCGCGGCCGTCCATGCCTTGTCGAGCTCGGGATTGATATAGCCCTGCACATTGGCAAAGGGCGAGCCCTTGACGTTGTTGGCCTCGATATACAGGCGCTCCACACCCAGCGCCGGATCGCCATACTGATAGGCATAGGTGGTGGTCAGGTCGAAGTCCCAATTGCCGGTGCGGCTTGCCCAGCCGCCCGCGTCGGTCGATTCCAGATTGACCTTGAAGCCCAGCTGTTCCAGCGACTGCTTGGTGTATTCGTCCAGGCGCTCCCAGGTAGATCCGTAGGGAAAGGCCAGCATGCGTATCGTGTGATCGGCGGGGTTCACGCCCGATTCCTTGATCAGCGCCTTGGCTTTCTTCAGGTCGAACTCGATGGCGGGCGTGTTTGCATCGTAGAACATCTCGGTGGCGACAAACGGGCCGGTGGACAGCTTGCCCAGGCCAAAGAAGATGTTGTTGATGATCATCTGCCGGTTCAGGGCCGTCATGACGGCCTGGCGCACCTTGATGTTGTCGAAGGGCGGCTTGCGCATGTTGAAGATCAGGTAGGCCTGGGGCGAGAACATTTCCCAGCCCTGGGTGGTGTATTCCACGTCGGGCAGGCTGCGCAGGCGCTTGACGTCGACGTTGTCGATATCGCCGCCGCGCAGGACGTTGACCGTGCCCTGCTCGAAGGCCACGGCGCGCGACGCGGAGTCGGGGATGATGTTGAAAATAAGCGCGTCCAGATAAGGCTTGCCTTCCTTCCAGTAGTTGGGGTTGCGCTCCAGCTTGATGTATTCGCCGCGCTTCCATTCTTTGAACTTGAAGGGGCCGGTGCCCACGGGATTCTGGTTGGCCGGGTTCTTCAGGTAGTCGGTGCCTTCATACAGGTGCTTGGGCATCATGGGGGCGAAGCCGGGCTCGAACATCAGGATGAAGGCGGGAAAGGACGCCTTGAGCTTGATTTCGACGGTCAGGTCGTCGACCTTCTTGACCGACTCCAGGTATTTGTTCAGGATGACGCGGGCCCGCGCGTGGGTCTTGGGCAGCATGTCGCCCATCGAGAACACCACGTCGTCGGCCGTGAATGGCTTGCCGTCATGCCAGGTCACCCCTTCATTCAGGTGAAAGGTATAGGTTAGGCCGTCGGCGCTCATGTCCCAGCTTTTGGCCAGGCCGGGCTGCGGCTTCAGGTCGTGGCTGTAGGTCAGCAGGCTTTCGTAGATTTTCCCGGCCACGAACTGCGTGGGCGCCTGCTGGTTGATGGCGGTGACGATGATCGGCGGCTCGGGCTGCACGATCATGCTGAGTGTCCCGCCCCGTGTTTGGGCCCCGGCGCCAAGCGCGTGGGCCATGGCAAGGGCGCCGACGGTCAGTTTGAGCCAGTGTTTGATTTTCATTTTGTCGCCTCCTGTGGGTGGTTGTTGTTACCGCTGGCTGGCCGGCGCGACCCCGCACCAGTCCACCATGAACTGCATCATGGTGGCTGCCACACGTTGCATGCTGGCCAGTGAAACGGATTCGTCAATACCATGGATATTGCGTGCCTCGGGCCCGTAGCAGGTCACGGGCATGTCGGTCATCAGGCGGAAGTGGCGCGCATCGGTTGTCGCGGTGCACGCCAGTTGCTCGGGCTCTTTGCCGGTAATCTTTTTATGTGCCAGCGCCAGGGTGCGCATGGCCGGCGCGTCAAGATCGAAATCGCAGCCGGGGGCGAACTGGCCTTCGTAGCGGATGTTGACCGACAACGAACTGTTCAGGCGCTTGACGGTGGCATGCACGCACTCGCTGACGATGCGCTGGGCCTCGGCCGGCGCCATGTCAGGATAGAAGCTGATGCGCGTGCCCAGCGTGCAGGTGCAGGGCACGGACGAGTTCCATTCGCCGCCTTCGATACGCCCCAGGTTGAAGTTGATGGGATGCGCGGCATCCTTGAACAAGGGGTGGCGGTTCTCCGGGCGATTCCATTCGGCCTCGATTTCCTTTAGGGCGGCCATGACCGCGATGCCGGCTTCGATCGGGTTGACGCCCGTATTCATGTAGGCCACGTGCGCCGGCCGCCCGGTCAGCTCAATAAACATCCAGAAGACACCCACTTGGCCTGAAAGCATGGTTTCGGCAAAGGGCTCGGGAATGATGGTGGCCTCGAAGTCGGTCAGCCGCGCCTTGGCAATTGCGTTCTTCAGGGCATGGAGGGTGGACAGGGTGCCGTTGCCGCCGTCTTCTTCATTCAGGACCGCATTGAAGCCGACCGTGCCGGCCGGTTGCAGGCCCATGTCGCGCAAGGCCTTGTAGGCCGCCATGGCGCACACAATGCCGGCCTTCATGTCGCCGCTGCCGCGCCCATAGAGCCAACCATCCAGGACGATGGGGGAAAACGGCGGGTGCGTCCACATGCTGGCCGGGCCGGTGGGCACGACGTCAAGGTGGCCATTGAACAGTACTGAACGGCCCGTGGGGTTGGGCGGCATATGCCGGGCCAGCAGGTTGTAGCGGCCATTGTCGGGCGCATACGGGCAGGCGAACAGCGGCAGGTCCTTCAACTGATCGTTATTCAGCATGATGCGTTCTGTATCCAGGTCCAGTTCGGCCAGCGCGCTTTCCAGAAACCGCGCCGCGGGCTCTTCCGCGCCCGATGGGCTTTCCGCTGCCACGAAATCCGACAGGGTCCGGATCATGTAGGGCTCGACCGCTTCAATGGCTTGAATGATTTCAGCGCTGCTCGGCGTCATGCTTGTCTCCCGGAGAGGGTCTATTTTTTGTTGTCCATAACGTAATCCAGTTCTGGTACTATGAAAAGAGCCACTATGCGTTTGATTGATGGGTCCACTTCCAGGGAAAACGGCGTGCTTTCCGATCTTCTGCTACAGACCATAGAACGTCAAGGCGGGCAATCCCTGTCGCGCCAGGTCTACGACGTATTGCGCCACTTGATTCTGCAAGGCGATATTGCCGCGGGCACAAAACTGACCGCCAGCCGCGCCTTGGCGCGCGATACGGGCCTGTCGCGCAATACCGTCCTGGCGGCCTACGAGCAGTTGCAATCCGAGGGCTATATCGTTACCAGCAGCGGCAGCGGCACCTATGTGTCGGATACCATGCCCGCCCGCAGCGAGCCGGCAACCGTCGCCGCGGACAACGGCGGCGACCCGGAAAAGCCCCAGTTGGTGTTATCGCGCCGCGGTACGCAGATCATTCGCAATGCCCAGGCATCCGACAAGCAGTGGGGCGCCTTCGTCCCCGGTGTGCCCGATGTGTCCCAGTTTCCGCACCGGACCTGGCTGCGCTTGCTGCGCCGGCACTGGCGCAAGCCCGATCCGGCCTTGTTGACCTATGCCTATGGCGCCGGCTACCTGCCTTTACGCACGGCGCTGTCCGAACACTTGCGCCTGGCGCGCTCCGTGCGATGCGACTCCGACCAGGTCCTGCTCAGCAGCGGCATCCATCAGTCCATCAGCCTGATCGCCAATCTGCTGGGGGATAGCGGCTGCTCCGCCTGGATCGAAAACCCGGCCTACTGGGGGGCCGCCAATATGCTGCGCACCTGCGGAATCCGCACGGTGCCCATCGACCTGGATGAGGAAGGCCTGGCGCCTACGGCAAGTCAGATGGAAGACCCGCCGCGCTTTATTTTCGTGACGCCTTCCCATCAATACCCCCTGGGCACGGTCATGAGCCTGGCGCGCCGGCGCATGCTGCTGGAGTACGCCCACACGCACGGCACCTGGATCATCGAAGATGATTACGACAGCGAGTTCCGGTTCGGGGGGCGGCCCATTGCGTCCTTGCAGGGCCTGGACGACAACGACCGCGTCCTGTATCTGGGCACGTTCTCGAAAACGCTTTTTCCAAGCCTGCGCCTGGGCTATATGGTGGTGCCCAAAGCGCTGACCGGGCATTTTTCCACCGGCCTGACCGAGCTGTATCGCGATGGCCGGCAGATCGAGCAGGCCGTGTTGGCGGATTTCATCAGCGAAGGGCACTATGCGGCCCACATCCGCCGTGCCCGCATGTGCTATGCGCGCCGGCAGGCGCTGTTGCGCGACGCCATACTGGACGCTTTCGGCGCGGACTGGCCCGTTTCCACCCAGGATGCCGGCATGCACCTGGTCATGCATTTGCCGCCCGGCACCGACGATGTGGGCATCGTGCTGGCGGCGCGTTCGGCCGAAATCTATGTGCGCGCGCTATCGCGCTACTACGCCGACGGCGTCGGCCCGCCCGGCCTGCTGCTGGGCTATGCCACCGTCCCCGACGACCAGATTGCGCCCATGTTCCGCAAACTGACGCAGCTTATATTGCCGGGGTTGAAGGCGGGGGCTGTGCTGCGCCCATGCAGGCGCGACCTTGTGGGCGCCACTCAGTTTCTGTAAAGTGGTGACGCTCCGATGCGGCGATCGGAGTTTTTGCTTTGGTCTCCATGGTCAAGCCGCTGTCCACGGCCGGGGGGCTTGTTATCGGAATGGTATTGACGCAATGACACAGCCCCAATGGATGATATTGGCCATCCTGGCCGCGACCCTGAGCTTGTTCTTGTATGGCCGCTGGCGGCATGACATTGTTGCGGCGGCCGCGCTGGTGGCCAGCGTCATCGTCGGACTGGTTCCGGCCAACGAAGCGTTTGCGGGGTTTTCGCATCCGGCTGTCGTCACAGTGGCCTGCGTGCTTATCCTGAGCAGCGCCCTGCTGCATACCGGCGTGGTCGACCTATTGGCCCAGCGCGTGCTGCCGACCGACGCGGGTCCGACCATCACCCTTCTTGCTTTGACGGGCTTGGCGGCCGTGTTGTCCAGCTTCATGAACAATGTGGGCGCGCTGGCGTTGTTGATGCCCATCGCCATGCAAATCGCGCAGCGCCAGGGCATTGCGCCGGGCAAAATACTGATGCCTTTGTCCTTTGCAACCATGCTGGGCGGCATGACCACGCTGATTGGGACGCCGTCCAACCTGATTGTGTCGGGCTTTCGCGAACAGCTTGGAGAGGGCGGTTTCCAGATGTTCGACTTTACGCCGGTCGGCGTGGTGGTGGCGGTGGGCGGTATCCTGTTCATCACCTTGATCGGCTGGCGCATTGTTCCCGCGCGCGAACGCTCCGGTGCCGAGTCATTCGATACGGGAACCTACCTGACTGAAGCGCGTGTCGCCGCCAATTCCAAGGCCATCGGCATGACGCTGCACGAGGCCGAAAGCGAACTGGAAGGGGCTGATGCGCAAATCATCAGTCTTGTCCGGAACGAGATCAGGCTGACGGCGCCCCGTACCGCGGGTGTCTTGCGTGAAGGCGATCTGGTGTTGATTGAAGCCGACCCCGAAGCGCTGGCAAGCGCCCTGGATAGCCTGGGCCTGGTGTTTGGTGAAGGCAAGTCTCAGGACGAGGACGAAGACAAGGACCAGAATGCCGATGCGGACGAAGCATCCGATGGGGATGACGCCGACGCAAGGAGCAAGGCCAGTGCGGCGTCCGGCGGTGGCGCGTCTCGCCATCAAAGTAGCCCCGGCGACGAAGCGGCCGGCGAGGCCGGGGATGACGAAGAAGCGCAGAAAAAGAAAAACAAGCGGTCCGCCCAACTGGATGAGGCCGAGTTGATCGAGCTGGTCATCCTGCCCGGATCCGGCTTGCTGGGCCGTAGCGCCAGCGACATCGACCTGCGCGAACGCTACGGCATCAATCTGCTGGCCATATCGCGCCAGGGCGCGCGTATCCGCAGCCGGGTGCGGCACACGGCTTTGCGCGACGGCGACGTCCTGCTCATGCAGGGCTCAAGCGATCTGGTTTCGGAATTTGCATCCAATGCGGGCTGCGCGCCATTGGCCAAGCGTCCGCTGCGCACCCCTGACCGCAAGAAGCTGATCACTGCGGCCGCTATCATGGTCTTTGCGGTCGCCCTGACAGCATGCAATATATTGCCGGCGGCAATCAGCTTCCTGCTGGGTGTGCTGCTGTTGATGATCCTGCGCGTGCTGCCCCTGCGCAAAATGTACGAGGCGGTGGACTGGCCCGTCATCGTCCTGCTTGGCGCACTGCTCCCCGTGGCCCAGGCCATTGAAGACACTGGCACTGCCAAACTGATTGCGGTCTTCCTGCTTGAGAACGTTGCGCAAGGCAACGCCATTGTCGCGCTGACGGTGGTGCTGCTGGTGACCATGACCATGTCCGACGTTATCAACAATGCCGCCACGGCCGCTATTATGTGCCCGATTGCGATCGGCTCGGCCGCGCAATTGAATGCCAATGCCGACCCATTCCTGATGGCGGTGGCGATCGGCGCTTCAGCCGCTTTCCTGACACCGATCGGCCACCAGAACAATACCCTGATCCTGGGGCCGGGCGGATTCCGGTTTGGCGACTACTGGCGCCTGGGTCTGCCGCTGGAATTGGCGATATGCGCCATCGCCATACCCATGCTATTGCTGGTCTGGCCGTTCTGATCTGTGCGCAGGATACCTTCGTCAGCGCACAACGCACTCGTATCAGGGGACAGCATGGACCGTATTGACACCTTTTCATCGTGGGATGCCGCCCGTGATTTAGGTACCTTGTGGCGTTCGCGCTCTCGCCTGGGGCGTACGTTTGCCGTGCAGCCGGGGCAATCCCTGTATTCGCAGGGGTCCCGGCACGATTCGTTTTACCTGGTTGAATCGGGCTTTATCCATACCACGGTTCTGCGTCCTGACGGGACTGCCTTGCTGCTGGAAATCTTTGGGCCGCAAGCGATCTTCGGCGAGGCGACCGCCTTCATTGGAACCAAGCGATATGTCACCGCGGTGGCCGTCACGCCCGCCACGGTCACCGAATTCAGCGCAACGCAGATGACCCGGATTTTCGAGACGGACGCCGCCCTGTCCGTCTCTTTGATCCAGTTGCTGGGCATAAAACATCGAATTCTCATCGCCAAGCTCATGAGTTTCGTCTCCGATAGTCCAGAGGTAAGGGTGGGCGGGCTGCTTGGCCGTATCGCGCTGATTGCCCAGGAAGGACGGGACGAGCCGGTGAACATCGACCTGACGCATGAACAGCTGGCTTCCATGACGGCGCTTAGCCGCGTGACGATCACGCGTGTGCTCAAGTCCCTGGCTGATCAAAAGCTGCTGTCCACCCATTACGGCGTCATTAAAGTCGCGGCGCCATCGGCGCTGATTGATCTCGTGCCTCGTATCTAGCGCGCTCCCCGCGGCCGCTCGAGGCGGAATGCGGTAGCGACTTTGTATCCCGGTATACGTTCTTATTGCGGAAGCCGACATAAGATCGGGTTTTCCACGGGAGAACGTAAGCGTGCTGCTAGAAAACCAGCTTGTCCTGATCACCGGCGCAGCCAAAGGAAACGGCGCGGCCATTGCCAAGGGGATGGCCGCGCACGGCGCCATCGTGGTGATTACCGATATCGATGAAAGCGCTGCGCTGGCGACGGCAAGCGGACTGCGCGCACAAGGATTCAGCGCTTTCAGCTATCGGCTCGACGTGCGAGACTCGGCGTGTTGCGCTGACGTCATTGACCAGGTTGAAGCGGAAATCGGCACCTTGTCGGTATTGGTGAATAACGCTGGAGTACGTCCGCGCCACACGTTCGACAGCCGCGATCGCGACGCGCTCTGGCGTTACGCGATGGATGTAAACGTGGACGGTATACGAAACATGACCTTGGCGGCGCTTGCGCAATTGAAAGCGACCCAAGGCAGCGTGATCAACATTACGTCCATCGCGGCCCATCAGGCCTCGGGCCTGTCCATTTCATACTCCACCTCGAAAGCCGCTGCGCATATGCTGACGAAAGTGCTGGCGCTGGAGCTGGCACGCGATGGGGTGCGCGTCAATGCCATCGCGCCCGGGGTGATTGAAACCGATATGACCGCATCTTCCAGAAGCGATCCGCAACGGCGCAGCGCGTTGCTGGCGCGCGTGCCCATGGCCAAATTCGGAAAACCTGAAGACCTGGCCGGACCCGCCATCTTCCTGGCCTCTTCTTTGTCTGGTTATATGACCGGCTCGACCCTGGCCGTGGATGGCGGCTATCTGGCGGCATAGCGCAGGGCGCCCCTGTCCGGCGCGGCATCCGTTACGACGATACATACATTTTTCAAGAAGGAGACACCGTTGAAAACGACACGTAGAAAATTGCTCATGGGCCTTGGGCTTGGTTTTCCCATGCTTGCAGCGGGCATGGGAAAGGCATGGGCGTATCCCGATCGCCCCATCAAGATCGTAGTTCCTTATCCCACGGGCAGCTCATTGGAAGTCATTGCCAGGGTGGTTGCCGAGTCGTATCTTGGCGAGCTTGGAAGCCCGGCCATTGTGTTCAATATGCCTGGTGGATCGGCGGCGATCGGGACGCGGTCAGTGGCGCAGTCGGCCCCCGATGGCTATACCTTGCTGCTGGGTACGAACCAGACCCATGGCGCCAACAGTGCGCTATACCCCAAGCTGGGCTACGACCCCGTGCAGGATTTCATTCCCATCGCCGGCTTGGGACGGCTCCAGCACTTATTGGTGGCCAGGAAGGACCTGGGCGTCGACACGCTGGATGCGTTCGTCGAGCTTGTACGCAGCCGCAGCGGAGACATCAATTACGGCTCCAGCGGCAACGGATCGGCTTCGCATCTTGCCGCGGAAATGTTCAAGCGCAGTGCCGGGGTGGACATGCAGCATATTCCCTATAAAGGCAGCGGCGACGTCGTGCAGGCCATTATGGGCGGCCATATCGATGCCGCATTCTCGACCATGCCCACCGTGCTGGCGCAAGTCAGAAACGGCGACCTGATCGCTTTGGCCGTCGCATCGGCGACCCGGTCCCCCAGCCTGCCTGACATACCCACCTTGACTGAGAAAGGCATCCTGAATGCCGAAGCCGATGCATGGTCGGCCTTGTTCGCGCCCAAGGGAACACCGCCTCAAGTGATTGAGAAATTGGCCGCCACCACGCTCAAGACTTTCTCCGATCCCGCTGTCATACAAAGAATCGCCGCGACCGGCTTCATCCCGGAAATCACGCCGCAGCAGGCGTTCCGGGAGTTCCTGCTGAAAGACATGCAGAACTGGGCCGACATCATTCGCGACGCGAACATCACGGTGGATTAAGCGGCTTCGTCCAAGGGCCGGCAAGGCAGCGCAGCTACGGTACACTTTGGCATAGGCAATCCCTTGGCTTGTTTGGCGTCGGAAGCCTGCGGCCACCAGCCTTTGGCGGGGGATTGGCTTTTTGCTTGCCTACATAGTTGAACCATATATGACAGCCCTGCATACGCTTTCCGCAACGGATTTGCTCGACTTGATCCGCAGCAAACAACTTTCTCCCGTCGACCTTGTGCGAGCCAGCCTGGATCGCGCCGAACGCCTTCAGGACGACTTGAACTGTTTCATTACCTTGTGCGGCGAGCAGGCGCTGGATCGGGCGCGAGAGGTCGAGCAGGCCATCATGCAGCGCAAGTCCCTGGGCCGCCTGCATGGCATTCCCTATACCGTCAAGGATCTTGTGAATACGGCAGGGGTTCGCACAACATTCGGCACCTTGCTCTACCAAGATAACGTCCCCACAGAGGACGCCCCCTGTGTCGCCCGCTTGAATGCCGAGGGGGCGATTTTGATCGGTAAAACGACCACGCCGGAGTTCGGGTCCCAGCCGTTCACCCGTTCACCGCTATTCGGACAGACGCGCAATGCGTGGAGCGCGGAGCGGACCAGCGGGGGCTCCAGCGGCGGCGCCGCCGTGGCGACGGCTGCCGGGATTACGCCGCTGGCGATTGCCACGGATGGGGGCGGCTCGACCCGTATTCCCGCTGCCTGCAATGGCGTTGTGGGCATTAAGCAGAGCAATGGAGTCATTCCGCACAGTCAAGCCCAGGATCTGTTCGGCAATCAAACTTATGTGACGCCAATGACGCGAACCGTGGCGGATACCGGATTGATGCTGCAGGTGATGAGTGGCGACTATGCGCTTGATCCTTGGTCTATCGGCTTGAAGCGCGGGGACTATTGCCAAGCCGCGCGCTATCAGGGGGATTTGCGCGGGAAACGCATTCGCTATTGCTATGCGCCGCAGGGGCGGGCTGTGTCGGCCGAGGTAAGGCAATACTTTGACTTGGCGCTTCAGCGGCTGGTGGAATTGGGTGCTGCGCTTGAACCCTTCGAGGCCCAGGATTTCATCGTCGAGCCCATTTGGCGGACCATCAATCATACTGTTTGGCGGACACGATTCTTGCCGCTGGTCGAGCGGCATGGGGATACATTCAGTCCGACCTTCCGGCAGCAGATTCTGTCAGCAGGGACGTTCAGCGCGGGCGACTATCAAGAGGCAATGTTCGCCCGTACAACGCTGTTCAAGCGCATACAGGCTTTGTTCGACGCCGCCGACTTGTTTGTCACGCCCACGATTACCCGCACGGCATTGCCATTGGACATGGATCTGTTTGATCCCATCGACATCGATGGCGAGCAATATGATGGGATACGCACGCACTGGTACCCGTGGACCATGGTGTTCAATATGACCGGGCATCCCGCCGTGACGCTGCCTTGCGGGCTGGCCTCGGACGGACTGCCCGTCGGCATTCAATTCGTGACACGTTATGGCGCCGATGAAGATCTGCTAAGGTTTGCGTCCGCATTTGAAAACGTGATGGGGCAGGCGCCCCAACCCGTATTATGAAGACGGAAGGCAGCGGGCGGATGCCGCTGCCGGTATGGGTCTTGACGGCGTTCAGTCCATCGCGATGCCGCTGCGCTCTACGATAGGACGCCAGAATTCGAGTTCGTCATGCGCCCGTTGCGCCATGCTGGCGCCTTGGGCGGGAGCCATGACCAGACCCTTGGCAGCGAGTTGTTTGCGCAGTTCGGGCGCTTCGGATGCTTTCAGGAAGGCCTCTTCAAGCGCGGCAACGGCGTCGTCCGGTGTTTGGGCCGGCACGACGATGCCGTAAAAACTGGTTGCCGCCTTGAATTCGGGAAAGCCCTGTTCCGCCAGTGTCTTGACATCGGGCAGGGCATCAAGCCGTTGGGTGCCGCTGACACCCAGGAATTTGACCCGGCCACCTTCGTATAGAGGCATCATGCTGGCGACGGCATCCCAGCCGATAGAAACCACGCCGCTGGCGACATCGATCAGCATAGGCGATGCACCCCGGTAAGCAACCGGTTCGATATTGAGTTTCTGGCTTTCGTTAAGGGCCAGTATGCCCAAATGCCCCGAACTGCCGAGCGTTGCAACCCCCAGATTGGCTCCCGCCGAATCCTGCTTCGCCCATTCGACGTATTCACCCATGCTGTTGAAAGGCTGCGATGCGCCCGTGACGATGGCGGTCGGGATATCGACCAGTGTGGCGACGGCGCGCAAGTCTTGCTGCGCATCGTAACCGGGTGCTTTGTACGTCAGGGGGAAAATGGTCAATAGCGGCGAGGGGACCAGATACAGGGTGCCGCCATCCGGCTTTGCGTCCTTGACATAGTTGAGTCCAATCCGGCCCGAAGCACCGGCCCGGTTCTCCACGACAATGTTTGCAACGCCATCCTTGCGCAACTGTTCTGCATAGATGCGCGCCGTTGTATCGGCTGCGCCGCCCGGCGCATAGCCCACCACAAGGGTGAGCGTTGCAGGCAAGGCGGCCTTTTTATCGGCCGCATGCGCGTTGGCCATGGCAAAGCAGGCAAGGCTCAGCAAGAGGCCGCTACGGAGCGTTGAGGTCATCGACATGGACTATCCTTATTGAAGGTGGATGGCATAGCCAGTCATTATAGTGATGGGATGCGCTGCGGCGATGCACGAACTTGTCGTCCGGCCGCACAAGCGTTCTGCGCGCCGCTCAGCGAGCGGCGCCGAACCGGGCAAGCAGTTCGCGCGCCCGGGTAACGATGGGGGCGTCGATGAAGGCGCCTTCGAAGGTGAATGCGCCGATGCCGTCTTGCGCTGCCTGCTCTGCGGCATCTATCAGGCGCCTGGCCCGGGCAAGCTCGGTTTCCGAGGGTGAGAAGCCTTCATTCAGGACCGCCACCACGCTGGGGTGTATGCAGCTTGCCCCGTCGAACCCGAAAGTCCTGGCCTCTTTGACGGCGGCTTTCAGGACATCAAGGTCTTGATAGTCGGCGACGGTGCGCAGCAAGCCGAATGAATACCGCCCGGCGGCTTTTGCCGCCATATGGATCATCAGCTTGGGCAAGCGCAGCACCTCTGGCGTGGGCTCGGCGCCCATCGAGGTCGCCAGGTCTTCGCCGCCCGCGCTCAAGGCAAAGACCCTGGGGCCGCCCGCAATGGACTGTGCCGCCAGGACGCTTCCCGCGTCTTCAAGCAAAGGGACGAAGACCATAGGGGGGCGGGCCAGCGACGATTCGATGGGGGCCAAGGCCGCATCCAGAGTATGCAGGAGGCCGGCCGACGAAACCTTGGGTACGTACAAGCCGAAGGCGCCGGCCCGGCAAGCTGCCTGGGCATCGGCCAGTAAAAGTTCCGGGTCATTGTTGACCCGGACGAAGACCTTGGCGCCGCCTTGCCCGACACGGGCCACGACGTCGGCCAGTGCTTCGCGCGCGCTGACTTTTTCTTTGGGCGCCACCGCATCTTCCAGGTCCACAATAATGGCATCCGCGCCACGCAGGTGGGCTTTGGCGATGAAGCGTTCGGCGCTGCCCGGCACATACAGAAGCGAGCGAATCATGGTTTCTCCTTGTTGAGTATGGCCTGGACCTGTTCAGAAGGGACGCCGGCGGCTTTCAGGACCTCTTCCGTATGCTGCCCGAGCGCGGGCGCCGCCCTGTTCCAGACGCCGGGTGTTTGCGACAGCCGGGGCACGATATTGTGCATGGGTACGGAGCCGTATTCCTCATCTTCGACGTCCAGGAAAACGCCGCGTTCGCGGAAGTGAGGATCGACGACCGCATCGGCAATGTTGTAGACCGGCCCCACGGTGGCGCCCGCGTCCCGCATGATGCGCAGCGCCTCATCGCGCGGATGGCGCGCAAACCAGGCGCCTACGGCCTCGTCCACCAGCGGGCGATGCTTCACTCGGTCGGTATTGGTCGCGAAGCGCGGGTCGTCGATCATATCGGGGCGGCCTATGATCTGGAAGATGCGCTGGGCGACGGTCTG
This sequence comes from Pusillimonas sp. SM2304, assembly GCF_031628915.1. Taxonomy (NCBI): domain Bacteria; kingdom Pseudomonadati; phylum Pseudomonadota; class Betaproteobacteria; order Burkholderiales; family Alcaligenaceae; genus Pusillimonas; species Pusillimonas sp. SM2304. The sequence continues at coordinate 1,272,018 of NZ_JAVLUJ010000001.1, forward strand.
GGTGGAGCCCGAAAGCGCGACATACTTGCCGTCGGAGCAGGCATAGACGTTGCGGGGCGAAGATGTGTTCGATGCGCTGCCGACACGCTCCTTGATGGCGCCGGTAAACTGGTAAATGGCTGCTTCCGGGCCAAGCACCGAGAATATCGGCTCTAGCAGAGAAAGGTCGATGACTTGTCCTTGCGCCTGGCCGCGTTCGCGCGCCAGCAAGGCCATGCTGACCGCCGATGAACCATATACGCCCGCGATCATGTCGGCCAGCGCCAGGGGGGGAAGGATCGGCTCGCGATCGGGAAAGCCTGTTCTTGCGGCAAAGCCGCTCATGGCCTCGACCAATGTGCCGAAGCCAGGCAGTTTTGCATAGGGGCCGGTTTGCCCAAAGCCCGAGATGCGCACCACGATCAGGCCCGGATTCCGTTCGAGCAGAGTGTCGGGCGCAAGCCCCATTTTTTCCAGGGTGCCGGGCCGATAGTTCTCGATCAGGACATCCGCCTGGTCGATCAGGGTCTTCAGCGCCAGCATATCGCTTTCGCGGCGAAGATTCAGCGCCACCGAACGCTTGTTGCGCCCGTAGGTTTTCCAGTGCAGCGGCTTGCCATCGTCGCGCCAGTCGCGCAGCGGGTCGCCGGTCGGCGGCTCGATCTTGATGACGTCCGCGCCAAAATCACCCAATTGCAAGGACAGCATATTGCCGGCAACAAGCCTTGATAAATCGATGACGCGGTATCCCGAAAGAGGGCCCCGGGTGCCAGGGTCGAACTTGACGGCGGGTGCTGCGGGAGTCTTGGACGGTTTCATGCTCATTCTCATCCTATCTGGGGCACTGAATCGCCGCGGAAAAGTGTTGCGGCTTCAGGCGGTATGCGCACGTACGCTTGCTTGTCCGTCATTTCATGATTGGTCTGGATGCGATATTGGCCGCCGGGCCCCTTGACTTCATACTGATAGATCGAGCCCAGATAGGCGCCGCCGACCAGGTCGACCCGCAGAATGTTCTGGCCGGGCTCGTTGACGACTTCTATGCGTTCGGGCCGGATCGCGATCACGACGTCGCCCGCCAGCTCGCCCTTGCCAGCGCCGGCGCGCAGCACACTGCCGTCATCCAGCTGCACATTGGCCCAGGGGCCATTGTGTTCGATCAGTTTACCCTTCAGGAAGTTCGACGAGCCGATGAAGTCAGCCACGAATGCGTCCGCGGGTGTTTCGTAGATTTCTTTGGGCGTGCCCAACTGGCGGATGCGCCCTTCCGACATCACCGCTATCCGGTCGGACACGGCCAGCGCCTCGGCCTGGTCATGGGTGACGTATACCGTTGTGACCTGAAGCCGTTCCTGTAGCTCGCGCAGCCAGATACGCGCGCGTTCCCTGAGTTTGGCGTCCAGGTTCGACAGGGGCTCGTCCAGCAGCAGCAAGCCCGGCCGGTAGACCAGGGCGCGTGCCAGGGCGACGCGCTGCTGCTGCCCGCCCGACAGTTCGAAAGGATAGCGGTCCGCGAACGCCGCCATTTCGACGAGCGCCAGCGCTTCTTTGATGCGCTTTTCGCGTTCGGTCTTATTGACCTTGCGCAGTTTCAGCGGAAAAGCCAGGTTCTCCCCCACCGACATGTGCGGCCATAGCGCGTAGCTTTGGAACACCAGGCCGATATTGCGATGCTCCGGCTCGATCGACGTGCCGTTTTCGCCATTGAACAGCACCGTGTCGCCGATGCGGATGGTGCCGGAGGTGGCCTGGTTCAGGCCGGCGATGGAAAACAGCGTCGTGGATTTTCCGCAACCCGACGGGCCCAGCAGCGTCAGGAACTCGCCTGAAGGCACGGAGAGCGAAATATTGTCCACGGCGGTCACGTTGCCGTAGGCAATGGTCAATTGTTCAAGAATCAGATCAGCCATAGATTTTGACCCCTAAGAGGCGGCGGGCAATGAAGACGAACAGCGCGGTAATGATGACCTGTACGGCGGCCAATGCCGAAACCGGGCCATTGTCGCCTTGGGCGTAGAGGGCCAGCATGGTGGTTCCGATGATTTCCGAGCCGGATTGGTACAGGAATACCGCAGTGACGTACTCTTTGAAGAAGTGAATGAAAAGCAGGGCGAAAGTGGAAAACAGCGCAGGCCGCAGCAAGGGCAGCACGATGTGGCGCATCGTCGACCACCAGTCGGCGCCCGAGATGCGCGCGGCGCGGTCCAGCTCGGACCCGATCTGCGACAGCGCCGGCGCGATCGTGCCGAAACCAATCGGTATGTAGCGCAGGACGAAGGCCGCGACAAGAATCCAGATCGTGCCCCGCAGGATATCCAGGCCGGGTATCCAGACGACGGCGTAGAAAAACCCCAGGCCCGCGATAATGCCGGGCAGCGACCGTGGAAACAGTGCCACGTATTCCAGCGCGCGGCTGAAGCGAAAGCCTGAGCGCCGCGCGACAAAAGCGATCATGATGACCACGATGGTACCGATGATGCCGCCGACCACCGAGATGACGACCGAGTTCCAGATGGAGCGCACATAGCTGGCCTGGCTGAAGATCAGTTCGAAATTATGGGTGGTGAGCAGTTCCCAGAAAGGCACCAGCGGTGTCAGGAAAGTCACGCTGGCGCGCATCAGGATGCCTGCGAATACGGTGATCACCGAGAAGAACAGATAAGCGAAAACCAGGATGAAAGCCGGCCACCGCCATGCGCCCAGGTCGACGATGGACGGACGCGAGGCCTTGCCGCGCACGGTGACGAAGCGGTCGCTGTCCCGCATCAGGCGGCCCTGCAGCCAGACCAGGAAGCCCACCACCATCAGCAGCATGATGGCGGCAGCGCCCACGATGCCATAGTCGGACTGCACTGCGGCATTGATGCCTTTGTCGTACAGAAAGGTCGTGACGGTATCCAGGCCGACGGGGCCGCCGAACACCAGCGGAATGGCAAGCATCTCGACGCCGATCACGAAGTTGAGCACGGCCGAATAAATAATGGCCGGACGCATCATGGGCACGGTCACGCTTAGCAAGGCTCGCATCGGGCTGGCGCCGGCCGAACGCGCGGCCGCCTCAAGCTGGGCGTCGGCCTTGGTGACCGAACCTATGCACATCAGGTAGGTCAGCGGCGCCTGGCTCAGGCCGGCGACCAGGCCCATGCCTGTCAGAGTGTACAGATTCCAGGGCTCCAGGCCGGTCCAGGCCCGCACGCCCAGCGTGATATAGCCCGACGGGCCGTACATCGTGAACCAGCCAAAAGCAATCACCAGGTTGCTGACGAACAGCGGCCAGATCAGCATCTCGCCCATCCAGCTGCGGCCCGGCAGATTGGTCCGGCCGATCACCACCGCCATGACCGCGCCGAAAACCTGGGCCACCGCCATGGTCAAGATGGAAAAGTAAAGGGTGTTCAGGGCGATTTCGCCCATGCCCGCCTCAGTGAACAGGCGGACGAAATTGGTGGCGGTGAGCGCCGCGTCGCTGACATACAGGGGCTTGTCAAGAAACGCCTGGATGACGATGGGCGCCAGTGGCCCGATGACCATGACGGCGGTCAGAATGGCCACCGTCCAGAAAATGATGGGGGAACGGCTGGCTTTCGGCTGCACGGATGAATCCGCTGTCGACAGGGTCCCGGATGACGTTTGAATCATGATGATTTATCGCTGTGAAACAGCCGGCGGTGCCGCCGGCTGCGGGTTACGACAGATTCAGACTTATTTTCCCGACATGGCGGCAGTCCACTTCTTAGCGAAGGCGGCCGCCTCGTCGATCAGGGCCTTGTCGAAACCCACGACAATGACGTTGTCCTTGCCGACGAGTTCGGAGATGGCCTGGTAGGTGTAGCGTACTTCGTCTTCCTTGACTTCTTCGCGGTAAGGCGTCAGGCCGCCTTTTCCGATCAGGGTCTGGCCCTCGACGCTGAGCAGATAGTCCAGCATCAGCTTGGCCGAGTTGGGATTGGCGCTGTCTTTGGCGATGCCCAGGCCGCGCATCATGACCGGCGTGCCGTCATCGGGAAACGCGAAACCCAGGATCTTGCCGCCGGGCTGTTCGAGCCTGGGAAAGATCGTGATGCCCGACACGCCAATGCCCACCAGATACTCGCCAGCGGCGATTTTCTCGTTCATGGGGCCGCCCGATGTTTCGCCGCGTATCATGGGGCCGATCTCGCGCAGCGCGGCCCAGCCCGGCTCGCCCTTGACCTGCAGCGTTTGCCACCATGAGGCTAGCCCGAATGAATTCCGCGCCGCATCGTAAGTGGTGATGCGGCCCTTGAATTTCGACGGCTCGGCCTTGGCCATGTCCACCAGAGACTGGAATCCGGTGGGGCGCTTGCCTTCGGGGAGCAGGGCTGCGTTATAGGTAATGACCAGGGGGTCCGTAGACATCACATTGACGCCGGGGTATGGCTTGGCGAAGTCGGGCAGCTTGCCGGATTCAGGACTTTCATAAGGCAGCATGGTGCCTTCCTGGCCATAACGCGCCCAGCGGTCGTTGGCGCCCGACACGAGGATGTCGGCGGTGCGCGAACCGCTGCCGGCTTCGGCTTCCCAGCGCGAGTGCACCGTACCCGAGCCCAGGTCCAGGGTTTCAACCTTGATCCAGGGGTAATGCTTGTTGAATCCTTGAATGACGGGCTGCCAGTTGTTGTCCGCCATGTTGGAATAGATGACCAGACCGTTTTCGCTGCGCGAGGCGTCGGCCAATTCGGAATAATTGGCCGGATAATAATCGGGGACGTTACTGGTTTGCGCCAGGACATGGGCGGCGGGTAGCGCGGCGGCGCCAAGCGCCAGAACTGCAAGGGTGTTTCTTATGTTCATGGGGTCTCCTCCGAGAGCGGATTCAAGATGTGGAAATAAGGCGGTTGAGTGTTTCGCTTACCCGCCGGGCGGCTTCGACGGCCCCTGCAATGAGCTCATCGAGATGGTTGGTGAAACGTTCGCGGGGGCCCGAAATATTGATGGCCGCGATAAAACGTCCGTTCGAACCGATAATGGGCGCCGAGACACCGGCGGCCCCTTCTACGCGGCCTTGAAGGTTCACGGCATATCCGTTGCGCCGGGCGGTGTCTACAAGTGAGCGGATCTGTTCAATGTCGTCGCCGGACGCCCGCGCTATCTGCGCTATATACGCCTCGAGTTCGGGCTCGCTCATGCCCGCCAGCAGCATCAGGCCGCTGGCCACGTGATGGGGTATGCGCAGTTTGCTGATATCGCGGTCATAGCGAATTTCGCGTGGCGGCAATAACTTGTTCAGGTAGCGCAAGTGCAGATCGGGCGTCAGCACCGCCACAAAACCGGTTTCCTTCACTGCATCGACGGTCTCGCGCAGAATAGGTTCGCTCATCCTGACCAGGGTGCCCCACGCTGTGTTGTGCGGCGAGGGTTCGCCGGGAAGCCGTACAAGCTGGTAGCGGTTGTCGGCCAGCCGGGCGACATAGGCGTTGTCGACCAGCGAGCGCAGCAGAAGCAGGGCGCTGCTTTTAGGCCAGCCCAGGTGTTGCACCACCTGAGCCAGTGTGACGGGTTCCGCTTGGGCGGACAGCCACTCGATGAGTTGCAGGACCCGCTCGTAACCGCGATTGCCCGAAGTATCTTTGATCATATCCATTTTTACGTCGTTCAATATATTGAACGTGTTTAATAAGATGAACTCAAAGCAGTCTAGTCATGCGTTATGCAATGGGCAATTAGGGTTTGTACCGCTGCGGCGTGCGCAGGCGTCCCGCGCTTGCGGTCAACAGGATTCACCGCAAGAGGATGAAAACAACAAGCGGGGCGCCTATGATCAGGCGCCCCGCTTCAAAGTTGGGTGTTGCGTTTTTTCCGTTGGGCATTGGGGGGCTGTGCCCCCCTGGGTCAGCCCAGCGCGGCCTGGTAGCGGCGCGCCACCTCGGGCCAGTTGACGACATTGTAGAAAGCGGCAATGTAGTCGGGACGGCGGTTCTGGTATTTCAGGTAATAGGCGTGCTCCCAGACGTCCAGGCCCAGAATCGGTGTGTTGCCAGTCATGAGCGGGCTGTCCTGGTTGCCGGTGCTTTCAACCACCAGTTTCTTTTGCGGCGTCACGCTCAGCCAGGCCCAGCCGCTGCCGAAACGCGTCAGCGCAGCCTTGGTGAACGCTTCTTTGAACTGATCCAGGCCGCCCAGTTCGGCGTCGATCGCCGCAGCCAGGTCGCCTTCGGGTTTTCCGCCGCCACTGGGCGACATGACCAGCCAGAACAGGCTGTGGTTGGCATGGCCGCCGCCATTGTTGCGCACGGCGCCGCGTACCGACTCGGGCAGCTTGTCGATGCCGGCCACCAATTCTTCGACAGGGGGGAAATCAAGTCCTGCGCCTTCCAGGGCGGCATTCACATTATTAATGTAAGTCTGGTGGTGCTTGGTGTAGTGGATCTCCATGGTCTGGGCGTCGATGTGCGGCTCCAGCGCGTCATAAGCGTAGGGCAGGGGGGGCAATGTATAGGACACGGATGACTCCTTTTGAAGGCTCGTAATGAGCGGATAAGGGAATGAAGCAGACGCGGACGGGAGCCGGGGACCGGGGTGGAAGACGCTGTCGGCATCAATGCGCGCCTGGTCCGGATCTTGGGCCCGCAGCCCCTTGGGCGAGCAAGGCGCGTGCCTGCGCATGCCCCGGATGGCGGTTGGCGAAGCGCGTCAGCTCGGCATAAGTACGCTGGCTGTGACGCCATGCCGCCATGCGCCAGGAGGCGTCCAGCGCCGGGTCATCCATCGCCTGGCAAAGCTGCTGGTGCACTGCGCATAGCTGTGCGCCTTGCTCTGCATGCCGGTTCATGTACTCGCAGGCATCGGCAAGATTGTGGTGGGCGATGACCAGCGCCGCCACGCCGGCATCGGCGTCGGCCGCGATGCCGAACAGTTCTCCCGCGATGGCGCGCGCAAGACGGTAGTGATGCGCCGCCTTGATGTAGTCCGCTGCGTCAAAGGCATGATTGCCTTGCGTGATGGCCGACCGCCATCGCGTGAGATCCGCAGCCGCAGCAATCGGAGGGCGAATCCCGCGATGTGTAATGGCTTGCATGGCACGCTCCGGTAAGGGGTTTGAGCTGTCTTTATCTGTATATTAAATAATAATGATTTAGATTCAGTATACCAAAGCCGATAGAGCGGCGGCAGTGCGTTTGAGCGCGGCAAACCATGCGCCGGCCAAAGATGCCGGCCAAAGAAAAAGGGCCAGTCTTTAAGACATGGCCCTGTTTCGCGGTAAACCCGCTTGAATTCTGGTGCCGGTTAGAAGAGTCGAACTCCTGACCTTCGCATTACAAGTGCGCTGCTCTACCAACTGAGCTAAACCGGCGGACTCGGTATTCTACTAAAAAATTTAATGATACGCTTGAGTCCTTCATTACAACACGTCAAGGTGCTTAGCCATGCAGCTACCCGTAAATCGTTTCAAGCGCGCCATTCAGGCGGGCCAGCATCAGTTGGGCCTGTGGGTGTCGTTGACCAGCCCCTATAGCGCCGAGGTCGTCGCCGGTTCCGGCTTCGACTGGCTGCTGATCGACACCGAGCACGCGCCCAATGAGGTGTCGTCGGTGCTGGGGCAGTTGCAGGCGGCGGCGCCTTATCCGGTGTCGTGCCTGGTCCGGCCAAGCTGGAACGATCCTGTGCAGCAAAAGCGCTATCTGGATATCGGCGCCCAGACCTTGTTGATTCCTTATGTGCAAACCGCCGAAGAAGCTGCCCTGGCCGTGGCGGGTACGCGCTATGCGCCGGCCGGCATACGGGGCGCGGGCGGTACGATGCGCGCCAGCGGGTTTGGCCGGATGACGGGCTATACGCAGTCTTGCCAGGACGAACTGTGTTTGCTGGTGCAGGTCGAAACGGTGGAAGGCTTGAACAACCTGGAGAAGATCGCCTCGGTCGACGGCGTGGACGGGGTGTTCATCGGCCCCGCCGATCTGGCGGCGAGCATGGGCTTTCCGGGCCAACTGACGCATCCGCAGGTGCAAAGCGCCATCGAAGACGCCATCAGGCGCGTCAAGGCCTGCGGCAAGGCGCCGGGCATTCTGACTTTCGACGAGGCGCTGGCACGGCGCTATATGGAAGTGGGCACCCTGTTTACCGCGGTTGGGATGGATGTGGCCATACTGGCCCGCGAAACCGAAAAGCTGGCGGCCCGCTTCCGGGCTACTTGATCACGGTCAGCTTGGGCGGCTTCGGCGAAGAGGCGGTATCGGAACTGGCTTCGCCCGTGTCCGGTACCGCTTTGGGCGCCGCGGCGGCGGTGGCGTCGCCGCCGCCGGGGTAGGGTTGCGACTCGACCACGTCAAAACCCATGCCGGCCCCTGTTTCACGGGCGTAAATGGCCGAGACCGCCGCAACGGGCACGAATATCTGTTCGGTGACGCCGCCAAAACGGGTCTGGAACTCGATATAGTCGTTGCCCAGGGTCAGGCGGTTGGTGGCCATGGTGCCGATGTTCAGGGTGATCTGGCCATCGTGGATATGCGCCGGCGGCACCACCGTATTGGCGTCGACCGTGACGACGATATGGGGTGTGTATCCGTTGTCGGTGCACCACTCGTGCAGGGCGCGTATCAGGTAGGGCTTGGTCGAAGACTCTTGCATGGTGCTTAGCGACGCATGACCTTTTCGGACGGGGTCAGTGCTTCGATGTAGGCCGGACGCGAGAAAATGCGTTCGGCGTATTTCTGGATGGGGGCCGCATTCTTGGGCAGTTCGATGCCGTAGTGGTCAAGACGCCACAGCAAGGGGGCCACGGCCACGTCCAGCATCGAGAACTCTTCGCCCAGCATGAACTTGTTTTTTAACAGCAAGGGAGCCAGTTGCGCAAGGCGGTCGCGGATGTTCTGGCGCGCAAAGTCTTGCGCCTTGGTATCGGTGGAGCTGCGGTCTTCAAGCGCCGACACGTGTACGAACAGTTCTTTTTCGAAGTTGTACAGGAACAGGCGGGTGCGCGCGCGCATGACGGGGTCGGCCGGCATGAGCTGAGGATGCGGGAAGCGCTCGTCGATGTATTCGTTGATGATGTTGGACTCGTACAGCACCAAGTCGCGCTCGACCAGAATGGGTACTTGGCCGTAAGGATTCATGACCGCAATGTCTTCGGGCTTGTTGTACAAGTCGATATCGCGGATCTCAAAATCCATGCCTTTTTCAAACAACACAAAGCGGCAGCGTTGGGAGAACGGGCAAGTCGTTCCAGAATAGAGCACCATCATGTCGCGGATTCCAATCGTAGAAATAAAAACAAGAGCGCGCACAAAAAAGTGCGGCTCCGAAAAAGCAGAGGCGTATGACACTACGCCTCTGTAGCCGGTAGCCTGGAGGCAGCGCCGGGCGCTGCAGCTACCGGGCTGGCGTCATTTTACTTGACGTCCTTCCAATATACCGAATTCAGGCGCCAGGCGACGAGCAGGAAGAAGGCCAGGAACAGCAGAATCCACACACCCATCTGTTTGCGCTGAAGCTGCATTGGTTCGGCCATCCAGCCCAGGAAGTTGCTCAGGTCGGCAACGTGGTTGTCGAAGACGGCCGCCATTTTGGGGTCGGGCGACGAGAGAATGGCCCTGTTGACGGGGTTGCCGCTGTAATCCTGAAGCACATCGGTCTTGATTTCAGAGAAACCCTGGTCGTCGTACTTGGCGGTAATGCGTTCCCATTGCGTGGCGCCGTCTTTTTCGGCTTCGTGAATGGTCACGTGCTCGAGCGCGCGCGGACCCTGGAGTTCCCACAGCACGTTGGGCATGCCCACGCTGGGGAAGACCAGGTTGTTCCAGCCGGTTGTCTTGGATGTGTCGCGGTAGAACGTGCGCAGGAAGGTATAGACGTAATCGACGCCTGAAGGGCCCATGGTGGTCGACTTGGCGCGTGCAATGACGGACAGGTCGGGCGGCGCGGCGCCGAACCACTTCTTGGCGTCTTGCGGCGTCATGGCGATGTGCATCAGGTCGCCGACTTTTTCGCCGGTGAACAGCAGGTTCTTCTTGATCTGCTCGTCGGTCAGGCCGATTTCAGCGAGCTTGTTATAGCGCATGGCGTTGGCGCTATGACAGCCCAGACAGTAGTTGACGAACAGTTTGGCGCCGTTCTGCAACGAAGCCATGTCGTTGATACGGTCGGGCGCGGAGTCAAGCTTGTAACCACCGTCGGCAGCGAACGTAATCGCGCAGGTCAGTGATAAAGCAATGGTGCCTAGCAGCTTTTTAATCATGATCATTCCGTAACGTATTGGTGGCCTTAATGAGCGTGAAACGTGACGCGGTCGGGGACTTGCTTGAAAGTACCCAGACGGCTCCAGATGGGCATCAGCAGGAAGAAGCCCAGATAGATCAGCGTTCCGATCTGGCTCATGAGGTTGAAGGTCGGATTGGGCGCTTGCGTGCCCAGATAGCCCAACACCAGGAAGTTGATGATGAAGATAGCGTACAGATACTTGTGCCAGGTGGGACGGTAGCGTATGGACTTGACCGGCGAGTGGTCGAGCCAGGGCAGGAAGAACAGGATCACGACCGCGCCGCCCATGGCCACCACGCCCCAGAACTTGGCGTCGATCGTGCGCAGCAGCACGGCGACCAGGATCAGGACGACAGGGACGGCGATGCGCCAGAGGCCTTTCAGATTGCCCTTGAAGAACAGGGCGATGGCGGCGATCAGGGAGCCGGCGGCCAGGACCCAGGTGAAGTCGGAGGTAATGGCGCGCAGCATGGAATAGAACGGCGTGAAATACCAGACCGGGGCAATGTGCGGCGGCGTCTTCAGGGGATCGGCCGGAATGAAGTTGTTGTACTCAAGGAAGTACCCGCCCATTTCCGGCGCGAAGAAGATGATGGCGGCAAAGACGATCAGGAAACCCGCCACGCCGACGATGTCGTGCACCGAGTAATACGGGTGGAAGGGAATGCCGTCCAGGGGGCGGCCGTAGCGGTCTTTGGGGCCTTGCTTGATTTCGACGCCGTCGGGGTTGTTCGAGCCCACTTCATGCAGCGCAATGATGTGCGCAACGACCAGGCCGATCAGCACCAGCGGAATGGCGATGACGTGGAACGCGAAGAAGCGGTTCAGCGTGGCATCGGACACGACGTAGTCGCCGCGGATCCAGATGGCCAGTTCGGGGCCGATGAACGGAATGGCCGAGAACAGGTTCACGATGACCTGGGCGCCCCAGTACGACATTTGGCCCCAGGGCAGCAGATAGCCCATGAAGGCTTCGCCCATCAGGCACAGGAAAATGGCAACGCCGAAGATCCAGACCAGTTCGCGCGGCTTGCGGTACGAGCCGTAGAACAGGCCGCGCAGCATGTGCAGGTAGACGACCACGAAGAACATGGACGCGCCGGTGGAGTGCATGTAGCGGATCAGCCAGCCCCATGGCACTTCGCGCATGATGTACTCGACCGACTCGAATGCCAGCTTGGCGTCGGGCTTGTAGTTCATGACCAGGAAAATACCGGTCACGATCTGGATGACCAGCACCAGCAAGGCCAGCGAGCCAAAGAAGTACCAAAAATTGAAATTTTTGGGCGCATAGTATTCCGACATATGCTCTTTGAACAGGGTAGATAGCGGGAAGCGCCTATCTATCCATCCCAAAAGTCCTGTCGTATCGACGGTTTTCTCGCCAGCCATGAAACGGCTCCTTTTTTCTATCTTACGAGGCGTATTACGGGTTCAGTTCGCGGGCGCGCGGGCCCGCCGCGGCATCAAGCCTTGTTGTCTTCGTCCACGCCGATGGTGATGTGCGAACCATCGGCTGAGTACGAATACGGAGGCACTTCGAGGTTGTCGGGTGCGGGCTTGTTGCTGTACACGCGCCCGGCCAGATCGAAGTAAGACCCGTGGCAAGGACAAAAGAAACCGCCGGCCCAGTCGGAAGGCAGGCCGGGCTGCGGGCCGGGCGTAAAGGCCGGCGATGGCGAGCAGCCCAGATGGGTGCAGATGCCAACGCAGACGAAGAGCTCGGGCTTGCGTGAACGATACTCGTTTTTGGCGTATTCGGGCGTATAGCCGGGCCGGTCGGAGTTGGGGTCGGCCAGTTCGCCGTCGTGCGCCTTCAGGCCGGCCAGTTGTGCGTCGGTACGGTGCATGATCCATACCGGCTTGCCGCGCCACTCGACCGTGAGCATCTGGCCGGGAGCGATATTAGAGACATCGACTTCGACCGGGGCACCCGCTGCGCGCGCTTTTTCCGATGGCGCAAAGGAGCTGACGAAGGGAACCGCCGTGGCGACGCCTGCGGCGCCGCCGACGGCACAGGCAGAAGCTACCCAGAAACGGCGCGATGGGTCGGGCGGAAGGTTGGGATCAACCGCGCCGGAATCATCGAGCTGTGTCGTAATCTGACTCATTCTAGTATCCTTAATTCATGCCCGCGCGGGGCATACCATTTACTGTTTTTGGCTGTGTACTATCTTATCAACCGCGTATTATAGCGTTAGCCCGCTATCGGGTGTAACGTGAAAGGAAGAGGATATGAGCAAAGCACGGGGTTTTCTTCAGGAATTCCAAGAGTTCGCGGTCAAGGGCAATATGATCGATCTGGCTGTCGGCGTCATTATCGGCGCGGCATTCGGCAAGATCATCGACTCTTTGGTCAAAGACATCATCATGCCCATCATCTCGTTCATATTGGGCGGCGAAGTCGATTTCACCAACAAGTTCTGGGTCTTGCGCGCACCCGAAGGCTATGTGGGCCCCGAAACCTACGATGCGCTGAGCAAGGCCGGCGCGGTGCTGTTGTCGTGGGGCAACTTCATCACCATTCTCATCAACTTCATCCTGCTGGCCTTCGTGGTCTTTTGCCTGGTCAAGGCCGTCAATTCCGCGCGTGAGCGTGTCTTCCGGCAACAGCAAGTAGAAGAAGCCGCGGCGCCTCCGCCCCCGGCGGAAGATGTCGCGTTGCTGCGCGAAATCCGCGACCTGCTGAAAAAGTAGGGTCGCCGGGCGCGGATGGCGCCCCCCCGGTCTGGCCTCCAGGTCAGATCGGGTTGTCGATATCGATGAAATCCACTTGTATGGGGAACGCGTCGGCAATGGCGCGGCCCAGGGCCTGTACACCATAGCGTTCCGTGGCATGATGCCCGGCCCCGATGAAGGCGGTGCCGGTTTCCCGCGACAGATGAAAAGTGGGCTCCGAGGCCTCGCCCGTCAGGTAGGCATCCACGCCCTCGGCCACCGCCGCTTCCATCATGCTTTGGGCGCCACCCGTACACCACGCGATACGCTGGATTTTTTGTTGCGGATTTCCCACAAGTAAAGGGCGTCGTTGTAAAGCATTGCAAATATCGCTACCAAATTCTTCCAGTGTTTTGCCGCCCGGGCAACGGCCCAGCCAGACCAGATTATCGGGTCCGCAACGCCGCGGGTTGCCGTCTTCGTCCAGTTCCGGCTCCAGGCCCAGTACGCGGCCCAGTTGTGCGTTATTGCCTAGTGCCACATGGGCGTCCAGCGGCAGATGGTAGGCGAACACGTTCAGATTGTGCCGCAGGGCCAGGGCCAGTCTTTCGCGCTTGGGGCCGCGCACGACCGGGTTCTCGTTCTTCCAGAACCAGCCGTGATGCACCAGGATGGCGTCGGCATTTCTTTCGATGGCGGCCTCGAGCAATGCCTGCGAGGCCGTCACTCCGGTGATAATGTGGCGGATGGCGGTTTTGCCTTCTACCTGCAGCCCGTTGGGGCAATAGTCTTTGAAGCGTTGCGGCTGCAGGGTGGAGTCAAGCCAACTGGCCAGTTGCTGCGTAGAAACCTGATTCATTGTTTGCCTATTTCCTTATAGCCTTATGCGTCGATTGTGGTTGCTATTTGCCCAAACGGTAACGGTTTGCCTGGGTATTTTATTCATTGTGGCAACCTTGCGCCCCGATTGGCTGGGCTCCGGGACCAAGGCGCCAGCGCCGGCCACTGCGCCTGCCCCGGCCGCCCCCGGCGCGGCTGCCAGCCTGCCCCAGGCCTCGTACGCCGCGGCCGTTGCGCAGGCCACGCCGTCGGTCGTCAACATTTATACCAGCAAGCATATCAATGTACCGCTGATTCCCACGCCTGCCGACCCCGAGCTGGAGCGGCTGTTCCGTGAAATTCCCGGTTTCAGCCGCCGCAAGGAGTCGACCAGCCTAGGTTCGGGCGTCATCGTGCGCGGCGACGGCTATATCCTGACCAACTTCCATGTGGTGGAAGCCGCCGATGCGATTCAGGTCGCCCTGAGCGACGGCCGTGAAAGCCGGGCCGAGCTGGTGGGCGCCGACCCGGAAAGCGACCTGGCCGTGCTCAAGATCAATCTGCCCGGCCTGCACAGCATTGCCTTCAATGGCGCGCACCCGGTCCGCATCGGCGATGTCGTGCTCGCCATCGGCAACCCCTTTGGGGTCGGGCAAACCACCACCATGGGGATTGTGTCGGGGTTAGGCCGCAATCGGCTGGGCATCAACATTTACGAAAATTTCATTCAGACCGATGCCGCCATCAATCCGGGCAATTCGGGCGGGGCGCTGATCGACACGTCGGGGCGGCTGGTCGGCATCAATACCGCCATTTATTCCGAAACAGGCGGATCGCTGGGCATCGGGTTTGCCATACCGGCCCACGCGGCGCAAACCATCATGGAGCAGATCATCCAGACCGGCACGGTGACACGCGGTTGGCTGGGCATCGAGCCGCAGGACATCACGCCCGACCTGGCCCGTGCCTTCAAGCTGCGGCAGAGCGACGGCGTCATCGTGGCCAGCGTGCAGCGCAATGGGCCTGCCTGGCACGGTGGCCTCAGGGTAGGCGATATCGTGTTGAAGATTGGCGATGAACAGGTGGTGGACTCCATCGGCTTCCTGAACCAGATCGCGCCATTGCCGCCTGGCCAGGCCGTGACCCTGACCATTGCGCGCGACGGCAAGGCTCGCGACATCAAAGTGGAAGTGGGAACGCGGCCGCGCATACGCCGGCCCTGATCGGGGCAGCAAGGCGCCGGATGAAAAAAGAACGCCCCGGATTGGATTGCCCCAAAGGTTGGACATACATCCAACCTTTGGGGCGTTTCGCTTGGCGTATTGCTTAGTCGTTGCGCGTGGCGATTTCGTCGGCGTCGGACGTTTCGTCGTCGGGTTCGCGGGCCTGTTTTTTCTTGATGCCGCTGGCCAGCAGCACGCCGACCTCGAACAGCAGGCATAGCGGCACGGCCAGCATGAACTGGCTGACCACGTCGGGCGGCGTGACCACCGCCGCAATCACAAAAGCCCCCACCACCACATAGCCGCGCGCAGCGCGCAGCTTTTCGACGGTGACCATGCCGCTCATGACCAGCAGAATAACCGCCACCGGCACCTCGAAGGTGACCCCGAAGGCAATGAACATGGTCATGACAAAGCTGACATAGGCTTCGATATCGGGCGCGGGGGTAATGGACTCCGGCGCAAAGCCCGCAATAAAGTGGAACACTGTGCGGAACACGAAGAAGTAGCAGAACGCCATGCCCAGCAGGAACAACAGCGTGCTGGATGCGATCAGCGGCAGGGCAAGCCGCTGTTCGTGCTTATACAGCCCGGGCGCCACAAAGGCCCAGGCCTGGTACAGCACAACGGGCAGCGCCAGCACGAAAGACGCCAGCATCGTGACTTTGATGGGCACCATGAAGGGAGTGATCACACCGGTGGCGATCATGCGCGTGCCTTCGGGCAGCGAAGCCAGCATGGGTTGGGCCAGGACGTCGTAAATGGCCGATGGCCCGGGGTAGATGAACAGCACCACGAAAACGGCCAGCACGGCGAGTACGGCCCGCAACAGGCGGGTGCGCAGCTCGACCAGGTGGGAAATGAAAGTGTCTTGCGACGGGGATGCGTCCTGTGTCACGTTGGCGTCCCTGTTTTTGTCTTGGAAGTGTCGTCGAAGCCGGGCAGCGGCAGCGTAGCGGTGTCCTGTTCCGCCGCCGGCGCATCGGCGGCCGGGGGCGCGGCCTCGGCCGGGGGCTCGGACAGCGGTTCGGGGATGCGTTCCTGTGGCTTGTCCTGCTTGTTGTCGGACGCTTCGGCCTTGGCGCTGTCGACCAGGGACTCGACCGATGCCGACGCGTCCTTAAGCGCCTGCTGGGCTTCGTCCAGCGGTGCGCGCAAGGAGTCGGTGGCGTCTTGCATGGACGACTTGACCGACTTGGCGGCTTCTTCCATCTGGCCTTTCAGGTTGTTGAGCTCGTCCAGGTCCATTTCACGCTGGATATCTGTCTTGACGTCGCTGACGTAACGCTGCGCGCGGCCCACCAAATGCCCGATGGTGCGGGCAACTTTGGGCAGGCGCTCGGGCCCGATGACGATCAGCGCAATCACGCCGATCAGCATAAGTTCACTAAAGCTGACGTCAAACATGAGTAACGGGTTCGCTTAAAGAAAAGAGTTGGGAAAAGGCGCCGTGCTCTTTTCAGACGTCGGTTTTTTCCTTGGCCTGGACGTCGATGGTGTCTTCGCTTTGAACGCGTTGCTGTGTAACGGCCTCAGGGGTTTTTTCTTCGTTGGCATCTTTCATGCCTTTCTTGAAGCCTTTGACGGCGCCGCCCAGGTCTTCGCCCATGTTGCGGATTTTCTTGGTGCCGAACACCAAGGCGACGATGACCAGGACGATAAGCCAATGCCAGATACTGAAACTACCCATGATTTCTCCTACGCAGCCGGGGCTGCACGTTTGTCCCAGGGGCGCGGGCCCCCAATAATATGCATATGCAGGTGGTCAATTTCTTGTCCGCCTTCAATACCTGTGTTGATGACCAGCCGGAAGCCGCCTTCGTGGCCTGGCGTGCAGCCGTTTTCTTGTGCCAGCTTGGGCGCCAGGGCCATCATTCTACCCAACCATTGCGCATCGTCCGCCTGTACTGCCTGCATGGACACAACGTGGTGTTTCGGTATAACTAGCAAGTGTACGGGAGCGGCGGGGTTTATGTCGTGAAAAACAAAAAAATCTTCGTCTTCGTACGCTTTCTTTGAAGGAATATCGCCTTTGGCAATTTTGCAGAACAGGCAGTTGTCGCTCATGACGGTCTCGTGTGGGTGGGTCAGTGTTCGGCTCGGCTGGCTTTTTCCGCCAGGCCCGAGGTGCCTTCGCGGCGGGCCAGCTCGGCCAGCACCTGCTCGGGCCGCAGGCCATAATAGGCCAGGGCCACCATGCTGTGGAACCACAAGTCGGCGGTTTCGCTGACGATGCGCTCGGGCGTGTTGTCTTTGGCGGCCATGACCAGTTCGGTGGCTTCTTCGCCTATTTTCTTCAGGAAGGCGTCGGGCCCCTTGGCCAGCAGCTTGGCGGTGTACGAGCTGCCCGGATCGCCGCCCCGGGCCGGCAGGCGGGATTCCAGCGTGTCGGCCAGGCGGGCCAGGATGGTGGCGGTATCGGCTGGGCTCATTTGTATATCAGCTCGGGATCTTTCAGGACAGGGTCGACGCTGGCCCAGACGGCGTCGTCGGGGGTGCCGTCAAGGCGCCGGAAAAAACAGCTGGCGCGGCCCGTGTGGCAGGCAATGCCGCCTTCTTGCATGACCTTCAGCAAAATGACATCGCCATCGCAGTCCAGGCGGATTTCATGCACGATCTGTATGTGGCCGGATTCTTCGCCCTTGCGCCACAGCCGATTGCGCGAGCGCGACCAGTAGACGGCGTGCCCGGTCGCCACGGTTTCAGCCAGCGACTCGGCGTTCATCCAGGCCACCATCAGTATGGTGCCGGTTTCCGCATCTTGGGCAATGGCCGGGATCAGGCCGTTCTCGTCGAATGAAATAGCATTGAGCCAAAGGGGATCTTGTGTCATGCGGGTAATCGTACCTTAATACCTTGCGCAGCCATGAACTCCTTGGCTTGCTGCACAGTGTATTCTCCGTAATGAAAGATGCTGGCGGCCAGTACCGCGCTGGCCCTGCCGCCGGTCACGCCGTCGGCCAGGTGCTGCAGATTGCCCACCCCGCCCGAGGCGATCACGGGGATGGGGACGGCGTCGGACACGGCGCGCGTCAGTTCAAGGTCGAAGCCCGATTTGGTGCCGTCGCGATCCATGCTGGTCAGCAGCAGTTCGCCCGCGCCGTACTCGGCCATTTTGCGGGCCCATTCGATCACGTCGATGCCAGTGGCCTTGCGCCCGCCGTGGGTGAAGATTTCCCACTTTGGGGGCTCGCCGGGCGCCGAGACGCGGCGCGCGTCGATGGCCACCACAATGCACTGCGAGCCGTGATAGTCGGCCGCCGCGCGCACCAGTTCGGGGTTGGCCACGGCGGCGCTGTTGATCGAGACCTTGTCGGCGCCCGCATTCAGCAGGCGCTGGATGTCGGAGACCTGGCGCACGCCGCCGCCCACCGTCAGGGGAATGAAGACCTGGCTGGCCACCGATTCGATAATGGGCAGGATCAGGTCGCGCGCGTCGCTGGTGGCGGTGATGTCAAGAAAGGTGAGCTCGTCGGCGCCCTGCTCGTTGTATTTGCGGGCGATTTCGACCGGGTCGCCGGCATCGACCAGATCGACGAAGTTCACGCCTTTCACGACCCGGCCCGCCGTGACATCCAGGCAGGGGATGATGCGGCGTGTCAGCGCCGTATCGGCCAGGGCCTTGTCCGGCTGGGTCATGGCGTGCCCAGCCCGTCGGCCAGGTTCTGCGCGGCGGCGAAATCCAGCGTGCCTTCGTACAGGCTGCGGCCCAGGATGGCGCCTTCGACGCCTTCGTCTTCAACGGCGCACAGCGCTTCGATGTCTTTCAGGTCGGTGACGCCGCCCGACGCAATGATGGGGATGTTCACGTGCTGGGCCAGGGCCACGGTGGCTTCGATGTTGACGCCCGACAGCATGCCGTCGCGGCCGATGTCCGTGTAGATGATGGCCTCGCAGCCGTAGTCTTCGAACTTGCGGGCCAGGTCGAGCACGTCGTGGCGGGTGAGCTTGCTCCAGCCGTCGGTGGCCACCTTGCCGTCGCGCGCGTCCAGCCCGACGATGATGTTGCCGGGAAAGGCGCTGCAGGCATCGCGCAGGAAGCCGGGGTCTTTGACCGCGGCGGTGCCGATAATTACATACGAAATGCCGGCGTCCAGATAGCGTTCGATGGTGTCCAGGTCGCGTATGCCGCCGCCGATCTGCACCGGAATGTCGTCGGCCACGGCCTGGATGATGGCCTTGATGGCCGCTTCGTTTTTCGGCTTGCCGGCGACAGCGCCGTTCAGGTCGACCAGGTGCAGGCGCCGGGCGCCCTGATCCAGCCATTGCGTTGCCATGGCGGAGGGGTCATCGGAAAAAACCGTTGCGTCATCCAGGTCGCCCTGGCGAAGGCGCACGCAACGCCCGTCTTTAAGGTCTATGGCGGGTATGAGTAGCATGATGTTATGGATTCCAATCAACAAAATTCCGGTACAGGCGCAAACCATGGCTTGCGCTTTTTTCGGGATGGAACTGTACTGCGAAAATGTTAGCCGCTGCGATGGCGCAGGTAAAGCTGGTGCCGTAGTGGCTTACCCCAACAGTCAGGGCCGGGTCGTCGGGCACGGCGTAGTAGCTGTGCACGAAGTAAAAATGCGTCAGATCGGGAATGCCGTTCCACAAGGCATGGCTTTTTACCTGCTGCACCGGATTCCAGCCCATGTGGGGCACCTTCAGCAGCTCGGGGCCCTGGGGCTGGCCCTGCGCGCCGGCATATTGCGGCCCGGCAAAGCGCCTGACCTTGCCCGGGAAAATATCCAGGCACGGCACATGGCCTTCTTCACTTTCGCTGAACAGCATCTGCTCGCCGACGCACACGCCCAGCAGGGGCTTGCTGCGCGCCGCGCGCAAGACGGCGTCGCGCAGGCCGGATGCGTCCAGCGTGCGCATGCAGTCGGGCATGGCGCCCTGGCCGGGAAAGACCACGCGCGAAGCCTGGTCTATGCCTTGGGGGGTATTGCAGATTTTTATGTCGGCGGCGGGCGCGGCCGCCTGCAAGGCACGGGCCACTGAATGGAAATTGCCCATGCCGTAGTCAACAATCGCGATAGTATTCACGGTAATCAGCCGTTAAAGGGGGGAAAGCCGGGTTTACAGGACACCCTTGGTGGATGGCACCACGCCGGCATTGCGTGGGTCTAGTTCGACGGCCATGCGCAAGGCGCGGCCGAAGGCCTTGAACACGGTTTCACATTGATGGTGCGAGTTTTCGCCGCGCAGATTGTCGATGTGCATGGTGACCAGGGCGTGATTGACGAAGCCCTGGAAGAACTCGCGGGCCAGGTCGACATCGAAGCGGCCGATATGCGAACGTGTGAAGGGAATATGGTAGTACAGCCCGGGGCGGCCTGAAAAATCGATGACCACGCGCGACAGGGCTTCGTCCAGCGGCACGTAGGAATGGCCGTAGCGGCGCAAGCCGGCCTTGTCGCCCACGGCGGCGGCAAAGGCCTGGCCCAGGGTGATGCCCACATCTTCCACGGTGTGGTGGTCGTCGATATGCGTATCGCCATCGCAATGGATGTCCAGGTCGATCAGGCCGTGGCGGGCGATCTGGTCCAGCATGTGATCCAGGAACGGCACGCCGGTATTGATGGTTTGCCGGCCGGTGCCGTCCAGGTTGATGGACACGCGCACGCGCGTTTCGTTGGTGTTTCGGGTGATATCGGCAGTACGCATGATCAGGATTCGGTATCGGCGGGGTTCAGGCGGTATTCGGCACTGGCGGCATGGGCCTGCAGCCCTTCGCCGTAGGCCAGCGTGGCCGCCACGCGCCCCAGGGTTTGCGCGCCTTCCTGCGAGACATGAATCAGGCTGGAGCGCTTCTGGAAATCATACACGCCCAGCGGTGATGAAAAACGGGCGGTACGCGAAGTGGGTAACACGTGATTGGGGCCGGCGCAGTAGTCGCCCAGGGCTTCAGAACTGTAGCGGCCCAGGAAAATGGCGCCGGCATGGCGGATCTGGTCGGCCCACTGTTGCGGGTTCCGGGTGGATATTTCCAAGTGCTCGGCGGCGATATCGTTGGCGATGGCACAGGCTTCGTCCAGATCGCGCACGTGGATCAGCGCGCCGCGGTTGCCCAGGCTGGTGCGGATGATGCCGGCGCGCGGCATGCTTGGCAGCAGACGCTCGATGGCGGCTTCCACCTCGTCCAGGTAGGCCAGGTCGGGGCAGAGCAAAATGGCCTGGGCGAGCTCGTCGTGTTCAGCTTGCGAGAACAGGTCCATGGCGATCCAGTCGGCCGGGGTGGAGCCGTCGGCAATGATCAGGATTTCACTGGGGCCGGCGATCATGTCTATGCCCACCGTGCCGTATACGCGGCGCTTGGCGGCGGCTACATAGGCATTGCCGGGCCCGACAATTTTATCGACCGGCGCAATGGTGGCGGTGCCATAGGCCAGGGCGGCCACGGCTTGCGCGCCGCCTATGCCCCAGACCCGGTCCACGCCGCCGATAGCCGCGGCCGCCAGCACGATGGGGTTGCGCACGCCGTCGGGCGTGGGGGTCACCATGATGACTTCGGGCACGCCGGCCACTTTGGCCGGCACGGCATTCATGAGCACCGACGAGGGGTAGGCGGCCTTGCCGCCCGGCACATACAGCCCCACGCGGTCCAGTGGCGTGATCTTCTGCCCCAGCACCGTGCCGTCGTCTTCCGTGTACGACCAGGTTTGCGCGCGCTGGTGCTCGTGATAGCGGTGCACGCGCTCGGCCGCCGCCTCCAGCGCCTTGCGCTGGTCGGCGGGCAGGGCGTCGCGGGCCGCCAGCCATTCGTGCCGCTCGATTTCCAGCGCCGCCACCGACGCGGCCGATACACGGTCGAAGCGCTGCGTGTAGTCCAGCAGCGCCTGGTCGCCGTTTGCCTGCACATGCCTGAGGATGTCGGCGGTGGCGCGTTCGATCGATTCGTCCTGCGAGGCGTCGAAGGCCAGCAGCGTGCGCAGGGTTGGGTTGAACTGCTCGGACTGGGTGCTCAGGCGTTTGATTGAAGACATGATTCAGGTGGCGAAGGCGATATCGTTCAATGAGTGTATACCGTAACGGGGCCCGGGTTCAGGCCAGGGTGGCCGACGCCCGCGCAAAGGCGTCGATCAGCGGCTGAAGCTTGCCGGCGCGCGTCTTGAGCGAGGCCTGGTTGACGATCAGCCGCGACGATATCGGGGCAATGTCTTCCACCGCGACCAGATTGTTGGCCTTCAGCGTGCCGCCTGTGGACACCAGGTCGACAATGGCGTCGGCCAGGCCCACCAGCGGGGCCAGCTCCATGGAGCCGTACAGCTTGATGATGTCCACGTATACGCCTTTCCTGGCGAAGTGCTCGCGCGCGGCCTGCACGTATTTGGTGGCAATGCGCAGGCGCGAGCCCTGGCGCACCGCCTTTTCATAGTCGAAGCCATTGGCCACGGCCACGCACAGGCGGCACCGCGCAATGTTCAGGTCGATAGGCTGGTACAGGCCGCCCGGGTGCTGGGCGGCGTGCTCGTACAGCACGTCTTTGCCGGCAATGCCGAAGTCGGCGGCGCCATATTGCACATAGGTGGGCACGTCAGAGGCGCGCACGATAATCAGTTGCAGGTCGGGACTGCTGGTGGGCAGAATAAGCTTGCGCGAGGTTTCGGGGTTCTCGGCTACTTCGACGCCGGCCGCGGCCAGCAGCGGCATGGTTTCGTCGAAAATCCGCCCTTTGGACAGGGCAAGCGTCAGGGGACGTTCAAGGCTGGCAGGGCTCATGCGGCTTCCCGGGTTAGGCGTTGAATCTGGGCGCCGACCGAACGCAGTTTTTCTTCCATGCGCTCATAGCCGCGGTCCAGGTGATAAATGCGCTCGACCACGGTGTCGCCAAAGGCGGCAAGGCCGGCAATGACCAGGCTGGCCGATGCGCGCAAGTCGGTTGCCATGACAGTGGCGCCCGATAGCTGGGGAACGCCCGTGACGACGGCGGTATGCCCGTCGATATCGATTTGCGCGCCCATGCGGCCCAGTTCCTGCACGTGCATGTAGCGATTTTCGAAGATGTTCTCGACGATGACGGCAGTGCCGTCGGCAATCGTGTTCAGCGCCATCAGCTGCGCCTGCATGTCGGTGGGAAAGCCGGGGTATTCGCGCGTGCGAAAACCGGTGGCGCGCGGCCGCTTGTTCATGGACCCGCGTATCCAGTCGTCGCCGCACTCAATGGTCAGGCCGGCTTCCTGCAATTTGTCGATGACGGCGCCCATGGTGTGCGGCGCGGCGCGGCGCAGCATGATCTCGCCGCCGGCGGCGCCCACGGCGCACAGGAAAGTACCCGCTTCAATGCGGTCGGCCACCACCTGGTGGCTGGCGCCGTGCAGGCGTTCGACCCCGTCGATGACGATGCGGTCGGTGCCGTGGCCCTGGATGCGGGCGCCCATTTTGTTGAGCAGCTCGGCCAGGTCGGTGATTTCCGGCTCGCGCGCGGCATTTTCAAGCGTGCTGCGGCCTTCAGCCAGCACGGCCGCCATCATCAGGTTCTCGGTGCCTGTCACGGTGACCATGTCGGTGCGGATCGATGCGCCTTTCAGGCGCTTGGCCTTGGCGACCACGAAGCCATGCTCGATCTTGATGTCGGCCCCCATGGCTTCCAGGCCCTTGATGTGCTGGTCCACCGGGCGCTGGCCAATGGCGCAGCCGCCGGGCAGGCTGACGCGGGCTTCGCCGAAACGGGTCAGCAGCGGCCCCAACACCAGGATAGAGGCGCGCATGGTCTTGACCAGCTCGTAGGGCGCTTCCAGGCTGTTGACCTGCGAGGCGTCAAGGTGCACGACACCGTCTTTGCTGTGATCGGACTGAACGCCCATCTGCTTGAGCAGGCGCAGGGTCGTGCCGATATCGTTCAGGGCGGGCACATTCTGCAGCGTAACGGTGTCGGCCGTCAGCAGGCTGGCGCACAGGATGGGCAGGGCCGCGTTCTTGGCGCCCGAGATGGTGATTTCGCCGTTAAGACGGTTGCCTCCGGTAATGTGGAGTTTATCCATTCGGGTTCGCCTTGTATTCGTCCGGGGTCAGTGTGCGCATGGACAGCGCGTGGATTTCTGCCTTCATGCGTTCACCCAGCGCGGAATACACCAATTGATGGCGGGCGATCAGGCGCTTGCCTTCGAAGGCCGGGCTGACGATCAGGGCTTCGAAATGGGATCCATCGCCCCGCACTTCAAGCTGTTCACAGTCGAGGTTGTCGGCGATGTACTGGCGTACTTGTTCTGGGGTAGGCAACATAAGAATCAATTCCGAAGTTTATAGCCGCTGGCCAGCAGGCGCAGGGCAAAGAAACAAAGCGCAATGAAAACGGCGGCGACAACGGCCAGGCTGTGCCATGGCGATACGTCCGAGACGGCGAAAAAGCCGTAGCGGAAGCCGTCTATCGTATAAAAAACCGGGTTCCAGTGCGAGACGGCTTGCCAGAACGGCGGCAGGCTGTGTATGGAGTAGAACACGCCGGACAGGAAGGTGGCGGGCATGATCAGGAAGTTCTGGAAGGCGGCCAACTGGTCGAATTTTTCGGACCACAGGCCGGCCACCAGCCCCAGCGTGCCCATAATGCCGCAAGACAGCACGGCAAAGGCCAGCACCCACAGTATATTGGCAACGGGCAGGCGCACGAAGAACAGCGCCACCAGCCAGACACAGGCGCCTACGCACAGCCCGCGCGCGATCGAGGCCAGCAGGTAGGCGCTGAAGATCTCGCGGTGCGACAGGGGCGGCAGCAGGATGAAGACCAGATTCCCGGTGATGCGGCTTTGTATCAGGGATGACGAGGGGTTAGCGAAGGCGTTCTGCAGCATGCTCATCATCATCAGCCCCGGGATCAGGAAAGAGGTGTAGGGCACGGTGCCGTACACCTGGACCCGGCCTTCCAGCACATGGGCGAAAATCAGCAAATACAGCAGCGCCGTCAAGACCGGCGCGGCAATGGTCTGGAAGGCCACCTTCCAGAATCGCGACAGTTCTTTGCGCAGCAGGGTGGGGAAGCCCGAGCCCATGTCGCTGCGCGGCTCGATGATGGGGGTCGCGCTCATGCCGTCACCCCCAGGAATTCGTCGTCGTGCATGATGCGTACGAAGGCTTCTTCAAGGTGCGATCCGCCTACCCGGGCCAGCAGGGCCTGTGTGGTGTCCAGCGCCACGACCCGGCCGCTCCTGAGCATGGCGATGCGCCCGCACAGCGCTTCGGCCTCTTCAAGATAATGGGTGGTGAGCAAGATGGTGTGGCCTTCCTTGTTCAGCCGGGCAATGAATTCCCACAGGTTGCGGCGCAGGTCGACGTCGACGCCGGCGGTGGGTTCGTCCAGGATGATGACGGGCGGGCGGTGCACCAGGGCCTGTGCCACCAGCACGCGGCGCTTCATGCCGCCCGATAGGGCGCGCATATTGGTTTCGGCTTTGTCGGCCAGGCCCAGATTGTGCAGGATTTCGTCGATCCAGTCGTCGTTATTGCGCAATCCGAAGTAGCCCGACTGTATGCGCAGGGTTTCGCGCACGGTAAAGAAGGGGTCGTAGACGATTTCCTGGGGGACGACGCCCAGTGCGCGGCGCGATTGCCGGAAGTCGTCGACGACGTCGTAGCCGCAGACGCGGGCTTTGCCGGCCGTGGCTTGCGCCAGGCCCGCCAGTATGGAGATCAGTGTGGTCTTGCCCGCGCCGTTGGGGCCGAGCAGGCCGAAGAATTCGCCGTGTTCGACGGTGAAGCTGACGTCGTCCAGGGCCTGGAAGCCGGGTTTGGCGGGGGCGGCCGACAGCCTGTCTTTCCAGCTTCGGCTGCGGGGGGCATATACTTTTGAAATATGTTCTAGAACAAGGGCAGACATAGGTAATGAAAAAAGCCTGGCCCTAAATTAGGCCAAGCTTTGTATTATAGTCGGTGTGCCCAATGGGGGCGCTATCCGGCTGGCAGTTTGGAAATTGGCGTTTGATGGGCTGGGTTTTTGGTGTCTTTTGGGGTGGTTTGGGTTTTTTAAGACGGCCTGCCGGGTGCTGGCGGGGCGGTCGTGCTCCCGTGCCCCGGTCCTGCTGCGCAGGACTGCCCGCGTCAATCCTGACTGGCCGGGCTGGCGCAGAACTCGCGCCATCGGGCCGGTGGCCCGATAAGCCGGCGCTCGAACAACTGCGCCCTTGCCTCTCCGCCAGCCCGTCTTGCCACGGCGTGGCCCAAAGTCGCCCTCCCACCCCGCCAGCACCCGGCAGGCCTCATCATAAATAGGATTGGCACCCTGTTTTGCTTGTCATGTCGTGTGATTGGCGCTGGACGCTGTTGTGCAGCTTACTGTCTGTCATGGCGGGTGGCATGGATGCGATGCCTGTACCAAGCGACTGCAGCCTGAATGCAGCCGGACTCTGTTGGCAAGACTGAGCTCTTTGCTACCTGCCATGACGGGTGGCTTGGGCACCTGCTCAGAAGTCAAACAGTCCAGAAGTCACACAGTCAGCATGCACCCACGCTTGAGGTCATGCAATGCAGGGCATGACCGCCCAAATGCCCTGTGCTTCGAGCCACGCGCGTTAAACCACGCGCGTTAAATCATGGGCGCTCACTCAAGACGCCATGGCACAGCGGCGGATTCAGTCCAATCGCTGGATGCAGTCCAATCGATGGGTTCAGCCAATCAGCCGCTTTACAGGGCTGTCCGGTTGACCGGGGTGTAGGGCGGTTTTCGAAGGCGCCGGATTTAGCGCCGGGCCAGGGATGCAAGGTCGCGGCTGTTCGAATGCGCGTTATCGGGCCACTGGCCCGAGCGCATGAGTTCCGCGACCGCCCTGGTTCGGCGCTAAATTCGGGAAGTTCCGGCCGCAGGCCGGAACCGCCTTCGACTAGCCCGAAATCCTGGTCAACCGGACAGCCCGTGTTTAAGACCTGAACAACCCATGCAAAGGCCCGAACAGCCCGTGTTCAAAGACCTGAGCCACACCAAACACGCGCAATACTAACCTGAGCCTTTAGCCCTGAACCAAAACGGCCCAGAACCCACCGCCAGCAGACATCAACCGCCGCTGCGGTTCAGCGCTGCGATCAGCCCGTCGATGCCGTTTTGCGCAATCTGCTGCGCAAACTGATTCCGGTAATTCTGGATCAGCCAGATACCTTCCACATTCAGATCGTAGATTTTCCAGCCCTGCTGGGTTTTCTCAAGCCGGTAATCCACCCCGACCGCCGGCCCATTGCTTTGCGTCAGCGTAGAACGGACCACGACGTCATCGGCCGAGGCATCGCCCCGGAAGGGCAGCATATTGATGGCCGACTTCTGGTCCACCTGCGCCAGGGCGCCGCTATAAGTGCGGATGAGCGTGCCCTTGAACGCCTGGACCAGCCCCTGCTGCTGCTGGGGCGTGGCCTGGCGCCAGTGGCGGCCGGCCGCCAGGCGCGTGGTTTTCTCGAAATTGACGTAGGGCAGCACGTACTCGTCGATCACCTTGTTGATGCTGGCCAGGTCGCCCGCTTGTACGGCCTGGTTCTTCTTGACCACTTCGAGCGCGTTGTTGGCCACTTCCTGAACGAAATCGTTCGGTGCGGCATTGGTGTCGACCTGGCCCTGGGCCAAGGCCGGGCTCGAAGCCATCAGCCCCGACAGGGCCAGCACGCCGGCGGCCAGCATGGACTGCAGGCGGTGCGTGGCATGGTGGGTAAAAAATGCATGAAACATAAGTAGGGAACTCCTGGCTGTTCGTTTACTGTGCCGCGCCGGCAGTGGGCGGCGTGCCGGACGTATCGGCTTCGTCGTCCGGATCGGCATAGTCGGGCAGATCGTCGTCGGAATAATCCGGGGCGGCAACGCCGTCGCGGCGGCTGTCGACCATGGCTTTGCGATGCTGTATGTAAGCGTCGCGGATAAAGCTGTAACGGTCAAGCGCCACATCGTCAACAAGTTTGTCAGCATCCAGCAGCCCTGCGCGCGTATCGACAATGTACAGGCCGATCAGGGAATTGCGCAGCGGAATGTTGTCGATTTCGAACACGGGCGTGACGGGCGACACGCCGGCGGCGAAGGTGCCCAGCGTGGCGGTGCCGTCGCGCAGGGAGCTGGCGCCAAGGAAAGGCAGCACCACATACGGGCCGGAATCAAAGCCCCAGACGCCCAGCGTCGTGCCGAAGTCGTTCCGGATGCGGGTCGATCCGTTCATGGAGGCCACGTCGATACAACCGCCCAGGCCCATGGTGGA
Organism: Pusillimonas sp. SM2304; assembly: GCF_031628915.1. Lineage (NCBI taxonomy): Bacteria > Pseudomonadati > Pseudomonadota > Betaproteobacteria > Burkholderiales > Alcaligenaceae > Pusillimonas > Pusillimonas sp. SM2304. The sequence goes on from NZ_JAVLUJ010000001.1 coordinate 1,300,063, forward strand.
GTTGAACAGCACGCGGCCCAGGGTATTGAAGAAGTCGTGCCCGCGCGCCTGCAGGAAGCTGTTGATGGCCGACCACACATCGGCCAGGTTGTTGAATATGTTGTGGACACATGTTTGCGCCGGATCCGGCATCAACGTGTCATAGCCCGTGGCGATGGGTTTCAGGAAGGCGCGGTCGACGGTGTCGTTGAACGCGTACATGCTGCGGTTATAGCTTTCCCATGGATCGTCGGGGGTGGGGTTGGGCACGCTGGCGCAGCCGGCGGCCAGCGCGGTGGCGCCGATCAGGCTGCCGAGCCGCAGGAACCGTTTCGTGGACGAGGGGGCAGGAGAAGTAGTCATATGATGGATATGGGTAGGCAACAGTCGTTCGATTGTAATCTGCTGTGTCGGCCGGGTTGGCGAAAGAAAGTCACTGCTGGGCGCCCGGAGGCGTCAAGGTGGGCGGCGCGGGTTCGGCGGGGGCGCTGCCCCCTTTGTCGGCCGAGCTGTACAGGAATTTACTGATCAGCTCTTCCAGCACCACCGCGCTTTGGGTGTACTGAATCTGGTTGCCCTGGGCCAGGTTCTTGTCTTCGCCGCCCGGGGTCAGGCCAATGTACTGCTCGCCCAGCAAGCCCGAGGTCAGGATCGAGGCCGACGAATCGGTGGGAAACTGGTATTGCTGCTCAAGGTCGAGCGTGGCCACCGCCTGGAAGCGTTCATTGTCGAAGCCGATGGCGGCCACGCGGCCCACCACCACGCCGCTGCTCTTGACCGGGGCGCGGACCTTCAGGCCGCCCAGGTTATCGAAATAGGCCTGCACCTGATAGGTGGGCGCAAAGGAAAACGAGCTCATATTGCCGGCCCGCAAAGCCAGGAACAGCAGGGCGATGCCGCCCAGCAATACAAACAGGCCAACCCAGAAATCGGTTTTTTCACGTGTCATGATTAATCTTGGTCCGTATTTACGTTAGTTGCTGAACATCAGCGCGGTCAATATGAAGTCCAGCCCCAGCACGACCAGCGAGCCGCTGACAACGGTGCGCGTGGTCGCGCGCGACACCCCTTCGGGCGTGGCCTTGGCCGTCCAGCCCGCGTGCAGGGCGATCAGCGTGACCGCAATGCCGAACACCACGCTCTTGACGACGCCGTTGAGCACATCCTTGAAAACATCCACGCCGTTCTGCATTTGCGACCAGAAGGCGCCCGGGTCGATGCCGATCAGCAGCACACCCACGATCCAGCCGCCAATAATGCCCACCATCGAGAACACGGCGGCCAGGATGGGCATGGCGACCACGCCGCCCCAAAAGCGCGGCACCAGCACGCGGCGTATGGGGTCCACCGCCATGACTTCCATGGCGGCGATCTGTTCGCCGGCTTTCATCAGGCCGATCTCGGCCGTCAGCGATGTGCCCGCGCGCCCGGCAAACAGCAAGGCGGTCACGACGGGGCCCAATTCGCGCGTCAGGGACAGGGCCACCAGCAGGCCCAGCGCCTCTTCGGAACCGTAGCGATTCAGCGTGTAATAGCCTTGCAGTCCCAGGACAAAGCCCACGAACAGGCCCGAGACGGCAATGATCAACAAAGAATAATTGCCGATAAAGTGAATTTGCTGCGAGACCAGCCCGGGCCGCTTGAGCGCGACGCTGCTGCGCGCCAGGATGGCGCCGGCCAGGCGCATGAAAGCCCCCAGTCCGCTGATGCCGTTGCGGACCCGCGCGCCCAGCCTTGAGATCGATTGAACAGGCGATGTCATGAGCGTTTGCCGTGTTGATCCAGCCAGGCCTGGAAGGCGGGCGTGGCGGGGTAGTGAAAAGCGATGGGGCCGTCGGGCGCGCCGTCCAGGAACTGGCGCACATAGGCGTCTTGCGAGTCGGACAGCGACCGCGGCGTGCCGCTGGCGATCAGCTTGCCCTGGCCCACCACATAGACCTGGTCGGCGATGGCGAAGGATTCGGCCACATCGTGCGTAATCAATACAGAGGCACAGTGCAGGCGGTCGGTCAGGTTGCGGATCAGTTGGGCGGTAATGCCCAGCGAGATCGGGTCCAGCCCGGCAAAGGGCTCGTCGTACAGAATCAGTTCGGGTTCGAGCACGATCGCCCGGGCCAGGGCCACGCGCCGCGCCATGCCGCCGGATATTTCCGAGATCTTCAGGTGAGCCGCGGCGCGCAGGCCCACGGCGTCGAGCTTGTCCAGCACGCGTTCCACGACCTGGCTTTCAGATACCTGGGTATGCTCGCGCAAGGGAAAGGCCACGTTCTCGAACACGTTCAGGTCCGTGAACAGGGCGCCCTGCTGGAACAGCACCCCCATGCGCTGGCGCAGTTCGCGCAGCTGTTCGCCCCTGGCCTGCGCCATGTCGCTGCCGAAGACGCGAATGGTGCCGCGCTGGGCGCTGATCTGGCCGGTGGCCGCGCGCAGCAAGGTGGTCTTGCCCGAACCGGAGCCGCCCATCATGGCCACGACCTGGCCCTTGTGGACCTCAAGGTCGATGTCTTGCAGCACAGTAAAGTCGCCGTAGCCCAAGGCTACGTTATTGAACTTTACGATGGGGTCGTCGTTGGCAGAGGTTGAGTTCATAGGCACGGCGGCTTGGCAATCAGCTTTGCATTGTATCCTTTTCGCCCCGCAATGAAAGCGGCCTGGATGCCGCCCCGCCCAAGCCGCTTAGCGCGGCAGCACACTGCTCCCCATCAGGAAGGCATCGACGGCCTTGGCGCACTGGCGGCCTTCGCGGATGGCCCAGACCACCAGCGACTGCCCGCGGCGCATGTCGCCGGCGGCAAATACCTTATTTACGCTGGTGGCGTAGTCGTCGGTATTGGCCTGGGCGTTGCCGCGCGCGTCCAGATCGATGCCGAAGGCATCCAGCACGTTCTTGACGGGCGAGACGAAGCCCATGGCGAGCAGCACCAAGTCGGCGGGCAGTTCGAACTGCGAGCCCTCGACTTCGCGCATTTTCATCTGGCCGGTGGCTTTGTCCTTGAACCATTCCACGCGCGAGGCGATCAGTTTCTCGACCTTCCCGCCCTTGCCTTCAAAAGCCTTGGTGGCCACCGCCCAATCGCGCTCGCAGCCTTCTTCGTGCGACGAGGAGCTGCGCAGCTTGATGGGCCAGTATGGCCAGGTCAGCGGCTTGTCCTCGACGTCGGGGGCCTTGGACATCAGCTCGAACTGGGTGACCGATGCCGCGCCCTGGCGGTTGCTGGTGCCCACGCAATCCGAACCGGTATCGCCGCCGCCGATCACAATGACGTGCTTGCCCTTGGCTGAAATCTGCTTGCTCAGGCGATCGCCATTGGTGGCCTTGTTCTGCTGGCGCAGGAAGTCCATGGCGAAATGGATGCCGCGCAGCTCGCGTCCCGGCGCGGGCAGGTCGCGCGGGTTTTCAGCGCCGCCGGTCAGCACCACGGCGTCGAACTCGGCCTGCAGCGATTCGGGCGTGCGGACGTTCAGGCCTTCTTCGGCGTGCTCCTGGGCGCCTACATAGGTCGAGGGGCAGAACTCCACGCCTTCGGCCTCCATCTGCGCCAGGCGGCGGTCGATATGGCTTTTTTCCAGCTTGAAGTCCGGAATCCCGTAGCGCAGCAGGCCGCCGACGCGGTTGCTTTTCTCGAACACGGTGACCGAGTGGCCGGCGCGCGCCAGCTGCTGGGCGCAGGCTAGCCCGGCGGGGCCCGAGCCGACGACGGCCACTCTTTTTCCGGTCTTGCGGGTGGGCGGCTGTGGGACGACCCAGCCTTCGGCCCAACCCTTGTCGATGATGGCGTGCTCGATGGATTTGATGCCCACCGCCTCGTTATTGATGTTCAGGGTACAGGCGGCCTCGCAGGGGGCGGGGCACACGCGGCCGGTGAATTCCGGGAAGTTGTTGGTCGAGTGCAGCACGTCCAGCGCACGGCGCCAGTCCTGCTTGTAGACCAGGTCGTTCCAGTCGGGAATGATGTTGTTGACCGGGCAGCCGCTGGTGCAGAAGGGGATGCCGCAGTCCATGCAGCGCGCGCCCTGTTGCTTGGCCTCGGTGTCGGTCAGGGTGTTGACGAATTCATTCCAGTGCTTCAGCCGCAGTTGCGGCGCCTCATAGGTTTCTTTGACGCGTTGGAATTCAAGAAAGCCGGTGACTTTGCCCATGTTCATTTTCCTCAGGCAGCAATTTGTTGGGGGTTGGCGGCGCGCCAAAGCTCGCCCAGGGCGCGGCGGTATTCCGTCGGCATGACCTTGACAAAGGCCTGGCGGGACTGGTTCCAGTTATCCAGAACGTCGCGGGAACGGAAGCTGCCGGTATAGCGGTAGTGATCTTCGATCAGGCGGCGCAAGATCGCCTCGTCGGTTTCGCGCTCGCCGCCGCGCACCGCGCTGTGCCAGGTCTCGACCTGGCCTTGTTCGAACTGCTCGTCGTGGGGCACGACCCGCTCCAGTTCGACCATGGACAGATTGCAGGATGGGCGGAAGGTGTTGTGCGGGTCCCACACATAGGCCACGCCGCCCGACATCCCGGCGGCAAAGTTGCGGCCGGTGGCGCCCAGCACGACCACCGTGCCGCCCGTCATGTATTCGCAGCCGTGGTCGCCCGTGCCTTCCACGACCGTGGCCGCGCCCGAGTTGCGCACGGCAAAGCGCTCGCCGGCCACGCCATTGAAAAAGGCTTCGCCCGACAGCGCGCCGTACAGCACGGTATTGCCGGCAATGATGTGATCGGGGCCAAAGCCGCGGAAGTCATTGGGCGAGCGGACCACGATGCGGCCGCCCGACAGGCCCTTGCCGACATAGTCGTTGGCTTCGCCGACCAGGTCCAGCGTGATGCCGTGCGCCAGGAAGGCGCCAAAGCTTTGCCCGGCCGTGCCGTTGCACTGTATGTGTATGGTGTCGTCGGGCAGGCCTTCGTGGCCATAGCGGGCCGCCACCACGCCGGACAGCATGGCGCCGATGGTGCGATTGCGGTTGCGCACCGGCGTGATGAACGAGACTTTTTCGCCGCGCTCGATGGCCGCCTTGCTGCGCTCGATCAGTTGATGATCCAGGGCATGGTCCAGGGCATGGTCCTGCGTGTCGGTTTGATACAGGGGGGCGCTGCTGGGCACCGCATGGAAAACGCGGCTGAAGTCCAGGCCTTGCGCCTTCCAGTGCTCGATGCCGGGACGCATGTTCAGCAGGTCGACGCGTCCGACCAGTTCGTCGAAGGTTCGTATGCCCAACTGGGCCATGATTTCGCGGACTTCCTCGGCCACGAAGAAGAAGTAATTGACGACATGCTCGGGCTTGCCGCTGAATTTCTTGCGCAGGACGGGGTCTTGGGTGGCCACGCCCACAGGGCAGGTATTCAGGTGGCACTTGCGCATCATGATGCAGCCCTCGACCACCAGCGGCGCCGTGGCGAAACCGAACTCATCGGCGCCCAGCAAGGCGCCGATGGCCACATCGCGGCCGGTTTTCATCTGGCCGTCGGCCTGCACGCGGATGCGGTTGCGCAGATTGTTCAGCAACAGGGTCTGCTGTGTTTCAGCCAGGCCCAGTTCCCAGGGCGTGCCGGCGTGCTTGATGGACGACACCGGCGAAGCGCCTGTGCCCCCGTCGTGGCCGGCAATGACCACATGATCGGCTTTGGCCTTAGCCACGCCGGTGGCCACCGTGCCCACGCCCACTTCCGATACCAGCTTCACGGAAATCGAGGCGCGCGGATTCACGTTCTTCAGGTCGTGTATGAGTTGGGCCAAGTCTTCGATCGAATAGATGTCGTGGTGCGGCGGGGGCGAGATCAGGCCGACGCCGGGCACCGAGTAGCGCAGCTTGGCGATATATTCCGACACCTTGTGGCCGGGCAGCTGGCCGCCTTCGCCGGGCTTGGCCCCCTGCGCCATCTTGATCTGGATCTGGTCGGCGCTGGACAGGTATTCGGCCGACACGCCGAACCGCCCGGAGGCCACCTGCTTGATGCGGGACCGCAGCGAATCGCCCGCAGCCAGCGGCACGTCGGCCTCGATGCGGTCCGAACCCAGGAAGGACGCCAGGGTATCGCCCTTGCGAACCGTGGGCTTGCCGGCGCGCATTTCGGCGCGGTAGCGCAGCTCGTCTTCGCCGCCTTCGCCGGTGTTGGATTTGCCGCCGATGCGGTTCATGGCCACGGCCAGCGTGGCGTGCGCCTCGGTCGAGATCGACCCCAGCGACATGGCGCCCGTGGCGAAGCGCTTGACGATCTCTTTGGCCGGCTCCACTTCGTTCAGGGGGATGGCGCGGGCGGGATCGACCTTGAACTCGAACAGGCCGCGCAAGGTCATGTGGCGGCGCGACTGGTCATTGATCAGTTGGGCGTATTCTTTATAGGTGCTGTAGTTGTTGGCGCGCGCGGCGTGCTGCAGCTTGGCGATGGAGTCGGGCGACCACATGTGTTCCTCGCCCCGGACGCGCCAGGCGTATTCGCCGCCGGCGTCCAGCGCATTGGCCAGGACCGGGTCGGCGCTGAATGCCGACGTATGCACGCGCAGCGCCTCTTCGGCCACTTCAAAAATGCCGATGCCCTCGATATGGCTGGGCGTGCCCGTAAAGTATTTGTTGACCAGGCTGGAATGCAGGCCGACCGCCTCGAAGATCTGCGCGCCGGTGTACGACATATAGGTCGAAATGCCCATCTTGGACATGACCTTGTTCAGGCCTTTGCCGATGGCCTTGATATAGTTTTTGACGGCGGTGTCGGGCTGGGGCAGGGCCGCCAGCGACTCCAGCGCCAGGTAGGGGTGGATGGCTTCGGCGCCGAAGCCGCCCAGCAGGGCGAAGTGGTGCACCTCGCGGGCCGAGCCCGTTTCCACCACCAGGCCGGTATTGGTGCGCAGGCCGGCGCGGATCAGGTGCAGGTGGATGGCGGATGTGGCCAGCAGGGCGGGAATGGCCACGTGTTCGCTGTCGACCTTGCGGTCGGTGATGATCAGGATGTTGTAGCCGCTGCGCACGGCGTCGGCGGCATTGGCGCACAGGCCGGCCAAACAGGCTTCGATGCCGTCCGGACCCCAGGCGGTGGGGTAGGTGATGTCCATTTCCAGGCTGCGGAACTTGTTGGACGTGATCCCGGCGATATGGCGTATTTGCGCCATGGCGGCAAAATCCAGCACCGGCTGCGAAACTTCCAGGCGCAGCGGCGGATTCACATTGTTGATGTCCAGCAGGTTGGGCTTGGGCCCAATGAAGGACACCAGCGACATCACCAGCTGTTCGCGTATGGGGTCGATGGGCGGGTTGGTGACCTGGGCGAACAACTGCCGGAAGTAGTTGTAGAAGGGTTTGGCGCGGTTGGACAGCACGGCCAGGGGCGCATCGTTGCCCATCGAGCCGGTGGCTTCTTCGCCGTTGGCGGCCATGGGCTGCAGCACGAACTTGAAGTCTTCCTGCGTCCAGCCGAAGGCCTGCTGGCGCTTGAGCAGCGTTTCGGACTTGTGCGGGGCTTCTGCATTCTGCGCGGGCAGGGCTTCCAGCTTCAGGCGCAGGCGTTCGATCCATTGGCGGTAGGGCCGGGTATTGGCCAACTGCGACTTGATTTCCGAGTCGTCGATGATGCGGCCTTGCTGCAGGTCGATCAGGAACATCTTGCCCGGCTGCAGGCGCCATTTCTTGATGATGCGGTGTTCCGGAATCGACAGCGTGCCGGCCTCGGACGCCATGATCACCATATCGTCGTCGGTGACCAGGTAGCGGGCGGGACGCAGGCCATTGCGGTCCAGCGTGGCGCCGATCTGGCGGCCATCGGTAAAGGCCACGGCGGCGGGGCCGTCCCAGGGTTCCATCATGGCCGCGTGGTATTCATAGAACGCGCGGCGGTTTTCGTCCATGTCGGCGTGCTGTTCCCACGCTTCCGGAATCATGATCATCATCGCGTGGGCCAGCGAATAGCCCGACATCACCAGCAGCTCAAGACAGTTGTCGAAGGTGGCCGTGTCCGACTGGCCTTCGTAGACGATGGGGTAGAGCTTGGGCAGGTCGGCGCCCAGCACGGCGGACTGCATCATGCCTTCGCGGGCGCGCAGCCAGTTGAAGTTGCCCTTGACCGTATTGATTTCGCCGTTGTGGGCGATCATGCGGTAGGGGTGGGCCAGGGGCCAGGCCGGGAATGTATTGGTGGAAAAGCGCTGGTGCACCATGGCCAGCGCCGACACGGCGCGGGTGTCGGCCAGGTCGCGGTAGTAGCTGCCCACCTGGTTGGCCAGCAGCAGGCCCTTGTACACCACCGTGCGCACGGAGATCGACGGCACGAAGTATTCCTGCCCGTGGGCCAGTTGCATGTGCTGGATGGCGTGGCTGGCGGTCTTGCGGATTACGTACAGTTTGCGCTCCAGCGCATCGGGCACCATGATGTCGGGGCCGCGGCCAATGAACAGCTGGCGGATCACCGGCTCACAGGCGCGCACAGTGGGGGACATGGGCATGTCGCAGTCAATGGGGACGTCGCGCCAGCCCAGTACAACCTGGCCTTCGTCGCGCACGGCGCGCTCCAGTTCCTGCTCACAGGCCAGGCGCGAGGCGGTTTCCTTGGGCAGGAAGACCATGGCTACGCCGTATTCGTCGGGCGGAGGCAGTTCCACGCCTTGCGAGGCCATGTCCAGGCGGTACAGCGCGTCGGGAATCTGGATCAGAATGCCCGCGCCGTCGCCCATGAGTTCGTCGGCGCCGACGGCGCCCCGGTGGTCCAGGTTTTCAAGGATCTTCAGCCCCTGCTGGATGATGGCATGGCTTTTGCGCCCTTTGATATGGGCGACAAAGCCGACGCCACAGGCGTCGTGCTCGTTATGGGGGCTGTACAGGCCGTGGGTGCTGGCTTGGGCGGCAGCGTCGGGCAGCGTAATGGAAGTATGGGGCTGAGACATGGCAGGCTCGCTAAATTGATGCAGTGCAAGAATTTGACGATACTGCGATTCCGGGCGCTTGCGCAATAAAAAAAATAGGGGTGCGTCCCTAATTAAATAGGGGTATATTTTCTTTATATTAAATAGGGGACGTATCTAAATAGTTAATATAAATATATATTTTTTATTGCTCCGTTAGGAAAAAGCGGCTCAACCGATTATTTCAACTTGAAAATAGCGTTGAAAAAATTGATTCCTGGGGGCAACGTCCGGACGGCTTGCGTGGCGGAGAGCCTTTACAGAAACAGCAAGTAAGTAAACCAAAAGCCGATAAGCAGCAGGAAAACAGAGAGCGCCGATTGCAAAAGACCGACGCGAAGCCGTTGGGCTGCCCATTGTCCGGCCAAGGACGCCAGCACGAGTATCACGCCCAGGGTGCAGCCCAGCACCCAATCCAGGCTGCCGGCACGCGCGTGTACGGCCACTGCCGCCAGGGCGATCGGCAGCTGCACCGCCTGCCCGGTCACAATCGCCAGGCGTAGCGGCTGATGAAAGAGCATCAGCAAGGGGATCAGCAACACCGGGCCGCCGGTGCCGGTCAGCGCGGATCCTATGCCCACCACCATGCCCATGCAGGCCAGCCGGGCTGCGGCCACAGGCGCTTGTGTCGTTTCTTCTGCCGCCATGCGCTTGCCGAGCAGGCCGCGCAAGCCCGCGAAGAAAATGGTGGCGGTGACCAGTGCCAGCACGACCCGGGTGTCGAACCTATGCACAAGCAGGGCGCCCAATACCGCGCCCGGCAGGGTGCCCATCACCACGGGCAGGGCCTCGCGCAAGCGCTTCCGGTCACGATGAAGAAACCACAAGGCGATGACACCGGGAAACCCGAAGGCCAAAGAAGACGCGGCAATCGCCTGCGTTGCGGCGACCCCTCCCATGCCTGTCAGAACGGGGACCAGCAACACGCCGCCAATACCCGTGGCGCCAATCAAAAAACCAGCCAGTATGACGGCGAATAAGCTGGCGATGGTCATTGAGCCGCTGAGCACAGGCCCTTACTGCAGCTTGATATCGAGCTCGCGGATCAAGGGCTCCATGACGGCGCGGTCGTCGGCGATGGTTTTGGCCAGTTCTTCGGGTGTGCTGCCGATGGGGATCATGCCCAGAAGGGCCAGGCGTTCCTGCAGGGCGGGTTCTTGCAGCACATCGACCAGGGCCGTCCGGATGTCCGCCACCCGTTCTTGCGGCAGGCCCTTGGGGCCCATCAGGCTGATCCAGGGCTGCGACGAATAGCCATCCAGCCCTGATTCGTTCAAGGTGGGAACGTCGGGCAGGCCCGAGAAACGTTCCGGGCTGGTAATGGCCAGGGCGCGTACACGGCCGCCGTCGATCAGGCCCTTGGCGCTGGACGGCGCATCCAGCGCAATATCCAATTGCCCGCCGATCAGGTCATTCTGCGTTTTGCCGGATGAGGACGAAGGCACATACAAGGCCTGAATGCCGGCCCGCCGCGAGGTCTGCTCCCATACCAGGTGGAATGCGGTCCCGACGGTGAACGAGCCGATGGTCACGTCGCGCGCCTTGGTGGCGTCGACGAAGTCGCTCCAGGTCTTGAAGGGGCTGTCTTGCGGGACGATGAAAATGAAGGGCGTACGCGCCACCAGGGAGATGGGTGTAAGGTCTTTGACCGGATCGAAGGGCAATTGCTTGACGGTGAAAGGCATGATGGTAACGGCCGAGGCCACGACCATGCCCAGGGTGTAGCCATCGGCGGGCGCTTCGACGATGCTGCGTGTGCTGATGATGCCCGAGGCGCCCGGCTTGTTGTCGACGATGACAGGCTGGCCCCATTTGGCACCCAGCCGTTCCGCCACCAGCCGCAACATGACATCCACGGGGCCGCCTGGCGGATTGGAAACAATAATGGTCACCGGCCGTTCCGGGTAGGCGGCAAAGCTGGCTGTGGACAGGCAGGCCGTGCCCGCAAGCAACAGGCTGCCCAGTATTTTCTTGATCATGGTGTGTCTCCGCATTGGCAGGGGCAAGGGTTACTTGATAAGTTCGATGTGTGGATAAGCTGGCCAGTCCACAGCGCCATCGCGGATGAAGCTGATCCAGTTGCGCTGCATCGTGTCGCTGATGCGGCGCAGGTCGTGAGGCTGGCTGCCGGCAAGCATGGGGGCGGCGCCGAACGCCTTGAAGGTGTCGAAGACGAAAGGAAGCTCGATGCAGTGGCAGGCCCCGAACCGCGCGGTGGGCGCATAGTCGAAGCGATAGGCCCAGGCGGACCGCCCCTGGTCCCTGGCTTGGCGGGCCCACGCCATCGAGGGCGCGCCGAAGACTTGCTCGCCTGCGCGCTGGCTCTCTTCCCCGATGCGTACGTTTGGAAAGGCGGCCATTTCGTTCAGGGTATAGCCGATCAGGACGTCTGCGTGGCCAGCCATTTTCTCGCGCACGGCATCGACGGGTTCGGCAATCACATCGCCGTCGACCACAGGGCAGAACAGCGCCCGGCCGATTTCATCCGACTTCAGGGCTTCCAGCACGGCAGGGGCGCGCTGCGCCTTGAGCAGGTCTTGATAAGGCAGGCGGCGTGCGTCTTCCAGCGTGGCCGCGCCGGCGGCATCTAGTACCCGTCGGCCCAGTTCCGCCGCCTCGGCAGCAGGCCGGAAGCCGCGGCCCAAAGATGCGCTTTGCAGGATTGCTTTGCGGAACAGGGGCTTGCGGTTGAGCAGGGCGGCGATGCAGGAACCGCCGGCGGACTGTCCCATGACGGTGATGTTAGAGGGATCGCCGCCGAAGTGGGCGATGTTGTCGTGAACCCATTGAATGGCGGCTTCCTGGTCCAGCAAGCCCAGGTTGGCGGTGGCGCCCGGTATATACAGCCAGCCCAGCGCGGCAAGCCTGTAGTTGGGCGCGACCACGACGATGTCGCCGCGCGACGCCAGCTTTTCGCCCGAATACCAGTCGGGCGCGCCGCCGCCGCTTTGCCATGCGCCGCCGTGCAGCCAGATGACGACCGGGCGCTTCTTGCGATCGATGCCGGGCGTCCAGACGGTCAAGTGCAGACAGTCTTCCGATTGCGGAAGGTCCAGCGGGCCCATGACGTCTTCAAGGCGCGAGGGCAGTTGCGGCGCCAATGGGCCGGCTTGGGTGCAATCCCGCGTGCCGTAGGGGGCGGGCGGCGCGGGCGGTTCAAAGCGCAGCGCCCCGACGGGCGCCGCGGCATACGGTATGGCCCGGAATACCGCCGTGCCGTTGTCGCGGCAGCCTATGACCTCGCCGTGTTGCGTTGTGCTGCGTATTGCCTTGTCTCCCACTGCCTTTTCCTTCTTGTTCGAATACTTGGGCATATTACATGAACAGCGGAGGCCGGGTTGCGCCAAGACGTTCGGCAGCAGAAGGCCTGGGGTTGCGTATTACGCGGTTTCCGGCTGGACCTTTCTGGGCCGGCCGCGGGGGGCGGGGGCAATGCGGCGGGTGGCGCGGGATGCCACGCGCGCCAGAAAGTCGGCTTCGCCCAGCACCCATTGGCCGAACAGGGCCTGCTGAATGCGGCGGCTTTGTCCTGCGGTCAGGCCATGGCCAAGGCGCTCGCGATAGCGGGCCTGGCGGGCAAAGGGGGTGTTGCCGTCTTGCCAGTAATCGTCGTGGTCGGTCAGCAAGGCGTCGTGGCGGGTATGCAGCCCGGTGTGCCCGGCGGCCGACGACCAGGGCCAGTTTTCGGCCTTGTCCACATAATGCAGCTGAACGGGCAGGGACTCCAGCCAGATCAGCGCGGGCAACAGCCATTGGCCCGGCTCGATCAGGGCGCTGCGATAGCGGCCGGTGAAGACGCGGCCGTGCCGCATGGCGGCGGCCATGCGCCGGCCCAGGCCCTGTATCAGCCGCGAGATGCTTTGCGCATCCGCGGGGGTGGCCAGCAAGGTAATGCGGTCGTTCAGCAGCAGCCAGCCATGCAGGGCCAGCGGGCTGCTGCGCACATCCTGCCGCAGCCATTCCAGCAACTGGTCAAGTTGCGCAACAGGTGTCGGGTCGTTGACGGCTGCCAGCGGGTAGGCAAATTCCGCTTGTACAAGCTGCGGGATCTGCGGAGCGTAAAGGCGTGGCAATCGGGCCATGGCGGCAAGGTTCAAGAGCGGGTGTCGGCCATGTATTCTAACGCGTGCAGCCTCGGCGATAATGAATTAACCTAAGTTTTCATCCCGTGCGGGCGTGCGCGGCCGGGCCAGCCTCCGGCACGCAACATGCTGCCTTGCTTCATTGTCGGCGTATTCGCCGGCATATCCATACCAGGGGGTTGTCCATGCAGTTGAATCAGTCCGTCCGTTTTCATGTCCGCAAGGTGGCGGTGTGCGGCGCCGGCGTCATGGGGGCGCAGATTGCCGCCCATTGCGTCAATGCCGGCGTACCGGTGGTGCTGTTCGATCTGGCCGCGAAAGAAGGCGATAAAGACGGCATTGCCAAGCGCGCCATTGCCCAGCTTCGCAAAATGAAGCCGGCCCCGCTGGGCACGCCCGAGCTGGCCGACCTGATCACGCCCGCCAACTACGACGATGGCCTGCATTTGCTGTCGGACTGCGATCTGGTCATCGAAGCCATTGCCGAGCGCCTGGACTGGAAGCGCGACTTGTACCAAAAGCTTGCGCCGGCCGTCGGGCCCCATGCCATTGTGGCCAGCAATACCTCCGGCCTGTCGATCACCCAGCTTGCGCAAGCCCTGCCCGACTCGCTGCGCCCTCGTTTTTGCGGCGTGCATTTCTTCAACCCGCCCCGCTACATGACGCTGGTCGAACTCATCCCCACGGCCGATACGGAACCGCCCTTGCTGGATGTGCTGGAAACCTTCCTGGTGTCGCAACTGGGCAAAGGGGTGGTGCGCGCCAAAGACACCCCCAACTTCATCGGCAACCGCATCGGCGTTTTCGGAATTCTGTCTGTATTTGCCCAGGCCGAGCGGTTTGGCCTGACTTACGAGCAGGTAGACGAGCTGACCGGCACGCGGCTTGGCCGCGCCAAGTCGGGTACCTTCCGCACGGCCGATGTGGTCGGGCTGGATACCCTGGCGCACGTGATCCGCACCATGCAAGACCAGTTGCCCGACGATCCCTTCCATGCCCATTTCGGCGTCCCGCCCACGCTGGCCGCGCTGATCGAACACGGCGCCCTGGGCCAGAAAACCGGTGCCGGCTTTTACCGCAAGCAGGGCAAAGCCATACAGCGCCTGGACCCGGCCACCCAAGACTATGTGCCGGCCGATGCAAAGGTCGACGAGGCGGTGGCGGCCATGTTGGCTGAGCGCGATCCGGCCAAGAAGCTCAAGGCGCTGCATGCGTCCGATCACCCTCAAGCCCAATTCGTCTGGGCGGTATTGCGCGACAGCTTCCATTACAGCGCGGTGCATCTGGCCGATATCGCGGACACCGCCCGGCAGCTCGACCTGGCCATGAAATGGGGCTTCGGCCATGCGCAAGGCCCCTTCGAAATCTGGCAGGCGGCAGGTTGGCACGAGGTCGCCCAATGGATAGAAGAAGACATCAAGGCCGGCAAGACTTTGTCCGGCGCGCCGCTGCCCGACTGGGTCACGCGCGGGCCGGTCTGGGAAGCCCGGGGGGTGCACACGGCGGCGGGTTCGTGGAACCCGCGCGACAAGCGCTTCGAAGGGCGCAGCACGCTGCCGGTATACGAACGCCAGATCGGCGCGCCGCGCCTGGTGGGCGAAACCAGCAGTCTTGAACAAAACATCGTGTATGAGAACGACGCCGTATGCTGCTGGACCCTGCCCGACCCGCATCCGGGCGATGTGCTCATCGTGTCGTTCAAGACCAAGATGCACACCCTCAGCCCGGACGTGGTGCGCGGCATCGTGCATGCCGTCGATCTGGCGGAAGCCTCTTACCAGGCGCTGGTCATAGGCCAGCTGGATGAACCGTTCTCGGCGGGCGCCGACCTGAAGGCCATGCTGCCTGCCTTTGAACAGGGCGGCGCCGCGGCGGTCGAACCCATCGAGCGCGAAATGCAGGATATGGTGCTGCGCCTGCGCTATGCGCAAGTGCCCGTGGTGGCGGCGCTGGCGGGCATGGCCCTGGGCGGCGGCTGCGAACTGTCGGTGCATTGTGCCAAGCGGGTTGCCCACTTTGAAACCTATATCGGCCTGGTTGAAGTCGGTATTGGCCTGGTGCCCGGCGCCGGCGGCTTGAGCTACTGCGCGCGCCGGGCCGCCGAGCAGCAGGCCGAAGCCGCGCCCGACGCGCCTTTGCTGGCCTTTGTGAAGAAGTTCGCCTTGTCGGTGGCCAGCGCGCAGGTCTCGGCTTCGGCGCTCGACGCCCGCAAGATCGGCTACCTGCAACCGTCCGACACCATCGTCATGCAGCGCTACGAGCTGCTCTACGTGGCGGCGCGCGAAGCCCGCGCGCTGGCCGACAGCGGGTGGCGTCCGCCCTTGCCGCAGCGCTTTCCCGTCGCCGGGCGCGACGGCATCGCCACCCTGACCGCCCAACTGGTCAATATGAAAGTCGGCGGCTTCATCTCCGATTACGACTTCGTGGTGGCTGAAAAAGTGGCACACGCGATGTGCGGCGGCGATGTCGACCCAGGGTCCCTGGTGGACGAGGCCTGGATGCTGGCGCGCGAGCGCGAGGCCTTCCTGGCGCTGCTGGTGCAGCCCAAGACCCAGGAACGGATCGCCGGCCTGCTGAAAACCGGCAAGCCCGTACGCAATTGATAGGGAATCAGACATGACCTCTTTGCAACAAGCTTATATTGTCGCTGCCACCCGCAGCCCCATCGGCAAGGCGCCGCGCGGCGTGCTCTCGCACACCCGGCCCGACGACCTGCTGGCCGCCGTCATCAAAGGCTTGCTGGCCCAAACCCCGGGCCTGGACCCGGCCGCCATCGAGGACGCGATCGTGGGCTGCGCCATTCCGGAAGGTCCGCAAGGCCTGAATGTGGCCCGCATCGGCGCGCTGCTGTCGGGCTTGCCGACGTCGGTGGCGGGGGTGACGGTCAACCGGTTTTGCGCATCCGGCCTGACGGCCATTGCCATGGCGGCCGACCGCATCCGCGTGGGCGAGGCCGACGTCATCATCGCCGCCGGCACCGAATCCATGAGCCTGGTGCCCACCATGGGGGTCAGCACCTCGTTCAGCCCCGATATTTTCTCACGCGATGAAAACCTGGGCATTGCCTACGGCATGGGCCTGACGGCCGAACAGGTGGCCACGCAATGGAAGGTGTCGCGTGAAGACCAGGACGCTTTCGCCCTGCGCTCGCATCAGCGCGCTCTGGCGGGGCAGCAGGCCGGTGAATTCGCCGACGAGATCCTGCCTATCGACGTTGTGCGGCGCACGCCCGATCTGGACAGCGGCAAGGTTCAGGCCCAGCATCACACCGTGTCGCTGGACGAAGGTCCGCGCGTCGACACCAGCCTGGAAGCGCTGGCCAGGCTGCGGCCCGTGTTCGCGGCCCGGGGCAGCGTCACGGCGGGCAACAGTTCGCAGATTTCCGACGGGGCGGGCGCGCTGCTGGTGGTGTCCGAGCGCGCGCTGAAAACCCACAACCTGACGCCGCTGGCGCGTTTTGTATCGTTTGCCGTCAAGGGGGTGCCGCCCGAAATCATGGGCATCGGCCCCAAAGAAGCGATTCCGCATGCCTTGAAACTGGCTGGCCTGAAACTGGACCAGATGGGCTGGATAGAACTGAATGAAGCCTTTGCCGCGCAAGCGCTGGCTGTGATCCGCGACCTGGGCCTGGACCCGGACATCGTCAACCCGCTGGGCGGCGCGATTGCGCTGGGCCACCCGCTGGGCGCCACCGGCGCCATCCGCGCGGCCACCGTCGTGCACGGCTTGCGGCGCCGCCAGCTCGATTACGGCATGCTGACCATGTGCGTGGGCACCGGCATGGGGGCGGCCGGCATATTCCAGCGGGTATAGGCCAGGTGGCGGCACAGGAACAGGCTTCATGAAGGTATTGCTGACCGGCGCGGGCGGCCAATTGGCGCGCTGCCTGCAAGACCGCTGCCCCGCCCACTGGGAACTGCTTGCCCTGAGCCGCGCGGCGCTGGATATTGCCAATCCTCAGGCGGTCTTGCAGCGCGTGGCCAGTGAACAGCCAGACTGGATCATCAACGCGGCCGCCTACACGGCGGTAGACCAGGCCGAAAGCGAAAGCGCGCAGGCCCACGCGGTCAATGCGCAGGGGCCCGCCCACCTGGCTCAAGCGGCTGGCGTCGCGGGCGCCCGGCTGCTGCATATTTCGACTGATTATGTCTTTGATGGGCAGCAAAACCGGCCCTACACCGAGCAGGACGCCACTGAACCCGTGAATGAATACGGACGCAGCAAGCTGCAAGGCGAACGCGCTGCGCTGCATAGCCTGCCGCAGGCCATCGTACTCAGAACATCCGGCGTCTACAGCGAATATGGGAACAATTTCGTTAAGACCATGTTGCGCCTGGCAGTGAACGCGGCCAAGACGGCGAAACCGGGCGCTTGCGATGCGCAACCCGCCGATGCCGCCACGCTGCGCATCGTGGCCGACCAGCATACCTGCCCCACCTATGCCGGCGACTTGGCCGACGCGGTCATCGGCCTGACGGCATGCCCGCAGCCGATTTCCGGTGTCTATCATTATTGCGGCGCCACGCCGGTATCGTGGCACGGCTTTGCGCAGTCTATTTTTGAATGCGCGCGGCAGTGGGATGAACGCTTTCCCGTGCCGCGCCTGCAAGCCATCGCCACGCGTGATTACCCCACTGCGGCGCAGCGGCCGGCCTATTCGGTATTGTCGTGTGAAAAGATCGAGGCCCTGGGCATACGGCCCAAACCCCTGGATACGTCATTGGCGGCGGTGATTAAAGCGATTTCCCAAAAGACTTGACCCAATGCGCCGTGGACGCGTCGTGCGCCGCGCTGTCGGCGTCCGCCGCTTTGCCGGACAGTTCGGCCGAAATGCCCTTGGCCAGGACCTTGCCGTATTCCACCCCCCACTGATCAAAGGGGTTGATGCCCCAGATCACCCCCTGCACAAACACCTTGTGTTCATACAAGGCCAGCAAGGCGCCCAGTGTGTAAGGCGACAGGCGCGGCAGCACGATCAGGTTAGAGGGACGTCCGCCAGGATGGACCCGATGCTGCGCCAGCCATTCGGCCTTATCCTGCGTCATTCCCGCGTCCAGGCATTCTTTCAGGGCGCCGTCGTAGGTCTTGCCTTTGAGCAGCGCCTCGCGCTGGGCCAGGCAATTGGCCAGCAGGCTTTTGTGATGCTCGGGCCAGCCGTGGTCGGCGTGCTGGCACACAATGAAATCGACGGGCGCGCCGTCGCTGCCCTGGTGCAGCCACTGGAAGAAGGTGTGCTGGGCGTCGGTGCCGGGCATGCCCCATACGGCGGGGCCGGTGGCCACGCCCACGGCCTGGCCGTCCAGGTTGATCGACTTGCCCAGCGACTCCATTTCCAGCTGCTGCACATAGGGCACCAGGTTCGACAGTCTGAAATCATACGGCGCGATATTCAGCGACCCATAGCCCAGTACACTGCGGTTCACAATGCCCGCCAGCGCCATTTGCACCGGCGCATTCCGCTCGGTGGGCGCCTCGGCAAAATGGGCATCCATGGCGGCGGCGCCCGCCTGCATGCCGGCGACCACATCCGCATTGACGGCCAGCGCCGTAGTCAGGCTGACCGCCGACCACAAGGAGAAACGGCCGCCCACCCAGTCCCACAACTTGAAAATATGGGCCTGAGGCACGCCCCAGGCCTGGGCCACATCGGGCCGGGCGGTGATCGCCACGACTTGTTCATAAGGATTTTCCACACCGGAGGCCTGCAGCCATTCCAGCGCGCGCTGCCCGTTCTGCAGCGTTTCGGCCGTTGTGAACGACTTGGACGCCAGCACAATCAGCGTATCGTGCGGGTCCAGCCCCGACAGTCCGCCCTGTATGGCATGGCCGTCGATGTTGGCCACGAAATGTACCTGCCGCCATGTGCCGGCATAGCCGAAGGCGCTGACGGCCAGCCGCACGCCCCAGTCGCTGCCGCCAATGCCGATATGCACGATATTGCGCCAGCGCCGTTCGGAATCGGCCAGGCGTACAAACGCATTCAGGCGCTGGCGCTCGGCGGCGACTTCCTTGATGGGGGCGGGCGCGCGCAGGGCCGTATGCCAGGCGGCGCGCGCTTCGGTGACGTTGGCAATGCCCCCGGACAGCAGGCGTTCGCGCATGGGCGCAAAGCCGCGCGCGTCCAGCAGTGCCTGGGCGGCGTCACTGAGTGCGGGGGAACTGCCCTGGCCGCTGATGTCCAGATCGATGCCCGCCGCATGGATGATGCGCAGGTCGTGGACATGGATGGGCGATTGCTTGGCGGCAGCTTCGAATGCCGCCCATTCGGGCAAGCTGGTTAAGGCACAAGACACGGGCGTTCCTTGCTGAAGGCATGACATCGAGCATCGATTGTAATGCCAGAAACCGCCCTTGCCTGCGTGCGCCTTTTAGCGGCGTCGTTGGCTGGGGCCGCCCGGTGCGCGGCCGGCGATATGACGGAAGGTAATACGGCCTTTGCTCAGGTCGTAGGGGGACATTTCCAGCGAGACTTTGTCGCCGGCCAGAATACGGATATGGTGCTTGCGCATTTTGCCGCCGGTGTAAGCGACCACGGGGTGCCCGTTATCAAGCGTTACACGGAAGCGGGAGTCGGGCAATACCTCGGTGACGAGTCCGCCCATTTCAATCAATTCTTCTTTGGCCATAGATGGTTTCCTGTAAAAATTAACAAAAGCACCTTGGGGTCGGACTCGCGCTGCGTAGCATCCGACAAACCGCATGTTGCAGTTAAATGGTGAACAGGTGCTTCGTGACGCCAAAAGCGGCGTTTGGTGCTGCGTTCCGGTGTGGAACGTATGTGGTGCAGGCGTCAGGTGGGGGTCGTGATGTTGCCGGGTTGCTGCTAAATTCTTGATGACGACGCTTGCGTTTAGCCTAGGTATGATACCACAAGTACTTGTACTGATGGACTTTTTTTATTTTGGCCGGCCGGATGGGCGCTGCCGTCCCGCTGGGGGGACGGCAGGCTGGCCGCGCTAGAGCGTAGCCTCTGTGCCCAGGATGGCGGTGGATTGGCTGGACAGGGTCCCGCCATTGCCATGCACCAGCGCCAGTTCCGCGTCCTTCACTTGCCGTTCGCCGCAGGCGCCGCGCAACTGCCTGACGGCTTCGATCAGGATGAAAATGCCGTACATGCCCGGATGCACGCAGGAAAGCCCGCCGCCGTTGGTGTTGACCGGCAGGCGCCCCCCGGGCGCAATCGCGCCGTCGCTGACGAAGCCGCCGGCTTCGCCTTTCTTGCAAAAGCCCAGGTCCTCGAGGAACAGCAGCGTATTGATGGTGAAGGCATCGTAGACCTCGACCACATCGATGTCGGCGGGGGCGACCTGCGCCATCTCGTAGGCCAGCTTGCCCGACTGCTGCGCCGCTGTCACGGTCAGGTCTTCCATGGAGGAAACCTGGCGATTCCACACGGCGGTGGAGTTGCCCAAGACGTAGACCGGTTTGTGCTTCAGCGATTTGGCGCGGTCGGCGCGCACCAGCACGAAAGCGCCCGCCCCGTCGTTGACCAGGCAGCAGTCGCGCGTGGTCAGCGGGTCGGACACCATGCGTGCCGACAGGACATCGTCAATGGTCAGCGGATCGCGCATCAGCGCTTCCGGGTTCAGCTGAGCCCATTTGCGCGCCGCCACCGCCACCTCGGCGAGTTGTTCGCGCGTGGTGCCGTACTGATGCATGTGGCGGGCGGCCGCCATGGCGTACGAGCTCAAGGGGTTCAGCGGGTTGTAGGGCGTTTCGTAAGGCTGCGGGTCCAGCTTGCTGCGAACCGCGCCGATCTCGGCGCGGCTTAATGTAGACGTGCGCTGCGTGCTGCCGTAGCACACCAGCACCGCCTTGCACTGGCCCGATTCCAGCGCATGGATGGCCGGCATCAGGTGGGCCACGAAGCTGGAACCGCCCAGCATGGTGCTTTCGATGAACGTCGGCTTGATGCCCAGGTGTTCGATGACGGGCATGACCCACATTGTGGCCGCAACGCTTGCCGTGGCGATGCCGTCGATGTCTTGCATGGTCAGGCCCGCATCCGAGACCGCGCGATGCGCGGCCTGGACCAGGATTTCCATTTCGGTGAATCCGGTCGAAAAACCAATGCCGGCATGTCCGACGCCCGCAATGGCGGTGGCGCCCCTGAATCGTGGGTCTATCATTATTTGGCCTCCGGATTGAAGACCAGCAGCTTGCCTTCATTGCTGTCCACCACCTTGGCCCGCACCGGCATGCCGATCGCAACGGCGTCGGGCTGTATGCCTTCGACACGGCTCATCATGCGCACACCCTCGTCAAGATCGACCAGCGCCACGTTGTAGTCGCCGCCGAGTTCCGCCTTGCGCCGGACCACCGTGGTGGAATACACCGTGCCCAGGCCGGAAGGGGCGAACCACTCTAGCTGATCCGAGCCGCAATGCGGACAGATCATGCGCGGATAGAAAACGCTGTGCTGGCACGAGAGGCAGCGCTGGATCTGGAAATGGCCCTGATCCAGTTGCGTGCGGTAATAGAGGTCGGCGCCGGTGGCCGCCACTCCGCCGCCGGCGGAGCTTGTCTGTGAAGAAGGCATAGTGTGCTCGTTTTATAGGGTTTGCCGCAGTGTCCCCCGTAAACCCGGCGCTTGGCAATTTCGTTTTGCTTAGGCCGGGCTTTCGATGTGCTTAATAGCAAGCCGCGTGCGCAGGCGCTAAGCTTACGGCTCGGGCGCCGCAGGCAGCATCCAGGCGCTGGCCAACATACATAAGGGGCAAGGGCAGGCACATGGCGCACGTCTATCAACATATTCAGTTCAATTACCGGGAAGGGGTCGGCCATATTGTGCTGAACCGCCCCGACACGCTGAACAGCTTCACCCAGATCATGCACGACGACCTGAAGGCGGCGCTGGACTTCCTGGAATCGCGCGATGATTTGCGCGGCGTCATCCTGACCGGCACGGGCCGCGGATTCTGCGCCGGACAAGACCTGTCTGAACGCAAGCCGCTGCCTGCGGGCCAGCGGCGCGATCTGTCCGAAGGCATAGACCGCAACTACCGTTCACTGGTGCTGCGCCTGCGTGCTTTGCCCGCGCCGGTGGTGTGCATCGTGAACGGCGTGGCCGCCGGGGCCGGCGCCAGCGTCGTGCTGGCTTGCGACATCGTCATCGCGGTGAAATCGGCAAAATTCATCCAGGCGTTTGCCAAGATCGGTTTGCTGCCCGATGCGGGCGGCACGTATTTCTGGCCGCGCCTGGTCGGCATGCAGCGCTCGATGGGCGCCGCCCTGTTCGCCGAGCCGGTCAGCGCCGAAAAGGCGGAGCAATGGGGCCTGATCTGGCGCTGCATTCCCGACGAAGCGCTTGAAGAAACCCTGGAGTCCGTGCATCGGCACCTGGCCGATGGCGCGACGCGCGCTTTTGCCGCCACCAAACAGGCGCTCTATGCGTCCGGCGACAACTCGCTGGAAGCGCAGATCAACGCTGAACGCGATCTGCAGCGCGAGCTGGGCTACACCGACGATTACCTGGAAGGCATGCAAGCCTTCGGCGAAAAACGCCCCCCTCGCTTTACCGGGCGCTAGCGCCCCGGCAGACCGGCTTGCGGCGGCTTCGCTTAAGCATTCATTAACTCGATGTTTTTGAAATCGAAGTTGAGGGCCGGCTGCATTTCATCTATTGTGAATAGGCCTTTTGTGGCGCTTTCCGCCAGGGATCGCTGGCGGCGGCCACACTGAAAAAAGAACAGGGAGTCAACAGAATGAGCGAAATAGTCAAGGGTAAGGTTGCTGTCGTGACCGGAGCGGGCGGCGGCATCGGCAAAGGCATCGCCCTGGCGCTGGCCGCATCGGGCGCCAGCGTGGTCGTCAACGACATTGGCGCCGGTCCGGCCCAAAGCGTGGTCGACGAGATCAAGGCGGCGGGCGGGCAGGCCGTGGCCAACACCGACAGCGTCGCCACGCGCGAAAGCGCCGAGAAAATCGTGCAGAACGCAGTCGATGTCTTCGGCAAAATCGACATCGTCGTCAACAACGCCGGCAATCTGCGCGATCGCCTGTTCCACAAGATGAACGACGAAGAATGGTCGCAGGTGCTGGACGTGCACTTGAACGGCTCGTTCTACGTCAGCCGCGCGGCCGCCCCGCATTTCCGCGAACAGGAATCGGGCGCCTATGTCCACATGACGTCGACGTCGGGCCTGATCGGCAACTTTGGCCAAGCCAACTATTCCGCCGCCAAAATGGGCATTGTCGGCTTGTCCAAGTCCATCGCGCTCGACATGTCGCGCTTCAATGTGCGCTCCAATTGCATTGCGCCCTTCGCCTGGACCAGCATGACCAGCTCCATTCCCGCCGAAACGCCGGAAGAAAAAGCGCGTGTCGTCAAACTGCAAAAAATGGAAGCCGGCAAGATCGCGCCGCTGGTGGTGTACCTGGGCAGCGACGCGGCCGCCGCGGTGACCGCGCAGATCTTTGCGGTGCGCGCCAACGAGATCATGCTGTTCAGCCAGCCCCGCCCGCTGCGTTCCGTGCATATGTCCGATGGCTGGACGCCCGAAGGCATTGCCGAAATCGCCATCCCCGCCATGCAGAACAGCTTCTTCAAGCTTGAGCGCTCGCCCGAAGTCATCGGCTGGGACCCCATCTAAGAGACCGCCATGGCACTGGATTACGATCTGATCAAGAACTGGGCCTTTGCCGATGTGCGCCAGGCCTATACGGACAAGGACAGCATTCTGTATGCCTTGAGCATCGGCCTGGGGCAAGACCCGCTCGACCCGTCGCAACTGCCTTTTGTGTACGAGGCCGGGCTCAAGGTGTTCCCCACCATGGCCGCGGTGCTGGGCTATCCGGGCTTCTGGATGCAGGATCCCAAGGCGGGCATTACCTGGGTCAAGCTTGTGCACGGCGAGCAGCGCATGCGTTTCCATCATCCCTTTCCCGCCGCGGGCGAAGTGATCGGCCGCAGCCGGGTCACGCATGTGATCGACAAGGGCAGCGACAAGGGCGCGCTGGTGGTGGTCGAGCGAAAGCTGTACAACGCCGCCGACGACACCCTGCTTGCCACGGTCGAGCAAACGACCTTCTGCCGGGCCGATGGCGGCTTCGGGCAGGGCGATGAGCCCCCCGAAGCCTTGCCAAAAGTGCCGGCCGTGGCCCCCGACCTGGTCTGCGAACTGCCCACCTTGCCTCAAGCCGCCCTGTTGTACCGCTTGAACGCCGATCCCAATCCCCTGCACGTGGATCCCGCCGTGGCTCGCCAAGCCGGTTATCCCCAGCCTATACTTCACGGGCTGTGCACATACGGGGTGGCGGCTCATGCTATTGTCAAGACTCTGTGCGGCTACGACCCCGAACGCCTTACCTGCCTGAATACGCGATTCTCGGCGCCATTTTTTCCTGGCGAAACGCTCGCGGTCGACATGTGGAAGGGGGACAAGGGCCGCGTACAGTTTCAGGCCCGGTCCGTCGAACGCGGCATCGTGGTGTTAAGCAACGGTATTGCAGGAATAATAGAGTGAGTGAACGCAAGGCGCCCCTTGATGGCATCAGAGTATTGGACTTATCCCGGGTGTTGGCCGGACCATGGTGCAGCCAGAACCTGGCTGACCTGGGCGCCGACGTCATCAAGGTCGAGCGCCCCGGCACCGGCGACGACACCCGCGGCTGGGGCCCGCCCTACCTGAAGGACGCCGACGGCAAGGACACCAGCGAAGCCGCCTATTACCTGAGCACCAATCGCAACAAGCGCTCGATTGCCATCGATATCGCCAGCCCGGAAGGCGCGGAGCTGGTCCGGGAAATAGCCAAGCAGTGCGACATCCTGGTCGAGAACTTCAAGGTCGGCGGCCTGAAAAAGTACGGGCTGGATTACGACAGCATCAAGCAAGTCAACCCGCGCCTGATCTATTGCTCCATCACCGGCTTCGGGCAAACCGGCCCCATGGCGCCTTTGCCCGGCTACGACTTCATGATCCAGGGCATGGGCGGCCTGATGAGCATTACCGGCGAACGCGATGACCTGCCGGGCGGCGGTCCGCAGAAAGCCGGCGTGGCCGTTACCGACCTGATTACCGGCATGTACGCCACCGTTGCCGTCCTGGGCGCCTTGCAGGAAAGGCAACGCAGCGGCCTGGGCCAGTTTATCGACGTCGCGCTGCTCGATTGCCACGTCGCGATGCTGGCAAACCAGAACCTGAATTACATGACGTCGGGCGTGGCGCCCACGCGAGCCGGCAACGCGCACCAGAACGTGGTGCCCTACCAGGTCTTCGCGGCCAGCGATGGCCATCTGATCGTGGCGATCGGGAACGACTCGCAGTACCGGGCCTACTGCCAGGTCATGGGCCGTCCCGACCTGGCCGAGCAGCCCGGCTACGCCACCAACAGCCAGCGGCTGATCAACCGTGTCGCGCTGATCCAAGAGCTGGAAGCCATCATGAAAACACGCCAGCGCGACGACTGGATCGCCGCGCTGCAAAAGGCCGGGGTGCCTTGCGGGCCCATCAACAATATCGAACAGGTGTTCCAGAATCCGCAGGTCCAGGCCCGCGAAATATGGAAGACGCTGCCGCATCCGGTGGCGGGCACCGCGCCCACCACGGCCAACCCCATACGCTATTCCGACACGCCCATTCAGTACCGGATGGCGCCGCCTCTGCTGGGCGAGCATACGGACGAGATTCTGGCTGAGCTGGGGCTCAAGCGCCCATAAGGCAAGCGGGGTGCGCCGCCCATGAACCCAAGCGTCACTATTTATACAACTGGAGATAAATCATGAAGAAAATGACCCGGCGCGACGCGCTTGCCGGCCTGGGCCTGGGGGCGCTGGCTTTGGCCGCGCCTTTCTCGACGGCATGGGCGGCCGATGCGGCGTGGCCTGCCCGCGCCGTCAATTTCATTGTGCCTTTTCCGGCTGGCGGCCCCGTCGACACCTCGGCCCGGTTTGTGACCAAGCCTTTGGGCGACAAGTGGGGCCAACCCGCCGTGGTCGACAACAAGGCCGGCGCGGGCGGCATCGTGGCGGCGCGCATCGCCATGAAAGAAAAGCCGGATGGGTACACCTTCTTCTTCCCGGCCATTCACCACGCGGTGCATCCCAGCCTGCGCAAAGACCTGGGCTACGATATCCAGAATGATTTCGAGCCAGTCGGCTCGGTCGCCCGCTTCCCCATCATCCTGGTGGTGCATCCGTCGCTGCCGGTCAACAACGTCAAGGAACTCATCGCCTACGCGAAAGACAACGCCGACAAGATTGCCTTCAGTTCGTCGGGCACGGGCGGCGGCACCCATTTGGCGGGCGAGCTGTTCAACAGCCTGGCCGGCGTCAAGATCCAGCACATTCCTTATCGCGGCAGCGCTCCGGCCATGCAAGACCTGGTAGGCGGGCAGGTGCAGGTGATGTTTGCCGATGCGCCGTCGGCCTTGCCCTTCATCAAGTCCGGCCACATCCGCGCCCTGGGCGTGGGCAACCCCGAGCGCTCGGTTCTGGCGCCCGATGTGCCCACCATCGCCGAAGCCGGCGTGCCGAACTACGAAGCCTATTCCTGGACGGCGCTGGTGGCGCCCAAAGGCACGCCCGAAGCCATCGTCAAGCAGGCTAACGCCGACCTGGTCGAGGTCCTGAAAGATCCGCAGATCGGCCCCGCCATGGCCGCCGCCGGCGCCGAGCCCATGCCCGGCACGCCGGAAGACTTTGCCCGTTTCCTTGACAGCGAGATCAAGAAATGGGGCACGGTCATCAAGGAAGCCAACATCCAGATCGAGCAGTAGCAAGTAAGACCGTGCCGCGATTGGGCGGGATGGCGCTGAAGCAGAAGAAATTCCGGCCCGCTGCGTCGAGCCGGAATTTTTTGACTTGGCCGTACACAGGGACACAGTGTCATGGAACTGATTCAGTTGCGTTACTTTCTTCGCGTTGTCGAGACGGGCAGCTTCAGCCAGGCTGGCGCCCAACTGAATTTGTCTCAATCGGCTATCAGCCGGCAGGTGGCCCAGCTTGAAGAAGAGTTCGGGCAGAAACTGCTGGTCAGGACGGGACGCGGCGTTGCCTTGACCGAGGCGGGCGACGCGTTGCTGGCCTATGCACGACAGATGCTGGACCTGGCCGACCGGGCCGGTAAAGAGCTGGCTGAGCTTAAAAACAACCCTAAAGGGCAAGTCACCATCGGCTTGCCGCCTCGTTTTGCCAATGAGTACGGCCCGCTGATCGTCGAGCAGTTTCGCGAACGGTATCCCAGGGCAATGATCACGATCACGGAAGGGCTGAGCCATTATTTGCGGGAGCTCTTGATGACCAACAGGATCGACCTGGCCATCATGTTCGATCCCATGCCGTCGCCTCAGCTCAACTACGAAATCATGTCCACTGAAACCTTGATTTTGCTGGCGCCGCCGAGTTTTGCGCGCATCCCGCCTTCTATCGATGTGCCGGCCTTGGCGGATATCCCCCTGGCATTGTTCAGCGGTCCCAACACGATGAAGCAGATACTGGCCGACGCCGCCAAAAAACACCAGATACAGTTGAACATCATTGCGGAAGTGGACTCCGTGCGGAGTGTGATGGCGCTGATCGAGCGAGGCGTTGCCTGCTCGATCCTTCCGGAGACGGCGCTGTCTTATGGCGTCCTGCCTAAAGGTGTGCAACTTGCCCGCATCGATGCGCCCGGCATTCATAGCGAACTGGTGCTGGCCACATCGAACTCCGGCGTGCTCACCCGGCTGCAGCGCGACGCGGCCAAACTGCTGCGCGGGTTGGAGACGGCCGAAGCCCTGAAAAGAGGCCTGGTGCTGCCCACCTTATTGCGCAAGGATACGATCGGAGATGGCTGAGTAGACATGCGTTGCCATTGTGTCCCAGTCGAACGAGGCCGACTTGGCGATGTCGCCGTTTTCCAGAGCCCGATGCAGGCTGTCCAGTGAAGCTTGCAGATCATCTCCGTGTATCTCATAGATGACCAGGTATTTCTGAGGATGCGGATTGTCCCAATATTGATGCGCGCTCAGCTCGAAACGCTGGGCGGCAACGTAATTAGGCAGTTTCAGCAGATCCGGCACATGCTGCTCGTTGTACCAGCGATTGAATTCTTCTTCCGTGCCTGGAAGCGGGTTCGCAAACACCATGAAGAAGTGCTTCTTTTTTTGATTGCTCATCGTTGTTCAGTCCTTGTCTTTAGCATGTGCGCTCAGGTCGGCTGGGTACCGCTTTTGCGTATGCGCTCTTGCTGTTGTATGCGATTCTGTTCTAGAAACTCGGTGAAGGCTTCGGGTGTGCTGGCGATAAGTTCCAGGGCGAAGGGATCGATATTCTGCGCGCGAAACGCCTGGGTGCTGACCACTTCCCGGATATCGGAGGCAATCTTCTGGATGATGTCGGGGGGTGTGCCCTTGGCGACCGATAGCCCGCTGAAGAATCCCGCATTGACGTCAGGATAGCCGAGCTCCTTGAACGTGGGCACATCAGGCAGCGCCGCCGACCTGTTTGCGCCGCCCACCGCCAGGGCTCTTAGCTTGCCCGCCTTCACAAATTGCTCGACGGCCGCTATGCCCCCGAAAGTGGAATCCACCCGGCTGGAAAGCAGGTCGGGCAATACAGTGCCCAGCCCCGAATAGGGGACGATCAACGCATCGATATTGACGTTGGGCGATGTGACCAGGTCGGCAAAGGCAAATTGCGTCACGCCCAGGACACCGCCCGCGCCAAAGCTGTACTTGCCGGGGCTCTGCTTCGCCAGGTTGATGAACTGCTCCAGCGTCTGCGCCTGGGAGTCAGGCGGTACCACGAACGCGAAAGGCGTGTTGGTCAGCTGCGTGACGGGCACCAGGTCGGTGACGGGATCGTAGGCCATTTCTTTGAACAGGTACTGATTCAGCGTCAAGGCGGAATCGGTCGAGAAGAGAATGGTATGGCCATCCGGCCTGGAATTGGCCACCAGTTGGGCGGCAATCATTTCGCTGGCGCCGGGGCGCGTATCGACCACCACCGGCTGTCCCCACTTTTCCGCGAGCTTTATCGATAAAGCGCGGGCAAAGGTGTCGGTGGGGCCGCCGGGCGGATAAGGCAGTACGATTTTTACGGGCCTTGCCGGGAACTGCTGGGCAACGGCCGACAGGGCGACGGCTGACGCAAACATAGCAACCAGCAGCTTGCTGAGTAATTTCATGATGTCTCCGGGATGAAAAGAGCGCCCCGCGGACGCCCTGTGTTTTTATAAGAAATTGTGTAGCTAACGGCTTCGCAAATACTACCGCAAGCCCCCGGATTCTCTACCTGTCGCAACGGTATATCAGTTATGCGGGTTCGTCATACAGCACAGCGGGGCTGGCCGCTGCCCGCCCCGCTGTCCGGCATCAATTCGACAGAATCTTTGCCTTCTTGATGACGTCGTCCCACATGGCGTATTCACGCTTGACCTGGGCCTTGAGCTGCTCGCCGTCGCTCAGGTGTATGGTGTAGCCGCCGTTCTTCATGTTCTGCACGAAGTCGGCATTGCCGGCGATGCGCTGCAATGCCTGCTGCAGGCGATCGACGATGTTGCCGGGCAATTTGCCCGGGCCGATCAGGGCGTACCAGCCGGTGACTTCGTAGTCTTTGACGCCGGCCTCGGCCATGGCCGGGACGTCGGGCAGCCCCGCATTGCGCTCGCGCGAGGTGACCGCCAGCGCCCGCACCTTGCCGCTTTCGATATAGGGGATGGCGGTGCTGGTGATGTCGAACATATAGGTGATCTTGCCGCCGATTACATCGATCATGGCCGGCGAGTTGCCGCGGTACGGCACGTGCAGCATTTCAGTACCCGTTTTTTGCTTGAGCAGTTCGGCGGACAGGTGATTCGATGCACCGACGCCCGCCGAACCGAACGAGACCGCGTTCGGATTCTGCTTGGCGTACTCGACCAGTTCCTGAATGCTCTTGACGGGCACGTCTTTATTGATCACCAGCACATTGGTGTAATTGACGATGGTGCCGATGTAGGAAAAGTCCTTGTCGTGATCAAGCTTGTCGTTGCGCTGGACCAGCGGGGTAATGGTCAGGGTGGGGCTGGCGACGAAGTTCAGGGTGTAGCCGTCGGCCGGCGCCCGCGATATCGACTCGGCGGCAATCATGCCGCTGGCCCCCGTGCGGTTCTCTACCACCACAGGCTGTTTCAGTTCGTCGCTCAGGTATTTGGCGAAAGTCCGGGCGCTGGTATCGACCGGGCCGCCGGGCGCATAGCCCACGACCAGCTTGATGGGCTGCGCAGGCCACGGCGCCTGGGCGTGCGCGCTGGCCGCGGTGATCAGGCCGGCTGTCAGCAAGATCAGGGTATTCAATTTCATGGTTTGTCTCCCGTTTTCTAGTGATGTTGGCGGCGCCTTGCGCTGCAAGACGCCTGCTTCAGGGCACTGCTGTGTCCAGACGGTTCCTGAGCGGCTCCTTCTGGATTTTTCCGCTGATGGTCGTGGGAATCTGTTCGATTTCCATGAGCCTGGCCGGACGCTTGTAGGGGGCCAGGCGTTCGGCCAGATAGTCCATGAGCGCTGTCTTGTCGATGGCCCGGCCGTCCTCGGTTTCGTAGAACGCGACGACTTCTTCGTTGCCGTCTTCCTGCGCCTTGCCGACCACGGCCGACAGCCGTATGCCCGGAAAGGCATTCATGACGGCTTCGACCTCTTGGGGGTAGACGTTGAAGCCCGAGCGGATGATCAGGTCTTTGGAGCGCCCGGTAATGAACAGCGCGCCGTCGCCATCCACATAGCCAATGTCGCCGGTATTGAGCCAGCCGCCCGGCAGCAGGGCTTGCGCCGTCTGGACCGGATTGCGGTAGTAGCCCAGCATCACGCCAGGCCCGCGTATCAGGATATCGCCCTTGGCGCCCGCTTGTTGCACCGGCTGGCCGTCCTGCATGATCTGCAGTTCGACCCCCTCAACCGCATAGCCCGCCGCGGCATCGCCGCGCGGCTTGTCGATGTCGGTAATGAACATGGAACCCGCGTATTCGGTGATGCCGTAGCCATGGTGCAGGGGCAGGCCGAACAGGCTCTCGATCTTGCCTTTCAGCGCCAGGTCCAGCGCGGCGCCGCCGGTATACACATAGCGCAAGGCAGGCGCATGGATGCGGGGCTGGTCGGCCGCGGCGGAAACGATGCGCACGAACATGGTGGGCACGCCCTGCAGAATGCTGATGCCGGGATCGGCCAGCGTGCGCAGGACGTCGTCGACGTCGAACCGCGCCCGCAACACCAGGCTGGCGCCGGCATGGAAGGTCGCCATCAATACCGTGGCAATCCCGAAAATATGGGACAGGGGCAGCGCCGCATACGCAATGTCCTGCGGGCTCATGCGGCGCGATGCGGCAGAGATACGGGCAAAGTGCAGCAGGCCCTTGTGGCTGACCATCACCCCCTTGGGCGCGCCCGTTGTGCCCGACGTGTAGATCAGCGTGGCCACGGCTTGCGCCTGCTCCGCGCTTTCAGGCGCCGCGGCGGGGGACAGCACGGCGTATTTATTTCCGGCGGGGAATGCGGCGGCATCGCAGGCTTGCGCGCCGTATGCCGCGGCGTGGCCGTCGGCCGGCGCCGAGCAGCGTGCCGTAAAAAAGATAAGGGAGGGCTCGCAATGATCGGCGATGACGCTGATTTCCCTGGCGCTCAATCGTGCATTCACGCTGATCGGCCAGGCGCCTATGGCGCTGCACGCAAACAGCAACGCCACCATTTCCGGGCAGTTTTCGCCCACCAGCATCACCTTATGGCCCGCCGCGACCTTTTCGGACCGGAGCCAGTCGCCGATGGCCTGTACCTGCCGCCAGAGCTGGCCGTAGCGGATAGGCTCGGCTTCTTCCGGATACAGGCAGATGGCGTCGGGACGGCGCGTGGCCTGATGCTGCAGGAGTTCGTGGATGAATTGCATGGCGGTTGCGTGCTTGAAGGGTCGGGATGGCTGGTATGGCTTCACCTTAGTCTCGGTGCAATCCCCGGCATAAGCAATTCACTTTTTGTGAAGCCGGTCTTTCATGCGGGCATAAGGCCTGTTGTTCCGATCACGTCCTGGGCTGCCGTCAGGCGGGTTTTCTCCAGTTGATTTCATGTTGCTGGATCTGGCCGGTGATAAAGCGCATCAGAGTGCGGGTGGCGACGGTGGGGAAGCGGTTCGGCGCCGTCAGCAGATAGACGCTGTTGCCCACCCCCTCGGGTTCGTACTCGGGCAGCACCTCTTGCAGCGCGCCTGACTGCAACGGCTTCCATACTGCATAGCGCGGGAGTAGCGCCACGCCAAGATGCGACAGCGTGGCTTCCAGCAAGTACGGATAATCGCCCGACTGCAGGCGTGGCGAAACTCGCAGCAGGACACGCATGCCGCCCATGTCGAACTTCATGTCGAAACGGCGGCCCAAGGACGCCGGCGCAATCAGCGTGCAGCGCGTCAAGTCCTCCAGGGTGGCAAGGGCGCCATGGCGCGCAATGAAGTCGGGCGTGGCGCACAGGCACCAGCGGATATCGCAGATTTTGCGCGCAACATGGTCTTCGGGCGGCGTTGATGTGATTTTCAGCGCGACATCCACCTCGGCGCTGATCAGGTCGCCAATGAAATCGTTGATCAGCACCCGCAAGCTCACATCGGGATACTGCCGGGCGAACTCGATCAGCATGGGCGCAAGATACAGATGCCCCATGCCGGTCGGCAGGCGGATGCGCACATCGCCGCGCACCGTCCCGCCCAGGCTGTCGATGGACGAGCGCGCCGCTTCCATCTCTTCGAGCATGCGCAGGCTGTGCTTGTACAGCAACTGGCCGGCTTCAGTTACTTCCGCGTGCCGTGTCGTGCGCCGCAGCAGTTGCGCACCCACGGCCAGCTCCAGCGCTTTCAACTGGCGCGACGCATTGGATCGCGTCATGCCGGTACGGCGCGCGGCCTCGCTCAGGGTTTTGCATTGAACCACCGCCACAAACAGGCGGACCAGATTAAGGTCCAGCTTATTGTCCATTTTTATTCAACACTTAAGGCTAAAGTTTGATCATTGTATGCATTAAATGGCGATGCTAGGATGGCTGAACGTTCCAGATTCAGCGAGAGTTGTTCCTTCATGACCCACGTTTTGCCCTTTTCCGGATTGCGCATTCTTGATATCAGCCAAGGTATTGCCGGACCCTATTGCACGCAGATTCTTTGGCAGCAGGGGGCGGAGGTCATCAAGGTCGAGCCGCCGGAGGGCGACTGGGGGCGCAATGTCGGCGTGGTCCGCGACCAGCACAGCGCGCTGTCCATCAGCTACAACGCCGGAAAGCAGGGTATATGCATCGACGCGCGGCAGGACGCGGGCAAGCAGCTGCTGCGCCGCCTGGCGCTGCAGGCCGATGTGGTGGTGCAGAACTTCCGCCCCGGCGTGGCCGAGCGCCTGGGCGTCGGCTACGCGGCGTTGGCGGCGGACAAACCCGAACTGATCTATGTATCGATCAGCGGCTACGGCAATGACGGGCCTTACGCCCAGGCGCCGGCTTCCGACTCGGTGATGCAGGCCGACGCCGGCCTGATGTTTGCCAATCAGGATGCCGAGCAGACGCCGCGCCGCATCGGGCTGTTGCTGGCGGATATTTCCACCGCCCTGTATGCCGCGCAGCAAACCGCCGCGGCCTTGTATCAGCGGGCGGTCAGCGGCTGCGGCGCGCACCTTCAGCTCAGCCTGTTCGAGGCGTGCGCGGCCCTGCAGATCAATGACATGGCCGCCTTTACGCTGGCCCAGGGCCGGCCCGCAGGCGCGGTCAGCGCGCCCAATGGGGTGTTTGCCACGGCCGATGGCCAGCTTTCCGTGCTGGCCCTGAATGACGATCAGTTCGCGCGGCTGTGCCGGGCGCTGGACCGGCCGGCGTGGCTGGCGGATCCGCGCCTGGACAGCAACGAAAAACGCATGGCGCAACGGGATTACCTGCATGGCGAGCTGGCCGCCCAGTTGCGCCAGGCGCCGTCAAGCACATGGGAAACGCGTTTTAAGCAGCACGACGTCCTGCATGCGGTGGTGCGCGACTACGATGCGCTGGCGGCGCATCCGCAAGCGGCGCACCTGGGCTTGCTTCAGCCGCTTCAGCAACCCGGCGTGGGCGCATTGCGTCTGCCGGGCCTGCCCGGGGCCGGCAAGCATCGCCCTTTGCAGCCGGCGCCTGCGATAGGGCAGCATACGGTGGCCGTCCTGGCGCAGGCCGGGCTGGACGAAGACGACATCGCAGGCTTGCTGAATGCCGCCGTCGTCCGGCAGGCGGATGGCGTTCCGGACACAAGGCCGGCATGATGCGCGCCCTGCAATGCGACGAGTTCGGAACGGTTGACCGGGTGCGCTTGGTAGAGCGCCCCGCGCCCGCCGATCCCGGACCGCATGAAGTCATCATCGAGGTGGCCTACGCCAGCGTCAGCCACGCCGTCGGCCTGATGGTAGAAGGGCGCTATCAGACCAAGCCGCCGCGGCCCTTTACGCCCGGCACCGAGGCCGTGGGGCATGTGGTGGCGGCGGGGGCGTCCGTTACCCGCTTCAAGCCGGGCGATGCCGTGGCGGCCATTGCCGATTGGGGCTGCTTTGCCGAGCGCATCAAGCTGCCCGAATACACCGTATACGCTATCCCCGAAGGCCTGCCGCTGCTCGATGCGCTGCCTATTCCCATCTCGTACGGCACGGCCTACACCGGTTTGCTGTGGCGCTGCGCTTTGCAGCCGGGTGAAACCGTCCTTGTGCTGGGGGCGGGGGCCGGGGTCGGCCTGGCGGCAGTGGAACTGGCCGTGCAGATGGGCGCCCAGGTCATTGCTTGCGCCAGTACCCAGGCCAAGCGCGACGAGGCCGTCAGGCGCGGCGCGATCGGCGCGGTAGCGCCCGGCGCCGAACTGGCCGCCCAGGTCAAGATGCTGACCGAGGGCCGTGGCGCCGACGTCATCGTGGATCCGGTGGGCG
The DNA here is from genome assembly GCF_031628915.1 of Pusillimonas sp. SM2304. Lineage (NCBI taxonomy): Bacteria > Pseudomonadati > Pseudomonadota > Betaproteobacteria > Burkholderiales > Alcaligenaceae > Pusillimonas > Pusillimonas sp. SM2304. Next base: position 1,334,860 of record NZ_JAVLUJ010000001.1, read on the forward strand.
GCGAGCTGTTTGGCCATGCCGTGCGCGCGGCCGCCCACAACGCGCGCCTGCTGAGCATAGGCTTTGCCAGCGGCGCCATGCCTGTCGTTCCCCCCAACATCATGCTGGTCAAGAACCTGACTCTGCATGGTTTCTTTTACGGCCGCTATATCGGCTGGACCCCCGCCGATGAGCGCATTGTGCACGCGCCCGCCATGCAGCACGCCATGCAGACCATGCTGGGCTGGGCCCGTGATCGCCGCATCCGCCCAACGGTGGCCCAGGTTTTTCCCCTAGCAGAATTGAGCAACGCACTCGACGCTCTACACAGCCGGCAAGTCATAGGCAAGCTGGCTTTATCTATAAAAAAGGAGACTACACGATGAAATCCATGCTCGCTTCCCGCCTGGCCCTACGGGCTGGGCTATGCGCCCTGATCATGTCCGGGGCCGCCGGCACGGCTGCGCTTGCCGCCGACAGCTTTCCGGACAAACCCATCAGAATGGTGGTGCCGTATCCCCCGGGCGGACCCACCGATCTGGTTTCCCGCGGCGCCGCCGTGGCCATGGCCAACGTGATCGGCAAGCCCATTGTGGTGGACAACCGCGCCGGCGCAAGCGGCATGATAGGCGCCGATCAGGTAGCCCGCGCGGCCCCCGACGGCTACACCATACTGGCCAACGCCTCGCTGCACGTGATCAACCCCCATATCTACAAGAGCATGAGCTACGACTCGTTCACCGATTTCGTGCCCATCACGCAGTTGGCCGCCGTGCCGCTGGTATTGGTCGTGCCCAAGGACTCTCCCATCAAGACGGTGGCCGACGCCGCCGCGCTGGCCAAAAGCAGCCAGAGCGGCCTGAACTTCGGTTCGGCGGGCACTGCCTCGGCGCAGCATCTGTCGGGCGAGCTGTTCAAGAAACTGGCCGGCGTGCAGATGCAGCACGTTCCCTACAAAGGCAGCGCGCCCGCGCTGACCGATCTGGTGGGCGGACAGCTGGACCTGATGTTCGATTCCATGCCGTCGGCCATGCCTTTCATCAAGTCGGGCCAGTTGCGCGCCATTGCGGTCACGACCAAAAAACGGGTCGGCGTGCTGTCCGACGTGCCCACGATTGCGGAATCGGGTTATCCCGAGTTCGATACCAGTACCTGGTATGCGCTGTGGGCCCCCAAGGGCACGCCTGATGCGATCGTGGAAAAGCTGGCCGGCTACGCCAAAGAGGCCTTGCGCGACCCGGCCGTGATCAAGCAATATGAAACCATGGGCGCCGAGCCTGTGGGTTCGGCGCCCAAGGACTTTGCCGCCTACACGCGGTCGGAAGAAAAGAAGTGGGCCGAGCTGATCAAGCTGGCCAATGTGCCTTTGCAATAAATCCGCCGCGCAGCGTGTACGGATAAGTATTAACCCTAGGATTAATCAGCCCGGAACGGACTCTTTTTTAAATACGAATTGTGGCTTTACTACCGGCGCGTCACACTTCTGCGACTGCCAGACTGTCGAGCGGGCTGCCCCTTCCGTGCCCGTTGATTGCATTGTCATTCTGGCCAAAAACGCAGCAGAACAATCCGGAGACCGCAATGATAGGTATAAAACGAATCCTTTCCCTTGGTGTCGTGGCCATTGCCGCATGGGGCGCGTCGGCGCAGGCGGCCGATGTCAAGATCGGCGCCTTGTTCCCCATGAGCGGGCTCAATGCGACATACGGTGATATTTTCGGCTCGGGCGTCAATCTGGCGGTCGAGCACATCAACGCCGACAAGCTTATCGACGGCACGCTGTCGGTGCAGTATGAAGACAGCCAGGCCTTGCCGCAGCAAGGCGTCATCGGCATGAACAAGCTGGTCAATGTGGCCAAGGTGCCCTATGTGCTGTCGGCGTTCACCGGCGTGTCGAAGGCCATTTCGACCACCGCCGCCCGCAGCAAAACCGTGGCCGTCAACGGCGGCGGCGTAGGGCCCGATCTGGCGGACCTGGGGCCGTACTTCTGGAACGTGATCCCGCTGGCCAATGACGAGGTCCGGGCGATATTGCCCTATCTGGTCAAAGAGCGCGGCATGAAGCGCTTCGTCCTGGTCTATGTCGACGACCCGCTGGGCGAAGGCATCCGCAAGGAACTGAGCGAAACCCTGCCCAAGGCCGGCGGCGAACTGGTCGAAGCCCTGTCCGTGCCCGCGACCGCGCAACAGTTCAGCGGTATCGCCGCCCGCGTGCGCGCCGCCAATCCCGACGTGATCTATGTGGCTTCCTATGGCTCGCAGCAGTCGCAGATCGTCAAGCAGTTCCGCGATAACGGCATCAAGCAGCAACTGGTCAGCTACACCGCGTTTTCCATTCCGGAAATCAATGCCTTGCCCGAAGCCAAGGGCGCCTTGTACACCAGCCAGAACATCGACTGGGCGTCTACCGATCCCGTCACGAAGCGGTTCGTGGATGACTACAAGGCCAAGCACAATAAAATGCCCACCGCCTACATCGCCAACTACTACAACGCGGTCCGGCTGTTCGGCCTGCTGGCGCACGAACTCGAAAAGCAGGGCAAGCCCATCACCGGCGAGAACCTGCTGGCCCAGCGCATAGCAAGCAAGACCTTCGACATGGTCGGCGGCAAGGTGACCTTTACCGAAAACGGCACCGTCATCAGCCCCATGCAGATCAATGAGATCGACGGCGCGGGCGGCAAGGTCGTGTCGGTCGTTGCCGAGTAATCTGAAGGCTGACACTCATGCTATTGCTGCAACTGCTGATTAATGGGGTGCAGGTGGGCGCGCTGTATGCGCTCATCGCGGTCGGGTTCTCGTTGATCTTCGGCTCGACCAAGGTGTTTCACTTTGCGCACGGCGCAACGTTCACCATCGCCGCCTACATCTTCTATTACCTGTATTCGGTGGCCGGGTCACACTGGCTGCTGGCGGTACTGGCCGCCACGGCGGGCGCCGTCGTCTTCGGCGTCATGCTCGATCGCTGGGTGTATGCGCCCATACAGCGCCACGAAGGGTCTTTCTTTACGGTATTCGTGGCGTCCCTGGGGGCCGGCATCATTGTGCAGAACCTGATCGGCATGATCTTCGGCCGCGGCTTCGTGTCGGTGACCACGCCTTTGTCGCGCAGCGTCGAACTCATGCCCGGCCTGTACGTGGCGCCGCTGTCCGGCATCGCCATCCTTTGCGCCCTGGTTTTCTTTGGCGCCTTGCAGCTGTTCCTGATGCGCACCCACGTGGGCATGGGTCTGCGCGCCTTGTCCGAGAACCCCGAGCTCGTCCGGGTCTACGGCCTGAGCCCGCGGCGCCTGTCGACCATTGTCTTTGCCCTGGGTTCCTTGCTGGTCATTCCAGCGGCCATTCTTAGCGCGGCCAGCTCGGGGCTGAATCCGGCCATGGCCCATCACGTCATGCTGATCAGCCTGGCCGCCACCATCGTCGGCGGGGTGGGCAGCCTGCGCGGCGCGGCGTGCGCCGGCCTGTTGCTGGGCATGAGCGAAAACCTGGCGCTGATGTACCTGGGGCCGCAATGGAGCGAGGCCGTCACCTTCATCGTGCTGTTCCTGTTCATCATGTTCCGGCCGTCCGGCTTCTTTGGCCGCGCCATCACTTCGTAAGGGAACGGGACCATGCTTGCTTACCTACTTAACCTGGTTACCCTGATCAGCATCAATGCGGTGCTGGCCATCACCCTGAACTTCATCATGGGTTATGCCGGCATCTTCTCGATGGCCCATGCTGTTTTCTTTGGTGTCGGCGCCTATACCGCCGCCTATTTCGCCCTGAATTTCAGCGCCTCGTTCTTCCTGGCCATTCCTGTGGCCATGTTCGTGGCCGCTGTGCTGTCGCTGATACTGGCATTGCCGGCCCTGCGCGTGCGCGGCGAATACTTTGTGGCCGCCTCGCTAGGGCTGCAGGTGCTGGGCGTTACCATCTTTGCCGAATGGAAAACATTCACCGGCGGCCTGGGCGGCGTCATCGGCATTCCGCCCGTCGACTTGTTCGGCTTCGCGGTGGCCGACCCGACCCATTTCATGCTGCTGGCGGTCGGCTGCCTGATTCTGGTCATCTTCATGACCAACGTTCTGCTGCGGTCCAGCTTCGGCCGCAGTCTTAAAGCCATTCGCGACAGCGAATCGGCCTCCCATGCCTTCGGCAAGAACGTGGCCGTCATCAAGACCCTGTCGGTCATGATCTCGTCGGCGCTGGCCGCCGTGGCGGGCGCGCTTTACGCCTTCTACCTGGGCTTCATCAACGTCGAAAGCTTCATGCTCGATACGTCGGTCTTGCTGATGGCCATGGTCATCATCGGCGGCACGGGCACGCTGCTGGGCCCGATCGTGGGCACCATGCTGCTCATGCTGCTGCCCAGCCTGTTCAGCTATATGTGGTTCCTGCCGGCCACCGAAATCGGCTCCATCCAGCAAATTGCCTATGGCGCCGCCATGGTCCTGCTCATGATCTTCCGTCCGGGCGGTCTGGTGGGCTCCTCGCAGAACAAGGGGGAAAAATGAGCGAAGCGAATAACCAGGTATTGCTGCGCATTACCAACCTGCAAAAGAATTTCGGCGGGCTGAAGGTCACCAACAATGTGTCCCTGGACATGCGCGCCGGCATCGTCACCACCTTGGTGGGGCCGAACGGCGCGGGCAAAACAACCCTGTTCAACCTGATCACCGGGCATCTGGTGCCGACCGGCGGCGATATCCTGTGGCAGGGCGAGTCCATTGTCGGACAGCCGCACTGGAAAATCGCCCGCAAAGGCATTGCCCGCACCTTTCAGGACCTGCGCCTGTTCAACCAGATGACGGTCGAAGAGAACGTCCTGTCGGTCATGGAGCCCGTGTCCTGGCTATGGCAGCCGGGCGGTTCGGCCGGACGCCGCGCGCGCGAAGAGAAAGTGGCGCATATCCTGGAACGAACGCGCCTGAGCGGCAAGGCCAAGGTCAGGGCCATTGACCTGGCCTACGCCGAGCGCAAGTTCCTGAGCATGGCGCGCATCATGGCCACCGATGCCAAGATGTGGCTGCTGGACGAACCCGCATCCGGCCTGGACCGCGGCTCGTACGAGCTGTTCCTGGAACTGCTGCGCAGCGAAGTCCGGAACGGCGTGACCGTCTGCATCATCGAGCACAATCTGGATATCGTCATCGGCATCTCAGACCGCATTGCCTTCCTGGATCAGGGCAAGCTGCTGGCCGATGGCGACCCCGATACCGTGCTGAAAGATCCGCATCTGGCGGCCATCTATTTTGGAGAGCAAACGGCATGACGAACACCGTGCTCAAAACCGAAGGGCTGGTCGTCGGCTACGGCGGACGCCCCGTGCTGAACGATTTCGATTTCGAACTCCGCGCCAACGAAGTGCTTTGCCTGATCGGCCACAATGGCGCGGGCAAATCCACCCTGCTCAAGTCCCTGTTCGGCCTGGTTCCGCGTCAAGGCGGGCAAATCTATCTGGACGGCAACAAGCTGGATGCGATCGAGCCGCGCGCGCTGACCGCCGCCGGCCTGTCGCTGGTCCCGGAAGGGCGCGGCGTCTTTCCGGGCCTGACGGTCGCCGAAACCATGAAAATGGGCATGTGGGCCGCAGGCATACCCAAAGCGCTGCGCGCCGAACGCCTGGACTGGGTCATGTCGGTGCTGCCCGCCATGGGCAAGTTCTATCAGCAGCGGGCCGGCACCTTGTCGGGCGGGCAACAGCAGATCGTCTCGATTGCGCGCTCTTTGCTCAGCCAGCCCCGCTGTCTGCTGATGGACGAGCCCTCTATCGGCCTGGCCCCCAAGCTGTTCCAGGATCTGCTGCAACCCATACGCGACCTGCAGCGCCGCACCGGCATGTCCATTCTGCTGGTCGAGCAGAACGTAAAAGAAGCGCTCAAGATCTCCGACCGCGTGGTCGTCATGAAATCGGGCGCAATCATCAGCGAGGCCTTGCCCGAAGACCTTGCCGACAATGCCAAACTGATGGAGCTTTATTAAGATGTCGCTGTACACGAGCATGCCGGCGTTGCTGGCGCAGCAGGCGGCCAGCCGGCCGGATGAAATCGCCTTTATCGATGGCGAGCGCAAGATCAGCTATGGCGAATTCAACCGGCTGTGCGGCAAGACGGCGGCCTGGCTGTCGTCGCAGGGCATAGGCCGCGGCGACAAGGTGGCGGTCTGGCTGGTCAACCGCATCGAATGGCTGACGCTGTACTTCGGCCTGTCGCAGTTGGGCGCGACCCTGGTCACGGTCAATACGCGCTATCGCGCGCACGAACTCGAATACATCCTGGAGCGTTCGCAAGCCAAGCTGCTTGTGCTGGAACTGAACTTTCGCAAGATTGATTTCCCGGCCGTGCTGGCGGGCGTCGGGCCCGCCTCGGCGCAGTCGCTCGAGCGCGTGGCGGTACTGAATGCGGCGCCCGGCGAGCTGCCGGACAATGTGCTGGGCAAACCCACCGTGGCCTTCAGCCTGGATGCCTTGCCCGAAGACAGCGTGCCCGTGACGGGCGGCGCCGACGATCTGAGCATTCTGTTCACTACCTCGGGCACGACCAGCGGCCCGAAACTGGTCATGCATCCCCAGCGTACGGTCACGGTGCACAGCCAGCGCGTGGCGCAAGCCTACCAGTTCCAGGAAGAGGGCGCCTGCCTGCTGGCGACCTTGCCATTTTGCGGCGTGTTCGGCTTCAACGCGGCCTTCGGCGCATTCGCCGCCGGCAAGCCCGCCGTCATCATGGATACCTTCGACGGCCCCGAAGCCGCCAGCCTGATCAATCAGCACCAGGTCACGCATGTCTTCGGCAGCGACGAAATGTTCCGCCGCATTGTCGAGCATGCCGTGGGCGACCATCCATTCCCGTCACTGCTTGTTTGCGGCTTTGCGTCCTTCCACCCGGGTGTCGAGGAGTTCGGCCAGGCCGCCTGGCGGCGCCATATTCCCCTGTACGGCCTGTACGGCTCCAGCGAAGTCCAGGCCCTGTTCTCGCTGAACCGGCCGGGCACGCCCATGCTCGAGGCCCTGAAAGGGGGCGGCCTGCCCGCCCATGCCGGCGCGGAAATACGCATACGCGATGTAGATACCGGACAGCTGCTGCCTGTGGGCCAGAGCGGCGCCATCGAGATCCGTTCAGATACCAATTTCACCGGCTACCTGAACAACCCGGAAGCCACTGCCAAGGCCATCGATCAGGATGGCTTCTTCGCCACGGGCGATGTCGGCTATCTGCGCGAGGACGGCAGCTTTGTCTACCAGACGCGCCAGGGCGACGCCATACGGCTGGCCGGCTATCTGGTCAGCCCGGTCGAAGTGGAAGACGTCTTGAAAGAACAGGCCGATGTCGACAACGCCCAAGTGGTCGGGGTCGACATCGGCGGGCAGGTGCGTTGCGCCGCCTTTGTCATCTTGCGGCCCGGCGCCGATTTTGACGAAGCAGCCCTGAAAGCCGGCGTGGGCCGCACACTGGCCGCCTTCAAGGTGCCCGCGCGCATCTGGGCGGTCAGCGAATACCCCACCACGCAAAGCTCCAACGGCGCCAAGATACAGCGCGCCAAGCTGCGCGACATGGCGATGCAAAGAATAGAGGAAACAGCATGACCACATACTATTTCGAAGACTTCAAGGTAGGCCAGGTATTCGAAAGCGGCGGCCGCACCATCACGGAAACCGACCTGACCTTTTTTTCCATGCTGTCGGGCGACTGGAATCCCCTGCATGCGGATGCCGAGTTCGCCAAGTCCACCCGCTTCGGGCAACGCGTGGTGCACGGCGTGCTGGGCATTGCCGTCAGCACCGGCATGCTGCACGAGCTGGGCATCTTTCATGACTCGGTGGTGGCCATGCTGGGTTTCCGGAACTGGAATTTCCTGGCGCCCCTGCTGGTGAACGACACCATACACCTGAAGCTCACCATTACCGCGCTCGAACCGGGCAAAAGCGGCAACAGCGGCAAGCTGGGCCGGCGCTTCCAACTGATCAATCAGAAGGGCGACGTCGTCCAGGAAGGCGAAAGCGACGTCCTGGTGCTGACCCGGCAGGGCGCCGACGCGCGCAAGCAATGAACCCCGGAGAACTTATGTCTGCCTCGCACCTGCCGCCCGTCCTGCAAAACCTGGCCTTGCCCGTTGTGTCGGCCCCCATGTTCACCGTCAGCTACCCCGAGCTGGTGCTGGCGCAATGCAAGGCGGGCATCGTGGGCTCCTTCCCCGCGCTGAACGCGCGCCAGCCCGAGCTGCTGGACGAATGGCTGACCCAGATCAACGAAGACCTGGCGCAGCATCGCCGTGCCAACCCCGATGCCGTGGTGGGGCCGCTGGCGGTGAACCAGATTGTGCATAATTCGAACGTGCGCCTGGAACGCGATGTGGCGACATGCGTGAAGCACAAAGTTCCTATTCTGATTTCTTCGCTGCGCGCGCCGGTACGCGAAATCATCGACGAAGTGCATGCCTACGGCGGCATCATCCTGCATGACGTCATCAATCTGCGGCACGCGCAGAAAGCCATCGATGCCGGCGTAGACGGCTTGATCCTGGTCGCCGCGGGCGCGGGCGGCCATGCGGGCCGGATGTCGCCCCTGGCCCTGGTGGGCGAAGTACGCCAGCGCTTCAAGGGGCCGCTGGTGCTGTCCGGCGCCATTGTCACGGGCGACGGCATTCTGGCCGCCCAGGCCATGGGCGCGGACCTGGCCTACATCGGCACGCGCTTCATTGCCAGCCAGGAAGCCCATGCCAGCGCCGACTACAAGCAGGCGCTGCTGGATGCGACGGCGGCCGACATTATCTACAGCAATTATTTTTCCGGCGTTCACGGCAATTACGTCCGCGAAAGCATTGTGCGGGCCGGCCTGGACCCTGACAACCTGCCCGAGGGTAGCGCGCCCAAAATGAGCTTTGCCGATGGCGCCTCCAAGGCGAAAGCCTGGAAAGACATCTGGGGCGCCGGCCAGGGCGTGGGCCAGATCGACGACTTGCCCAGCACGGGTGAAATTGTCGACCGCCTGAAGCAGGGCTATGCCGCCGCGCGCGCGCGGCTGGCGCTGTAAGCCTGGCTCAATCCGCAACAGGCAGGCCACGCGCCTGCACAAGGAATTAACCATGTCCACACTGGTTCTACGGCAAGATGAAGGCGGCCTGGCCTGCCTGACCTTGAATCGCCCTGAAAAAATGAATGCCCTGACGGTTCAGATGTTCACCGAACTGTACGAGCACGTGCAAGATATCGAACGCGATACCGAGCATACCGGCGTCGTCGTGCTGCGCGGCGCGGGCCGCTGCTTCTCGGCCGGCAACGACCTGAACGACATTGCCGCCGGCCAGCCGCTGCCCATGCCGCATTTCCAGGCCAAGGTGATCGAGCGCCTGGCGAACCTGCCGCAACCGGTCATCGCCGCCGTGCACGGGCATTGCTACACCGGTGCGCTGGAGCTGGCCCTGGCCGGCGACCTGCTGGTGGCGGCCGAGTCGGCGCGCTTTGCCGATACGCATGCCAAATGGGCGCTGACGCCGCTGTGGGGCATGAGCCAGCGCCTGCAGCGCCGCGTCGGCCTGCCCAAGGCGCGCGAGATGATGTTCCTGGGGCGCAGCTATACCGGCGTCCAGGCGCAAGATATGGGCCTGGCCAACTTTTGCGTGCCCGACGATGCCTTCGATCAACAGGTGGCCGCCATGGCCAGCGAGATCCTGGCGGGCTCCTGGTTCAGCCATCGCGCCAACAAGCGCCTGCTGATCAACACCGACGGCATGTCCGTGCGCGACGGCCTGGCGCACGAAGTGTTCCGCAATGCCGGCAAAGGCCCGGACATGCAGGACCGCATCGCGGCATTCCGTCAAAAGAAATAAGGGCGCGGCGGGGGTCGACACCCGTTTCCTTGGTCAACTGGCTCAAGCAGCCAGCTCCTGCTCAACAAACTGACCCAGTTCCTTTGGCGTGAAACTGAAATTAACCGGCAGGCGGTTAAAAATCGTTTTACGCCATTGAGGGGGCTATCGGTGCTGGATAGAATTTATTCAAACATCCACCGATACAGGAGACACTGATCATGACGTTACGAGCAAGGATTCTTGCGTTCGCCGCGGCGCTTGCATTTTCCCCCGGCTTTGCCGCGCACGCCGCCGACGCCTACCCATCCAAACCCATTCATGTGGTCGTGCCGTTTCCCCCCGGCGGCCCGGTAGATACCCTGGCCCGCCTGCTGTCGGCAAAAATGGCGGACGCCATGGGACAGCAACTGGTGGTGGAAAACAAGCCGGGCGCGGGCGGCTCCATCGGCGCGGCCCAAGTGGCGCGCTCGTCGCCGGACGGGTATACCGTGCTGATGACGGCCAGCTCGTTCGCCATGGATCCGGCCATCCGCTCGAACCTGCCGTTCGACCCCCGCAAAGACATGCACGGCGTATCCATGGTGGCGAGCGGCCCCGTGGTACTGCTGGCGCGCCAAGGCTTGCCCGCCAAGAATGTGTCCGAACTGCTGGCGCTGATCAAGCAGAATCCCGACAAATACAGCTACGCATCGACAGGGGTGGGCACCGTCAATCATTTTGCGGGCGAGCTGTTCAAAGGCGCCACGCAAACCAGCATTCTGCATGTGCCCTATAACGGCGCCGCCCCCGCCACCCAAGCCATTCTGGCGGGTGAGGTCGATATCTTCTTCAACAACGTGCTTTCTTCATTGCCCCACATCAAAGCGGGCAAGGTCCAGGCGCTGGCCGTGACCAGTGAAGAAAGGTGGCCGTCCTTGCCCGACGTGCCGACCTTGACGGAATCAAACGTGGATGTGCAGATTGCTTCGTGGTACGGATTCCTGGCACCGGGCGCCACACCGCCTGCGGTGATGGATGCGTTCGCGTCAGAGGTGAAGAAGGCCCTGGCCGATCCTGAGACACGTGAAAAAATCGCCCAGCTTGGCCTGGCGGTCGATGGCACCACCCCCGACGAATTCCAGGCCTATATCGGCACCGAGATCGACAAATGGACCGGCGTTGCCAAGAAGGCCGATATCAAAGCGCAATAACCCGCCTGAACCCCCAACCTGCGAAGCACAGACACTATGCCCATACTTGCCCGCCCTGGTCAGCCCGACCTTCATTACCATATAGACGACTACACCGACCCTTGGAAAAAGGCGCCTACATTGATCCTGCAACATGGCTTTGGCCGCTCCGCCGAGCTTTGGTATCGCTGGGTGCCTTACCTGTCCAGGCATTTTCGCATCGTCCGCCCCGACATTCGCGGGCTGGGCGCCTCGGGGCGCGACTTCGACCTTGACAGCGGGATGACGGTCGACAACTTCGTCGGCGATCTTGTCGCGATCATCAACGAGGTGGATGACCGCCCGGTGCATTATTGCGGCGAGTCGCTGGGCGGCATGATCGGCGTGGCGCTCTCGGTGGCGCATCCGGAAAAACTGCGCACGCTGTCCCTGATTGCCGCGCCCTTGCGCATCTCCCAGGCGACGCAAAAAACCTTTGCTTGCGGGCGCGCCAGCTGGCAGGCGGCCATTCAGGAAATGGGCACGAAAGCCTGGGCGCACGAGATCAACGGCAGCTTGCGATTCTCGGCGGAGGCCGACCCGGGGATGCAAAACTGGTACGCCGACATGATGGGCAAGACCGACCGCGATTCGCTGGTGGCCTTGTCCCGGCTTGCCGCCCGCGCCGACATCGAAGATTTGCTGCCGAAAATCACCACCCCTACCTTGGGCATCTACCCCACTGCGGGCTCTATCACCGGCCCGGACGAACAGGTCTTCCAGGACAAGGTGGCGCATATCAAATATGTCGGCCTGCCCAGCAAGTATCACGCCATTCAGTTCCTGATGGCACGCGCCTGCGCGGAAGAGGTCCTGCATTTTGCCAGCCAGCACGATGGCTTCTCGACGCACGAGTAAAGCAGGTGACGGGCAATGTCCTGTCACCCCTTGCCGTACCTTTGCCCGCCCTTCCCGTTCCAGGTTAACAGCCGTTTTGGGGCGTTCTTTGCTTTAATACGGCATGGACGAATTCGACGATAGCCTGGGGCGGCGCGGCATCAATCGTGTGATGGGTGTGCTGAAGCTGGTCGCCGCCAGCCAGGAGGCCGGCTTGCGGGCCGCCGAGGTGGCCGCCGAGCTGGGCTTGAGCTACACCACCACGCATCGTATCTTGCAAGGCCTGCTGGCCGAGCAGGCGGTCGAAAAAAGCCCCGATGGCAAACGGTATTGCATTGGCCCTGAAATCTCGCTGCTGGGCCTGGCGCGGACCGGGCATTTTCCACTACGGTCGCTTTCCATAGACAGCATGCTGCGGATACGCGCCGCGTTCGGCGAGACCTGCTATTTGACGGTGCGCAGCCAGTTGGACTCTGTCTGCATCCACAGGGAAGTCGGTACGCACACGCGCAAAGTCATGTCGATAGACACGGGTTCGCGCAGGCCGATGGGTGTAGTGATCGGCAGCATTGCCTACCTGGCCGGCTTGCCGGAGCCCGTATCGGACAGCATCGTGCAGGCCAATGCCCACCGTTATCCTCACTACCAGCTGGACGCGGCGGAAGTACTGGAACGCGTGCGATGGGCCCGCAAGAAGGGGTATGCCTACACCCGGACCGGACTGCGCCCCGGCACACGCTCCGTCAGCGCCGTCATCGTCGACGCGGCCGGCCAGCCTTTGGCCGCCCTGAGCGTGGTTGCGGTAACCGACCGGCTGATGGCGGCACGCCGCGACGAAATTGCTATGATATTGATCCGTGAGGCCAAGGCAATTTCCTCTAGAATCCGGTAGGATCACAACATCATGCAAGCCACCATCCTTGTCACCGGCGGCACCGGCTTTATCGGCAGCCACACCGCCGCTGTCCTGCAACAGGCCGGCTACCGTGTCCTGATTCTGGATAACCTGTGCAACAGCGCGGCCGGCGTGCTGGATGCCATAGCCGCCATTACCGGTATAAGGCCCGACTTCGTCCAAGGCGATGTGCGCGACGCACCCTTGCTGGACTCGGTGTTTGCGTCCCACCCGATTGCCGCCGTCCTGCACTTTGCGGGCCTGAAGGCGGTGGGCGAATCCACAACCATGCCTTTGGCCTACTACGACAACAATGTGCATGGCAGCGTCCAGCTATTGCAGGCCATGCAGCGGGCGGGGGTGCGCACCCTGGTTTTCTCGTCCTCGGCCACCGTCTATGGCGATCCGCAAAAGTTGCCGCTGACCGAAGACCACCCGCGCTCGGCCACCAATCCGTACGGCCATACCAAACTTGTGGTCGAAGACATTCTTGAAAATCTCTATAACAGCCAGCCGGACTGGCGCATTGCGCGCCTGCGCTACTTCAACCCCGTGGGTGCCCACCCCAGCGGCCTGATGGGCGAGGCGCCGCAAGGCACGCCCAACAACCTGATGCCGTTTGTGGCCCAGGTGGCCGTTGGCCAGCGCGACAGTGTCAAGGTATTCGGCAATGACTACGATACCCCCGATGGTACCGGTGTGCGCGACTACATACACGTGATGGACCTGGCCGAAGGCCATGCGCATGCCCTGAAATATTGCCTGAACGCCGCCCAAGACCTGCTGACCGTCAACCTGGGCACCGGCGTGGGCTATTCGGTCCTGGACATGATCCATGCCTTTGAGCAGGCCAGCGGCAAGGCCGTTGCTTACGATATCGTGGGCCGCCGCCCAGGCGACATTGCCGCCTGCTGGGCCGATACCGAACTGGCCTTTCAAAAACTGGGCTGGCGTGCGCAAAAGTCCATACAGGACATGTGCGACGACGCCTGGCGCTGGGAAATGCATCGCGCTGCGTTGTAAATTCCTGCAAGGCGCGCACAAACCGGCCGGGAACTGATACCCTTCAGGGTTAACCCGGCATTCCGTCAAGCCCTTCATGAATTCTCTTAGAACGCAGTTGCTGTTGATCGGCACCATGGCCATCTGGGGCTTGAATATTTCCGCCATCAAGGTGCTGACCGCGCATTTCGATCCCATGGTGGTCGCCGCCCTGCGCATGGCGCTGGCCGCCGTCGTCATCAACCTGACCCTGTTCTGGCTGAAGCCGCCCATTATCCTGGGCAAAGTCCCCATCGAGCAGTGGCTGCGGTTTGTGCTGTGTTCGGTGCTGATGATCTACGCCAACCAGATTCTCTTCACGGGCGGCATGGTCAGCGCCAGCGCCACCAATTCGTCACTGATCATGGCCCTGAGCCCGCTGGTGGCGTCTATTATGGCCGCCGTCATCTTCCGTGAAACCCTGACCCGCAAACGCCTGCTGGGCATTGCCCTGGGGTTTGGCGGGGTGTTTGCCGTGGTGTTCAGCGGGGCCGGCGCTTCGTTGTCGAGCGCCACTTGGGGCGACGCGCAGATCTTCGCCGCCATGTTCAGCTTTGTGGCCGGCGGCGTGTTCATCCAGAGCCTGGCCCGGCAATTCCACGCCTTGGTCATCAGCAGCTTCATCTACACCTTCGGCGCGGTGCTGCTCTGTATTCACGCGGTGCTGGACGATTCCGTCGACCTCAGCGCGCAGGCCCTGCTTGCCGCCGGTTTTTGGCCATGGGCGCTGCTGATTCTGACCGGCATTGTGGCCACCGCCCTGTGCAACATGCTGTGGAACCACGCCATTGCCGAACTGGGCGTGGCGCGCACATCGGTCTTTCAGTACTGGATTCCCGTCTTCGGCGTGGCTTTTGCCATGCTGTGGCTGGGCGAAGCCTTTACCTGGTGGCATGTCGTGGGGTTGGTGGGAATACTGCTGGGCACCTACTTGGGGACGCGGCGGGCGTAGGCGTGCGCATTACTGAATCTCGGGCTCAAAGCTAGGGCGCAATTTTAAGGATATTCCTGACGTGCGTGCAGGACACTCACGACTTCGATACGGTCGAAGAGAACCTCGTACACGACAATGTAATTGGGGTGGGCGACAATTTCCCGTGTGCCAGGTATGCGGCCGGATCGAAAGGCATAGGGGTAGTCAGCAGCAGTAAGTACCGAATTTTCAATCAGATTCTGCATGTCGATGGCGGCGCGCACATCAATATCTGAAATATAGTCAATGATGTTCTCTAGATCATCGAGTGCAGCAGCACTCCAAGAAATGGGCAACATAATTGTCCAGTTCTAGTACTGTGTATTCAAATTTAATTATCGCAACTATCTTTACCAGCGGTAGTTTCTTGCTGGTTGGCTAGCTTACCGGCCAGTTTCTTGCGAATGCGCGCCATTGCCTGATCGTGGGGGACACTGGGGCGCGGGTCGTCCCGGCTTGCCTGCACTTTTGTCCGAAACCAGTGATCATGGCTGGCAGCTTGCTCCTCGGTTTCGAATTCCGAGACAATGGGAGAGAGGGCAATACTCATTGCGAAAACTCCTTGTCGATCACTGTAGTGTAAATCAATTGAGCGCCACCCGTTCACGAGTGGTTGAAAAATCAAGCATGCTTAACATTATGCTCGGAGCCTGTATATATGCAATGACGGATAGTACGAATAAAGTGCAGGAGGGGTGTGGAAGTGTCTACCCATTTAACCGGAGCAATCACTATGGTCCATATCGCAAAACTATTCATCAATGGCCAAAGCCAAGCGGTACTTTTGCCAGCAGAGTATCGGTTCGATACCAAGGAAGTTTTCATACGCAAAGATCCCATCACGGGTGATGTTATTTTGTCCCGTAAACCATCGACATGGGATGAATTTTTCGACACGATCAGGCATATAGAAGACGTCAATGGTTTTCTTGGTAGCCAAGAGCGTCATAATAATGATATTCATCGTGACCTCTTTGCGAAGGGGCAGTAACCAGCCAATATCTTCAATATCCCTTCCTGATAACCCCACACAACTACCCCGTTTGCTGATACGATCCGCTTACAACTGTATACATACGCCACAACTGCTTATTAATCGGCGCAGAGGTGATGATGCTAAAGCTGGATTCGCTGTCCTCGGGCTGGTTCCGGGCGCCATGGCCGCGCAAGCGTCCGGCTTCCACGCAGGGCGCGGGCAAAGGCATCTCGGTGCAGCTGTCGATTGCCCTGGCCATCCTCTGCAGTACATTGCTACTGGGGGGCGTACTGGCCTGGCAGAACTACCGCAGTGTTGAACAGATCATGCTTTCGGCCGCGGGCGAATCGGTCCGGCACCTGGGCAAAACGCTGACCGAGCGCACGCGCAGGCTGATCGAGCCGCCGCGCAACGTCATCCATTTGCTGGCCTACAGCCCCATCATGCAGGCCGATACCTTGCAGCAGCGGCTCGACCGGTTGCCTCAACTGGTCGAAAGCCTGAATGCCAATGAAGTGCTCAGCGCGATCTATGTCGGCTACCCCAATGGGGAGTTCATGCTGGTTCGGGAGCTGTTCAGCCCCGCGCTCAAGGCGCGTTTTTCAGCGCCGTCCGGCACCGAATTCCTGGTGCAGACTGTCACTGTGGATCAGCATGGCGCCATGGCGGGCGCATGGCGCTTCTACGACCCGCAGCTCAAGCTGCTGGAGGCCCGCGAAAAGGCCGATTATCAATTCGACCCCCGTACCCGGCCCTGGTTTACGCAAGCCATGGGGCAGCCGGACTCCGTCATGATCAAGCCTTATGTATTCTTCACCACCGGACAGGCGGGCGTGACGCTGGCGCGCGGCGGCGCCACGGGGCAGGCGGTGATCGGCATGGACGTCGCCATCGACGATCTGGACAGCGAGCTGGCCGATTTGCGGACCACTGAAAGCTCTGAGGCGGCCTTGATCGGCAGTGACGGCGTCGTGATCGCTTATCCCGACACGCAACGCCTGCGCTTGGCCAACGGCGCCGGCGACGTGCGGCTGCCGCATATCGACGAACTGGGCAGTCCCAGCCTGTCCAGCGTGTTCCGGAACCCGCCGGCAGGCAACACGCCGCAGCTTTATCACGTCGACGGGCAGGAATGGTATGGCATGCGTGCGCCGCTGTTGTCCTTCGCCGACAACGAAAGCCATGTCCTGATCGCGGTGCCCGCTCGCGAGCTGCTGCACGACGCGCGCCAGGCATTCATCCGGGAAATCCTCTGGGTGGCGGTACTGACCCTGCTGTTGCTGGCGGCGGGCTGGGCGCTCAGCCGGCGCTTCAGCCGGCCATTGCGCGTGCTGGCCGACCAGTTGCGCGCGCGTTCCGATTTCGACTTCAGCAGCGCTATCGGCGTGTCGTCCTCCATCACCGAAGTGCGCGAACTGAACCATGTGCTGGGCCGCATGTCGCGCACGATTCATGACTTCCAGGCCATTGCCCTGGCACTGAATCATGAAACGCAACTGGACCACATGCTGGATGCCGTGCTGGAAAAACTGGTCGATGCCTTCGAGGTCGAAGGGGGCGCCATCTACCTGACCGAAGACGATTCGGGCGCGCTTAGGCTGGCCACGCGCAGCAGTAATGGCGCATACCCCGCCGAGCTTGAGCTGAATGGGGCAAGCGGCCGCGATGTGCCGGCGGCCGTCGCCAAGGCCCTGGGCATGCAGAACCACCCCTTGTGTGTCCAGCTCAAGGACCGCAACCACGATGGCCTGGGCATGCTGGTTCTGCGGCTGAAGGACGAGCAGCAGTATACCGGCGAAGCGCAGCGCGCCTTCCAGCGTTTTGTCCAGGAGCTCTCCGGCGCAGCCGCCGTGGCCATCGAAACGCGCCAGTTGATCGAAGCGCAGCAACGCCTGCTGGATGCCATCATCAAACTGCTGGCCAACGCCATCGACGCCAAAAGCCCGTATACCGGCGGCCACTGCGAAAGGGTGCCCCTGTTGGCCGACGCGCTGATGAACCAGGTCATTGCCGCCGACCAAGGGCCTTATGCCGAATTCCACATGAGCGAAGCCGAACTCTACGAGTTCCGGATCGCCGCCTGGCTGCACGATTGCGGCAAGATATCCAGCCCCGAGTCGGTCATGGACAAGGCCACCAAGCTCGAGACCCAATACAACCGCATTCACGAAATACGCATGCGTTTCGAAGTGTTGTGGCGCGATGCCGCCATTGCATATTGGGAAGGCCTGGCGGGGGGCGGCGACCCGCATGCGCTGCGGCAAACGCTGCAGCAACAGCAGGCGCAACTGCAAGAAGAGTTCGCCTTCGTGGCCAATGCGAATATCGGCGGCGAATACATGGAAAGCGGCGATATCGACCGCCTGGGCCGGATCGGCGCCCGGCGCTGGTGGCGTCATTTTGATAACCGGCTCGGGCTGGCCCGGCACGAAATAGCCCGTTTGGGCGACACTGTGCAAGCGCTGCCCGCCCAGGAATACCTGCTGGCCGACCGCCCAGACCATGTAGTGCCCTGGGGCGACCGCAAGCCCCATGTCGACAAGGATGACCCGAACAACGTCTGGGGCTTCGACATGCGCATTCCGGCTAACGCCTACAACTACGGCGAACTTTACAACCTGAGCATACGGCGCGGCACCCTGACCGCCGAAGAGCGCTTCAAGATCAACGAGCACATTGTCCAGACCATTATCATGCTCAATAGCCTGCCGCTACCCAGCCACCTGAAGCGGGTACCGCACATTGCCGGCACGCACCACGAAAAAATGGACGGAACCGGGTATCCCTGCCGCCTGGGCAAGGATGAGCTGGGCATTCCCGAGCGCGTGATGATGATTGCCGATATCTTCGAGGCGCTGACCGCCGCCGACCGGCCCTACAAGGCGCCCAAAACCCTGTCCGAGTCCATCGGCATCCTGACCGCCATGGCTCAGAGCGGCCATATTGACCCCGACCTGTTCCGCCTGTTCCTGAGCAGCGGCGCCTACCTGGCCTACAGCCAACAATTCCTGGACCCCGCGCAGATTGACGACGTGGATGTGCAGGCGTATCTAGATAGGCTGGACGGACGCTAAGGAGCTGCTGCTTAAAGCACCGCTTCAAGACCCTTTCGATCTAGCAAGTTCAGCAGCTTCAAGGATGGCCCGCTGGGCTGCTTGTCGCCTTGTTCCCACTTGCGGATTGTTGAAACACTGATATTGAGCACCGACGCCAGCACTACCTGGCTAAGCTTGAATTTCTCTCGCATGGCTCGAATATCCTCGCTGTTGTAGGCGGGAATAGGCTCCAGGCACAGCGCATCGTACTGGTTCATCGTGCGCTTGCTAATGAACCTTTGTCGATGCAGGTCATTGGCCGCTTCGTGTACGGCGGCAAGTATGGGGCTTTTGGCTTGTATCTTGTTGGTCATGGCTGATTTCCTGCAATAATCCATTTGCTACGGAATCGCTTAATTGCGTACGCCCGAACTCTTGCCACGCCCTCCAACGCCAATCCGTTTCTTGACCACACCACCACCTAAATCAGCGTCAATAAGACCTTGACTCATTTCTTGGACTGCTGCCCGGAGCGCCTGATTTGTCAGTTCAGTTTTGCGCATCCACCGCTGGAAGTAGCGTGTTTTGTACACTCGTTGCATGATTTTATCATGCCACCTGGTGGCATGATGTTTAGGAGCACAGTTAAGGATCAACACGTGAACACTATAGAGGTGCGCTTGACTTACCCGCACTGCAAGTGAATGGAAAAACCATAGAGTACAAATACCGGAGGTTGCAGAAAGCATTGCATTGATGCTCTTAATATACTAAAGTGCCTACTTAGATACTTTATGAAATAGGCAAAACATGAATCAAGGGCCCCTTAACGGCGTGCGCGTACTGGATTTGACCTCTGTGATCATGGGGCCTTATGCCACGCAGCATCTGGGCGACCTGGGCGCGGATATCATCAAAATAGAATCCCCCCAGGGCGACAGCATCCGGGGGGTGGGGCCGAACGGACATCAAGGCCTGGGGCCGCTCTTTCTTCACCTTAATCGCAATAAACGCAGCGTGGTGCTGGATCTGAAGCAAGATGCGGGCCGTCAGGCGCTGCTCCGGCTGGTCGAAACCGCCGACGTCCTGCTTTACAACATCCGTCCGCAGGCCATGGGACGCCTGGGGCTGGACTACGAGACACTTAGCCGGATCAATCCCAAACTGATTTATGTGGGGGCTTTCGGCTATGGGCAGGGCGGCGAATATGCCAGCGCCCCCGCCTTTGACGACCTCATCCAGGCGGCTGCCGGCATGGCGCATACGATGGCGGTGGCGCACGATGGCGCGCCCCAGTATGTGCCGGTCACCATCGTTGACCGAAGCGTGGGGCTGTATGTGTACGGCACAATCTGCGCGGCGCTGTTTGAACGCGCCCGAACCAACAAGGGGCAAAAGATTGACGTTCCCATGTTCGAGACCATGACGCATATGGTCATGGGCGATCATCTGTTCGGCCATACCTTCGAGCCGGCTCAGGGTCCGCTGGGCTATTCGCGTTTGCTGGCCAAGGCCCGCAAACCCTACAAAACCAGCGATGGCTATCTGGGCTGCACCATTTACAACGACGCCCAATGGCGCCGGTTTCTAAGCGCGATCGGGCAGGCCGGCCTGATGGACGAGGACCCGCGCTTCGCCAGTATCGGCGCGCGAACCGAGCATGTGGATGTGGTGTATGGCTTGATCGAGACGGAGCTGGCCCATCGCACGACGACGGCCTGGCTCGACATCTTGAATCAAGCAGACATACCGTGCTTTCGCGTCCATACCTTCGAGTCCCTTTGCCGCGACGAGCATCTGATCCAAACGGATTTCTTCGAACGCCAGCAACACGACAAGGCGGGCGAAATAACCTCATTGAAACACCCCGCCGAGTGGTCGCGCACGCCTGCGTCGACCAGGATGCTGGCTCCAACGCTGGGCCAGCATAGCCGCGAGGTACTGGCCGCGGCCGGATACAGCGCGGCCGAGCTGGACCGCCTGGAGCGGGACGGCGTCATTCAAACCACTACAGCAACTGATAACTCCATGGAGACAAATCAATGAAAATCAGCAAACTATGCGTGGCAGCCGTTCTTGCGGCCACTGCGTTTTCCGCCGCAGCCCAAACCTCGTACCCAGATCGCCCGATTACCATCGTGGTCGCTTTTGCGGCAGGCGGCGGTACTGATCTGGCCGCCAGATACTATGCCAAACACTTCTCTGAAGCGCTTGGCCAGCCGGTCGTTGTCGAGAACAAGGCGGGTGCAAATGGAACCATCGCCGCCGCCTACGTGGCTAAAGCCCCCGCCGACGGATACACCCTGCTGTACGGCTCAAACTCCACCCTATCGGCGGCGCCCTATCTATACTCGAACCTGCGCTACGATCCGATCAATGATTTTGACGCCGTGGTCCGGCTTGGCGATGTGCCATCGGTATTGATCGCCAGCCCTGATGCTCCCTACGATACGTTCGATGATTTCCTGGCGTATGCCAAGGCCAATCCAGGGAAGCTGTCGTGGGCGCATGCCAATACCGCTCATATCGCGGGTGGCATGTCGCTGGTCAAAAAGGCCGGCCTTGATATGGTGGAGATCCCTTACAAAAGCAGTCCGCAAGGGATCACCGATGTGATCGGCAATCAGATTCCATTGATGGTGGTCGATCTGTCGGCTGCCATGTCGTACGTGCAAAGCAGCAGGGTCAAGCCTCTGGCCGTCACCTCTGCAGAGCGTACGCCCAGCCTTCCCGACTTGCCCGCCATGAGCGAGCGTTATCCGGGCATTGATGTTTTTTCCTGGACGGGTTTGGTGGCGCCGAAAGGGACACCCAAAGCAATTATCGATAAACTGAACAAAATTGGAACAGAGATTGCCCTCAGGCCCGAGGTCGTCAAGCATTTTCAAGACACGGCAGCTATGGACACAACCAAAACCGGCACACCCGAAGCGTTCAGTGATTTCATCGGTGAGCAACTGAAATCCTGGGATGCCATGCTGACCGAAGCCGGCGTTCCGCGGCAATAAGGCATGACAGCAACTGAAAGGATAGCGCATGACATATGAAAGTATTCGCTATGTAGTGGCGGAAAACGTCGCACATATTGTCTTGAATCGGCCGCATAAAAAGAATGCGCTCGACATGGTCATGCGCGACGAGCTCTGGCATGCGGTCGCGCAGGCGCGTGACGATGCCGATGTCAGGGCCGTCCTGCTGGCGGGTGCGGGCAGCGACTTCTGCGCAGGCGGCGATGTGTCCACCATGCGCCCGGGCGAGCTCGATGCCGAAGCCGGCCGGATTCGTATTTCATCCGTCACGCGCGGCGCCTACTCTTTGCTTGAGTTGCCTAAGCCGGTGATCGCGGCGGTCGATGGTTGTGCCTATGGGGCCGGTTTCAGCCTGGCATTGGCGTCTGATATTGTCCTGGCCACTGAGCGTTCGCGGTTCTGCCTGTCGTTTCTGCGCCTGGGGCTGGTTCCCGATGCCGCTGCATTGTTTACCTTGCCGCGCGCCGTCGGCGCATACCGCGCCAAGCACCTTTTATATACCGCCCAGGAAATCGATGGACGGACGGCGCTGGACTACGGCATCGCCGGGGAGCTTGTCGCCGAGGATCAGTTGCACGATCGGGCCTGGCAGGTGGCGGCGGCAATGGCCAAGATGCCGCCTACGGCATTTGCGCTGTGCAAGTCCGCGCTGCTTCGTTCGTTCTCGGCCGAGACCGCCGTGATGGCGGACATGGAAATGAACGGGCAGGGCATTGCCTACTCCACCCAGTACCATGCAGATGCGGCGCGCCGCTTTCTTGACAAGAAAGGCTTGCCTTATAGCTGGCCCAAGCCCAATAAGGCGCCTGCGCCCGGCGGCGGGGGCGGGCAATGATCAAGGGCATGGACCTGGCTGCGGCCAAGCGCGAAGCGGGCATACCGCTATACGTGAAACTGACCGACGTGCTGCGTCACAAGATCGCTGAAGGGGTGTGGCCCACGGGGGAACTGATTCCAACGCTGGAAGAATTGGTGGCAGAGCACGGCCTGGCCCGATCCACAGTCCGCCGCGCGGTCGGGGCGCTGATCGACGAGGGGCTGCTGAAAAGCGGCCGGGGCATTGGCACGGTGGTCGTAAAAAAGCCTGACTTAACGACCAAGCACTTGCGCGCCACCATCAACGAACGATCATCGGATGCCGGCGACTTCCAGATCAAGATTCTTAGCCGCGAGTATGCCGACACCATACCGATGGATGGGCTTGCACCCGATCCGGGCAATGAGCCCTTCCTGGCCCTGAAGAAAATACACATCCACAAGGGGAATCCCTTTGTGCTGATGCATATCTATATTCCCAAATCCCTTTTCGACCGCTTCCCCGCCGGCTCGGAAAAGCAGCGCAAGCTGGCTAATCTGGTATATGAGTACTCGCCGTCAAAAGTGCGCAGCATTCGGCAAACCATCATGGTCGAGCCTGCTGACAATATCGTGGCCACCACCCTGAATTACGGCTTTTCCGCGCCGGTCGCCAAAGTGATCCGCCGCTTCCTGGATGCCAGGGGGCGCCTGGTTTACTGCGGCGTATTCTGGTACCGGGGCGATGGGTTCGTCATGGACATGGAGCTGCCGGGAAGCTGGCTGGCCGAAAACCAACCCGCTGTGGCGCCGGACAATAAATATTGATGGGGCCTTAGTCCGCCAACATTGGATCAGGAAGCAAGATGGAAGCACTACAGCTACAGACCCGCGACGCGGCCCTGTGGGTCACCCTAAACCGGCCCGCGCAGCGCAATGCCATCAATGAAGCGCTTATGCGCGCCATGCGCGAGGCGATCGAACAGGCGGGGAACGATCGCAGCCTAAGCGCCATCGTTATCACCGGCGCAGGAGAGCGGGCTTTTTGCGCCGGCGCCGACCTGCAGGGCGGGGACGCGTTCAAGTTCGACTACGGCACGCCATCGCTGCCCTACGCAAATCTGTTGCGCGCGGCACACGACTCAGCCATACCGCTTATTGCACGTGTCAATGGGGCATGCGTCGCGGGGGGCATGGGCCTATTGGCCATGTGCGATATGGCCATCGCTTCGGACCAAGCCGTTTTCGGCCTTCCCGAGGTCAAGGTGGGGCTGTTTCCCATGCAGGTGCTGTCCGTCCTTCAGCGCATACTGCCCTCAAGGTCGCTTTACGAGCTCTGCCTGACGGGCGAGCCTATCGACGCCCAGGAAGCCAGGCAACTGGGCCTGGTCAATTATGTAGTGCCCCAGGCTGAACTGGATGCAAAGATGGGCTGGCTATTGGGCCGCCTGCAAGACAAGTCGCCCACGGCCATCCGGCGGGGGCGTTACGCGATGCGCCGGGTCGAGTCCATGGCATTCGAAGAAGCCATTGCGTTCACCGAGAGCCAGATCGGCCTGATGGCCATGACCGACGACGCGCGCGAAGGCATGCAAGCCTTCAGGGAAAAGCGCAAGCCGGTGTGGCGCTAGCGCTAAGCGTGGCTGATCAGACGTCCTCGCCCCAAGGGTCAATAATTTCGATGCCGCAACCCAAAAAATCCTTGACGTTGCGTGTCGCCAGCCGAGCTCCGCGGGATTTGGTCATTGCCGCGATCATGGCGTCGAATTGGCTGATAGGCTTGCCGCAATCTTTTCGTGTTGCGGCAATCTCTGCGTAGTGATCGGCCGCATCGCTGTCGAACCCTAGTACTTGACCCGCCATATCAAGCGAAAAAATCTGCCTGATCGCGGCAAGCAGCGTTGCTTTGCGTTGTCCGTCAGGCAACAACTGCGCTCCGTAGAGTAATTCCGCGCGTGTCACCGTGGTGGTGAAGAGTACCGAGCGGGATTGCCCGGCCAACCATGACAGGGGACGCTCAGCCGGTGCAGGACGCAGGACTTCAGACAGCACATTCGTGTCCAGGACGATCATGTGTCGAACCCCGGCGGGTTACGGATAGGCTCTCTGGGGGCCAAGGCCAGGTCGACCCCACCTAAAGGGCTGATGCGTGAGCGGATCGCCTCGATGAGCGATTGACCGCGTTCAGGGGCAGTAGAGAGCGCCGCCCGCAGGATGTCGCGTGCTTCGTCCTCCATCGAGCGGCCATGTGTCGCGGCTTGCACACGCAGGCGCGCTTTTAGCTGCTCGTCGATGTTACGGATGGTCATTGTCGTCGCCATAACGCCTCCATTAGTCATTGACTTAAGTTTAGTCAATGACTAATAAGAAAACAAGATAGCGCTGATGATGGTGGAATATTAGACAGTGACGCGCAGTTTCTGCGGCAGCGTGCAAACCATAATCAAAAAATTCCAAAAAACGTCAATATGTATCATAATCTGTTGTGTCAGAAACCTGACATATTTGTCAATGGAGGAGAGACATGACTTTGGAATACATAACCATAGTGCGGCGCCCCTTGGTGGCAGGTAGTAGAAGACAGGCCGCAGCACAGGCCAGCGCTAAGCCCATCCATCGCTTTACTGGGCTGGCCCTGGCGGCCGGCGCCGTCGTGTTCGTACTGACCGAAGCCGCGCTGGCCGCAGCGGTGGCGGACACCACCAGCAAGCGCAAAGACCATCCGCTATCGCTGGCACGGGGGTCGCCACCCCCTGCCGGCTCACTCTGGATACACGACGAGGCGCAATTGGGTCCCCCCAATGCGCCTTTTGTTTTTCAAGGCGACGGCCTGTACACCGCCGGCAGCTTTGAATCGGCACGCGAGTTTCATATTGATGCATTGGCCGCCATGACGACCGGTGCCGGCACGACGCTGCACTTGTCCGGCATCGTGTCCAACACAGACGGTTCGGCGCAAGGGCTGGCCAAGTACGGCGGCGGCACGCTGGTTCTGTCGGGCCGGAATCGCTACAAGGGCAACACCCGGCTGCATGAAGGCACGCTGCATGTACAGGGCGATAGCGCCTTGGGCGAGTCTTATCGCGCGCTGGACATGTATTCGGGCACGACCTTAAGCTATGCGCCCGGCGCCGTGGTGTACAACGCCCTGCAACTGCATGCGACGCCAGGCCCGGACCCCGCCGTGCAGTGGCGCGTCGACAGCGGCATCGCCACGCAGGCCGGCAGCGTGCTGGGGGCGGCGCCTATCGTCAAGCTGGGCGCCGGCACCTTGCATCTGGTCGGCTACGCCAGCACCCCATCCACCGCGGTGGTCAAGCAAGGCAGCCTGGCCATAGGCAGTTTTTATGCCGGCTCCGTCCTGGTCGGGCCGGGCGCCCGCCTGGAAGGCACGGGCAGCGTGCAATCGGCCACCCTGCGGGACGGCGCCACGCTGGCCCCGGGGCTGGGCGCCGCACCCGGCCGCCTGCTTGTCCGGCACGTGCAGTTCCAGCCCGGCGCCACATTGGAAATCAAAGCACTGGCCGACGGCCAGTCCAGCCGCCTGCACGTGCTGGAAACCGCAAAGCTGGACGGCCAGGTGCTGGCCCAGGCGCAAGCGGGCGACTGGCAGGCCCATACACGTTACACCATCGTGCGGGCCGAGCAAGGTTTCGATGGCACCCGTTTTGCGTCGGCCGCCACCAACCTGCCATTCCTGGATCCGCACTTAAGCTACGACAGCCAGCATGTGTACCTGAGCCTGGAGCGCAACCAGACGCCCCTGGAAGAAGCGGGCGAAACGTCCACCGAAGAAGAGGTCGCCCATGCCATCGATGACAACGACCCCCCGGGCCTGATTGACCCAATCATCACCCTGGACAAGCCCGGCGCGCGCGAGGCACTTAATCAGTTGTCCGGCAATTGGGGCGCATCTGTCGCTTCCCGCCTGCTGGAAGACAGCCGCTTCATCCGGCTGGCTGCGCTGCAGCACACGGGTCCAGCCGCGCTGGCCTTTGACTCCGACAGGCCGATACAGGCGCGCCGCGTTTGGCAGCATGCCTTTCATGCCTCGGCCCACCGCGATGCGGATCGCGGCACGCCCGGCGACGCACGCCGCAGCCACGGCCTGGTGCTGGGCTGGACCCAACCTGTGGGCGATACCCTGCATGCCAGCGCCTACCTGGGCGCGCAGCAAAGCCGCATGTGGCGCATGCAGCACAGCAGCCGCGCGCAGATAGACAGCCAGCATGCAGGCGTGGGCCTGGCCGGATCCTGGAACAGCATGCAATGGATCGCGGGCGCCGCGCATAGCTGGCATGCCATCAACAGCCAGCGCAATCTGCTCATCCCTGGTCTGCAGGGGTTTGTGTCAAGCACTTACCGGGGCAAAACGCTGCAGCTGTTTGCGGAAGCCGCCGCGCCCTTGCAGTGGCTGGGCCGCCAACTGCGCCAAGCCTCGGCTCAGGTTCAAGCCGGGCAAACTCCCGCGGGCAGCGCTGCAACGGGCGTGGCGCCGTTCGCGCGACTCGCCTGGGTCAACACCCGCATACAAGGCTACACCGAGCAGGGCGGGCCCGCCGCATTGCGCGTGCAGGGCGCCAATTATTCTGTGGTGTTCTCGACCCTGGGGCTCAAGGCCGCCCACACTGTTGAAACCCCCAGCGGCATCGCCCACCTGCAGGGCGAACTGGCCTGGCGCCATGCCGGCGGCGACGTCCGCGTCTACAGCCGCCAGCACTTTCGCGACAGCGCCGGGAAAAGGCCGTTTACCTCTGAAGGGCAGGCTCTGGCACGCCGGGCTTGGTCCCTGCGTGTAGGGCTGGAAGCCCGCCTGGCCAAACAGGCTAGCCTGGGTATTGCGTACGCCGGCCTGTATGCGCCGCGCCAGCAGGATCATGGCGCTCGGCTTGACGTGAGTTGGCGGTTCTAGCGCTTCCTGATCAAGCCGCCGTCCGGGGCGGCCGAGGCCAGCAAAGGCAACTACTGCCTGGCCTCGGTCGCCACACCCAGCCTTTCCCGTTGATAGCCGCTAGAATCGACAACGTCGCTGGCATTAAGCCTTGGTGGGGGCGGCATTGTCTGCGGGCTGCAGGGCATGATAGACAGCAATATCAAAATACGAGAACGTAGAGACTTCAGCGCTGCAGATCACTATCTTGAACTGATCAAAAATACGTTCACTTGTCATTGGGCCATGAGCACGAACGATGGAATAATGATCTTCGTAGAACGTGGTAATTTTCAGGGACAGTGAGTCTTTATCGCGATAGCCACTCCATAGGGGGAGAATAGAGAAATATTCGGTCTTTCCAAGGGCATCGTCATTATTGACCCTATAGACCACCCCGATATACACCTTTCTGGTGCTTAGCGATACAAGTACCGGCTTTACCTGTTCGGCGGAATCGTAAAGCATTAGTTCAAAAGCATTTTCGGCAGCCAACCTTGCTACTGCCTTTTTCTTGCATGCTTTAGTGTTGAACAGACAGCCAAAGCTCCACGCGAGACCAATGCTTAGTACGGCCCAAATGACAAATAGGCCTTCCCGCCGGGTGAAGTTTGATGCACTGGCAAGTTGAACCAGATTACTGTTGAGCCATTGAAAAGAGGCAGCAACCAGGTTGAACGTATCGATGACTACTGCAAGGGTTCCACCAATGGCGCTGAAGACCAAACCCCATGAGGCAATATGAGAGTATGAATCCCACCCTGTTGATCGTAGCTGCTTGAATCTTGCGAGAGGGTAGTTGTTGGTGAATACAAACCCAGTTACAAAAATGACCAGCAGGATGCCGATGCTCATTTGTGAGTAGTGGGTACTGGCCTGGCTTTTCGGAAGGTGTCAACAATATCCAAAAACTTTTTGGTGGTTTCAGGATTGTTTAGATTCAGCTGAATTCCGCCGTCTTTGTCGACGGTAATGTTGGACACAACTTTGCTACTTGGGCGCTTGGGGGTTTGAGTTGGCTGATTGTTCATAACAATTCCCGGAGGGTAAAGACGCCATTAGTGAAAGCTGGGCAAAGTGCAACATGCCTATATTATGCCTTGAACTGGCGTAACTGCAATGACGGAAAATACGTAGCGCTGGAACGCTTCCATAGCCTGCTACTAAACTACCCCCAGCCTTTCCCTTTGATAGCTGCCGTCTTGCACCCGCCGACACCATTCCCGGTTATCCAAATACCACTGCACCGTCTTGCGCAGCCCTGACTCAAAAGTCTCTTGCGGCGTCCAGCCCAGTTCGCGTTGGATCTTGCCGGCGTCGATGGCATAGCGCATGTCGTGCCCGGGGCGGTCCGTCACAAACGTGATGAGCTCATCGTAGCGGCCCACACCTGCGGGCTTGGCCGGGGCCAGCTCTTCCAGCAGGGCGCAAATGGCCCGCACCACATCTATATTCTGCTTTTCGTTGTGCCCGCCCACGTTATAGGTTTCGCCCACTGCGCCTTCGGTCAGCACTTGGTACAAGGCACGGGCGTGGTCTGCCACATACAGCCAGTCGCGCACCTGCTGGCCCCGCCCGTACACCGGCAGCGGCTTACCTTCCAGCGCATTCAAAATCACCAGTGGAATCAGTTTTTCGGGGAAATGAAACGGGCCATAGTTGTTCGAGCAGTTGGTCACCAGCACCGGCAAGCCATAAGTGCGGCGCCAGGCGCGCACCAAGTGGTCGGAGCTGGCCTTGCTGGCCGAATAGGGCGAACTGGGCGCGTAGGGTGTGGTTTCGGTGAACAGGTCTTGCGGCCCGTCCAGGTCGCCATAGACCTCGTCGGTGGAGATATGATGAAAGCGAAAGCCTGCACGGGCGGACTCGCCCAGCGTCTGCCAATACTGGCGTGCCGCTTCCAGCAAGGTATAGGTGCCCACAATATTGGTTTCGATAAACGCCGCCGGGCCGTCGATGGAACGGTCCACATGCGATTCGGCCGCCAGGTGCATGACGGCGTCGGGCTGGTGCTGCGCAAAGACGCGGTCCAGCTCGGACCGGTTGCAGATATCGACCTGTTCGAAGGCGTAGCGGCTGTCTGCCGACACCGAGGCCAGCGATTCCAGGTTGCCCGCGTACGTCAGCTTGTCTACATTGACGACGAAGTCGGCGGTCTTGCCGATAATGTGGCGAATCAGCGCCGAGCCAATAAACCCGGCGCCGCCGGTGATCAGTATCTTCATCAGGGCCTCATCTGCCGGATCCACCGGCTTCTTCCCGCTTCATGCACCCCCACAGCGTCATCAGTGTGATAAAGAAGAATAGCAGCGAGTCATTGCGGTACAGCACCGTGTGCGACGCGCCCAGAATACCAAACACTGCCAATTGGCTGCCGCCAGCAATGGCCAGGACCCGTACATTTCTGTTGTCCGACAGCAGTCTTCGGCAGAAAAACCAGAAAGGGAAAACAAATAACGCCAGTATCGGCAACAAGCCAAAAATGCCTTGGTACACCAGCGTTGCCAGATACAGATTATGGGTATGAGCCAGGGTCAGCACGACCGGATCCAGTTCCTTGCTAGCCACCTGCTGTTCCAACTGAGCCCTATACTCGTCGACACCCCAGCCGAATATGGGTTTTTGCGGAATATTGATGGTGGCGGCGCGCCAGATCTCGAAGCGGGCGCCTATCGACCCTTTGGCATTGTCTTTTTCTACATAGTTGCTGATGTCTTTAACGGCCTGCTCATAGCGCTTTTCGACCGGGTTGTTAGGCATGGCCACATACCATGCGCTGACCACAGCCAGCAATACCACCACGACGGTGCCTACACGGTAGATATTGTGCTTATTGCACGAACCAATACAGAACAGCACAAACACAACAGGAATAGAAATCCAGGCTCCCCGGGTGCCCGACATGATCGAGCCATATGCGGCCCCCACCATGCCCAATGCCAGGGCCAAGCGCCATAGCCACACATGCTTGACGTTTTCACGCTGCGCCCAGAACAGGCCGGCTATGCACAGCACGCTGAACATGGTGGAAATACCGCCGAAGCGCACTCCATTGGTGAGCCCTTGAACATCACGCATACCCAAGACATGCAGTTGCCATAGCGCCACCCCGCAGACGGAATAAGAACCCAGCGCGACTCCCGCCCAAAACCACGGTAGCCGTGGCGGCACCTTCAGCAGCAGCAGGAAAATGGGTATGGCTAACAGAAAGCGGCTGGGCATGTCCAATGTGCGTATGGGATTTCCATGTAATAGACACACAAAGACAGCAACCGCAAAAAAACTGATCAATGCATAAAGGTAGGTTTTATCTTCCGCGGTCAGGCCTAGGGCCGGTCTACAGGCGAGAAAAAAAAAGCTCGCTGCCAGCAGCAGGCTGGCACCATATGAATAGCCCGATGGAACCGACTGATTGATCGCGTAAAATAAAAAAACACTAAAAGAAATTATTAGTGAATATTGGTTACTTTTTGAGTCTAGGGTAAACATCAGGTGTGCATAGGGCTTAATAGAGGTTGACTAAATACAATGGAGCACATTGACCTAAGAAGAGATTGGAAATAAAGTCCATTGAGTCCACAACACAATTGTAGCCGGAATCAAATGTAATTAAGTTTCTAATGATTAAAAGCATGTTAGGTAGCTGCCAAATAAAGAGACCTTAATGCTTCATACGCTGGCGTGAGAGTTCTCTCGTTTCGCCTACAGATGCATTGTTTATAATGCATCAAGTATTGCTGTTGCTTAATGGAATGAAGCAACAGCAACCCGTCACAATATTCTTGCTTTTCTTTTAAGTCGCCTCGGCTAGGAACAAATTAATAGCTATGCTGAAGAGTCAAACTGTCCTTATAACCGGTGGCACCGGTTCCTTTGGTCATACTTTCGTGCCAATGACATTGGCTAAATACAAGCCGAAGAAAGTCATCATTTTCTCGCGAGACGAAATGAAGCAGTGGGAGATGGCCAAGCTTTTTAAAGATGACCCGCGTGTGCGATTTTTCATTGGTGATGTGCGTGATAAAGAGCGTTTATATCGTGCGCTGGATGGGGTTGACTATGTAGTTCACGCCGCTGCTACAAAAATAGTGCCTACTGCAGAATACAATCCGTTCGAATGCATCAAGACCAATATAAATGGTGCTATGAACCTTGTTGACGCTTGTATTGATAGGGGGGTCAAACGTGTTGTAGCCTTGTCTACCGACAAGGCTAGTAGCCCGATCAACCTCTACGGCGCCACAAAGCTGGCTTCCGATAAGTTATTCGTTGCCGGTAATTCCTACTCGGGGGGGGAAGGCACTAAGTTTGCCGTTGTGCGCTACGGTAATGTCATGGGTTCGCGTGGCTCAGTTATCCCGTTCTTTATGTCTGTTAAAGATACAGGGGTTCTGCCCATTACAGATGAGCGCATGACGCGTTTCATGATCTCTCTAGAGCAAGGGGTGGAGTTGGTTTGGCACGCCTTTGATGATATGGAAGGCGGTGAAATCTATGTGAAGAAGATTCCATCAATGAAAGTTACGGAACTGGCTAAGGTTGTTGCTCCCGACGCTGAGCATAAAGTCGTCGGTATCCGTCCTGGTGAGAAGCTACACGAACAAATGATAGGTGTGGAGGATGCCCACTATACCTACGAGTACCCAGAGCATTTTAAAATTTTACCTGCCATCCATAATTGGTCCGAATCACCATTGCGTATCAAAGATGGGCGGAAAGTTCCTGAGGGCTTTGTGTACTCCAGCGACAGTAATAAAGAATGGATGAGTCCAAACGAACTCCAATCATGGATTGATGCTAACCATGAAAAAATAGGGAAAATCTAATCATGATTCCCTACGGCCGTCAGGAGATTACGCAGGCAGATATAGACGCTGTTCTGAATGTGCTGCAGTCAGATTTCTTAACGCAAGGCCCGATGGTTCCACGCTTTGAGAAGGCTGTAGCTGAATACTGTGGCATTAGCCATGCGTTAGCGGTCAATAGTGCAACCTCGGCGTTGCATATCGCTTGTTTGGCCTTGGGGCTTGGGCCTGGCGACTGGCTATGGACATCGCCAATTACGTTTGTTGCGTCCGCCAATTGTGGTTTGTATTGCGGCGCGAGGGTCGATTTTGTAGATATTGACCCCCTTACCTACAACTTGTCCGTCGAGGCACTAGAACAAAAGCTGGTGCATGCCGAAAAAGCAGGCTGCCTACCGAAAGTCGTGGTGCCAGTGCATTTGTGTGGGCAGCCTTGCAACATGCAGGCCATTCATGAACTCAGTAAGCGGTATGGTTTCAAGATTATCGAAGATGCTTCGCACGCTATTGGAGGTAAATATCGGGGCGAGCCAATTGGGAACTGTCGTTACAGCGACATCACTGTATTTAGCTTTCATCCTGTCAAGATAATCACCACTGCTGAAGGCGGGATGGCGTTGACTAATAATGCAGCGCTAGCTGAAAAAATGAATCTGTTGCGTAGTCACGGAATTACCCGAGACGCAGCTTTGATGACTCATGAGCCTGACGGGCCTTGGTATTACCAACAGACGGACTTGGGCTTCAATTATCGGATGACGGAATTGCAGGCAGCATTAGGCGTGAGCCAAATGTATCGCTTGGATGAATATGTGACGCGTAGGCATCAGTTGGCTGAACGCTATAACAGGCTACTAGCCGAATTACCTGTTACCACCCCGTGGCAGCATCCCGATGGCTACTCAGGTTTGCATCTGTATGTGATCCGTTTAAAACTCAACGCAATCGATAAGACACATCGCCAAGTATTCGAAAGCCTACGCCAGCAAAAAATTGGTGTTAATGTGCATTACATACCTGTGCATACGCAGCCATACTATCGCGACTTGTGCCCTGATACTGACGCTCTAGCTGAGTCAGAGAGTTATTACGCGGAGGCAATTAGCTTGCCTATGTATCCCGGCCTGGCTGAACATGAACAAGATGCTGTAGTAAGTGCTTTGCGTGCTGCTCTGTAGTTATGCGGCTGGCTATCATTCCCGCCCGGGGCGGCAGCAAACGCATACCGCGAAAGAATATTAAGAACTTTTGCGGTAAGCCTATGCTAGCTTGGTCGATCGAGGCCGCCCGGCGAAGCGGCTGTTTTGATCGTGTTGTTATTTCAACAGACGATGATGAGATAGCGGATATAGCAATACGCTATGGTGCCGAAGTTCCTTTTTTGCGACCAACCTCCCTGTCAGACGACTACACCGGCACAGTGCCTGTGGTTGCACATGCCATAAATTGGCATCAGCAACAAGGCGTGGAGCCGAGCCTTGTGTGCTGTATTTATGCGACAGCTCCCTTTGTCCGCCCGAACGATATAACCGAAGGCTTAGAAAAGCTTGTCAATTCGGGTTGTGACTATGCTTTTTCTGTAACAAGCTACCCGTTTCCGATTCAGAGAGCAGTGCGTATTAACAATGAAGGGCGGGTGAGCATGTTTCAGCCGAAGTATTTGCACACCCGCTCGCAAGATCTAGAAGAAGCCTTCCATGACGCAGGACAGTTCTATTGGGGGGCCTCTCATGCTTGGCTGGAGGGCCGGCCAATCTTTGGTGTTAATTCTGTCCCGGTGGTTTTGCCAAGGTATCGCGTACAGGATATCGATACCCCCGAGGACTGGCTACGGGCCGAGTGGATGTTTAACGCGCAGCTAAATACGTCAATAGACTAAATATCGGACACCATGAACGTCGTTTTTCGTACGGACGCTTCTATTCAGATCGGTACCGGGCACGTAATGCGTTGTCTCACTTTGGCCGAGGCTTTGACGGAGGCTGGGTCCAAGTGTCATTTCATAGGGCGTGCGCATGATGGAAATTTATTTCATGAGATTCAGCAGCGTGGATTTACCGTAACATCGCTACCCGCAACAGATATTGAAGATAAGTATGTCAGCGATAAGGGCGTCATGCCGTCCCATGCGGCGTGGCTTGGTTGCGACTGGCAGGTAGATGCAGAGCAAACACGCATGTCGTTAAATGGCTTGCGGGCAGACTGGTTGGTGCTAGACCACTACGCGCTGGATTTACGCTGGGAGCGTGCGGTCTGCGACCCATGTATGAAGCTAGCTGTGATTGACGACTTGGCTGACCGTGCTCACGAATGTGATTTGCTTGTTGATCAAAATTTGGGACGAACTGCATCCGATTACCAAGGACTTTTACCAGAGCATAGCCATCTTTTGATAGGGCCAAGCTATGGTTTGCTACGCCCCGAGTTTGCAAAGATGCGGGAATACAGCTTGTCACGACGTATCTTGTCAGCTTCCATGAACAAGGTGCTGATTACGATGGGGGGGATTGATCAGCCCAATGCTACGGGGGAGGTGCTTAAAGCACTAATGTCCTGCCGCTTACCGTCGGATTGTGAGATTACAGTAGTAATGGGGGGAAATGCTCCATCTTTAACGCAAGTACAGGCGCTCGCAAGGACGATGCCATGGCCTACAGATGTGCTGATCAATGTGAAGAATATGGCTCAGCTCATGGCTGAAAGTGATATTGCCATCGGCGCTGCGGGCGGGACGTCGTGGGAGCGGTGCTGCTTGGGGTTGCCAACTATTCTAGTAACCCTGGCTGCTAACCAGCAGGCTGTTGGAGAGGCATTGGCAACGGCAAATGCAGCATACTTACTGGGTGATATCACTAGTATTGAACGACTACCGGCGGTACTGGCACAATTACTTGATAATAGAGCTTTCGTGTTAATGAGCGAAGCCGCCAGCAAAGTAACTGATGGACTAGGTGCGCAAAGGGTAGCGCAGAGAATGGTGGGAAATGATGCGTCCAGTTTCTGATCGAGAAGAGAGTGTCCGCCCTATGGTGGAAGGAGACTTAGAGCTCGTTCTAGGATGGCGTAATCATCCCGACGTCAGGCGTTATATGCTTACCCAGCACGAGATCAGCATGGACGAACACCGTAGTTGGTTTAGAAGTACTTTATTAAATGGCGACAAGCAATTACTGATCTTTGAAATTGATAATCTACCGTACGGATTTGTCCAATTCAGTGGCCTGGCATCAGGTAAGGTGGCTGACTGGGGTTTTTATTTGGCGCCTAACGCTAGGCAAGGTACAGGTCAGAGTTTAGGTTTGGCCGCTTTGGACTATGGTTTCGGCTTGCTTAACTTACACAAAGTATGCGGCCAAGCCCTAGAGTTTAATAAGCCGTCAATTAAGTTTCATCTCCGTCTGGGTTTTCAGCAGGAAGGCCTACTGCGGGACCAGCACTTTGATGGAAGAAACTATCATTCTATGGTGTGTTTTGGTCTACTAGCCGAAGAGTGGAGCAATCGTTTAAAGGATATCTAGAATGTTAATTCAACCTAGCATTACCATCGCCGGTCGGCGGATCAGTGCTGGCGATGCCCCATACATTATTGCTGAGCTATCTGCCAACCATAACGGTAAATTAGAGACAGCGCTCAAAATTATAGAAGCTGCAAAGGCGGCAGGCGCTGATGCCGTCAAGTTACAAACCTATACGGCCGACACTATTACTTTGGATTGCAATAATGAAGACTTCCAGATTCGTGGTGGTTTATGGGACGGTAGAACGCTGTATGAGTTGTATCAGCAAGCCCATATGCCATGGGAATGGCATGAGTCGTTGTTTGCTTATGCCCGCAAGCTCGGGATAACCATCTTCAGTTCACCATTTGATAATACGGCTGTTGATTTGCTTGAAACGCTTGGTGCGCCAGCATACAAAATTGCGTCCTTTGAAGCCATCGACTTGCCTCTGATCAAGTATGTGGCAAGTACTGGAAAGCCGATGATCATTTCGACCGGCATGGCAGATTCCGAAGAGATTCAAGAGGCTATTGATACCGCCCGCGAAGGTGGATGTAAAGAGTTGGCAATTTTACATTGCGTTAGC
The DNA here is from genome assembly GCF_031628915.1 of Pusillimonas sp. SM2304. Classification (NCBI taxonomy): domain Bacteria; kingdom Pseudomonadati; phylum Pseudomonadota; class Betaproteobacteria; order Burkholderiales; family Alcaligenaceae; genus Pusillimonas; species Pusillimonas sp. SM2304. Next base: position 1,371,238 of record NZ_JAVLUJ010000001.1, read on the forward strand.
GGTTATCCAGCTCCAGCCGCTGATTACAACCTGCGCACTATCCCCGACATGATTGACCGCTTTGGCTTAGTGACGGGATTGTCGGATCATACGCTTGATAACACCACGGCCATCACCAGTGTGGCGCTGGGGGCATCGCTGATAGAAAAGCACTTTACCCTTGACCGTAGTGGTGGCGGGCCGGACGACAGTTTTTCGCTAGAACCCAAAGAATTGGAAGCGCTGTGTAAAGATAGCAAGACAGCTTGGTCGGCATTGGGTGTGGTTGATTACGGGCGAAAATCCAGCGAACAGGAGAATGCGCAATTCCGTAGGTCGTTATATGTAGTAAAGAATATACAAAAAGGTGAATTGTTCACCACTGACAATATTAAAAGTATACGGCCAGGTTACGGCTTGGCTCCTAAGCATTATTGGTCTGTTGTGGGAAAACGCGCAAAATGCGATATTGCGCCCGGCACGCCACTTCGCCAAACGGTCATCGAGCCGTCAGCGTAACTATCAGTTAAATCTTCACAACTTCACTAGGACACACTATGACCTAGCGAAGTTGTTAGGATGGTGTCAGATTAGATAGTATTTTTTCCCTGTATTTTTTTGCGCCATATTTGGTTACCTTCACGCAACTTTGGATGAGCACATGCATTGGCGAGCGCGGCGGGATAGGAGCTTAACAAGCGAAGCCCTAGTGCGCTAGGTTGTTTCATGATACATTTCCGTTCAATGGTTGAACGCTCTTTTGTCTATTCCTATGATCGATGCTGCTTTGCCCTATGAACACCACTTAAAACTACTGCGTCTGCTTGAGGCCAATCCAGACATGAGTCAGCGTGATTTGGCGCGCGAGTTGGGTATCAGCCTGGGTAAAACTAACTATTGCATTAAGCATCTGCTCGACAAGGGTTTTATCAAAATGCAGAACTTTCGCAATAGCCACAATAAGCTGGCCTATGCGTATCTTCTGACTCCGACGGGCTTTACTGCGAAAGTGGAGTTGACGCTTCGATTCTTAAAACACAAGGTCAATGAGTACGAAAAACTAAAATCTGAAATCGAGCTGCTGCAACTAGAGGCCTTGAATATGCAGAACATTCCGCATCCCCTATCTCAAGAAAACTGTTAATCACTTCAATCAAAAAACATGAAAAATTTCGCTCTGATTGGTGCTGCTGGCTATATTGCTCCACGGCACATGCAAGCTATCAAGGCCACAGGTAACAATCTGGTGGCTGCTATGGATACAAACGATTCCGTTGGTATTATTGACAGTCACTTTCCCAACGCGGACTTTTTTACTGAGTTTGAGCGATTCGATCGGCATATCGACAAGCTGCGCCGCGCCGATAACGGCAGAAAGATTGATTACGTGTCGATTTGCTCGCCTAATTACCTGCACGATTCGCACATGCGCTTTGCCTTGCGTGCGGGGGCGGACGCTATCTGTGAAAAACCTTTGGTGTTGAACCCATGGAATATTGACGGTTTGCAGGAAATCGAGCGTGACACTGACCACAAGGTAAACACCATTTTGCAATTGCGCGTTCACCCATCCATTGTAGCCCTACGTGAGAAAGTAAAAAATCAGAAGAATGGCACCAAGCATGATGTGGATCTGACCTACATCACCTCGCGTGGAAATTGGTACCTGCAATCGTGGAAGGGGGATCTTAAGAAGTCAGGCGGTATTGCTACCAATATTGGCGTGCATTTCTTCGACATGCTGCACTTCATCTTTGGCGGACTTCAGGCGAATACCGTGCACCACTCGTCCGATACGAAGGCGGCAGGCTATTTAGAATACGAGAACGCACGCGTACGTTGGTTCTTGTCGGTGGATGTTGAAGATGTGCCTGAAGCACAACGTGCTGCTGGTCAGCGCACTTATAGGTCTATTACTGTTGACGGTGAAGAGATCGAATTCTCGGGTGGCTTTACTGATTTACACAACCGCAGCTACGAAGAAATTCTGGCGGGCCGTGGCTTTGGATTGGAAGAGAATCGTACGGCGATTTTAACGGTCGCGGCAATTCGCACGGCCGATATTGTCCCGCTTACGGGTGAATATCACCCTTTCTTGAAAAAATGAACCATTACCAGCATCCTAGCGCTATCGTCGATGATGGTGCCCAAATAGGCGAGGGGTCGCGCGTCTGGCATTTTGTCCATGTCTGTGGCGGCGCAGTGATTGGCCGCGGCGTATCAATGGGTCAAAACGTATTCATTGGTAATAAGGTAGTTATCGGTGACTACTGCAAAATACAGAACAACGTCTCGGTCTACGACAACGTGACCCTGGGAGAGGGGGTGTTTTGTGGGCCCAGCATGGTGTTTACCAACGTATACAACCCGCGCTCCTTGGTAGAACGTAAAAGCGAGTACCGTGACACTCTTGTAAAAAAAGGTGCGACTCTAGGTGCGAATTGCACCATTGTCTGCGGTGTAACGGTGGGTGAGTTTGCTTTTGTGGGAGCAGGGGCAGTCATTAATAAGGATGTGCCCGACTACGCTCTGGTAGTGGGGGTTCCCGCCAAGCAGATAGGTTGGATGAGCGAGTTTGGTGAGCAGCTCAATCTACCTCTGGAAGGCCAGGGGAAAGCCATTTGCCAGCATACCGGTGCCGTGTATCAGTTAGACGGCAAACAACTAACTAAGTATCCGTCGCAGCCATGATTGACTTTATTGATCTTAAAGCCCAGCAAGCCCGCATTAAAGACAAGATTGATGCCGGCATACAGCGGGTGCTTGCTCATGGTCAGTACATCTTAGGTCCAGAGGTTGCGGAGCTTGAAGAAAAACTGGCTGCGTTTATCGGCGCTAAGCACTGTATAAGCTGCGCTAATGGCACGGATGCGCTACAAATCGCCCAAATGGCTTTCGGTATTGGTCCTGGTCACGAAGTCATTACCCCAGGTTTTACCTATATAGCTACGGCAGAGACGGTGGCGGTATTAGGTGCCAAGCCTGTATATGTGGACGTTGACCCTCATACTTACAATCTTGACCCAGCCACACTGGAAGCTGCCATTACGCCGCGTACCAAGGCGATTATTCCAGTGTCCCTATACGGGCAATGCGCAGATTTTGATGCGATCAATGCAATTGCGGCTAGGCACGGCATTCCGGTCATTGAGGACGCAGCACAAAGCTTTGGCGCTACCTATAAAGGCAAGCATTCTGGGAATTTAAGTACAGTATCGTGCACTAGCTTTTTTCCTAGCAAGCCATTGGGTTGCTATGGGGATGGCGGTGCCATTTTTACGAATGATGATGACTTGGCAGTAGTGCTACGTCAGATTGCTCGCCATGGTCAAGATCGACGCTATCACCATATTCGTATCGGTGTGAATAGCCGTCTGGATACCCTGCAGGCAGCTATTTTACTCCCCAAACTCGAAATTTTGCCCGAAGAGAACAATCTGCGTCAGGAAGTCGCGAAAAATTATGAACGGTTATTAAAGGACGCTGGTATCCACACCACGCCGTATGTTGACCCTCATAACCTTAGTGTGTATGCGCAATACACAATACAAGTTGATGATCGCGAGACTGTGCAAGCCAACTTGAAAGAGGCGGGCATTCCCACCGCAGTGCATTACCCCATACCGTTGAATAAGCAACCGGCTGTGGCGGACAGTTCTGCTCGTCTACCAGTGGGTGATCGGTTAGCGCAACGGGTGATTAGTTTGCCGATGCATCCGTATTTGACAGCAGGGAGTCAGAAAAAAATCGCGGCTGCGCTGGGTTTGACATGAGATCCGATTATTGTCGGGCTTGTTGTGCTGTCCATTTCTGGATTAATCTTTTTAAAGCTTGGCTGTTACTTCTGCTCCGGAAATTGACTTGCGATGGTGGATTCTCTAAGGAACGTAAAAGATTAATTTATATTTTCGATGCTTAGTAAGTCGCTAGCGAGGGCCTCCGGAGCCTATTTGATTGTCAACATCCTAAACGCAGCGATACCATTTATGCTGCTGCCGATATTGACGCGTTACTTGTCCACGACAGAGTACGGGGTCGTCGCAATGTTTCAGACTTTCGTAGCTGCTTTGTCTGCATTTACGGGGTTAAGTGTCCATGGCGCTGCATTACGTAAATTTTATGATTTAAGCGAAGATAAAACAGAACTGAAAGATTACATAGGGGCCTGCTTACAAATATTATTATTAAGCTCTTCTATAATTTTTTTATTGGTTTTTTTTGTTAGCGATTATTTGAGTACACTATTCGGCCTAAACCATGGTTGGTTGCTTGTTGCTGTCATAGTGTCCGCAGCTAGCTTTGTAGTTAATATTCGCATGGGGCAGTGGCAGGTACGCAATTCGATATTAAAATACAGCGCCTTTTTATTATCTCAGAGTTTGGTTAACTTGTCTTTGTCTTTACTCTTGGTAATCGTATTAAAGCTTGGAGGCGAAGGGCGTTTGATCGCGATGGCATGGACTCCAGTTTTGTTTGCTGGAGTTGCATTATTTTCTCTTGGACGTTGCAATTTGATTGGGACCTCCTGGCATGTAAATCATGTCAAAGAGGCGCTCCGCTTTGGAGTCCCGTTAATTCCACATGTCGCAGGGGCTTTTCTCTTACTAACCATAGATCGCTTGGTAGTAAATACGAAGTTGGGGTTGGGGCAGGCTGGCATATATATGGCAGCGATTCAGGTTTCGATGATAGCAAGCATCTGTTTCGACGCGATAAACAAGGCGTTTGTTCCCTGGTTGTATGAGAGACTGTCACGTAATCTAATAGAAGAGAAACAGTTAATTGTAAAATGGACATATATATACTTCGTTTTTCTGCTCGGATTGGCTATTGTTGGATTTTATGTTGGGCCATACTTTATTTTCATATTAACTGGGCCAAATTATCAAGCTGCCCAAGAGATAATCGGATGGCTTCTTCTTGGACAAATATTTAAAGGTATGTATTTGATGGTAACCAACTACGTTTTTTTTGCGAAAAAGACTGTTTACCTGTCAGTTGTGACAATGATCAGCGGGTTATTGAATGTGTTGTTTTTATTCTTGCTTATAGACTACCTAGGCCTACATGGTGCTGCGATTGCGACAGCGCTTGCGGGTGCGGTCCAATTTTTGTTGACTTGGTATGCAGCGAACAGGTCATTTCAGATGCCTTGGACTTCATTAAAGGTATGGAGTAGACCTTAGGTGTTTTACTGTTCAAAGTATAAAAATTGCACTTCTGAACTTAGAAATATAGAGCAGAAAAGGCTATGTAAGGCGTACCGTTAATATCTGTCAAAAATAGAGAGCGTAGGATTTGTGGATGAAAATCTTCAAACAACTCAAATATATAAAGTTAGTGTTAGACAAGACAAAACTGAGCTTGCGGCGTAGTGACTGGAATGCTCTCGAAGAGGCTGACTGCCTTACAGTATGGCATGAGAATGATTGTGGGTATGTGTTTAAAAATAAGTTGTATTGCGGTTTGATACTCTCAATTACCGAAAGATTGGCCCGGAAAAATATTTCAGCAATCTCCATTGTAAAACCATATGGCAATCTAAATTCTGATAACGCAAATGGTGCCCCTTTATTATTCAATCGTGATTTTTTTATTGCTGAAATTATTGATAAAATAAATAATCTTCTTTTTACTAGCCCTAAAAATAAAAAATATATCCTGTGGGGACGAATACTAGACGTAGTTAAGCCGAAATATATAATCGGCATTCAACCTGACAGTTTTCTATGTAAAGCAGCTAGGGACAGAGGTATACGTATCTATGATCTACAACACGGCGTGATATCGACATCCCATGCGTGGTATGGGAAGACGGCAAAAGAGTTGGATGCGATAAATCTGCCTACGGATTTTTTGTGTTGGGATACTTCCTCGGCGAGCGCCATCAGAGGCTGGGCTGAGGATAAAGGAATTCGAGTTCATGTTACGGGAAACCCCTGGTTTCAGCGGTTCCAATGCGTAGATTCCGAAGATCAAGTTGTTAATGAGCTCATTAGAAACAACTTATCTGTTACGGATGACAAACCAAAAATATTGGTAACGCTACAATGGGGGCTGGAGAGATTTTATAATGATAGTGATGAGCATGATGGTTATTTGCCAATTGCTTTGAAAAAACTAATTACCTCTCCTCTTCAACAATACAATTGGCTGATAAGATTACATCCTGTGCAGCTGCGAGGGTCAGAACGGGCTCGTTGCTTCCAATTTCTAGAGAAAGAGTTTGGAGGGTTAGGTAACGTTGAATGGCTAAGGACGTCTGAGGCTCCCCTTCCACTAATTCTTTCCATAATTGATTTGCATATAACAGATATGAGTTCTGTCGTAATTGAAGCGAGCTGGTTTGGCGTGCCATCTGCTTTATTGAGTATGCATATTAAGCCGGGGGGCAGACTTGAGGGATACTTTGATGAGCAGTTCAGCTCCGGATATGCGAAAGTAGTTAAGCAAGACAAATCAAGCATTGAGGCGTGGATCACAGAACAACTCTCGTATGATAAAGAAAGAGTTCCCAGTTCGGCTAAAACCGTCGATATTCTGACTGTAGTGAGCGACGGAATCAACAACGGTTCTATACGGGAATGATGTGCTCTTACCTCTTAAGTTTGTGATTGAAATCCTCTACTGCTTAGCTCGATCTCGTCCTCTTAGTGCAAAGAAAAAGCGAGCCCGTCATTCAGAGTTTGGAGGCTAAGTTAATGTGGAAAATTTCAAAGTTTAGTCTATCCAAAGCGCTCTTATCTATATATTTAATTGCATCGATTGCATTGTTTTTGGTTCCGGATGGCTTGCTTAGGGCTGCAATTCTAGCGTTGATAGTAGGAACTGCACTATGTGTTTTTCTCTGTTTCGAAAAAGGCATGCTGTGGATGATAGTGGTATTGATTATAATGACACTGCTTTCATTTGTGATTTTGAATAAGCTCATATTCGATAAATCTGTGCACGTTACTGTCTTATTGAATTTGATTGCTAGCTTATTTGTGGCTTATGCATTATCAATGCGGCAAAAACTATTATCAGTCTTTTTTATTGGTTTCTACATATTGGTGATCAGCTTATTGCTATTGATTTTGCTTGGTTTAGATGCTAACCATATTTTTTCTGGAAGCCGCAATACAATCAGTATGATTTTAGTTTGTCTCGGGTCAATTTTCTTGCTCGCAAATTATGGTAAGGGCCAGCGTTTAGATATATTATTATATGCACTTGTTTTTTTGTGTTGTATTTTAGCGGTTGGGCGATCTGGTATTATTGCGTCGTTTATTCTACTAATTTCTGTGGCGTTTAAATACTGGAAACCATTTACCTATGGTAAGTTGTTTATGGGTTTACTGCTAGTAATATTGTTCTCGAGCTTTGTTATCTATGTTTATGAATACACTTCCTATTTCTATTACATCAAAAATAAAGGTTTGGCTGATAGCTATAGGACTCGAATGTTATTTGAATATCTCAACTCGTTAGGACCTGGAAATTTATTCTTTGGGACAGAACTTTCAAAATTGCCTTATATCTCTAGTTTTAACTCGAATCCTCATAATACTTTCTTGTTGCTGCATTCACAATATGGAATTTTATTTTTAATTTTTCTTTTTTGCATAATTATTTTCACATCTGGTTTAATTGTAAAAAAACTATTTGTTGAAGCTCTTGCATTTTTTGCACTAGCTTTAAGATTGGCAACTGATTCATCTGTAGACATTACTACCCTACCCCTGGTTTTTTGCTTTGTTTGCTTAATGGGAGGAAAGTTCAGAGGAAGTTGGGCGTATAGCAAGTTTTAATCTGAACTGGAAATGTATGATTACTATAATCGACTATGGAATGGGCAATTTATTTTCCATATTAAATATGATCCGCCGTGTCGGAGGGGATGCTGTCATTTCCGCAGATACTCAAACTATTCAACGGGCTTCGGCCTTAATTTTACCCGGCGTTGGGGCATTCGATAATGCCATGACTAAGCTTCAATCATTGGGAATGATAGACTTAATTAATGAGCGAGTAAGAAACGACAAAGTTCCTTTTATGGGCGTTTGCTTGGGGATGCAACTGCTGTTCCATTCGAGCCAAGAAGGTAATAAAGCGGGGTTGAGCTTACTCCCTGGAACAGTACGGCGATTTGATGGGCAAGCGTTCGGAGAACGGAAGCTGAAAATTCCACATATGGGCTGGAATAAGGTCATACCATCACCCAACCAAGAATTATTCTCTGGTTTTCATAGTGACCCACGCTTTTACTTTGTGCATTCATATCATGTAGTGTGCGACGATCCGGCACATATTGCCGCGACATGTGATTATGGCTATCGTTTTACTTGTGCAATCAGACATGAAAACATTTTTGCGGTACAGTTTCACCCTGAGAAAAGCCACCGGTTTGGCATGACGTTATTTAAGAACTTTATTGAACAGTTACCATGCTAGCTACCCGCGTGATTCCTATCTTGCTTTTAAAAAATACCGGTTTGGTCAAGGGAGTGCGGTTTTCGAATCACAAATATGTTGGAGATCCAGTTAATGCTGTCAAAATATTCAACATGAAAGAGGTTGATGAACTGGTTTTCTTAGATATAACAGCTAGCGTAGAAGGGCGTAAGCCAAATTATGAACTATTGGCGGATATTGCATCACAAGCATTTATGCCGTTCGGCTATGGTGGCGGGCTAGCTACCTTGCAAGATATTGAGAAATTATTCAAACTGGGCATTGAGAAGGCAATTCTTAATACCGCGGCTATAAAGGATCTCAAGCTTATTGGTCAGGCGAGTAAGATCGTTGGTTCACAAAGTATAGTGGTTTCAATGGATGTAAAGAAGAATATTTTGGGAAAATATCAGATTTATAGCCATTCGGGCTCTTTCAATACCAAATTAGATCCCGTTGAATATGCAAAAAGAGCAGCGGATGCGGGTGCTGGAGAGTTGATCCTGTGCTCTATTGATCGGGAAGGAACGGGTCGTGGTTATGATATTGATATTGTTGAGCGAGTGGCTGCCGCTGTTGAAATTCCCGTTGTTGCCTCCGGAGGAGCAGCGACATTACAGCATTTTAAACAAGCGGTGGATGCGGGAGCGTCAGCGGTAGCAGCGGGAGATATGTTTACCTTTCACGGCAAACATAAAGCCGTATTAATTACCTATCCAGATTATAAGAAGCTGGAAGCAACTTTTAAGGATGCTGCTGATGTCAAATAAGAATTATCAAATGTGTGTCAGATGTGTGATGGATACATCTGATTCAGAGATTGTATTCGATGAAAAAGGGGTATGCAGTCACTGCCACCAGTTTGATGATGAGACGTCGAAACGTTGGTTCCCTAACGTAGAGGGCCAGACCCGTTTGTCCGAAGCGTTCGATCGCATAAAGAAAGATGGATTGAATAATGACTACGATTGCATTATTGGTCTGAGCGGGGGAATTGATAGCTCATATCTTGCACTCATGTTAAAGGATCGCGGACTCCGTCCTTTAGTGGTTCATGTGGACGGTGGTTGGAATAGTGAGCTAGCTGTTTATAACATAGAGCAAGTCGTCAAATACTGCAATTATGACTTACATACTCACGTAATTAATTGGGAGGAAATGCGCGATCTGCAATTGGCCTATTTGAAGTCGCATGTCGCCAACCAAGATGTGCCACAAGACCATGCATTCTTTTCTTCGTTGTACCATTTTGCGGTGAGTAAGAAAATTAAGCACGTAATTAGCGGCGGCAATATAGCAACAGAATCAGTTTTCCCACGCACTTGGCACCATAGTGCTATGGATGCAATCAATCTGCATGCGATACATAAAAAGTATGGCACTATTCAGCTACATAATTATAAGACTATAAATATTTTTCAATATTATTTGTATTATCCATATCTGTACGGAATGAAGACGCTGAGACCTTTGAACTTTATGGACTACAACAAATCAAAGGCTCTTGCATTTCTCGAAGATACTATTGGATACAAAGACTATGGAAATAAGCACAGTGAATCTGTATTTACCAAATTTTTTCAAAATTACTATTTGCCAAAGAAATTCGGATACGATAAACGTAAGATGCATTATTCCAGCATGATTTTAAGTGGCCAACTAAGCAGGGAAGAAGCGAAACAGAAACTCGAGCAACAATTGTATGATCCCAGAGAGCTGGTAGAAGACCAAGAATATATTGCAAAAAAACTTCGTATTTCCGTGCTTGAACTTAAGGAACTGGTGGAGGCGCCTGGCGTAGCATATACAAAGTATAAAAATTGGGATTCAACTTTCAATGTGCTAAAAAAGATTCAACATTTTGCAGAGAAAGTTAGTGGTAAGAATATAAAAAACTATAATTAAAAAACTATATTTATAGTAAATGCATAGGATCTTTCAATGACCCGCGTTGTTCATCTTACAAGCGTGCATTCTCGCACTGATACGAGAATCTTTCTGAAGGAATGTAGATCATTAGCGATAGCTGGTTATGATGTGTCATTAATCGTGGCAGATGGAAAAGGTGAAGAGCGGAAAGATGGCATCCTTATTTATGATGTTGGCCGGGGGCATGGACGCATAGATCGGATGCGCAATGTCACGCATCGCATTTATCAAAAATCCTTGGCTTTAGATGCAGATATTTATCATTTTCACGATCCCGAGCTTATACCCATAGGAGTTAAACTTAAAAGCTCAGGGAAAAAGGTGGTGTTTGACGCACACGAGGATTTACCTAAACAGTTGCTCAGTAAGCCATATCTCAATAAATCGATTGGCTGGTTGCTCTCAAAAATATTTAGCTATTATGAGCAATGGACCTGTCAGAAATTGGATGCTGTAGTGACGGCAACTCCGTCTATTAATGATAAGTTTATAAGAATAAATCCCCTTTCTATTAATATTAATAACTTTCCGATGCTGGGTGAACTAGCGCAAGAGAGGGCTGATGATCAGCATCTGAAGAATCATGTATGTTATGTCGGTGGCATAACCCAAATACGGGGAATTAAGGAGATAGTTGCGGCAATGGAGCTTGTAAATACTTCTATGCGCTTGCAGCTTGTAGGACAATTTTCTGAGCCCAACACGGAGTTGGAATTGAGAGCGTACGAGGGCTGGGCTCGTGTAGATGCGCTGGGTTTCTTGGATCGCGTAGGAGTACGTGACGTGCTTTCTCGTTCTGTAGCGGGGCTGGTGACGTTCCATCCACTTCCGAATCACATCGATTCACAACCCAATAAGATGTTTGAGTATATGAGTGCTGGAATTCCTGTTATAGCTTCCAATTTTCCTCTCTGGCGAGAAATTATTGAGGGTAATGACTGTGGATTATGTATTGATCCGCTTAAACCAAACGAGATAGCGGGAGCCATAGATTTTCTTACGATTAACCGCGAACGAGCTAGAGAAATGGGTGAGAATGGGAAAAAAGCGGTAGTCGAACGCTATAACTGGGGTGTGGAGGAGGCCAAACTACTCGATTTGTACTACAAACTTATTAAGTAGATAAAGATAAATTATGAAAATTCTTACGATAATCGGGGCTCGCCCTCAGTTCATTAAAGCAAGTGTCGTTTCTAATGCTTTTCGGAAAATAGGTGGCATAGACGAAATATTGCTGCATACTGGGCAACATTTCGATGCGAATATGTCAGATGTTTTCTTCGAGCAACTAGCTATTCCAAAGCCGAGCATACAATTGAATATTCATGGTGGCACTCATGGCGTTATGACGGGAAGAATGCTGATGGAGATCGAGCATGCTATTTGTGCTGAGAGCCCAGATAGAGTCCTGGTGTATGGCGATACCAACTCAACTTTAGCTGGCGCCTTGGCGGCTGCAAAACTACACGTGCCTGTAGCGCATATCGAGGCGGGTTTGCGGAGTTTTAATATGCTTATGCCCGAAGAGATTAATCGTATATTGACAGATCAGGTTAGTAATATTCTGTTTTGCCCCACCAAGGCAGCTGTTCAGAATCTGGAGCGTGAAGGGTTTCGGTATAGGCCAGTTGAAATGCTGAATGTTGGTGATGTCATGCAGGATTCTGCGTTGTTCTTTAGCGAACGAGCAGTTCCTCCAGCAGGTTACGATGTGCAAGATGAATTTATACTTGCAACGTTGCATCGTGCTGACAATACCGATCACCCTGAGCGACTGGCAGCCATTGTGATGGCATTAAGCGAGCTACATGAAAGTGGTTTACGTGTGGTTTTACCGCTGCATCCGCGCACTCGAGCAGCGATCGATCGAACTGGAGTGAAACTGAAAGCCGAGGTGATTGAGCCAGTTGGTTATCTTGAAATGCTTTGGCTTCTACAGCGTTGTGGGCTGGTTCTGACAGATAGTGGTGGCGTTCAAAAGGAAGCCTTCTTTTTTGGCAAGGCTTGTGTAACGATGCGAGATCAAACAGAGTGGGTTGAGTTATTAGATGCGGGCGTAAATGTTTTAGTAGGGGCTGATACAGCACGCATTATCAAACAGGTCAAAGGCAATTTTGGACGTATAGTAGCTGATAATAGCCAGCTCTATGGGGGGGGACTGGCGTCGCAACGCATTGCTGAACGATTGAGTTGTAATTGAGCTCGAAGAATAGGTAGGAATATGCTAGACAACTGGATGTTGTATGCGGTAGTAGAGGGCTCATAATCTCCATGATCCACAATAAAAACATTTGGTATGTGCATCCATACGCCGGTGGGCCTGGTGTCGGACGTTACACTAGGCCATACGCGCTGGCTAAATATTGGCAGCAACTGGGCGCTAAAGCGACCGTATTTACCTCTGCAAATCATCATCAGTTGGATAGACCTCAGCCAGAGGGCGCACGTAATATACATGGCGTCAACTATGAATTTATTCACTGTCGAGATTACGTTGGTAACGGGGTAGGTCGAATACTAAATATGGGTAATTTTGCCTGGAATTTATGGCGCAATGGGGATTCTTACGCTTCTCGCTATGGCAAGCCTGATTTTGTCATTTGCTCTTCCCCGCACCCGTACGCATTTCCATCCGCTCACCGTTTAGCGAAGCGTTTTAAGGCTAAATCTGTATTTGAAGTGCGTGATTTGTGGCCTTTGGGTTTTATAGAGCTGTTGGGTGTCCATAAGATGCACCCTTTAGTATTAATAACCGGGTGGCTAGAGCGCTACGCCTATGCACATGCAGATGCTGTCGTGTCGTTATTGCCAGAGACATTGGTTTATATGAAGAAACAAGGTCTTGATCCTGCACACTGGTATTACGTTCCCAACGGGGTCGATGCGGGGGGTGGGGCGTCTATCGAGAGCGAGGAGAGCCCTAAACACCCGAGTGTCCTTCGAGCGGAAGAATTGAGAAATGCGGGTTATACCGTTGTGGCTTACACAGGAGCTCTTGGGCGGCCTAATCAAGTTGAGACTCTGGTTGAGGCGCTGGCGGTTGCGAAGCGATCTGGGAGTTCTCGTTTAGCAGCGATTATTATTGGTCGGGGCGAAATGCGGGATAAAATCTACCAGTTGGTGCAGCAGTATGGGTTGGGTGAGACTGTTAGCCTCTATGAGCAGGCTCCTAAACAAATCATCATGCAGTTATTGAATGCGGTCGATATCGGTTACATATCACTCAAACCTGGACCTTTATTTCAGTTTGGAATCAGCCCTAACAAACTATTCGACTATATGCTCGCTGGTTTGCCTATAGTTTCTTCTATTAGGGCTGGTAATGACCCTGTGGCACAGGCAGGGTGTGGGGAATCTACACCTTCGGGAAGTTCGACTGATATTGCATCTGCATTAACAAAACTAGCATCGTTAAGTAGAGAAGAGAGAGCAATTTTAGGGCGAAACGGAAACGAATATGTTATGAAAAACCACTCCTACCAAGTACTTGCGCAGAAATATGCATTATTATTAGCGCGCACCAAATCCAGATAGCATCGTTCTTATCGTTAAGAAGAAGATAAAGAAATCCAGTGTTAATGAGCAGTTTTTGATATAGTAAAAATCATGTTCAATTTTTACCCTAGTTTCATCGCTGTCAGCGGCATACCCGTGACGGACTTGGGCCCAGCCGGTAATACCTGGTTTGACGACATGTCGATAACTGTAAAACGGAATTTGTTTGTTAAAGTCATCCACGAAACTAGGTTGTTCAGGGCGTGGCCCAATAAGGCTCATTTCGCCTTTCAAAACGTTAAAGAACTGCGGTAACTCATCAATCCGTAACTTACGTATCACCTGACCGACCCGTGTTATGCGGGGATCGGTTTCGCCTGCAAATTGCTCTCCTGCCAGTTGGTCGAATCGCATGCTTCTAAACTTGTAAATCGTAAAGGGCTTGTTCCCTCTACCTACACGTGTTTGCGTGTAAATGACAGGGCCGGGACTTTCTACTCGAATCAACAAGGCGATAAAGAGACTTAACGGAAGAACAAGTGGCAGAGTAAGAACTACTATAAATATGTCAATTGCTGACTTGGTCAATTCGTACGCGGATGAAGGTAATAGTGAGCCAATATTATTTTCCGACATTTTGTCGATTTTGACGCGCCCTGTTAATGATTCGTAAACTGTTTTTGCATGGTACACCGGCACATTTTCTAATGCGCAGGCAGTTAGAAATCGTTCTTTATCGGTAGTAAGCGTTTGAAAATCGGCTACTACGCCATCATAGCGGACATCGTTCAAATCCAAAGTTGTAAGCACTCGTACATCACAGTCGGGGAGTGCCAAAATCTCATCAGCAAACCCTCCCGCGATAACTGCAAATTTTGGACGAAGATAAGCTCTGGTTAGGCTATATTCGATATGGAACCAGATAAGCGCCGCGAAGCCACTCGAAAGTAGAAGCATGCGTGACGCCTGCACCCTTAATAACAACGTTCCAATAATAAGAATGCCATAGAAAATAAGTACCTGGCTAGTAATAAGGCCCTGGGAACGGCCACCGGGATAGCTTGATAATAGATTCTTAGCGCCTAAGTGTGCCAGCAGGAAAGCAATAGTAGCGGCGATAAGCGCAACTTTTTGGCCGGCATCTGGATGTTGCAGGGTGTGCGGTCCCCAGTAGAGCAACATTGGCATAGCCACTGAAAACATCCACCCCACGAGTAAAGCGAATGATCGTGACAGTAAGACTTGCTCATGCGGTTTTTTAAAACGCCTAGCATGGAGGGGTTTCATAGATTCGACACGATATAGGTTAATGGAGCAATACCAGTTTAACAAGCCCTGAGAATTTATGTGGATTGACTGAAGGTTGGAGAGGTACTCAGAACACATTATCGCCAAAGCCTAACAGCCTATCTAGCTATCAATCCGAATTGTTCTCTGAATCTGAGCTCGAATTAATGTAATGAATATCCCAAGCATTCCCCCCAAAATAACACCGAGCGCTAAGACCAACATCTTCTTCGGTTTGATGGGGGTCGTGGGAATAGAGGCCATTTGATCAATCGTCGCAACGGATACTTCAGGTCGGGTATCTATTCCTTTAAGTAACGCCTGTGTACGCAGGACGCTGGGCAATTCTTCAATATAAGGGTCATGCTTCTGCCGCTGCTCCATTAGCTCCAGTTCAGATCGCAGAGTTTTGGCACCACGCAGATAGTGGGTGCTGCCAGTATAAGAGGTGATTAGATTGCCTCCCTGAGGCGGTTGTTGCAGGTCTATTGATTCGGCTAGTTGCAAGGCTTCTCTCAGGTGGGCCAATTCACTTTGGTGGATGAGAACGGCGACTTCACGCAAGGACTCAATTTGTGATTGTGTGCTGTCCACATATAGCTGAACGACGCTTTGCAGGTTCAGCAGAAGTTCTCTTTGAGCGGCTTTAATTGCCATCTCCACGAACTCATTGGCCCGCTGCGCAATGGCTTGAGGATCGCTACCTTGTAGGGTCAGCGTCATTCTCTCATTGTCGGTGGGTTTTTGGGGTCGTTCAATGTTAAGTGCTTTGTTGAAGCCTTCCCAAAGCTGTTGCCGTTGTATATCGTTGACTTGGCTACCATATTGAACGAGGTAAATATTATCGAAAAATGCTTGCCTCAAGCTGCTGGAGCTGAGGTGACGCAGGAACACTTGATAGGCGTCTTTAGGGCTTAGCGATTCGATCGCGCTATCAAGGTATTGGTTATGCCGCTGTCGCTCGGTTGTTTTGGGTCTGGCCGAGGCGGCAACCGCCGCTCCCGATAACTGGTTGGCCATATTGTAGGCCGCTAATCCGCTTTGAACGGGTGGCAAAGCTTGAACCTGCACTTGATAGATAGGTGTGCTTAGAAAAATGTATATTCCTGCTGTACAGGTTACAACCAGCGTAATACTGCTAATCAGAAACTTAGACGACCACAAGATGTGGGTTAATGCGCGTAAATCGATCTCGTTCGAAGAGTTGGGTTGATGGTTTTTATTATTCTCTTGTATAGCCTGCATTGCCGCTCCGGAAGTATGTAAAGATACCGGAGGGCATTATATAAAGTTACATAATTATTTCAAAACATTAAAAAGCTTCTGATCAATAATGTAAATAATAATTGTTATTATTTAAATGTTCTCTGAATTAATACAATAAATATTCCAAGCATTCCTCCTAAGATGAGGCCTAAGGCCAATATCAACCTTTTCCGTGGTTTGATCGGTGCCAATGACATGGTAGCGGGCTGATCTATAGTGGCTACAGCTACGTGCTGGGGAGCTATGTCGATTTTTCCCAGTAGCGATTGTTGCTTAAGCAGGTTGGGTAGTTCCGCTATATAAGGGTCATCGCTTTGCCGTTGCTCCAAAAGCTTCAGTTCGGCGCGTAATGCCTTGGCCCCGCGTAGGTAGGTGGTGGCACCCGTGTAGGATGTAATCAGGTTTCCGGCATTCGGTGGGCTATCTAATCCTATAGATTCGGCTAGGGACAAGGCCTCTTTTAGGCGGGCAACAGTGTCTTGCCGAGTGGTTTCCGCCACTTTACGCAGTGTGGAAATTTGGTCTCGGGTGCTTTGCACCCGTAGTTGTATGGCGCTGCTAAGCGTATCTAGCAGCTCAGTTTGTGACATGGCAATTGCTTCCTGCACATACTGGTTGGCCCAGTCTGCAATGTTCTGTGGGTCAGTGCCCTGCATAGTCAGCGTCATCAAATCGTTGTTATTATTTTTTTCTGGAAGCTCTATGTTTAACTGACTGTTGAAGCTCTGCCAAAGTGCTTGCTGGCTGGCCGGCGTGTCGTAGCCGGGGTGAGCAGGCAGATATACATTAGTAAAAAACTGCTGGCGCAGGGAAACCGAATTAAGGTTGCGTAGGAAGGTACTGTAGGCTTCGTGGGGGGTAATGATTGGCACCGCGTTGTTGGGCGTAGTGACTAAGCTTTCGTAGTTAGTGACCCCGCTAATGGCAGGACCCGAAAGCTGATTGGCCATATTGTAGCTAGCCAAGCCGCTGGGGGTAGGTGGTAGGGTTTGCACCCGGGCTTCGTAGATAGGGGTACTAAGAACGGCATAAGCGGCTGCTGCACTGGCCACGACAAACGTGATGGCAATAATCAGCCATTTGGCATTCCAAAGTGTGCAAGCCAGTTCGCGCAGGTCAATTTCGTCTGATGGCTTTGTATTACGGTACTGGTTTTGTTGTTCCACACATGGCTCCAAGAGTTGCTTGCATGCGAGTATGCCAGAGGATTCTGGCTTTTCCCCTAGG
Source organism: Pusillimonas sp. SM2304 (assembly GCF_031628915.1). NCBI lineage: Bacteria > Pseudomonadati > Pseudomonadota > Betaproteobacteria > Burkholderiales > Alcaligenaceae > Pusillimonas > Pusillimonas sp. SM2304. The sequence continues at coordinate 1,388,854 of NZ_JAVLUJ010000001.1, forward strand.
TCGAACGGCTAAGCAATACAAAATGTTGCGTTATTTCCTCTTGTAGCGAATAGCTTACATTGATTTGCAGGTTCGGAGAACGATTTCGGCTGTAGTCAATGGTTAACAATATTCAAGCCCTTGCCTTCCCCCACCTTCCCCCTCTCCTGATAAATCAGATCCACAATCTCATTGTTCGCGGTGTACCCATCCACCAGTTCATAAAACAGCTCGCGCGAGCGCGGGTAATCATCTGCGCGGATGGCGGTGTCCAAGCCCGTTAGGGCTTCTTTCAGTGCGCTCCAGGTCAATAGCTTCTCGTTGGCGCGCATGATCATGGGGTGGTCGGTGGGCGACACGTTGTCGCCGATCAGCAGCTCTTCGTACAGTTTCTCGCCGGGGCGCAGTCCGGTGTAGCGGATCTCGATGTCGCCGTCGACATTGTCGGGGCGGCGTACGCTCAAGCCCGACAGCTGGATCATTTTCTCGGCCAATTCGGCAATCTTGACGGGTTCGCCCATGTCCAGCACGAAGACGTCACCACCCTGGCCCATGGAGCCGGCCTGGATGACCAGTTGGGCGGCTTCGGGAATGGTCATGAAGTAGCGGGTGATGTCGGGGTGGGTCACGGTCACTGGGCCGCCCTGGCGTATTTGTTGCTTGAACAGCGGGATGACGGAGCCCGACGAACCCAGCACGTTGCCGAAGCGCACCATGGTGAAGCGGGTCTGGTTGGGTACGGCGTCGCTTTGCTTGCCGTATAGCAGGGGCGTGGATTCCTTGGCCAGGGCCTGCAGCACCAGTTCGGCCATGCGCTTGGTGCCGCCCATGACGTTGGTGGGCCGCACGGCCTTGTCGGTGGATACCAGCACAAAGTTGCTGACACCGGCGCGCAGGGCCGCCTGGGCGGCGTACAGGGTGCCGAAGGTATTGTTGACGATGCCTTCGGCGATGTTGTTCTCGACCAGGGGTACGTGCTTGTAGGCGGCGGCGTGGTACACCGTGTCGACCTTCCAGGTGTCCATGACGTCCAGCAGGCGGCTGGGGTTGCGCACGGAACCCAGTACGGGCACAACGCGCACGGGCAGGCCGGCCCCATCAACGTGGTCTTCAAGTTCGCGCTGTACGGCGTATAGCGCAAATTCCGAGTGCTCGAACAAGATCAGGGTTTGCGGTGTGCTGCGCACAATTTGCCGGCACAGCTCCGAGCCGATGGACCCGCCCGCGCCGGTCACCATGACCACCTTCTGGTGTATGCAGCGCGCAAACAGGGCGGGGTCGGGGGCGACGGGGTCGCGCCCAAGCAAGTCGTCAACGCGTACTTCGCGCAGGGCTTCGACCTGTACGCGGCCCGAGGCCAGGTCCATGAGCCCGGGCAGGGTGCGTACCGGTATGGCGTAGGGGGCCAGCATATCGATGATTTCGTTGCGGCGCGCACGCGATGCCGAGGGAATCGCCAGCAGGATCTCGTGGGTGTCGGTATCGCGCAGCATGTAGTCGATCTGGTCGGGGCAATACACTTGCAGGCCGGCCATGACGCGTCCGCATAGGTCTTTGTTGTCGTCCATGAAACCCACGGGCAGCAGTTCGCCGCCCAGGCGCAGGGCTTGCAACAGTTGGTTGCCGGCGGCTCCCGCGCCGTAGATGACGACGCGCCTGCGTTCTTCTTTGCGCTGGCCGCCGTTGGGAATGAGCGGCAGCGTCTGCTCGCCGAACTGGACGTCATTGAAATAATGGCGCATCAGCAAGCGCAGCCCGCCAATGAACAGCAGGCTCAGCAGCCAGTAGATGATGATGGTAGAGCGGGGCACCACGGCGGGTGCGTTGCCGTACAGGTAGACGGCCAGGGCCAGCAAGGCGGCTGCCGCCGTCACGACGCGGGCAATGGTGGTCAGGGCCTCCGGCCCCAAGTAGCGCATGACCGCGCGATACAGGCCATAGCGGATAAAAAGCGGGATGGCCGTCAGGGGGGCGGCGGTAAACAGCCAGGCGTGGGCGCCTAGCGGCTTGACGATGCTGGCATCGCCCAGGCGAATGAAGAATGCCAGCCACAAGGCCAGCCATATCAGCAGCATGTCCACGGCGATCTGCAGCATGCGTTTGCTGCGGGGCGAAAGCCCCAACAGCCGTTCCCGCAGTGCATGGCTGCGATCATGCAGGATGCGTTCACTGTCCATAGGTCATTCCGGTCTTGGCCGCTGCGCGCATGACGTCGACAAGGGCGGCGCAGGTTTGCATGATTTCGTGGTCTTCCAGGGTGGGGTGCACCAGGAACATCAGGGACGTTTCGCCCAGCTCGCGCGCCACGGGCAAGGGGTGGGCGGGGCGCCAGTCTGTACCGTCAAAGGCTTTTTCCAGGTAGACCTCCGAGCATGAGCCCTGGTAGCAGGGCACGCCGCGGGCGGTGATTTCCTGGACGATGCGGTCGCGGTTCCAGCCTTCGGCCAGTTTGTCGGGTTCGACGAACACGTAGCATTTGTAGGCGGCATGCTGGCAGTGGCTGGGTATTTTGGGGGCGCGCAGCCCGGGCAGCTGGCGCGCTGCGTTCCAGATGCGGCGGGCATGGGCCAAGCGCCTGGCGTGCCAGTCGGGCATGCGCTGCAGCTGGATCCGGCCGATGACCGCCTGGATTTCCGGCATGCGCCAATTGGTGCCGAAGCTTTCATGCAGCCACCGGAAGCCGGGGGGATGTTGGCGCTCGTAGACGGCTTCCCAGCTTTTGCCGTGATCCTTGTGCGCCCAAATCTTGCGCCACAGCGCCGGCGCGTTGGTGGTGATCATGCCGCCTTCGCCGCCCGTGGTCATGATTTTGTCTTGGCAGAAGGACCAGGCGCCGATGTCGCCAATGGAGCCCACGGGGCGGTTTTTGTAGCGGGCGCCGTGCGCTTGCGCGCAATCTTCGATCACCCATAGGCCGTGCAACTGCGCCAGCGCCATGATGGGGTCCATGTCGCAGGGCCAGCCGGCCAGATGCACGCAGATGATGGCGCGGGTGTTGGGCGTGATGGCGGCGGCGATGGTGTCGGCCGTGATGTTCTGCGTGTCGCGGTCTATATCGGCGAACACGGGGGTGGCGCCGGCCAGCACAATGCACGATACCGAGGCCAGGAAGGTACGCGGGGTCACGATGACTTCGTCTCCGGGGCCAATGTCCAGCGCCATCAAGGCGGCTTCGAGCGCCTGGGTGCCGTTGCCCAGCGCCACGGCGTGGGCGCAGCCGGCCCAGGCGGCGAATTCCGTTTCAAAAAGACGGCCTTCCTGGCCGGTCCAATAGTTGACCTTGTTGGAACGCAGTATCTTGCCGACAGCCTGGACTTCTTCGTCGGTATAGCTGGGCCAGGGGGAGAAAGCGGTATTCAACATAATGTTCGTGCTCTGGTCAAGAAGGTTAAGGGCTAGGCGGGCCGGGCGCGCGCGGGCGTGCCCACGGCCACCATGGCGTCGGGCACGTCGCGAATCACGGTGGTGCCGCTGCCTATGGTGCTGTCCCGCCCAATATGAATCAGGTGATTGATGTTGGCGCCGATGCCCACCCAGCTTTGCCGGCCGATGTAAACGCCGCCGCCCAACCCCGCGTTGGGGCCGATATGCGCAAAATCCTCGACCACGCAGTCATGTTCGATGATGCAGCCGGTATTCAGGATGACGCCCGCGCCGATTCTGGCTCCTACGTTCACGACGGCACGGGCGAACACGGCGCAGCCGGCGCCCAGTTGGGTGTGGCGGCTGATGACGGCGGCCGGGTGGATCACGCTGGCCAGGGGCGCGCCCGCGTCAAGCAGGCGCTGCTGCAGGGCCGCCCGGGTGTGGTTGTTGCCGATGCCGACGATGACGCCCTGGTAGTCATGCAGGCGCGCAAGCAATAGCAGGGTATCGCCGATAAGGGGCCAGGGGCCCGTGCTGGCGCCTGTGTCGGGCCAGGCGTCGTCGTAGAAATCGATGGTTGTCCAGCCGCTGCTTTGCGCGGCATCGGCAATGACGCGGCCGTGGCCGCCCGCGCCGACGATGGCCAGGCGCTTCATCGTTCGTTCCCCGTGAACTTGCGCATGGTGGCTTCGCCCTGGGCATTGACGCCTTTGCGGGCCAGCACCAGGCGCACGGTCATGATCAGTATCTTCATGTCCAGCCAGAAGCTGCAGTGGTCCACGTACCACACGTCCAGTTCGAAACGTTCGGCCCAGTCGACCGCGTTGCGCCCGTTGACTTGCGCCCAGCCGGTCAGGCCCGGACGGACGTCGTGCCGGCGGCGCTGGACGTCGTCGTAGTAAGGCAGGTATTCCATCAGCAGCGGCCGGGGGCCGACCAGGCTCAGCTCGCCTTTCAGCACATTCCAAAGTTCGGGCAGCTCGTCCAGGCTGGTGGAGCGCAGCCAGCGGCCGAAGGGGGTCAGGCGTTGCGCATCGTCCAGCGTTTTTCCATCGGCATCGGTGGCATCGCGCATGGTGCGGAACTTGAGCATCAGAAAGGGTTGCTCATGTAGCCCGGGGCGGCGCTGTGTAAACAAGATGGGACGGCCCATCTTCAGGGCGACCAGCACGGCCACGGCCGCCAGCACGGGCGACAGCAACAGCAGGGCGGTGGCGGCGGCGGCGATGTCGAACAGTCTTTTGATCATGATGTGATGCCCATTTCCCGCAGCATGGCTGCATTGACTTGGTGCACGTTGTAGCGGTCTTCGGCCAAGGCCCGCGATTGCGCGCCCATGGCGGCGATTTGGCCGGGGTCGGCGTACAGGCGTTCCATGGCCTGGACCAGCTTGTCCACGGACCGGGGCGGCACCAGGTGGCCGTTGCGGCCTTCTTCGACGGTTTGCCGGCAGCCCGGCGCATCGGTGGTGATGATGGCGCGGCCCATGGCCATGGCTTCCAGCACGGTGCGGGGCGTGCCCTCGCGATAAGACGGCAGCACGTATACGCTGCAGGCGGCAATGGCGGGGCGTACATCGTCCAGGCGGCCCAGGTAGTCGACGTAGCCCGCCGCGACCCAGTCGTGCAGTTCGGCGTGGCCGATGGCATCGGGATTGTCGTCTATCCAGCCGGCCAGGCTGAAAGCGCAGTCGGGATGCGTGTTGCGCAGGGTGGCCGCGGCCGCGACGTACTCGCGCACGCCTTTGTCCCCCAGCAGCCGGGCGATCAGCAAAAAGTGCGGGGCAGGGGGTAGCGGGGCGACCTGGTAACGGTTCAGGTCGACGCCGGAGCCGTTCACAATGCAGGTGGCCTGGCGGGCGGAAATAATCTTCAGGGCGCGGAACAAGGCTTCGTCGTCGGGGTTCTGGAAGAAGGTCTTGTGCGACCTTTTCAGCCCTTGCCGGTACAGGCCCTGGACAATGCGGCGCAAGGTCCCGCGGCGGTTTTGCTTGGCCTGGGCGTCGCCCTGGAAGGCGTAGCCCAGGCCGGTGATCAGTGCGTAGCGTTGCGGCACGCCCGTCAGCCAGCCGGCCAGGGTGCCATAGATGACGGGCTTGATGGTGTAGGCCAGGGTGTAGTTCGGGCGCAGCCGGCGCATCAGGCGCATCAGGCTGATCAGGCTGCGCAGGTCTTTGGCCGGATTCATGCCGGTGCGCTGCAGCGGGATGTCATGCGCGGTCAGGCCGCGGGCTTCCAGCGCCTGGCGCATGGGCGATCCGGCGTCCAGGCCGGGGGCGGCCACATGCACGTCCAGCCCTTTTTCTTGCAAGGCGTCCAGCAGCGCTCCCCTGAACTGCAGGATGGAATCGGGAAAGCCGGCGATCAACAAAAATGTCATGGCTTCACCATGCCGGAAGAAGGTGCTGCTTGTCGTGCCAGGGCGGGTGGCGGTGGCGGGGCCGGCATGCGGCGCCTGGCAGTTTGGCGCGTGCGGCCCAGCATCGAGATGAACAGATAGATCAAGATGGGTGCGAACATCCATTTCTGCCGCACCGCGATGCCCAGGTTGGCCGTGGTGATGGCCAGGATCAGCCAGGTCAGCATGCAGTAAAACCACATGAAGGCCCGGTTGCCCGTCAGCTTGTGCCGCCTGTGGCGGATGATCTGGGTGCCGCCCGCAATCGCCAGGAAGACCAGGATCACGTTGTCCATCGAGGCCGCCAGGCCGAAAATGCTGCCGGCTTCATAGGGCATGGGCCGGAACAGGTAGCTGAACAGCTGCAAGGGCAGGCTCATCGAGGCAATATCCACGCTGCTGCCGCCCTGGGTGTTGACGGACTGGCGCTGTTCGACATAGCTCATGATGTCGTCGGCGCCGCTGGCGTCGCCCAGGCCTGCATAGGTCAGGGCAAACGGCACCATGGCGGCGGTGGCGGCCAAGGCCGCGCTGCCCAGGAACACACGCTGGCCCAGCGGCAGGCGGCGCTGCAGCACCAGGGACCCGGCCAGGGCGATGACCATGATGCCGGCAATGTGGGGCCGGACCAGCGCCATGATGAAGATGGACACCGCCAGCAAGACGACCCGGCGGCTCATGTTCAGCGCGGCATACAGCGTCAGCGCGGCGGCCATGAAAGCAAGCGCATCCTTGCCCAGGGCCGATGACCAGAAGCTGATCGAGGGCAGCAGAACGATCAGGGTGGCGAACCGGCGCAGCAGCCGGGCTTTGTTGGCCGTGGCCTGCTGCAGGCAGGCATCGAAGGCGATCAGGCCGATCGCGCCGAAGATGTTGAACAGCAGGCAGGCGCCCAGGAAAGACAGGTCCAGGCCGGTGACGAAGAGCGTGGCAATGTTGACGACGGCGCCGGTGCCGAAGGGGGGCATGAACTCACCCTGCAGCGCTTTCATGTAATAGACCAGGGCGTCGGCGCCATTCTCGATAGCGTAAACGGCATACGCCAGGCAGAACACGGAATGCCAGGCATACAGCAGCATGGCGCGGCTTTTGCGAACGCCCAGCATGCGGCCGGCCTTCATGGCCAGAAGCAGGCCCAGCACATTGACCAGTACGGCGCTGGCCAGTTGCAAGGGGGTGCCGATCAGTTCCATGGGGCGGACCTTAGCCTTGCGCCACAGGACGCATGGCGTCGGGGGACAAGCGGTTCTTGACGATGCGGAACTTGCCGCTGGCCTCGCGCTGGATCTGGTCCACCACATCTACATTGATGCGCATGGACTGGCCCAGCCTGAGCGTCATGGCCTGCAGGAAGTGTTCGCGCTGTTCCGGCGTGAAACGGTCGTTGGCCATGACGGCCACATCGACGGCGTCCGGCTTTTCCTGCACGATCTGGAAGCAGATGATGCCCTGGGCGTCCTTGGTGCAGTTGCTCAGGTTGCCCAGGTTGACCTTGCCGTTCTCGGGTGACCAGATGAAATCGGCCGTGCGGCCGTCAATCTGCTCGACCACGGGAAAGCACGACCCGCAGGGGCACCGGTAGCCGTCCGGCGCCAGCCTGATGCGGTCGCCGATGCGGTAGCGGATCAGGGGGGTGCCGCGCGTGGTGAACGAGGTCACCAGGATTTCGCCTTCGCGGGCGGGCTGCATGGCTTCATCCACCACTTCGAAAACACCGGTCAGGGGGTGGATGTGCAAGGACCCTTCCGGGCATTGCAAAATGAAGGGGGCGCCTTCCGAGGCGGCGTACTGGTCCACCACGCGGCATCCCAGCATGGCGGGGATCAGTTCCCGGTGTATGGGCAGCACCGTTTCGGCGGTGGGAAAGAAGGTGTCGATCTTGCCCTGGTATTGAAGGCCGCGCTCTTGCGCCATGGCGCACAAGTCCAGCACGCTGGAAGGGAAGCCCACGATGTAGTCGGGCTGAAAATCCTGCAGCGCCCGCCAATAGGCGTCGAAGTGCCGGGCGCCGATATGGAAGGTGGAAAAGAAGCGGATCTTGTTGATGTGATCGTCGCGCCAGATGCGCCCGGAAGCCAGGTCGGCGGGGCGGACCAGGCTTTTGCCGCTGAACCAGGCTACCTTGCGGCCCAGCTTGTAGCCGTAGCGTGAACGGAAGTAGTCCTTCAGGGCGAAGCGTTCCTGCATGTCTTCCGGGTGATAGATCACCTTCATCGAGGCGCCTGTGGTGCCGCCGGTCAGGCTGACGATGCCTTCGCGCTCTTCGATGCTGCGGATCTGGTCCATATGGGCCAGCAGTTGCTCTTTTTCCAGAATCGGAAATTCGTGCAGCGCCTTGCCGCGTTGCGGGGCATACCAGGGCGACTTTTCTGTAGCCCATTGCAGGAACAGGGCTTGCCGCCGGGCGGCTTCGCGGGCGATCTCGTCGGCGCCGGCTTGTTCAAAGTCACGGTAATAGCGTTGGTAGGCTTGATACTTGCCTTGGTGCCGTTGCCGGTACAGATGTGTGTTGTATACGCTGATGCCGGCATCCTGTACCGCGACGGGCGCGTATTTCAGGATCAGTTCTTTCAGTGTCATCGTTCACCTTTGGATCAATAGGACAGCGTCATGGCGGTCTGGTAAAGGGATTCGAACCGGTCGACCGCATGGACGAGCGTGTAGTGGCCGGTAATGCGTTGCCGGGCGCGCGCGCCCATGGCTTGCAGCTGGGCGGCGTCCAGATCGGCCATGTGGATCATGGCCTGGGTCAGGGCCGGCACGTCGCCGGGCGGGACGGCCCGGCCTTCCTGGCCCAGCAGCAGGCGGGCGTCGCCCACGTCGGTGGTGATGCAAGGCCGTCCCACGCACATGGCTTCGCCCAGCGCGTTGGGAAAGCCTTCAGTGCGCGAGTGCAGGCAGAAGACGTCCATGGCGCTCAGGCACTCGGGTACGTCGCTGCGCTGGCCCAGCAGCAAGAACCGCTCCGGATGCAGGGTTGCCGCGATTTGGCGGGCCAGGGCCTGGTTGCCGGCGGTCAGGTCGCGCCCGACCAGCATGAAGTACAGGCCGCGGCGCTGCCGCATGGCGGCGTCGGCCGCTTGCACGAAACTGCGATGGTCCTTGGCCGCGCTGTAGCGGCCCACCGATCCAATCACCAGCGCGTCGGGGGGGATGCCCAGTTCACGCCGCAGCGCGCGGCGGCCGCTGTCGGAGTATGTGAAGGCGTCCGGGTCGTAGCCGTTGTGGATAACCTCCATGCGGGCGCGATCGTAGCCGGCTCGGGCATGGACTTCGAGGGCTGAGTCGGCCACGCAGACGATGCGCCAGGGCAGGTGCCGGGAAGCGATGGCGCAGCTGCGGCGCACGGCCCGCTTCAGGCGCGTGCCGCCGGACTCGAAGTGGGAATTGCGGATGCCCCACAAGATGGGCTTGATGCCGAGCCGGCGGCCGGCCAGTCCGCCGAGCAGGTCGGCGTAGTACATCCAGCATTGCAGTACGTCGGGCCTATGGGCCTGCAGCGCCCGCTTCAGCCGCATATACGTGCGGGGCGTGTCGTGCAGCGATGTCATCCCCAGGGCAGTGACGGCAATACCTTGCGCTTCCAGGCGGGGTCCCAGCGCACCCTTGCTGGTCAAGGAAATGACCCGGTGCGCGTACTGCGGATTGCCGCCATGGGCTTCGATCAGGCGCAACAAGAAACGCTCGGCGCCGCCTACGTCCAGGCCGATGATGACATGGGTGATGTGGATGGGCGCCGTCATGCTTGCTGTGCCTGCAGCCAGGCCTGGAAGGAAAGCACGCACCACAGCCGCTGCGAGTGGTCTTGATGGCCGGCCAGGTGCTGGCGCCAGGCGTGCTGGATGGGTTCGGCATTCAAATAGCCTTCGCGGGCCAGCCGGGCCGGATCGAGCAGCGCCTGGGCCCATTCGCGCAAGGGGCCGCGCAGCCATTTGGCCAAGGGTACTGAAAACCCTTTCTTGGGCCGGTCCATCAAGGCCTGGGGCACGTGCCGGTACAGCAGCTGGCGCAGCGGCCACTTGCCTTCCCCGGCGCGGATCTTCCACGACAGCGGCATGCGCCAGGCCAGCTCGACGACGCGGTGATCCAGCATGGGGACGCGCACTTCCAGGCTGTGCGCCATGGCGGCCCGGTCCACCTTGACCAGGATGTCGTCGGGCATGTACATGGCGGCGCTGGCAGCCATCATGTCGTGCTCGAAGCAATCGGTGCCGGGCAGCGCGCCGGGTGTACTCAAAGGCGTGGATGCTTCGGGCACATCGCGTACCAGCATGCCGGGATCGGCCCAGTGGCTGCTGAGCTGGCGATAGAAATCGCGTTGATCGGGCGAAGACAGCAGGGTCGACAGTTTGTGCAGCTTGTCGGCGTTCAACCCGCCGGCCAGGCGCCCCGCCGATGCGCGGCGCAGGCCATTAAGAACGGCGTCCCAACGCGCAGGGGGCACGCCCGCCAGCAGCGAGGCCGCCAGCCCGCGCAGTGGCTTGGGCAGGCTTTGTATGCGGCGCCACAGCCCCGGCGCGAAGCGGAAGGTGTTATAGCCCCCAAAGAGTTCATCGCCGCCGTCGCCGCTCAGCGCCACGGTCACATGCGCGCGGGTCAGCTTGCTGACGAGCAGGGTGGGGATTTGCGAACTGTCGGCGAAAGGTTCGTCGTAGATATCCGGCAGCGAGGGGATCAATGCCAGCGCGTCGCCGGGGCGCACGACCATGGCGGTGTGTTCGGTGCCCAGGTGCCGGGCAATGGCCGCCGCGTGCGGCGCTTCGTCGTAGCGGGGGTCGTCAAAGCCAATGGTGAAGGTGCGTACGGGCCGTGTGCTGTGCGATTGCATCAGCGCCACGATGACGCTGCTGTCGATGCCGCCGCTCAGGAAGGCGCCCAGTGGCACGTCGGACAGCATCTGGCTGCGTACGCTCAGCGACAATTGCTGTTCCAGGGCATCTACGGCTTCGTCGGGCGTGCCTTGCAGCGGATGGCGCAGGCCCGACGCAACCGTTTCCGTCACCGACCAGTACGGGATGGAGCGGGCGGCGCGCGCCTGCTCTGGGTTGGCCAGGTCCAGGGTCAGCCAATGGCCGGGAGGCAGTTTGTGCACGTCCTGGTAGATACTGTGCGGGGCGCTGATGTAGCCGTGCCGCATGAAAGAGGCCAGCGCTTGCCGGTTTATTGTGGGCTGGAAGGCGGGATGGCGGCGCAGCGCCTTGAGTTCGGAGCCGAACAGCAGGACATCGTTCTGCCAGCCCCAGTACAGGGGTTTTTCGCCGAGGCGGTCGCGCGCCAGGACAAGCTGCCGGGTTTGGCGGTCCCACAAGGCGAAGGCGAACATGCCGGTGGCGGACGCCAGCGTTTTTTGCACACCCCAGGCACTGGCGCAGGCCAGCAGGGTTTCCGTGTCGGAATGGCCGCGCCAGGGGGGCGCCCGGCCTTCCGCGTCCAGTTGTCCGCGCAGGTTCAAATGGTTGTAGATCTCGCCGTTGAAGGCAATGACATAGCGCTGGTCGGACGACAGCATGGGCTGGTGTCCGGCCGCCGACAGTTCCAGCACGGAAAGCCGGCGATGCGCCAGCACCAGGCCGCAGGGCTCATCCGCCCACACGCCCGCGTCGTCCGGGCCGCGATGCGTCAGCGCATCGGCCATATGCCGGGCCGTGCTGTGCAGGGCGTCGCTTGCGGTCGGCGCATGGAAGCCGGTCAGGCCGCACATAGTGTTCCTTGATTGCGTTTCATGGGGTCAAGGCCGCAGGAGCGCGCGGCAATAAAAGCGGTAGATAGGTCTGGACCACCCGGTCGACGCTGAAGTCCTGGGCGCGCAGCCGGACGTCGGGGGGATGCGGGTCGGACAGGGTCTGGTCAATGGCCTGCGCCAGCGCGGCGGCATCGCCCACCGGCACCAGCCTGCCCCAGCGCCCCTGGCCCAGGATTTCTTCCGGGCCGCTGGGGCAGGCGGTGCTGACGACGGGTGTGCCGCAGGCCATGGCTTCGACCAGCACATTGCCAAAGCCTTCCCAGCGCGAACTCAGCACGAAAACACCGGCCCGGCTCATCCAGGTGTAGGGGTTGGCCTGAAAGCCGGCCAGCAGGATGTCGTCTTTGCAATCCAGTTGGTCGATCTGGGCTTGAAGCGCCTGGCGTTCGCCGCCTTCCCCCAGTATGGCCAGCCTTGCGGGGCGCTGCGAGCGCAGCAGGGCGAAGGCGCGGATCAGGGTGGGGAAATCTTTCTCGGGGCTGAGCCGGCCCGCCGCCATGATGACGGGGGGCGCGCCCGGGGCGAACCAGGGGTGATTCAGCGCTTCCGTGCTCTTGGCCGCCAGGGCGACGGTGTCGATGGGGTTATGGCGGGTATGGATGCGTTGGGCCGCGTAGCCCAATGTCTTGGCCAAGTCCTGGGCGACGCCGTCCGAGACGGCAATGATGGCATCGGCGCGTGCGTATGCGGGCCGCATCAGCCAGGGCAGGCACAAGGCCATGCTGCGGCTTGAATCCGACAGCAGCTGGCTCAGGTTGGCGTGCTCGGTCAGGACCAGGCGGGTGGGTACGTTGGCGATCCGGCATGCCCAACTGGCCATGACATTGACGTAGTTCATGGCCGAGATCAGCGTGGCCGGGCGTTCCTGGCGCAGGTAGCGCGCCAGGGGCCGCAGGGTCTGGAGCGTACGCGGCACATTCAGGTTGACGATGCGTACGCCGGGCGACACATCGGCCAGGTAGACACCGGCCTGGCGGGCCAGCACCAGGTCCACCTTCAGGCCTTGGGCAGCCAGGCCATTGGCCAGCGACACCATGACGCGTTCGGCGCCGCCGCCGTGCAGCGAAGGGATGAACAGCGCTATCCGGCCGCCCGATTCGGGGCTGGCCGGGATGTTCGGCGGATTGATCGCCGCGGCGGGGAAGTCAGGCAAGGGTTGCATGGCGAAAGTCCCGATCCAGTGCCTGGCGTATGGGCGCCAACTGCGCGGGGGTCTGGCGCAGCAGGGCGGCGATGACGTCGCGCACCGGGTGTTGTGTGAATTCGGCAAGGGGGATGCAGGCCTCGCGCTTGCCGCAGTGGGTGAATAGTTGCAGGACCTTGGGGTCCCATTCGAATCCGATCACGGGTACGTCCAGCGCCATGGCGGTCACTGCGGCATGCATGCGATAGGCCGCCAAGGCTTTGTAGCTGCCGATGCGTTGCAACAGGTCGCCGGGCGAGGCGATGGAGGTGCAGACCGACAAGCCCGGATACTTGGGCGACAGCGCATGCCAGACGGCGTGCGCAAAGTCGTTGTCGACGCCCGAGCCGTTGGAGATCAGCTCTATATGATCGGCGCCGACTTGTTCGGCCAGCGCGCCGATCAGGGCATCCCACCATTGCAGGGCGTAGCGCGCGTCGGCCATGGGGTGGTCGGGGGCGACCGCTTGAAGCGCCACGGGCGCGATGACGCCCAGGCCGACGGTGTTGGTCGGGGCCGCCAGGAAGTTGTTGCGGGTCAGGTACAGGCCGCAGTCGGCGCTGCACCGTATCTTGTGCCGGGCGGATTCCCCGGCGATGTCAGAGATAAGGTGGTGGGTGTTGGCGTCGCGGCAGATCACGCAGCTGACGGCTTTTGACTGCAGGACGCGCGCCATGATCTTGCGGCCCAGCCAGCTGTAGCGTTTGCCCGCGCCGACCGAGAACAGCTTGACCGGTACGCCATGGCGCTCGCACTGTTGCACGATGCGCAGAATGAGCAGTGGAAAGTTCAGGTAGTTGTCCATGAGCAGGTTGCCCCCGCCAATGATCACCTGCTGGTAGCGCGCCACGTCGTAGCTTGCCGCAATGCGGCGATAGCGGGTGGCGTAGAACAACAGCGCGATGCTGTAGTTGACCAGGGCGATGCGCAGCAAGGCTTGCCATGCGCGTTGCGGCCACGGCCGCGTGCGCGGCGCCGGGTTGCCGGCTTGCGGTGTGGGGGCGTTGAACGGATCGGCCGGGGATTCGGGCGCGACTGGCGTGCCGCCGTAGAAATCACGAAACGTTGCCGCAACGCCGTGTTTGGCGCACAGCGTTTCAATAGCCAGCTTGATGATGCCGTCGCCGACATTCCTGGAGGCGTATTCGCCAATGAACAGGGTTTGCTTCATGGTGTTGCGCCCTGCGGTGTGTAAGGTAAGTGGCTCATGTCTGGGTTTCCGGAATTTTGCTTGCGCTGCGGTGGCGCCAGGCCTGTAGTCTTTCTTTCAGGAACACATAGCCCGCGACGCGGGTAAGGTGGCTGAGCAGCAGGTAAAGGATGACAAAGCACAATCCGCCCGCCAGCGCGTGCCAGCCTGGGCTCAAGGCCGCGGCGTGCATCAGCCAGGCGGTGGCGCCCGCGCAGACGGCGGCCACCGCAATGGGGTCGAACATGTCGCGCAGTTGGTCGCGCCAGGTGTAGCCGATTTGGGTGACGGAGCAGTACATGTAGTACAGGCTGGACAGCGCTACCGCCACGATCTGGCCGATGACGATACCGATGAGCCCGAAGGGAATGGAGGCCGCCAGCAACGCCAGATGTATGGCTTTCTTGGTGATGCCGGTGTACAGCACCAAGTCGGTCCTGCCCCGCACTTTCAGCATGTTGAAGTTGACGGTATGGATGGGCAGCAGCATGCCGGCGATGCAGAGCAGTTGCAGATAGGGAACGGCCGGCGCCCACCGCTGCGCGAAGGCGATCTGGAACAAGGGGTCCGCCAGCACGGCCACCAGCAGCAAGGCGGGCGCCGTGATGTAGAACAGCAGTTGCAGCACAATGCGGTACATGCGGCGCAGGCCGTCCAATTCGTCCTGCAGCTGCGCCATGGCGGGGTATGTAGCCTGCTGGACGGCGGCGTTGAGCTGGTCCACGACCAGGTCGCGTATGCGCTTGGCGAAGTAATACAGCCCCGTCGCTTCAGCGCTGAACAGGCGGCCGATGACCAATATGTAGGAATTCTCATACAGCACGTTCAAGGTGCTTTCCAGCGTCAGTTTCGAGCCGAAGCCGAACATGCGCTGGAACGACTGTGTGCTGAAACGCAGGCTGGGCCGCCAACTGCCGGTCAGCCACAGCAGGCCGGTGGACACGGCGGCGGCGATCATGAACTGCCCCACAAGGCTCCATACACCCAGGCCGGCATAGGCCATGAGCACGGCAATGGCGCCGGCGATAATGGTGGCGGCAGAGTTGATGTGCATCAGCGACTTGAAGTTCATGTCGCGATTCAGCAAGGCCAACTGCACCACTTTGAAGGCATTGATGAACAACACAAGGCCGATGGCGCGAATCAGCGGGATCAGTTCCGGCTGCTCATAGAAACGGGCCACCCAGGGCGCCGACAGATACAGCGCCAGGTAGATCAGTACGCTGAAAGCCAGGTTGGTCAGGAAGGCGGTCGACAAGTCGATGTCTTCAAGATGCTTTTGCCGGATGATGGCTTGGCCGAAGCCCGAGATCATCAAGACGTCGGCCAAGGCGTAGCAGATGGCGATCATGGCCATCAGGCCGAAGGCATCGGGCGTAAGAAAGCGCGCCAGGAAGAGCGTGAACACCACCGAGGCGCCGCGGCTGACCACCATATTGGCCAGGTTCCAGGCGATGCCGTGGCCGACTTGTTTGCCCAGGGTGCTCACGGGTCAGGTGTCCTTCGAGCCGTATTCATAGTGGGTATACCGGTAGCTGCCGTACTTGCTGCCATATCGGCGGTTCGAGGCGGACAGGTCGTTGAAGATCACGCCGCTGATGCGCGCGCCCGATTGCCTGAGGCGTTTGGCCGACTCTTCCAGCTCGCCCAGTGTCGTGACGCCGGCCCGGGCCAGCAGGAAGACGGCGCCCGCATGCGAGGCCAGCGCCATGGCGTCGGATACGGCCAGGATGGGCGTGGTGTCCAGCAGCACGACGTCGTAGCGGCTGGACAGCGTCTGAAGCGCTTTGGGCGCCGCCGGCGAAAGCAGCAGCTCGGCCGGGTTCGGCGGCAGTACGCCCGTGCTGATCAGGTCGACGTTGGGCAGGACGTTGGGGCGTATGGCCTGCTCGGCGGAAATGGCGCCGCTGATCAGCTCGCTTACGCCCTTGGCGCGGTTCTGTCCAAAATATTGATGGATATAGCCTTTGCGCAGGTCGGCATCCACCAGCAGCACGCGTTTGCCTGCCGCTCCCAGCACGGCCGCAAAGTTGACGCTGGTAAAGGACTTGCCGATGCCCGGCGTGGGACCGCTGAACAGCACAATGTTGTTGGGCGCATCCAGCATGCCGAACTGCAGCGCGGTGCGCAGGCTGCGCAGGCTTTCGATGGCGGGGTCGCCCGGCGAGAGATGCGCCAGAACGTGGTTGCCGGGCCGGCGGCCTTCGATCAGGCGATGAAGCTCGGTCTGGCCCGCCGTATGCGGCACGGTGGCGAACACATTCAGTCCCAGCGTCGTTTCGATGTCGCCGGGGTCCTTGATGCCGGGGCGCATCATGTTGCGCAGGAAAGCGGTACCCACGCCCAGCGCCAGCCCCAACAGCAGGGCCACCGACAGGACCAGGGGCTTGTTCGGCTGGATGGGCTTGGTGGGGGCGACGGCCGTGTCAACCACCCGCACGTTGCCGATCTTGCCTTCCTTGACCAGCCGCAGTTGCTGAGCGCTATTGAGCAGGTTGACGTAAAGCTCGCCGTTGACTTTCACGTCTTGCATCAGCGTGAGCAATTGCTGCTCCAGATCGGGCAGGTTGCTGATCTTCTTGGACAGATCGGCGATTTCCTTTTTCACCGCGGCGATCTGCCTGTCCAGCACCTGCATGGCCGGGTGGGCCTCGGTATATAGCGCGGCTTGCTCACGGCGCTTTTGTTCCAGGGTGAACAGCTGCGATTCCAGTTCGACCGAGGTGTTCAAGGACAAGGCGCCCTCCGTGCCCAGGTCGAAGGTACCGTGCTTGTCGCGGAATGCCGTGTAGCGGTTGGAGGCCTCATCCATCTTGGTTTTCAGTTCGGGCAGGAAGTCATCCAGGAAGGCCAGCGACTTTTCCGCTTCGGCGGCCTTGCGCTCGATGTTCTGGTCGACGTAGGCCTGGCCGATGGCGTTCAGAATGTGCGTGATGCGCCGTGGATCGGTGCCGGCCATGACGGCGGACAGTACGCCCGATTGCTTGCCTTTTTCAGACACTTCCAGCGCGCTTTGCAGGCTTTTGATCATCGATATACGTGATTGGCGGGTCACGATGAAACGCGCGCCGTGCTTCGCTTCCAGGGCCGCGATCCGGATGCTGGCGGGCGCGCCTTGCAGCACGAAGGGCACCAGTTCACCCACCTTGCCTTGCGCCAGGTCCGGTTCGTCGGGCCCGTGCAGGGTGTAGCCATCCTCGGTGGCGATCAGTTCCAGGGGGGTGCCTTCCAGTTCGGCCGGCATGTCCAGGCGGTCGAGCTTGATGGATTCCGTGCCCGATACATATCCGTCCATGCCTAGAAAACCGGGTTCCGAGAGCCCGGTTGCGCGCGCCGCCAGCCATCGCCCCACGAAGGGCAGGTAGTCGGGCTGCGCGCTAAGGTGCAGCCTGAGATTGTCCACGGCCCGGCCGACCACCAGCCGGGATCTAAGGATTTCGATCTCGGCCGAGGCGGGCGACTGCACGTTGAACAGGGCGGCCATCTCGCTGAGCGCGTTGCTGGTCGAGCCCTCGCCCTGTTCCACCTGTATCAGGCTGTCGGCCTGATACACCGGCTGTGTCAGGAAAGCGTACAGTGCGCCGAAGAACAGAACGACGGCGGCAATGGCGGCGATCAGCCAACGGGCCTCGAGCACGATATCGAGCAGCCCGAGCAGGTCGACGTCGTCCCGGTCCTGTTGGTCTGCGAGGCTGGGCGGCATGTTGTTGTCAGATATGGTCATCTTGGTATGGAGTCTTCACCCGATTTGGCGGATACGCTGTACCCAGTTGTCGACGCCGCGCTCGATGGCGGCATAAGCCTGTTCGAAAGCGTCGCGCGGTTTCCGGTACGGATCGGCAACGTCGAAGCGCTGGCCGTCCGGCAGTTCTCCCAGGCAGCGGATCTTGCCGCGCGCCAAGGGATAGCGCGTGGCCAGCTCGCGCTGCTGGTCGCTTTCCATCACAAGAATCAGGTCGGCGCCGGTGCACATGGCGCCGGTGATTTGCTGAGCGCGGTGCGCCGACAGATCCAGGCCGTGCTGGTTGGCAATGTCTTGCGCCGTACTGTCGGCAGGACGGCCGACCAGCGCGGCCAGGCCCGCCGAGCAGACGGTTTTGTCGGGAAAGTGCTGACTGAGCAGCGCTTCGGCCACGGGGCTTCGGCATATGTTGCCGATGCATACGAGCAGGATGCTATTCATGGTCATGTTCGTCTTAGCGCGTTGTGTTGCGGGTGTTGATGAACAGCGAGTTGTAGCTGGGGATCAGGTTGCTGATGAAGCGATTCCATCGCACCACGGGCGCCGGGTCCACATACACCACATCCCGGGGCTGCAGCTGGAAGTCGTTGGCCAGGACGAAAGCCGCCGGCGAACTGGCATCCAGGTGATAGATCTCGGGCAGCGCATTCTCGCCGCCGAACTCGACCGGCATTTTTCGTACTACATAGATCTGGCTGGGGTCGGCAGTCCAGGGATCCGGCCCGCCCGATTCGCCCAATGCCTCGGTCAAAGATAAACGTCCGTCATGCAGCGGCATGGCCCGGGGCGTCCAGACTTCACCCATGATGAAGACCTGCGACTCGTCCTCGTTGCGCACGCGCAGCAGATCGCCGCCCGCCAGCAGAATGCGGTTGGGGTTGATGCCCTGGCGGGTCAGCTTGGGCAGATTGATCTGTATGGTTTTTTCGTTACGGGTCAGGGCTATGGACGAGCGGTCGGCTTTATCGTTGAAGCCGCCCGCGCGGTTGATGGCTTCGGGCAGGGTCATGGGGATGTCGTCCAGCGTTTGCAAGCCCGGGACACGCACTTCGCCATCCACATAGATGCGGCCATTGCGGTAGGCCTGGACCCGCACGGTGATCTGCGGGTCCTGCACATACTTGGACAGACTGCGCGTCAGCAGCTCGCGCGCTTCGTTCTCGGTCAGCCCGGCGACCTTGATGGGGCCGATGAAAGGAAACTGTATGGTGCCGTCGGGATTGACGTTATAGCCATTACCGACATCGGCCTGGCTGGTCGAGCCCATGCTCCGGTTGGACGTGGCCGGTGTCAGGCCCAGTTCCGGGTGGCCCCAGACGACAATGTTGACGACGTCGCTGCGCCCGATGCGATAGGCTTTGCTGGTTCCGAACAACTGCTTGATGTCTTTGCTGACGCCATTGAGCGACGTTTTGCGTTGCTCGGCAATCAGCGCGGACGTGATGGGGGTCAGGGTGCCTGCGGGGGCGGCATCTTCTGTGGCTTTGCTGTGCTGGCTTTCGGTGTCCATGCGCATGCCGGGCGCCATGGCGCAGGCCGACAGCAGGAAGGAAATGGCCAGGGCGGCAGCCATCGGCCGTATTCTGCCGAAAACGGACGTGGCATGTGCCGAAGTCGAAGTCGTCATCAAGGGTCTTTTTCTTAAAGTCTTAAAAGGGGAAACACAACAAGATCAAAGCGATAGGCAATAGCTACCGCAATGTTGATGCGCGACGGCATCAAACATGCGTGGATGTTGCCCAGGGCAACCGGGTTGTAGGCGCCGTACGGCACAGCCGCCGGCGCAAAGAAGATCAGGCCAGCTCTAATTGGCCGTGCCCGACCTTGACGGGTTGTAGCTGGCCCAATAGCGCCAGCAGCACGACGACACGTTTCGATGACACAGCCTGCACCAGGCCTTCCAGGCCCGTCAGGCCAGGCTCAGTGAGCCGCACGCGCCGGCCGGGCTGGATGGCGCTGATCGTGTGCGGCTCGGCATTATTCCGCAGATGCTCGTATTCCCGAATGGCATTCAGTTTGGACTCGGGTAAAGTGGCTAAATCGTTGCCGAACGCCACCATGGCATTGATGCCGCGCGTCGAACGCAGCGTGGCAAGCGACTGCCCGCTGCGCGAAGGTTTGACAAACAGATAGCGCGGGAACATGGGTTCGTGATGCTTGGCAGGCTGGTCCGCCGCCACCTTGCGTTTCAGGGTTCGGTACATGGGTAGATAGGTCTGAAAGCCTTGCCGCTCTGCATTGACTTGCGCCACAGTTTCCTGGTGTGGTTTGGTGTAGGCCACGAACCAGGTAAGCGGATCATTGTGCACTGGCAGCCGCGCTTCAGACCTGGGGTCTGGACTTTCACTAGGCACTGCTGTTCTCCTCATGTGTTGCATCCCCGCTAGAAACCGCAGGGCAGCAATCAATTTATCACTGGCCCCAGGCCCGCCTGTAACAAACAGCATATATTTACAACGGAAAGGTCCTTCGGCCCGCCCGCGCCGCGCATACATGCTTGTTCATTTAATTTTGTGTTTTGTGACAAAGCAATGAGCGCGCGTCCGCGAGATTGTTACCTGAATGGGGGTTTGCACGGGTCCCATGTGACAGCAACTGTATGGTATTCTTTGAAAAAGAAACTATATGTCACGTGCTGAAAAGAACGCGTCATTCGGTTGTCAAACGCGCCACGGCTCAATTCAGGCTGGCCGTTGCGTATTGTTGCGCAAGCTATGCTTTGGTAGCTGCAAGCGCGCTCTTGTATCTTGTTAAGGACGCCTGCTATGTTAATGACCCACAAGACGCGTCCCGGCTCCCTTTACCCAGAACTCAAAGAAGCCATGCGCGCGCAAATCCTGCGTTTATCGCTCCATTTCCTGGCCGGCATCGTGCTGGCCATGTTCTTGCTGCCCGAAGGCGCCGCTATTGTCCTGGCGGCCGCAGCCGCGGCCGCTGGCGTCAAGGCCTTCTACGACTACTTGAACCGTGGCGTCAACGCGCCAGCCTGTCTGTGCGTGATGCTGGGCGCCATGGCGGTTTTGCTGGTGACGGCTTAAGGGCTGTTGCTAAGATTTATGTTCAGCGGCAAACCCCGCCAAGGATCGCCACTGGCGGGCGCCCATGTGCAGGAAATCGTTCACATGTGCATAAAGCATGCTGGCGCCTTTGTCCTGCCATGATTTCATATCATTTTCTTTCACCATAAAGCCGACAGAGCGGCCCTTGGCCACGATGCGGGCAATGATACGGTCTAGCTCGGCAACAACGTCGGGGTGGCCGTAATTGCCCGAAAACCCCATGCTTTTGGCCAGGTCGACCGCTCCTATGAAAAAGCAATCGACCTCGGGGATGCTCAGGAAGTTATCCAGGTCCCGCGCCGCGCTGACGGACTCGACTTGCACAATAATGGTCTTATCCGGAAAGTCTGCGGGTACGGCATAACGGATATCGGCAATCGCTTTTTCTGCTTGGGCTGCAGTGTCTAAACGCGGAATCACAACACCGTCGATGCGCCGCATCATATAGCGCTCGATCGTCCAGGGTTCGACTGAAGGAATCCGTACAATCGAGCTCACGCCATGCAAGGCCGCGGCGCGTGCCATGTCTTCGACGTCGACAAAGCTGGGATTGCCCTGCTCGCAATCCAGCATGATGGCATCGATCCCTAGCCTGCAAACGAAATCAACGAGTCCCGCACAGGAGTGATCGGCGTTGATGAGCGAGACAGTGTGGCGGTCCCTTAATTTTTGTTTGAATGCCTGCATGGGGCTTCCCCTGGATTTGAAGCCGTATCAACGCCTTCCAGTTGTTCATAGATTTTCAGCAGCAAGGTATCGCTTGCCCTGGCCATAACAGCATCGGCTCCCATCTTGAATACCTGGCGCGCGGCGATGGCGATGGGGGTAGGGCAATGCAGCGATTCTGCGGTGTCGAGCGCAATATCCAGGTCTTTCAAGAATGTTCCAATACTGGCATGAGGCGTGTGATCTTCAGCCACCATACGTGCTGCGCGCTTTTCGAACATGCGGGATGTGCCCGAGCTTTGCATAATGACTTGGACAAGTTGCTTGGGGTCCACGCCAGCCCGCATGCCCAACGCAAGCGCCTCCGCGGTCAGCGCAACATGGCTGGCTGCCAGCAGATTGTTGATGACCTTGATGGTGGACGCTGCGCCCACACCGCCGACGTGATGCACGGTTTGTGAACACGCCTGCATGGCGCCGTGCGCCGCAGCCAGCGCGGCATCGCTTCCTCCGGCAATGACGGTCAGGGTGCCGGCTTCTGCGCCGGTCATCCCGCCGCTGACGGGGCCATCTACGGCCAGCAGGCCATGGGCGGCCAGGCGCTGGGCAAAATCCTGCATATTGGCAGCGGGAATCGTGCTCGCCACCCAAACCACGCCGCCGGCGGGCAGGGCGCTGGCTACGCCCTGGGGGCCGAACAGGACTTGTTCCACCTGTTTGCTATGGCTGACCATGATCAGGGCGATGCTGGCGCCGCTGGCTGCGGCGGCCGGATGCGGCGCCATTGCGCCGCCCAGTTGCTTCAGGCGGGTCATCGCGGCGGGGTCAAGATCGAACCCCTGAACAGCGTAGCCTGCCTTAAGCAGATTGGCGGCCATGGCGCCCCCCATCAGCCCCAAGCCGATGCACGCTACGACCTTGTCGTCAGCGGGCGGCTGGGCGTTGGGGCTGGTGGGGTAGTTGCCGGCTTCGATCATTCGACTTTGGCGCCGGCCATGTCAACAATGCTTTTCCAGCGCGGGATTTCCGTGGCGATCAGTTGCTGCAGCTCGGCGGGTGAGCCAACTTGTGGATCGGCGCCGATCGCAATCATCTTTTCAGCCACTTCAGGAAGCGCGACGACGCGAGCCAGTTCACGATAAATACGCTCGGTGATTTCGGCGGGTGTCCCGGCGGGCGCCACCATGCAGAACCAGCCCCCAATCCGATAATCTTTCAGCCCCTGTTCCTGCATGGTTGGTACGTCGGGCAATATGGGGGAGCGCGTATCGCCCGTTGTGGCAATCGGTTTGACCATGCCGGATGCCAATTGGCCTTGCATGGCGGTAATGTTGTCGAACATGACTGATACACGGCCTGCCATCAGGTCGTTGAGCGCCGGCACGTTGCTTTTATACGGGATGTGCATGAGCGGAATGCCGGACATTTGCGTAAACAATGCGCCGGCCAGATGGCTGGTGGTGCCATTGCCCGACGAGGCATATACGTATTTCTCGGGATCGGCCCGCGTGAGTGCCAAGAACTCTTGCAAGTTATTGGCGGGCAGGCTTGAGGGCACCGCCATCACAAACTTGTTCGTGGCAATAATCGCAATCGGCGCAAAATCCTTAATGGGGTCGTAGGGCAGTTTGGAATACAGCACGGGGTTAATGCCATGTGTCGAGCTGCTGCCCAGCAAGAAGGTGTAGCCGTCCGGCTTGGCTTTAGCCACGTCGGCGGTGCCGACGCTGCCACCCGCGCCTGGCTTGTTTTCAACCACAATGGTCTGGCCCAGGCCTTCAGACATCTTCTGTGCCAGGAAGCGTCCCAGAATGTCTGTGCCGCCGCCCGTCGCAAAAGGTATCACCATGCGGATGGGACGCTCTGGCCATGACTGGGCTGCCGCAGGCAGCGACATGGTAAGCATGCCCACCGCGCCGAGCAAGCCGGCCAGAATTTTATTGATTGAACTGCTTTTCATCTTTGTCTTCCTCTTATCATCAGGACTATCTAAAGGGATTTGATAGTGCGTTGTTGAACATCTTCAAAATCAGATGGACTCTATGAGCAGCGCATCGCCTTGACCGAAACCGCCGCAAATCGCCGCGGCGCCGCGTTGTGGCTTGCTTGAACCGGCAAAGCCGGCAAGCAGCGTCATCACCAGGCGGGCTCCGGACGCGCCCAGCGGGTGCCCCAGCGCGACCGCGCCGCCCCATGGATTGGTGCGTTCGCGCAGTACCTTCATGATGTCTTGATCTTGCCCGGCCAGTACCTGTGTGCTGACCAGCGGTGTGGCCGCATAGGCTTCATTGATTTCAATGCGGTCAAGCGCATCCAGGTCCAGTGCGGCTGCTTGGAGCAGGCGCTGCAGTGCGACGGCGGGGGTGGATGTGCCCGATGTCGGCCCTCCGGCGACCTGTGCGCAAGCGGCGATGCGGCCAAGAATGGGCCAGCCATTGGCCTGGGCAAACTCGCGCGTGGCTAATAGCAGGAATGCAGCGCCGTCGCTCAGCCCGGGGGCGTTGCCCGCCGTGATCGTGGGGCTGCCATATACGGTTTTAAGGCGGGCCAGTTTTTCCGGTGTGCTGTCGCGGCGCGGGCCTTCGTCCACTGACACCGTCTGCCCGCCGTCGGCGCCAGGCACCGCGATAGGCACGATTTCCGCATTGAAGCGTCCCTGCGCCTGGGCGGCGTAGTAGCGGGCATGGCTATTGGCAGCCCATATGTCCTGTTGGCTTCGATCCACGCCGAAACGCAGAGCCTCTTCGCCGGAGTACGCAGCAATGGGCCGGTCCACCGTTGCGCCGCCTAGGATCAATGGGTCGGATAGCTGCACCGTGCCGGGACGCACCCCATGCCGCCTGGGTAAGTAAAGGGGCATGTTCGACAGGCTTTCCATCCCGCCCGCGATGGCGGCATTCTGCATGCCTGACGCAATATCGCGAGCGGCTTGGCTAATGGCGGTGATGCCGGAGCAGCACGCGCGGTCTATGCCGACCGAGGGCAGTGTTTCGGGCAAGGCGGAACGCAATAGCATTTGCCGGGTGGCGGTCAGCATGGCGCCGCCAGCCAGGCCTATGCCGGCATAAAGCGCCTCGATGGCGTCCGGCTCGACCCCGGCACGCACCAGCAGCGCATCGATCACTTGTGCGCCCAGCTCTGGCAGGGTCAGTGGCGCCAGCATGCCGTCGAAGCGTCCGAACGGTGAGCGCGCCATGGCGCAAACCACGACTTCGCGCCTTGCTGTTCCAATGCGCGTCGCGCCGCTTATTGCCTGACTCATTGTGCTGTCTCCTTTTCCTGCAACAGGGACTGCGCATCCAGCCGTCGCAATTCACGTTTGTCGATTTTCCCGTTGCCCGTTTTAGGCAGCTCGGGAACCAGATGCCAGGCCTTGGGTGTCTTGATGCCCAAGATGGCGCGCGATGCCGCGGCCAGCGAGGCATGTGTCCACGTGCTTTCAGGCTCTGCCACCACGAAAGCCACGGCGACCTCGCCCCACGCTTGATCTGGCCGCGCGATCACAGCCGCCTCGCGCACATGATCCAGGCCGGTCAGCAGCAGCTCAATTTCGCTGGGGTAAATGTTGAAGCCGCCGCAAATCAGCATGTCTTTGCTGCGGCCCACCAAACGCAGGAGTCCTTGATCGTCGGCGACGGCTAGATCGCCCGTCCATAACCAGCCGTCCCGTATCGTTTTCGCGGTCGCATCGGCTTGCTCCCAATACCCCTGCATGACATGTTCCCCTCGAACCGTCAGCTCGCCTACTTGCCCCGAGGGCACAGGCTGGCCTTGTTCATCGCGCAAGACGATTTCCACAAAGGTGTAAGGGCGGCCAATGAAGCCGTGCCGGAAGGCCGGCTGGCCGCTTTCATCCATATGCATGTGGTCTTGCGGCGACAAATGCGCGCAGGTCATCATGGCTTCAGTCTGGCCGTAGTTCTGCCACAAGACCGGGCCGAACAGCGCCCAGGCACGCTCCAGGGTATTGGCCGGCATGGCTTCCGCGCCGTAACCTACCAAGCGCAAGCTGCTTAAATCCCGCTGCGCAATGCCTGGCTGGGCGAGCAGCTTGGTCAGAAAAGTTGGAACACAGGTAAAGGCGGTGACGTGCTCTTGCTCTATCAAATCCAGCAAGCGGGCGGGCGTTGACGGTGTGACAATGACATTGCGGGCGCCGCACCAATACCAGGGGGCCAGGTAGCTGCCGCTGGAATGGGTTAACGGCCCGACGTAGGCGACGACGTCGTCGGCGCGCAGCCCGCGATCTATCAGCATGTTGCGATATACCGCCGCCCAGTTGCCGTGCGACAGCATGACCCCCTTGGGGGCGCCGGTCGAGCCAGAGGTGTAATTGATGCTGGCCAGCGTATCGGGCGTGGCAAGGTGCAATCGCTGCGGCGTGACCTTGTGATTCCGTAGCTGCATCCACGCTGCGTTATGGTCGTCAACCTGGATCTTCCGGGTTGCCGGGTCCAGCTTCGCCGACTGCACGACAAGGGCGCAGGGGCCATCATGCAGTACGGCGGCGGCGGAACAATGCGTCGCCAGCTTGGCAAGCTCATGCGCGGTATAGCGAAAATTGACCGGGACTCTCACCAAGTTGGCCCGCTCCAGCGCAAACTGCAGCATGATGGCTTCGGCTCGATTCGTCATCATGACGGCAATACGCGAGCCTGCAGGGAAGGTGTCAGCCAGGCCGCTGGCCAATTGATCGACCAGTTGTTCAAATTCAAGATAAGTCCATTGCCTGTCGCCATCGACAATGGCAATGCGATTGCCGTGTCGACGAGCAGCCTGAGACGTCCGTATAGAAAGATTCATATAGGCAGCTATGTTTGGTAAGGGGGGGCTGTCCAGAATGCCGGCGGTGCGTTCAAACGCTATGCGGCAACTCAGGTGACCGAATGGCCATTTGGCTTTCTATCAGCTGGATTTCGCGCCGCAGCAGCGTCACGATCGAATCACGGCGGGGAAGCTGCATGCGCGACGTAATGGCGGCCACTGAAATCGAGGCATCTATTGTTCCGCCCGGGCCACGGATCCCCATGGCGACTGCCGACATTTCAGGCAGCATCAGCCCTTCATTCAATGCATAGCCGTCCAGCCGGGTGCGGGCAATGTAATGACGCACTGACGCTGGATCAAAATTCGGGTGCGTGGCCAGTTCTTCGCTGTGACGCGCGATAACGCGCTCGCATTCGTCATCGTTCAGGCCGGCCAGCAACACCATGCTGTTGGACCCTAGACCCAGCGGCCGTTGGTCGCCTACGTTCAATGTCAGTGTCTTGATCGGAAAAGCGCCAATCTCACGCGCAACGCACACTGCGAAATCACCACTGCGTATAGCAAGGTAGACGGTATCGCCCGTTGCCGACGCTATCCTGCCCAGGCTGGGGCCCGCCAACTGGATGACATCAAAACGGGCGCCCGCAGCTTGGCCCATGCTGTACAGCTTGAATGAGGGGAAAAACAAACGATGGTCTGGGTGGTAATCGACCATGCCGGCGTTGCGCAGGCCGGTCAGCAAGCGGTGCGCCGTCGGTTTGCTCAGGCCTGTTTCCGTAGACAGCACGCTAAGGGAAACACCCTGTACGGCATGGTTCACCACCGCATCCAGCAAAGCCATTGCACGGTCAAGGCTTTGGGTGGGTGAAGCACTGCCGTTGCCGCCCTGCGAATCAAGGGCGCCGGCGATATCTGCTGCAGGTAAGTCTGGAGTCATTATGCTGGGCTACGTATTTTTTAATGAGACGATGCATATTATCTATCGATATAAAATGTCTTGAATTAGGGCTTACCCTTAAAATATATCGTTTGGTGTGTTTTAGCATCTCGTTTAATGAGATAGATGCGGCCGCAGCCGGCCCTTGCCTATGCTTTCGCACGAGCGTGGTTGTTCTGGTATTGGTGTTGGTTTGGATGGATGGAGCAGGCGCGTTCAGTTCGCACCGGACGCGCGATGCGCAGGGGCCGTTCCACCGTAAGGGGTTATGCGGTGATGCTCAGTCTGCGCCCAATGCGGAAAAGTCCACAACGGCCTGCAGCCTTGATTCGATATCGTCGACGGCCTCTTGAAGCAGGCGCGCGACCTCTTGTTGCCGGCCGCCGTCCAGCCGGGATGATATGGCTGCCACGCTGATGGCGGCGATAGGGCGTCCATTCGATGCGCGGATGGGAACCCCGATAGCGCTCATGCCGCTGACCAGCATGCCGTCATTCAGGGCGTAGCCACGATTGCGGGCTTCGGCAATCAGCCGGTGCAAGGTGGCGTCGCTGATTTGATAGCGGGCTCGTGCGTCCGCGTTCCGGGCAAGTGTTTGCGACACGGCCTGCTCGTCCTGAAAGGCCAGGAGCGCCAGGCTGCCTGCGCCGACGCCTAGCGGCCTGCGCGCCCCGACAGACAGGGTAAGTGTCTTGACAGGAAAATCCCCTTCATACCTTGCCACGCATACCGCATCCGTGCCCGAACCCAGGCTCAAATAGACGGTGTCCCCCGTGATATCGGCTATTTGCTGCAGCCTGGGCGCCGACAGCCGCGCCAGGCTGTACCTGTCGGCAGCGGCCAGGGCCAGGGTCAGCGGACGAAATCCAAGCACATAGCTGCCGTCTTCTTCGACCTGGTCGACCCAGCCCAGGTCCACGAGCCCAGTCATCAAACGATGCACCGTCGTCTTGCCCAATTGGGTCAGGGCGGCGATTTCCGCCAATCTGAGTCCATGAGGCGCATTCGCAAGGACATCAAGCGCCAGGCTCATGCGGCGAAGGTTCTGATGCTCGCCGCCCCGGTCGGCTGCGCTCGGCGCCATGCTGCTGCTTGGATTCTTCATGTGATTTGCTTTGCCTTCATCTTGATCTGTCGTCTCTTGAAATTATCCCATAGGCTACTTATAATAAAACACAACAGAACAAATATTCCGTTAAACGGTATGGCAGCAGAAATTTTAATCCTCGATAGCATTACCAAGGTACCGGCCAAGGCCGGCCATGCGGTTGCATATTGCGCATCGCACGGCGGCCGTTTTTCGGGGATGTTGGCGCTGCGGTCAGGCCTGCGCTCGGTCATTCTGTGCGACGCGGGCGTGGGTCTGCGCCAGGCTGGCATAGCATCGCTGGCCATGCTGGAATCTTTCGGCGTGCCTGCCGCCACCATTGGCCACCGCACGGCGCGCATCGGAAGCGGGCAAGATGGTTATGCACGCGGCCTGATCTCTTATGTGAATCCAAGTGCTGCAGCCTTGGGCGTGTGCGTGGGCGATTCCTGCCGTCAGGCGCTTGAACAGTTGGCCAAGGGCACGCCACCGGCGTCTATGCCTGATACATCGCTGCTTGCCGTCGCCGAGCATCGGAACACAATCGTCCTGCCGGAAGCGGGGCGGGTAGTCTTGGCCGACTCGAACTCGCTGATCACTCAGGCTGATGCGGGGCAAATCATTGTGTGCGGCTCGCATGGGGGCCTGCTTGGCGATGACCCGCTTTCCGCTGTCCGGTTCGATGTGGGGGCCATTGTCTTCAACGATGCGGATCGCGGCGCGGACAATGCGGGCCTCTCCAGGCTGCCGGCGCTGGACCAGCGCGGAATCCCCGCAGCCTGCGTCAGTGCCTGGACGGCGTGCATCGGCGATAGCCAGTCCAGTTATGAAACCGGGGTCATCTCTGCCCTGAATGACACTGCCGTGATGCATGGCGGCGTACTGGGGATGGCTACCCAAGAATTTGTGCTTCGGCTGCTGGCCAATGGGCCGGTGGCGAAGGCTGGAACTTAATCCGATTATCAAAAAAGG
This sequence comes from Pusillimonas sp. SM2304, assembly GCF_031628915.1. Lineage (NCBI taxonomy): Bacteria > Pseudomonadati > Pseudomonadota > Betaproteobacteria > Burkholderiales > Alcaligenaceae > Pusillimonas > Pusillimonas sp. SM2304. The sequence continues at coordinate 1,417,941 of NZ_JAVLUJ010000001.1, forward strand.
AAACTCAATGACTACCCCCCAGAAACACCTGTTGAGCGGCGGCGCTGCCGTGGCTGAAATGCTCAGCCGCTATGAAGTCGGCCCCTTGTTTGGCATGGGCGGCTTCCAGTTGCTGCCTTTCTACGAGGCATGCCGTTCTCTCGGCTTGCGCCATACGCTGATCAACGACGAACGTTGCGGTATTTTTGCCGCAGACGCTTACGCGCGCGTGAGCAACAGGGTAGGGGTGGTCGATGCCACCTTGGGGCCGGGGGCCACCAACCTGGTGACGGGCCTGGCCGAATCGTTCAACGCCGGCATCCCCATTGTGGCGATTGTGGCCGACGCGCATCGCGATCATGCCTGGAAGAACATGACCCAAGAGGCCCGCCAGCTTGAAGTGTTGCGGCCGGTTTGCAAGGAAGTCATTCGCGTCGAGGCGATTCAGCGTATTCCAGAGCATGTGCGCCGTGCTTTTGCGGTCGCGACGTCGGGCCGTCCCGGCCCTGTAGTGATCGCCGTTCCGGAAGATATCTCGCATGGCGAGTATGAGTTTGACGAGGCGGACTTGTTCACGGATCCGGCGACCGTGGGTTTCCAGTCGCGGCGTACTCGCCCGGCCGGGCAGGATGTCGAGCAAGCCGCCAAGCTGATCGCCGGCGCCAAGCGTCCCCTGCTGCTGGTCGGGGGCGGCATTCACATTTCGCAGGCATCCGATGCCTTGTTGACCCTGGCGCGCAACGAAGGCATTCCGGTAGCGCATACGATGAGTGGCAAGGGCGCGATCGCCTGCACCGATCCTTTATCGGCGGGTGTATTCGGTCGCTACGACCGGATTGCCAACGAACTGATTGCAACGTCGGACTGCCTGATCGTCGTGGGCTGCAAGCTGGGCGAGGTGGCCACCAAGCGATTCACCATCATTCCCCCGGCCACGCCATTGATTCACATCGATGTGCTTGCCGAGGAAATCGGGCGCACCACCAAAGCGGATATTGCATTGGTCGGCGACGCGCGGCTGGCGCTCGAGGATATTTCGGCGGCGTTGGGCGATGGCCGCCAGCGGCTGGCCTCGCGTGAAGGCTATCTGGCGGAACTCCCGGTGAAGATGAAGAAATGGAACGAGACCGCCAAGGATCGTACGACATCCAAGGAAACACCGATCAATATTGGCCGCATCATGGGCGAGCTCAATCGCATCCTGCCCCACGACGCGGTGCTGGTAGCCGATGGCGGGTTTGCCGCGCATTGGGGCGCTTTGCTGTTCGACACCAAGCAAGCAGGCCGCCATTTCGTGGCTGACCGCGGGTTTGCCTCGATCGGCTACGGCGTGCCTGGCGGTATCGGCGCCAAGATTGGCGCGGGGGCCGACCGTGTGGTGGTGTCTTTGACGGGCGATGGCGGCTTCAACATGACCATGGGTGAAATGGAGACCGCCAAGCGCCTGGGCGCCAACTTCGTACTATGCGTTTTCAATAATGCCGCTTCGGGCTATGTCAAAGCGCTGCAGCATTCAGTGTATGGCGCCGGTAATTACCAGTCGTCCGATCTGCACGAAATGAACTACGCCGATATCGCCAACAACATGGGTTGCCTGGGCATCCGCGTAGAAGACCCGGAACAGTTGGCCGCCGCGTTCGAGAAAGGGTTTGCCAATAAGACCAGCCCGACCGTACTGGACATTGTCGTAACCCGGGACCCCGCGCGTATGTTGCCGGCGGTGGACAACCGTACGCTCAAAGTCAATAAGGGCGATCGCCCCGTTTGAATCATCGGTCCATCAAGAGGAGACATCATGACAAAGTTGAACATTATCCGCAGAAAGGTGTTGGCGGCTGGTATGGGCTTGGCGGTGGCCGCGTTCGGCAGTAACGCGCTGGCGCAATCGGCGTATCCCGACAAGCCGATACGCTTGTTGATCCCCTTTGCCCCAGGCGGGACAACGGACGTGGTGGGGCGCATCGTCGCCGAAGGCATGGCTCGGGAACTGGGGCAGCCCATTGTGGTGGTCAACCGTGGCGGCGCGGGCGGTGCGATCGGTGCGCGCGAGCTGTCGCGTGCGACCCCTGACGGCTATACCATAGGCTTGATGAACGTCAGTACCCATGGCACGAACTCGGCGGTCAGGGACTTGGACTACGACATCCTTAAAGACTTTACGTCCGTCGCCAAGCTGACGAGCTTTCCCGGGGTCATTGCGGTCAATCCCAAGTTCGAGGGCAACACCTATTCAAAATTCATGCGTTTGTTGCAGGACAACCCGGGCCAATATAGCTATGGCAGTTCTGGGGCAGGCGGGGCGACCAATCTGGCGATGGAACAGTTCAAGATGATGACTGGCTTGAAGGTCACGCATATTCCCTACCGTGGCTCCGGTCCTGCCTTGAGCGATGTGATTGCCGGTCAGGTGCCTATGATTCTTGATGCCTTGCCGTCAGCGATGTCATTCATCCAGGCGGGCCAACTGACCGCTATCGGTCTTGCCGGGACTGAACGTAGTCCGCAACTGCCCGATCTACCGACTTTCGACGAGCTGGGCGTCAAAGGCTATGCGCCCGACTTCTGGAATGGCATCATGGCGCCCGCCAATCTGCCGGCAGATATTCAGGCGACCTTGCACGCCGCCATACAGCGCACCTTGGCGCGGAAAGATATAAAGGAAAGGCTCGAGGCGTTGGGGGCCAGCGTTTCCACCGGCACGTCTGAAGAAATGGCCACCCAGATCCGGGAGGACGCCGAAGTCTGGAAGAAGGTGGCTGAGTTCGCTCAGATCAGAGTGGACTGAATGTGATGAGCTTTTCCGCTGCATTGGATTACGCCATCTTGATGAAAGAAGCGCCGGGGCCGGGCGGCGTGAGCATGGCGCGCCGGCCACTGCGCCCGCTACGCGCGGATGACGTGCTGGTGCGCATCAGCCGGGCCGCTATTTGCGGCACTGACTTGCATATCATCGGCTGGAACGCCTGGGCGGCAAAGGCCTACAAACCGCCGTTTGCGCTGGGTCACGAGTTCAGCGGCATTGTCTTGGATCGAGGCCCGGATGCGGCCGATATCCATATCGGCGACAAGGTGGCGGCCGAGACGCATCTTGCATGCGGCCATTGCAGCCAGTGTGCGGCTGATCGCGGCCATACGTGCTTGAACCTGCAAGTATTCAGCAGGCTCGATTGCGGCGCGTTTGCCGAGTTTGCCGTCGTGCCCGCTCCGCTCCTGCGTGTTTTGCCGGCTGACTTGCCTCATAAGTACGCATGTCTGATGGAGCCTTTAGGAATTGCTGTGCGGGCGGTGCAGGAATCCCAGGCGGAGGCTGGCCAACTACTGGTGGTTGGATGCGGGCCTATCGGACTGTTGGCGATCGCGGCGGCCAAGGCCGTTGGCGTTGCATGCATCATCGCCATGGACTTGGCGCCGCATCGGTTGGAACTGGCCAAGGCCGTGGGTGCGGATGTTCTGATTGATCCGCGCGCGCAGGACGCCGACGCGCAACTGCGCCGCAACGCCCAGGAGGGCGGCGTGGATGCGGCAGTGGATACCAGCGGAAACCAGGCGGGCATCGGGCTTGCATTGGCCGCGGTTAAGCCGGGAGGAAACCTTGTGCTGGCGGGCCTGCCGGAGGCAGCGGTCAGCCTGGATCTGTCGCGGCATGTCATCTTGCGAGAGGTGGCTATACGGGGCATTTATGGCCGGCGTCTTCACACAACCTGGCGGGACACGATTGCGCTGCTGCCAGCGCTGATCCCGGCGTTGGACCGCATCGTCACACATGAGTTTCCCTTGGATCGCTTTGACGAAGCATTTGCCACGGCGATTTCTGGCCAGGCCGGGAAAGTCCAGTTCGTCGTGAATGATTAGGTGGCTGATGCCGTTTATGAAGGTCATTTTCGATAATGCGTATTCTTACCCTATGACTTTTGTTGTAGTGGGGCGTGCCGACAAGCGGGATATGCTGCTTACAATGAGCCCGGTCTTTTTGCGTACGACTTTTCGTAGCGCAGGGGGCCGCGTTTAGATATCATTATTAATAACGCTTGACGTTAATAACGTATCGCGTTATTATTTTCGTGAGATCGCGTTGGCATGATCGAATCGTTTAAATGCTTCGACACCGAAGCACTGCATGCAGGTAGGCGGGTTGCACGTTTCGTTAACATTGAACGGGTAGCTTCGCGTAAGCTGCGGCAGATGGAAATCGCGTTATGGTTGGACGATTTGCGTATTCCACCCCAGAATCGCCTGGAGGCATTAAAGGGCAACCGCAAAGGTCAATACAGCATTCGTATCAACGATCAATGGCGGATATGCTTTAAATGGCAAGATGGGCGGGCATACGATGTGGAAATAGTCGACTACCACTGAAAGGAGCGGATCATGGTTCGTGAAATTGCGCCGGTTACGCCGGGCGAGCTACTGCAAGAGGAATTTCTGATCCCCATGGGTATTAGCCAATATCGTTTGGCTAAAGAGATCGGTGTGTCTGCGCGGCGTATCAACGAGATCGTTAAGGGTATGCGTGCTGTCACCGCCGACACAGATCTTCGCCTATGCCGGTTTTTCAGTTTATCTGACGGTTACTGGCTGCGCGCCCAAGTCGCCTACGACACCGAGGTGGCCAAAGACGTGCTGGCAGGCGTGCTGGCCAAAATCACGCCCTTTGAGCATGTGACGAGTCAATAGTACGCATGCACGAAAAGAAAACCATCACCCGGGACGAGCTCAAGGTCTTTGTCCCCATTACCACCCGATGGATGGACAACGACGTGTACGGGCACGTGAATAACGTGACTTACTACTCCTTCTTCGACACGGCGGTGAATCGTTGCCTGATCGATATGGGCATGCTTGATATTGCCGGCAGCGATTTCATTGGCCTGGTGGTGGAAACGGGCTGCACCTATTTCGCCTCGCTGGCGTTTCCCGATGAGCTGGAAGTGGGCTTCAAAGTAGCGCGCCTGGGCACGAGCAGTGTCCGTTATGAACTGGCGGTGTTCAAGCAGGGCGAGTCGGCGCCCGCCGCCCAGGGCCATTTCGTTCATGTCTACGTCGATCGCTCAACAAGAAGGCCGGCGCCTATCCCCGCCGCCCTCCGGGAAAAGTTGTCACAACTGGTTTGAGCGTCCAGGGCGGCGGCGCTCAAGCCTTTTTCACATCCTCCTTATCCAGAAAAACCGCAATCTCTTCCTTGATGATGCGGGCGACCAGTTCCTGGCGTTTCTGCGTCATCCGGTTGTCCAGGCTGGCCACGCTGATGCCGCCCACAATTTCTTCTTCCCTGTTCTTCAGGGTGACGCCTACGCCCACCACGCGGCTGACGGCGTGGCTGCCGATGACGGCATAGCCTTTCTTCCTGGCTTTTTCAATGCGCATCCGCAGCTCGTCCAGCTTCAGCGATTTGTACTTCAGGAATCGGGCGCGGTTGGCGCGCAGGTAGTGCTCGGTGGTGTCGTTGTCCAGGTCGGCCAGCATGGCCAGTCCGCCGGCGCCAACGCCTATGGGCTGGCGGTTGCCCACCGGGATAGCCAGCGCCTGGATGGGGTAGGTGCCCGCTTCGCGGGCGATGCACAAGGTGTCCAGGTCTTGCACGACCACCAGGAACGAAGCATCTTCGCTGCGGGCCGAAATGCGTTTGAGCAGGGGGGAATAGCGCGCCGATAGCGATGAGTGCGCCTGCAGCGTTTCGCCCAGTTGCCGGCAATACGCGCCCAGGTAGTAGCGTTTGTTGCGCGGGTGCCGCGCCACCAGCTGTTCGTGGACCAGCTGCGTGACCAGGCGCAGGGCGGTGGGTTTTTCCAGTGCCAGCGCGGTGCAAAGGTCCACCAGGCGCATGCCGCTTTCGTGGTGCTGCTCGATCGCCTTCAGGACCCGAATGGCTTTTTGCACGCTTGTAAGAGTTGCCATGGTTGTCTGTTTTTATATAGATGCGGTGTAAAAGGTTTCGTATGCTGGAACTTTACACCGAAACCTCGGGGTAAGTGGGGGTGGGTTCCCGCGAAGTTCAGGTCCAGAATAAGCCCTCATCGATCACGTAATTTATGGTTTGCAATGAGTGTCTATATCACTGGCATCGGCCACACGCCCTTGGGCCGCCACCCGGAACTTTCCGTTAAGCAATTGACTGCGCAGGCGGTGAACCTGGCGCTGGCGGACGGCGGCTATGCGCTTGACGATGTGCAGGCGGCCTGGTTTTCCAACGTTCGGCAGGGTCAGATGGAGCGCCAGAATTCCATACGCGGGCAGTGCGCTTTGCATGCCATGGGGTTCAGCGGCATCCCTGTCTTCAATATCGAGAACGCTTGCGCCAGCAGCAGCTCGGGCCTGTTCAACGCCTATCTGGCGATTGCCTCGGGCATGTTCGATACGGTGCTGGTGGTCGGGACAGAGAAAATGTTTTATCCCGAGAAAAAGACCGAGATGATGAATGCCTTTTTCGGAGGCACCGATATTCATCTGCTGAAGGAAACGTGGGATTTCTTCTGCGATCTGGAAACGGACCCTGAAATCCGTGAGCGCTTGAATTCGCCGGGTGCCTGGAACACGCAAAGTTTTTTCATGGATATTTATGCTGCGATGGCGCGCCAGCATATGCGCATGTACGGAACCACCCAGGCACAGATCGCCTGCGCCGCGGCCAAGAACCACAGGCACTCGACCATGAATCCGCTGGCGCAGTACCAGAAAGACATGTCGGTTCAAGACGTGCTTGAAAGCCCGGAGATCGCCTGGCCTTTGACGCGCGCCATGTGCGCGCCCATCTCGGACGGCGCGGCTGCGGTGGTGCTGTCCAGCGAAAGGGCGCTGACGGCGGGTAATCGCGGGCGTGCCATCCGCATCCAGGGCATGGGGGTGTCCAGCACGGTGCATCGCGATGTGCTGGACATGGACCAGCATTGTGTCAGCCTGGCGGCCCGGCGCGCGTATCAGATGGCGGGCATTGCGCCCGAACAGATCGACGTGGTCGAAGTGCATGATGCATCCAGCTTTGCCGAAGTGCTGCAGATCGAGAATCTGGGGCTGTGCGCGCGCGGCCAGGGTGGGCCGCATACCGAGGCCGGCCACACCAGCCTGGGGGGCAGGACGCCGGTGAATGTGTCGGGCGGCCTGGTGTCCAAAGGCCACCCCATTGCGGCGACGGGTCTGGTGCAAATGCATGAGCTGGTGATGCAGTTGCGGCACGAGGCGGGTGCGCGCCAGGTGGCGGGTGCGCGCATTGCCGTGGCGGAGAATGGCGGCGGCTTTCTGAAGCATGAAGACGCGGCGGCAGTGGTCACTGTATTGAGCAACAAGCGGGACTAGCATGCAGCCATTCGATTTTTTCCTGCGGGGCGCAAGGCTGTCGCCGCAGCGCTGTGCCGTGACCGAGCCGGGTTCCGGTAGAAGCCTGACCCATGGTGAGCTGCTGGCGCAGTCTTGCGCCTTGGCGGCAGCATTCCAGGACTTGACGGGCAAGCGGCGCCCGGTGGTGGCCATATTGGCCGGCAACTCGATTGAAATGTTGATGGGCATACTGGCGACCTATGCCAGCGCGGGCGTTCTGGTGCCCCTGACGCCGACCCTGGTGGAAAAAGACATCGCGCGCCAGTTGGCCTGCGTCCGGCCCGACCTGGTGCTGTGCGACCCGGCCTACGAGGGCTTGCTGGTTTCTTACCAGGGGTTGCGGATCAGCACCGTAGCGTCGGACCAAGCAGAAACCGTGGCCGGATTGGTTGGCCGATACGCCGCGGCGGTGCCAGTCCGCTCGCATGTGGACTTGGCCGAAACCGTTGCGATCAAGTTCACCGGCGGCTCGTCGGGTGCCCCCAAGGCTGTATTGCAATCCTTCCGCTGCATCAACACCATGGTCGCTTCCTTGATGATGGTGTATGGCTTTGACCGTGACGAGCGTTTTGTAGTAGCGCCGCCGATGACGCATGGCGCGGGTACTTTTGTACTGCCGGTGCTGGGGGCGGGGGGCTGCCTGGTCGTCATGAACAAGCCTGCGGCGGGTGACTTGCACGGCGTGTTGCAGGCGCAGCGGGCGACGTCGACCTGGGTACCGCCCACCTTGCTGTACAAGTTGCTGGAAGTGCAGAAGGCGGACAGGACGGAGTTTCCTTTCCTGAAGAATCTGCTGTACGGGGGCGCGCCCTGCACGGTCAATGTCATTCAGGAATCGATTGCGCAGTTCGGCCCGGTGCTGGGGGCAACCTACGGCTTGACCGAGGCGCCGGTGATTATGGCCGGGTTGACGGGGGCGGAAGGGGCTATGCCCGAAAACCTGGGCAGCGCCGGACGCATTGGCCCATTGGCCTGTGTGGCGGTCGTGGATGCCCAGGGGCGGATCAGCAGGAAACCGAATGAACTGGGCGAGATCGTTGTCAGCGGCGATTTGCTGATGTCGGGCTATCTGAATATGCCGGAACAGACGCGCGCCGTATTGAAAGACGGCTGGTTCCATACCGGCGATCTGGGTTATGTGGATGAGCGCGGCTTCCTGTTTATCAAGGGACGCTCCAAGGATGTGGTGATTACCGGCGGGTTCAATGTGTACCCGTCTGATGTGGAAGAAGTGTATGCGCAGCACGAACACGTTGCCGAGTGCATGGTGTTCGGCGTTGCCGACGAACTTTGGGGCGAGCGGGTCGAAATGGCCGTTGTCCCGATTTCTGGGGCACATGTACAGGCCGCGGAGCTGATTGCATTCGGCAAACAGCATCTGGGCTCGGTCCGTACCCCGAAGGCGATCCATGTGATGGATCATTTTCCGAAAAATGAGTTGGGCAAGGTCAACAAGCGGCTGATTGTCGACACCTTGCTTGGCAAGCATCCTTAGAGGGAGACATGAACATGAAACTCAAGCAGTTGTTATCTGGTTTGGCATGCGTGATGGCGGTTGGCATGGGCGGCGTAGCGGCGGCCCAGTCTGCCTATCCCAGCCAGCCTATTCGTTTCGTGGTGGGCTTTCCTCCGGGCGGGTCCACCGATATCGTGACGCGGATTCTGGCGGATAGCCTGGGCAAGGAGCTGGGGCAGACCGTGGTGGTGGAAAACAGGGCGGGCGCCGGGGGCATCGTGGCCGCCGGCTCGGTGGCCCGCGCCAAGCCTGATGGCTACACCATTTTCCTGGGGACAGTAGCGACCAATGTGATCAATCCCATGCTGCGCAAGCAGATGGATTTCGACCCCATCAAGGACTTCACCATGATTGGCCAGGTGGGGTTTTATACCAACCTGATCCTGGTCAATGAACACTCCGGCTATACCGGCCTGGCCGACCTGATCGCCGATGCAAAGAAGAAACCCATGACGTTCTCGACGCCGGGCGCGGGTACGTCGCCGCACATGACGGGGGAGTACTTCAAGATTCTTTCGGGGGCTGACTTGCAGCACATCCCCTATAGCGGCAGCGGCCCGGCCTTGACGGCGCTGATGGGCGGCCACGTTGACATGGCGTTCGACAATCTGCCCGCCGCATTGGGGCTGGTGCAGTCAGGCAAGATCAAGGCGCTGGCCATTACCAGTACCAGCCGCATCAAGGAGCTGCCCGACGTGCCTACGGCCGATGAGCTGGGCGTCAAGGGCATGAGCGTGGATGCCTGGGTCAGCGTCATGGGGCCGGCCGATATCCCGGCCGACCGCGTGGCGGTCCTGAGCGATGCTTTGCTCAAGGTGTTGAAGGACCCCGAAACCGCCGCCAAGCTGGAAGCCAAGGCGGTCACCATCAAAGGAACGACGCCGCAGATGCTTCAGGAATACATCGAGTCGGAAACGCTGAAATGGCGCGAGGTCATCGAAAAAGCCGGCATCCAGGCCGAATAAGCGATTGCGCCGCGGCGGCCTGGCGCCGCCCCAGTAGCGAAAAAAAGCGGCTGACACGCAAACGTCAGCCGCTTTTGGCGTGTGGGTCACGCCGGATGGCTAATGGGTTGTTGCCGCTTGCGCTTGGGCCACCGACGCTTCCAGGAACTCAAGCCGATCCTGACCCCAATACAGTTCCCCGTTGAACACATAAGTGGGCGAGCCGAATACGCCCTGTGCCACGGCTTCGTCGGTGTATTGCCGGTAAAGGGCGTTCGCCTTGTCCGTCAGCGCGGCTTGCATGATGCGTTCGCCAGGCAAGTCCAGCGCTGCCGCGACGGCCAGCAGGACGTCCGCGTCAGCGATGTCTTGCTCGTGGCACCATTCGGCGGCCAGAATCGCCTTGTACAGGGCGGCCACGTTCAAGCCCAACTGATCGGCCGCGATCGTGAAGCGCGAGGCCAGGTCGCCGTTGGGGCACATATGGCGCGGCGTGATGTTAAGGGGTATGCCTAGCCGGCGTATCCATCGCTTCAGCTCTGCTTGGCGATAGGCTTGCCGCTCGGGCGAGCGCTGCCCCAGCGGAATCCCGCCCGTTCGCGCATAGACATCCAGCAGGTCTACGGGCTTGTAGCGGATGCCGACATCGTAGCGGGCGGCCAGGGCTTCCAGCCGATCGGCCCCCAGGTAGGCCCAATCCGAATTGATCCAGAAGTAGTAGTCGATGCGGTTCATGCGTGCTGCCCGGATAGTTCGGGTTCGATGCGCACCAGCGGGGGGCTGGATCGCATGCGCCATGCGCTCAGGAAGGCAATGACGCCCAATCCGGTCAGGTACCAGACAATATAGTGCGGGCTGCCGTCGCCGGCGGCCAATAGCCAGGTTGCCACGATGGGCGCCATGCCCCCGCCGATCGCGCCGGATACCTGCACCGCCAGCGAGATGCCGCTATAGCGCACTTCAGACGGGAACTGGTTCGAGAACAAAATGCCTTCCGGTCCGTAAAGGCAGGCATAGACAACGCCTACCGCGACCACCATGGCGACGGTGATCCATGCTTCCTGGCGCGTGCCCAGCAGGTCGAAGAAGTAGGTGCTGAACAGGCCGATACCGATGGCGCCCAGCATGAATACCCATTTGTGGCCGATGCGGTCGCCCAGCATGCCGAACAAAGGCATGGTAAAGAAAGCCAGCAGGGCGCCCCAGATAATGGCGTCCAGCATGATGGTTTTTTCAACGCCCAGCGTGCCGGTGGCGTATGCCAAGGCGAATGTCACGACGGTATAGAACCAGGTGACTTCGGCCAGGCGCGCGCCGACCACCAGCAAGACATCTTTCGGGTGTTTCTTCAGTACCGTCAGAATGGGCACGTCGGTTTTCTTGCCCGCTTGCTCCATGGCTTCGAAGTCGGGCGATTCAGCGACCTTGACGCGGATGAACCACCCCACCGCCAGCAAGACCACGCTGGCCAGGAACGGAATGCGCCAGCCCCACGCCAGCATGGCTTCGTCGGGCATGCTGGCGACCGCGGCCATGGCCAGCGATGAAAGAATCAGCCCTGGCGCGACGCCTGCTTGCGGCAAACTGCCAAAGAAGCCCTTCTTGCCATCGGGGGCGTGCTCGACGGCCATCAGCACCGCGCCGCCCCATTCGCCGCCTACCGCAACGCCTTGCAGGAAGCGCATGAGCACGAGTAGTACGGCAGCCCAATAGCCTATGGTCTCGTATGAGGGGATCAGCCCGATCAAGATCGTCGGGACCCCCATCATGACCAGCGTGATCAACAGCATGGACTTTCGTCCTACCTTGTCGCCGAAGTGGCCAAAAATGATGCCGCCCAGCGGACGGGCGAAGAAGCCGACCGAATAGGTGGCAAAGGCTGCCAGCGTACCCATCAAGGGGTCGAACTCGGGAAAGAAGATCTTGTTGAAGATCAGCGCGGCGGCGGTGCCGTACAGGAAGAAGTCATACCACTCGATGGTGGTGCCCATCATGCTGGCAATGCCGGCGGTGACGTACTGCCGGCGTGAGCGCGTGCCGTGCGTGGCCGCAGCGGGCTTGGATTGTATAGAAGACATTGTCTCCTCCAGGAGGTGAATGTAATGGTTGTTTTGTATATGCCCGGGCGTTCATGCGGTTTCTTGTTCCGGCGGGCATCGCCTGGCGGTTGGGCCTACTGACTGGCCGCGCCCGCAATCGGCTTGCCGCTATCGACTTGCCGGCACCAGTAATCGAACGTGCCTTTGACGATCGAAGGCTTCAGCAGGTAGTCGTGGGCTTCTTTGGCCAGGTCATCGGCCACGGGGGTCAGCGGTCCGTAGACGCGTGCGCGCGTTTGCATGCGGGCGGCGCGTTCCAGATACACCGACAGGTAGGTGGCTTCTTCGACCGTGCCGCCTGTGGTCAGGTAGCCGTGGTGGGCAAGAATAATAGATCGCTTGCCGCCCAGGGCCTCGGAGATCAGCACGCCTTCCTGGTCGGCGATGGGCACGCCGGGCCAGTCGGCCAGGAAGGCGCAGTCGTCATGGAAGGGGGTCATGTCCATTTGCGAAATGACCAAGGGTTGCCGCGCGGCGGCCAGGGCGGATACCCACGGCGAATGCGCATGCACAATCGCGTTCACGTCGGGGCGTTCTTTGTAGACCCACAGGTGGAAGCGCGTGGCGGGGTTGGCCATGCCTTGCCCCGTCAGTGTTTCAAGGTCGGGGCCGACTTCGATGAAGTCTTCGGGGGTGGCTTCATCAAAGCCCAGGCCGAAACGGAGTGTCCAGTAAGACCCAGGGCGCTCGGAGCGTGCACTGATCTGTCCTGCCAGGCCGGCCTCCTGGCCTGTGGCGGCCAGGATGCGACAGGTATAGGCCAGGCTTTCCTGCACGCTGCGCTTGACCGGCCGGAAATGCTGCTGCATTTCGGACGTTGCGCGCTGGTCAAAATATTCTTTTGCTCGTAGTGGTGCGTTCATAATGTATTCCCATGCTGGATTCCACCATCTTGGCCCAATGCGCGGCCAAACTTGATGTACGTCAATTCTAGGAATACGAGCGGCAAAGAACCATGAAGCAGCGCTCATAACAGGTATGCGGCAGGTATGCGCTGCCTTGCGGCGATGGAACGCCTGCCGTGGCTAGGGCTGGCTGAAGCCCATGGCCATCTCCAGCAGTTGCTGGGCCAGTAGCGGGACAGTGCCCATGCTGCGGACGATGGCCACCACCCGGCGCTGCAGCAGGGGTTCGGCCAAGGGCAGTTTGGTCAGGCCATGATCATCCAGCAGCCGCGATGGGGTGTGCTCGGGCAATATACAGCCGCCAATACCCAGCGAGACCAATTGCAGCATGGCGTCGATGGTGTTTGCCTCGGCCACGACCGCATCGTCCAGATCGGCGCTTTTCAGCATGCGGCGCAAGGCATAGTCTTCAGGGAAGCCGACCAGGGCCATATCCGCATCGTGCAAATTGATGCGTGCATCGATGGGGTAGCGCCCTTTTTGCACCACAAAGCACATCTTGTCATCGAACAGCGTGACCGACCTGAGCGCGTCCGAAGCCACCGCCGAGTCATAGACAAAGCCGATATCGGCTTTGCCCTTTTCCACCAGCTCGACCACATCGGGCGAGCTGCGCGCCATGACCGACAGATTCACCCGCCGGTGCTGGCTGACGAACTTGGTCAGCAGATTAGAGGCGAAATAATGGCTCAGGGTATGAATGGCGGCCACGCGCAAACTGCCTTCAAGCGCGCCCTCGGTGATCTTGGCCGCTTCCAGCGCGGTGTCGATCTGCGCATAGTGTTGGGCCGTACCCTGCTGCAGTCTTTTGCCGGCTTCGGTCAAGGCGACCCCGCGCCCGGTACGGGTGAACAGGGCCTGCCCCAGGAAGGCTTCGAGCGTGGCCAACTGGCGGCTCAGTCCCGATTGGCTGACATCAAGCTCCTCCGCCGCTTTCGACAAGGAAGAAAGCTCGGCGATTTTAAGAAAGTAGCGTAGCTGACGATCGAGAGGGTCCATGGGGCTTGAGTGGTCGATGAATAGGCGCGATCATCTATGATACCTACAACCACCTGAGTTTCTACTCAGCGACCATTCCGTTCATTGGCTATGTTCGGAAGTAGCCTGCGTGTTGTATCAATGGTATTTTTTAAGATACTATTGTGATAACACTTAAAACTTATCAGAAGGCCAATGGTCGTGTGCCGTTCGAGGAGTGGCTGGCCGGTTTGAAGGATATCCAAGCCCGTGCACGCATTCGGGCGCGGCTGGCGCGTGTTGAAGCTGGTAATTTTGGTGACTGTAAGTCCTTGTATGGGGGTATGCAAGAACTACGTGTCGATCACGGGCCAGGCTATCGCATCTATTTGAGCCGGCAGGGATTGGCTGTTGTCTTGCTGCTTTGTGGCAGTGACAAGTCTGGGCAGCGTGTGGCGATCAAACGCGCGTTGTCGTATCTGCATGATTGGCGGAAGCGGGGTTAACAATGATGGCACGTGATAAAAGCTTCGAGGCATCGACTGTGGCGGCGATGCGCGATCCCGTCGAGGCGGCTGCCTATCTGGACGCGGTGATCGAATTGGATGATCCAGCCGCCTTGTTGGTCGCTTTACGGCAAATTGCCAAGGCGCATGGCATGGCAGAGGTCGCACGCCGGGCGGAGCTGGGCGAGAAGACTTTGTTTCGGGCCTTGTCCGATAAGGGGAACCCGACGCTTACCACAGTACATAAAGTACTTCACGCAGTCGGGTTGCGCCTAAGCGTGACGCCAGCCTGAACGGCTGGCCGCATTCATTATTCAACCGCTGCCGCCAACGAACGCGCCAGGGCTTTCCGGTCGATCTTGCCGACCGAGTTCTCGGGCAGGGCGTCTATGAAGAAGACGTCTTCCAGCCGGTAGATGCGCGACAGGCGTTCGCTGACCAGTGCCTGGATGCCGGCCTTGTCTTGCCGGGATGGGTCGGCGGACACCACGAAAGCCACGGGGACTTCGCCCAGGTCGGGGTCGGGCCGGCCCACTACGCAGCAGCTGTGCACGTCGGGGCTGGCGCTGATGGCCTGCTCGATCAGCGCCGGAGAAATGTTTTCCCCGCCGCGGATGATGACGTCTTTGAGCCGGCCGGTGATGGTGAAGTAGCCGTCTTCATCCATGCGGCCCAGGTCGCCGCTGCGCAGTACGGGGGCGGCAGGCTCCAGGATGCCGTCTTGCTGGACGCCCAGATAGCCGAGCATCAGGCTGTCGCCCTCGATGCATATTTCACCGTCTATGCCGGGCTGCTCGATGACGGCGCCGTCGCTGGACCGCAGGTATACCCGTTGAAATGGCAGCGCCTTGCCAATGGAGCCGATCTTGCGCTGGCCGGGCGGGTTCATGGTGGATGTGCAGGTGGCTTCCGACAGGCCGTAGGACACCAGCAGCGGACACTTGAGCAGCGCTTCGATCTTGATGTGCAGTTCCCGGGTGATGGGCGCGGAGCCGCAGCGGGCAAAGCGCAGCGCCGCCAGGCCTTCCGGCGCGAAGACCAGATCGAGCATGCGCGAATACATGGTGGGCACGCCGGTGATGATGGTGGGCCGGTGCGCGTCCAGCAGCGTGGGCATGTCCGCCGCGCGGAAGCGGTCTGCCAGGACGACCTGCGCGCCCGCCAGCAAGGGGCTGAAAATCTGATTGTTCAAGCCGTTGGTGTGGTACAGCGGCATGACGTGCAGCAGTTTGTCGCCAGGCGTCAGTCCGGTCATGGAAATCACGCCCCGGGCGTTGTTCAGCAACCCCCTATGGCTGAGCAGGACGCCTTTGGGCCGTCCGGTGCTGCCCGAGGTGAACAGCAGCAGGCCTGGATCGTCGGGCCGGATGCCGTCGGACCAATAGTGCGGGGCCTTGGGCAAGGCGTCGACGCGCAGGCGCTGCACACTGCCGCACAGATCCAGGCTGTGCTGGTTGGCGGCATCCAGCAGCACCGCCTTGATGCCGACGGCGCTCAGGCGGTCGCGCACCTCTTCCTGGGTCAAGCGGGGTTCCAGCGGGCAGGGGCAGGCGCCGGCGGCCATGATGCCCAGAAGGGCGATCACGCTGTCGGACGAACGCTCCATGGCCAGGGCGACAAGTTGCCGGGGCTGGATGCCGGCCTGGCGCAAGCTTCCCGCGATGGCGCCCACCCGTTCATACAGCACGCCATAAGGGACGGCGGTTTCGCCGGTGGCGTTGATCAGGGCGGGGCGCGCCGACCATTGCTCCGATTGCCAGAGCAAGGGATAGGCGGCCAGCAGGCTGGTGTCGTCGCGCATGGGCGGCTCCTATCGCAAGGCCACGGCGGCGTCGCGCTCGAACGCGCCGTCGGGGTCCAGGGCGGCCAATGCCTTGATTTCGTTTTGGGTCGGCGGCTGGGTCGGCGCGGCCCCTTCGCTGTCGAACTGGAAGCCGGTGCGCGCCCGGACTTCGTCCAGGCTGGATTCGGGATGCCACGATTGCAGGGCCAGGCGGCCTTCTTTTTTGACGAAGACGGCAATGGGGGTGACCACGCCGTGGAAACCGCCCCAGGACGTACGGAAATGCAGTTGCTCGACGAAAGTCCGCGTGGAATGTTCTGTGCGCCAGGTGCAGGCGCGCCGCGCCGTGGGCAGCATGACGGCGCCGCCGCCGCCGCCCGGCAGGCGTACCTTGGGCTGATGCCAATCGCCGATGCAGGAGTTGTTGGCATTGCCTTCGCCGTCGATCTGGGCGGCGCCCAGGAAGGTCAGGTCCATGCGGCCCCTGCAGCACAGGTCGTAGAAGTCTTCATTGTCGAAGATGGACGCGGAGCGCTCGGCAAGCACGGGATCGGAACTGGAAATGGGGATCTTGGAAGGGCTTGGGTCGACGCCGCCCGCTACATTGATGTAAATAAAATCCCAGTCGTAGGCTTGCTTGGCCATCAGGCAGGCCAGCATGGGCATGGTCGAATTGACGCCGCTGAAAGTAATTTCATTGGGGCGGATGAAGCGCGCCAGGTTGGTGACAATATACGAAAACGGGGTCCAGGTCGTGTTCATTCGGCATGCTCCTGCAAGGCTTCGGGGGCGGCGTCCAGGTGGGCGTGCAGGGCGTCGTCGCCCGGCTCCAGGTAGCGCTCGACCGCCGGATAGTCGATTTCATATTCCGGCCAGCATGATCCGGGCCATGCGCCTTGCGGCACGATGGCATAGGCTTGCACCAAGAAGTAGGGGATCAGCGTGACTTCCGGCTGCTGTTCGAAGATCTCGCTGTCCACCATGCGTTCGGCCACGACCAGGACGCGTTTTGCCGATCGGCTCATGATGCGGTCCCAGTGCGAGGTGCCCAGTACGCGGACATTGCCGCGCTGGTCGACCTCGTTGGCATGGATGACCGCCACATCGGGCTGGATGGCGGGAATGACCCAGACGGGGCCGCCCTTGCCATAGGGGTCATCCAGTTTCTTCCAGCCATTGACGTCGATCAGCTGGCTGCCGTCGATGCCGGCGCAGGGCTGGAAGGGGGTGCCGAATGCGGCGGCGCGCAAGCCGGCGGTCAGCGTGGCGCAGGCGTGTTCTTCCAGTTCGAGCGCCCCGGTTTCGATGGCTTTGCGATAGTTGGGGGCCAGGCCGAAGTTGCCTTCCATGGCGACGATGCCGGTGCGCGCGCGTGTGGCCACGCCGGCGCGGCAGAGCAGGTCGATATCGTAGCCGGGGGACTGCTTCACGATTTCAAGGTTTTGTTTCTTCTGGCGGACAAGCTCGCGCACCAAGGCAAAGGGGCCGCGGTGCAGGAAGCTGCCTCCCAGGGCCACCGAGGCGCCGTCGGGAATCAGCGCGGCGAGTTCCTGGACGGACAGCTGTTTGTCCGGGTTGTTGAATCCAGATGACGTGTCAGAGGGCATGTTGTTCTCCTGAATGGCGGGCTTATCCCGCCAGGTATTGTTGTATGCGCTGCTTGAATCCGGGCCGGGAGGCCGAGCGGACCAGCGCCGCCATATCGGCTTCGTTGTCGTTCGAGGCCAAGGCGGCATACAGGCAGGCGCGTGTGTTGGGGGCGAGTGCCAGGGCGGTTTGTTCAGCGTCGCGCAGCAGGCCGTCCCACTCGTTCTCGGGCACGGCGGAGGCCACGAAACCGATGCGCAGGGCCTCTTCCGCCTGGAAGCCGCGGGCGCTGCCCAGGATGGACAGGGCATGGCCGGCGCCGACAATGTTGCGAAAACGTCTTGTGCCCAGTACCAGCCCGAACTTGAGTCCCGGCATGCGGAAGCTGGCGTCGGGGGTGCAGTAGCGCAGCTTGCATGCCGCGAACAGGTCTACGCCCGCGCCAAAGTTCTTGCCGTGCGCCAGCCCGACGGTCAGCGCCGCGGAACTGGACACAAGCTGCAGCAGCGTCTCGATGCGCACCATGCGCAGGACCAGGTCGCCTTCGCTTTGCGCTTCGTACTCGGTGAAGTCGAAGCCTGCGCTCAGGTTCTTTCCCGCGCCGCGGAATACAAGCAGCGGTATGCCCTGGGCGTGGGCCGACTCGACCCCTTCAATCAGGGCCTCGACAAGCGTTTGCGACAGCGCATTGCGTTTTTCGGGCCGATTCAGGGTGAACGTCCAGCGGCCTGCTTGGCGATCGATGGTCAGTGATTCCGTCATGAGATTACTCCGCAGCCTGGGGTTTGAGCAGCTCGGCCAGGACTTCCTGGTTATGTTCGCCCAGCTCGGGCGGACGTCGGCGGATGTCCGCCGTGCGGGAATCGAAGCGGATGGGCGAGGCGAATGTGCGGGTGTGCGCGCCGTTGGGAAGCTCAAGGTCCTGGACCCATTGCATGTGTTCGACCTGCGGGTCGGCGAGCACGTCCGAGTAGTTGTTGATGGGGGCGCAGGGCACGCCGGCGTCCCGGAAGCGCGACAGCCAGGTGTCGGCATCGGCCGTCTTGAAGATGGCTTCAAGCAGCTCGCGCAGGACGTCCTGGTTGACGGCGCGATCCGTAGGGTTCAGGAAGCGGGCATCCATCACCAGGTCTTCGCGTTTGACCACGGCGCACACGGACTTCCATAAGGAATTGTTGCCGGCCGCCATGCCGAAATAGCCGCCCTGGCACTGGAATACTTGATAAGGGGCGTTGCGGGGATGGGCTGAGCCCAGTTTGACCGGGTCAACGCCCGTTCCGAAATATTGGGAGGTCTGCAGCGCCGCGATGCCCAGCGTTGCGCCCAGCATCGAGACGTCGATATGCGTGCCCTGGCCGCTGGCTTCCGCGCCCCTGAGGGCGGCGACGACTGAAAAAGCGGCGTACAGGCCGGCCGTGAAGTCGCAGACGGGGACGCCGCATTTGATAGGGGCGCCGGCCGGCTCGCCGGTAACGCTCATGAGCCCGCTCATGGCTTGCAGGGTCAGGTCGAACCCCCCTTCTTGGCTGCGCGGGCCGCTTTGGCCGTAGGCCGAGATAGAACAATAGACCAGCGCGGGGTTGCGTTCGCGCATGGCGCTATAGCCCAGGCCCAGGCGATCCATGACCCCGGGGCGGTTGTTCTCGATCAGCACATCGGCGTGGGCGATGAGCTCAGCGGCCAGCCGCTGGTCGTTTTCGTCTTTCAGGTTCAGGGTGACGGACCGCTTGTTGCGGTTGAGCGATGCGAAGTTTTCGCTGTAGCCGTCATTGATGGGCGCCCAGCTGCGCAAGGTGTCGCCCGAACCGGGCTGTTCGATCTTGATGATGTCGGCGCCCATGTCGGCCAACAGCAGCCCGCAGTATGGACCGGCGGCCACATTGCAGATTTCGATGACGCGTATGCCTTTGAGCGTGGATTCTTGATGCATTGATTTTCCTTTCAGGCGACCAGGCCGAAATAGCCGCCGCGATAGCCCATATGCGCGGATAGTTCCCGCGCGGCCTGTTGAACAAGGGGCGCAAACTGCGCCATTTTTTGATTGGTGAGCCGTTCAAGCGGGCCGGAAATGCCGATGGCGGCCACGACTTTATCGAGCCCGTTGAAGACGGGCGCCGCAATGCCGCCTATGCCGTGGCGCCATTCGCCCCGATTCATGGCATAGCCGATGCGGGCGACGTCCGCCAATTCTTGCTTGAGGGCGGGAATCGAGATATGCGTGTCTTCGGTGTGCTTGTGAACGGCATTGCCGTAATGCTCGATGTAGTCGGCGGCCTGGAAGGCAAGAAGCGCCTTGCCGGTGGCGACGGCATAGGCGGGCGCCCGCCCGCCCACGGTGGAGTAGGCGTGCAGGGGCTGGGCGCTGTCGATCTTGTCGACATACACCACATCGAGCCCATCGAGCACGGATAGGTGAACGGTTTCGTGTGTTTCGCGGGCCAGCTCCCGCATGAAGGGGGGCGCCAGGCGGCGCGCGTCCATGCCGGCAAGCTGGCGGGCGCCGAGCTCGAACATTTTGAGCGTGCACCGGTATGTGCCCGTTTCAGCATCGCGGCGAACGTATCCCGCATGCGCCAGCGTTTGCAGCGTGCGATGGGTGTTGCTGCGGGTCAGGCCGACCTCTGCGGCGACCTGCTCCAGCGTCTGGGCCTCTCCATCGAGCCGGCTGATCGTTTCCAGCACCATCAGCCCTTTCAATAATGTTTTGTCCACGTACGTCCTAATAATTAGGAATAAAAAGCTTATTCTACCCGCCTTATGACTTTCAGGCGATGGCTTATTGCCAGAGTGTACTAGGAGTTCTGGTGATCCACCGTATACCATGGGGTGAAATTCCGTATCGCAATCGTCACAGGAAATATGGTATATATCTCCCTACAAAAAATCAAATTTTAGAATCATTGTCCTAATATTTAGGAAGTTAAAGGAGACGACCCTCATGCTGAAGAAAATCCAACATCTTTTCGTCGCGGCCGCGCTGGCCGGCACGGCTACCCTTGCCGCCGCCTCGTCGTGGCCCGATGCGCCCGTGCGCATGATCGTGCCTTACCCGCCGGGCGGCGCGACCGACTTCTCGGCACGGGTCTATGCCGAACAGCTTGGAAAGATCCTGGGCAAGCCCATCGTGGTCGAGAACAAGGCAGGGGCGGCGGGCGAAATCGGTTCGCAGTTCGTCGCCGCGGCGCCGCCCGATGGCTATACCGTGTTGCTTGGCGCGCTGGGAAGCATGGCCATCAATTCCTTGTTGCCATCCAAGAAGCAGCAGTACAAATTCCCCGATGCGTTCGAGGGCGTGTCCATGGCAACCTCCACGCCCCTGGCGGTGGTCGTTCGCGCAGACCTTCCCGTGAAGAATATCCAGGAGCTCATCGCACTGGCCAAAGAGCGCAATGGGCAGCTCAGCTACGGGTCGGCAGGCTATGGCTCGTCGCAGCACATGACGGGCGAAAAATTCCAGCTGGCAACCGGTATCAAGCTATTGCATGTTCCGTATAAAGGCAGTGGCCCGGCATTGACTGATCTGATCGGCGGGCAGGTCGACATGGTGTTTGACACCATGCCCACCCTGATGGGCCATGTCGAAAACAATAAGCTGCGCTTCCTGGCGGTCACCACGAAAGACCGCGCAAAGTCCTTGCCTGATGTGCCCACCCTGCAGGAAGAGGGGGTCAAGGACTTCGACGTCAGCACCCGCTATGTGCTCTTGGCGCCCAAAGGTACGCCCGAAGCGATTCGCGCGCAGCTGTCCGACGCCATGCAGCAGGCGGCCAAAGAGCCTTCCGTTCAAAAGGCCATGGCGGGCCAGGGGGCCGAAGCGGTGCCCAGCGCGCCGGACGAAACCTACCAGGCCCTGTCCGCCGAAGTCGACATTTGGTCTGATGTCGTCAAGAACGCCGACCTTAAATAATGCCGTGTCTGGATCAAGCATGAATGCGAGGGCCGATCGCGGACCGCACCCGTGGATGGCAGGTGAATCCGGAAAAGCACACGCTTGATGTAGACAGGATGCGGGAAAGAAATGGGACGGGACCGAGCCAAGGCATGCCAGGGCCCGGTCCAGACAGGAGCTGACATGAAGAAATCCGCTGACCTGGCCATCGTGGGCGGGGGATCGACGGCAACATCGTTTCTGGCGCAACTGGTGGCGGCGCTTGATCCTGCGGAAGGGGATGGCGCCCGGCGGATCATTGTCTTCGAGCCCTTGCCCGACGTTGGCCCCGGCGAGCCCTATGCCGCCGATCTGCCCACCAACCTGCTGAATATCCCGGCGGGAAAAATGTCCGCCTATGCCGAGGATCGCGGCCATTTTCTACGGTGGGTTGAAAGCCGGGGCGCTGGCATGCTTTGCAAGCATGGCGTGCTGCAGCTGGATGCCGGCGCTTTCCTGCCGCGCCCGCTGTTTGGCGAGTATTTGCAGGATGTCTGGCGCGACCTGTGCGCGTCCGCCCAGAATTTGGGCGTGTATATCCAGCGGGTGGCGGCGCGTGTCGATGGCATTGGGCTGAGCCCGGACGATGGCCTTATCCGCCTTGAAACGCGTGAAGGCGTATTCAGCGCGCGGCGGGTGGTGCTGTGCAATGGAAACCTGCCCGCCGCCAGCTATGCCGAACTGCAAGGGTGCAGCGGCTACTTCAACAGCCCTTATCCCGTGACAGAGCTGGTCAGCCGGGTAGGGCGCAACGCCAGTGTAGGCATTATCGGCACCAGCCTCAGCGCCATTGACGCCATCGTGGCGCTCAAGGAATCGGGCCACGCCGGCCCCATGCTGGCCGTGTCGCGCAGCGGCCGTCTTCCCGCCGTGCGCAGCACCGTCGCGCCATCCATACCAGTGGCGCCGCCCACCGCGGAAGAAATTGCTTCCCTTGTGCAGTGTCACGCGCAAGGCCTGACGCTCGATACGCTGTTTTCCTTGTTGAGCCAGCGGCTTGCCGCATCGGGAGATGCGCTGGACCTGACCGACATACTAGGCTACGACGGCAATCCGGAGCTGGTGCTCGGATGCGAAATCGCGGCGTCGTCCACGCGGCCGCGCAGTTGGCAAGCCATCGCCATTTCGCTCAATGGCGCCATTGAGCATGCATGGCGGCTGATGCGCGATGCCGAAAGGCGCCGTTTTTATACCGAATGGCGCTCATTGTGGATGACGCGGCGCGCCACCTTCCCCATGGCCAACGCCCTGAAGATCAAGCGTTATCTGGAAGAGGGCGGCTTGCATATCCATGCGGGCAACAGCGGCCTGTCGATCCACCCCGCAGGCGAGGGGTTTGACATTCGCCTGCCTGGCGCCGACGGCAACAGGGCGAGCCGCCGCGTTGATTACATTGTGAATGCAACAGGCATGTCGACCGACGTCACGGCATCCAGCGACCCTCTGGTGCAATCGCTGCTGCAGCGCAGGATCGCCAGCGCCGATCCTTATGGCGGATTCCGGCTGGATTTCGATACGGGCTGCTTGCTGGACACGAACGGCGATGTGGTCCGGGGCATCAGCGTGCTGGGCAGCCTTGCCGTGGGCACCTACTTCTGGACCATGTCCCTGGACGTAAACGCCCGCCTGGCATTGGACCAGGCCAGGCGCATCGCTGCGGAGCTGACGGCGCCCGTGCCGCAGATGCCCAGCGCGGCTACCCTGGCAGCATCGTCTTCAAATTAGCGCCAATTTGCCTCGATTTCTTGCCGGGTAGCCGTCAGCCCATAGAAATGCTTGTGGGTGTTGATGAAGGCGTCGTGAAGCGCTGCATTGGACGTGGCGCAGGCATCTTCGCACAGGACGGGGTAGTAGCCGTCAAAGAAGGCATCGGTTGCTGTACTGTGAATGCAGACATTGGTGTTGCACCCGGCTAACACCAATGTGCGTACGCCGTGGGCGTCCAGAATCTGCGATAGCCGCGTGCCCCTGAAGGCAGAGTACATGTTTTTTGTGACCAGCGGCTCATTCGGCCGGCGCGGCGTCATGTCGGGATGCCAGCCGGCGCCCTTGCTGCCTTCGCTGACCAGCAACTGATCGGTTGTCCACTGTTCCTGCGGGAGATCGCGCAAGTGGACGGACAAGTAGTTCGGCAGGGCGTCCTGGAAGCTATGCGCGGTTTCCACCCACACAATCAATTTGTCCGCCTTCCTGGCGCCTTCGACCAGTGCATTGACTTGGTCGATAATTCCGCGGGCCAGCATCGGATCGCGGCCTCGCTGCGCAAGCAGGCCCGTGTCGGACGTAAAGTCGTTCTGCATGTCAATAACAAGCAGGGCGCTGCGTTGTGCCAATTGTTCGCGTAGCGTCAGCGCAAGTGGCGTGCCGGCCAGCGGCTCGTTGGGAAGGCGGGCCGCCCCGGACGTTGTGTTTGAGTGATTTGTCATAACTACCTCATGCCCAATGTTTGCGGTAGCCATAGCGATACCGGCGGGACGAACGTCACGATCAATACGACGATCAGTGTCAGGATGATGAAGGGGAAGACGGCAGCCGCCAGGCGCAACATAGGCTGCTTGAACAGGGAGGACGCGACGAACAGGTTGAACCCGAAGGGTGGCGTGAACATGCCTAAGGCGCCATTGACTAGAATGATGATTCCAAGATGAATGGGGTCGACCCCGATGACCTGGGCAATGGGAAGGAACAGGGGGGCGAAGATGACCGTGACCGATGTGGGGTCCAGGAACATGCCTGCGACGATCAGGATCAGATTGATCATGAGCAGCATGGCGATTTTGGAGTTCATGGCGTCCGTTAGCCATTGCCCTATCTCGGTGGGAACGCGTTCGACGGTCAGCAGCCACGATAGGGCCGACGCCGCGCCGATCAGAATCATGATCTGCGCCGTCACGGCGGCCGAGTCGATCGCAATGGCGAGCAGCTGCTTGAAGTCGATTTCCCTATACACAGCCATGGCGACAAAGATGGTGTACACCGCGCCCACCGCAGCTGCTTCGGTCGGCGTCATGACGCCGCCGTAGATGCCGCCGATGATGATGACCGGCACGCCAAGCGCCCAGATGGCCTGGACAAACGTGCGCTTGATATGCGCCCAGCGATAGGCCTCATCGCTTCGGTAATCGAACCACAGGCAGTAAGCCAGCGCATAAGCCATGAACATCATGCCATATAGAATGCCGGGCACGACAGCGGCGATGAACAGCTGGCCAATGGATACGCTGGCGACCGTGCCGTAAATGATCATTCCGATGCTGGGGGGAATGATGGCCGAAGCGGACGCGCTGGCGCTGACCAGGCCGACCGAAAACTTGGATGAATATCCGCTTTTGAGCAGGGCGGGATACATAATGCTGCCGATGGCGATGACCGTGGCCGGGCTGGAGCCTGAAACGGCGCCGAATAGCATGCATGCAAAAACGGTAGCCAGGGCCAGGCCGCCAGGCAAGGGGCTGACCAGCGATTTGGCAAAATCGATAATGCGTGACGACATCCCCCCCTGCGACATGACATTGGCGGCCAGGATAAACATCGGCACAGCCATCAAGGGGAATTTGTCCAGGCCCGAAAAAGTTCGTTGAATGACGATATTGGTGGGGATGCTGGTAAACAGGCCTATATACAACAGGGACGACAACAGAAAGACAATGAACAGCGGCACTCTGAGCAGCATCAGGCCGATCAATACGATACTTAGCGTCAGCATGAGCCGGTACCCCTGTCTGTATTGCTTTGCGCGTCAGTGGACGGGCTTGCGTTATCGGGAAGCCGGGGCGCCGGCTTGACCAATGCCAGGAACCGAACGCACATCAAGGCGCTGCCGAGCGACATGGATCCATACACCAGCCACATGGGCAAGCCCAGAGCGATGGTTTTCTGTCCGGTGTGGATGGCCTTGATGACCAGTTGCAGCGAATACCAGAAAAACACGCCGCAACCGAGCGCGCTGAGTACATTCACGCCCATGAGCCATCGGCGGTCCAGGCGCGGCCCCAGCTTGTGGCTCCACACGTCCACGGCAATATGCAAGCCGCGGTAGATGCAGACACTGCTGCCGATGAATGTAATCCAGATCACGCCGTACCTGGCGAACTCCTCGGCCCAGCTCAGGCTGGATTGAAACGCGTAGCGCATCACGACATTGATGAAGATAACGGCTGTGATCGCCAGAAGCAGCAAGCCGATAAAATTTTCTTCCAGGCGCCTGACCCAGTGCCATCGTGCGCTACGCGTACTCATTTAGCGGCCTCGGCCTTGATCAGTGCCAGCAGCTCGTTGCCGTGCGCTTTCACGTATTGCGCTTCCACGCTTTGCGAGGCGTTACGTAGGGGCTCCTTTTCGTCGTCGGTCAAGCGAACGACGGTGGTGCCGGATTTCTCGATGGTTGCCAGGTCGTTTGCTTCGGCTGTGCGGGCCATTTCCCTTTGACGCTTGATCAGATTCTGGCCTGCCTGCTTGAGCAGATCCTGATGCTCGGGTGACAAGCGTTCGAGCCATTGGCTGCTGTAGACCAGGACGCCGGCCAGCACCGCATGTTCGGACACGGTCAGATGCTTCTGCACTTCGTGGAACTTCATGTCGTTGATCAGGACGATGGGGTTTTCCTGGCCATCAATGGTGCCCATCTGCAGGCCGTTGTATACCTCGGCATAGTCCATGGGGACGGGGTCTGCGCCTAGCGAGCGATAGAACGACATCACGATATCGCTTTCCATGGTGCGGAACTTGACGCCTTTGAAGTCGTCAAGCGAGCGCAACGGCTTGTTGGCGGTCATGGCCTTGAAACCATCGATATAGAACCCGACCCCGGTCACTTGCTGCGTCGATAAGGAGTCCAGCAGACGCTGACCGACGTCACCATCGAGCACCTGCTCCAGGAATGCCATGTCTTTGAACAGGAAAGGCAGGTCGAACAATTGCAATTGCGGTGCAAAGCCGCTGATTCGTGCCGTGGGGACCCAGGTGATTTGCTGTGTGCCTAGCTGCAGGCCCTCGAACATCTCGCGGGCGCTGCCCAACTGGCCGGAATGGAAGACGTGGACCTTTATGCTCCCATCGCTGAGCTTTTCAACCTCTTCCTGAAACTCCACGGCCGCCTGGTGATGGATGGAATTGGCGGGAAATCCGTGGCCGAAGTTGGCATTGATGGTTTTCTGCGCAAGCGCGCCGGTGCTAAAGCACAGTCCCAGTAAGAGTGCCCCGAAGGTGGTTTTCATGTTGTCTCCAATGTTGACGATGAGGCGTCATATAAGAATGAAGCTACTGTACCGGTATTCCCGCCTTCTGGATCACGTCGCCCCAGAGCTTGATCTCGGCGTTGACGAATTCCTTGAATTGTTCGGGCGTTCCGTCGTAGGTATCCAGCCCGCGCTTTTCAAAGTCTTTCTTGACGGCATCGCGCGCAAAGACGCGTTGCAGGGCGTCGCCTATTTTCTGCGCGATCGCATCGTCCACGCCGGCCGGGGCAAATACGCCGAACCACAAGGTGGCGTCAAAGCCGCTGATGCCTTGTTCATCCAGGGTCTTGACGTCGGGCAGGACGGCGGCGCGTTGCCGCGTGGTCACGCCCAATGCCTTGACGCGGCCGGATTCCACGTAGGGCAAGGCGGTGGGCAAGGGTTCCAGCAGGAAGTCGATTTGCCCGCCCATCAAGTCGGTCATGGCGGGGGCGCCGCCACGATAGGGAATGTGCACCCACTTGGCGTCGGTGCGCAGCTTGAGCATCTCGGTTTTGATGTGGTGGCTGGTGCCTGCGCCGGCCGAACCGTAGTTGATGGTGCCGGGCGCCTTCTTGTCGGCCTCGACCAGTTCGGCCAGGCTGCTCCATTTCGAGTTGGATCCAACGACCAGCAGGCTGGCGGCCGAGCCGATGCCGCCCAGGGCCAACAGGTCTTTTTCGGGGGCATAGCCCAGGTTCTTGTACAGGCTGGGCGCCACGGCAACCGTGCTGCTGGCGCCCAGCAAGATGGTGTAGCCGTCGGCCGGACTGCTGGCAGCGGCCATGGTGCCAATGGTGCCGCCCGCGCCTGCCCGGTTCTCGACCACGATGGTCGCGCCCAGCTCTTCGCCCAGGTGGGTGGCCGTCAGCCGAGCCACGGTATCGTTGATGCCGCCCGCGGGGAATGGGACGATCATTTTCAGGGCGCGGTCGGGCCACGCGTGCGCTGTGCTGGCAATGCCCAGCGCCAGGGCGAGCAGGCCGCCCTTGACCAGGGTTCCAAAGTGTTTGCTTCTTTGTGTTTTCATATTGTTCTCCTCCGTGGGTGTGTGGCCTGGCCGGACCTGTGGCGGTTTATGCGTGCCGTTCAGGGCCCGGCCAGACTGGCTTGCCGTCAGACGTGGCCGTATTTTTCAAGGGCTTCGGCCAGCGACATGCCTTCGCTCAGGCTCCGCCGGATGGCGATTTCCTGCTCGGTCAGGCGCTCCGATTTTTCCAGTACTTCTTTCACGAGCGCTTGCGGGATCACCAGCGCGCCGTCGTCGTCGCCCAGGATGAAGTCGCCCGGCGCGACGGCAACGCGACGGCCTGTGGCGCCCTCCATGTACACGGGTACGTTCCAGGCATTGACTTTCCAGCGGCTGATGGATTGCACCGGGGTGCGAAAGCGCCCAAAGACCGTAAAGCCCAGGGCGTTGATCCAACTGGTGTCGCGCAGTCCGCCATCGACGATGGCGCCGACACTGCCTTTTTCCTTCATGCCGATGGAGATCAGCTCGCCGAAGTAGCAGATGCCATCCCCGTCACCCGACCAGACCGATACATCGCCATCGGACAGGGACGCGCAGGCTTTCATTTTGTCGGCATCGCCGCCGAAACCATAAGGCGTCATCTGCCCGCGTATGGTGTAGGCCCAGCCGGCCAGGCGCTCAGACCCGGTCTGGCGCTGGAATGCGGCCGCCAGCCCCTGGTCCGGGTAGCCCATTTCATCCAGTACGTCGGCCACGTTCGACGTGTCGACCTTTAGAAAACGTTCGCGTATCGAACTTTTCTCTTCCTTGCTAACCATTACTTGACTCCTGTTTGCGGTGAACGGCGGCAATGGCCCGACGCCGGGCATTGCTGATGTGTGGTTTATGTTAGTAAGGCGGACAAAGGGGGACAAACGATTTAAAGTATGCGATGCTATTAGCTTGGCTAATGGCAGATTTGCATGCCCTTGGCATACCACCCACGGACCCATGAGCAGACGCCTTCCCCCTTTGCTGGCCACGCGCTATTTTGAAGCGGCGGCCCGGCATCTTTCCTTTACGCAGGCAGCCGAAGAGCTGTTCGTTACGCAGGGCGCCATCAGTTTGCAGATACGCAAGCTTGAAGAGTTCCTGGGCGCGCCGTTGTTCATCCGGCATGCGCGCCATATCGAACTGACCGCTGCGGGACAGCAGTTTTACGAAGCCTGCCACGTGTTGCTGGATGGCCTGGAAAAGGCCATGCGCGACCTGACCAGCCCCGACCATCAGCAAACGCTGACCGTCAGCACCATACCCACCATCGGGACGCTCTGGCTGATGCCCCGGCTGGCGTCGTTCACGTCGCGGCATCCCGATATCGAGGTGCGCGTGGTGTCTGACATTCGGCCGGCTGATATGCAGTCCGACAATATCGACGTCGCGCTGCGGGTGGGAAAGCTGCCGGGGCAACGCTATCCGGCTCACTTTCCCGCTGTTGACCTGGTCATGCTGGAAAAATGGAACGACATCGAGGCCGATTTGCTGTTCCACGATGTCATGGTGCCGGTGGCCGCCAAGGCCTGGTGCGCGACGCAGCCGGCCATCCGTCATGTGGCCGACTTCAAGTCGGCGCCGCTGGTGCATACGGCCAGCCGCCCCAATGCCTGGCGCGAATGGCTGAAGGCCTACGGAGTGGAATACAAACCGTCCGGGCACGAGCCCGAATACGGGCATTTTTATATTTCGCTGCGGGCGGCGCAGGATCATAAAGGCATTGCGCTGATCCCCCAGGTGCTGCTGCGCGGCTACCCGGGGCGCAACGAGTTCGAGGTCTTGCTGCCCAGCATAGAGCCTGTGCGCAGCGCCGGCGATTATTACCTGCTGACGCGCGCGTCGTCGCCCAAGCGCGCGGCCATACAAAAATTCCGTGCCTGGGTGCTGGAAGAGGCGGAAGCGGCAAGCAGCCATTAGTTGCGCTAATCGCTGCGACGATAACAAATCGTTTGTTCGCGGTGTATCCCTTTCCTAGAATGATGTTGACCGGCGATAAGGCCGAACGATATTTGTGGAACAGGAATACAAAAGATGGAAGACTTACGCGTAGGGGTGGCCGGTTTTGGCGCCATAGGCCGTTCAATTGCTAGCCAACTGGCCCGGGGGATCGAAGGCATACGGCTGGTTGCGGTGGGGGTCAGGAATCCCGATGCTCCGCCGGAATTCGACTGGCAGGGCCGGACGCCGCCCCGGTTCGTGCTACTGGATGAGCTTGAGCCGCACTGCGACGTCGTGATCGAATGCGCGCCCGCCCAGCTCTTGCCCCGCATTGCCACGCCGTTCCTGACGGCGGGTAAAAAGGTCCTGAGCTTGAGCAGCGGCGCGTTGCTGGGACATCCTGAACTGGTGGACCTGGCCCGCAAGCATCACGGGCAGATTCTGGTGCCTTCAGGCGCGATCCTGGGGCTGGATGCCATACTGGGCGCGGCCGAAGGCGCCATCCAGTCGGTCAAGATGACTTCGCGCAAGCCGCTCAAAGGGTTTGTGGGCGCGCCATTTCTGGAAAAGCAGAACATCGATGTCATGAGCCTGAAAGAGCCCACCCTGATTTTCTCGGGCACGGCGCGCGAAGCGGCGTCCGGATTCCCGGCCAACCTGAACGTGGCCGTCAGCGTGTCGCTGGCGGGCGTGGGCCCCGACAAGACCCTGCTTGAAGTCTGGGCCGACCCCAGCCTGCAGCGCAACACCCACCATATCGAGGTTGTGTCCGATTCGGCGCTGCTGTCCATGGAAATCCAGAACATCCCTTCGGAAAACCCCAAGACGGGGCGGATCACGGCCCAGAGCGCGATCGCCTTGCTGCGCAAGCTGCGCGCGCCGCTCAGCGTCGGGACCTGAACTTTCCCACTCTATATATACATACACGAGCAACAAGGAATATGGACAAATGGATCTAGGATTGAAGCAGAAAGTGGCGCTTGTGCACGGCGCCGGGGGCGGGCTGGGCGGCGCGATCGCGCGCGCGCTGGCCGCCGAAGGCGCCACAGTGGTGGTGTGCGACATCAATGAAGACTATCTGGCGGCCACCTGCCGGGACATCGAATCGGCGGGCGGCAGGGCCGTCGGCAAACAATGGGACCTGGCGCAGGTCGACCAGTTCGCGCAATGGCATGGCGAAGTGGTCGAGGCGGTGGGGCCTATCGACATCCTGTGCAACAACACCGGCGGCCCGCCGCCCAGCCTGGTGCAGAACGTCGGGCGCGACGTATGGCAGCGGCATTTTTCCGACATGGTGCTGTCGGTGGTGACGATGACCGACCTGGTCCTGCCAGGCATGAAAGAACGCAACTGGGGCCGCATCATCACCAGCGCCTCGTCCGGTGTCGTGGCGCCCATCGCCAACCTGGGCTTGTCCAACTCCCTGCGCAGCGCCCTGGTGGGCTGGTCGAAAACACTGGCGCGCGAAGTGGGGCCGGATGGCGTCACCAGCAATGTACTGGTGCCGGGCCGCATTGCGACCCAGCGTATTGTGGCGCTGGACAAGGCCAAAGCCGCAAGGGAAGACCGCAGCTACGACAGCGTGGTTCAGGAGAGCGTGGGCACCATCCCCGTCAAGCGCTATGGCGACCCGGCCGAGTACGGAGCGGCCGCCGCTTTCCTGGCCAGCCGCCAGGCCTCGTACATCACCGGATCCATCATCCGGGTGGACGGCGGCCTGATCGCCAACGTGTAGCGTTATCAGAAACAGAGGGCAGGGCGAGGGGTTGGAAACTACCCCTGCCGATCCGACGGTCCGGCATGGACAATAAAGCCCGCCGCCTCCAAATGGCTTCGAACCAACATGGCGATTTCGGGTGCGCGCTGCGGCGGTATCCGATTTGACGTCGCAACGGTGCTTAGTGCGGCATAACTCCCCGTCGCGACTGAAAATGCAACGCCCACCCCGGCGACCCCCGATGTCACGGCGCTATCGGTCATTGAATACCCTCTGGCATGCGTTCGTTGAGCAATCTCCAGCAGATGTAATGCCGAGATGCCCTTGATTTCATAGGATTTATGGTGCTTGCGAAATAGCGTCTCAATTTCCTCGGCATCCAGCGTGGCCAGCAGAGCTTGTCCCGCTGTCCCAAGCCCAAGTAGTAGAAATCCGAGTAGGTCGGTTGGGGAAATCCGTAAGGGGAACTCCCCTTGTTCCTTGTGAATTGCGTGAGCAAAGTCCCCATTTCTAATCACCAGATAAGTCGTATCGCCGGTAATGCGTGATATCGACTTCATGGCGGGCAGAACGCTGCCAATCAGCGGGGCCCGGGTCATGGCCGAAAGTCCGATATGCATTGCCTCTACGCCTAAATGGTAATGCTTGGTATCGCTGCGTATTGCGAAACCTTCACGGATGAGCGCTTTCAGTATGCGGTAGGCAGTTCCGCGGTCCAGCCCCGAGACTTGAACGATTTCGGCCAGCCGAATGCCCGTTTCATGCGACTTGGACAGCAGGGATAGTATGTTAAGTGCCCTATGCACCGCTTGAGCACCTTGGGTCTGTTTTGGATCAAGGTTCATATCGTGAACAAAATGCGTTTTTGTGTGGACTGTCTTTGCACGTTATCTATCATCACTTCATTCGCTAGCGAAAATCTATTTTGTGTGAAGAATAACTGCCAACATTGGAACCTGCATGAACGTACGTGGAAAGATCAACAGTCAAGACAATCATTTTTCATTGCCCCTGGCTTCCCCCACTTATCATCCGGAGGATGAGATTGTCAGAAATTATCGGGGACTTGAGAATCTTTCATTCACCTATATTTCTGACGCCGACTCATTATCCAGGCTGATTCTGGATGTTTTCGAGATTGAAGCCGAGCCTGTTACGACGTTCAGCTTCAGCAGGACAGATTTTTCGCTTGCGGGCACCTATGTTATGGCAAACCTGGCAGTCGAAGTTATATACGACGGTCAGAAATTCAAGCTCGACCTGCATCAGTTTCTCACGTCCATGACGCCTGCGGTCTGCGGGCGTGAACTGCTTGGCGTTTCGAAAGTGGACGGTCACATTGATGTGACGCGTCATGAGTCGTCTGCGCTGGTTTCTTCCAGGCTGGAACGTCCACAGGGCCATCTGCTTGCCACCGGCGTGTTCAGGCCGGACGTCTACCATGGCGAGCAAGGAAAATCGATTACCGAGCGCGTCGGCGTCAGGGTGATTCCGTCGCTTAAAGCCGGCACTGCGCCGGATATCTTTGAAGTTACGCGATTTACCAGCGAAAGCTGGGGCGCTGAGCTCTGGACTGGCGCCGGGACGGTAAATTTTACTGGCGCCTCGGATATCGACCCGATTCACTGGGCGCCGGTGAAGAAATTGCTTAAGTGCAGCTACACGATTGGGGGCAAGTCAAAAACAACTATCCATTCAAGCCCTAAGCCAATCCGGCCTTGACTGATAAACACCCCAAGATATTGACCTGTTGCGTGCTTTTTAATAAGGTAAATGACAAAAAAAATATCGAACGTTCGATTTATTTCCAGCTAGAACGTACAACTATTCCTACAAGTAAATAGAAAAGGACGCGGATTTCCAGGCGTCCGGCAACCAAAGAGGATAGAGACATGAGAAATGATATGCCGTCCCGGCTACGTGCACTGTTGGCATCCGACCTCCCGGTCAGAACTGGCCCTGCTTACGACGGCCTGACGACTCGAATAGCGTGTGAAACGGGTTTTGACGCTGTCAGTGTCGGGGGATATGCGGTTGCGGCGTCGATGGGTTATCCGGATGTGGGACTTGTAACCATGACGGAGCTGCTAAGCGCCTATCGGAACTGTACCCGGGTCAGCAGTGTGCCGGTGATCGGTGATGCGGATACTGGCTTTGGCAATGCCGTCAATGTCATGCGAGCCGTTCAAGAGTTTGAAGATAACGGGCTGGCAGGTATGCAGATCGAGGACCAGCAGTTTCCGAAGCAGTGTCCTTTTCTTGGCTCGAGTACCTTGATCAGCTTGGACGAGGCGGTGGGAAAGATCAAGGCGGCAGTCGCAGCACGACGCAATCCGGACTTTGTCATCAAGGCGCGAACCGATGCAACCAACCTGGAAGAGGCGATTGTTCGTGGCAAAGCGTATGTCGAGGCGGGGGCGGATGTTATCTATGGCATCAACAAATGCTTCCCTGATATAGATGCCATCAGGCATTTTCGCCAAGCTGTGGGCGTGCCGATCGGGTTCTCGATTCTTGGCTGGACCGAAAGCCTTACGCATGAAGAGGTCGATTCTGTAGGCAGTTGTGTGGTCGGCTGGCCTTTTGCGCTGATCTTGTCCGTAGCGGGCGGTGCTCATGAGAATTTGAAACAGCTCAAAGAAGGGAAAAAGGTCAGTGACCTAACGGCTCCCATGATGCGCAGGGAAACCCTGGAGGGCATGCTGAATATTGACGATGTGCGCGAAACGCATCGTCTCTACATTCCTGATTAGTGTTTCTTCAAAGCATCTTGATGGCTTCCAATGAGAAAATATTTACTGCATCGTTTCCTGGGCATGCTGGTTGTCATGCTCATCGTGGTGACGACCGTTTTCCTGATCGTTCGTGTCGCCCCCGGGGACCCCGCCTCGGTCATGCTGGGTGTAGAGGCTACGGCAGAAGACATAGACGAACTGCGCAGGAAGCTCGGGCTGAATGACCCGCTATATCTTCAGTATCTGAACTATGTCGGGCAGTTGCTGAAAGGGGACCTGGGGGAGTCCATTTTCCTCAGGCGGTCTGTTTCGGCCGCGCTCATGGAGCGTGCAGAACCTACTTTTTTTCTTGCTCTGTTCTCTTTGCTTGTGGGCTGTGTAATCGCATTGCCCATAGGCATACTGGCTGCGTACTACCGGGGAAGTAAATTCGACCAGATCGCAACATCGGTTGCAATGGTTTTTGCGAGCATTCCCAGCTTCTGGCTGAGCTTGCTGCTCATTCAAATTGTGGCGGTCAAGCTAGGTGTGCTTCCCGTTTCAGGCTATGGGAATCCCGACTCGGGCTTCCTTGAGCGGGTCAGACACCTGTTGCTTCCTTCCCTGGCGCTTGGGGTGATCGTGTCGGCCATCATCATGCGGTTTACGCGGGCAAGCATGATTGAGGCACTGAACAATGACTTTATACGGACGGCGAGGTCAAAAGGCGCATCAGAATGGCGTGTTGTGATGCGCCATGCGCTTAGAAATGGGTTGATACCCATCATCACAGTCATAGGTTTGGTAATAGGCTCGTTAGTGTCCGGCGCAATCGTCGTCGAAACGGTATTCGGCTTGCCTGGCATCGGAAACTTAGTGGTGTCGGCGGTACTGCGCCGGGATTACCCCGTTATCCAGGGAGCATTGCTGACCATTGCTGTTCTATACGTAGTGGTTAATTTCATTATAGATATGACCTACCTTTTAGTTGACAAAAGGGTGCGCTACTAATGCTTATAATAAAACTGCTATTGAGCCGGAAAAGTATCGCTGTTGGCTTATTGCTCCTTACGCTTATTGCATTGGCGGCCATATTCGCTCCGTACTTGGCGCCATATTCACCCTACAAGCTATCCATTGCGAACAGGCTGTCCCCGCCGGGCACAACCTGGTTCTTCGGTACCGATGAATTTGGGCGCGATGTGTTCAGCCGCTTGATTTATGCCGGGCGGATTTCACTTACGGTAGGTGCCCTGGTTACTTTGCTTGCTGCCGTTGTGGGTGTCACGCTGGGGCTGATCGCCGGATTCTTCAGGCGGGCTGATATCCTGATTGCGCGAATCATAGATGCCATGATGGCATTCCCCGATATCTTATTGGCAATTGCGCTGGTGGCCGCTTTTGGACCCAGCACCACAACCGTTATCGTCGTTCTTGGACTTGTTGCCGCCCCCCGATTTGCCCGCATTGTCAGGGCGTCGACTCTCGTCATTCGTGAGTTGACCTACATCGAGGCTGCGCGTGCACTGGGTGTCTCGACGTTTGTGATCCTGACTCGCCATATCCTCAGAAACCTGGTGTCGCCAATTCTGGTCCAGGGTTCATTCATTTTTTCTCATGCCATGCTGGCTGAAGCGAGCTTGTCTTTCCTTGGCGTCGGGGTAAGCCCCGAGATCCCCACTTGGGGCACCATGATCTCGGCAGGCCGTCAGTATGTTGGCCACGCGGACTGGATGACGGTCTTTCCTGGCGTTGCCATCGTGATCTGTGTTGTGGCGCTGCAGATGATCGGAGATGGCCTGCGGGATTTTCTTGACCCTCGTTTGCAAAACAATATTTGAGTGCGAAAAGCAGCGCAATTCGCTCGTGGGGCGGAGAGGAAAACAGCGTTATGGATACAAAGAATATTCTTGAGGTGGCGAACTTGAAGACGCATTTTTTTGTGCGTCCGAACGTTGCCAAGGCTGTCGATGGGGTGAGTTTCAATGTGCCGAGAGGAAAGACTGTTGCGGTGGTGGGAGAGTCTGGTTGCGGGAAATCAGTGACCAGCCTGTCAATCATGCGGCTGCTTTCCCACCCCGGGAAAATTGTCGGCGGCGAGATCCGATACCGCTCACAGTCAAAGGGGATCATAGACCTTTCCAAATTGTCTCTTCGCGAAATGAGAGCCATTCGTGGAAAGGAGCTGGCCATGATCTTTCAAGAACCAATGACCAGCCTGAATCCCCTCATGACGGTTGGCAATCAGGTCGCAGAAATGATCATGCTGCACGAATCCGTTTCTTATCGTGCCGCCTTGCAGCGTACAGAAAAACTCTTTGAGCTGGTTGAAATCTCGTCGGCTAAAAAACGCGTTCAAGAATATCCTCACCATCTGTCAGGAGGCATGAGGCAGCGCGTGATGATCGCCATGGCTATTGCCTGTAATCCGTCACTGCTTATTGCCGATGAGCCCACGACAGCGCTGGATGTGACGATCCAAGCTCAAATACTGGATATTCTGCGCAAGCTTCAATCCGAGCTTGGCATGAGCATTCTTTTTATTACGCATAACTTGGGTGTCGTCGCGGAAATGGCGGATGACGTGGTGGTCATGTATGCGGGGCAGGTGATTGAAAGTGCGTCCGTAGAAGAAATATTCCGGAATCCAAAGCATCCCTATACCTTGGGATTGATGAATAGCGTTCCCAATGCGGCGCAAGACAGGCTTGCCGGCGGCGGGCGAGCCAGGCTGACCCCCATACCGGGCAACATCCCAAGTCTTTCGAACTTGCCGCAGGGCTGCAATTTTTCTCCTAGATGTTCCCACACGATCGACACCTGCACGGCAAAGAAGCCGGACCTGACCCATCTTGGGCACGCCCATCAAACCCGTTGCTGGAGGCATGACGATCTATGAGCCGTGTTATAGAGCCGCGGGTCAATCCGCTACTTTCCGTCCACAACCTAGCCAAGTCGTACTCTACGAGCCGCGGCGATGTGCGTATTGTTCGGGATATCAGTTTCTCGATAAATCGTGGCAGCATCGTCGGGCTGGTCGGGGAGTCGGGTTGTGGGAAGACAACCGTCGGAAAATGTTTATTGAGGCTGACGGAGCCCTCGGGCGGGCGCGCTGTTTTTGACGGTACAGATGTGTTTGGGCTTTCACACAAGGAAATGCAAGCCTATAGAAAACGCATGCAAATCATTTTTCAGGATCCCTATTCAAGCCTTAACCCGTCGATGCGGATTACGGACATTCTGAAAGAGGCTATCTCACTTGAGAAAGGTACGGCCAGGAAGCTGTATGGCGCACGGGTCAAGGAGCTTCTGGAGCAGGTTGGACTACCTGCGGAATATGGGTCGCGTTACCCCAATGAGTTCTCTGGCGGGCAGCGCCAGCGTATCGGGATCGCACGCGCATTGGCGATGCGGCCCGAGTTCATCGTCGCTGACGAGCCCGTAGCCGCCTTGGATGTTTCCATTCAGGCGCAAATATTGAATTTGATTCTCGACTTGCAAGCGGAATTCAACCTGACGATATTGTTCATTTCTCATGATCTGTCCGTCGTCGAATACCTTTGCGATGAGATCATCGTTATGTACCTGGGGCATATCGTTGAAATGGGGCCAACGAAAGCCATATACGAAGACCCTCAACATCCCTATACCCGCGCCTTGCTGTCGGCATCCCCGCAACCCTCTGTCGGGGAGCGGAAAGAACGAATAGCCATAAAAGGGGAAATACCAAGCCCTGATTCCCCGCCTTCCGGATGTGTGTTCCGGACCAGGTGCCCACATGCCACCGTGGAGTGTGCGGAACTGATACCGCCCTTGCGCAGGGTCGGGCATCAGCATGTAGCAGCATGTATTCACATTCAGGCGGGCGAGGGCGATTCCTGTTGATTGTGGATGAATAACGCATCTCTTAACTAAGTCAGTCAGTCCAAACAAGGAGACAAAATGATAATCAAGAAGCTAGGATGTATTTTCATTATGCTTGGCGCCCTTACCTGCTCGGGCGCCCAGGCTCAGAAAACCGGTGGCTCCATCGATATTGCCATGCCGGGCGAGCCGCCCACGCTTGATCCCATGGCATCGCTGGTAACCAGCCTGTACACCATCACACAGCATTATTTTGAGATGCTGTACAACCTTGACGAGAATCAGAATGTTGTCCCGGGCCTTGCCAAGGAGTTGCCTGAAATCAGTTCGGATGGGTTGACATACACCATACCCCTGCGAGAAGGCGTTCCATTTCATGATGGGCAAGTCATGGAGGCGGCCGATGTGGTTGCCTCATTGAAGCGCTGGATGACTGTTGCCACTAAGGGCAAGGATCTTGCCCAGTACATCAGCGACGTTTCTGAACGGGATAACCATACGGTGGTCATTAAGCTTTCGCGCCCCTACTCGCCGCTGCTTGTGACGCTTGCCCATTACTCAAATACGCCGGCAGTGATCATGCCCCGAGATAATGTAGATATGCCGTTAAAGAGGATTATCGGAACCGGGCCTTATAAGCTGAAAGATTACAAACCCGATCAATATATTCAACTTGAGAAGTTCAAGGATTACCGCTCACCCACCGGGCCTGCAAGCGCTTGTTCCGGAGAGGTCAAGCAGTATTTGGACGAGATACGTTTTCGACCGATACCGGATGTGAGCACTCGAGTCGAAGGCATTATTGCAGGGCAGTACCAGTATGCGGACCAATTGCCTGTGGAGCTTTTCAAGAGCATCAGCGAGAATGCCAATGTGGAGCCTGTGTTCATCAAACATGGATTTCAAGTGTTGATGTTGAATGTCGGGGCGGGCGTACTGTCCGATATCCGGCTAAGAAAAGCCGTACTTGCTTCGCTCAACATGGAAGATATGCTCATAGCGGCTTTTGGGACGAAAGATTTTTATTCTGTTGACGGCGCGCTCTTTCCCAAAGGCTCGCCGTGGTATACATCGGCGGGTGTTTCTGGGAACTACAACCAAGGGGATATAGAGAAAGCCCAGAAGCTGTTGAAAGAGGCCGGTTACGACGGAACCCCGATAAGAATCCTGACGAGCCGTCAGTACGACCATCTATATAAAATGACGCAGGTAGCAGCAGAGTACATGAAGGCGGCGGGCTTTAATGTCGACCTTCAGGTCATGGATTGGGCCTCGTTGTCCCAACGGCGGGCCGACCCGAAGTTATGGGATATCTTCGCTACGTTCATCGGCTATCAGGTCGATCCCTCGGGCCTCGGAGTATTGAATCCCAAGTACCTCACGGGTTGGGCATCGCCCGAGAAGGATGCTGCTGTGTCTGAGTTCCTGCAAGAGCCATCATTGGAAAAGCGCGTCAAAATCTACGAGAAAATACAGACCCTGCTGTATAACGATGTGCCGATGATCAAGGTAGGTAATTTCACGAATCTTGCAGCCCGGTCGCCCAAATTGACCGGTGCATATCCCGGCGTCAACACTTGCTTTGGAAATGCCTCGCTCGAGTAAGGACGGTGCGTGTGGTACGCACCGGGCTTAAAGGTGGCTGAGACCAGGTTCCCTGAGAATCCTGCTTCGTGCCCTGTATCTGAGTTAACCCCAAAAGTTGAATGTCGACTTTTGGGGTTTCTCGTAATTGGCCTAAGCATCTGCCAGTCCAAGCTGGAAGTTCGAGGTAGATGGCGGAACTTGCTGCATAAAGGAAATAGTATTTATACGTTATGACCTATCCGTTCACCGAGGGTGTTGGCGAGCAGGGCTCGCCGCTTATAGTGTTCAGGTGCTGATGCAAGGCCAGATTGGGCATGCGGGCTCGTATAAGAAAACCTGGGTTCCGTATTCGGTGTTAACATATTTGTTCATATTTCATCGTGGCCTACACCATTCACTATTACAGCGAGGATGTTCAGGCGGACCTCTTGGCTTTGCCGGTAACGCTGAAAGCTCGCTATATTGCCTTATCGCTTCGAATGACGACCCACGGCCCGAACTTGGGCGCGCCGCACACGAAAGTGTTTGGTGAAGGTCTGCTTGAGTTGCGGCTGAAAGGGGCTGAGGGTTTCGCCCGCGTATTTTACTGTGCACTGGTGGGGCGCCGCATCGTTATGCTTCACGGTTTCGTTAAGAAGTCCAAGAAGACTCCGCCCAAAGAGCGGCGGATTGCCCAGAATCGCTTGAAGGAGATCAAAAATGCAACCGCATGATCAACTGATCCAAAAGATGCTGAAGAACCCCGCAGTGCGCGCAGAGTATGCGCGCATAGAGCGTGACGAAATGCCGATGCTTGACGCTATCCTAATGGCACGCGCTGAAGCCGGTCTGACGCAGGCGCAAGTGGCCGAACGCATGGGCACCCATGCGCCGGCTGTGGCTCGCCTGGAAAATTCGCTGGTGACAGGCAAGCATTCCCCATCCGTCGCGACGCTTCAGAAGTACGCGGCTGCACTGGGAAAGCGGCTGGAAGTCCGGTTTATATGATTGCCGACGACTATGCTACGATTTTTGCTCCATTGCCTGCATTGTGCGCGCAACTCATTTGATGTCCGCCCCAGCCAGAAGGCGGGGGTGTCTGGGAGCATGTAGATGACCTGTTATCAGT
The DNA here is from genome assembly GCF_031628915.1 of Pusillimonas sp. SM2304. NCBI lineage: Bacteria > Pseudomonadati > Pseudomonadota > Betaproteobacteria > Burkholderiales > Alcaligenaceae > Pusillimonas > Pusillimonas sp. SM2304. The sequence goes on from NZ_JAVLUJ010000001.1 coordinate 1,458,606, forward strand.
TGGGCGACCTGGTCCCCGAGATTCACGATTCCGTTTTTATTGCGGCGGAGGCCACGGTGATTGGGCAGGCGGTGCTGCGTGAAGGGGCCAGCATCTGGCCCGGCGCGGTCATTCGCGCCGACAACGAACCCATTGTCGTCGGCGAAGGGTCGAATGTGCAGGAAGGCGCGGTGTTGCATACTGACCCGGGCTGCCCCTTGACGATAGGCAAGGGGGTGACTATAGGCCACCAGGCCATGCTGCACGGTTGCACCATCGAAGACGGCGCGCTGGTCGGCATACAGGCGGTGGTGCTGAATAATGCGGTGATCGGCAAAGATTGCCTGGTGGGCGCCGGCGCAGTGGTGACCGAAGGCAAGGTGTTTCCGGAACGTTCGCTTATCTTGGGGGCGCCCGCCAAGGCGGTGCGCACGCTGAGCGACGAGCAGGTGGCCGACATGCACCGCAATGCGGCGGGCTATGCCAAGCGCGCCGCCCGCTATAAAACCGATTTGAAGCCCATCTGAGTCTTCGTGGGAGGCGAGGGCGTTTTTCGTCCTGCGGTCAGATCAGGTTTTCGCGTACCCAATCCTCGCCTTCGACGGCCAGGTCCATCATGCGCTTGATGATCAGGGCGTCGGCCTGGCCGCGTGCGCGCATGGCGTCCGTAAAGGCCTGCATGCTTTCCGGCGTGGGAAACCAGTCTTGTTCGGGCTGCAGTTCCAGGCCGTCGATATGTTTGATGTTGCCGTTGGGCAAGATGTACCACGAGTTCATGGCGCCATAGTAAATCAATTGGAGCGGCAGCACGCGCGGCAAGGCTGCCCTTCACAACGGCGCCACCACATTCGCGTATGATGTTCAACCATTGTCATAGCGGTCTGTTTGCTGGAGTTTCATGATGGGTCGGGTTGTCCCCGTGTCGGTTTCCGCGCCTGCTTATGGTGTAACGCGCCCGCTGGCGGGCATTACGGTGCTGGTTTTATCGGCGTGGGCATTGTCGGGGCTGGATGCCAGCGGCAAGTGGGTCATGGGCGCCGGGGTATCTTTGCTGATGCTGTGCTGGGTGCGCTATGTGGTGCATTTGCTGCTGGTATTGGGCTTGGTGCTGCCCAGCCGCGGGCTGTCGGTGCTGCGTTCCGTGCGGCCCTGGGCCCAAGTGACGCGGGGCGCGGTCATGCTGCTGGCCACCTTGTCGTTTTTCACCACGCTGCACTATTTGCCTCAGGCCGAGGCGACCGCCATTAATTTCCTGGCGCCGCTGCTGGTGCTGGCCGTGGCCCCCTGGGTGCTGAAAGAGCCGGCGCGCCTGTCGCGCTGGATTGCTGCGGGGGTGGGCTTTGCGGGGGTATTGATCATCATTCGTCCGGACGCGGGCCTGCATCCGGTGGGCACCCTGTTCGGACTGCTGACGGCTTGCCTGTTTGCCTGTCAATTCATCGCTACGCGCCGCGCGGCGGTGGACGGCCCCTTTACCACGCTGGTATGGAGCGGCGCGGTGGGCAGTATTTGCCTGACCGTGGCCTTGCCTTTCTATTTGCCGTCGGCGCTGCCGTTTCTGGCGACGCTGAGCCTGCCGGAATGGCTGGTGCTGGTGTCCACCGGTTTTTGGGGGGCGGCCGGGCATTTGTTGCAGATACAGGCGTATCGCTACGCGCCCGCGTCTATGCTGGCGCCTTTTGTGTATTTGCAGATCATCAGCGCGGCGGCATTGGGGTGGCTGATCTGGGGGCAGTTCCCCGATGCGCTGACCTGGCTGGGTATTGCGGTGATTTGCGCCAGCGGCATTACCATAGGCATGGTGGAATGGCGCGGGCGTAAATTATAATCAGTGCCATGAGCAAAAAAATCCTGATTGTGCGCACGTCATCCCTGGGCGACCTGGTGCATATGCTGCCGGCCATTTCCGACATTGCATTGCACGTTCCCGGCGCACAGATCGACTGGATCGTTGAAGAGGGCTTTGCTGAAATCCCCACCTGGCACCCGGCTGTGCACGAGGTCATCCCGGTGGCGCATCGCCGCTGGCGCAAACACTGGTGGTCGGCCGAAACGCGCGCGGCCCGCGCCGCACTGCGCCAGAACCTGGGCGCCCGCCAGTACGATATCGTGCTCGACATGCAGGCGCTGATGAAATCGGTGTGGCTGGTGCGGCAAACGCACGGCTTGCGCCATGGCCTGGACCGTAAATCCGCCCGCGAGCCATTGGCTTCTTTTTTTTATGACGTCAAGCACACGGTCAAGTTCTGGCAGCCCGCCGTGACGCGTCAGCGCGAGCTGGCTGCGGCCGCGCTGGGCTATACCTATAGCGGCGAACCGGATTTCGGCCTGGAAAGCATCACTGGCGGGGTCGATGTCGAGTCCTACGCGGTGATCATGCCGTCGGCCAGCCGCGACGACAAGCTCTGGCCGGAAGAGGACTGGCAAAAAGTATTTACGCGCTTGCACGAGCACGGCCTTGACCTGAAACTGCTGTCAGGCAGCCCGGCGGAAACCGCGCGGGCGCAGCAATTGGTGGCGGGCAACGCGCGCGCGCAGGTGCTGCCGCGCATGGCCCTGACGGATGTGGCCCGGGTGCTGGCGGGCGCGCGCATTATGGTGGGGCTCGATAGCGGCCTGACCCATTTGTCGGCGGGGCTGGGGCGGCCCACCATAGGCATCTACAAGGCGTCCACCCCTGTGCGCACGCCCCTGGAAGGCCCGGCGTACACCGCCAGCCTGGGCGAGCGCGGCAGCGCGCCGTCGGCGGAAACGGTATTAAGCGCTGTCGACCAGGCGCTGGATTTCGACGAATCGGCGCATACCCAGTTGACCGGCGGCGACGCCCCGGCCTAATCGCTTTCGTGAGCCTAAAACAACAGGGCAACCCAAGGCCGTGCGCTTCCATGCCATACTTTGGGCACCAAGGTAATCGTGGGCTGCGCCAGACATGAAAGCAACATTGCATCCGCCAGTATTTTTTACATCGGCCATTTTCACACTGCTCATCGTGGCGTTCACGATTGTCGCGCCTGACATGGCCCAGTCCATGTTCGACGCCATACAGGCATGGATCCTGGAGCACGCCAGTTGGTTTTATATCCTTGCCGTGGCGATTATCCTGCTTTCCGTGGTGTTTCTGGCCATGAGCCGCTACGGCGACATCAAGCTGGGGCCTGATCACAGCCAGCCCGACTACCGCGATGTCACCTGGTTCGCCATGCTGTTTTCGGCGGGCATGGGGATCGGGCTGATGTTTTTCGGCGTGGCCGAGCCGGTCATGCACTTTGTCAGTCCGCCGGTGGGCGACGCCGGCACCGTGTTGGCCGCCCGCGAGGCCATGAAGATCACCTTCTTCCACTGGGGGCTGCATGCCTGGTCCATCTACGCGATCGTCGGGCTGATTCTTGCCTTCTTCGGCTACCGGCATGGGCTGCCGCTGACCTTGCGGTCGGCGCTGTATCCGCTGATCGGCGATCGCATCTATGGCCCCATCGGGCATGCCGTGGACGTTTTCGCCATTATCGGCACGGTCTTCGGCATTGCGACGTCGCTAGGCCTGGGCGTGGCGCAGATCAACAGCGGCTTGAACCATCTGTTCGGTATCCCTGTCGGTGTCATGACGCAGGTCATCCTGATCGTTATTGCGACGGCGCTGGCCACGCTTTCGGTCGCCAGCGGGCTGGACCGCGGGATACGTATTCTGTCCGAGATCAATCTTGCTTTGGCGGTGGGCTTGCTGCTGTTTGTATTCGCCCTGGGCCCCACCGTTTTCATCCTGCAGACTTTTGTGCAGAACACGGGCTCGTACCTGTCCGACCTGGTCAACAAGACCTTCAATCTGTATGCGTATGAGCCCAATGACTGGATCGGGGGCTGGACGCTGTTCTACTGGGGCTGGTGGATATCCTGGTCGCCTTTCGTCGGGCTGTTCATTGCCCGGATTTCCCGCGGCCGCACCATACGCGAATTCGTCAGCGGCGTGCTGCTGGTGCCCACCGGCTTTACCTTGATATGGATGACGGTGTTCGGGGACACGGCCCTGCACATGATTCTGTACGATGGCGCCCAGGTGTTTGCGCAGGTGGTGGAGCAGGACAGCTCGCTTGCCCTGTTCGCCTTTCTGGAGCGTTTGCCCTTGTCCAGCATTACGGCCACCATCGCCATCATCATGGTGGTTGTGTTCTTCGTGACCTCGGCCGATTCGGGCGCGCTGGTGGTTGATCTGATGGCGTCGAGCGGCGCAGAAGATTCGCCGGTGTGGCAACGCATTTTCTGGTCCTCGCTGATGGGGGTGGTGGCCATTGCCCTATTGCTGGCCGACGGGCTGACCGCGTTGCAGACTGCTACCATTGCCAGTGCGCTGCCGTTTTCCGTGATTTTGCTGCTGGCGCTTTGGGGGCTGTTCAAAGCGCTCAAGCTGGATGCCACCAAGCGGCGCATTCGCTACCAAACGGTGACCCGGACCCAAGTGCCCAGCGTGGGCGAACCGTGGCAGCGGCGCCTGAGAAATATGGTGATGATGCCCAAGCATAGCCATGTCCTGCGCTTTATCAACGACGTGGTCAAGCCCGCCGTTCAGGCAGTTGCCGAAGAGCTGAAGCAACAAGGGTATGACGCGCAGTTCAATGAAGACAGCGATACCAATGCAATCAGCCTGGAAGTTCGGCACCACGGGGAGTATCTGGACTTTTCCTATGCGGTGTGGCCGCTGGAGCAGGTGCGGCCGGTATTGACCTCCAGCGACATTCGCGACCAGGAGGAGCGGCGCTATTTCCGCGCCGAGGTTTTCCTGCGCGAGGGCGGGCAGGACTACGACATTATGGGCTGGAGCCGAGACGCGGTGATCGGCGATATTCTGGACCAGTACGAACGCCACCGCCAGTACCTGCACATGGTGCATGGCTCGCCGTCGGCCGAGGTTCCGCAGGGGTCCTAGGCAAGCTGGCAGCTCCAGGGGGGGCGCGTGGCCGCGCCCCTGCCGTGGCCTATCTGACTTAAAATGGACTTTCCTTGGCCGGTCATAGGCATATTTCTTGAATCGTTTTTTTTATACGGCTTTGATCCGGGGCTTGACGCCAGGCTTGTTGGGCTGGATGGCCTTGCGTGCACGGCGCTCCGACGGCGATTGGGGCGTATGCTCGGGCGCGCGCTTTGGCCGCTACGCGAGTCCCAGTCCGCTGACGGCACCCGTATGGGTGCATGCAGTCAGCCTGGGCGAAATGCGGGCCGCGCAGCCGCTGGTCCAGGCTTTGCTGGACCAGGGCGAGGCCGTATTGCTGACGCACATGACGGTCACCGGCCGGGCCGAGGGCGCGCGCGCGTTTGCACAGGCCATCAAGCAGGGCAAGCTGGTGCAGCAATGGCTGCCTTATGACTTCCCCGGCGCCACATGCCGATTCATGGCGCATTACCGGCCCCGTGCCGGCATTCTGATCGAACGCGAGGTTTGGCCCAACTTGCTGGCGGCCGCCCGGTATTTTAGGGTGCCTATGATGCTGGCCAGCGCCCGGTTCTCGGACCACGCCTTGCGCCAGAGTTTGCGTATCGGCAGTGTGATGCGCGAGGCTTACGGTAGTTTCGACGCCGTCTATGCTCAGACCTTGCATGATGCCCAGCGTCTTGAGCAGGCGGGGGCGTCGGCGGTCAGGGTGTCGGGTAATTTCAAATTCGACGTGGCGCCGGCGGCCGACAAGGTCCAGCGCGGCAGGGCTTTTGCCGCCGATCTGCCGCGCAAGGTGATTGTCATTGCCAGCACGCGTGAGGGCGAAGATGAACTGTTTGTCCGCGCCATTGGTCGGCAGATGAAGCGTACTCGCGCACAGGGCAGCAATCTGTCTGAAAAGGTAATGTTCTGCCTGATTCCGCGCCATCCGCAGCGTTTTGACGAGGCGGCCGAACTGCTGGACAAGGCCGGCCTGCCCTATGTGCGCCGCTCGCAGTTGATTGCGGCGGGCGATTGCAGTTCGACTGCACTGCATACGTGCGCCGAAGCAACGGTGTTGCTGGGCGATACTTTGGGCGAGATGCCCTGGTATTACGCCTTGTGCCAGGTGGCCATTGTGGCGGGCAGTTTTGCGCCGCTGGGCGGCCAGAATTTGATCGAGGCGTGCGCAATCGGGGTGCCGGTGCTGGTGGGGCCGCATACGCGCAATTTCGAGCAGGCGGTGGTCGATGCAATGGACGAGGGCGCCGCGTTGCGCACGACTGATCCGGACGCGGCGCTGCAGACGGCGCTGCAACTGCTGGACGACCCGCAGCGCTTGGCCCGGATGGGCGAGGCGGGCGCGCATTGGGTGCAAAAGCACACGGGCGCTGTGGCGCGGGTGGTGATGGGCTTGAACGAGATCAAGAAGTAGCTGCCTGGCCTGAAGGTTTGCTTTTCTGGCGCTTATTCCTTGGCTGTGCCTTGGCTTGTAGCATCCTTGTTCTTAAGAAGGCGGGGGTGCCGGGCGCTGTTCCGGGTGGCGGTGTCAGCGTATTCTTAAGAGACGCGGTGCCTGGCGCTGGATGCCGCGAGAGAATCGCACGATCCCGGCGTTGCCGGGATTGCCCGCCGGTCTGGGCCCCGCCGAGGCGGCCGCGAAACTCGCAACGTTGGCAGCCCCCCGGGCTGCCAACACCCTTGTTGCTCGATCAGTCGAGGCCTTGCCTCCTCGGCGGGGCCCAGACCGGCGGCGTGCTCAATCCTCGCTCTATCCAGCGCCAGGCACCGCGTCTTTAGAGCAGGTGAGCGCTGGTAGACAAGCGTTTCTTTGCCCAATGGCGGTGGGTCATGGGTGTCTGTATGTATTCGGGGAGTGTCAGATTTTTTTGTGTTCAGGCAGTTTGTGTAAATTATTCACCTGCCTATTTTTCCTGTGCGTCAGGATCGCAATGGCGATATGCGTCAGTGAATCGCTCCTCGTGTAGGGCAGCAAGCTGCTGCATGGCTGCTGTCCAGTAATGGGTTAACCGCCCCCATCTTTCGTAATATTCAACACCTCTGCTATTCGATTAACCCCGCATCCAATGACCCTGATCCCCGAATAACCTCGATGTTCGAATAACCCTGGCATTCGAAAACCCCACGCACCTTTACAGATGTATTCGCGGTGATGATGGCCGTGCGGGGTGACTGGAAGCGGGGCCGGCGGTTAGGCGTGCGCCGCAGGCTTCCGAAGGGAGGCCGGGGGCTTTCGTCGGGCGCTGTCTGAACGAGCGCAGCGAGTGAGTTCGCCCGACGCCCGGCTGGACGAGGAAGATGCGGAAACAAGCACGCCGTAGCCGGAACCGCTTCCAGTCACCCCGCACGGCTGCCTCCATATATACATTGTATAAACGTAGCACCTACCTACTCCGCCTGCAAGCCATGGTACTTCTTGCCCAGCTCCACCGTCGCCCGGAAGAACCCCGCCTTGCTCCCGCAGTCATACCGTACCCCTTCGTATTGCAGCCCGAACACACTGCGCGTCTTGAGCAGACTGGCTATGCCGTCGGTAAGCTGGATTTCGCCGCCCACGCCGGCCTGAGTCTGGCGTAGGTGCTGGAAGATTTCAGGTTCCAGCACATAGCGGCCCACCACCCCCAGCGTAGTGGGCGCATCGGCCGGGTTGGGCTTTTCGATAATGCCCGACATGCGGGTGGTGTGCTCATTCACGGGGGCACCCGAAATAATGCCGTAGCGATTCGTATGTTCGCGGTCCACGTCCTGAATGGCAATGATGCTGCCGTCCTGTTCGTGCGCCGCTTCGATCAGTTGCAGCGTGACGGATTTTTTGGCGTCCAGCAGATCGTCGGCCAGCAGCACCACAAAAGGCTCGTTGCCCACGATGGGGGCGGCGCACAGTACCGCGTGCCCCAAGCCCAGCGGCGCCGGCTGCCGGGTATAGATGCAGTTCACGTTGGAAGGCAGCACGTTGCGCACAATTTCCAGCATTTCCTGCTTGTTCTTGGCTTCCAGCTCGGCTTCCAGTTCGGGGACGCTGTCGAAGTGATCTTCGATGGCGCGCTTGTTGCGGCCGGTAATGAAAATCAGGTCGGTGATGCCGGCGGCAATGGCTTCTTCCACGGCGTACTGGATCAGCGGTTTGTCGACAATGGGAAGCATTTCCTTGGGCATGGCTTTGGTGGCCGGCAAAAAACGGGTGCCCAGGCCCGCAACGGGAAAGACAGCTTTGCGAATTGGCTTCATAAGGGTGAATTTGTCTTCAGAAAGGTTCGAACCAATAATACGCTATCAGTATGACCGCCATGATAATGCTGCAGCGCACGATGACTTGGGTGTACTCGGCAGGTAAGCTAGCATGTAGCATGCCCACGGTTCGGGCTGCGCTTTAAACCGGGTATGTAGGGGGCAATGTGGCGGGTAATCGAGCTTTGGTGGTAAAGCGGTGCTAAGTAAAATCGTCAAGGCTATTGATTCATCCCTTTGACCCACATCTATGGTAACTACCAACACCGAGCGCGTGCGCGCCAGCCTCGAGCGGCTTATCGTTGCGGGTACGCTGGCCCCTGGCACGACGCTGGACGAGGCTGAGCTCAGCCAGCTATACGACGTATCGCGCACGCCAGTGCGCGAGGCATTGTTGCAGCTGTCGGCTGAAGGCTATGTGCGTATCGTGCCGCGTGCAGGTATATACGTGGTGCAGATGTCGGCGGGCGAACTGATGGATATGTGCGAAACGCTGGCCTTTGCCGAAGGCTTGTGCGCCCAGTTGGCCTGTCAGCGCATGACCACGGGTCAGCAGAAAAGAATCGGCCAGTTGCAAGAGGCCGGGCGGCGCGCGCTGGAAGCGCAAGATGCCGATGCCTACGCGCACTACAACTTGGCTTTCCACGAATGCCTGTACGCCGGCAGCGGCAATCGCTACCTGCGGGCGCAGATTCTGCATATCCGCAAGCGTATCAATCCGTACCGCCTATTGCAGGAACAGGCAACGCCCGATTGGAGCAGCGACGCCTGGGATCAGCACCAAAGCCTTTACGAGGCGCTGCAGGCGGGCGACGCCGCGGCCGCCATGCGGATCGCTTGCGACTACATCAGAAGCCGCGCCTCGGGGCTGTCCGAATTGGTCGAAACCACGCCCGAGCATCTGTTTTTCGGCCCCGGCGTGGGCGGCGTCAGCGAGCATGGCCGCGTCGATATGTCGCACCTGTTCAAACCGATGCATACCTCGACCAGCACTAATTAAAGGGCCGGTTCCCTGTGACGCCGGGTGCCCCGCCCCGTGCGGGCAAGCAGGCGGGCCGCCATTTGCATTAAACTTGAGGCTCGTTCACTGAAACACGATGGCCTTCCGGTTTATGCGAACTCTGTTTTTGATTGTCGTGCTGGCGAATCTGGCACTGCTGGCCTTCGGCCAGGGTTTATTGGGCGCCGTGCCCAGCGAACAAGGGCGCGAGCCGCGCATGTTGTCCGAGCGGAATCAACAAACCATTTTGCTGGGCGAGCCCCAGCCTGTTGCGTCGCAACGCTAGCCAGCGGCGCGGCCGCGGCCGGCCCGGCATAACCCGGCATAACATAACCCGGCCCCACGCGGATTCAATAAGGTCCCGGACTCAGCTTTCAACGGCCAGGCGGGCCAGCCCGTCGAGCACCGGCGCGCGCAGCCATTGTATGGGGTCTTGCGGCACACCCAGGTCGGCTTGGGCGCGGGCCAGCGTCCTTTGCGCTTCTTCTTCCACAATGGTCCAGCCGCCGCCCGTGCTGAATACGGCGGGCGCGCAGCCATGGCGTTCCAGCCCTTCGCGCCACTGGCGCAGCAGGGCGCCTGCCTGCGCGGCGGCGATGCCGCTGCTGATGGCTTGATGGGTGTGGGTCGGGTAGGCGGCGATGGGGCCGTTGGCCTGGGGCAGCCGGGCGGTGCCGGCGGCCAGCGAGGACAGCATCAGCGCCGGCCCTGGAAAGATCAGGCCGCCCTCGAAAAGGAAGCGCGCCCCGGGCATGGCGGTGTCGTGGATCGGGCTTAGGGTGTCGAGGGTGGTGGCGGTGCCGAAACTGGCCAGCATCAGCGGTGTATCGCGGGTGGCGCGCTGGACCAGCCCCAGCATGGATGCCCAGCGGTCCGCGCCCAGTTGCGCGGGCATATCGTAGGCGTTGCGCACGCCGGCGGCTTGCGGTTCGCCCTGTATCCAGCGGGCGGCAAAGGCATAATGCCGCTGCAGGAGGGCATCCAGGCTGGCCGCGACACCCGGCTGGGCAACGCTCACCCCCAGCGCGGCGCGGGGACGGTCGTCCAGCTGTTGCAGCCAGGCGGGCAATTGTTCGAGCGCGCCATGTTCCAGCGCCAGTGCCTGGGTTTCGCGCTCGCCGGTATCGGGCTTGACCCAGCCAATCTTGATGCGTGTATTGCCCGCGTCTATCAGCAGCATCATGGCATGCTGTCCTTTTGCGGACGCACCGAGACTTCGCCGATAGAGATGGTGGATTCCCCTTGGGGCGTGCGCAGCAGCAGTTGCCCCAGGGTATTGACGCCGCAGGCAATGCCGGCCTGCAGGATGCGGCCGTTGTCCAGCACGTTGATGTGCTGCCCGGCCAGCGCATCGATAGTGGCGTAGCGTTGGGGCAGAAAGCCCAGGCCGTGCGCGGTGACCTCATTCAGACAGGCATACCATGACTGCGCAATGCTCGCGACCAGACCGGCGGCGGTGGCGCTGGCGGCCTGCGCATCTTTGCCGGTGATCTCCGCCCAGTCGGCCACTTGCCGGTTCAGCGAGGTGCTGAGCGAGCGTGCGTCCTCAAGGTTCAGCCCCATGCCGATGATGGCCACATAATGGTCGGGCGACAGGCGGGCGGTGCCCGCGCGGGTGACTTCGACCAGTATGCCGGCCAGCTTGGCCGACTGCCACAGCAGGTCGTTGGGCCATTTCATGGTCAGGTGGCCGCGCTGGCTGGGGCTGATGAGTTCGCGCAGGGCCTCGCAGGCGGCCAGGCCGGCCAGCGGCGACAGCGTGGGCAGTTGCGCGGGCGGCAGGAAAATGTCGAAAGCACAGGAGAACATCAGGTTGGCGCCCGGACGGTTCTGCCAGGTGCGGCCTGCCCGCCCGCGGCCCTGTTCCTGCAAATGGGCGCCCAGCAGCCAGGGGCGGGCCAGCGGGCCGTTCTCGGTGCGCGCCATGGCAAGCAGGTCGGCGTTGGTGGAATGCGTTGTCTGGACCCACTGCACCTGCCTGAAGTGCGACAGGGCCGCCGACAGTTCGGACATCATTTGCGCCGGGCCGGGCAAAAGCGGATGCGGTGAAGAGGTCATGATTCTGGAATAAAACGCGTGGCGTAAAATGGCTGTGCCTGTGTTTATAACTCAAACTGGTGATTATGCTTGCCCGTACCGAGAAAATCTCATTTCAGGGCGCGGCCGGCGCCATAGACTGTGCGCTTGACCTGCCTATGTCCACGCCTGCCGGCTGGGCCCTGGTGTTGCATCCGCACCCACTGCATGGGGGCGCGCGCGACAACAAGATCGTGACGACCATTGCACGCGCCTGTGTGCAGCAGGGCCTGATCGCCGTGCGCCCCAATTTCAGGGGGGTGGGCGATTCGGCCGGCCAGTTCGATGCCGCCGTGGGCGAGACCGCCGACATGCAGCAGTTGGTGGAACAGTTCGGCCAGGCCTACCCCGAGGCCGCCGCCGGCAAGTGGGTGCTGGCGGGGTTCTCTTTCGGCACATCGGTGGCGGCGCAATTGTATTCGGCCCTGGCCGATCAGTCGCAGCGCGTGCCTGATGCGCTATTATTATTCGGCCCCGCTGTGGAACGCTTCAAGTTTCGCGCTGTCTCCATACCTGACGATACCTTGCTGGTGCACGGCGAAGCCGATGAAGTCGTGCCCTTGTCGGAAGCCATGGATTTTGCGCGTGAGCGCGATTTACCGGTGGTGGTCGTGCCCGGCGCCAGTCATTTTTTCCATGGCAAGCTCATTGCGCTGAAGCAGTTGTTGCAACAGCGGCTTGCGCTGCTATGACGTCCTGTTCAAATTCCTTTACGATACCCCGATGACATTCAAACATTCCCGTAGTCGCCCCCCCCGATTTCTGCATGTTGCCGCTGGCCTGACGCTGGCGCTGGCGTCTGCCTTTGCCCTGGCGCAAGACGCTTCCGCGCCCGTCGCGGGTACGCAAACCGCCGTGGCGACCCCGGCCACCGGCCCGGTGACCACCGTTGGCGAGCTGGCCACGGTGCCCGCGCCTGCGCTGACCGCCCGGGCGTGGCTGACGCTGGACGTGAACAGCGGCCAGATCATTGCCGCCCAGAACCTGGACGAGCAAATAGAGCCCGCTTCGCTGACCAAGCTGATGGCGGCCTATGTGGTGTTCGATGCCATCGAGCACAAGCGCCTGGCGCTGGACCAGATGGTCGTCGTTTCTGAAAAGGCCTGGAAAACCGAGGGCTCGCGCATGTTCATCAAGGTGAACAGCCAGGTGTCGGTCGACGATCTGCTCAAGGGCGTGATCGTGCAGTCGGGCAATGACGCCACGGTGGCGCTGGCCGAAGCCGTGGCGGGCAGCGAAGACGCGTTTGCCGCGCTCATGAACGAAGAGGCCGCCCGGCAAGGGCTGCGCGATACCTATTTTGAAAATTCCACCGGCCTGCCCGGGCCCCGGCACCTGACCACGGTGCGCGACCTGGGTACGCTGGCCAAGAATCTGGTGACGCGGTTCCCGCAGTACCTGCATTACTACAGCCAGAAAGAGTTCACTTATAACAACATCAAGCAGAACAACCGCAATCGCCTGCTCTGGACGGACCCGACGGTCGATGGCCTGAAAACCGGCCATACGCAGTCGGCGGGTTATTGCCTGGTCACCACGGCGCTGCGCGACGGCCGCCGCGTGGTGTCGGTGATCGTGGGCGCCGCCAGCGATTCGGCCCGCACGGAAAACAGCCTGAAACTGTTGAACTGGAGCTTCCAGAATTTCGACACCATCAAGCTGTACGATAACGACAAGCCGGCCGTGATGGCGCGGGTGTGGGAAGGCGAGGCCGAGAACGTCGGCCTGGGTTCCAACACGCCTACCTGGGTCACGGTGCCGCGCGGCAAGGGCCCCGAAATCAAGCCAGTGGCCCAGTACACGCAACCATTGATCGCGCCGCTGAAGGCGGGCGCGAAGGTGGGCACGGTGTCGCTGTCGCTGGACGGCCGGGTGCTGCGCGAAGACCCCCTGTACGTGCTGGCCGATGTGCCCGAGGCGGGTTTTTTCGGCCGGATGTACGACAAAATCCGTTTGTTATTTCAGTAAGGTGCAGAACATGATTCCCAATGTCGATAACGACAGTATTGTTTACCTGAACGGCGAATACGTGCGCCTGGGCGACGCCAAGATATCCGTGCTGGATCGCGGTTTTATCTTCGGCGATGGCATTTACGATGTGGTGCCCGCTTATAACGGCAAGCCCTTTCGCATGGACGGCCACCTGGCGCGCCTGGAGCGCAGCCTGGCGGCCATCGACATCAAGGTGGACCTGACGCGCGGCGACTGGGAAGCCCTGGTGCTCGACCTGCTGAAGCGGTCGGGCCTGGGCGATTGCATGGTGTACATACAGGTGACGCGCGGCGTCGCCAAGCGCGATCACGCTTTTCCGGCCAATACGCCGGCCACGGTATTTTGCATGGTATCGCCGTTTGCGCGGCCCGGCGCCGACGCGCGCGAGCGGGGGCTGACGGCGGTGGGCATACCCGATATCCGCTGGCTGCGTTGCGAAATCAAGTCCGTGTCCTTGCTGGGCAATGTGCTGGCCAAGCAGCATGCGGTCGACGCCGGGGTGGACGATGTGCTGCAGTTTCGCGACGGCTATCTGTCGGAAGGCTCGGCCGCCAATATCTGGGTGGTCAAGGACGGCGTCCTGCTGGCGCCGCCGCGCAGCAACCTGATTCTGGAAGGCATACGTTATGGCCTGCTTGAAGAGCTGGCCGACGCGGCGGGCATACCCTTCAATGCCCGCCCCATTTCGCAGCAGGAAGTCGAGCAGGCCGACGAGCTGATGCTCTCGTCGGCAACCAAAGAACTGCTGCCCGTCACCACCTATGACGGCAAGCCGGTGGGAACGGGCAAGCCCGGCCCCGTGTACGCCCGCCTGCGCGAAGGCTACGACCAGGCCATTGCCGCGCTGTAACTTATCTATGTGTGCCCAGGGCGCCTGGCCGCTCCGGGCGCGAAGTGAAGTGTGATGATGCAAGCGATTCCACCCGAACAGTCTCTTATCGAGTATCCCAGCGACTTTCCCATCAAGGTGATGGGCAAGGCGCACCCGGATTTTGCCCAGACGCTGACTGATCTGGTGCGCCAGTTCGACCCGGATTTCGATCCGGCCACGGTCGAGATGCGGCCCAGCCGCAGCGGCAAGTACATCGGGCTGACCTTCACGGTGCGCGCCACCTCGCGCGAGCAGCTCGACAACCTGTACCGCGCCTTGCACGGCCACCACATGGTTTCCGTCGTGTTATAGCCATGGCGAACTGCACCTGGCTTCCGGGGCCGGCAGCGTACCTGCCGGTGTGGCAGGCCATGCGCGACTTCACCGAAGCGCGCACGCCCGAGACGCCCGACGAGATCTGGCTCGCGGAACACCTGCCGGTCTATACCCTGGGGCAGGCCGGCAAGCCCGAACACATATTGCATAGCGGCAATATCGAGGTCGTGCAGTGCGATCGCGGCGGGCAAGTCACCTACCACGGCCCCGGCCAGGTGATGGCGTACTGCCTGATCGACCTGCGCCGCCTGAAACTGTTTGTGAAAGAATACGTAGCCTTGCTGGAAGACGTGGTCATACAGGTATTGGGCGAACTCGGCGTAACAGGCGCTTGCCGCAAGGCGGGCGCGCCGGGCGTGTATGTGCCCGTCTCCAATCTGCTGCCCCCCTACCGCCTGGCGCCCCGGCCGGGCGACGACGGGTTGGCCAAGATCGCCGCGCTGGGCATCAAGATACGCAACGGTTGCGCCTACCATGGCCTGGCGCTGAACGTGGATATGGACCTGGCCCCCTTCCTGGGCATCAACCCCTGCGGCTACGAGGGCCTGCAGACGGTGGATTTGCAGGCTTGCGGCATACGGGCTACTGTTGCTGAAACGGGCGAACTGCTGGCATGTCGCCTGAATGCCGCATTCAGCGCCCAGCGGGACCGCATCCCGACTTCGCCGCCGGCCCTGGCGGCCATTCATCCCTAGAACATCAAGACGGAGACAAGGCATGGCAACGGAAAATAATGTGTTATTGACGGATACGGCCGATGGTGTGGTCACGCTGACGCTGAATCGGCCCGATCAGTTCAATGCCTTGTCGGAAGCCTTGCTGGCGGCCTTGCAAGACAGTCTGGCTGCCATTGCGCAAGATGACAGCGTCCGCTGCGTGGTCCTGGCCGCCAATGGCCGCGCATTTTGCGCGGGACACGACCTGAAGCAAATGCGCGCCAATCCGGATCAGCGCTACTACGAACAGTTGTTTGCGCAGTGCGGCCGCGTCATGCAAAGCATCGTCAATCTGCCGGTGCCGGTCATTGCCAAGGTGCATGGCATGGCCACGGCGGCGGGCTGCCAGCTGGTGGCCAGCTGCGACCTGGCCATAGCGGCCGATACCGCCAAATTTGCCGTTTCAGGCATCAACGTGGGGCTGTTCTGCTCGACGCCGGCCGTGGCGCTGACCCGCAATGTCTCGGCCAAAAAGGCGTTTGAAATGTTGATGACGGGGCAGTTCATCAGTGCCGACGACGCGGCGGCGCAAGGCCTGATCAATCACGCCGTGCCGCTGGACCAGCTCGATGCGCAGGTCGATGCCCTGGTGCAGACTATCTGCGCCAAGAGCCCGGTGGCGGTGCGCACCGGCAAGGGCATGTTCCAGCGCCAGCGCGTCATGAGCCTGGGCGATGCCTATGACTACGCGGGCCAGGTCATGGCGCAGAATATGATGGCCGAGGACGTGGCCGAAGGCATAGATGCCTTTACCCAGAAAAGGCATCCGGTCTGGAAGGGCCGTTGATGCGGCCCAGTAAAACCTGATCCGGCCACAGGGCGATTAGGCGAGGCGGGGGGCGGCGCGTTAAAATGCCTTTTTGTACCTGTTTACGCCTGATGGACGGCATGCTGGCCGCCCGCCGACGTTTTTTCAATAATGGGGGTGTGAAGCACGCCGCCATTTTTAGCGCGCAGCCGTGGTCTGTGCGCAGGAAATTGTATGACTACACCTGTTGATCAGTCTGCCGTCCGTAAACCTACCGTGCGTCCCGCCCCTTACGACCCCACGCAAAAGCAGAAGTCGGGCGACAAGACCTCGCGCATTCCCATCAAGGTGGTCCAGGCCGAGCGCCTGAAAAAGCCTGAGTGGATACGCGTCAAGGCCGCCGCGCCCGGTTCGCGATTTTACGATATCAAGAAGATACTGCGCGAGCACAAGCTGCACACCGTGTGCGAAGAGGCCTCGTGCCCGAATATCGGCGAATGCTTCGGCAAGGGCACGGCCACCTTCATGATCATGGGCGACAAGTGCACGCGCCGCTGCCCCTTCTGTGATGTGGGCCACGGCCGGCCCGATCCGCTGGACGTCAACGAGCCCGTCAACCTGGCGCGCAGCATTGCCGCCATGAAGTTGTCGTATGTGGTGATTACCTCGGTCGACCGGGATGATTTGCGCGATGGGGGGGCCGCCCACTTTGTGGAGTGCATCCGCCAGGTGCGCGAGCTGTCGCCCAGCACGCGCATCGAGGTGCTGGTGCCCGACTTCCGCGGCCGGCTCGACCGGGCCCTGGGCATCTTGAACGAAGGCCCGCCCGATGTCATGAACCACAACCTGGAAACCGTGCCCCGCTTGTACAAGCAGGCCCGGCCCGGTTCCGACTATCACCACTCGCTCAAGCTGCTGGCCGACTTCAAGGCGCTGCATCCCACTGTGCCCACCAAGTCCGGCTTAATGCTGGGCCTGGGTGAAACCGACGAGGAAATCCTGGATGTCATGCGCGACATGCGGGCGCACAATGTCGATATGCTGACCATAGGCCAGTATCTGCAGCCGTCCGAACACCACTTGCCGGTGTTGCGCTATGCCCATCCCGATGTCTTCAAGATGCTCGAGCGCGAAGCCTATGCCATGGGCTTTACCCACGCCGCCGTGGGCGCGATGGTGCGCTCGTCCTATCATGCCGACGAGCAGGCGCACCAGGCGGGCGTCGCTTAATTGAGGACCCGGCCGCAAGCCAGCAATAGCTGGCCGGCCTTGAGGCGCCGGGCTAAACCGGCGCCTCCAGCACAGTTTCATTCAATCGCCTGATCGAAAAGCTCAGGAACTGCTCGATCACGTCGGGCAGCATACGCCCCTGCATGACTTGCACCTGAACGGTGCGTGCGTGCATTTCCGGATTGAGCAGCGGGATGGCGACCAGCCGGTTGGCCTTCAGGCGCTGGAAAATCGATATATAGCTGGCAAACAGAATGGCCTGGCTGTCGCGCACATAGGCATGCAAGGCCTCGGCGTAATTGCTGTATACCTTGGGCTCCACCCACGTTCCCACCATATTCGATGCTAACTGATAGAGCTTGAAGGTCGACGACTGCTCGCCCGTCAGGGCGATGGGGTAGTCGGCCAGGTCGCGGATGTCCAGGCGCCGATGGCGCGCCAAGGGGTGGTCCTGGGACATGACCGCCAGGGCGGGGGCGCCGCGTGCATACAGCACTTTCACGGGGCTGGCCGGCGTGGTGGGCGTGGTACTGAAGGTCAGGGCGATATCGGCTTCGCCGGACTCTACCCGTTGGGTGGCCTGCTCGGCGCTGTCCACCCAGATGCGGAAGCGGATATCGGGAAACAGCCGCCCAAAATGCGCCAGCGTGCTGGGGACGAATTCATTGGCCAGACCTTGCGTGCAGGCGATGCGCAAGGGGCTGAGCCCGGCGTCGCGCAGGGCGGCGATCGATTCCAGCACCGTATCGGTTTCCAGCATGGAGCGGCGCACATGCCGCAGCAGGATGTCGCCGGCTTCGGTCAGCACCATGCCGCGCGCGCTGCGCAGGAACAGCGGGCTGCCGACGTCTTGTTCCAGCGTGGAAATTTGCCGGCTTATAGCAGAAACCGCAACATGTAAAGACTCGGATGCGGCGCTTAAGCTCCCTTTTAGGGCGACCTCGTAAAAATACCTAATCGCTAAGCTTTTCATGGTAAGTGATTGTTATTTAGAAGGATATTGTTTTGTTGCAAAAATGTTGCACGGGGTAAACCCTAGTATAGCTTACTAATATAAGCAAAGAGTTCTCGATTTATTGAAATTGTATAGAAAGAAAGCGACGTCTAGAATGTGCCTCTTTTGCTGCGTTGCCGCTCCCGCCGGACAGGCGTTGCGCGGTTCCCGTTTTTCTTTCCAGAGACAACCCTAAGGAAATCACGTATGTCGACGGTATATCCCACGATTAAAAAAATCGCTGTCGTAGTGGCCTGTGCCTTTGCCGGCATCGCCCAGGCGCAGACGCTCAAGATCGGTCTGGCGTCGGAGCCGACGGCGGTCGACCCGCACTATCACCAGACGACGCCCAACGAGGCGCTGGTCTATCACATTTTCCAGCCGCTGGTGGCCATGAGCCCCGACATGAAGCTGGAACCCGCGCTGGCCAAATCCTGGGAAGCTACCGACGAAAACACCTGGACGTTCAAGCTGGACGAAAAAGCGCAGTTTTCCAACGGCGAGCCTTTTACCGCCCAGGACGTGGTTTTCAGTTTTTGCCGGGTGCTGAACAATGAAACCGGCATCGGCGGCGGCGCCACCAATGCAGTGCGCCGCATCGTCAGCATCGAGACGCCGGACGAGCGCACCGTGTTGCTGAAGACGGCTGTGCCGCATCCCGTGCTGCCCAACGAGCTGGCCCGCATTCCCATGATCTGGAGCGGCATCGTCAAGCACGACGCGCTGACGTACGCGCCGCAGGAAGGCTGCGGCGTGACGTCGCCCTGGCCCACGGTCAATGATTTCAACAGCGGCGCCGCGGTGGTGGGTACCGGCCCTTACACGCTGAAATCCTATGTCAAGGGCAGCGGCATTGTGCTGGAACGCAATGAAAAATACTGGGGCAAGGCGCCGGCGTGGTCCGAAGTGCGCATGACGGCCGTGCCCAGCGCCGGTCCCCGTTTGACGGGCTTGCTGGCGGGCGATTTCGACCTGATCGAAAATCCGGCCGCGCGCGACCTGAAGCGCATCACGGAAAGCGGGTTCGGACACACCGTGAAGCCGTCGGTGCGCGTGATGTTCTTCCAACTGGATGCGGGCCGCGAACAAAGTCCGCTGGTCAAGTCCCCCAAGGGCGACAATCCGTTGCAGAACGCCAAGGTGCGCCAGGCCATGTCCCTGGCCATTGACCGCAAGACCATTGTGGCGCGCATCATGGACGGCGTGGCCGAGCCCGCCAACCAGTTCATTCCGCAAGGCATGTTCGGTTCCATCGAAGGCGCCCCCGCGCTGGAATACAACCCCAAGAAGGCCAAGGAGCTGCTGACGGAAGCCGGCTACCCCGACGGCTTCGAACTGACGCTGTCGGCCACCAATGACCGTTACATCAACGACGCCCAACTGACGCAGGCCGTGGCGCAATACCTGAGCCGCATCGGCATCAAGACGAACGTCGACACCATGACGCGCTCGGTGTACTTCCCCAAGCGCGCCAAGCGGGAAATGAGCGCTTCGCTGGGTGGCTGGGGTTCGGAAACCGGCGAAGCCGGCAACTTCCTGCAGTACTGGACCACCACGTTCAACAAAGAGCTGGGCGTGGGCAGCAGCAACTACGGCCGCTATTCCAACCCCGAGCTGGACAAGGTCTACCTGGAAGCCATGCGCACGCTGGATGACGGCAAGCGCAGCGAGCTGCTGCAGCAGGCCGTGAAGATGGCATTGGCCGATATGCCCAATATTCCGCTGCACTTCGAAAGCGGGCTGTGGGCCTATCGCAAAGGCATTGCCTACGAAGGCCGCGCCGACCAGCGCACCATGGCCACCGGCGCAACCCCGGCGCAATAAGGCACGGCAAGGCTGACGAAGGAGTAAGAATTGGCTCTGTTTATCGTACGCAGGCTGTTGCAAAGCCTGTTGGTCCTGCTGGCGGTCTCGGTGGTGGTGTTCTGTGCCGTGTATGCCATTGGGGATCCCATCGAGCTCCTTGTCAGTCCCGATGTCGCCCAGGCCGAGCGCGACGCGCTGATCGCCCGGCTGGGCCTGGATCTGCCGCTGTGGCAGCAATACGGCATTTTCCTGTGGCGCGCGCTGCACGGCGACCTGGGGAATTCATTTGTGCACGGCGTTCCCGCCGTACAACTGATCCTGCAGCGCTTTCCCGCCACGCTCGAGCTGGTCTTCGTGGCCATCACGCTGACCTGTGTGCTGGGCATCTCGCTGGGCCTGGTGGCGGGCCTGTACCGGGACCGCTGGCTGGGGCGGGGCATTATGGCCGGCTCCATCTTCGGTTTTTCCGTGCCCAACTTCTGGCAAGGCATGGTGTTCATCCTGCTCTTTGCGGTCTGGCTGGGCTGGCTGCCGGCATCCGGCCGCGGTCCTACCATTGAGGCGCTGGGTGTTCCGCTAAGCATTTTCAGCGCCGAGGGCTGGCGCCACATTGCCTTGCCCGCCGTCAACCTGGCCATTGCCAACATCGCTTTGGTGCTGCGCATGACCGCTTCGGGCGTGAGCGAGGCGCAAAGCCAGGACTATGTCCGCTTCGCGCGCGCCAAGGGCATCAAGCCGGGGCGTATCGTGCGCCGCCATATCCTGCGCAACATCCTGATCCCCGTCGTGACGGTCATCGGCATGGAGTTCGGCACCCTGATCGCCTATTCCACCATTACCGAAACGGTGTTTTCCTGGCCCGGCATGGGCAAGCTGCTGATCGATAGCGTGTACCAGCTGGACCGCCCCGTCATTGTGGCTTACGTGATGCTGGTGACCTTGCTGTTCGTGATCATCAACCTGGTAGTGGACATGCTGTATGCCGTCCTTGACCCAAGGGTCCAACTGCTGGAGCCCACTGCCTGATATGTCTAGCATGCTGACTGAAACTTCCAAGGCGGAAACGCCCGGCGAGCCCGCGGTGCCGCGCGTCACGCCTTTGCAACAGACGCCGCAGCGCGCGGGCATACTGCGCAAGCTGCGCGCCAAACCGTCGGCCAAGCGCTCGTTGATGGCGCTGGGCCTGCTGATTTTCTGTGTGATCGTGGCGCCGTTCTTTGCGCCGCAGAACCCTTATGACCTGTTGGCCCTGGATCTGCTGGACGGGCGCCTGCCGCCGGGATCCGCCAATTTCGACGAAACCATTACTTACTGGCTGGGCACCGACGCGCAGGGGCGCGACATGCTCAGCGCCATTCTGTATGGGCTGCGCATCAGCCTGTTCGTGGGACTGGGCGCGGTCCTGATTTCGGTGGCCATCGGCGTCACGCTGGGCCTGCTGGCAGCGTATCGCGGCGGCTGGATAGACACCGTCGTGATGCGCGCCGTGGACTTCATCCTGGGCTTCCCCACCATGCTGGTGGCGCTGGTGCTGCTGGCCGTGCTGGGCCGGGGCATCGACAAGGTGATTATCGCCCTGGTGGTGGTGCAGTGGGCGCACTATGCCCGCATCATGCGCGGCCGGGCCCTGCAGGAACGGCGCAAGGAATATATCGAAGCGGCGCAGAATCTGGGCTTTCCGGCCTGGCGCGTGATGCTGGTGCACCTGATGCCCAACTGCATCGGGCCGGTGATGGTGTTTGCCACGATCCAGATCGCCACGGCGATCACGCTGGAAGCCACGCTGTCGTTCCTGGGCGTCGGCGTGCCGGTGACGGAGCCCTCGCTGGGCCTGCTGATCGCCAGCGGCTTCGAGTATCTGCTGTCGGGCGATTACTGGATCAGTATCTTCCCGGGGATTGCGCTGTTGCTGCTGATTCTTTCCATCAATATCGCAGGCGACCGCCTGCGCGAAAGCCTGGACCCTCGACGCTGATGAGTACCTCTCCTGTTTTACTGGACGTGCAAGGCCTGCAAACGGCCTTTCATACCGAGGCCGGCGCCTGGCTGGCCGTGGATGGCGTGGACCTGACCGTCAAGCGCGGTGAAATCCTGGGCCTGGTGGGCGAATCGGGCTCCGGCAAGTCGGTGACCGGCTTCTCGCTGCTGGGCCTGATCGACCCGCCCGGCGAAGTGGTGTCCGGCTCGGTGCGCTTTAACGGCAAGGAGTTGCGCGGCCTGCGCGAAGAACAAATGCGGGCGCTGCGCGGCGACCGCATTGCGATGATCTTCCAGGACCCGCTGATGACCTTGAACCCGGTGCTGAAGGTGGGCGAGCAGATGGCCGAGGCCATTTATACCCACTATCCCCGCGTATCGCGCGACGAGATCCGCGCGCGCTGTACCGAGGCGCTGGGCCAGGTGGGCATCCCGTCGCCTGCCAGCCGGCTGGACAATTATCCCCATGAGTTCTCGGGCGGCATGCGCCAGCGCGTGGCGATTGCGATCGCCATGCTGAACAAGCCCGAGCTGATTATTGCCGACGAGCCCACGACCGCGCTGGACGTGACCATACAGGCGCAGATTCTGTTCGAAATGCAGAAACTGTGCCGCGAGCAGAACACGGCCATGATCTGGATCACCCACGACCTGGGCGTCGTGGCCGAGCTGGCCGATCAGGTGGCGGTGATGTATGCCGGCCGCATTGTGGAGTACGGCAGCGTGGAGCACGTGCTGGCCAACCCGGTGCACCCTTATACCAAGGGCTTGATGGAGTCCATGCCGGGCGCTGCCGCGCCGGGCGCGCGCCTGGCGCAGATTGAAGGGATGGCGCCCACCCTGACCAGCCGCGAAACCGGCTGTCCTTTCCGGCCGCGCTGCCCACGGCGCGGCGATCTCTGTGCGCAACAGGCGCCCGAGGTCACCGCAAGGGGCGAACGCCGCTATCGCTGTCATTACCCCCTGGAGGTGCAGGCATGAGCGACGCACCCGTCATACAGCTGCAGGACCTGCACAAGCAGTTCTGCAAGAAACCCGACCTGGCCCAGCGCCTGTTCAGGCTGGCCGGCCGGCATATCGACAATCCCACCGTGCATGCGGTGAACGGCGTGGGCCTGGACATCCGCAAGGGCGAGGTGCTGGGCCTGGTGGGTGAGTCGGGCTGCGGCAAATCGACGCTGGGCCGCATCTTGGCCGGCCTGATCAGGCCCAGCCAGGGCCAGGTGCTGTTCAATGGCCGCGATGCGTCCGCGCTGCAAGGCCAGGACAAGCTGGACTACACGCTGGGCGTGCAGATGATTTTTCAGGACCCGCAGGCTTCGCTGAATCCCAAGCAGCGTCTGCATCAGATCCTGGCCGAAGCACTGCACGTGCACAAGCTGGCGCCCCGGCGCGAGATCGCAGAGCGTGTCGACCAGGCTTTGCTGGAGGTGGGGCTGGACCCCGAGTACCGCAATCGCCTGCCGCACCAGATTTCCGGAGGGCAGCGCCAGCGTATCGGGATCGCCCGGGCGCTGATGGTGCAGCCGCGCTTCCTGGTGTGCGACGAACCCGTCGCGGCGCTGGACGTATCGATTCAGGCCCAGGTCATCAATCTGTTCATGGACCTGCGCGACCGGCACGGCTTTACTTATTTGTTCATCAGCCACGACTTGGGCGTGGTCCGGCATATTTCCGACCGGGTGGCTATCATGTATCTGGGCAAAGTGGTGGAAATCGCCCCGACCCGCGAAGTCTATGCGCAGGCGGCCCACCCCTATACGCAGGCCTTGCTGGCGGAAATGCCCGACGTCAAGCGCCGGCAGCGCAAGTTCATCCCCATCAAGGGGGAGATCCCGTCGCCGCTGGCGCCGCCGCCCGGCTGTACTTTTCATCCGCGCTGCCCGCATGCCATGGATATCTGCCGCCAGCAGGCGCCCGAGCTTCGGACGATCGGATCGGGCCATCAGGCCGCATGCCACCTGCTGCAGGCCGGCGACAACGACATTATCACTAAGAACGGAAGCTTATGACCCGCCCTGACATCGATACGGCACCCTTACTTGACTTGATTGAACGCTGGGTTCGCTTTGAGTCGCCCTCATACAGCCAGGGGGCCCTGCAGGGCATGGCGCAACTGATTGTGGACGATGCGCGCGCCCTGAAGCTGAATGCGCAAACCAGTTCCATGGGCTCCGAGGGTGCGCCGCTGGTGCATATCCATAACCGCCAGGCGGGCGACGAGCGCCCCGGCATCCTGGTGCTGGGCCACTACGACACCGTGCACCCCATTGGCACCTTGGAAAAGAATGCCTTGCGCCGCGAGGGCGACAAGCTGTATGGCCCGGGCATCTACGACATGAAGGCCGGTATCTGCCTGGCCCTGATAGGCCTGGCGCGGGCGCAGGAGCAGGGCGGCACGCCCTTGCCGGTGGATTTGGTGATTCTGCCCGACGAGGAAACCGGCAGCCACCGCTCACGCGCCCACATCGAGGATTTTGCCCGCAAGTCGCGCTATGCCCTGGTATGCGAGCCGGCGCGGGCCGAAGAAGGGCGCTGCGTGACCGCGCGCAAGGGCACCGGTTTTGTGACGGTGAAAGCCCATGGCCGCCCGGCGCACGCCGGCATGCAGCATCAGAAAGGCCGCAATGCCATCGAAGAGATTGCGCATCAGGTGTTGGCCCTGCAGGCCATGACGGACTATGAGCGCGGCGTGACCGTGAACGTGGGGGTAATCAGCGGCGGCACCACCGTCAACGTGGTGCCCGAGCATTGCGAGATACGTGCCGATTTCCGCCTGCCCGACCCCCAGGCCGCCGACGAACTGCGTGCCAAAGTGGAAGGGCTGCGCGCACGCGTTCCCGATGTGGCCCTGGATGTCAATTTCGAGCTGAACCGGCCGCCCATGCCGCGTACCGAGGGCACCGCGGACTTGCTCCAACGCTGTCAGGCGTATGCCGCCGCGGCAGGCCTGGCCTTGAACGAAGCCCCCATGACCGGCGGCGCCAGCGATGCCAACTTTACCGCCGCGCTGGGCCTGCCCACGCTGGACGGGCTGGGCGCCGATGGCGATGGCGCCCACACCCTGTACGAGCACATTCTGGTTTCGACGCTGGCGCAGCGCCAGCAGTTCTGGGTGAATACGCTGCAGGGCCTGCAATAGCCAGGCTGCCTGAGTTGCGTCGGGCCGCAGCCGTGGTTTGCAAAGCCGCCCATAAAGAAGGCGGCTTTGTTGTATTGGGTGCATTGCTCTTTGCGCTGCCGCAAAGACGGGGTGGGGGAAGGCGCGTTCAATAGAGGTGTAGCGCCGGGTCTCCGGCAAGCACTGAAAGGTTAGCCCCATGCGTTTCCCCGCCAGATTCGTTTCCAGGATCGTTCTACTTGCCATGATGGCTGCCCTGGCAGGCGGGTGCAGTCGGGGCGGCGACCAGGCCCTGATCGATAAGGCCGCGACTGAGCAGGCCGGGACAAGCGGACTGGCGTCCATTCAGCCGGGCGAGCTGCATTACTACCCGCCCGGCGAATACCTGAAAGGCGGCTACCCGGCCAATCCCCCGGAAACACGGGTGCGATTCGACCGCGCGTTGCTCATCATGAAGCGCCAGGTCAGCCAGGCCGAATACGCCGAGTGTGTGCGGGACAAAGCCTGCAAGCAGCTGGGCAAGGATCAGCGCGGCGCGGTGGCGCCCGACATGCCGGTGGTGGGCGTCAGTTGGCGCGATGCCACCGACTATGCCACGTGGCTGTCCCGGAAAACAGGGCATCACTACCGCCTGCCGACATTTGCCGAATGGGTGCATGCCGCCGGGCCGGACTACCAGGAAGACGTGGTGCTGCAGGCCTTCGATCCGGCCGATCCGGCCCAGCGCTGGCTGGCGGAATACAAACTGGAAACGCAGCGCCGCACGGTGGTGGACGCCGTCCCCCGTCCTTTTGGCAGTTTCGGCCAGAATGAGGCGGGCGTGCAAGATATGGTGGGCAATGTGTGGGACTGGACCGATACCTGCCATAGCCGCACAAACCTGGATATCGCCGAAGACGGCGATACGGCGGCAGGGCGGAACTGCGGCCTGCGCGTCGTGGCCGGCCCGCACCGCAGTGTGATTACCGACTTCATCCGGGACCCCAAGGGCGGGGCCTGCTCGGTGGGCATCCCGCCCAGCAACCTGGGTTTCCGGCTGGTGCGCGACGATAGCGCAGGCGTGGCCGAGCCGAGCCTGCGGCAGAAGCTGGGTATCGGCTAAACCGGGGGGAGTGATGGGGCAGACTTGCCGGGCGCGGCCATGCCTGCCCCGGCATGGAGGAAAAGGGGCTTAACCCGCCTGCTTTTCAGAGGCTTTGGCGGCGGGGTGCGCCCCTTCGGCCAGGCGGATCAGTTCGTTCAGGTCGGACACCACGATGCGCTTGCGGCCGCTGCTGACTAGGCCGCGCTCTTTCCAGGCGCTGAGCAGGCGGCTGACCGTGTGCAGTGTCGTGCCGGTCATTTCGGCGATGTCTTGCCGGGTAATGGGGAAATTGATCAGTATGCCTTCGTCGGTCTTTTCGCCTGACTCGTCGGCCAGACGCAAGATGGCCCGGGCAACACGCTGTTCGACCTCTTCAGTCGACAGTTCACGGATGCGCGAGTGGGCGTCCTGCAGGCGCTGTCCCACGGTCTGCAGGGCATTGGAGGCAAAGTGCGGGTTGCCCGATACGAACTGATCCCATTCGGACGATGGCCAGGCCAGGGCAATGCTTTCCTGTACGGCCACGGTCGAGGCGGGGTAGTGGCTGCGCCGCATGGCGCGCGCAATGCCGAACACATCGCCGGGGTTGACGTAGCGCACCACGACTTGTTCGCCGTCGGGGGTGACTTGCACCACTTTAAGGTGGCCGTGCAGCAGGACGAAAAATCGCGTGGCTTCTTCACCTTGGTGGAAAGCGGCATCGCCGTCGGCCAGGCGGCAGACTTGGGCATTTTGCAGGGCCGCGTCCAGGTCGGCGTCGGGCAAGGCTTTGAATAGATCAAGGTTCTTGATCAACGACCGGCTAAGCTGTGAAGGCATTGGAAACCTCTGCGGTTGGCAATCTTTCGATTCTACCATCGGCGTGTGGCAGGCATTTGTCTACATCCTTGATTCTTCGCAACAGTTTCAGGATGGCAAGATGCGGCTTACGTTGTATCTACGCATAAACCCCTATTTATCTACGCGCGAGTTTGCGCTGCAACAAAGAAGGAACCCCTTCCGGAAGGTCAAATGGAGCTGTGGACATTAATGAAGTCACTGACTAGAAGGGAGTTGCAAAATGAAAGCGTTCCGTCCGACCTTGATTGCCGCGATGATGACCGCCTTGATGGTGGGCGCGCCTGCCTGGGCCGCAGACTTGGCCGATAAGCTGGACCGCGTCAAAGTGGATCTGGTTGCCCCGCCCATGGTGCATGCACACGAGCAAAAAGCCACCACGGGTCCCAAAGTGCTCGAATTCACGATGACGATAGAGGAAAAGAAAATCGTCATCGACGACAAAGGAACCACGCTGCAGGCCATGACCTTTGACGGTTCCATGCCGGGCCCGACCATGGTGGTGCATGAAGGCGACTACGTGGAAATCACGCTGGTCAATCCGGCCAGCAATGCCATGCCGCACAACGTGGACTTCCACGCCGCCACCGGCGCGCTGGGTGGCGCCAAGCTGACCGATGTGGCCCCCGGCGAACAGGCGACCATGCGCTTCAAGGCCGACCGCAGCGGCGTCTTCGTGTATCACTGCGCGCCCGAGGGCATGGTGCCCTGGCACGTGGTGTCGGGCATGAGCGGCACCTTGATGGTGTTGCCGCGCGACGGCCTGAAAGACCCGGAGGGCAATGAACTGAAGTACGACCGCGCCTACACCATCGGCGAGTTCGACCTGTACATTCCCAAGAACGAAGACGGCACGTACAAAGACTACGCGTCACTGGCCGACAGCTACGCCGACACGGTTGAAGCCATGCGCAAGCTGATCCCCACGCACGTGGTCTTCAACGGCAAGGTCGGCGCCCTGACCGGCGAAGGCGCCATGAAGGCCAATGTGGGCGAAACCGTCTTGATGATCCATTCGCAGGCCAACCGCGACACGCGTCCCCACCTGATCGGCGGGCACGGCGACTGGGTCTGGGAAACAGGCAAGTTCGCCAACGCGCCTGAAAAGAACCTGGAAACCTGGTTCATACGCGGCGGTTCGGCGGGCGCGGCCTTGTATACCTTCAAGCAGCCCGGTGTGTATGCCTATGTCAATCACAACCTGATCGAGGCCTTCGAGCTGGGCGCGGCCGGCCACTTTGTGGTCGAGGGCAAGTGGAACGATGATTTGATGAAGCAAATCAAAGCCACCGGTCCCATCACCAAGGAAACCGCCGCCATGCTGGAAGCGCGGGCCAAGAAACTGGCGACGGCCAAGTCGGCTTTGACACCGGCGCCCAAACAGGCGGCCGCCGCGGCGGCCCCGGCCAAGCAAGCCGCCGCCGCGCCTGCCAAGCCGGCAGCCAAGAAGGTGGCGTCGACCCACCCCGATGGCGAGAAGCTGTACAAGACGGCTTGTGTGGCCTGCCACAGCACGGGTGTCGCGAATGCCCCCAAGCTGGGCGACAAGACGGCCTGGGCGCCGCTGATCGAGAAAGGGATGGACTCGATCCTCGAGGTGGCCATCAAGGGTAAGGGCGCCATGCCGCCGCGGGGGGCGTCATCGGCCGACGATGCGACCTTGCGCGCCGCCGTGGAATATATGATCGGCTCGGTGCAGTAAGGAAAGTGTAAAACGATTCTGACAATCCCTATTACTTTTCATCGGGAAAACACGGATCATTTAAAACCCTATAGCTCGCTACACTCGCTCCATGTCTTTGGCATGGAGCTTTTTGCTTTTTTAGTGTTTGGCTTACCCGTTTAACTACATCGTATAAAGGGCAGCACACATGAAGTCAATTCGAAAAACCCTCCTTCTGTCGGCCATGGCCGCCTGTTTTCTGGGCGCTGCCGGCATGGCGCAAGCGCGCGACCTGACGATTGCATTGCGTTCCGAGCCCAGCTCCATGGACCCGCAATTCCACTCGCTGACGCCCAATACGCAACTGTCTGAAACGCTGTTCGATCCGCTGGTGCGCACCGACGGTACCGCCAAGCCCATTCCCTCGCTGGCGGAATCCTGGACCGTCGACGGCGACGTCTGGACGTTCAAGCTGCGTCCCGACGTCAAATTTGCCGATGGCTCGCCCTTCACCGCCCAGGACGTGATCTTTACCTATGACCGTGTCCCCAAGGTGCCCAACAGCCCGTCGTCGTATTCGCTGTATCTGAGCAGTGTCGACAAGGTCGAAGCGCCCGACCCGCATACCATCAAGATCACCACCAAAGGCCCTTCGCCGGTCCTGCTGGCCAACCTGTCCATGGTGCCCATCATGTCGCACAAGGCGGCGGCCGGCCCCGCCCCTGAAGGCAAGACCACGGTCGAGCTCAATCGCGGCGACGGCCTGGTGGGCACGGGCCCCTACAAGTTCGTGTCCTGGAAGCGCGGCGCTGAAATCGTCTTCGAACGCAACGAGCACTACTGGGGCGAGAAACCCGCCTGGGACAAGGTCATTTATCGGCCCATTTCCAATTCAGCGGCGCGTGTGGCGGCGCTATTGGCAGGCGATGTCGACGTGATCGAAGACCCGCCCACCGATGACCTGCCCAAGCTCAAGAACGACAAGAATCTGTACGTGCAGGAAACACCTTCGGTCCGGGTGATTTACCTGGCGCTGAACCAGGGGCAGGAAGTCCCGCCCGGCATGTCGGGCACCGATGGCAAGAACCCGCTGACCGACAAGCGCGTGCGCCAGGCCCTGTCGCTGGCTATCGATCGCCAGGCCATTGTAGAGCGCATTATGGACGGCGTGGGCTTGCCCGCGGCCAATCTGCTGGCCTATCCAGCCTTCGGCACGTCTGAAAAGCATTCCAAGGTGGCGCCGGCGGACCCCGAGCAGGCCAAGAAGCTGATGGCCGAAGCGGGCTATCCGAAAGGCTTTACGCTGTCGCTGGGTTCGCCCGACGGCCGCTACACCAACGACAAGCGCATTGCGCAGGTAGTGGCATCCATGTGGGCGCGCATCGGGGTCAAGACCGATGTCGAAACCATGGCGCCGCCTGTGTTCTTCAAGCAGCGCAATGCGTTTGCATTCAGCACCTATCTGGCGGGCTGGGCGGCCAGTTCGGGCGAAATGCTCAATCCGCTGAATTCACTGGTCGTCACCAAAGATCCGACCAAAGGCCTGGGTACCACCAACTGGAGCAAATACTCCAACCCCGAGATGGACAAGCTCGTGGCCGAAGCCTCTAAAACGCTCGACGACGACAAGCGCTCGCAACTGCTGCAACAGGCCGGCGACATGGCCATGGAAGACTACGGCATTCTGCCGCTGCAGTTCGAGCTATCGGTATGGGCCATGAAAAAAGATATCCGCTACGGGGGCCGTGCCGACCAGATGACCTTGGCCCAAGACATGACACTGGCCCAATAAGGGGCAGCGGAACCTGTGCTAGCGACTATTGTCCGTCGGTTACTGCAGACGCTGGTCGTGGTGCTGGTCATGTCGGCCCTGGTTTTTGCGGGCCTGTATGTGGTGGGCGACCCGGTCAACATGCTGGCCAGCCCTGAAGCCACTGACGCCGAGCGCGAGCTGATCCGTCAGTCTTTGGGGCTGGACCTGCCCTTGTGGCAGCAGTACGGAATTTTCCTGGGCAAGGCGGCCCACCTGGATTTCGGCAGCAGCTTCCTGACCGGCGAGTCGGCCATGCACCTGATTCTGGAACGCATGCCGGCCACGCTGGAACTGGCCACGCTGGCCATGTTCCTGTCGCTGGTGATCGGCGTCCCGCTGGGCGTGTATGCCGGGCTCACGCCCAACAGCAAAGGGGCGCGCAGCGTCATGGCCGGCTCTGTGCTGGGGTTTTCGCTGCCCAATTTCTGGGTGGGGCTGATGCTGATCATGCTGTTTGCCGTCATGCTGGGCTGGTTGCCGGCGGGTGGGCGCGGGGCGGTGGAAACCTACGGGCCCATACAGCTCAGTATTTTCAACTGGGCCGGTTTCAAGAACTTGATTCTGCCGGCCGCCACCATCGCCACGGCAAAATGCGCCTTGATCATCAGGGTGACCCGCGCCGCCACGCGGGAATGCCTGCCGCAAGACTACATCAAGTTTGCGCGGGCCAAGGGGCTGCGTGAACGGCGGGTGCTGGGTGTGCATTTGCTCAAGAACATCCTGATCCCCATTGTGACCATCGGCGGGCTGGAATATGGGCAGGTATTTGCGTTTGCCGTGGTCACCGAAACGGTGTTCTCGTGGCCGGGCATGGGCAAGTTGCTGATCGATTCCATTATTACGCTGGACCGGCCTGTGGTGGTGGCCTACCTGATGCTGACCGTTGTGTTCCTGGCCACCTTGAATTTGCTGGTGGATATTGCCTATACGGTGCTGGACCCGCGGGTAAGGATGGGGGCGTCAGCATGACCAAAGATAAGGAAGTAGTTCTGAACGCTGGACCGTCAGCCGACAGGTCTGGCATGGTGTTGCCGGCGCATGAAAGCCGGGCGCGGGTGTTTGTGGCGCAGTTTTGTTCCAGCAAGCTGGCGGTGCTGGGGCTGATACTGTTGGTGGCGTGCCTCGCGCTGGCCATTTTTGCGCCCTGGATTGCGCCGCAGAACCCGTTTGATATCGGCACGCTGGACATCATGGATTCGAAGATGCCGCCCGGCAGCGTCAACATGGATGGCAGCCTGACCTATTGGCTGGGCACCGACGGGCAGGCGCGCGATGTGTTCTCGGCCATTCTGTACGGCTTGCGCATCAGTCTGTTCGTGGGGTTTGTGTCGGTGTCGGTGGCCTTCCTGATCGGCGCGGCGGTCGGGCTGATTTCGGCTTATTTCGGCGGGCGCATTGATGCGCTGCTGATGCGCATCGTCGACATCCAGCTGTCTTTTCCATCCATTCTGCTGGCGCTGGTCTTGCTGGCGGTGCTGGGCAAGGGCGTCGACAAGGTCATCTATGCGCTGATCGCCGTGCAATGGGCTTATTTTGCGCGCGCGGCCCGGGGCGCGGCCATCGTCGAGCGCAACAAGGAATATGTCGAAGCCGCGCGTTGCATGTCGCTGTCGTGGCACCGCATCTTGTGGCGCCATGTATTCCCCAACTGTATTCCGCCGCTCATGGTGATCGCCACCATCGACCTGGCGCACGCGATTGCGCTGGAAGCCACGCTGTCTTTCCTGGGGGTTGGCGTGCCGGTGACCGAACCCTCGCTGGGCATGCTGATCTCCAACGGTTTTGAATTCCTGCTGTCGGGCAATTACTGGATTTCTTTCTTCCCGGGCATTGCGCTGGCCTTGGTCGTGGTGGCCATCAACCTGGTCGGCGACCATCTGCGCGACATCCTTAATCCGCGCAACGAAGTCTAGGGCCTGCGATGACGACGACACCGCTATTACTGGATGTACAAGGGCTTAGAACCTGGTTCCACACGCGCGATGGGATCGTCAAGGCGGTGGACGGCGTATCGCTGCAATTGCGGCACGGCGAAATCCTGGGGCTGGTGGGCGAGTCGGGTTCAGGCAAAAGCATTACCGGGTTTTCGCTGATGAAGCTGGTCGATGAGCCCGGCCGCATGCAGGCCGAGCGCCTGCACTTCAATGGGCAAGACTTGCAGGCCCTGTCGGCCGAAGCATACCGCCAATTGCGCGGACGCGATATGGCCATGATTTTCCAGGACCCGATGATGACGCTGAACCCCACCTTGCGGGTGGATACGCAGATGATCGAGGCCATACGCGCGCATAACCCGGTGTCGCGCAAGGCGGCGCGCGCGCGTGCCATACAGGTGTTGGGCATGGTGGGCATTCCGTCGCCGGCTGACCGCCTGCTGGTGTATCCGCATCAGTTATCGGGCGGCATGCGCCAGCGCATTGCGATCGCCATTGCCTTGCTGAACGAGCCCAAGCTGATCATTGCCGACGAGCCCACCACCGCGCTGGACGTCACCATACAGGGGCAGATTCTGTACGAGGTGCAAAAGCTGTGCCGCGAGATGGGCACCGCGCTGATCTGGATCACGCACGATCTGGCGATTGTGTCGGGGCTGGCCGACAGGCTGGCCGTCATGTACGCCGGGCGCATCGTTGAAACCGCCCCTACGGACCAGATTGTCGGCGCTGCCCAGCATCCGTATACGCACGGGCTGATTTCCTCGATTCCCTCTACGGCCACGCGCGGGCAGAAACTGTTCCAGATACCGGGCTCCACGCCGTCGCTGCTGGACCTGCCGCCGGGCTGTCCGTTCCAGGCGCGCTGCTACCGCGCCACCGCCCAGTGCGTCAACGATCCCGTGCTGGAGGAAACCGCGCCGGGACATTGGGTCAGCTGCTGGCATAAGGGGGTGCAGGAATGAGCCACGCCGACATTATCCTGAGCCTGCGCGATGTGCAGCGCCGCTATAGCCAGCCGGTGGACTTGATCGAACGCCTGGGGCGCATGCTGAAAGGCGGCGGGCCGCCGCGATCTGTGCTGGCGGTGGCGGGCGTGGACCTGGATGTCAGGGCGGGCGAGGTCATCGGGCTGGTGGGCGAGTCGGGCTGCGGAAAATCCACCCTGGGCCGCATGCTGACCGGCATTCTGCCCACCAGCGCGGGGGAAATCCAGTACAAGGGCAAGCCGGTGCACAAGCTGTCCGGCGCGGCACGGCGCGAGTACGAACTGGGCGTGCAGATGATCTTTCAGGACCCCTTTTCCTCGTTGAACCCGCGCATGCGCGTGCTGGACATCATCGGCGAAGGGCCGGTGGTGCACGGCCTGGTGAAGCGGTCGGGCAAAGAGGCCTATGTGGCCGAGCTGATGCAAAAAGTCGGCCTGGACCCGGCCTACCGCTTTCGCTATCCGCATCAGTTTTCCGGCGGGCAGCGCCAACGCATAGGCGTAGCCCGCGCCCTGGCGCTGCAGCCGGCCGTCATCGTGTGCGACGAGGCGGTGGCGGCGCTGGATGTATCCATTCAGGCCCAGGTGCTTAACCTGTTTATCCAGTTGCGCCGCGAATTCGACCTGACTTACTTCTTCATCAGCCACAACCTGGGTGTGGTCAGCCACATTTCCGACCGGGTGGCGATTATGTATCTGGGCCGGGTTGTAGAGCTGGCTGATACGGACACCATCTTCAGCCGTGCCCACCACCCGTATACCCAGGCGCTGATCAAGGAATTGCCCGTGCTGCGCACCGGCCAGCGCCAGTTCGATCCCATCAAGGGCGAACTGCCATCGCCCATCGATCCGCCTTCGGGCTGCCCCTTCCATCCGCGCTGCCCGCACGTCATGGATCGGTGCAAGGTGGAACGCCCCTTGCTGAAAGACATCAACGTTGGGGGCAGGCAGCATCTGAGCGCCTGCCATTTGCCGCCCGGCCCCCTTCAGGCAAACAGCCCCTCTTTTCAGGAGACATCATGAAATTCGCCGACTCGGAATTTGATCCCTACTTCTTGGCGCTGCCCACCAGCAGCGCCATACCATTGGTGTGCGATTCGCCGCATAGCGGGGTCATCTATCCGGCCGACTTTCAGTACTGCATTCCGGTGGCGGAGCTGCGTTCGGCCGAAGACACCTATGTCGACGAGCTCTGGCAGGCGATTCCATCGATCGGGGGCAGCTTGCTGGCGGCTAATTTCCCGCGTTCTTACATCGACCCGAACCGGGAAGTGGATGATATCGACCCCAATATCCTGGCCGAACCCTGGACGACCGATCTGCATCCCAGCGAGAAATCACGGCTGGGCCATGGATTGATCTGGAGCAAGGCACGCAAGCAGCCCATCTATGACCGCAAGCTGTGGGTGGCCGAAGTAGAGAACCGCATTGGCACCTACCATCAGCCGTATCATCAGGCACTGGCCCGGCAGATCGAGGCGGCGCACGAGCGCTTCGGGGTGGTGTGGCACCTGAACCTGCACTCCATGCCCTCGAACTCCTACGAGGTCCTGGAGATCGATACTGACAAGCCGCTGGCCGACTTTGTGCTGGGCGACCGGGACGGCACCACCTGCGATCCCACGCTGATCGGCATTATTGAAGACTTCCTGCTGGAACGCGGCTACACCGTGGCGCGCAATGATCCCTTCAAGGGGGTTGCCTTGATTGCGCGCATTGGCCGTCCGCGCGAGAACCGGCACAGCCTGCAGATCGAGGTGAACCGGGCCTTGTACATGGACGAGGACACCTACGAAAAAAGCGCCAATTTCGGTAAGCTGCAAACCGACCTGACGCTGTTGAGCGCCAGGGTGGCTGAGTTTGTGAAATCGGTGATCTAGCCCAGGCGGGCATCGACCAGGCTGAAGCGCGCCGATTGGCCTGGCCGTTCGTACACCTGCCAGTCGACTTGTTCCGCCGACACGCGGATATCGGCGGTGGCCATGGTGTTTTCATGGTCGCTGTCGTCGGGCGCGCAGCGGTATATCGGGAACACCGGATTCGATTGATCCGACAGGATGGCCAGGGGGTCGCGTTCGCCGGCGGCCAGCAGGGCGTCGCCGCGTTCCTGGCGATATTGCGATGACGAGGTGACGAGTTGCGGATGCTTGCGCAGGGCGTCGTGGATGACATGGTTGGCATGCAGTGAAGGCGCCACGACGGGCTGGACCGAAACGCCTTCCGCGTTGAACTCCACGCTCAGCAGATCGGGCCGGCCGCGCTGCGCCAGCGTCAGGTGGAATCCGCCTGATTTCGGGGTGTCGTGCAGCAGGGCCAGGGCATCGTCCAGCCTGGACTGGTTCAGCAGGGCGCGGGTGATCGCCATGCGGGGAACACCCGCTGCCACTTGGCGTGAACGCAGGTTGTTGACCGTGCAGGCCAGGCCGTGCGCGGTCACCGCAAAAGTATGGCCTGGAATAGAGGCCGGATAAACGAAGGAGGCGAAGGCGGGGCCGCCGTCGGGACTGAACAGGCCGATGCCGCAGTACCCGGCAAACCCGGGGTCGCCGTCTTCGTTGTGGGTGATGCGCGGCTGCCCGTCCTGGGGCAACTGCACCGTGGTGCAGCCATCGGGCGACATGGACCACAGATCGCCCCGGCAATTCCATAGGAAGACATCATCGAACGGCAGCTCCAGCCCATCGGCCAGGCCCTCGATTTCTTGCTTGATCAGGGGGAAATGCTGTTCGGTCAGGGCCAGCATGGCGCTGGCGGCGCTGCTGCCGCGCCAGGCCATGACGCTAGCCCAGGAAGGGGAGTGGATCAGATAAGTGTGCGCAGCCTGTGCCCCGAATTTGCCCAGGGTGGAGCCAAGCTGAAACGGCGTGCCCGAGAGTTCGACGAGTGACAACATGAATCATCCTGTTTATAGATAGGCGCCGGTCTGGTGCAGCTGGTTCTCGGCGCGTTCAATACCTGCGATGGCCTGTTTTCCCGCCTTGGCCAATAGTTGTTCGATCAGCAGTTCGATCAGCGCAATGGCGGCGGCGCTGGACGGAAAAAAGGAAGGTGTGTCGGTGGTGAACAGCAGGACGCAGTCGGCATCCAGCGCGATCGGCGCCACGATGCTGTCGCAGATCGCCAGCACACGGCTGCCTGCCTGATGCGCTGCCTTGGCCACCCGCATGGCTTCGTTGGAGTAGGGTGCAAAGCCGATGATGACCACGATATCGTCTTTGGCAATCGCCCGCAACTCCATTTCCAGCGTGCCCGCGTCGCCCCGCAGTACCGTGACCGACGAACGGAACAGGCGGTATTGGTACTGAAAGACGAAGGCCGGCGCGAACGAAGCCCGGAAGCCGGCGACATGGACTTGGCGGGCCCGGGACAGCAACTGGGCCGCTTGCGGCAGGCGGCCGGCGTTCAGTTCTTCCAGCAGGCGGATATTGTCGGCTTGCGCCGATACGGCCCGGCTCAGGGCGTTGCGCGGGTGCTTGCCGCGGATCAGCTTGCGGGCCTGGTCCGCGTAGCGTTTGGGGCGCTGTTGCAAGGACAGCACAAAGACGTCTTTCAATGCCTGCCAGCCTGGGTAGCCCAGCGACTTGGCCAGCCGCACCAGCGTGGCGGGCTGCACACCGGCCTGCTCGGCAATCCTGCGCATGGACGCCACTGGAATGTCGGCGGGAAAATCCAGCAGATAGCGTGCGCCCACCTGAAATTGTGGTGTCATGCCGGCGAAGTCGCGCTGAATGCGGGCGGTCAGGGCGTCCAGGCTGGCGGGAGCGGTATCTGGCCCTGGCCGCGGGCTGGCGGCATGGGGGGAGCGGGGGTAGGAGGCCGATTGAGTCATGTGTGAGGAAACAGCAACGTAGCAAGCCCCGTAATGCGGCGGATGACATGATTATATTGATTTATTTGTTGAGCGGTATATGATTAAAGAAACATTTGTTGAATCAGGCCCGTCATGACACACGTATTCCATCGCAATCCCAAACAGCAGCTCGATTTTGCCGTTCGCGGCCAGGGTATAGAACTGTTCGACCAGAACAACAAGTCGTATATCGACGCTTCGGGCGGCGCCGCGGTGTCGTGCCTGGGGCACGGCTACCCTGCGGTCATCCAGGCCACCAAGGATCAGCTCGATCAGCTTGCCTATGCGCATTCGTCCTTCTTCACGACCCAGCCCGCTGAAGAACTGGCCGACTTCCTGGCCGAGCGCGCGCCTGGCGACCTGAATCGCATCTATTTTGTCTCGGGGGGCTCGGAAGCGGTCGAGGCCGCGCTGAAGCTGGCCCGCCAGTATTTCGTCGAGATCGGCCAGCCCACACGCCGCCATTTCATTGCGCGCCGCCAGAGCTACCATGGCAATACGCTGGGGGCGCTGGCCATCGGCGGCAACGCCTGGCGCCGCGAACCTTTCCTGCCTTTGCTGGTGCCGGCGCACCATGTGTCGCCCTGCTACGCCTACCGCGACCAGTTGCCGGGTGAAACCGAAGCGCAGTACGCTGAACGCCTGGCGCAAGAGCTCGACCAGCAAATACAAGACCTGGGTGCTGAAAACGTGGCCGCCTTCGTGGCCGAAACGGTCGTGGGCGCCACGGCGGGCGCACTGGCGCCGGTGCAGACCTATCTGAAGCGCATTCGCGAAGTATGCGATCGGCATGGCGTCCTGCTGATCCTGGATGAGGTCATGTCAGGCATGGGCCGCACCGGCCACTTGTTCGCCTGCGCCGAAGACGGCGTCGCGCCCGACATCATCGCCATTGCCAAAGGGCTGGGTGCGGGCTACCAACCTATCGGCGCCATGGTGGCCAGCGAACGAATCTACAACGCCATCGTCGCGGGCAGCGGCTTCTTCCAGCACGGGCATACCTATATGGGTCACGCCACGGCGTGCGCCGCCGCGCTGGCCGTGCAGCGCGTGATCGAAGATGAAAACCTGCTGGACAACGTCAAGCAGCGTGGCGAGCAGTTGCGTAGCGAACTGCGCCAGGTGCTGGGCGGGCATCCCAATGTGGGCGATGTGCGCGGCCGCGGCCTGTTCGTAGGCGTTGAATTTGTGCAGGACAGGGCCAGCAAGGCCACGCTGGACCCCGCGCAAAAGACCCACGTCAAGCTTAAAAAGCAGGCCATGCAAAATGGCCTGATGATGTATCCCATGGGGGGCACCATAGACGGCGTGCAGGGCGACCATGTATTGCTGGCCCCGCCATTCATCTGCAGCCCGGCCGATATCAGCGAAATCGTATCGCGCTTTGCCGGCACCGTGAACCAGGTACTGCCCGCTTAATTTACTATTGCATACCCCCGCGCCCTGCGGCGTGGGGGTATATTTTTGTTTTCGTTTTAAGGAAGCTTGACCATGGCCCGTTTACCCTATGCCGATCTGACCCACCCCGAGGTCAGCCCGCTGGTCGACCAGATTGTTGCCGAGCGCGGCAGTGTGCTGCATTTGTATCAGATGCTGCTGCAAAGCCCGCCGGTTGCGCGCGGCTGGCTGAATCACCTGACCGGTATCCGGCATAACAGTTCGTTGAATGGCGCTGTGCGCGAAATGGTGATTATGCGCATTGCCTATTTGAACGGGGCGCCGTACGAGGCCGAGCAGCATGCGCCCATCGCCCTGAAAGAGGGGATGACGCAGGCTCAGTTGGATGCCTTGGATGGATGGGAAGGTTCGAGTCTGTTCAGCGACAAGGAAAAGGCGGTGCTGGCGTATACGGACACGATGACGCGCGACGTGCAGGTGCCGGATGCTGTTTTTGATGCGGTGAAGCCTTATTTTGAGCCGCGCGAGCTGGTGGAGTTGACGGCGACGATTGCGACGTACAACATGGTGTCGCGGTTCCTGGAGGCGCTGCAGATTCATTCGCATGATGCGAGGTAACTGAGCAGTGCTTTTTTTGAGCCCTTCTTGAACCGCTTGCCTCGTGCTATGGGGCTAGCGGCCCCACAATACATCTTGCTGGCCGGCGGCGCGGTTAAGGGCGCGGGCCAGCACGAAGCACAGGTCGGAAAGGCGGTTGAGGTATTGCTTGACGGGCGCATTGACGCTGGGCCCGGCTTTATCCAGGGTGATGACTGAACGTTCTGCGCGCCGGCATACTGTGCGCGCGATGTGAGCCAGTGCGGCGGCGCGGGTGCCGCCGGGCAAGATGAATTCTTGCAATTTGCCCAGCGCCGCATTGTGTTCGGCTAGGGCTTCTTCCAGAAATAGCACGTGGTTTTTAGACAGTGCCGCATGGCCAGGGATGCACAGTTCGGCGCCCAGGTCGAACAGGTCGTTTTGCACGCGCGCCAGCACGGTGTCGATCGCGGGGGGCAGGGCTTCGGTGCGCAGCAGGCCCAGGGTGCTGTTCAGTTCGTCGACATCGCCCATCGCGGCAATACGCGGCGCGTCTTTGTCGATGCGGCTGCCGTCGCCCAGGCCGGTGGTGCCTTTATCGCCGGTGCGAGTGGTGATGACGGAAAGACGTGTGGCCATGGCGGTGATGTCCTATGCTGATTTATCGTGATGCCAGGCGCTGCAGCGCGTCGCCGGTGACGCGGACGATGCGCCATTCGGGCAAGACGTCGGCGCCCAGGTGTTTGTAGAAGTCGATGGCGTTCTGGTTCCAGTCCAGCACGACCCATTCGAAGCGGCCGCAGCCCTGTTCTATGGCCAGTCCGGCCAGATGCTTGAGCGCCATCTTGCCCAGGCCTTGGCCGCGATGGGCGGGCTGTACGTACAGGTCTTCCAGATACAGTCCGCGTTTGTCCAGGAAGCTGGAGTAATTGTGAAACCACATGATGTAGGCGACCGGTACGCCCGGCTGGCTCTCGGTGTGGGCCACCAGGCAGTGCGCCGCCGGCGGTTCGCCGAAAAAGCTGTTACACAGCGTTTCCTCGGTCGCTTTGAAAATATCGGTGAGCTTTTCGAATTCAGCCATCTCGCGCATCAGGCCCAGTATGTATGGGATGTCTTCACGGTGGGCCGGGCGTAGCTGGTAACGTTCTGTTGCGCTGGACAAGCGTATTCCTTGGTTTGGCGTTATGCTGGAATGGTGTTTTTTGGAGTTTAGCTTATGCCTGTAATGAATCACCGCGTTGCGCAGGCCCTGGCGGCCGCGCTGGCTTTTACCTCGTTCTATTCCGTCAATGCCGTGGCGCAGGAAGCCAGTGCGTCAGGAGAGGTGCGCCGCGTCGATGCCGAGGGCGGCAAAGTCACCATCAAGCATGGCGCCATTTCCGACCTGGAGCTGCCGGCCATGACGCTGGTCTACAAGGCCGATCCCGCCCTGCTGGCCGGCATCAAGCCCGGCGATAAGGTCAAATTCACCGCCAAGCGTGAAAACGGGCAGTATGTGGTGACGGCGATTTCGAAGTAGCTCCGCCGGGGTAAGCCTTGATGCCGGTAGCCCGGCTGCAAAGGCAGCACCTAGCTTCCCCAAGCTCGCTTGAAGCCTGCCACGCACGTGCAGGCGCAAAATTTCAACAAGGCGGACTGACTGAGCCCGCCTTGTGCTCGCCGTTTATAGCACGTAGCGGGCCAAGTCCTGGCTGCTGGCGGTTTCTTCCAGCTTGTCGTTTACGTAGGCGGCGTCGATGGTGACGGTGTGGCCGCTGCTGGCCGTGGCATCGAACGATAGATCTTCCAGCAATTTTTCCATGACCGTATACAGGCGGCGGGCGCCGATGTTTTCGGTGCGCTCGTTGACGTCGAAGGCCAGTTCCGCCAGGCGCTGGATGCCTTCGTCGGTAAAGTTCAGTATGACATCTTCAGTCGCCAGCAAAGCGTGATATTGCTTGGTCAGCGAGGAATCGGTGTCGCACAGGATGCGCACGAAATCTTGTGCAGTGAGCGAATCGAGCTCCACGCGGATGGGAAAGCGGCCCTGCAGTTCAGGGATCAGGTCAGACGGCCGGGACAGGTGGAAGGCGCCGGAGGCGATGAACAAGATGTGATCGGTGCGTACGACACCGTACTTGGTGTTGACGGTCGTGCCTTCGACCAGCGGCAGCAGGTCGCGCTGCACCCCTTGGCGCGATACGTCGCCGCCCGAGTGTTCCTGGCGGGTGGCGATTTTGTCGATCTCATCCAGGAAAACGATGCCGTTCTGTTCGGCATTGGCCACGGCGGTGGCGCGCAGGTCATCTTCGTTGATGCGGCGGCTGGCTTCTTCTTCGGTCAGCAGCTTGAAGGCTTCCTTGACCGACATTTTCTTCGTTTTTTTCTTGTCGCGGCCCAGCCCGGCGAACATGCCCTTGAGCTGTTCGGTCATTTCTTCCATGCCGGGGGGCGCCATGATCTCCATCTGCGGCGCCATCTGGGCGACTTCGATTTCGATTTCCATATCGTCCAGCTTGCCTTCGCGCAGACGCTTGCGAAAGGTCTGGCGGGCGGTGTTTTCTTCGCGCTCGGGTTCGCCCTGCGCATTGCGGGCGGGCGAGATCAGGACATCCAGGATGCGGTCTTCGGCGGCGTCTTCGGCCTGGGTGCGCACGCGGCGGATCTGGATGTCGCGCGCCTGCTTGACCGAGATTTCGACCAGGTCGCGGATGATGGTGTCGACGTCGCGGCCCACGTAGCCCACTTCGGTGAACTTGGTGGCCTCGATCTTGATGAAGGGGGCATTGGCCAGCTTGGCCAGGCGCCGGGCAATTTCGGTCTTGCCCACGCCGGTGGGCCCGATCATCAGGATGTTCTTGGGTACGATTTCGTTGCGCAGGGGCTCGGGTACCTGCTGGCGGCGCCAACGGTTGCGCAGCGCAACGGCGACAGAGCGTTTGGCGCGGTTCTGTCCGACAATGTTCTTGTCGAGCTCAGAGACGATTTCGCCGGGGGTCATAGTAGTAGCGGACATAATAGGCGGTGCTTAAAGTGTTTCGACGATGTGGTTCTGGTTTGTGTAAATACACAGGTCGCCTGCGATTTCAAGGGATTTCTTGACGATCTCGGCAGGGGGGATGTCGGTATTTTGCAGCAGGGCCAGCGCGGCGGACTGGGCGTAAGCGCCGCCGGAGCCAATCGCGGCCAGGCCGTTTTCGGGCTCAAGGACGTCGCCGTTGCCGGTCAGGACCAGGGTGTGCTCTTTGTCGGCGACAATGAGCATGGCTTCAAGGCGCCGCAGCACGCGGTCGGTGCGCCAGTCCTTGGTGAGCTCGACAGCGGCGCGCATCAGGTTGCCCTGGTGCTTTTCAAGCTTGGCTTCGAACCGTTCCTGCAAGGTGAAGGCGTCGGCGGTGGCGCCGGCAAAGCCGGCAAGGATCTTGTCGTTGTAAAGGCGGCGTATTTTGCGCGCGGTGCCTTTGATGACGATATTGCCCAGGGTAACCTGGCCATCGCCGCCCAGGGCGACGTTTTCGCCTCGGCGAACGCAGATGATGGTGGTGGCGTGAAATTGTTCCATGGATCTTCCTTTGAGCTTTATAGCTGGGGATGAAGGCCGGAAGTTCAAGGGGCCAAACAGGAAGGAATGTTACTGCACGGCGTCGGGCCGCCTACTGGACGAAGCTGACATTGGCCGGATCTGCGCCGCGCAGCCGGGAGATATCCCGGGTGGGGGCATCCCCGAAAAATCGCGCATATTCGCGGCTGAACTGCGAAGCGCTTAAATAGCCCACGCGCCGGCTGGCCAGATTGGCGTCCATGCCTGTGGAGATCATCAGCATCCGGGCTTCCTGCAGCCGCAGCGCCTTCTGGTACTGCAAAGGGCTCATGGATGTCACCGACTTGAAATGCTGGTGCAGCGATGATGCGCTCATGTGCGCCAGTTCGGCCAGGGCTTCCACCCGCAGAGGCTGGGTGAAATTGTCGCGCACCCACGAGACCGCCCTGGCCACTCTGTGGGCGTTCGATTCCGTATGCCCGAACTGCGCCAGCCGTCCGCCCACCGAGCTGCGCAGCAGCCGGATCAGGATTTCATCCACGACCAGCGGCGCCAGCAGGGGGGCCTCGACGGGTTGCGCCATCAGCTCCAGCAGCCGCGCCGACGCGTCGATAATGGCTTCGCTGGCCTGGGCAAGATAGGCCGCGCGGCTGTCATGCACGCGCGGCGTCCCATTCGGATACACCTTCGTCACCAGTTCGGCGACCCTGTGCGTGTCCAGGTCCAGCCGGAAGCACAGGTAGGGCGCCGATGGGCTTGCAAGCTTGACCTGGGCCGCAATCGGCAAGTCGACGGAAAAGATTAACATGCGTGTGGGGTCGTATTCGTAGATATCCTCGCCAAGCAGCACGGTTTTTGCGCCTTGGGCGATGATGCACAAAGCCGGCCGGTGCAAGCCGTGCACCAGCTCTGTGTTTGGGCGAGAGGCGCGAAGCGCATGCACCCCGGGGACGCACAGTTCGAAACTGCCGTCATGGGGCGCATGGACGCTGAGCAGGCGGGCCAGCCTGGCGATATCAGACCGGCCGGCTTGCGCTTGGCCTGACGCCCGTACGGGAACCAACGCTTTGTTCATAGCACTCCAGCATACAAGTTCTTGGTTCAGAACACACCGTCTGTCGAGCGGGACAGCTCTGCGAAGGCATGAACCTCGCCAAGGCGGGCATCCAGCGATTGGGTGACCATCGCGACGGCGTCGCTGCCTGCCAGGAACTGCTTAGGCGGGTTGGGCATGCCGGCAAGCTTGACCAGCGCCGCACCCAGCTTGGCCGGGTCCCCGGCCTGCTGATGGTTGTAATGCTCATAGGTATCCTGGACGGTGCCTTCCGCTGAGTAATCCTCGATCAGGCGGTCACTGTATTTGACTGATTTGGCATCCAGGAAGTCGGTGCGGAAAAAGCCCGGCTCAACGGCGGTGACCTTGATGCCGAACGGTGCGACTTCCATGGCGACGGACGCCGACAGGCCTTCCACCGCGTACTTCGTTGCACAATAAACCGAGGCGCCCTTGAAGCCCAGCGCCCCCCCGACTGACGAAATATTGAATATCCGCCCTGAGCGCTGGCGGCGCATGACCGGCAGCACGGCACGCATCACGTGCATCAAGCCGAATACATTGGTTGCGAACTGATGCTCGATCTGCGGCGAGGTTACCTCTTCGAAGTTGGCCATTAAGCCGTAACCGGCATTGTTGACCAAGACATCGATACGGCCGAATCGTTCCAGCACGGCGGAAACGGCCGCTTCGGCCTGCGCTTCCTGGGCGACGTCCAGTTCCACAAAGGCAATGCGGCCGGCGGGTGCGTCCGGGAAGGACGCCTGCAACTGGGCAAGGTTTCGTCCCGTTGCGACGACTTGGTGTCCTGCCTGCAGTGCAGCCCGTACGACTTCGGCGCCGATGCCGCGGCCAGAGCCGGTGATGAACCATACTTGACTCATGAATCTCTCCGTTGAATGTTGAAGCCGGCCGTGAAGATGGCCGGTGAAGAGAATCTTATGTTTCGGCGGCTTGCCGGGCTTGCCTAAAAGTCCGGGAAGTTATCGCATTCCTTTTGACCTGCAGC
The DNA here is from genome assembly GCF_031628915.1 of Pusillimonas sp. SM2304. Taxonomy (NCBI): domain Bacteria; kingdom Pseudomonadati; phylum Pseudomonadota; class Betaproteobacteria; order Burkholderiales; family Alcaligenaceae; genus Pusillimonas; species Pusillimonas sp. SM2304. The sequence goes on from NZ_JAVLUJ010000001.1 coordinate 1,503,333, forward strand.
CCGTCACCGGGTTGAACGATGCTACACTCGGGCCGTCCTGTATGGACGACGACGCGAGGCGGGGCTCGTGCCGCCTGGCGCCTTGAATATCAAAACAGAATTGGGGGCATCCATGCACTACATCATTCAGCTTCTTGCTGCCATACTCATTGGCACCGCTATCGGTGCCGTGCTCGGTCCGCGCAACAAGGCGCTTTTTGCGGGCTCGCTGGTCGCGATCGCGCTGGGCCTGGTTTCACTCGTGACCGCTTCCTGGATCCCGCTGGCGATCGGCACCGCAGTATTCCTGGTGGTGCAGGGCATGCAGCGTGACAACTATCCGTCACGCGGATAAAACCCTGTCATCACAGCGGTCGATGGCTTTATACGGGTTTCCACCCCCACCGCTATGCGCGCGGGGGTGGTAAAAACAAGTGCGGTAACGTTCAAAACCCCAAGGAAGCCAGCATGAAAATCAGCCAATATTGCTATGTGCTTGCCGGTGCCATGTTGTTGCAGGCCGCCGCGCTGCCGCCAGTGTGGGCGCAGACCACGCTGCAGTTGATCAACGAGTACCCCGCCACATCGATTACGGCGGCGGCCGATCTGCAGTTCGCCGCGGCTGTGAATGAGCGCTCCGGCGGCGAAATCAAGATCGAAACGCTGCAGGAAAAGAACAACCCCTATAAAGGCGGGGATCAGGTCGATGCCATCAGTCAGGGCAAAACCCAAATGGGTACGCTGTTTGGCGGTGTGCTTGGCAATAAGGATTCGCTGTTCCTGCTGTCGTCGCTGCCATTCGCCGCCAAGGATTTCGAGCAGGCCAAAGCCTTGTACACCTGCGCCAAGCCGGCGCTGGAAGAGCGTGTGAAGGCGCTGGGCGCACACCTGCTCTATGTAACGCCCTGGCCGCCTTCAGGCATCTGGTCGGTCAAGCCGCTGGCCAGCCAGGCCGACGTCAAGGCGCTGAAGATTCGAACTTATGACGCCACCAGCAAATCGGTATTCGAGCGCCTGGGCGCGCAAAGCGTGCAACTGCCTTATTCCGCACTGGCTGAAAAACTGGCCGCTGATGAAGTGAATGCGGTACTGACCTCGGGCGATGGCGGTGCGGGACGCAGCCTGTGGGACCACTTGCCCAATTTTACGGCGGTCAGCTATTCGATTCCCCTGAGCTACACCATCATCAATAACGAGGCCTGGAATAGCCTGAGCCAGGCACAGCAGGCAATGTTGACGAGTGCGGCGGATGCCGTCTCGCAGGCATCCTGGGCGGGCGTGGAAGAACGCATCAATGCCAACTACACCCGGATGCGCGAGCATAAAATGACACTTGACACCACGCCGTCCGACACGATCATGGCGGCCTTGAAAAAAGCGGGCGCGGACGAAACCAAGGCGTGGCTGGAAGCAAACAAGCTGACCGACAAGGATGCCGCCTGCCTGCTGAAAACAGGCAGCTAAGGGCTCCGACAACGCCTATGTCCATGCATTTTGATCACCTGGTCCTGATGATGCGCGATCAGCTTGCACAGGGCGCCCAGGTCCTGCAGCAGGACGGGTTCCACCTGACGGATGTGTCTGTGCATAACCTGGGGTCCATCAACCGGCTTATTACGCTCGAGTCGTCGTATATAGAGCTGCTGGGCTGGCCTGCGGGCCAGCCGCCCGCGCGCAAGGAAATCGCCGAGCAGCCGCTTGGTCTGGACGCCTTGGTTTTCAGGCCGCAGAATGCAGGCCAGGCCTATGACCATTTGCGCCGCGGCGGTTTCGACGTCAACCCGGTGCAACGGCTGGAGCGGCCGCTGCAGGTTCAGGGCCGGATGCAGACGGCGCGATTCGATACCGTGCGCTTTGCCCGGCAGCCTGTGCCGGGGCTGCGTATTTACTATTGCGAGCACTTGACGCCGGAATATGTTTGGGACCCGGCGGTCATGCATCATGACAATGGCGCAAAATCGCTGGACCGGATTGTGATCAAGGCACCCGATGCGCAGGGCGTATCGGCAACATTGGCCACGCTTGCCGGTGGACAGGCGCATGCCCTGGATGATGGCGGCTACAGGCTTGATCTGCCCAACCTGCAGTTGCTGGTCCAGCCGGAGCCAGGCCTGCCGATGGCCACCATCGCGCAGGCGACGCTCGGATACCGTGATGGCGCCGCACGCGCCTTCACTCCGCCGTTATAAGCTTGGAAGCCATAGTTATAAGGCGGAGCGCCTGACGGCGTTATGATTGAAAGGGTGTCCAATTGTCATCCTTATACTGGAAATCTGATGCTACGCCATGCCCCGTTACGCCATGCCGCAAAGGCCCTTTTAAGCGCGGCAGCCGCCGGGCTGCTGGCCCTGTCGGCCTTGAGCACTGCTCACGCCGCCGACGACCAGCCCATTCGGCTTGTGGTGCCTTTTCCGCCCGGCGGCAGCACCGATATTGCCGCACGCATTATTCAGCCCAAGCTTGCCCAGATCCTGGACCGCAACATCGTCATTGAAAACAAGCCGGGCGCCGCTACGCAGATTGCCAGCCAGACCGTGCTGCGGGCCAAGCCCGATGGGAATACCTTGCTGGTCAGCTTCGACAGCCATTCGCTGAATCCCATTGTGCGTCCCATGCCTTACGACACCTTCAAGGATTTTCGCGGCATTACGTTTGCGCTGCGTTTCCCGCTGGTGATCGGGGTATCTCGCCACGTCGCGGCAAACACGCTTGATGCGTTCATTGCGGACGCCAAGGCAAAGCCCGAAAAGTACAGTTATGCGTCGACGGGGCTGGGTTCGCTGAACCACCTGGCGCCCGAAGAACTCAAGCGCATGGCCGGCATTGAAATGCTGCACGTGCCCTTCGCCGGCGGCGGCCCCGCCATGCAGTCCTTGCTGGGCAACATCACCCATGTCACTTTTCTAAGCTACGCGGCGCTCAAGTCGCAGATTGCCGCCGGCCAGATCAAACCCCTGGCGGTTACCGGCACCGCGCGCATTCCCGATCTGCCTGATGTGCCTACGGTACAGGAATCCGGCTATCCTGGTTTTGAAGCCTATTCGTGGATAGGCATATTCGCGCCGGCGGAAACGCCCGACGATGTCGCCGACCGGTTGACCGGCGCCTTCCAGCAAGCGCTGAATGATGGCGAGGTCAAAGCCAAGCTGGCCGACCTGGGCTTCGAGGTCATGGCAACGGACGGGCCCGCGGTCGACCGGTACGCGGTCGAGCAATACCAGCGCTGGAACAAGTTCGTGCAAGAGACGGGGCTGTCCTTGACGAAGTAGGGCGGGCTGGGCAGGGGCGGAAATGCTACACTGGCGGCCTCGTTCTCGCGCAGTTCCCCCCGGCTTTCCCCATGATCATCTTCAAAAGCGTGACCTTGCGTCGCGGCAGCAAAGTATTGCTGGACAAAACATCCGTCTCGCTTAACCCCGGTGAAAAAGTAGGCCTGGTCGGGCGCAATGGCGCCGGCAAGTCGTCCCTGTTCGCCATGCTCAACGGCAGCCTGGCCGAGGATGGCGGCGAACTGTCCATGCCCGCGCAATGGCGTATGTCGCAAGTTGCGCAGGACATGCCCGAGACCGAGCAAAGCGCCACCGACTTCGTGATCGAAGGCGATGCGACCCTGATGGCCGCCCAGGCCGAAGTCAGCGCTTCAGAAGACAGCGGCGACGGCATGCGCATGGCGCACGCCTATATGGCGCTGCATGACGCCGGCGCCCACGATGCGCCGGCGCGGGCGCAAGCGCTGATCCTGGGGCTGGGCTTCAGCACGGCAGAGCTGGACCGGCCGGTGAACAGCTTTTCGGGCGGTTGGCGCATGCGCCTTCAACTGGCGCGCGCCTTGATGTGCCCGTCCGATTTGCTCTTGCTCGATGAGCCCACCAATCACCTGGACCTGGACGCCCTGGTCTGGCTCGAAGCCTGGCTCAAGCATTATGCCGGCACCATGGTGGTGATCAGCCATGACCGCGAGTTCCTGGATGCCGTCACCCAGGTGACGCTGCATATCGACCAGGGCAAGCTGGTGCGCTACGGCGGCAATTACAGCAAGTTCGAAGACATGCGCGCGGAGCAAATGCTGCTGCAGCAGGCCGCGCATGCCAAACAGCAGGAAAAAGTCGCCCATCTGCAAAAGTTCATCGACCGCTTCAAGGCGAAGGCCAGCAAAGCCAAGCAGGCGCAAAGCCGGGTCAAGGCCCTGGAACGGATGGAGAAGGTGGCGCCCATGCTGGCCGACGCCGATTTCCAGTTCCAGTTCAAAGAGCCGCTCAGCCTGCCCAATCCCATGCTGGTTATGTCCGATGCCAGCTTCGGCTATCCCCCGGCCGACGATGCCCCGGCCGGGACGCCGCCGACGGTGATCGTGCAAAAAATCAATCGTTCGGTATTGGCCGGCCAACGCATCGGCATCTTGGGCGCCAACGGCCAGGGGAAGTCCACCCTGGTCAAGACCATCGCCGGCGCGTTGCGTGCCACGGCAGGGGAAATCATCACGGGCAAGGGCTTGAACATCGGCTATTTCTCGCAGCAGGAACTCGACGTCCTGCGGCCCGCCGATAACCCGCTGGAGCACATGATACGGCTGGCGCGCGATACCCCCGCCGGCGTGCGCCCAAGCGCCATGGATTGCCGTGAGCAGGGCCTGCGCAACTTCCTGGGCACGTTCAATTTCAGCGGCGACATGGTCAAGCAAAGCGTGGGCAGCATGAGCGGGGGCGAAAAGGCGCGCCTGGTGTTGTGCATGATTGTCTGGCAGCGCCCCAACTTGCTGCTGCTGGACGAACCCACCAACCATCTGGACCTTGCCACCCGCGAGGCGCTGAGCGTCGCCTTGAACGAATTCGAAGGCTCGGTCATGCTGGTGAGCCATGACCGGGCGTTGCTCCGCTCAGTATGCGATGAATTCTGGCTGGTATCGCGCGGCGGCATGAAGGACTTCGACGGCGACCTGGACGACTACCAGGTTTATCTTCTGGAAGAAGCCAAGCGCCAGCGGGAAGCCGCGGCGTCCCGCAAGGCGGCCTGAGCAGCAGGCGGCTTACTTATCGAAGAGCGCCTGCAGGGCGGCCCGGTCCTGCACGCCGCCCTGGAGCGCCAGCATCAGCAGGATGCGCGCTTTGGGCGGGCTCAGGTCGTCGGCCATGACGGCGCCGGCGTCCGCCAGCGTCTTGCCGCCGCCTTCAAAGCCATAGTTGGGCAGCACCCGGCCGTTATAGACACGCGTGGCGATGACCACAGGCACGTTCTTCGAGATCGCGTACTTCACCGCTTCGAACATGGGCTGGTTCATATTGCCCATGCCCAGTGCCTGGACCACGATGCCCTTGACGCCCCGATCCACCGCATTGCGCAGCGCGACGCCATCCGCGCCGCCATACATCGCCACCAGTTCGACCGCCGGCATGTCGTCCGCCTGGAGCGGCAGGTGTTGCCTGCGCACAGGCGTATAGGCGTACATCACGCGATCCGGGTAGACTTCGCCGATGAAACCGAAATCGCCGGAGTTGAAGGTTTCCACATTCGCGGTGTGCGTTTTCCTGACATAGCGGGCGGCGTTGATTTGATTGTTCATCGCAAGCAGCACGCCCTTGCCCCGGGATTGCTCGTCCACGGAAATACGCACGGCATTCAACAGATTGCGGGGGCCATCAAAGTCGGGCGAGGACGCATTGCGCTGGGCGCCGATCAGGGTGACCGGCTTGTCGGACTTGACGGTCAGGTCCAGCCAGAAGGCCGTTTCCTCGAGCGTATCGGTACCGTGCGAGACAATCACGCCTGCGACTTCAGGCTGGTCCAGCGCCTGCTGCACCGCCTTGGTCAGTTCCACCCAGCGAGGGGGATCCATATAGTCCGAAGGCACATTGGAAAGGCTGTTGACGCGGATGTCGGCATATTTGCCCACGTCGGGCACGGTGGCGAGCAGGTCTTCTCCGGAAATGGCGGGCACAGGCGCCCCCTTGACCGGGTCGATCTTCATGGCAATGGTGCCGCCTGTCGCAATGAACTGTACGACCGGTTTCCCTTGGGCAGCCGCGGTCGTGGCGGCCGTCATGAACAGCAGGCCCGAAATCAGTTTGTTAAGCGTCATCTTGATCCCTTTTTCAGTGACAAATCCAAGTCCTATGGCTCGCCAAGCCAGGCGGTCCATAGGACAAATCGGTCTAGTCTTGCCGCTTCTTATAAAGGGGTAAATCAGGGTTTGTACGGGGAATTTCACTTCATAACATATTGATACTAAAAATGTTTTTGCGCGTGCTTGGGTGAGCGTCCCCTGCACATGGATTCGCTATGCAAGCATCGTCAAGAGCCTGGCGTCCAGTTTGGGCACGTTCGCGGTGGCGATCCGAAACTGATTTTCAAGCACATCCTTGATGGCGCCGACTGAGTCGAGCAGCCTTCTTTCGACCCTGCCGTCCAGGTGGTAGAACGAATACTGCCTGTTATGCAGCACATGGCGGCCGTCCGGGTCTGGGCGCGCCGCAATCAGTTCGTTGACGAAGATAGAGTCTGGATGCGCTGACGCATACCAGTTGTAGAGTTCGTAATCCTCAGGGTAGTGCGGCATCAGGTTGAAGTCATATAGATCCTGCCAGCCAGTTGTCGCTTTGGTCTGCAGGCGAAATTCGTCGCCCTGGCGTAGCAAGCGGTACGGTCCATGCGGGGTGTCCTGGACGATATCCGGTATAAGCCGGATCGGCGCGGTCAGGGTTAGGCGGCCGAATCCCGTATCGGCAATAAACTGTTCGCCTTCCACCTCTACAAGCAGAAGCATGTGGCTGCGCGGTGTCATGACGTCGTCCGGAACGTTCATCCGGATGCGCGCGGCTAGCCCCTCTACCGCAAAGCCTATATCCCGCAAGACATACTGGAACAAGGAATTGTGCTCGTAGCAGTAGCCGCCCCGTCTTTGCTTTATGAACTTGGCCATCAATGAATCGATGTCCAGCTTCATCGCCATACCGGTTAAGGGCGAGAGGCCCTCGAAAGAAATGGAATGGGTATGCCGTACGTGCAGGGTGTGCAGCACCTCCAGCGTCGGTTGGCGCGGTCCTTTGTACTGGATGAGTTCCAGATAGGAAGCGATATCAGTCATGCAATCTCCTGGCGGTATGGCCGGTCATTTCGATGGAAGGTTGAATTGGGAATAATGTAAAACCTTAAGTTAACTTTAGGTCAAGGGTGGCGCAGACGGTGCCGGGAACGCACGCTGCACCGGCGGCATCTAACCTTTTATGCACGCGGCGCCGCCTGCCCCTCGGACGGCCGTTGTTGCGTTTGGTCCGGAAATGGAATGACGAAGCGGGAGACCTTGTCCATGATGAATTCAGCGGCATCGAAAAATGCGCCCGCCGTGGCAGGCGATGCCGAGCTTGCACAGCGCATCGCAGCCGGCGACACGGCGGCGTTTGAGCTGATGATGCGCCGGCATAACCGCCGTCTTTACCGGCTTGCGCGCGCGACGCTGCGCTGCGATGCCGAGGCGGAAGATGCGTTGCAGGAAGCCTACTTACAGGCCTATCGGTCCATTGGCAAGTTTCGCGGCGATGCCGCGCTGCTCACGTGGTTGTCGCGATTAGTGCTTAACGAATGCTTCGGCCGCCTGCGCAAGCATGAGCGCCGCGACAGATTGTTCCCCATGGCCGACGACATAGAGAGCGAGGTTGACGTGATGATGGCCGACGATGCAAACCCGCCTTATCATGCCGCAACGCGCACCGAACTGCGGGCGCTGCTGGAGGCGCGGCTGGATCAACTGCCCGAGCCGTTTCGCGTGGTATTCATGCTTCGCTCGGTCGAGGAAATGACGGTCGAGGAAACCGCGCTATGCCTGGATATCCCGCAAGCAACCGTGCGCAGCCGGCATTTCCGCGCCAATGCCTTACTGCGCGAATGGCTCTCGCGCGATATGGACCTGACCGCAAAAGATATCTTTGATTTCGACGGAGATAACTGCGATCGCCTGGTGGCGGCTACGCTGGCGCGGTTGGGTAGTATGCCGTCAGGCCCAGACAGCTAGCATCCCTGGCTCAAGCGGCTTTGCTCTGAATACTGGTGACCGATGCTTTGCGCCTGGCCTTGCATGATCTGTACGACACTCGGCAGGCGTTCAGCGGTCAGCCGCTCGGCCATGGCGGTAATCGTCAGCGCCGCCAGCGGCTCACCCGCATCGCTGAGCACAGGCACGGCAACGGCTCGGGTGCGCGACATCACGCCGACGCTGGTGTAGGCGTAGCCGGTTCTGCGTGCGTCGATGATGCGTTCCGATAGCGCATCCACCGTCAAGCCGTGGAAAGCCAGTCGTTTGTTGTTGGCCAGCGTGAGGGCCGCGGCTTCATCTTCCGACAGGCAAGACAGCAGGGCCACGCCGGAAACACCCACGCCCAATGGCCTGCGCGCGCCCACATCAATGGACAGCACCTGAATCGGATGGTGACCGGTTTGCCTGCCGATGCAGATCGAGTCCAGCCCGTGGCGGATACTGATAAAGGCGGTATCGCCCACGCTTTGGGCTAATTGCACCAGGCTGGTGCCGGCCACGGACATCAACGGGAACCTGCGGGTGCGGGCGATACCCAGCAGGGTAATCTCGGGTCCGATGCGGTAGCGGCGTGAGAGCGCATCTTGTTCGACAGCCCCCTCGGCCTGCAATGTCTTCAGGATGCGGTGCACGGTTGGCCGGTTCAGGCCGGACATCTGCACGAGGTCGGTCAGGCGCACCCCCAATTCCTGCCCGCAGGCGACCAGGCGCAGCACCTGTATGGCGCGTGCGACGGTCTGGCTGCCACTGGCCGCCTTGATCTCTTCCGGGTCGGTTTTCATTTTCCAGAAGCGGTGCCTTGCATGACCGCTTTTTCAGTTTGCTGTATGCGCTGCAGGGTGATGATTTCCCCCAAATGTGCATAATTGGGTCCGCCCAGCCGGCAGATAGGGCGAAGGCGGGTGGTTTCGATTTTCCCGTCGCGAATGATGTCGTCTTGTATATGCAGCGCGACCACTTCGCCAACGTAAAACTCCGCGCCGGTTTGGCCAAACGGCGTGATCGAATGAAGCAGGCACTCCATGCTGACGGGAACGGCCGCCAAACGGGGGGTGGCGACTTGTTCCGAGGGCAGGGTATGCAGCCCAAGCAGGTCTACTTCGCTGACATCGGCGTCATACTCGATGGCGCTTTGGTGCATGGGCAGCAATAAATCCTCGCTGGCGATATTGACCACGAATTCCTTCGCGTCGTGGATGTTCTTGCCCGTGTCCTTGCGGGCGCCGGCCTTTCGGCCGATATTCACGCCGATCATGGGCGGCTTGTTGGACACGATGGTGTAGCAGCTGAAGGGGGCGACATTGATCACGCCGTTTTCTGATTGCGTGGTGATCCATGCAATGGGGCGCGGCACCACGATGCCGGTCATGAGTTTGTAGGTTTGCTCGGGGCTCAGCGATGCAGTCAGGATTTTCATGTTTTCCGGGCTGAAGAATAAATAGATAGGGATACGGCCTGGCCGGATGGCCTGGATATCGGCGTCCATATACAGAACTATAAAGCATGGGTGCGCATTGAAAATTATGAGTGCATTAGTGCTGTGTTGCCATCCCGATATATCCCGGGCTTACGGCATTGCTGGCATTAAGTCCGATAGTTGGACTTTTTCGTCTTGTCCGGATTGGCGGCGGCGCAAGCGATTGATACCTTGATAAAGAAGAATTCTTTTAAGGAGGAGTAACGTGAACATTCGTAGACTAGCCATGGCCATGCTTGCCTTTGCTGCCGTATCCGCACAGGCGGCCGATTGGCCGACACGGCCCGTGCAAATAGTTGTGCCCTATCCGCCCGGCGGCAACGTGGACGTGGCGGCACGCATTATTGCGCCTGGCCTGGAAAAGGCGTTTGGGCAGCCATTCGTGGTTGACAACCGGGCCGGCGCTGGCGGGCTGATTGCGGGCGAATACGTAGCCCGCGCAAAGCCCGATGGCAACACCTTGTTCTTGGCCGCCAACGGCCCATTGCTGTTCAGCCCCATTATCTTCAATCGTCCGGCCTATCACTGGAAGAAGGATTTCGAGCCCATCAGCACCGTTTCGCTGACGCCCATGGTCATGCAGGCGCGTCCTTCGCTGGAAGCGGACAGCTTTGAAGCATTGATCGATTTTGCCAAGAAGCATCCTGAAACCTTGAACATGGCTTCGCCCGGGGCGGGGACGTCCAACCACCTGATGAGCGAGATGCTCCAGAAAGAAACCGGGGCAAGCTGGATGACGGTGCACTACAAAGGCAATGCGCCTGCCACGACGGATTTGATCGGCGGCCAGGTCGACTTCAATTTCGACCAGGTGTCCGTTGCATTGCCTTTCATCCAAGAGGGCAAGCTCAAGCCTTTGGCCGTGACGTCTGAAAAGCGCGTCCCGGCTTTGCCGAATGTGCCCACCCTGGAAGAGGCCGGCTTGAAAGGCCTGGTGGCGTACACCTTTACTGGCCTGCTGGCCCCCAAGGGCACGCCCGATGACATTGTCCAGCGTGTGAGCGCGGCATTGCACGACATTCTGGCGCAACCCGATGTGATCGAAAAATTCCAGAAGCTGGGGGCCGAGGCACGCAGTGCGACACCGCAGGAATTTCAGGCCTATCTCGAGAAAGAGGACGCGCGCTGGGTGCCGATCATTAAAGAGGCGGGCATCAACGCCAAGTAGAAATCATCGACATATTCCCTTGATAACGAGCAGGCCATGAAACGAACGAGCATTTACACAGAAGGCTTCAGTCACAAGAACCCGATACCGGCGGCTTGCCGTATCGGCAACACGGTGCACACCGGCAGTATTTTGGGCACGGATGTGGAAACCGGCCAGTACGGTGAAACGCTCGAAGCGCAGTGCCAACTGATGTTTGCGCATATTGATCGCATTATTCGTGCGGCAGGGGGGACACCGGAAAACATCATCAAGATGACGGTCTGGATGAAAGACCGTACTCAACGCCAAGCGGTGAATGCCGAGTGGCTGAAGATGTTTCCGGATGCGCAATCGCGGCCTGCCCGCCACACGATGGACGCGCCGCTTGACGGCGACAAGCTGATCGAGTGCAGCTTTATTGCAATTCTGGATTAAACGAGACCCCCATGCCTGAATACTTGCCATTTGACCCAAGCCCGCGCGCGCCGGATCACATCTTGCCGGCAGGCAGCTGTGATAGCCAGTTCCACGTGTTCGGTTCACCCAGCGTATACCCCGTCCGAAAGGGGGCGGCCTACGAAATGCCGACGGCAACAATCGAAACCGCCCTGCGCATGCACAAGACGCTGGGTATCGAGCGCGGCATTATCGTACAGGCCACGACCTATGGCGCCGATCACCAAGTTGTGCTTGATGCGCTGGCGGTGGCCGGGCCGGAGTATAAGGCTTGCGCCAACGCCCTGGTGCTGCTCGAGGCCGGCGATGCCTATCTCCAGACGCTGCATGCCGCCGGCGTGCGCGGGGCCCGCTTCAACCGCCAGGGGCTGGGCGTCAGCATGTCAGAGCAGGATTTTCTGCGCTGTATCGCCCGAATGAAAGAAATGGGCTGGTATGCCAAGTTCCAGCCCGAAGCGGGCGGCATCCAAAGCCAACTGCCCATGATGGAATCGCTTGATATCCCTGTGATGATCGACCACATGGCGCGCGCCAATCCCGAGGCCGGCGCCGACGATCCCAGCCTGCAGGCCTTGCTGCGTTTGCTGGCGCGCGGCAATTTCTGGGTGATGCTCTCGCTCACCGAAAAGGTGTCGCGGGCGGGCTTCCCCTGGGACGATGTTCTGCCTATTGCCCAGGCTTGCATCCAGGCCGCGCCTGACCGGGTGGTATGGGGAAGCGATTGGCCGCATCCGGTATCGGTCAAGCAGCCTCCCAACGAAGGCGATTTAATGAATCAGTTGTATCGCTATGCGGGCAGTGCCGAGAACGCCCGCAGAATCCTGGTGGATAACCCCTCTGACTTTTTTGGTTTTGGCGCATGAAAATAGTTTCTTTTGAGCTCAAGGGTGCGCAGCGTTTTGGCGTTGCGCGTGAGGACGGTATTGTCGACCTGACAGACAAAGTGCAGGCAAAGTCGGTACGCGAGGTCCTGGAGCAGGGGGCGCTGGGCCAGCTTGGGTCGATGGCACGGGATGCCGCTGCCGATCATGCGCTGGATGCGGTGCAACTTATGTCTCCGGTGCCTGTACCGGGCAAGATTATTTGCGTTGGCGTCAATTACAACCACCGCAACGAAGAATACAAAGACGGAACCGCCCCTCCGCAGTATCCCAGCGTATTCCCGCGCTTCCCATCGACCCTGGTCGGCCATGGCCGGCCCCTGATCTGCCCGGTGCCGGAATCGACCCAGCTCGATTACGAAGGCGAGATCGCGATCATCATCGGCAAGCGGGGGCGGCGCATAGCCCTACAAGATGCAGAAAGCCACATCGCCGGGCTGACGTGCATGAACGAAGGTACCGTGCGCGACTGGATCAGGCATGGCAAATTCAATGTCACGCAGGGCAAGAATTTTGACGAAAGCGGCGCGATCGGTCCGTGGATGGTGACCGCCGACGAGTTCAGCGGCTTCGACAAGCTGGAAGTGATCACACGTGTAAACGGTGAGGAGCGTCAGCGCGACACCACCGCCCACCTTATGTTTTCTTTCGCTTTCTTGATCCACTACATTTCGCGATGGACAACGCTGGAACCCGGCGATGTCATTTCAACCGGCACGCCCACCGGGGCCGGCGTGCGCTTTGATCCCCCGCGCTTTCTGTCTGAAGGCGATGTGGTCGAGGTAGAAGTGCCCGGTATCGGTATTTTGCGCAACCCTGTCAAGAACGGATAGCACCATGCTCACCACCGAACAACATAAGAAAGCGGCTCAACTGCTGCTGAAGGCCGAGCGTGAAGTAAAGCCTGTACCCCAACTGGATGCAACGTTTCCCGAAATGGACATCAGTGACTCCTACGCTATCCAGAAGGAGGTCCTGGCGGCCAAGCTGGCAATGGGCTTGAAGCTTCGCGGCCACAAGATCGGCCTGACGTCCAAGGCCATGCAGGCCATTCAGGGAATCAACGAGCCCGATTATGGCTACCTGCTCGATAGCATGTTCTTCCCGGATGGCGAGACTATTGCCGTCGATCGCTTCATCGTCCCCCGCGTGGAAGTAGAGCTCGCCTTTATCCTCGACAAGCCTTTGGCGGGGCCGGACGTCACGCTGCAGGACGTTTTGCGCGCCACCGAGTATGTGCAGCCTGCGCTGGAAATTGTAGATGGGCGAACCATGTATCCACGGCGTATTGTCGACAACATTGCCGATAACGCGGCATCGGCGGGCATTATTCTTGGCGGGCGCCCCGTTCGCCCGCTGGACATCGATCTGCGCTGGGTGGGCTGCCTTCTGTATCGCAACGGCGTTATCGAAGAAACCGGCGTGTCAGCCGGTGTCATGGGCCATCCGGCGCGCGGGGTGGAGTGGTTGGCAAAGAAACTGGCGGCGTTCGGTACATCGCTGGAGGCGGGCAGTGTCATCTTGGCCGGTTCATTTACCCGCACTGTGCCGGTGGCATCGGGCGATACCATTCATGCCGACTTTGGCGAGCTTGGCAGTGTGTCGGCGTACTTCAAGGCAGAGGGAGTCGGATCATGACGCAGGTGGCCGTCAACCGGTTCAAACAGGCTTTGCAGAACAAAGCGCCGCAACTCGGGCTATGGTGCACGCTTTCCAATGCGTATGCCGCCGAGATCGTCGCGCGCGCCGGTTTTGACTGGCTGCTGTTCGACATGGAGCATTCTCCCAGCGAAATCACGACCGTGCTCGGTCAATTGCAGGCTGCGGCGCCGTATCCGGTGACGCCGGTTGTGCGCCCCATGTGGAAGGATGTCGTACAGCAAAAGCGCCTGCTCGATATTGGCGCGCAGACGATACTGATCCCCTACGTGGAAACGGCGGAAGAGGCGGCGCTGGCTGTGGCGGGCATGCGCTACCCGCCACGGGGTATTCGTGGCGTGGGGGGCACCAGCCGCGCAAGCGGGTTCGGGCAAGTGAAGGATTACATGCAGGTGTGCGAAGAGCAGCTTTGTCTGCTGGTGCAGATTGAATCGCCCCTGGGCTTGAAGAACCTGGAAGCCATTGCGAACGTCGACGGTGTAGATGGTGTGTTTATCGGGCCGGCAGATTTATCGGCCAATATGGGCTATCCCGGCAATCCGGGCCACAGGGACGTACAAACCGCCATCGAGGATGCCATCGCCCGTATTCTTGCCTGCGGTAAAGCGCCCGGCATTTTGACAGCGGACGAAGGCTTGGCCAATCGCTATATCGAGCTGGGATGCCTGTTTACCGCGGTGGGTATCGACATGGCGATGCTGGCGCGTGGGGCAGAGGCGCTGGCCAAGCGCTTTAAAGGCTAGCGCGTATCAGGCTGCCGAGCGTTAAGGGCGCCCTGCGTGTGCTGCGGGGCAAAAAGGCTGTTTATTTCTCGGCTTTGCCGTGCATGACCATAATGGTCTGCTGCATCAGGGCGCACAGGGTTTCTTTGCTGTCGTTCACGGCAAAGACTTCCGCTGTGGTGATGATCAGCGTTTTGCCAGGGCGTATCACCCGTCCTCGGGCGATCAGCTTCTGGCCGTCGGCGGGCGCCACCATATTTATTTTGTATTCTACCGACAAGACCGATGCGCCGGCCGGCGCCATGGTCATGGCGGCGTAGCCGGCCGCCGAGTCGGCAATCATCCCGACGATCCCGCCGTGGACAAAGCCGTGCTGTTGTTCAACGCCGTCCCAGTGCGGGACGTGGATTTCCGTCAGCCCGTGCTCGACAACAGGCAAGGTGGCCCGAATCAAGTGCATCGCCCCCTGCTTCTGGAAGCTGGCGGCAACGCTTTCGGCAAAATTGGGGTTGGCAATAGGACGCATTGTCTGTCTTGGGCTGCACAAAATAGGTGCCGCCCGAACGCAGGCTGGTTCGGGGGGAGCGCCAGGATTCGGCGCCCGGGCAGGGCGCCGGGCTATGCTATTGCCTAGTCCCCGTACAGCTTCTGGCGCATTTCGCGGCGTTCTTGCGCTTCGAGCGACAAGGTGGCCGTTGGACGCGCCAGCAGGCGTGGGATGCCGATAGGTTCACCGGTTTCTTCGCACCAGCCGTATTCGCCCGAGTCGATCAGCGTAATGGACTGCTGGACTTTTTTAAGCAGCTTGCGCTCGCGGTCGCGGGTGCGCAGTTCCAGGGCGTGCTCTTCTTCGATAGTGGCGCGGTCGGCCGGATCGGGGACGAACTGGGTTTCGCGCAGGTTTTCGGTGGTGGCGTCGGCGTTGTTCAGGATTTCCTGTTCGAGTTCCTTCAGGCGGTTCCTGAAGAAGGCCAGTTGGTCCTGATTCATGTAATCAGATTCGGGCATTGCCAACAACTCTTTTTCTGTCAGCAAACGACCTTGATTCTTTGCGGCGGCTGATTTGCTTGCCATGATGTTTCCTCTTTTTGTAGTGTTGGTGCTTGGAGCCGATACCGCGCTACGGATGCCGCGCGGTTCGGTTCACGATCAGACCAAGCATTGTTCCAGGCCCCTAGTGAAAATCTCTTGGGGGAGTTTACGTCCGATGAACACCATTTTGGTATTGGGCTTTTCACTGCCTAGCCAGGGCTTGCCAGGTTCGGCTCCCATCATCATGTGCACGCCCTGAAAGAGCATGCGGCGATTGATTCCTTTCAGATACAGAATACCCTTGTAGCGCAGCAGATCGGGGCCGTATACCTGGACGATGCCGCCCAGGAACTCTTCGAGCCGTTCGGGATCGAAGGCCTTGTTGGAGCGGAAGACAAAGGCGCCGATTTCGTCGTCGTGGTGGGCGTGGTGGTGATCGTGATGGTGCCCACAATGCGCACCGCACTCGCCCGCGTGATCATGATCGTGATCGTGGTCATGGCCGTGGCCGTGGCCGTGGCCGTGGTCATGCCCATGTTCATGGTCGTGCGCGGCGTCGGGATGTTCGTCAGCCAGGAAATCGGGGTCGATGTCCAGGATGGTATTCAGGTTGAAGCCGCTGATGTCCAGGAGCGCGGCCAGGTCGGTTTCGCCAAAATTGACGGGGGTGATCGTGGCGCGCGGATTGATGCGCACCAGGCGGGCACGCAGCGCCTGGTAGTCGACGTCGTTGACCAGGTCTTTCTTGGAAATGAGCAGGCGGTCGGCAAAGCCGACCTGTTTCTGGGCTTCTTCCTGTTTGTCCAGTGTTTCCATGCCGTGCTTGGCATCGACCACGGTAATGACGGCATCGAGCCGATAGTAGTCGGCGATTTCGTCATCCATGAAGAAGGTCTGGCACACGGGGCCGGGATTGGCCATGCCGGTGGTTTCGATGATGACGCGCTCGAAGTTCAGTTGCCCGGCCTGGCGCTTGACGCGCAGCTCGTTCAGCGTGCGCATCAGGTCGCCGCGGACGGTGCAGCAGACGCAGCCGTTGCTCAGTTCGACGATCTCTTCTTCGCTGTCTTGCACGAGCAGGTCGTTGTCGATGCTTTCGGGCCCGAACTCGTTTTCGATGACGGCAATGCGCCGTCCGTGATACTCGGTAAGAATGCGCTTGAGCAGGGTGGTTTTGCCTGCGCCCAGAAAACCGGTAAGTATGGTTACCGGAACCATTTTGTTTGCTTGAACAGCGGCTTTCATCGTGTGCCTCGCGAGCACGGCCTGAATAATGCGACCGGAATACGACTGGCGGCCAAGGGGCAATTATTCGTACCGCGCAAAAAAACTTAACGTGCGATTACAGCACAGCATACGCTTTAGAGCAAACCCGTGCTTTTAATGCGTATGCGTCCTGCAGTTGGCGCACAGAGCGCGCAGCTCGGTTTCGTGTCCGGACAGGGCAAAGCCGGCGTCCGCGACCTTGTCGGCAAGCTGGCGGCTCAGTGCGGGATCGCTCAGTTCGGCGACGGCGCCGCACTGGGTACAGACGATCAGCAGGTCATGAGGCTCGCCGGCGGCATCCAGGCAGGCTGTCCAGGCGTTGATGGCGTCAAGCCGGTGTACCAGCCCTTCGTCGACCAGGAAGTCCAGGGCGCGATACACCGTGGGGGGGGCGGCGCCGGGCTGAACGCCGCGGATCAGGTCCAGAAGCTCGTAGGCTTTGACGCTGCGGTGCTGGGCCAGCAGGATTTCCAGCACCTTGCGGCGAATCGGGGTCAGCCGCTTGCCCCGCTGTGCGCACAGCGATTCGGCAGTAAGCAGCTTGGCCGCCAGGGCGGATGGCTGTGTCGAATGTTTGGCAGACATGGCATTGGCTCTCGTGCAAAAATCAGGTTGGCCCGCATAGACGGATTGGGCCACCCCTGGTGATGTTATAACATAGCGAATGCTATAATGGCGCGGCAAGGACGCTATTCTACCGTCCCCCTTTTTGCTTTCATGCACCGCTCTCCTTCTTCTACCGCCGGTGGCTCGCGCCGATACCGTGGCTCGGCATTGCTTTCGTCCAGCGTCCAGCGCATGGCGCGGGTGCTGCTGGCCGTGCTGTTCTTGTGGATGCTGACCGGTTGGGCCATGGGTTGGTGGTAGGGGCCGCAAAATGACAAGCGCCGTCATAGAACTGGATCAGGTGTCGCTGGGTTGGCGCGACCGGGTAGCGGTGCGCGACGTTTCGGGCTCATTTGCGCGGGGTTCGCTCACGGCGATCGTAGGGCCGAACGGGGCCGGCAAGTCGACGCTGATCAAGGGCATCATGGGCCTGGTCAGTCCGTTGCGGGGGCGAATTCGCCTGGCAGGCGATGCGCGTACCCACATGGCTTGCCTGCCGCAGCAAGGCGAGCTTGATCGCAGCTTTCCCCTTACGGCCTACGATCTGGTGGCCATGGGCGCTTGGCAGCGGGTAGGCCCCTGGAAGCGTTTTTCCCCCTCTGAGCATGATCGCGTCCAGTCGGCCCTTGACGCCGTGGGACTGGCGGATTTCGGTTCGCGCATTATCGGTACGCTGTCGGGCGGCCAGTTGCAGCGGGCGCTGTTTGCAAGGCTATTGCTGCACGATGCCGGCACTTTGCTGCTTGATGAGCCGTTCGCGGCGGTTGATCGGGACACCACCGAAGATTTAATGCAACTGTTGCAGGCATGGCACGGAGAAGGGCGCACGGTCATTGCCGTGCTGCACGATCTGGAACTGGTGCGCGCCTGTTTTCCGCGCGCGCTGCTGCTGGCGGGGCAGGCCGTGGCCTGGGGGGCCACCCACGACGTATTGACACCCGAGAACCTGCACCTGGCACGCCATTTGTGCGCGGGGGACTACCTGTGATGTGGCTTGTCGACCTGCTGTTCGGCCCCTTTATTGATTATGGTTTCATGCGCCGCGCCCTGGCTGGTTCGCTGGCGCTGGCGTTTGCCGCCGGCCCGCTGGGCGTTTTTCTGGTGCTGCGCCGCATGAGCCTGATGGGCGATGCCATGGCGCATGCCATTTTGCCGGGCGTGGCCGTGGGTTTTCTGACGGCCGGCCTGTCTTTAAGCGCGATGACGATAGGCGGGATGATTACCGGCCTGGTGGTGGCCATGCTTGCGGGGGCCGTGGCGCGGCTCACGCCGCAGCGCGAAGATGCCAGTTTTGCCGCGTTTTATCTGGTGTCGCTGGGTTTGGGGGTGCTGCTGGTCTCGTTGCGCGGCTCGAATATGGACCTGATCCACGTGCTGTTCGGCACCGTGCTGGGGCTGGACGACGGCGCTTTGCTGCTGGTGACGGCCGCATCCAGTATTACGCTGCTGTCGCTGGCACTGATTTTCAGGCCGCTGGTGCTCGAGTGCATGGACCCGCTGTTTTTGCGCAGTCAGGGCGCGGCCGGCTCGCTGATCCACATGCTGTTTCTGCTGTTGCTGGTCATGACGCTGGTGGCCGGATTCCAGGTGCTGGGCACGCTGATGGTGGTGGGGATCATGATGCTGCCGGCCACGGCTGCCCGGTTCTGGGCCGGGTCGGCGGGCAGGCAAATGGTGCTGGCTGCGGGTATCGGCGCCTTTGTGTCTTACGTCGGCCTACTATTTTCGTATTACGCTAACGTACCGGCTTCCCCGGCGATCATAATTGCGGCAGGATGTATCTACTTCCTGTCTATTTTCTTTGGCCCCCAAGGGGGGCTGATGCAAGCCGCGCGCCAAGCGCGGGCACGTCATCAGCGCCTGTCCAGGATTTCGGAGCATCTTTGATGTTGAACAGTGTTCGTATCCGGCCTTTCAACCGGTTCCGCCGGGTGGTCCTGGGCACCATGATGGCGGCCGCCTTAGGCCTTTCCGCCTCCGCTGCGCAGGCGATCGGCCCCGCCGCGGCGGTCAAGCCGCTGCAGGTGGTGGCCACGTTCTCGATCCTGGGCGATATGGTCAAAGAGATTGGCGGCGAGCACGTTTCAGTCGTCACTATCGTCGGTCCCAATGCCGATGCGCATACCTTCGAGCCCACGCCCGCCGATATCAAGGCCTTGGCCGCGGCGGAAGTGCTGGTGTTGAATGGCCTGGATTTCGAGGGCTGGCTGCCGCGCCTGACGGAAGCCGCCGGTTTCAAGGGTGCGCGGGTGCTGGCGTCTGAGGGTGTGGCGGTGCGCCATCTGCGCGCCGGCGAGGCGCAGCAGAATCACGGCCATCGGGAAGGCGACGTTGATCCGCATGCTTGGCAGAGCCTGGAAAACGGCATGGTCTACGCGCAGAATATCGCCGAAGGCCTGTCCAAGGCGGCGCCGATGCATCGTGCCTACTACAAGAACCGGACCAAGCTGTATACCGAGCAGATGAAAAAGCTCGATACGGAAATCAAGCTGGCGCTGGCCGACATCCCGGACGACAAGCGCAAGGTCATTTCCTCGCATGACGCGTTCGGCTACTTCGCCCAGGCCTACAACATCCGGTTTTTCTCGGTGGCGGGTTTGTCCAACCAGGCCGAACCGTCGGCCAAAGAGATGGCTGCGCTCATCGACACCGTCAAGAAGATGGAGGTTGCAGGCGTGTTTATCGAGCATTCCGCCAGCCCGAAGCTGGTGAGCCAGATTGCACGCGAAACAGGCGCCCGGGTGGGCGGCGCCTTATATTCCGATGCTCTGGCGCCATCGGATCAGCCCGCCTCGACCTATCTGGGCATGTTCACCTGGAATGCGGGCCAGCTTATTTATGTGTTGAAAGACAGCGTCGTCAAACCCTGAGCGGGCCGGTGCCGTCGGCCCGGCTAGCGCTTGCGGCTGGCGCGCGGGTGGGCCTGATCGTAGGCCTGGGCCAGATGCTGGAAATCCAGGCGCGTGTAGATTTGCGTGGTCGAAATATTGGCATGGCCCAGCAGCTCCTGTACCGCGCGTAGGTCTTGCGCCGACTGCAGCATATGGCTGGCAAAGCTGTGGCGCAGGCTGTGGGGGTGAACATGGACCGGCAACCCGACCCGCATGGCGAGCTTGTTCAACTGCAACTGGACCACGCGCGGGGTAATGCGTTTGCCGCGCGCGCCAAGAAACAGGGCCGCGGCGGCATCAGGCCCGGCACTGCCATCGACCAGGGGGTCGCGCTCGTGCAGCCAGCGCGCCACGGCGGCGATGGCCTGGCCGCCTAGGGGCACGCTGCGCGTCTTTCCGCCTTTGCCCTTCACGATGGCTTCCTGCTCGTTCAATTGAACCCAGCTTTGCGATTCATAGTCGCCTGTGCGGGTATAGCGCCAATCCAGGCTGACCAGCTCAGCCAGGCGCAATCCGCTGGAATACAGCACTTCGAACATGGCTTGGTCACGGCAGTCGATCGCGGTATCGGGTTCCGGCAAGCCCGGGCGGTCCAGCAGGGCCTGGGTCTGTTCCACCGACAAGGCCTTGGGCAGGCTGCGCGGCGCTTTGGGCGCCCGCACCCCGGCAGCCGGATTCGATTCCATGCCCGCCTGAGGCGCCCACCACTGGTAGAAGCCGCGCCAGGCAGCCAGCGCCCGCGCCAGGCTGCGCGGCTTCAGCCCTTGCCCATGCAGCCGGCCGATGGCCTGGCGTATGTGGCTTTCGGTATAGCGGTCAAGCGCCACGGAATCGTGGCACTGCACCAGATGATGCAGGTCTTGCCGGTAACCCGCCAGCGTGTGCGCCGAATAGCGGCGGTGGCCTTGCAGATGCGCAAGCCATTGCTCCATAGGGGCGGGCAGGGCATGCATGGCCGGTCGTTATGCGTAGTCGTCGGGTTTGGCGGGGCCCTGCAGGCGCAACAGACTGGCGCTGGCCAGTTGATTGATCGTATCCAGGAAGGCGGTGCCCATGTCCGGGGTGAAGCGCTCGGCATCGTCGGAACCCAGCACCAGCAAGCCAATGGGCTCGTTCAGCCCCGGCGCCCGCAAGGCGATCATGGCCAGCGAGGCCGGCGGCATGCCCAGCCAGCTTGCGGCCTCCTGGTCCTTGAACGGCCCGCAATAAGGGACGGTCAGCTCGCGGGCATAGGTCCGGATGCTGTCGGTCACGTCTTCATTGAATTCGCTGCCCTGCAGGCGCGACAGATCCCACAGGCGCAGCGCAATGGTGGGAAGGTCGAACAGGTCGCCCAGGCTGCGCACGATGTGGCCGGGAATCTGCGTGGCGTCGTCTTCGGCCAGCATGCGGCAGCACCAGTCGGTGAGCGTCTTGCTGATCCGTTCGTTGCCGCTGGCGTTGTGTACCAGTCCGGATAACTTCCATTCCAGATCTTTGGTGCGCGCGCGCAAGGTCATGATTTGCCGCTCGCCCAATGAAATGGCGCGCGTTTCGTTGGGATGGGGTACGCGCAAGTTGGCGAACAGATCAGCGTGATCCTGGAAGAAAGACGGGTTGTTCTGCAGGAAATGTGCGATTTGATCGGCGGAAAGACTCTCGGCAGTCATGGTTGTAGGAAATCCTTGGTATTGAACTGTTCGGTAAGGGCGTCGATATCGACCTGGCCGGCAAATACCGTAGCCGCCGGCCCGCTCATGCGCAAGTGCGTGCCGTTCCAGGACACCGTCAGCGGCCCGCCCCGTGTATGCACCCGCACCGGGCTGTCCAGCAGCCCGCGCCGGATGCCCGCGACCACGGCGGCGCAGGCGCCTGTGCCGCAGGCCAGCGTTTCGCCGGCTCCGCGTTCGTACACGCGCAGCTTGATGGTGTGGCGATCCACAACTTGCATGAAGCCGGCGTTCACCCGTTGCCCAAAGCGCGGGTGCGACTCGATCAATGGCCCCACAACGCCCACGGGCGCCGTCAGGACGTTGTCGACCACTTGTACCGCATGGGGATTGGAGATGGCCACCAGCGAAAGCTGGACCTCGTCGTGGCTGGCCAGCGGCAGGGTCCAGAGCGTATCGTCCGCGCAGGGGGCGGACCGCAGGCCCCGCACATCGAAGGCCAGGGCTTCGGGCTCGAAGCGCGTCTGGCCCATCTCGACCGACACGCCGTCGGCCCCGGTGTTGTCCAGTGTGATGATCCCGGTCTTGATCTCGGCGCGCAGGGGATTGCGGCGCGACAGGCCCTGTTCGTGCACAAAACGCACAAAACAGCGCGCCCCATTGCCGCAATGCTCGACCTCGCTGCCGTCGGCATTGAAAATGCGGTAGCGGAAGTCGGCTTCGGGGTGCAGGGGTGTTTCGACCAGCAGGATCTGATCGGCCCCGACGCCAAAGTGCCGGTCAGCCAATGCCCGCGCCCGTTCGGGCGTCATGTCGATAGTTTGCCGCACGCCGTCAAGCACGACAAAGTCGTTGCCGGCGCCGTGCATTTTCACGAAATTCCAGATCATGGTGTCATTATCCCGGATTACGGGCGGTTTGTCCGGCGCAATTTTTGGGTTGAATGGCGTGGTTCGGTACGCTTTATTGGCGGGTCAATGTACTTGAGGACGTTGTGCTGGGCGGGTGGCGCAGGACCGGCTACGGCGTGCTTGTTTCCGCATCTTCCTCGTCCAGCCGGGCGTCGGGCGAACTCACTCGCTGCGCTCGTTCAGACAGCGCCCGACGAAAGCCCCCGGCCTCCCTTCGGAAGCCTGCGGCGCACGCCTAACCGCCGGCCCTGCGCCACCCGCCCAGCACAACTGTGGTGATGAGCATTGGACCAGGCTGCCAATTTGTGCGTTGTAGGAAAGCAGCATGTTGCGCTTCATGTGTCTGTGCCAGCATTGCGGACACTGCGCACAGAAACCATTGATGGGCCACCTTCGACATATCCTAAAAAGGCCCTGGCGGCGGGGGCTGTGCAGGCGCCTCGCGCACGCCGTTTTTGACGGGTAAAACGGGGATGCAAGGGGGCGGCTGCTCGAGACCGGCGGGTGTCGGGCCATTGGCCCGACCGGTCGAGTTCCGCACCCGCCCCGATTTACCCGTCAAAAACGGGCAACCCTGGCGTAGCCAGGGTCGTAGCGCGCGAAGCCGTAACAGCCCCCGCCGCCAGGGCCTTTCTTAAGAACCAAAGGGGCCATTAAGAACCAAAGGGGTCAAAATCGAAACCAGGCCGACAACACAAGACACGGCCCCGGCCATGCATCAATAAATCCGCGCCTCGCCCTCGGGCCGCGTCTTGAACCGCCGGTGCACCCAATAATATTGCGGCGGATCCACCCGTACCCAGCTTTCAACCAGCGCATTCAGCCGCGCCGTCGCCTCTTCAGCCGACTGCTCGCCCGGAAAATCCTCTAGCGGGGGCAAAACCTCGACCGCATAGCGTCCTGTTTCCTCATCCAGCCGGCTGATAATCGGCACCACCGCCGCATCCCATGACTTCGCAATCTGCGCCGTCGCCAGCAGCGTCGCCGCCTGCACCCCAAAAAAAGGCACAAATACCGAGCCAGCGCGCCGGAAATCCATGTCCGGCAAATAGTAAACCGGCACCCCATTGCGCAAATGCCGGATCAGCCCTCGCACGCCGGCGCTGCGGCTGACCAGATGTACCGTGTTGAAACGGCCCCGTCCCTCGCGCACCAGCGTATCCACATCCGCATCGCTTTGCGGCGTGTACATCGTGGCGGATTCCTTCAGGAACAGCGTCAGGCGGGTCGCCGCCGCATCCAGGCCAATAAAGTGCGGCGCCAGCATAATGATCCGGCGTTTGGCCTTCAAGAGCGCATCCAGATGCTCCAGGCCCGTAATTGGCGTGGCTTCCATGATCGCCGGCGCCGGGCCAAACCAGCACAGCCCGCGATCCACCACCGACCGCGCCAGTAAATGAAAATGCCGACGCAGCCAGGCCTCTCGCTGTTCAGGCGTGCGGTCCGGAAAACACAAAGCCAGATTCGTGCGCACCACATGCGCACGCGAGCGCAGCAGGCGCGGCGCCAGCCAGCCCAGCACGCGCGCCCAGCGCCGGCGCGTGGCCGCCGAGGCGCGGCCGAAGTAAGCAAAAACGGAACGAAGCAAAGGCAGCTTGTGGAAAGTCATGGCAGCGTGTCCTCTGGACGCGGCGGCGCATCCTTCGGGATTTTGTATCGGTTGTAGCTCCATAGATACTGCTGCGGAAAACGCCTGATCAGTTGCTCCATGGCATGGTTAATGGCCGTAGCCAGCGCTTGCGGATCGGTGGGCAGCGGCTCGGGCAGCCGTACGTAATGAATGCGCCAGCCTTTGCCATCGGCCAGGCGCTCGCCGGCCGTCAAAATAATCGCCACGCCTGTTTGAAGGGCCAACCGGCCCGCCAGCGTCATCGTCAGGGCCTGTTTGCCGAAAAAAGGCGCCCATACCCCCTCGCCACTGCCCGGGACCTGGTCGGGCAGCATGCCTACCGCCTCGCCGCGCTTGAGCGCACGGACGAACTCGCGCACCCCCTGCATCGTGGCCGGCACCGCTTTCAGGCCCGATGTATTGCGCGCCTGCTCCATGACCGGCTCCAGAAACGCCTGGCGCGGCGGACGATACATCACCGTAATCGGACCATGCTGTATCAAGTAGCGGGCGGTGATCTCGAAGCAGCCCAGGTGCGGGGTCAGATACAGAATGCCCCGGCCCTCGGCCAGCGCATCGCGCACCACTGCGTTGTCGTCGCTGTGTGTTTTGCCCAGGCATTGGCGTGTGCGCAGCCAGATCTTTGGGGTTTCCATGATCATCGCGCCTGTTTCGGCGGAGGCGCGGCGCGCGAACGCGGCGCCCGGGTAGCCCGCTTGGCGGGCATTGGCTTGCAGTCTTTTGCGGTACTTGCCTGGCCACATATAGACCAGCGTCCCCGCGAATCGGCCGATGGCGTGCAGCATGGGCAGCGGCAACCAGGCCAGAAAACGAAACAAAGCCAGAAACATAGACGGGCAATAACCCTTGCGCAAGAAGTGAAAAAAAGAAATGCAGGCGTATTTTCGCTTAAAATGATCTTTATCGCTGAGTTAACCGACAACTTGCGGGGCGATGGCGCGGTCTGTTCAGGCATCGCGCCAAAAAATCCGCTAAAGCGTCGCGCCCTGATAGCAACTGCTTAGCAGACGTCCGAGGTGCAACGCGTTTCGTTCAACCTCCTGCTGGGCAACCAGTGTTTTAAAGGACGCATCGCTGTGGCAAATAACGATTTCCTGTTTACATCCGAATCTGTTTCCGAAGGTCATCCCGACAAGGTCGCTGACCAAATATCCGACTCCATCCTGGACGCCATCCTCGAACAAGACCCTAATGCCCGCGTTGCGGCTGAAACGCTGTGCAACACGGGCCTGGTCGTCCTGGCCGGTGAAATCACCACCACTGCCAACGTCGACTACATCCAGGTCGCGCGCGATACGATCAAACGCATCGGCTACGACAACACCGACTACGGCATCGATTACAAGGGTTGCGCCGTGCTGGTCGCCTACGACAAGCAGTCGCCTGATATCGCCCAGGGCGTGGATCGCACCAGCGAAGAAATCCTGAACCAGGGCGCCGGCGATCAGGGCCTGATGTTCGGCTATGCGTGCGACGAAACCCCCGATCTCATGCCCGCGCCCATCTGGTATGCCCACCGCTTGGTGCAGCGCCAAAGCGAATTGCGCAAGGATGGCCGCCTGCCCTGGCTGCGCCCCGATGCCAAATCACAAGTTACGTTCCGTTATGTCGACGGCAAGCCGGTCGAGGTCGATACCGTGGTGCTGTCGACCCAGCATGCGCCCGAAATATCGCAAAGCGACATTAAGGAAGCGGTGATCGAACACATTATCAAGCCCAGCTTTCCCGATGGCCTGCTGACGCCCAAGACCAAATTCATGATCAATCCCACCGGGGTGTTCGTCATTGGCGGCCCGCAGGGCGACTGCGGCCTGACGGGGCGCAAGATCATCGTCGACACCTATGGCGGCGCATGCCCGCACGGCGGCGGCGCATTTTCGGGCAAAGACCCCTCCAAGGTCGATCGCTCCGCCGCCTACGCGGCGCGCTACGTGGCCAAGAATATCGTGGCGGCCGGCCTTGCCCGCCAGTGCCAGGTGCAGGTCAGCTACGCCATCGGCGTGGCCGAGCCCATCAACATCACGGTGTACACCGAGGGCACCGGCGTCATTCCGGACGAGCAAATCGCCCGTCTGGTGCGTGAAAACTTCGACCTCCGCCCCAAAGGCATCATCAACATGCTGGACTTGTTGCGTCCCATCTACAGCAAGACGGCGGCATATGGCCACTTCGGCCGCGCCGAGCCCGAGTTCAGCTGGGAAGCCGCCGACAAGGTGCAAGTACTCGAAAAGGCCGCCTGACTGCTTCATGGAAACGTCCGACATCCGGCGCGATGACGCGCACAGCCTGAAAACCACCGACTCGCCTTGCGTGGCGGTGTGTTCCACGCTGTACGACGAAATCTGCCGGGGTTGCGGACGCACCGCCATGGAGGTGGCCAACTGGGTATTCCTGGACGATGACGAGAAGCGCAGCATATGGCAGCGCATCACCGCCCAGGGCTATCCCAAGCGCAAAGGCTAAGGCCTTTGCCGCATCAACTGTCACACTAATTACGCTACAATCTAGGCTTCCTGAGGAGCGCTGCAACGGCGTCGGGGCCGGCATATGCCGCAGCCACCACCCGCTAGGCTCAGGATGTCTTTTCCGTTTCAACGGCGCTCATCGTTCCCTTGCCAGGCGAAGATGAGCGCTTATTGCATTCGGCGCATAGTCTGGTACAGGTTTATTGGATGATTACCCATGAATACTGTCACAGACGCCACCTTTACCGATTACAAGATTGCCGACATCGCCCTGGCGGGCTGGGGCCGCCGTGAAATCGCCGTTGCCGAAACCGAAATGCCGGGCCTGATGGCCACGCGTGAAGAATACGCGGCTGCGCAGCCCCTGAAGGGCGCACGCATTGCCGGCAGCCTGCACATGACGATCCAGACCGCCGTGCTGATCGAAACCCTGAAAGCGCTGGGCGCCGAAGTGCGCTGGGCCTCGTGCAATATCTTTTCGACACAAGACCACGCCGCCGCCGCGATTGCCGCGGGCGGAACAGCGGTATTCGCCGTGAAGGGCGAAACGCTGGAAGACTACTGGCAATATACGCACCAGATTTTTGAATGGCCCAACGGCCAGCATGCCAACATGATTCTGGATGACGGTGGCGACGCCACTACCTTGCTGCATCTGGGCGCCAAGGCCGAAAACGACATTGCCGTGCTCGACAAGCCGGGCAGCGAAGAAGAGCGCGTGCTGTTCGCCGCGATCAAGGCCCAGCTGGCGCGCGACGGCAAGTGGTATTCCACGCGCCTGGCGCAGGTTCGCGGCGTGACGGAAGAAACCACCACGGGGGTGCATCGCCTGTACCAGATGTCCAAGAAGGGCGAGCTGGCTTTCCCCGCCATCAACGTCAACGACTCGGTCACCAAGTCCAAGTTCGACAACCTGTACGGCTGCCGCGAATCGCTGGTCGACGGCATCAAGCGCGCCACCGACGTCATGGTAGCGGGCAAGGTCGCCGTGGTCTGCGGCTTTGGCGACGTGGGCAAGGGCTGCGCCCAGGCGCTGGCGGCACTGCGCGCCCAGGTCTGGGTAACGGAAGTGGACCCCATCTGCGCCTTGCAGGCGTCCATGGAAGGCTACAAAGTGGTCACGCTGGACGAGGCCGCCGACAAGGCCGATATTTTCGTGACAGCCACCGGCAACTACCACGTGATCACCCGGGCCCACATGGAGCGCATGAAGGATCAGGCCATTGTCTGCAATATCGGCCACTTCGACAACGAGATCGACGTTGCTGCGGTGGAAGACCTGCAGTGGGAAGAAATCAAGCCTCAGGTCGACCACATTATTTTTCCCGATGGCAAGCGCATCATCCTGCTGGCCAAGGGGCGGCTGGTCAACCTGGGTTGCGCCACGGGGCACCCCTCTTTCGTGATGTCGGCCTCATTCACCAACCAGACCATTGCGCAGATCGAGCTGTATACCCGCGGCGACGCCTACGAAAAGGGGCAGGTCTATGTACTGCCCAAGCACCTGGACGAAAAAGTGGCGCGCCTGCACCTGAAGAAGCTGGGCGTGCAGTTGACTGAGCTGCGCCAGGATCAGGCCGACTATATCAACGTGCCGGTGGCCGGGCCTTACAAGCCCGAGCACTACCGCTACTGAGCCGTCCGTTTTTAACGCAGTGCGCCGCGGCCCGGTTGGGCCCGGCGATTCAGAGCAGTGCTAATCAAAGGAGCGTCAACCATGGAACTTATTCTTGTCTGGATTCTGAACGCTGTTGCTTTGTTGATCGTGGCGTATATCTTGCCAGGTATTACGGTGGCGTCTTTCGGCTCGGCCCTGATCGCCGCCCTGGTGCTGGGTTTGCTTAACACGCTGGTCAAGCCCGTACTTATTCTACTGACCTTGCCGATTACGATCGTCACGCTTGGCTTGTTCCTGCTGGTGCTCAATGCACTGGTCTTCTGGTTTGCCGGATCGGTGCTCAAGGGCTTTCAGGTCAACGGGTTCTGGTGGGCCTTGCTGGGCGCCTTCGTCTACAGCATTGTGTCGGGTCTATTGTCGAGGTTGTTGACTTCATGAGCGGTAAGCAAGCGATCAGTCTGGAGTTTTTTCCGCCCCGTGATATTGCGGCGCAAGAAAAGCTGGTGCGTTCGGCCAAGCAGTTGCTGGCCTTGCATCCGGCCTATGTCAGTGTCACGTTCGGCGCAGGCGGTTCGACCCGCGCCGGTACGGCCGATACCGTGCGCCTGATGCAGAATCTGGGCTGCGATGCGGCCCCGCATCTGTCGTGCATCGGTGCGACCAGGCCGATGCTGGCCGATATCCTGGACAGGTACCGCGAACAGGGCATCAAGCGGATTGTTGCCTTGCGCGGTGATTTGCCGTCGGGCATGGGGGGCGATAGCGGCGAGCTGCATTATGCCAGCGAGCTGGTCGCCTTCATTCGCGAGCATAGCGGCGATTGGTTCCACATCGAAGTGGCGGCCTATCCCGAGATGCATCCGCAGGCCACCCATGCCGAGGCCGATCTGGACCATTTCGTGACGAAGGTGCGGGCGGGGGCGAATAGTGCGATCACGCAGTATTTTTTCAACGCCGACGCCTATTATGATTTTGTGGACCGGGCCCAGGCCAAGGGTGTGGCGGTGCCGATTGTGCCGGGGATCATGCCGATTACGAATTATGCGCAGCTGTCGCGTTTTTCAAATATGTGCGGGGCCGAGATCCCGCGCTGGATACGGTTGCGGTTAGCGGATTATGGCGATGACAAGGCGTCGATCAAGGCTTTCGGGGTAGATGTCATTTCGCGTTTGTCCCAGGATTTGCTGGATAACGGGGCGCCGGGGCTGCATTTTTATACGCTGAATAATGCTGATGTAACGATGGCGCTTTGGAAGCGGCTGGATTTGAGCTAGCGGCTGGTTGGGGCTCCCGCCGGCGCATCAGCGTGGCAACGGCGTGGTTGCCGGCGTCGTTGGATTTCTCTAGCGCCGTGATCACGCCCAGACGATCGGCGGGCGATTTGTCCTGGTTGAACTTGAACTTGCCTTCCAGCGCGTCAAGGGGGATGCGAATCGCCACGATGGCTTTGAGCCGGGGCAGGATGAGTTCTTCCTGCATGGCATCAAATCGCCAGCTACCCCCCAAGGGCGTGTCGTACACCTGCACCGTGCGGTCAAGTATCCTGCGCACTGACTCGGCTTCTTCTATACAGACTGGCGTGCCACGCGCATGTATCGCAGCGTAGTTCCAAGTAGGAAAGGTTTGTTGATTCTCATACCAGCTTGGCGAGATAAAAGCGTGAGGCCCTTGGAAAATCACCAAGGCCGGGCTGCCGGCCAGCAGGTCGGCTAACTGAGGATTGGCCCGCGCAATATGCGTGACGAGCGTTCCATGGGGGCCGCTCTCGGCATCGACCAGGAATGGCAGGTGGGTGGCTTGACTGCCCTTCGGGCCATGCGTGATGAGTGTGGCGAAGCTCCACTGGCGCATGCAGGCATGCAGTTCAGCCTGGTCGTGGTTTTGATAGGGCTTGGGTGTGTACATAAGACTCTCGGAAAGTATGCGCGGCTGGTATCAGTAGCCTCGGGCCACATCGACCAGGTTGATCAACGGCTGCCCTTGCTGCAGGCGGCGAATGTTCTCGGATACTTGCTGCACCACGGCCTGGGGCGAGGCCATGGTGGCCATGTGCGGCGTGATCACGACCTCGGGCATTGCCCACAAAGGGCTGTCGCCTGTCAGCGGCTCCTGCGGAAACACATCAAGCACGGCACCGCGCAGGTGGCGGCGCCGCAGGGCTGCCACGAGCGCTTCCACGACCAGGTGTTCGCCCCGGCCGCAGCCCACCAGGGCGGCGCCTGCGGGCAGGCGGGAGAACAGCGATTCATTCAATATGCCGCGGGTGTCGGCTGTCAGGGGCAGTAGATTGACAAGGATGTCTGTGTGGGCCAGGAAGCCATCCAGCGCCTCTTGGCCGGTATGGACCTGAACGCCCTCGATGGCGTGGGCGCTGCGAGCCCAGCCGCTGACCCGGTAACCCTGGTTTCGAAGCGCCGCCGCGACGCTGCGGCCCAGGCGGCCCATGCCCATGACGCCCACGCGGCAGTCGCATGCCAGGCGCAGCGTGGGCCGGTGCCAGGTGCGCGTGCGTTGCTGGCGCAAGGCGGTGTCGAAGGATCGATGGAAGTACAACACGGCCCACAACACGTACTCGACCATGCCGCGTGTCAGGCCCTCATCCACCACCCGGCATACCGGCAAGCCGGCGCTTGCCGTTCCCGGCAATATGTTGTCGACCCCTGCTGCAATACTGTGCACCAGCCGCAGGCGGGGCATGCGCTCGTATAGGCCGGGTGGCGTATTCCAGCATACGGCGACGTCGGCATCCAGGCAGGCGGGGTCCGGCCAGACCGAATACCGCAGCGCCGGCACTGCTTCTTGCAGCATCGGGCCCAGGTAATCGAGTTTCGACGTCTGGCTGAGCAGGGCGATATGCGTCATGGTTCCTTAATCCACCTTGATGTTGGCTGCCTTGATGATGCCGGCATTGCGCTTGAGCTCCATGGTCACCTGTTCTTTGAATTGATGGGGATCCGAATAGCGGGCGTCGAAACCGATGGCTTCCAGCGCTTCGCGCGTGGACTTTTCATTCATCATCTCCCGGATCTCGCGGGATAGCCGTTCCACGATCTCGGGCGGTGTGCCTTTGGGGCTGACGATGCCAAACCAGGTTTCGAAGTCGTAGTTTGCGATACCGGTCTCTTGCACGCTCGGCACGTCAGGCAGCCGGGCCGATCGCTGGCCGCTGGATACGGCCAGGGGGATGACCCTGCCGCCCTGAATCTGCGGCATGGCGGCCACCACCGTGTCGATGGACAGGGGGATCTGGTTGCCGATAAGGTCCGTCATCGCCGGGGAACTGCCCCTGTAAGGCACATGCAACAGTTGCGCGCCAGTCTTCTGCGCCAGGTATTCGCCGGCGATCTGGGGTAGCGAACCGGTGCCAAAAGAGCCATAGCTCAGGGGCTCGCTGGCGGACTTGGTCACGATGTCGGCCACGCTGCCAATGCCGGTCGCCGCCGTGGTCAGGAACACGAGCTGGGTGCCTCCGGCGATACCCAGATAGTCGTAGCTGTCGACCGGATCGTAGTTCAGGTTCTTGTAGAGCAGCGGATTGATGGTGAAGGACGAAGCCCCCATCACAAGAAGGGTATAGCCGTCGGGCTTGGCGCGCGCGACCGACGCTGCGCCTATGGCGCCATTGGAACCGGGCTTGTTTTCAACCACGACAGGCTGGCCCAGCCGGTCTGACAGATGTGATGCGAACAGGCGTGCGATCACGTCGGTCGAGCCGCCCGGCGGGAAAGGCGCGACCAGTGTCAACGGCTTGGATGGGTAGGTTTGCGACAGTGCGGTGGTGCTGCACAGAATAGCAAGGGTGGCTACAGCGAGTCTAATCATGCGTTTCATACGAAGCTCCAGGGTCTAGGGTGGGGAAAAGCGGCTTGGTCAATGTCCGGCCAGTAGCGCGGGCCTGCGGCGGTGGTAAGGCACGGTTTGCTCGAATGCATGGGCAAACTCCAGGAGGGCGCGTTCCTCGCGATAGCGGCCCACGATCTGCAAACCGATCGGCAGGCCGTCCTCGGTGAATCCGCAAGGCACGGAGATCGCGGGATGGCCGGTGACAGACAGGTAGTAGCCTGAGCGCATCCAATCGATGTAGTGCGCCATCGGGGTGCCCGCGATGCGCTGAACGTAGTCCCACTCGATTGGAAATGGCGGGACCTGGCTGACCGGTCCGACCAGGAAGTCGTAGGACTGCATGAAGTCGTGCATCTGCTGGAAAAGCGCGGCGCGCGCCTTGTCGGCCATGGCGACTGCGTTGCCGCTGGCGCCGCGGCCAACGCGGATATTCCAGTGGATGGACGACTTGAACGCTTCGGGATGGCGTGTAGCGAGTTCACCATAGGCCAGCTCGAATGCGACGCCGCGCAAGGTTTGGAAAGCCTCGTCAGCCTGCGAAAAATCGGGACAGATGGCCGTCACCTGGGCGCCCAGGCCATCCAGTACGTTCAGTTGCGCCTCCATCGCCTGCAACACGGCCGGGTCGATGGGCAGGCCGCCCCAAGTCGGCGCAAAGGCGACCCGGCTGCCCGCGACATGACGCTCCAGCGAACCCAGGAAACGCGCCGGATCTTGATCAATGGACAAAGGATCCCGCGCATCCGGGCCCGCCATCGCCGCCAGCAACAGGGCCACGTCGCCGACTGTTCGTCCCATGGGGCCCACCACCGTCAATGTATTGAACGGGTTGGCGGTGGGCCATTGGGGCACACGCCCTGGCGAGGGCCTGAGCCCCACCACATTGCAGAACGAGGCAGGATTGCGCAGCGACCCGCCCATATCGCTTCCGTCGGCCAGTGCCGACATGCCGCAGGCCAGGGCAGCAGCGGCGCCGCCGCTGCTGCCGCCGGCCGACCGGGTCAGATCGTAGGGATTGCGTGTCGCGCCAAAAAGGGTATTGACGGTATGCGAGCCTGCGCAGAACTCGGGAATATTGCTCTTGCCCAACGTGATGGCGCCAGCCGCCTGTTCGCGTTGCACCAGCAGGCTGCTGACAGTGGGAACATGGTTGCGATACAGTGGAGAGCCTTGGGTGGTGCGCATACCGCGCGTTAGAAAACAATCCTTGTGAACGATGGGCAGGCCGTGCAACAGGCCTAGTGGTTCGCCCCGCGCCTGCATGTCGTCTGCGCGGCATGCCTGCTCCATGGCGGCGTCAAGGTCCAGGGTCACCAGCGCATTGACCTGCGGATTGCAACGCGCGATACGTTCAATGTGAGCAGTCAGCAGTTCGCGGGCACTGAGGTGGCCAGCCAGGATTTCCTGGCGAAGTTCGGTTGCAGGTCGGTCGCAGAGTTCAGGTTTGGTCATATTTGAAGTATTGCTATACAATACATATTATCAATATAAAATACTATCAGTTAAATCCGTGCTCGGCAATGGAGGAAAACCAATGAGCGATGCTCCACAAGAGGATAGGGATAGCGCCACGCCCGGGAAGAAGGAGTTCTTATACGTGGCCGCAGTCGAACGCGCGATGCGTGTGCTGGAAGCTTTTGCGGCCAAGCCTGGCGATCTGGGTTTGTCCGAACTTGCAGAGATGACCGGCCTGGGCAAAAGCGCTGCCCAGCGCTTTGTGTTCACCTGGGAGAAACTGGGCTATTTGGCGCGCGACCAGGCATCGCGCCGGCTGCGCTTGACGCCCAAAGCCATCGAACTGGGCCATTCTTATCTGAAAGGGGATGCGCTGATCGCGCAGGTGGCGCCGCATCTGGCGGTGCTGCGCGACCAATGCGGGCTGGCCGTCAACCTGAGCATGCGCAGGGGCGATGACATGATTTATCTGTTGCGCCTGCCCAGCCGGCAACTCGCGCTGGCCGAGATGCTGCCGGGCCGCCGCTTGCCCGCGTGGTCGAATGCCAGTGGCCGCATGCTGCTGACCCAATGCAGCGAGGATGAGTTGCGGGCCATGTTTCTGCGCCAGCCCCCGCTGGTCTTCACGCCGCGCACGACTGTTGATCTGGAAACACTGCTCGGCGAGATCGCAAAAGCCCGGGTAAGCGGTTATGTCATCACCCAGCATCAGGTGCATATGCATCAGATCGCGGTGGCGATCCTGGCGACGGTGTCTTCCGGCGCGCAAGTGGCGATCGGCATTGCTACATCACTGGACGATTACTCGCCAGCGCGTGCCGAGGCGGAACTGGTGCCCGCTCTTTTCCGTACGGCAGCAGCGCTGCGCTGAGATTCATTGTCAGAGACTGAGACCGCATGCGTCGAAGGCACTGTCAGAGTCATGGATTTTTCGGACGTCTCAGACCAACACCGGCGCCGGCACCGCCCACCCCTTGTCGGTCAGAATGGCGTCCAGGCGAAAATCATGCGCTGCCGGCGTATGGGCAATACCCGCCGCGGCCAGATCGCCCGCGGCCCAGGCGATGCCTATGGTGGTGAAGCGGTGGCCTTGGGCTTTCAGCGCTGCCAGCGTGCGGTCGTAGTAGCCCTTGCCGTAGCCGATGCGGTCGCCCTGGCGGGTATAGCCCAGGGTCGGCACCAGCACGATATCGGGTAGCGGGGCGGCCTCGCCGACAGGTTCCTGTATGCCGTAGGCGCCAGCCTGCAGCGGGGCGCCGGGTGTCCATAATTTGAATTGTAAAGGTGCGTCGGGAGCGGTGACGACAGGCAGGGATACTTGGTATCCTTCTTCTTCGACCCATTGCTCGAGCAGTGGCTGCAGCACGGGCTCGTCGCTGGTCGGCCAGAAGGCTGCAATATTTTGCGGCACGGGCTTCCCGGCATCACGCAAGGCGGTGCGCGTGGTGGCCAGCCAGGTGAACAAACGGCCCCGGATCAATAGCGCACCCCGATTGCGATCAACAGGGGCCTGCGCGGCCCTGAGCTCTTTGAGTCGTGCGCGTACCGAGACTGCGTTATTCTCTGTATTGTTATTCATGGGCGATGTTATGTGGGATCAAGTCAAGATGTTAACCAATCGACAACGGTATCAGAAAACCCAGAGTATGTCTGGCGAGCCGTCGTTCGTGCGCTCGCGCATGAGCCTGTGGCTGGCGCTGTCGGTGGGCCTGGCTGGCTGTGCCGGCGCGGACCGTACCGCGGCATCGGCCGACCGCCCGACACCCCCGGCAGCCAGTGCTGCGGCTGATCCGGCGTCCGCGTCCGCCCTGGCGCCGGCCGGCCCCGACGTAGGCGGCGCGGTGCAGGTGGCGTCGCTGCAGGCAAGCTTGCCTGCGCAGGGCAAGGCGGATTCGATTCAACTGATCACGCCGCCCAGGGCGCGCGAAGCCGTGATCAATGCGCGCGATGCCATGCAGAAGAAACAATGGACGGCGCTGGAAAGCCTGCTGCCGCTCGCCAAGACGGACCCCGTTCTGGGGACCTATGCCGAGTACTGGTCGTTGCGCCAGAAACTGCAAGATCGCACCCGGCCGGTACCCGACGCCGAAATGCAGTTGTTCATGCAGACGCATCCTGATGGCTATCTAGCCGATCGGCTCAGGGGCGACTGGATTATTGCGGCGACACGCGCTGGCAATTACCCCTTGGCCGTCAAGCTGGGGCCGGTGGTCAACAGCAATGCCCAAGAGCGTTGTTCCCGGCTGCTGTCGCTGCACATGACGGGCGAGCGGGTCAGGGCGGCGCAAGCCATGGAGGCATTCCAGCCCAACTCGGCGTGCTGGAGCATGCTTGACCAGCTTGCCGACAGCAAGGTCGTGGGCTGGAAAGAGCTCGACACGCTGCTGCGCGCCACGCTTGAAACCAACAAGACGTCGAATGCGCAGCGGGTGGCGGCCATTATGTTCGACGGCGCCCAGATGGTGCATTATGCGGCGCTTATGAAGGATCCCAAAAAATGGCTGGCGGGGCGCCCGGCGCCCCGCTCGCGTGCCGACATAGAATTGGTCACGATTGCCTTGTCGCGCCTGGCCTATGGCAAAGAGCGCGAAGCGAATGCGGCCTATATTGAACGCCAGTGGGCCAAGACGCTGCCCAAGGCCGACATTGAATGGGTCTGGAGCCAGTTCGGCCTGGTGGCCGCGCTGAACGTCGAACTGAATGCCGTTGACTGGTATCGGAAATCGGGCAATGCGCGCCTGACAGACTACAACCATGCCTGGCAGGTGCGGTCCGAGTTGCGTCAGCCCCGCATCGATTGGGATTGGGTCGCCAAATCCATACGGCGGATGTCATCGCAGCAGGCGGCCGAACCCGTGTGGGTCTATTGGTACGCCCGGTCCCTGGCGGCCCAAGGCAATCAGCAGGCGGCCACCCAGCATTATCAATCGATTGCGGGCGAACTGAATTTTTATGGCCAGTTGGCCAGCGAAGAGCTGGGGCAGACGCCTTCCCTGCCTCCCGCGCCCGTGCCGGTCACGGCGGGCGAGCTGAAGCAGGCGCGTGAAAACCCGGGCCTGCGCCGTGCGATTGCACTGTTCGACCTGGGTTGGCGCCCGGAAGCGGTGCCGGAATGGAATTATGCCTTGCGCGGCATGACCGACCGCCAGTTGCTGGCGGCCGCCGAACTGGCGCGCGAGGAGCACATTTACGACCGTGTCGTGAACACGTCTTTGCAAACCGAAAAGGAAATCGATTTTTCCCAGCGCTTCATTGCGCCCTTCGAAGGCCGTGTGACCGAGAAAGCGCGGCTGATCAATCTGGACCCGGCCTGGGTGTATGGGCTGATCCGACAGGAATCGCGCTTTATCACCGATGCGCGCTCGCGCGTGGGGGCGTCGGGCCTGATGCAACTGATGCCGGCGACCGCCCGCTGGGTGGCCAAGAAAATCGGCATGGCCGATTTCAAGCCGTCGTCCGTGAACGATTTCGATACCAATACGGTCCTGGGTACCAGCTATCTGAGCATGGTGCTGAACGACTTGAATGGTTCCGAAGTGCTGGCGACCGCGGGCTATAACGCCGGGCCGCGCCGGCCGGTGCAATGGCGCTCCAAACTGGCCGCGCCGGTCGAGGGCGCGATCTTCGCGGAAACCATCCCCTTTACTGAAACCCGCTTGTACGTGAAGAATGTCATGTCCAATGCCACCTATTACGCCATGATGTTCTCGGGCCAACCTCACTCGCTGAAGAAGCGGCTGGGCACGGTGTCGCCTTCGCCCAACAAGCGGGTCGACTTGCCTTGACCCACGGCGCGCATGATCCGGCGGTGGCCGGGCTGGATGTCTATATTGTGGGCGGCGCGGTGCGCGATGCCCTGCTGGGGCTGCCTGCCGGTGACCGCGACTGGGTGGTGGTGGGCGCGACGCCTGAACAGATGGCGGAAAAGGGCTTCATTCCGGTAGGGGGCGACTTCCCGGTCTTCCTGCACCCCAAGACCAAAGAAGAGTACGCACTGGCCCGCACCGAGCGCAAGTCGGGGCGCGGCTACAAGGGTTTCACCTTCTACACCGGCGCCGATGTCACCCTGGAAGATGATCTGCGGCGGCGCGACCTGACCGTGAATGCGATTGCGCAGGTGCCCGACGGCCGCCTGGTCGACCCCTTGAATGGGCAGGCCGATGTGCGCGCCAAGGTGCTGCGCCATGTGGGCCAGGCCTTTATCGAGGACCCGGTTCGCCTGCTGCGGCTGGCCCGCTTTGCGGCGCGCTTTTCCGATTTTTCCATCGCGCCTGAAACCCTGCGCCTGGCGCGGCAACTGGTCGACGACGGCGAAGTCGACGCACTGGTTCCCGAGCGTGTCTGGCGCGAGGTGGCCAAGGGCCTGATGGTGGCGCAACCCGGACGCATGTTCCAGGTGCTTGCCCAGACAGGGGCGCTGCCTCGCGTGCTGCCGGGCTTGTGCTGGGATGAGCAGGTGCTGATGCCGGAGCTGGCGCGTGCGGCGCAGGCCGGCTTGGGCCTGGCCGCGCGTTTTGCGCTGGCCTGCCGCTTATCGGACGACCCTCAAGGCCTGGCGCGGCACGTCAAGGCACCCAGTGAGTGCCAGGAT
Organism: Pusillimonas sp. SM2304; assembly: GCF_031628915.1. Taxonomy (NCBI): domain Bacteria; kingdom Pseudomonadati; phylum Pseudomonadota; class Betaproteobacteria; order Burkholderiales; family Alcaligenaceae; genus Pusillimonas; species Pusillimonas sp. SM2304. The sequence continues at coordinate 1,541,640 of NZ_JAVLUJ010000001.1, forward strand.
TATGCGCGGCTGCTGCCGGTGGTCCTGGCCGTGATTGCGGTGGATGCGCAAGCGGCCGCCACGCACGGACAGGCGGAGCAGGCCGAATCGGCGGGCGATGCCGCCGCCCGGCGCCGAGTCCGTCATCTGGATGTAATGGAGCGTTGCGACGCCCTGCGCAAGCCCGAACGGTTCCTGGATCTGATCGCCGCCGCTGCATGCGTGCGCGATGTGGATCAGGCCGCGTGGCGCGCGCGCGTGGCCGCCGTTCGCGCCATTGATGCGGGCGCTATCGCCCGCGCTCAGCAGGGCGACCCCGCCCGCATCAAGCAAGCTATGCGTGAAGCCCGCTTGGAGCAGTTGGGTCGTGCTGGCGGTGCAGTTTAATCCAGCTTGACGCCCGCCGCGGTAATGACATCCCCCCAGCGTTTGATTTCGCTGTGGATATAGGCATCGTATTCTTCGGCGCTGGAACCCAGGGGCTGCGCTCCTTGCGCGGCAAGCTGATCAAGAATGGTTTGTGATTTCAATGCGGCACGGACCTCCGTGTTCAAGCGCGCTACGATGGCGGGCGGTGTGCCTGCGGGCACGACGATCCCTTGCCAGGCACCCATGTCGAAACCCGACACCGCGCTCTCTGCCACGGTAGGTACATCCGGCAAGGTGTCGCTGCGTTTTGCGCTGGTGATGGCCAGGGCTTTCAGCCGTTTTTCATGGATATAGGGCAGGGAATCGTTCAGCGTATTCGTCATGAACTGCACTTGGCCGCCGACCAGATCGGTCATGGCCGGTGCGCTGCCCCGATAAGGTATATGTTCGGCTTCGATGCCAGTGGACTGGTTGAACAGGAACGCGCTAAGGTGCGTCACATTGCCAGCGCCCGCGCTGCCGTAGGAAAGTTCTCCCGGCTTCTTCTTGGCATAGTCGATGAATTGCTGGACATTGTCGACCGGCACCGATGGGTGCACCAGCAACACCATCGGGATGACGGCGGTTGATGTCACCGCATCAAAGTCCTTGGTGGGATCGAATGCCAGCTTGCTGTACAGGTTGGGGCTTAATGCTATCGACGAGGTATTGTAAAGAAGGGTGTAGCCATCCGCTTTCGCGTTGGCGGCGGCGGTCATGCCGATGGTGCCGTTTGCGCCGCCACGGTTGTCGACCACGACAGCTTGTCCAACTTGCTCGGACAACTGCTTGGCGATTACTCGTGCGATCAGGTCTGTGGGGCCTCCGGGGGGGAATGGAACAATCATTGTGATGGGGCGTTCCGGCCACGCGTCTGTCTTGGCGTTGGCCTGGGCGCCGGCTGCCAGGGTCAGTGGCAGCATCATCAGGGCGGTGCAGATTTTGCGTCGAGTAGCGTACATACAGTTTTCTCCTTGGGTGTTTGTTTATGATTGTTGTAAGACCGGCTTATTCCGGTTTGCCCGCCAGCATGCGCGTGGCGGTGTAGGTAATGACGTCTTCGTTGCGCTGGTTTTTTACGTCGATGCGCGACCCGACGATGGCGCGGTTCTGAGTAGAGGTTGGACGCAGGGAAGTCACCTCGACCTCGGCCCAGACCGTATCGCCCACTACAACGGGCGCCAGCATTTTCTTGTGTACTTCCAGCAAGGCCAGGCCCGTGCCCTGGACCATACCCTGCATAAGCAGTCCTTCAATCAGTCCATAGGTCAGGGCGCCTGGTACGGGACGGCCCTTGATCGCGCCGCGTTCGAAGGTGCTGTCGATGAAGATAGTTTCCAGCATGCCGGTGGTGCTGATGAAATTGACAAGGTCTGTTTCAGTAATCGTGCGGCGAAAGGTCTGGAAGCGTTGTCCTACGGTCAGCTCCTGCCAGTAGTAGCCGCGGCCCAGAGTGGGAAGGGGATGGCTCATTATGTCTCCTTTGATCGTTGGTTTTATGGGTGTTCTACGGGGTGTTCAGCCTGAGCTGTTGATACATCTTGCGGGCCATGTGTTCTGATGGCGCCTGTAGCAAGCATGCTGGCTAACTGTTGGTTCGACAGGCCGGCTTGAAGGAGTACCTCGCGGGTATGTTCTCCCAGCTTGGGTGGCATAGCGGGAACAACTTGGGATTTTTCCATGCGCACAGGATTGCGCGTAAAGCGGTAGGTGTTGTTGCTGGCATCCTGCACATCAGTGAAAAAATTTACGCTGCGCAAATGTTCGTCGCGCTCCAGGTCGTCAAGCGAGTTGATGCGGGTAGCCGGGATTTCATGCTGGCTGCAGAAGTCCAGCCATGATTGAGTGGAGCGCTGCAGCATGATGATGCCGACAACCTGGTAAAGCTGGTCGATATGGTCGGTGCGTGCCGAGATGTCCTTGAAACGGGGGTCGCCTGCTAACGCTTCCTGGCCACTGCCCTCGAAAAATCTTTTCCAGTGGGCGTCGGTGTAGGGCATGATGCAGATAAAACCATCCGTGGTCTGGTACGGCTTGCGCCAGGAGGTCAGAATGCGTGGGTAGCCGGCCGATTCCCCGCTACCCGGGAGATGGCGGCCGTAGAAATGCTCGACCAGGGTATAGGACGTCATGGCTTCGAACATGGGGATTTCAACGAATTGCCCCTGTCCGCTGCGTTCGCGTTGAAATAGCGCTGCCAAGATGGCATGAGCGGCAATCAAGCCGCAGGTTTTGTCGGCCGCGATGGTGGGCAGGTAGCGTGGGGTGCCGGTCTGGCGTGCCATCAGGTCGGCAACGCCGCTTAGCCCTTGTATCGTATCGTCATAGGCAGGGCGCCCTTCATACGCCCCCTTGTTGCCGAAGCCATGCAGGCCTGCATAGACCAAGCGTGGGTTGCGCGCGCATAGCGTGTCGGCGTCCAGTCCCAGCCGGGCCAGCTTCTGCGGGCGTACGCTGTGCATGAATACGTCGGCCTGATCTACCAGGGCAAGCAAGGCTTCCCTGGCGGACGCCTGTTTCAGGTCCAGGACGACGCTGCGTTTGTTTCTGTTGATGCCCAGGAAGATGGCTGAAAGCCCCGCTTCCAAGGCAGGCCCGGTGTGGCGCGTAGAGTCGCCGGTGGGCGATTCGATCTTGATGATGTCGGCGCCGTAGTCAGCCAGAATTTGCGAGGCATACGGTCCAAAGACAACAGAGGTCAGGTCAAGGACGCGAATGCCGCCTAGTGCGGCTTGAGTAGAAGAAGGTAGGCTCATGGTCCAAAGAGCTTAGCCAAGCCATCTATAATGGTCTAATATTGTTTGTCTATTGAGTGATATATAAAAATTATGTCTGCAAGTCTGCGCCAATTCCAGCAATTGATCGCCATTGCCGAGTTGGGCGGCTACCGGCGCGCGGCGGAAAAACTCTTTATTGCGCAGCCTGCGCTGTCTGTGTCCATCCAAAAGCTTGAGCAAGAGGTAGGCACTCAGTTGCTGGAGCGCGGTGCAAGAGGTGTTACTTTGACACCCGCCGGCGAGGCGATGCTTGAAGATGCCAGGGCGTCCGTTTTCTATGCCGACCAAGCCTGCCGTACCGCACGCCTGGTTGCGCTGGGCGAGTGGGGCAGCTTGCGCTTGGGGTTTGTCGGCTCGGCCACCTATTCCCTGCTGCCTTTGTCGCTGAATGCTTTTCGTGCCCGGTATCCTCATGTCAAACTGGAATTGCGCGAAGATAGTTCGGTGGGGCTGATGGAGCTGGTGCGCAATCATCATATTGATGCAGGTGTTGTCCGGGGGCCTATCGCTGATGATCCGGCATTGGAGTCATGGATTATTCAGCGGGACGATCTCGTCTTGGCCGTACCAGTCCAACACCGTTTTTCGTCACGCAAGAAAATCGGCCTGAACGAATGCCGTGGCGATGATTTCGTGTTGTATGCCTCCACCATTGTTCCAGGATTGCACAGTGTTGCGCTGGCCTTGTGCCACGCGGCGGGGTTTACACCAAAGATCAACCAAGAGGCCATCCAGGTGCAGACTCAAGTCAGCTTGGTGGCCAGCGGCATGGGCATTGCATTGGTGCCGGGTGTGACGCGTTCATATGTGTCCGAGCATGTTCGTTTTATCGAGCTGTCGGATGAAGGGGCGCAAAACTGCCTGTCGTTGTCTCTGGTGGCCCGGCGGGATACCAGCTCGCCCCTGGTTGCGCATCTGCGCGACAGCATGCTGGAAACCACGGGCAATCCGCCCTTATAACCGGTCGCGGCGGTCGCCGCCGATAAAGCCCATCAAGGGCGGGTCGATACCGCGGCCAATCGCCAGCACTTTGAACAGTTCGCCCATTTCGGCCTCCGACAGCAGCTTCTGCACAGCCGACAGGGTCTGGGTCTGGGCCTGGGAGGCCAGGGTGGCGCTGTCGGCGGCCTTTTCTTCATGTGCCTGCGGCCTGCTCATGGACGACAGCAACTGCGGCAGGCCGGCGCTCATCAGGAAGCGGGCCTGCGAGGTGTAGCCCATGACATCCAGGCCGCCTTCCAGCGCCGCATCCGCCATGGCGGTGAAGTCCACATGGGTGGTGATGTCCTGCAGGCCGGCATAGATCAGCGGCTGCGCATGGGCGTGGTGGCGAAAGTGGCACATCAAGGTGCCTTCGGTTCGTTGCGGGTGGTAGTACTCGCGCTGTGGAAATCCGTAGTCGATCAGCAGGGCTGCGCCGCGTTTCAGCCAGTCGCCCATTTGCCTGACCCAGGCTTCGGCCCGCAGGTTGACCTCTGACTGATAGCCGGGCAGGGGCGGCATGCGCTGGGCCAAAATCTGCCGCAGGCTTGCCGGCGCTGCGCGTTGCGCGAGTTCGAAGGGGGCGCCGGCCGCTGCCGCCTGCGTCATGCGTACGCCCAGTTCCTGCAGCTCGCCCTGGCCGTCCCAGCAGAACAGGGTGACAGGCATGGCGTCCAGCACTTCGTTGGCCAGGACACAGCCGGAAAAGGCCGTCGGCAATGCCGTCAGCCACTGCACCGCGTCCCCGAAGGGGGACAGCCGCTCTTGCTGGCGGTGCCGCAGGTCGGCGGAGACTTCCAGTATTTGATACTCGGGTTGCAGGCCGTGTTCCCGCAATGCCGGAATCATGGCCTCGGCCATGGCGCCTGAGCCCGCGCCGAATTCCAGCACCGTGCATGAATCGCTGGCTCGCAGTACCTGTGCCACCTGGTTGGCCAGCGTTTGGGCAAAAAGAGGTGTGAGTTCAGGCGCGGTGGTGAAGTCGCCAGTAGGCAGCGTGGCGCCGAACTTGGTATTGCCGGCGGCGTAATAGCCCAGGCCGGGCGCATACAAGGCATGGTCCATCCATTGCTCGAATGGCAGGAAGCCGCCGTCGGCCGCGGCAATCCGCTGGCTTAGATACTGTTCAACGGCTTGCTGGTGCGCCCGGGCGTCGGCATCCGGCGCAGGCAGCCCGGCAGGCAGCGTACTGGCGGCTTTCATGGTTTTTTCTTCCTGGTCATCAGGTACAGGGTATGGCACATGGACGCAAGAAAGGCCACCAGCAATGCCACGGTGATGGCAACGATGTAGTTATTGAAGACGATCCACAAGGGCAGCGACAACAGGATCGCAAAAAATAGCGGCTTGCGCAGGAGCTGTTTCATCCCGTTATTGTAGCGGCGACCGACGGCGCAACGTCAGTCGCCGGCGATGCGCCCGCCTAGGCGTAGAATGACAAGTCGGCTTGCCCCAGGCCGGGCAGCAGGGCGCTGACCTGGGCTGTGGGGCCCACGAAGAGCAGCCCGGTACATGATCCCGTCGTGACGATCTGGCCCGCCTTCAAGCCGCCGTGCCTTGATGCCACATGGTTTGCCAGCCAGACCAGCAGTCTTAATACATCCACGGCCGGGTTGGCGCCAGTTTCATGCACGACTTGCTGCGCGTCGAAATACAGCTCGGCGGTCTGTTCAGGCTGCTTGATGGCAAGATCTGTGCTGCGTCCTTCGCCGTAAATCAGGGCGCCATGGCTGGCTGCATCGGCCAGCCCCGATAAGGGATCGGCCTGCGTTCGGTCTGTATAGCGTGATTCGACGACTTCAATCGCGGGGTGGACGGAACCTACCGCGTCCAGCACCTCGGCCAGGGTGTAGGGCTGCGCTCTGGAAGGCAGGTCATGTTGCAGGCGAAAGGCGATTTCAGCTTCGATGCCCCGCAAAGGATACAGGCCGGAGGCAAGCTTGCCGGGGCCTGCCATGACGGTTGCCGCGGGCAGGGGCGCGCAGGTGGGTTCGTCGCTGATGCCTTTCGCGCCGACCTTCCAGCCGCCGATGGGGCCCAGCTCGAAGGCGACCGCATCTTGTATGGCATAGGCTTGCTCGGCGGTGGCGGGCCTGCATGCGTCGGGCAGGCCGGCGATGGTGGTTTGGCGGGCACGGGCATCCAGCAGCAGTTTCGCTGCGGCTGCTATCTTCTTGTCGGACATCGTTTTCTTTTTGTTGGGCATTATTTATCTTTGTGGGTGATCGGATTCAGCAGGATGCTACCAGCTTAATCGGACCCGTCCTAATGCCATGCTTGCCGCTGAGTATTTTTGCCAACACGCGTGCGCGCTTGCATGCGGCGTAATATGATGGTCACAGGCAATTGAAAGGACAACGAATGCACATGCACGACATCCCGTTCGGGATTACCGACTGGTCTGCCATAGAAAAATCAGAACATAAAGGCCAAAGCGGCGTTGCGTTCTGGCGCACGTGCATGTTCGGCGATGTGCGAGTCCGGATGGTTGAATATTCCGCGGGCTACCTGGCCGATCATTGGTGTTCGAAGGGGCATATATTGCTGTGCCTGGATGGCGAACTGCATACCGAGCTGGATGATGGCCGCAGCTTCGTGCTCAAGCCGGGCATGAGCTACCAGGTGGCCGATCATGCCGAGGCGCATCGCTCCAGCACGGCGGTGGGCGCACGGCTGTTTATTGTCGATTAACGGCGCCAAGCCAAACCAGGCCAAACCGGCAAGAAAAAGCCCCGCATCAAGGGCGGGGCTGACGGGTGCCGCTGAATAGACATCAGGGCATGTGCACAGCCGGGCGCGAGCCCGGCTTTTTCAGGGCTGATCAGGCAAAGTCGCCGCGGCGGGCGGCGCTTTTGCCGCGGGTCGACGTGGGCTTGCCGCTGGAAAAGCCGGGGCGTGCCGCAGGACGGCTGCTTGCGGGCTTGCCAGGGCCTTTGTGCGAAAACTCGGGGCGGGCGGCGCGGGCCGGACGATCGCCGAAGGCTGGACGATCACTGCGCGCGGGCCGATCGCCGAAAGCCGGGCGTTCGCTGCGCGGGGGACGGTCGCCAAACGTAGGGCGGTCGCCGCCAAACGCTGGGCGCTCGCTGCGGCCCTTGTAGCCACCGCGCTCTTCGCCGCCGAAGCTCTTGCGGCTGTCGCCGGAACGATCGTAGGCAGGACGGCCTTCATAGGCGGGACGGTCGCCGTTGCGGGCCGGACGGCCCTCGTAGGCGGGCTTGTCGCCAAAACGGGGCTTGCCTTCGAAAGCGGGCTTGTCGCCGTAGGGCGCGCGGTCGCCGCCCGGCTTGCGGCCGTAGCCAGGCTTGCCGCCGCCGAAGCCGCCGCGGGGACCAAAGCTCTTGCCGCCACCGCCCTTGCGGTCGGTGTAAGTGGGGCGCACCGTTTTCTTGGGTTCCAGGCCTTCGATGACTTCAGCCGGAATGGGTTGGCCGATGAAATGCTCGATGCGGCGTACTTTGTGGCGTTCGGAGTGCACAGCCAGGGTGAAGGCCAGCCCGCTGCGGCCGGCGCGGCCGGTGCGGCCGATGCGGTGCACATAGTCTTCGGCCTGCATGGGCAGGTCGTAGTTGACGGCGTGGCTGATGCCTTGCACGTCGATGCCGCGGGCGGCGACATCGGTGGCGACCAGGATGCGCAATTGGCCTTTCTGCAGCATGCCCAGGGTACGGGTGCGCTGGCGTTGGTTCATGTCGCCATGCAGCGCGGCTGCGGCAAAGCCTTGGTCGGCCAGGCGGTCGGCCAGATCGTCGGCGCCGCGCTTGGTCGAGGTAAATACAATGGCCTGATCCAGGCTGGCGTCGCGCAGCAGATGGTCCAGCAGACGCATTTTGTGGCCGTTATCGTCGGCGTACAGCAGGCTTTGGGTGATGTTGGTGTGCTTCTGCTTCTGGCCCGAGATCTCGATCTGCAGCGGATCGCGCATCATCTTGGCGGCCAGGCGGGCAATAGTGCCGTCCAGGGTTGCCGAGAACAGCAGGGTTTGCCGGTCGTCCGGTGTGCGGCCGACAATGGTTTCAATGTCTTCAATGAAGCCCATGTCCAGCATGCGGTCGGCTTCGTCCAGCACCAGGGTGTGTACGGTAGACAGGTTGACGCGTTTGGCTTGCAGGTGGTCGATCAGGCGGCCGGGGGTGGCAACCAGTACGTCCACACGGCGCGACAGGGCCTTGAGCTGGGCGCCGTAAGGCATGCCGCCCACGACCACGGCGATGCGCAGGTCTTTGATGTGGGCGCCGTATTGCTTGGTGGCGTCGGCCACTTGCATGGCCAGTTCACGCGTGGGGGTCAGAACCAGCACCTGCACGCCCGAGCCCTTGTTGGGAGGCATGTGGGAAATACGGTTCAGGGCGGGCAGCATGAAGGCGGCGGTCTTGCCGCTGCCGGTCTGCGAAGAAACCATCAGGTCGTGGCCTTCCAGGGCCTTGGGGATGGCTGCGGCCTGGACGGAAGTGGGCTCGGTAAAGCCGGCTTTCAGAACGGCGGACAACAGGGAAGGCGCGAGACCTAAAGTATCGAAAGACATGAGTATCCTTTGCCGAACGAACGGCATACACATAGCGGGGGCGATGGAAGTGAGCCCGGAGCGCTGGTTGATTGGAGCATCGTGCCGACCGAATCAACCTAAAGTGCAGCGTTTGTCTTGGATACGCGGCGAAAGGCTCGGGGGTCAGGGAGCGATGGCGTTCGACATGGGTGCTGAGAGGTCAGTCAACTGCTAGCGACAGCGTGTGCTGTATGAAAATGTCGACGCGTGAAAAATGCAGTGCGCAAATTATAAGCGTATTTATGCATTCGGGGTAACCCCTATGTGGTTGCATTGCAACATTTCTGCAATGCCTCCCAGTATTGCGGCAAGGCGGCGCGAATCCGCGCTTTGCGCTGGGCCCAGGCGGCGGCCTGTTCCGCTGAGCGGGCGGGCGCGGCGGCCCAAATAGCATCGGGGAAATGGCTGTCGTCGGCCCAGCGCGGGATCACATGCCAGTGCAGGTGGGGCACCATGTTGCCAAACTGGGCCAGATTGACTTTGTCGGGTTGCAGGATCTGGCGCTGCGCGAGTTCGACCCGCCAGACGGCTTCCATGAGCGCGTTGCGGGCCAGCGGCGGCAATTGCGTCATTTCGGCGGTGTGTTCCTGCCAGATGACGCGGGTCAGGCCGGGATGATTGTCGTCGTCCACCGCAATGATGCGCAAGTTTTCGTTGCGGCAGAGCACCGTGCCGCCGGCGTCCCGGCACAAAGGACAAGGTTCTGGTTGAAGGGTCATGGGCTGTTGCGGTCCTGTGCTGCTTCCAGCGCCTCGACAAGGCATTCGAGTACGGCAATGCGGGCGTGGCGTTTATCGTTGGCCGAGAGTACGTGCCAGGGGCAGGCTTGCGTACTGGTGTGGCGGAACATGTCGTTGGCCGCCTGCACATAGGCGTCCCATTGCTTGCGGTTGCGCCAGTCGTCCGGCGTGATCTTGAATGATTTGAATGGCGAGGCTTCGCGTTCGCGAAAGCGGGCCAGCTGTTCGTCCTTGCTGACAGCCAGCCAGAACTTCAGGATCACCGCGCCGCTGTCCAGCAACTGGGATTCGAACTGGTTGATTTCGTCATACGCGCGGCGCCATTCGGCTTCGGAGGCATATTGCTCGACGCGTTCGACCAGCACCCGTCCGTACCAGGAGCGGTCAAAAATGGCGAGATTGCCCGGCTCAGGCAGGTCGCGCCAGAAGCGCCACAGATAAGGATGGGCGAGTTCTTCCCGGCTGGGCGCCGAGATGGGGATGGCCCGAAACTGGCGGGCATCCAGGGCCCGGGTCACGCGCCGTATGGTGCCGCCTTTGCCTGCCGCATCCTGGCCTTCGAAGACAAGAATGACCGGGGTCTTGCCGAATGCGGGGTGCCGCGCCAGCCGGGCCAGGCGGCCCTGCCATTCAGGCAGCCGCTTGTCGTATTCATCGTCGCCCAGCTTGATGGCATAGTCCAGGTCGTTCAACGTCGGGACGGGGGCCGGTGCATGGACCGGGGTGCTGGCTTGCGCGGCATGCGGCAAGGGTTCGATGCGCCGCTTGCGCAAGGCGGCCAGCACGGCCTGGCCGGTGCTGATGTCGCGCATTTGCTTGTCGGCCGCCGGGATAATGGTCCAGGGGGCATGGGCCTCGTGCGTCAGCGAGATGGCCAGCGCGCCGGCATCGCGCAGCCGGGCAAATTTTTTCTGCGCCTTGATGTCTTCCGGCCGGACCTGCCACGCCGTGTCGGGGTCGGACAGCAGCTTTTCAGTCCGTTCCCGTTGCGCCGTTTGCGACAGGTGGTACCAAAGCTTGATGACCTGGACGCCGTTCTGGGCCAGGGTATTTTCGAAGTCGCGTATGGCTTGCGTGAACGCCAGTATTTTCTTCTGGCGGGGCTTCTTCCTGGCGGCTTCTTTCAGCAGGGGCCGGTACCAGGAACCGAATACGATGCCGGTCCTGCCTTTGGCCGGCAGGCTGCGCCAATACCGCCACAGCCATGGGTGGCCCTGTTCGGCGGCCGATGGTTCGCCAAAGGCCAGGGTGCGGATATGGCGGGCGTCCATCCATTCGTTCAACAGGCACACAGAAGCGCCTTTGCCGGCACCGTCGATGCCCGCGATCACGATCAGCAGGGCGCGCTGTTCTTGCTTGAGCCTTGCATACTGCGCTTTGAGCAGCGCTGTGCGCAGCCGGTCCTCAAGGGGACCGGCTTCTTCCTTGGACAGTTGCGGGTCGGCTTCGGCGGCGGCGAACATGACGCGCCTCAGGAGGCGAAGAACAGCTTTTGCAACGCCACGCCGGGGTCGGGGGCTCTCATGAAGGCTTCACCGACCAGGAAGGCCTGGACGTCATGCTCGCGCATGAGGGCCACATCGTCGGGTGTCAGGATGCCGCTTTCGGTTACCACGCGCTTGCCCTCCGGGATGGCCGGCAACAGGTCGAGCGTGGTCTGCAGCGAGGTCTCGAAGCTGCGCAGATTGCGGTTGTTGATGCCGATCAGGCTGGTGTTGAGCTCCAGGGCAAGGTCGAGCTCGGCGCGGTCATGGACCTCGACCAGGACATCCATGCCCAGTTCGTTGGCCACATTTTCGAACTCGCGCAGTTGCTGCGGGCTGAGCGCCGCGACAATCAGCAGGATGCAGTCGGCGCCCAGCGCCCGGGCATGCACGATCTGGTAAGGATCGATCATGAAGTCCTTGCGCAAGACGGGCAGGGTGCAGGCGGCGCGGGCCTGGCGCAGGTAGTCGTAGGAGCCCTGGAAAAACTTGACGTCGGTCAGGACGGACAAGCAGGCGGCGCCATGCGCGGCATACGAGCTGGCGATGTCGACGGCGCTGAAGTTTTCGCGGATGACGCCCTTGGACGGCGATGCCTTTTTGACTTCGGCAATGACGCCGGGCTTGCCCTGGGCGATTTTTTCTTCGATGGCCCGGGCAAAGCCGCGCAGATCCTTGCGGCTCTTGGCCTCGCGCAGGACGTCCGATTCGCTGCGCATCTGGCGCGCGGTGGCGACTTCGGCCTTTTTGGTTTCCAGGATGTTGGCAAGAATATCGTTCATGCGTTCAGCGTCCGTGTATAGGTGCAGAATTCATCAAGCTTGGCGCGGGCGGCGCCGCTGGCCAAGGCTTCGAAGGCCATTTTCAGCCCCTGCTCGATGGAGTCGGCCCGGTTGCCGGCATAGATCGCCAAGCCTGCGTTAAAGCCAACGATATCACGAGCGGCGCCCTCGGCGTTATCGAGTGCGCTGAGCAGCATCGCGGCCGATTCGGCGCGATTATTGACCTTGATAGAGCGATTAGACACCATCGTCATGCCAAAGTCTTCCGGGTGGATTTCGTATTCGCGCACTTTGCCGTCTTTCAGTTCGCCGACCAGCGTGGCCGCGCCCAGGGAGGCTTCGTCCATGCCGTCTTTGCCGTGGACGATCAGCACGTGGTTGGAGCCCAGGCGCTCCAGCACGCGCACTTGAATGCCGACCAGGTCGGGGTGGAAGACGCCCATGAGCTGGTTGGCGGCATTGGCCGGATTGGTCAGGGGACCCAGGATGTTGAAGATCGTGCGCACCGAGAGTTCTTTGCGCAGGGCGGCCACGTTTTTCATGGCGGCATGGTGGGCGGGGGCGAACATAAAACCGATGCCGGTGGCGGCCAGGCTCTCGGCCACTTGTTCAGGGCTGAGCATGACATTGGCGCCCAGTTCTTCCAGCACGTCGGCGCTGCCCGACGAGGACGAGGCGCTGCGGCCGCCGTGCTTGGCAATTTTTACGCCCTGGGAGGCCGCCACGAACATGGCCGCTGTCGAGATGTTGAAGGTGTTGGAGCCATCGCCGCCGGTGCCGCACATGTCGAGCAGGTCCTGCGTGTTGGGTGTGTTGACGGGCAGCGCGAATTCACGCATGACCTGGGCGGCGGCGGTGATCTCGCCCACGGTCTCTTTCTTGACACGCAGGCCCATGATGAGCGCGCTGGCGATGGTCGGCGAGAGTTCGCCGCGCATCAGCAAGCGCATCAGGTGCAGCATTTCGTCATGGAATATTTCACGGTGCTCGATACAGCGCGACAAGGCTTCAGTGGGAGTGATGGTCATGTGAGTTCCTTATTTTTATATGAGGGTCAGATCGTCAGAAAGTTCTTCAGTAAAGCATGGCCGTGTTCGCTGAGTATGGATTCAGGATGGAACTGTACGCCGTAAATGGGCATGGTCTTGTGGCGCACCCCCATGATTTCGCCGTCGTCCGTCTGGGCGGTGATCTCCAGGCAGCCGGGCAGCGTGTCGCGCTTGATGGCCAGTGAATGATAACGGGTGACGGCATAGGGCGACGGCAGGCCGGTGAAGACATCGGTGCCGGTATGGGTAATGCTGGATACCTTGCCGTGCATGATTTCCCTGGCGCGCACAATGTCGCCGCCGAAGGCCGCGCCGATGGCCTGGTGGCCCAGGCACACGCCCAGGATGGGCAGCTTGCCCGCAAAGTGCTGGATCAGTTCGATCGATATGCCGGCCTCGGCGGGCGAGCAGGGGCCGGGCGATACGCAGATGCGCGCCGGGTTCATGGCGGCTATGTCGGCCACGGTGGTCTGGTCGTTGCGCAATACGCATACTTCTTCGCCGAGTTCGCCGAAATACTGCACCAGGTTATAGGTAAACGAATCGTAATTATCTAGCATCAATAACATGTGCTTCTCCGGGAGCTGTGTGTTGCGTATTAAATGGGTTCGTCAAGGCCGAACTGGACCTGCTCGGCGGCGCGCAATACGGCGCGTGCCTTAGCTTCCGTTTCCTGCCATTCTTTTTCGGGGTCCGAGTCGGCGACGATGCCCGCTGCCGCTTGCACATACAGCATGCCGTCCTTGACGATGCCGGTGCGTATGGCGATGGCCACGTCCATTTCGCCGCCGTAGCTCAGGTAGCCCGCGGCGCCGCCGTAGATGCCGCGCCGCACGGGTTCCAGCTCGTCGATGATTTCCATGGCGCGCACTTTGGGCGCGCCGGTGAGCGTGCCGGCCGGGAATGAGGCGCGCAGGACGTCCATATTGCTCATGCCGTCATTCAGCTCGCCGGTCACGTTGGACACCAGATGCATGACGTGTGAATAGCGCTCGATCGTCATGGTATCGGTCACCGCTACGGTGCCGGTCTTGGCGACGCGGCCTACGTCGTTGCGTGCCAGATCGATCAACATGACATGCTCGGCCCGTTCCTTGGGATCGGCGGTGAGCTCTTCGGCCAGCTTCAGGTCTTCCTCGGGCGTGGCGCCGCGCTTGCGGGTGCCGGCAAGCGGACGGATGGTGATCATGTTCTTCTGGCGCTCGGCCTCGGTCACGATCTCCTGGCGGACCAGGATTTCGGGCGATGCGCCCACGACCTGGAAGTTGTCGAAGTTCCAGTAGTACATATAGGGCGAGGGGTTGAGCGAGCGCAGCGAGCGGTACAGGGACAGCGGCGAGTCGCGGAAGGGCTTGGCAATGACCTGTCCGACCTGCACCTGCATCAGGTCGCCCGCGGCAATGTATTCCTTGGCCTTGAGCACCGCGTCGATATAGTCTTTCTTGTCGAAATCGCGCCGCGCCGCGGTTTGCATGCTGGCATAGGCGTAGGGAATGACGACGGGGGTGCGCAGCTTTTCGCGCAATTCCTTGAGCCGGCGCTTGGCCAGCGCGTAGGCCTCGGCCTGGTTGGGGTCGGCGTACACCACCAGGTAGGTGCGTCCGGCCAGGTTATCGACGATGACCAGTTCGTCGACCTGCAACAACATGATGTCGGGGGTGCCTTCTTCCTGACCGGCGGGGAAAGGCTTGACGGCTGGCCCCAGGCGAGGCTCGATATGGCGCACTGTGTCGTAGCCGAAGTAGCCGGCCAGCCCGCCTGCAAAACGGGGCATGCCGGGCCGGATCGCTACCTTGAAACGCTGCTGGTAGGCCTCGATGAAGCTCAAGGGGTCGCCTTCGTGGCTTTCCAGGACCTGGCCCAGGTGCACGACCTCGGTGACCGAACCGTTGGACCGGATGACGGTCTTGGCGGGCAGGCCGATGAAAGAATATCGCCCGAACCGTTCGCCCCCCACCACGGACTCCAGCAGGCAACTGTTGCGGCCGCCTTCCGGGCCGCTATGCGCGAGCTTAAGGTAAATGGCCAGCGGGGTATCCAGATCGGCGTAGGTTTCCGCAATCAGGGGAATGCGGTTGTAGCCTTGCGCCGCCAGTGCGTTGAATTCGATTTCTGTCATAGAGGTCTCTGTGTGATGTTGACATACAGGCCGGGACAGGAATCAAAAAAGCCCGGCCATTTCTGGGTTCCGGGCTGCTTTTCTGGTAATGCTGACGGCGCTGGAAGACAAGGGTCTAAGGCGCCGGGAGTGGATTACCGCTACCCAGAACACAAACGCCACCAGCGCCAGTAGGCGCGCGGCTTTGCGGTGTAATAAGGGGTAGCGGTCATGGTTTCTGGTATTCGGTTTCGTGGCGGGCGGCCCACTGGGCCGCTTCGGCAATGGACGTAACTATATCATCGACTTCCAGATTGTGCACGTCCATGCCTTCGTTGTAGCCATAAGGCACAGCCAGAACCGGTATGTTGGCGGCGCGTGCGGCTTGTGCGTCGTTGACCGAATCGCCTATGGCCAAGGCCTGTGCCGGTGCGACGCCCAGCAGTGCGCAGGCGTGCAGCATGGGCATGGGGTGCGGTTTTTTCTTTTCGCAGGTGTCGCCGCACACGACGCCGTCGAAGAAGCCCGCAATGCCGCTGCGCTCGAGCAGGGGCAGGGTGAATTCAGTGGGCTTGTTGGTGACGATGGCCATCTTGAACCCCGCCTTCCTGAAGGCTTGCAGGCCTTCAAGGACTTGGGGGTACAAGGTGGCCTTGTCGCCGTTGCAGGCGTGGTAGTGGCGGTTGAACAGACCAAGGCCGTGCCTGATGCTGTCCGGGCTGGGCGCCGACCCCGCCGGATTGTCCGCCAAGGTGCGCATGACCAGGTTTTCTGTGCCTTTGCCGACGTAGGTGGCGATGGTTTGTTGCGGCAGGGCGGCCATCCCCAGCTCTTCGCGCATGGCGTTGGCGGCGTTGGCCAGGTCGGGAATGGTGTCCAGCAAGGTGCCATCCAGGTCAAAAAGCACGGCGTTCAGTAACATGAATCTTTCTATCGTTAATATTGCGGTGGCGGCGCGGCCACGTTGGTAATGAGGTTGTTTTGGTGTTGTTTGCACGCTCATGATATAGCTACTTGGCGCAACCTGCCTGTAATATGGCGCTGTTAAATTATGAGATATGCCTTGCAATTTGTTTCATATAAGGCGAGAACTGGATGAATTTCCCAATGATGGACGCATTGATTCCGGGTGCCGCTTCGCTTGCGAGGCGCCAAGCTGAAGTCGTATCGGCCGGCATGGATGCTGATTTCCGCGACATTTTGCAAAGCAAGGCGCTTACGCCGCTTTATCAGCCTATCGTCGATGTACGGTCGGGCGATATCCTGGGATACGAAGGCCTGATACGCGGCCCCGCCGATTCGTCTTTGCATGAGCCGACGGCTCTGTTCAAGCTGGCGCGCTTGTATGGCAAGACAGTCGAGCTCGAATGCCTGTGCCTGCAAGTGCACATCGACCGCTTTGTGCAACTGGGCCTGGCCGGAAAATTATTCCTGAACGTCAGTCCCGAAGCCATGGTCATGTCGGTGCAAGGCGCCTCGCCGTTGGCGGGGCTGGTCAAAGAGGGAATCAAATACGACAGCATCGTGCTGGAGTTGACCGAAACCGACACCACATCCAGCTACGCCTTGTTGAAGCAGGCCGTGGCGGATCACCGGCAGTCGGGACTGCAGATCGCTCTTGATGACCTGGGCGAAGGGTTTTCCAGCCTGCGCTTATGGTCGGAGCTGCGTCCCGATTACGTCAAGATCGACCGGTATTTCATCAAAAGCATCGGCAAGGACCCCGTCAAGCGCCAGTTCGTCCGCTCCATCTGCGAGATTGCCCAGCAGTCCAGAACCAAGCTGATCGCCGAAGGCATCGAGACCGAAGAGGAGCTGGATTGGGTGCGCAGCCTGGGCATACCGTACGGCCAGGGCTATTTCCTGCACCGGCCCGCGCTACCGCCCGCCTTGAAGATGCCGGAACATATCCTTGAGTTGATGGGCAAAGCGCCACACGGAAGAAGACCTCTGATGAACGATGCCTACAAGTCCGTTGCCACGGCGCGCAAGATATTACGCATCGTGCCCGCCGTGGCCGACACCGCGCCCACCACCGATGTCTACAATATCTTTCAGGCCCAGGACGATTTGCAGGTCCTGGCGGTCTTGCGCAATGGCGCGCCCATCGGCCTGATTCATCGCCTGCGCCTGCTCGAGCGCCTGGCCCGGCCCTATCACCGCGAGCTTTACGGCAACAAGCCCTGCGCGCAGTTCATTGAAAACCAGCCGCTCATCGTCGATCACCAGACCAGCCTGCAGAACCTGGGGCACCTGATTGCCGAAGCCACTCCGCATCACCTGTCCGATGGGTTCATCATCACCGAGCAGGGGCGCTATCTGGGGGTGGGCACGGGCTTCGACCTGATCCGCGAAATTACGCAGATGCAGATTCACGCCGCCCGCTATGCGAACCCCCTGACGCAGCTGCCGGGCAACGTGCCTATCAATGAGCACATCGAGGCGCTGCTGGAAAGCGAGTCCCCATTTGCCGTGTGCTACGTCGACCTGGATAACTTCAAGCCCTTCAACGACCTGTACAGCTATCGCAAGGGCGACGAGATCATACAGATCACGGCCAAGCTATTGCGTGAGTGCGCCGACGTCGATGTCGACTTTGTGGGGCATATTGGCGGCGACGACTTTATCGTGGTGTTCAAAAGCCAGGACTGGAGCAGGCGCTGCCAGCTTGTGCTGGATCGTTTTTCCGGTGAAACCGCGCCTTTTTACCGGCCCGAGCATGTCGAGGCGGGCGGCTATGTGACGGAAAACCGGCAGGGCGTTGAAGTCTTTCATCCGCTGATCAGCATTTCGCTGGGCGTGGTGAAAGTCAATACCGCTTTGCCGTACTCCAGTTACCAGATTGCCGAGTTCGCCGCCCTGGCCAAGTCAGAGGCCAAGAAGATTGCGGGGAATTCCTTGTTCATAGAGCGGCGCTCGCTGCTGGCCGGAACGAGCTTGTCTGAATATCCGGACCAGGCGGGCGCCGCCAGCCACTGACTGCGCGGGCTTGTCAGGCCGAGAGCGATTCCCCCTTGACGATCTCGGCGCGCAAAGCGTCGATCACCGTTTTATAGTCGGGCTGGCTGAAGATGGCCGAGCCGGCCACGAATGTGTCGGCGCCGGCCGCGCGTATCGCTGCGATGTTGTCCACCTTGACGCCGCCGTCGATCTCCAGCGCAATGGGCTGGCCCCCCGCATTCTGCCAACTGTCGATCTTGCGGCGCGCCTGGGTCAGCTTGGCCAGGGTGCCTGGAATGAAGCGCTGCCCGCCAAAGCCCGGGTTCACCGACATCAGCAGCACGACGTCGAGCTTATCCATGACATAGTCCATCCAGTCGAGCGAGGTGGCCGGATTGAACACCAGCCCCGCCTTGCAGCCGTGTTCCTTGATCAGCGATAAGGTGCGATCGGGATGGCGCGAGGCCTCGGGGTGGAAGGTTATGATATTGGCTCCCGCCTGGGCAAATTGCGGGATAATGGCGTCAACCGGTTCGACCATCAGGTGCACGTCGATCGGGGCGTCGGTGTGGGGGCGCAGCGCTTCGCAAACCATCGGGCCTATGGTCAGATTGGGTACGTAGTGGTTGTCCATGACATCGAAATGGATCCAGTCGGCACCGGCCGCCACCACATTCCTGACTTCGTCGCCCAACTTGGCAAAGTCGGCGGCCAGCAGGCTGGGGGCAATACGGGTAGGTCGGGTAAAAGGCATGTGCGTAAATCGGTTAAGGTACGAATGACAAAGCTGCGGATGTGCCATTATTGCAGGTTATTCCACTTCATTTAATCTGGAACCCCGAACATGAAACCATACGACATTGCGGTGACGGTGACGCCCCAGTATCTGCCGGACCAATCCGACCCCAATGATCAGCAGTTCGTCTTCGCCTATACCGTGCGCATCACCAACAATGGCCAGCATGCCGCCCAGGTCATCAGCCGCCACTGGATCATTACCGACGGGCACCAGCACGTCCAGGAAGTGCGCGGGCTGGGCGTGGTCGGGCAGCAGCCCCTGCTGAATCCCGGCGAAACCTTTGAATACACCAGTGGCTGTCCGCTGCCCACGCCTGTGGGGTCCATGCGGGGCGCCTATCATTGCGTGGGGGAAAATGGCGTTCCGTTCGACGTTCCCATCCAGGAGTTCGTCCTGGCCATGCCGCGTACCTTGCACTAACCCTCCCGACCTTGCGAGTCTATGAAAAGAATTCTGTTTTCGGCCGCTTTGCCTGTCTTGCTGGCGGCATGCAGCAGCGTACCCCTGTCGCCCGATGAGACCGCCGGCGGGCCCGGCGCCACGCCGGCCAATATTGCCGAGCAGCCGTTGCGGGTTCCCGCGCTGAGCGCCTTGCCCGATACGGCCCCGCGGGCATTGGCCGGCAAGTTCCTGCAGGCATCCTGGGCGTCGTTGCCGGGCTGGCAGAACGATGGGCTGGACCATGTCTGGAAAGCCTTCCTGAATAATTGCAAAGGCCTGATGCGGCCGGTGTCGGGTTCGCTGGCCCAGCAGGCGCGGGCGACCCCGCGCGTCTGGCAGCCTGTGTGCGCGGCGGCCGCGCAGTCGGGTCTGGACGCCGATACGGCATCGCCCGACAGCGTGCGCCAGTTCCTGCAAGCGCACTTGCAGCCCTGGCGCCTGCTGGATGCGGCCGGCAAGCCCGCCCGCAATACCGTCACGGGTTACTACGAACCGCTGGTGCATGCCTCGCGCACCCGCCAGGGTGATTACCAATGGCCGCTGTATGCGGCGCCCGATGACTTGCTGACCATAGACCTGGGCTCGGTCTACCCCGAGCTGGCGGGCAAACGGGTGCGCGGCAAGCTGGTGGGCAAGCGCATTGTGCCCTACGACACGCGCGCCGAGATCGCGGCTTCCGCCGACCGCCAGCCGCATGCCATCGTCTGGGTCAACGATCCGGTCGAGGCCTTCTTCCTGCAAATACAGGGTTCGGGCCGCGCGCAACTGGCGGGCGGCGACACCATCCGGCTGGCCTACGCCGATCATAATGGCCGCCCCTATATGTCGATCGGGCAATGGCTGGCGAAACAGGGCGAGCTGCCGCTGGCGCAGGCGTCCATGCAGAACATCAAGGCCTGGGCAAAAAAGAATCCTTCGCGCGTGCAGGAAATGTTGAACGCCAATCCGGCCATGGTGTTTTTCAATGAAGAAGCGGTCGTTGATCCGGAACTCGGCCCCAAGGGCGCTTATGGCATTCCGCTGATCGGGCAGCGCGCCGTGGCGGTGGACACGACGTTTGTGCCGCTGGGCACGCCGATGTACCTGGCAACCCAGCAGCCCGCGTCAAGCACCCCGTTGCGGCGCTTGGTGTTTGCCCAGGATACCGGCGCGGCGATCAAGGGCGCGGCACGCACTGACTATTACTGGGGCTTTGGCGACGAAGCCGGCGCTCGGGCGGGCCGCATGAAGCAGCCCGGCGACGTCTGGGTGTTGTGGCCCAAACAGGCCGGTGTGCCTTCAGCGCGATGAGCAAGGAATCTGTACTGGTTTGCGGCACCGGCATTGCGGGCCTCGCGATGGCATTGGGCCTGGCCAAGGCCGGCTTCAGCCCTGCGCTGCTTGGCCCCCGCAGCGCGCCTAAAGCCCCGGCGGGCGACGTGTACTGCCCCCGTGTATACGCGATTTCGGCGTCCAGCCAGGCTTTCCTGGATCAGTTGGGTGTGTGGGGCATGATGGATGCGGCACGCGTGACGCCGGTTGAAACCATGGAAGTGTATGGCGATGCCAGCGGCATGGTGCACCTGCATGCCTGGCAGGCCGCGCAGACGGCGCTGGCCTGGATTGTCGAGTCCAGCGAGTTGGAGCGCGTCTTGCAACAGGCAGCGCAGGTGTTCGGCATCGTCTGGCATCCCGAGAAGTTCCAGCGGCTGGCGTCGCGCACGGTGGTGACCGATACCGGGCGCAGCTTGACGCCGGATTTGCTGGTGGGCGCCGACGGCGCGCAATCGGCGGTGCGCCAGGCGGCGGGCATCAGCCACACGTCGCGGCCCTATGGCGATCAGGGCCTGGTGGTGCATCTGACGGCCGAGCTGCCGCATCAGAATGCGGCGCTGCAATGGTTTACGGGCGATACGGTGCTGGCCTTGCTGCCTATGCCGGATACGGCGGATGGGCATCAGGTATCGATGGTGTGGTCCATGCCCGACGAGATGGCCAAAGCGCTGCTGGCCATGCCGGAAGCGCAATGCCGTCATCAGTTGGAAACCCGCTTGATGGCGGCGACGGGCGGCCGGCTGGGGCGCCTGCAGGTGCGCAGCCCTTTGTTCGGCTTTCCTTTGTTCCTGGAAGGCAGCGGCATGGTCGCGCCCGGCGTGGCGCTGGTCAGCGATGCCGCCCACCGGGTGCATCCCTTGGCGGGCCAGGGCCTGAACCTGGGCCTGGGCGATGTAGAGGCCTTGCTGGATGTGCTGCGCGATAAAGAGGCCTTCCGGGCCGCGGGGGATGTACGCGTGCTGCATCGTTACCGGCGGGCGCGGGCCGAGCCGATTCTGGCGATGCGGATGGCTACGGATGGCCTGCATCGTTTGTTTGCCGCCCAGGCTGCGCCCGTGGCGTGGGGGCGGAATGTGGGGATGCAGGTGGTGGACAGGGTGCCGTTTTTGAAGCGGTTGCTGATTGGGGGGGCGGCGGGGAGGTAGCTGCTTTTGGGTTGGGCCCTGGGTAGGATATGCGTATCTCTGGGCCAGAATGTGCTTGGTTCTGGAATGCACATGTTCTTAAGAGACGTCGTGCCTGGCGCTGGATGCCGCGAGAGAATCGCACGATCCCGGCGTTGCCGGGATTGCCCGCCGGTCTGGGCCCTGCCGAGGCGGCCGCGAAACTCGCAACGTTGGCAGCCCCCCGGGCTGCCAACACCCTTGTTGCTCGATCAGTCGCGGCCTTGCCTCCTCGGCAGGGCCCAGACCGGCGGCGTGCTCAATCCTCGCTCTATCCAGCGCCAGGCACGGCGTCTTTAGAGCAGGTGAACGCGGGTAGACAAGCGTTTCTTTGTCCAATGGTGGCGGATCATGGGTGTTTTGCGTATCTGGGTCTATTCGGGCCCCCGTCTCAACAGGCGCCTGTTGCCGAATTCCTTTGCAAGTCCCGGTTTCCGCTTTCTGCGGCCGCCCAGCTTCAGTTTCCAGCCCCAATCCCAGTAGCAATCCCAATCCCAGCCAAAAACGGCCATCGACCATGATCTCTGCCCTTGCAGTGCGGTGGCTTCAGGCGGGCCGGGCGAACGTTGAGCGCGCCGCGTCTTGGGTTTCGGCCGGGGGTGCAAGTGCGCGCATGTTTGAGCCGGGTGTTTTGGACAATCCGGGGGATTGTCCATCCGGCGAGTTCGCGCACGCCCCGGCTGGAACCCAAGACGTGGGACATCCCGGCGCAGCCGGGATCGCAGCGATGTGAGTCCGGCCCGCCTGAAGCCACCGCACTGCCTCAAGAACCAGGCAATGCGGCCCAACAGCATACGCATTCCCTTAAGAACCAGACAATGCAGCCAAATAGCATACGCACTCCTATAAGAACCGGACAATGCCGCCCGAAGCCCCTGCCCCTCGACCCGATGGTTTATAGTGCTTCTATTATTTTTACCAATCCGGGCCACGCAGCCCGAATTGGCCATAAGGCGGTTATATGCATTTCGGATTGATCGGATTACTGACAGCGGCCGCAGTGGCCGGCGCGTCATGGATGGGTGAACCCGCGCTGGCGCAAAGCCGGACACTGTCCACACAAGGCAGCAACACAGAGGCCGCCCAGGTGCTCTCCACCCAGGGCAATGAACATGCCCGCGACGCAAACGTGCTGTCCACCGAAGGGAATGAAGGCGCTCGTCCCGCCAAGGTATTGTCCACGCGCGACCTCGGCTCGCCAGAAGCGGTGCGCAAGTCCTTCGAAGGGCGGTTTCCCGGGGTCGAGGTAAGGGTGGTCAAGCGCACGCCGTTCCCTGGGCTGTTTGAGATCCAGGTGGGCATGGACCTGCTGTATACCGATGCGAATGTCGATTATGTCTTGCAGGGCTCGCTGATCGACGCCAAAGCGCGCCGGGACCTGACGGCGGAGCGGCTTGAAGCCCTGTCCAAGGTGTCGTTTTCGTCGTTGCCGCTGGAACTGGCCGTGAAGCAGGTGAACGGCGACGGCTCACGGCAGATTGCGGTGTTCGAAGACCCCAACTGCGGGTACTGCAAGCGCTTGCACCAATCCTTGAAGGAAGTGGACAACATCACGGTGTACACCTTCCTGTTCCCGATCCTGTCGCCGGACTCCGAGATCAAGGCACGCGATATCTGGTGCGCGAAAGACCAAGCGGCGACGTGGCGCGCCTGGATGCTTGAAGGCAAGGTGCCTCCCGAAGCCAAGTGTGACACGCCGGTCGACACGGTGCTGGCCCTGGGTCGGGAGTTGATGGTGCAGGGCACACCGGCGATTATTTTTGCCGATGGCAGCCGGGTGAACGGCGCATTGCCGCTGGATGCCTTGAAGCAGAAACTGGATGACGTGAAGTAAGCGGCCGCCTGGCAGCGTTGCGCTGACGCATCGCTGCCAAAAAATTTCCTTTTATATCGTAATAAGAACAATTATCATAATCGATCTGGCTTCAAAAAAGCCTCATGACATGACAACAAGTGCCAATACAAGGGTAAAGGCACGGCGGTTTGCGGCCGCGTAAAAGGAAGATAACAATGCAGACAGTCGTTTTTATGCGGCCCAGGGCGTGCGCCCTGGCCGTCGCCAGCGCGTTTTCGCTGCTGGCCGCGTCCACGCAACCCGTCTGGGCGCAGGGCGCCACACCGGCAACGGGCCGAACGCAAACCCTGGAAACCATTACCGTGACCGCTCAGCCTGAAGCCCAAACGGCGACATCGCCGGTCACGGGCTATATTGCCAAGCGGGCGGCCACGGCCAGCAAAAGCGACACACCGTTGATCGAGACACCGCAGTCGGTGACGGTGGTCACGCGCGATGAAATGATTGATCAGGGCGCCCAGAACCTGCAGGACGCGCTGAATTACGCGGCGGGCGTGCGGTCCGATGCCTATGGGCTGGACTCGCGCACCGACTCATACCGCATCCGGGGTTCGGAACCCAGCACTTACCTGGATGGCTTGCGCCAGAACTACAACTGGTACACCAGCACGACACGCGTCGAGCCCTATATGCTGGAACGCATCGAAGTGCTGCGCGGCCCGGCTTCCATGCTGTATGGCCAGGGGAGCACCGCAGGCGTGGTGAACATGGTCAGCAAGCGCCCGCTGGCCGAAGCACAGAACGAGGTCGGCATTTCGTATGGCACGCATAACCGCAAGCAGTTGCAGGCTGATTTCACCGGGCCGTTGACCGAGGATGGCACCTGGCTGTATAGGCTGGTAGCGGTGGGCCGCAAGGCCGATACGCAGGTGGATCACGTGCCCGATGACCGCATGATGGTGGCGCCGTCCCTGACATGGCGCCCCAGCGCCCGGACCTCGTTGACGCTGCAGGCCTTGTGGCAGGATGACAAGTCGGGATCGACTTCGCAGTTCTTCCCCTGGGAGGGCGTCGCCATCGACAACCCCAATGGCCCGCTGAGCGTGCATCGCTTCATCGGCGAACCTGACTGGGATCGCTACGACTCAAAGCGCCAGTCGCTGGGCTGGCTGTTCGAGCACGAGTTCAATGACAACTGGGCGGTGCGCCAGAATTTCCGCTGGGCCAAGAACGAAGTCGACTACCGGTCTTTGTACGGCGATTCCTTCACCCTGCCGGGCGGCTGGGCCGGCGATCCGGTCAACAAGCGCCTGTTCGGCCGGTATGCCGACGCCACGCTGACCAAGGTCAATATGCTGACGGCGGATCAGCATTTGGCCGGCAAGTTCGATACCGGCGCGGTCAGCCACCAGATGCTGCTGGGCTTCGACCTTGCCTACGCCCGCGAAGAGAAGCAGTCGGGTTTTGATGCGCCTGTCTATCTGGGCGGCTCCGTGCCGTTGATCGACGCCTACAACCCGGTGTATGGCAACTTCACCCCGCCGGCCATGAGCGACGACCCGACGTCCCGCCAGCGCGACACGGGTTTTTATCTGCAGGATCAGATGAAGTTCGGCCAGAACTGGATTGTGGTGGCGGGCCTGCGCCACGACCGGTCGGTCAGCAGCGTCGAGGGCGACCGCGACCAGACCAGCACCGCGGTCAGCAAGCGCTTGGGACTGATGTATGCCGCCGACAATGGCTGGTCGCCTTATCTGAGCTACAGCGAATCGTTTACGCCCGTCAGCGGTTTGAATGCCGACAACGACCGCTTTGTGCCGATGCGCGGCGAGCAGGTTGAAGCCGGCCTGAAGTACGAATCGGAAGATGGCGACACCCTGTTCAACGCGTCGGTGTATTCGCTGCGCGAGAGCAACCGCCTGGTGCCGGACCCGACCAACCCCAACAACAGCATCCAGGCCGGAAAGACCAAGAACAAAGGGCTTGAACTGGAGCTCAAAACCGTCATAGGCCGGCAATTGGACCTGATGGCCAGCTACAACTACATCGATCTGGATGACGCCCTGGAAGGCATGCCCAAACACCAGGCCTCGGTGTGGGGCAAGTACCGTTTCGCCATCGGCCAGACCAGCGGTTTCTCTGCCGGCGCGGGGGTGCGCTGGCTGGGTTCCTTCAGCGACGGCCCGGCGCCGGAAACACCCAGCGTCACCTTGGTCGATGCCATGCTGGCCTACGAAACAGATTCGTGGCGCTATGCCCTGAATGCCACCAATCTGTTCAACAAGACCTACGTCAGCACATGCCTGGGCCGCGGCGATTGCTGGTGGGGCGCGCAACGCAGCATTATTGCGACGGCGACCTATCGGTTCTGATCCCCTGGCCATCGTCTTGCCTGCGCGGCGCCGGGCAAGACGATACAGGCCGTAATTTCGCACAGCGAATCGTCGTTTCGAAATTTTTGACCCGCTCTCATCCTCCGTGACAGAATTGCTGCCACCATCGCTGTCCCTGCTGCGCAGGGCGGCCGGTTGGCATCGGAGGAGAGTGGTATGGGGCACGATTCCCGTATAGCGGACATAGAAGAAGACAAGACAGATCGCCAGTTCGTCAACGCGCTTGCGCGGGGGCTGGAATTGCTGCGCTGTTTTCAGCCGGGCAGGTCGTATCTGACCAACGCCGATCTGGCGCGTGAAACCGGCTTTCCCAAGCCGACAGTGTCGCGCTTGACCTATACCCTGAAAAAACTCGGCTACCTGGACTACTCCCAGGAGATGGGCAAGTACATGCTAGCGCCCAGTGTGCTGAGCCTGGGCTACGCAACGCTGGCCAATCTGGACATACGCAAGCTGGCGCATGTCCAGATGCAGGAGCTGGCTGACTATTCCCGCGTGTCCGTCGCGATTGGCGTGCGCGACCACCTGAGCATGATCTATGTCGAAACCTGCCGGAGCAGTGCCAGGGTGACTCTGCGCCTGGACGTGGGTTCGCGCATTCCCATTGCCACGACTTCCATGGGCAAGGCGTTGATTTGCGGCATGCCGGACGCGGAGCGCGACCAGGTGCTGGATGAAATACGGATGGCCGATCCGGAGAACTGGCCGCGCATCAAAAAAGACCTGGAGTCGGCGTTCCGGTACTACGGAGAGCATGGCTTTTGCATTGCCCTGGGTGAATGGCAGCCCGAGATTCGCGCGGTGGGGGTGCCGCTGCTGGGTGTGCAGGGCGAAAGAAAGATGGCGTTCAACTGCGGCGGGCCGGCGTACTTGCTGGCCCACGACAAGCTGGAAAATGACTTGGGTCCGCGCCTGGTCGAGCTGGTCAGGAGCGTGGAAAAAAGCCTGGGGCGAACCTGGGGGCAAGCCGATCATAAGGAAGGGCAATGATACGAGACCAGGAAACACTGAATATGCTGCTGGACAGCGTGGCACGCTTTGTGCGAGAGCAATTGATTCCCATCGAGGACGAGGTGGCGGAAACCGATCGCATTCCCGAGCGCATCATCGGCGCAATGCGTGAGCTGGGTTTGTTCGGCTTGTCGATTCCCGAGCAGTACGGCGGCTTGAACCTCACCATGGAAGAAGAAGTGCTTTTCGCCTTCGAGATATCCAAGACGTCGCCGGCGTTCCGGTCTTTGATCGGCACCAATAATGGCATTGGCTCGCAGGGCATCGTCATTGACGGCACCGAAGCGCAAAAACAGAAATACCTGCCCCGGCTGGCGGCCGGAGAAATCATAGGGTCGTTTGCGTTGACCGAGCCGGGGGCGGGGTCGGATGCGGCCTCCCTGCGCGCCACCGCCGTCCGCGACGGCGATGACTACATCCTGAACGGCACCAAGCGCTTCATCACCAACGCGCCCGAAGCCGATATCTTTACCGTCATGGCGCGCACGGACCCCAATGCAAAAGGCGGCAGCGCCATTTCCGCCTTCGTGGTCGAAAAGGGTTCGCCGGGCCTGTCGCTGGGCAAGATAGACAAGAAAATGGGCCAGCGCGGCGCGCATACCTGCGATGTCGTGTTCGACGATTGCCGGGTGCCGGCCGCCAATCTGATCGGCGGCCGCGAGGGGGTGGGCTTCAAGACGGCCATGAAGGTGCTGGACAAGGGCCGGCTGCACATTGCGGCGGTCAGCACAGGCGTGGCCGAGCGCATGCTGGACGATGCCCTGCGGTATGCCATGGAGCGGAAACAGTTCGGGCAGCCTATTGCCGACTTCCAGCTGATCCAGGCCATGCTGGCGGACAGCAAGGCCGAGATCTACGCGGCGCGCTCGATGGTGGTCGACGCGGCGCGCCGCCGGGATGCGGGTGAAGACGTATCCACCGAAGCGTCGTGCTGCAAGTTGTTTGCCACCGAAATGTGCGGGCGAGTGGCCGACCGGGCGGTGCAGATACACGGCGGCGCGGGCTATGTGTCCGATTATTCGATCGAGCGCTTTTACCGCGATGTGCGCCTGTTCCGCATCTATGAAGGCACCACGCAGATCCAGCAATTGGTGATCGCGCGCAATATGATCCGCGCGGCCCGGGCTTGACGATGGCGCACGCCGATCGCCTCTCTGCGCAGCAACCCCAGCGCCTGAGCGATATCGTACGCTTCTGGGCGGCGCGCTCGCCGCAGGCGGTGGCGCTGTCGCAGGCGGGCGCGGTGTTCAGCTATGGCCAGTTGGCGCAAGCCATGGACGCGGCCGCCGATGTGTTGCGTGCCAGCGGTGTGCGCCCGGGCGACCGGGTCATGATGGTGGCGGAAAACAGCATCGCCCTGATGGTGCTGATTCTGGCGGCGGCCCGGCTGGATGCGTGGGCGGTGAATGTGAACGCCCGTCTTTCCGCCGCCGAAATCCAGGCCATACGCCAGCATAGCCAGCCCCGGCGCGTGATGTACACCGTAGGCGTTTCCCCCGAAGCAGGGGCGCATGCCCTGCATCAGGGCGCCATGCCTCTGGAATTGCCCGGCGTAGGCCAGGTAGCGATGGGTCCGCTGGACGAAGCCTGTCAGCCCGAACCGGTCTATGCCGATGGCCGGGATCAGGTCGCCGCGCTGATCTACACCACCGGCACGACGGGGCAGCCCAAGGGCGTGATGCTCACCCACCGCAATCTGCTGTTCGTTGCGGCAAGCTCGAGTCAGGTGCGCGGCCTGGTGCCTGAGGACCGGGCCTACGGTGTGTTGCCGATCACGCATGTTTTCGGGCTGGCCTCGGTCGCATTCGGTACGCTGTACGCGGGCGCGTCGCTGTACTTGGCGGCGCGCTATGCGCCGGCTGATTTGATCGACACCCTGCGGCGGGAGCGGCTCACGATCTTCCAGGGGGTGCCGGCGATGTACGCGCGGCTGCTTGAGTACGACTACGGCGACTGGAATCCCGCCGGCTCCAGCCTGCGTTTCATCTACGCGGGCGGGTCGCCGCTGGACGCGACCTTGAAAGCGCAGGTAGAGCGTTTGTTCGGGCGTGTGCTGCATAACGGCTATGGCCTGACCGAAAGCTCGCCCACCATCAGCCAGACGCGCATCGATGCGCCACGCAGCGATACCTCGGTGGGCCAGGTCATTCCGGGCGTGGAAATCCGCATCGTCGGCAGCGATGGCCGCGATGTGCCCGAGGGCGAGCCCGGCGAGCTGTGGGCGCGGGGTCCCAATGTCATGAAGGGCTACTACCGCGAACCGGCGCTCACAGCCGGCGCCATCGACGAGGCGGGTTGGCTGCGCACGGGCGACCTGGTACGGCGCGAGGCCGATGGGGCGCTGTTCCTGGTGGGCCGCAGCAAGGAACTGATCATCCGTTCCGGCTTCAACGTGTATCCGATCGAGGTCGAGGCGGCGCTGAACGCGCATCCCGCCGTCGTGCAGTCGGCGGTGGTGGGCCGGCAGACGGCGGACGGGAACGAAGAGGTCGTGGCTTTTGTCGAGCTGGATCCCGCCATGGGCGATGTGGATCTGGCCGAGCTGCAAACCTGGCTCGGGCCACGCCTGTCACCCTATAAAAGGCCCAGCCGCATCGTTGCGATGCCGGCGATGCCGGCGGCTGCGACGGGCAAGATTCTGAAAGGCCGGCTCAAGCAGCTGGCGCAGCAGTTGCATTAAGGCGTTGAAGAAAGACGTTGAAGAAAACTCCACCCGGAGTCCAGATAAATACTCATAAGGAGCGAGACAATGAAAATGAATCATGCAGCCATTGGATTGATGGCGCTGGCCCTGTCGGTGCCGCTTACCGTTGCGCAGGCTGAAGAATTCCTGGTCGGGGAGCAGGAGCCGTTGACCGGCGCGTTGGCCAGAGTCGGCACCGGCATGCACGAAGGCATTGCCGTGGCGGTCGAGGTGTTCAACAAGACCCATGGCAAGCACACCATCAAGGTGCTGACCGAGGACGACGAGTCTTCGCCGGCCAAGGCCATTGCCGCGATCGAGAAACTGGCATCGCAGGGCGTGGTGGCCTTTACGGGCGGCTATGGCTCCAATAATATCGGGCCGGCCTCCGACGCGGCCAACAAGCTGGGCCTGCCCTACATTACCTCTGGCGGGGTCGATAACGGACTGGTCCAGCGCGGGTACAACACCTTTTATCGCATCAACAATACCGCCGGCTACCAGAAAGCCATGGTCGGCGTGCTGGACGATATGAAGGTGAAATCCGCCTCGATCATTTATTCCACCAAGGAAGCCACCGCCCATCTGGCCGAAGATGTGCAGAAGGACCTGGACGCAAAGGGATTCAAGGTTGGCATGCACCCATTCGACCCGGGCATTTCGGACTTCAAGCCCATCGTCAACAAAGTGCGCCTGCGCGACAAGTCGGAAGTCATTTTGATGGTGGGCTACGAAAACGACTATGTGGGCATTTTGCGCGCGGCCAAGGTGATCAAGCCCGACGTCAAGGCCTTGGTGGGGGTGTGGTCGCTGGCCACGCCCAAGATGGCCGCTGATTTTCCGGACCTGATGCCCAAGGTATATGGCACGGCCTTGCTGCCTTATCCCGCCACGTTCAACACGGAAGAGGGCAAGCTGTTCTACGACACCTACAAGGCCTTGCACAAAAAGGACCCTGATTACCTGGGCCAGTTCGGCTATGTGCAGTCCATGATTCTGTTCGAAGCCATCGCGCGGGCTGCCGATAATGGCACCATCAAGAACGGCGGCATCGCCCAGGAGTTGGCCAAGACCGACCGCAATACCCTGATCGGCCGTGTCCAGTTCACCGAGGGCGACAACCTGAACTTTGTGCATCGCATGGGGCAGCACCAGGGGGACAAGATTGAAATTGTCTGGCCCAAGGATGCGGCGACCGCCGGCATGCAGTTTCCCGGCACCCCCTGGTAAGCAAGCGGCCCCATGACAGAGCTTATTCTTCAGGCGCTCTATTCGGGCGTCCTTCAGGGCGGTTCCTACGCCCTGATTGCGCTGGGCCTCGCGCTGGTGTTCGGGACCATGAAGGTCATCAACCTGGCGCACGGCGAGCTGGTGCTGCTGGCCGCGTACATCGCGTACACGGTCGAGGCCTCGCTGGGCCTGAACCCTGTGTTTGCCATTCCCGTTGCGCTGGTGATTGTGTGTGTTTCGGCCGTCATCATGTATTTTCTGATCGACCTCATCAAGACCGATCGCGAACTCAACTCCTTGATCCTGACCTATGGCATAGGCGTGATCCTGACCAACGCCATCCTGCTGATCTGGTCGGCCGACATCCGTTCGACCTCGTCCGCCTGGTTGCAGGACGCCGTGGTGCTGGGGCCTTTGTACAGCATGCGCAGCGAACCCTTGTTCTTTGCGGTCAGCGTCCTGCTGATGGGGGTGCTGTGGTGGTGGCTGTCGCGCAGTTGGTACGGGCGGGCGGTGCGCGCCGTCGCGGGTAATCGCGATGCGGCGCGCCTGATGGGCATCAATCCGCGCCGCACCGAACTGGTGTCGTTTGTGATTGCCGGGATTCTGGCGTCGTTCGCCGGCGTGGCCATCTTCAGCTATGGCGTGATACAGCCGCCCTTGGGCCATGTGCTGACGATCAAGGCGTTCATTATCACGGTGCTGGCAGGCATTGGGTCGATTCCGGGCGTGCTGGTGGGCGCGCTGTTGCTGGGCGTGACGGAAGCCTTGACGATTACGCTGGCCAGCTCGGCGCTGCAGGAGCTGGTGGGCATGATTCTGTTTCTGCTGGTGTTGTTCGTGCTGCCCAACGGTTTGTTCGGCGCGGCGGGGAGGCGAGGATGAAAACAGGCAAATTCGCACTGATCGCGGTCGCGGCCGCTTATCTGGGCGTGCCCTTGCTGCTGGGCCAGAATAACTATGTGATGAGTCTGATCATTGCGGCGCTGGTGATCGGAGGCATTGCGCTGGCGTGGGCGCTGCTGGGCAATTTGGGCGGAATGGTCAGCTTTGGCCATTCGGCCTTCTTCGGTGTGGGCGCGTATGTATCGGCGTTGCTGACCATCCATGCGGGCGTGCCCGTCATGGCCGGGCTCGTGTTGGGTGGGCTGGGGGCGGTGGTGGCGTCGGTGGTAATGCTGCCGGTGCTGCGATTGCGAGGGCCTTATTTCGCCCTGGCCATCCTGGCCTATGCCCACATCTTCAAGATTGTGGCAACGGAGTGGTCGTCCGTGACGGGCGGATCGGGCGGCTTGTCGCGTATTCCCCATTTTCCTGTCGTGCTGGGCCTGGACCTTGGCGGCAAGACAGGCAGCTATCTGATCATTCTGACGCTGCTGCTGATCTTTGTGCTGTGCTATCGGGCCATACGCGCCAGCCACTATGGCCTGGCCCTGCGCGCCATGCACGACAGTGAAGACGCCACCCGCGTCGTCGGCGTGAACAGCACGCTGCTCAAGGCGCTGATGCTGTTTGTTTCCGCCTTCATGACCGGCATGGTGGGGGCGTTCAATGTGCACTACATCAGTTTTCTTGAGCCTGACTACGCCTTCAATGGCGTCTGGGTGACCTTGCCTATTATTGCGGCCATCTTTGGCGGCTATCGCACCCTGTTGGGTCCCTTGCTGGGGGCGCTCACCGTCTATCTGGTCGATCAGTTGATCTTCAAGAATCTGATTCCGTCCGGGCATCAGTTGATCCTGGGCGGCTTGTTGGTGGCCATGATCATCTTCAGTCCTCGCGGCCTGCTGCCCCTGGCGCTAAAGGGCTACCGGAGGAAACATGCTTGAACTCGACGCTTTGACCGTGCGCTTCGGCGGCTTGACCGCGGTCGACGCCGTGACGCTGACCGCCGGCCGGGATGAAGTGCTGGGCTTGGTGGGGCCCAACGGCGCGGGCAAGACCACCTTGTTCAATGCGGTATCCGGGCTGGTCAGGCCGACGGGCGGCCGCATCCGTTTCGAGTCGGACAATCTGCTGAATGCGCCTTTGCACCGGCGCGCCCGCATGGGCATAGGCAGGACGTTCCAGATACCGCAGCCGCTGCACGAGCTGACGGTACGCGAGAACCTGGTTGTCGCGCAGCGCTTCGGCACGGGCCGCGTCGACGATGAACGCATCGCTGAAGTCCTGGACTTTACGGGCCTGGCGGGCAGGGCCGGGCGCAATGCCGCGGCCGAACTGGCGCTGACCGAGCTCAAGGCGCTGGAGATCGCCAAGGCGCTATGCACCGACCCCAGGCTGCTGTTGCTGGACGAGGTGCTGGCGGGGCTGGAAACCAGCGCCAAAAGGCGTTTCATGCATATGCTGGCGGACCTGCACAAACGGTTTTCGGTCGGCATCTTGATCATTGAGCACGATATCGACATCATCAGCCAGTTGTGCGACCGGGTGGCCGCCCTGGATTTCGGCAAACTGATTGCGCTGGGCACCGCCGCCGAGGTCTTTCGCGACCCGGAGGTCGTCAGAAGCTATACCGGAGGCACCGCATGATAGAACTTCAGGGCGTACGCGCCGGATACGGAGCCATCAATATCTTGTGGGACGTTTCGCTGTCGATCCGGCAGGGCGAACTCACCACCATCATCGGACCCAATGGAGCAGGGAAAACCACGCTGCTGCGCGCCATCATGGGGCTGATTCCGCTGTCGCAGGGCGTCGTCCAGCTGGACGGCCGCCCCTTGAGCGGTGTGCCCACCTGGAAGATGCCCAGCCTGGGTGTGGTGATGATCCCCGAGGGCCGCATGGTCTTCAAGGAAATGACCGTAGAAGAGAACCTGATGCTGGGCGCCTTTACCAAACAGCATCGCGCCGGCGCGCGCAAACAATGCGACCGGGCCTACGAGATGTTCCCGCGCTTGTACGAGCGCCGCCATCGGCCGGCCGGCACGTTGTCGGGCGGCGAGGCGCAAATGCTGGCCATGGGACGCGGGCTGATGGCCGACCCGCGTGTGCTGATCATCGACGAGCCGTCGCTGGGCCTGGCGCCCGTGATTGTGAATGAGCTGTTCGAAACGCTGGCGCGGCTGAAGGGGGAAGGGCGGACCATCGTTCTGGTCGAGCAAAGCACGCACAGGGCGGTGGGTGTCGCCGATCACGTCTATCTGCTGCAAACCGGCAAGGTCGTGCTGTCGCAGAAGGCGGCCGAGACCGATATGGCGCGCCTGCACGATCTGTATTTCGCGCACTAAGGCAAGGCCGGCCGCAACAAGGGCCTGCTTGAAGGCAGGCCCTTGCCTTTGACGCCGCATAGCGCTTAGCGGTGGTGCTTGTGATGTCTCTTGTGGTGATGTTTTTTATAATGCGGTTTGCCGCGATAGTTGCGGTGATCCACATAGCGCCGATCGGACCGATACGAGCGGTCGTGGCCTTTCCAGCGATGATGCTTGC
Source organism: Pusillimonas sp. SM2304 (assembly GCF_031628915.1). Lineage (NCBI taxonomy): Bacteria > Pseudomonadati > Pseudomonadota > Betaproteobacteria > Burkholderiales > Alcaligenaceae > Pusillimonas > Pusillimonas sp. SM2304. The sequence goes on from NZ_JAVLUJ010000001.1 coordinate 1,575,682, forward strand.
GGTCTTCGGTCAGTACGTTGCCCAGCAGGCCGCCGGCGGCGGCGCCGCCCAGTGTCAGCATCATGTCGCCTTCCGACAGCACGGCGCCGGCTGCGGCGCCAAGGCCCGCGCCCAGCAAGGTATTGGTGGTTTTTCGGTCGGCGGCCGCGGCATTGCCGGCGACGGCCAGGGCCATTAATCCGGCCAGCGCAAAATGAGCGATATGACGGCTTAATCTCATGGTCCTGCTCCTGATGTTGTACATGGTAGTGAGCGTAATCGACCCGATGGGCGCGGGCAAGCGCCGATTGGGGCTTTGCAGCGCATTGAAATAATTTAGGGCCTGGGCGCGGGTTTTTGTTACGCTCTTGTATCTTTCTGGAACCCTGATATCAAAAATGTCTGCGCATTCCCCTGACTTTTCTGTTGCCGTAGTGGGCGGCGGGCCTGCCGGCCTGATGGCTGCGGAAACCCTTGCGAATGCCGGTGTTCGCGTGGATATCTACGATGCAATGCCCTCGGTCGGCCGCAAGTTTCTGCTGGCCGGGCGTGGCGGCTTGAACCTGACCCACAGCGAACCGGCCGCGGCATTTCGCGCGCGTTTCGGCCCGCGCGAAGCGCAGGTGTCGGCCTGGCTGGAAGACTTCGATGCCCAGGCGCTGCGCGCGTGGGCGGACGCGCTGGGCGTGGAAACTTTCGTGGGCTCTTCAGGGCGGGTGTTTCCCAAGGAAATGAAGGCCGCCCCGTTGCTGCGCAAATGGTTGCAGCGCCTGCGCGCCAGCGGCGTGACGCTGCATGCGCGCCATCGCTGGCAGGGCTGGTCCGACAAGGGCGCCCTGGTGCTGGACACGCCCCAAGGCCGGGTGACGCGCCCTGCGGACGCGGTGGTGCTGGCGCTGGGCGGCGCAAGCTGGGCGCGGCTTGGGTCCGATGGGGCGTGGCAGGCCGTGCTGGTGGAAAAAGGCGCCCACGTTTTGCCCCTGCTGCCCGCCAATTGCGGCTTCCTGGCGCATTGGAGCGATTATTTTTCCGGGCGTTTTGCCGGGGAAGCATTGAAGTCCATTGCCATGGCTCCGCCGGGACAGGCGATGCGGCGCGGGGAATGCATGGTGACGGCGGACGGCCTGGAAGGCGGTCTGGTCTATGCCTGGTCGTCGGCCTTGCGTGATACGCTGTTGGCACGGGGCGAGGCCGTGGTGCACATTGATTTGCTGCCGGCGCGCGAACGGGAACACGTACAGCGCGAAGTGGCGCACCCCCGGGGCTCGCGATCCTGGTCCAGCCACCTGGGCAGCCGCTTGGGCCTGAAAGGCGCCAAGCTTGGCTTGCTGCGAGAATGCCTGCCCAAGTCGATATTCGAGCAGCCCGAAGCGCTGGCCGCGGCGATCAAATGCCTGCCTGTACGCTTGCGGGGGATGCGTCCGCTGGATGAAGCCATCAGCACGGCGGGGGGCGTCGGTTTCGACAGCCTAGATCAGAGCCAGATGCTGCACGGCATGCCTGGCGTGTTCTGCGCGGGCGAGATGCTGGATTGGGAGGCGCCCACCGGCGGGTACTTGCTGACGGCCTGCTTTGCCAGCGGCCATGCCGCCGGGAAAGGCGTGTTGCGCTACTTGGGCCGTTCCGTCCGGTGAGTCCGCGGCGGGTATCGCCGCCCGCCGCCTGCTGTTACTGCGGATACGCCCGCATGGTGAACCCGGCTGCCTGCAGTTGGCTTTCCAGCGAGGCGGCCGTATCGGCGGCGAGCTTGACCAGCGGGGGCCTGACCACGTCCCAGCCGGGCGTGGCCGATTGCCAGGCAATGGCGTGCTTCATGGCCGGGATCATGGGCACGGCCTGGAATATAGTGCGGATCTCATCGGCGCTGGCCTGCAGGCTGGCGCCGTCGGGGCCGTTCCAGCCTTGGTACAAGGCATGGATGCCGGCCGGATTGACATTGACCGTGGCGCTGATGCAGCCAGCGCCGCCGATAGGCAAAGCCCTGGACAGAAACGACTCGCTGGCGGGAAATACATCGAAGCCCTGTGCGCTGAAGGTGTCAATCATGGCCTTGGAATTGTTCCAGTCGCCCGAGGAGTCCTTGGCGCCGGCGATGCTTGCCGGGTAGCGCGCCAGCAAGCGTTCGATCAGACTCATCGTAATGGGCGCGTACGACATCTGCGGAATGTGATACAGGTAAATGGCCAGCCTGTCGTCGCCCACGCGTTCGATGATTTCCGAGTAGTAGGCGAACAGTCCATCGTCGGACACGCCTTTGTAGAAGAACGGCGGCAGCACCAGTACGCCCTGGGCGCCGTTTTGCACGGCATGGCGCGTGAGCGTGACCGCATCGGTGATGGACGAGGAGCCGGTGCCCGGCATGAGGCTGGACGCCGGAATGCCGGCTTCCAGCAGGGCGTCGGTGAGCGTCAGGCGCTCGGCAATCGACAGCGAGGCGGCTTCCGAGTTGGTGCCGAAAATCGCGAGTCCGGCCTGGTTGTCGACCAGCCAGCGGCAGTGTGCAATAAATCGGGCCGCATCAGGCTCGAGGTTGTCGTCGAAGGGCGTCAGGACGGGAGCGAAAACGCCGCGAAGCTTGCCGGTCATGTGGGATTCCTTGAAGGTGGGTGTGGATGAAGGAGGGATGAAGCCTGGATGGGAGCTACCTGGCGGCGGTGCGCCAGCAACAGCAGTTCGGTCAGGTGCATGACCTCGCGGCCGGTTTCCTGGCGGATCTGCTCGCGGCAACTGAAGCCATTGGTCAAGATAATGGTGTCGCCGGCCGCCTGCCGCACGGCGGGCAGCAGCACGAGCTCGCCGGCCGCTTTGGATATGCCCAGGTGTTCGGGATTGAAGCCGAAAGAGCCCGCCATGCCGCAACAGCCGCTGTCCAGGTGCGTGGCCTGCGCGCCCATGGCTTCCAGCAGTGCCGCGTCGCCCTGGGTGCCGAACAAGGATTTCTGATGGCAGTGCGCGTGCACCAGCACCTTGATATCAAGCGGGGGCGGCCGATAGCCCTGTTCGTGCAGGAAATCGCCCAGCATATGCGTGTGGCCGGCCAGTTGCCGCGCACGCGGATCATCGGGAAACAACTTGAGCAGTTCGTCCTTGAACACGGACATGCAGCCCGGCTCCAGGCCTACGACGGCGATGGGACTATCCTGCGCTTGCGCCATCTGCGCGCCGACGATGTCCAGGATTTTGCGCAGCTTTTCCCTGGCTTGGTCGACATAGCCGTAGTCGTATAGCGGGCGGCCGCAGCACAGGGGCGCGGCCGGCAGCACGGCCTGGAAGCCCGCCAGGTCCAGCACCTCGACCGCGGCGGCGGCCACCTCGGGATGGAAGTGCTCGCAGAAGGTATCCAGCCACAGAATGACTTTGGGTCCATCCGTGTTGCGGCGCGCCTGTTTGCGGAACCGCTCCCGGAAGGTCTTTGCGGCGAAGCGGGGCAGGTCGCGCTGGACGGCAACGCCGCCTATGCGCTTGGCCAGCGCCGAGATGCCCGGTGTCTGCGTGATCAGGTTGACAAGCCGCGGAATCTTTCCGGCCAGCGGCGCCCAGTCGCCGATCCGGCCCATGGTCAACGCCTGCCGTGGACGCCGGTGCCGCTCGTAATAGTGCGACAGGAACTCGGCCTTGTAGGATGCCATGTCGGTGTGCGTGGGGCAGTCGCTGCGGCAGCCTTTGCAGGCCAGGCAGGTATCCATCGCCGCCTTCACATGCGGGCTGTTCCAGCCCTCGGTGACAAGCTCGCCCTGCAGCATCTCCCACAGCAGCCGTGATCGGCCGCGCGTGGAAAACCGCTCGTCTTTGGTGGCCCGGTAGCTGGGGCACATGGTGCTGCCTTTGCCGCTGCGGCAGCGCCCCATGCCGACACAATGCTCCACGGCGCGCTGGAAGCCATCGCCTTCGGGACTGCGGAAGTTCATGCGGGTATGGATGTTCACGACCTTGTAGCGCGGCCCCATGCGCAGGTTTTCGTCGATGCGGTAGGCATCGACCACTTTGTGCGGATTCATCCGGTTCAGCGGGTCCCAGATGCGCTTGAATTCGCGCAGGGCCTCCATCAGTTCTTCGCCGAACATAATGGGCAGGAACTCGGCACGGGCCTGGCCGTCGCCGTGCTCGCCGGTCAGCGAGCCGCCGTAGTCCACGACCAGTTGCGCCGCTTCGCGCATGAAAGCCCGGAACTTGGCTACGCCTTCCGTGCTGCGCACATCGAAGGTGACGCGCGCGTGCACACAGCCGTCGCCGAAATGCCCGAACAGCGAGGTTCGATAGTCGTAGCGGTCCACCAGGGCCTGGAAGGCGCGCAGGTAATCGCCCAGGCGGTGAGGATCGACGGCGGCGTCCTCCCATCCGACCTTGGGGTCGGGTATGGCGGGATCGATGGAAAGCTGTGTGGCGGAAGCGCCGTTTTCACGGATCGACCAGATGCGTTTCTGGGTTGCGGCATCGGGCACGATCCAGGCCGACGGGCGGGGGTCGGCAGGCCGCTGCGCGAAATAAGCGGCCGCCCGCTCTGCCTGCGCCGTGGCGGCTTCGATGCTGTCGGCGCCGAACTCGACCATGACCCAGGCATCGCCTTCGGGCAGCAGGTCGATTTCGGCCTGGGCCAGCTTGCGGGCCTGCAGGCCGCGGATAATGGCCCGGTCCAGCCCTTCGATCGCGATGGGCGAAAACCGCTGGTACTCGGGCACGGCATCGGCCGCCACATAGATATCGGGGAAGCCCAGCACCAGCACCACGCGGCAGGCCGGGCTTTTCACCAGGCGGACCTTGGCGTGCAAGGTCAAGGCACAGGTGCCTTCCGTACCGACCAAGGCGCGCGCCACATTGAAGCCGTTCTCGGGCAGCAACTGATCCAGGTTGTAGCCCGACACGCGGCGTTTGATGTCGGGAAAGCGGTTGCGGATCAGGTCGGCATAGCGGTCGCGCAAGTCGCGCAAGCGGCGATAGATATCGCCCTTGCGCCCGCCGGCGGCAATGATAGAGGCCAGTTCCGCTTCGGTGGTGGGCCCGACCCAGAAGCGCTCGCCGTCATAGGTCATGATCTCGAGCGCTTCGACGTTTTCCAGCGTCTTGCCTGCCATGACCGAATGCGGCCCACAGGAATTGTTGGCAATCATCCCGCCCAGGGTGCAGCGGCTGTGTGTGGACGGGTCGGGCGCGAAGGTCAGGCCATACTGCTCTGCTGCATCGCGCAGGGTGTCGCACACCACGCCGGGCTCGACAATGGCGGTGCCCGCCTTCGGGTCCAGCTCCAGGATGCGGTGACAGGACTGCGACAGATCGAACAGCACGGCATGGTTTACGGTTTGCCCGCTCATCGATGTGCCGGCGCCGCGCATCAGCACGGGCGCATTGTGCCGCCGGCAGATTTCAATGCCCGTCACGAAATCATCAAGGGTTTCCGGAATGACGGCGCCTATGGGTATTTGCCGATAGTTGGAGGCGTCCGAGGCATACACAGCTTGATGCCCGGCATCAAAGCGCACCATGGACCCGAGCGTCTGTAAAAGCTCCCGCTCCAGCGGCTCCCACCGGTTTGTTGTCGACATCACCCGCTCCTTATTTCAACGGAGTATTTTTTCAGGAAGAGCGGGGCCGGGCAAACGACTTTTCTTCACCACTATCATTCATAAAATGAATGTATATAGGAGTTCATAAGAAATCTTCACGTGTAAAATCCTATGCTGATGCTTTCATGCATGAAGGAATAGAATGAATCCGCGCCGGCTTACCCCTTCCATGTCTTTGCTGGTGGCCTTCGAGGCATCGGCGCGGCACCTGAGCTTCACACGCGCCGCGATCGAGCTTTCATTGACGCAAAGCGCGGTCAGCCGGCAGGTCAAGGCATTGGAATCCCTGTTGGATGTGGCCTTGTTCCGCCGCGAAAAGCGCAGCATTGTCCTGACGGAAGCGGGCGCGGTCTATCAGGCTGAGGTCAGCAACGCCCTGCAGCGGATCAGCAGTGCTTCGCTGCAGGCCATTGCCTCGCGCTCGGGCGGGGGCAACCTGCACCTGGCTGCCTTGCCCACTTTTGCGGCCAAATGGTTGATGCCCCGGCTGAATAGCTTCTATGCCCAGCACCCCGGCACATTGATTCACGTGCATGCGCGCATTGGCCTGTTCGATCTCGAGCGGGCGGGCATGGATGCCGTCATCGGCGTGGGCGACGACAACCGGCCTGGCCTGATTGCCCATCATCTGCTGGACGAAGAAGTGGTGCCGGTAATCAGCCCAGCCCTGGCCGGCGCGTTGCCGGTCAATGGTCCCGCCGATGTGGCGCAGCATCTGCTGCTGCAGGTGGCCGCCCGGCCCGCTGTCTGGCAGCAATGGTTTCGAGACAATCATGTGCCGCCAAGTGCAATGCGCCTGGGACCTCAGTTTGAACTGACCTCCCATCTGATCCAGGCAGTGGCGTCGGGGATAGGCATTGGCCTGGTCCCCAGCATTCTGGTGCAGGACGAGTTGCGCAGCGGCGCCTTGCAACTGGCTATAGACCGGCCGTTGAATACCGGTGCGGCGTATTACCTTTACGTGCCGCCCGAGCGGCTGGCGTTTCCCCCGGTCCAGGCCTTCAAGGCATGGTTGCTGGCGCTTGGATGAACAGTCCCCAGGGGTGTCGGCAAGGTCAGGCGGTGGTGTGGATCTGCGTGCCGATCATGCCATGCGTGGCCAGCTTGGGCGCTGCCGACTCGATCAGGCCCGTTATGGTCTGAGCCTGCATATCCAATGTTTTGCGCAGCATCGTCATCTGCACTTGTTGCTGGACATTGGCGTTCTCCAGCGCCACCGAGGCGCCTACTGTTGCTTCGACTGACATGCTCATGCTGTATTCCTGTTGATCTTGTGCGGGGACGCCGGCGGGCCGGCCGCCTTCTATTTCGCCGCGTCAGCCGTTTCTGCTGCAGCGTCGCCTTTGGCGTGCAGCGAAATGAGGGGAGGCTGGTGCTGATGCGCGCGCTCTTGCGCCAAGCGTGTTTCCAGGGGAACGGTGTACTGCTTGACTTTCCAGTTTCGGTAAGGTGACAAGACTTGATTTGATGCGGGCATTTCAGACTCCAGGTAAGCAATATTTATCGCTGTATCCAATTGCTGCTTGATGCGATCCCTATATAGGATGACCCCTAATGCTCACATATGCAAGTTTCAATGTTGCGACAAAGCCGGTTATTTGCATTTTTTTGCGTGCAGGCAGGGTAAACAGGGAGCTGCTTGGCGTGTCATCATACAAGCAGACAGCTATAATCATGCTGTCTTCCTTATTGCGGATTCGTATTCTCCATGGCAACGCTTACCCGCCCCTCGCTTTCTCTTGAGCGGCCCAAGTCGCTGGCCGCGCAACTGGCCAAGGACTTGACCGACCGCATTGCCCGGGGCGATTTGAAGCCGGGCGACAAGCTGCCCAGCGAGCATGAAATGGTTGCTTCGTATGGCGTAAGCCGCACGGTGGTGCGCGAGGCGGTTTCCAGCTTGAAAAGCGCCGGGCTGGTCTCTGCCCGTCAAGGGGTGGGGGTGTTCGTGCTGGCGCCCTCGGCCGCGATTCCGTTTCGGATCGACGCCCAGGAGCTCGATACGGTCAAAGAGGTGATCAGCCTGCTTGAGCTGCGCATCAGCCTGGAGTCGGAAGCGGCGGCGCTGGCGGCCATACGGCGCACCGATGGGCATATTGCCCGCCTGCGGGATACGCTGGACGCCCTGACGCGGGGGATAGCCGCCCACGAAGACGCGGTGGATCTGGACTTCCGCTTTCACCAGGAAATTGCGCTGGCGACCGACAATCGCTACTTCACGGAGTTATTCAATTATTTGGGCATGGTGGCCATTCCGCGCGCCCGGATCGGTATGTACAAAGCCGACACCCACGCGCGCACGGCCTATCTGCAGAATGTGAATCGCGAGCATCAGGCCATTTTTCAAGCCATTGTGAATCAAGATCCCGATGGCGCACGGGCTGCCATGCGCCTGCATCTGGGTAACAGCCGCGAACGCCTGAAGGCGGCCAGCGTAGCGGCCTCCTGACCTGTTTCGGCTTGCAGGACGTGTTTGTGGCCGCTGTCCGGCGCGGATCTGGCGGGTATTGCACCGCCATGTAGCGCAAACCCTGAAAAATCGCCTCTCCGTTAAATTTTTGCTTGTACGACAACAGACAAGAAGGTATATTCCCTGAACAGAAAGCGAATGCTTTTCGGGTAAGGGTTTATTTATTCATCAGAACTGGCTGCGTGTGACGGCATCGTTCCGGAGCGCCTTATCGGTTTTTGCCGATCCGCCGGTTGTCTTCTTGTGTAGATAGGGAAAATATGTCGATCGATGTACAGGAGTTGAAGAAAGTCATTGGCGCGGGGTTGCTGTCGTTTCCGTTGACCGATTTCGATGCGCAGCAGAACTTCAACAAACCTTCTTATCAGAAGCGTCTTGAATGGCTCAAGGGCTACGACGCCACTGCCTTGTTCGCTGCGGGCGGCACCGGCGAATTCTTTTCGCTGGCCAAAGACGAATACGCCGATATCGTGGGCGCTGCCGTGGCGGTCTGCCGCGGCGACATGCCGATTATTGCGGGCACCGGCTATGGCACGCGCACCGCGATCGAATATGCCGTCGAAGCCCAGCGCCAGGGCGCTGACGGCCTGTTGATCTTGCCGCATTATTTGACCGAGGCGGACCAGGAAGGCTTGCGCCGCCATGTGGTGGCCATCTGCAAATCGGTGTCCATCGGGGTGATCATCTACAACCGCAGCCTGTGCCGGCTCACGGCCGAGACCCTGGAGCAGATCGCCGACGAATGCCCCAATCTGGTGGGTTTCAAAGATGGCTTTGGCGATATTGAATTGATGATGTCCATCCGTTCGCGGCTGGGCGACCGCCTGACCTATATCGGCGGCTTGCCCACAGCGGAAGTCTTTGCGCCGGCCCTTAAAGCCATGAGCGTCACGACTTATTCATCGGCCGTGTTCAACTTTATTCCTCGCACTGCGCTTGAGTTCTACAACGCGTCGGTGCGTGACGATCACGCCACCATGGATCATCTTCTGAAGACTTTTTTCTTTCCCTATCTGGCGCTGCGCAACAGCGGGCAGGGCTATGCGGTCAGCATCGTCAAAGCCGGCGCCACAGTGGTGGGCAAGACCGCCGGCCCGGTGCGCACGCCCTTGTGCGACCTGACGCCGGATCAGCATGAGCAACTGGCGGCGTTGATCGCCGCCCTGGGTCCTCAGTAAGGGTTTTTGTACGCCCCGCCCTATTTTTGTTCTTTTTTGTAGAACCTGTTTTTAACCTTAATGCAATGCGGCTGCTCAAGACCGCACAGGAGACAATATGAAGAAAGCCTTAAAAATCGCCATTGCCGCATGTTGCGCCGCCGCGTTTGCCGTTCCGGCCGCTGCGCAGTCGGACGCGGCCGCGAACTATCCGGCCAAGCCCATCAAGCTGATCGTTCCGTTCCCGGCCGGGGGCACATCCGACGTACTGGGCCGGCTGGTCGGCGACAAGCTGGGGCAGGCGTTCGGGCAAACGGTGGTGGTCGAGAATCGCGCGGGGGCCAATGGCAATATCGGCGCCGATTATGTGGCGCGATCGGATGCCGACGGCTACACCTTGCTGCTGGTGGACCTGGGCAACCTGACGATCAGCCCAAGCGTCTATCCGAATATGCCTTTTGATCCGCTTAAAGACCTGACGCCGGTGACGATGCTGGCTTTTTCGCCGCACCTGCTGGTCACCAGCAATGCGCTGCCCGTCAAGACGCAAGACGAATTGGTGGCCTATGCCAAGGCCAACCCCGGCAAGGTGAATTTTGCCGCCGCGGCAGGCATTGGCAGCGCCCCGCATATGGCCGGCGTCCTGTTTGCCCAGAAAACCGGTGTCGATTGGGGCTACATCCCCTATAAGGGCGGCGCCCAGGCCATGACCGATCTGATCGGCGGGCAGGTCGATGCCACCACCAATGGCATGGTGGCCACCTATCCCCACGTGAAAAGCGGCAAGATCCGGCTGCTGGCCGTGACCAGCGAGAAGCGGCTGCCGCAATTGCCCGACGTACCCACCGTCAGCGAGAAGATCCCAGGCTTCGTGACGGGCAGTTGGCAGGGCGTGCTGGCGCCCGCCGGGACGCCTGCGGCCATTGTCGAGAAGCTCAATACAGAAATGGCCAAGATCATCAAAATGCCCGACGTCCAGGAAAAGCTGCTGACTTTGGGTGCCGAGCCCATGGACATGACGACCGCGGAATTCAACACCTGGATGCACACTCAGGTTGCCAACTGGGCGGTGGTCGTGAAGGAAGCGGGCATCAAGATCGAATAGCGCGCATGCCGGGCGGGAAAACGCCTAACCGTCAGTAAAGCGGAACGCTGACAGCGTGACTTCCATCACCCGGTCGCTGAATATCCGTTCGCCCCGGCCGGCACCCGCCGCGCCGGCGGCAACCATCAGGGGCAGCAAGTGCTCTTCGGCGCGGGGCGGATGGCTCAACCGGGCTCCGGGGGCCTGCGCCCAATCGGTCAAGGCCTGTTCGCGTCGGGCCGGCGCCGCACTGACCGCATCGGCCAGCCAGTGATCGAACTGGTCCGAGATGGGGCCGAACTGGGGGTCGCCGTAGCCGCGCATGTTGTGGAAGCTCATGCCGCTGCCAATAATCAAAACGCCTTCATCGCGCAAAGGAGCAAGCGCCTTTCCCGCTTGAAGATGGACAGCCGGATCCATGTCTTGACGCAGCGACAGTTGCACCACGGGGATATCGGCATCCGGAAACATCAGTTTCAACGGAATAAAGACGCCGTGGTCCAGGCCGCGGTTGGCGTTTTCGGTGGCGGGCATGTGATTCTGATTCAGCAGTTCCACAATACGCGACGCCAGTTGCGGTTCGCCGGGAGCGGGGTAGCGCAGCTCGTAAGTGTGGGCGGGGAAGCCGTTATAGTCATAAATCAGGCTGGGGCGCGGATTGCTGGTGACGCTGAATGCGGACCCCAACCAATGGCCGGATACGAGCACGATTGCTTTGGGGCGTTCGGGCAGCGTCGCTGCCACGCCTTCCAGAAAATCGCGGGTGCGGTCCCAGGCGTCAGCGGGGTTCCAGTCCATGAAAAAACAGGGGCCGGCGCCATGGGGGATGAACAATGTGGGCATGCGGGCTTCGATGCCCGTGGTGGTGTTTGGCGTGGCGGCCATGGCGGCACTCCTTGAACGAATAGGATAAAGAGAGTATCGCTTAACACCCTACAACATGCTTGGCGGCTGACGCGGCAGGCGGCAGCGCCCGGGGATGCCTAGCGCTGCAGCAACTGCTTGGCGATGATCAACTGCTGAATCTGGCTGGTGCCCTCGTAAAGCCGCAACAGGCGCACATCCCGATAAAAGCGCTCGGCTTTGTATTCGCTGATATAGCCGGACCCGCCATGGATCTGTACCGCACGGTCCGCCACGCGGCCGACCATCTCGGTGCAGAACAGCTTGACGCAGGATGCCGCCATGCTCAGTTCCTGATTCCTTTGTCCCGCCGGATTCGCATCATAGGCACGTGCACAGTCCCGCATCATGGACAGGCCGGCGTACAGATCCGTCTGGCTGTCGGCCAGCATGGCCTGCACAAGCTGGAACTGGGCGATGGGCTGGCCGAATTGCTTGCGTTGCTTGGCATAGTCGACCGCGTCGCGGATCAGCCTGTCGGCCATGCCGCAGGCCAATGCGGAAATATGAAGGCGGCCGCGGTCCAGCACTTTCATGGCGGTGCTGAAGCCTTTGCCGGGCGTGCCGCCGATGATGTTTTCCGCCTTGACCTTGACATTGTCCAGCACGACATCGCAGGTCTTGGTGCCGCGCTGCCCCATTTTCTTGTCGTGCTTGCCCAGCGTTATGCCCGGCGTGTCGGCGGGGAGGATAAATGCAGAGACGCCGCCGGCGCCCGGCCCGCCGGTGCGCGCCATCAGGGTGAAGGCGCTGGCGCGGGAAGCATTGGTAATGAAGCGCTTGGTCCCGTTGATGACGTAATGGTCGCCCTCGAGCGTTGCCTTGGTTTGCAAGGATGCGGCGTCAGAACCGGCGCCGGGCTCCGTCAGCGCAAAGGAGATGATCACTTCGCCCGAGGCGATGCGCGGCAGCCAGGCCTGCTTTTGCTCTTCGGTGCCGTCCATCAGTATGCCCTGCGAGCCAATGCCCACATTGGTGCCGAACACGGACCGGAAGGCGAATGACGTATGGCCCAAGTCGTAGACCACGTCGCATTCTTGCGCCATGGACAAGCCCGAGCCGCCGTATTCTTCCGGAATGGAAATGCCGAATAGCCCGATCTCTTTCATTTCCTCGACAATGTCGGCCGGCACGTCGTCGGTTTCTTCAAGAACGTCTTCCGCAGGCTTGAGCCGCTGGTCAATAAACTTCTGTACGGTCGAGCGCAGGACCGAGAACGTTTCATTATCGAGTGCCATATTGATTGCCTATGCGTGTTGGGTTGCGTGTCGGTGAACGGTGAAATGTGCTGTCGATATGATACGTGCGCATGCGGTGTTTTGGACGATTTAATATACTGTCAAATAATATTTGACAGTAAGGCACGCGCCGCCATGGACCTGAATTCACTTCACTTTTTTATCGACATCGTCGATGCCGGCAGTATGAGCGCGGCGGCGCGCAAGCGCAAAATGTCCCGGGCTAACCTGAGCTACCGCCTTAAAACACTGGAAGATCAACTAGGCGTGCAGCTACTGCGCCGCACGACCAAAGCCATGCAACTGACCGATATCGGGGCGGCCGTTTATGCCCACGGACGCAATATGCTGTACGAGTTCGCCGCCGTCAGGGATATCGTTTCCAACGCCACCGGCACCGTGTCCGGGCATGTGCGCCTGAGCGTTGCGGCCGGGCTCGGGCATCTGGCCTTGTCGGATATCCTGGTCCAGTTCAGGCGCGCGCATCCAGAAGTGACCTTCGACGTGGTATTTAGCAACCAGATCGTGAATCTGGTCGAAGAAGGCATCGACATCGCCTTGCGTGTGCTGTCCACGCCACCCGCCAACTCCAAGGCGACCGCGCTGGCCGATGTGGATTGGGTGGTCTGTTCCAGCCCCGGGTATATGCAGGATAAACCGGCGGTTCACGTGCTGGAGGATTTGCGCTCCCTGGATATTGTGTGCGCCTCGGCGGTCGGGGCGGCCTTGCGCGTGACCGGGCGTTATGACGGCGGCAGCCGGAGCGTGGAACTGCAGCCTGTGCTGCGTTCTGACAACTTCGTCTTTTTGAAGCAGGCGGTGATGGAAGGGGGCGGTATTGGGTTCCTGCCCCGATACATGGTCAAGCCCGAGCTGGAATCGGGCGCTTTGGTCAGGCACCTGCCCTACTACAGAATCAGCGTGTTTGGCGCGACAATCTTTCTGCTGACGCCGCCGACGCGTTACCAGGCGGCAGCGGCGCAACTGATGATCGAGTTCCTGAAAGCACGCCTGTGCAACGAAAGCCTATATGGCTGATGCGTGGAATCCGCCGCAGGTTGGCCGCGCATGCGCCGTTGCGGCGCATGCTTACGCTATTTGCGCTTGATCAAGCAGCAATTCATGCCAGCGGCTGAAGGCAAAGTGCCGCGACAGGCCTTGAAGCTGCAGGTCTCCGTATCCTGATTCATGCAGCACAAACCGCACGCCCGCGTCCCGTGCGCAGGCCGCATCGACCGAGGTGTCTCCGAAGTACAGGCATTGATCGGGCTTCAACCCCAGCATGCGGATGGTTTCCAGCAGGGGCAGGGGCGACGGCTTGGCCTGCGGCCAGGTGTCGGCGCCGCTGATGAAATCGAACATCGTATCGATGCCGACCTTGCGGGTGGCCGTCAGGGCGCTGGCATGGACCTTGTTGGTGCAGATTCCCATGGGCAGCCGCGCGTCGCGGCAGGCTTGCAAGACGTTCTGGACACCGGCATAAAGCTGGGTGCGGCCATGGTTCAGGGCGGCCTGATGCTCAAGGTACTGGGCCTTGAGCGGCGTAAAGTCGGTGGGCGTGGACCATCCCATGTCGGCCACGATAGACCGCATGATGCCTTCGTTAGTGCCGTGCAGATCGTCGGGAAAATAATCGTCGGGCAGCAGGCCCACGCCGGCCTGCGCAAAGGTCAGGCGCATACCGTGAATGATGTCCGGCGCGCTGTCGATCAGCGTGCCGTCCAGGTCGAAGACGAGGCCGTGCACGTCGCTGCCGGCGAGCAGGGGGTGCAAATTCAGATTTTGCTTCAGTGACTCAGACACGTTTCAGGCATCCTTCCAGGCGGGCTGCATGGCCGCCGATACGCGCTTCATGCGGCGTATGCGGCAGAGCAGCATTTTCAAGTTGGGCATACCTTAGCATGGCTGCGGGGGCGGCGCTTTCTCTTGACGGCCAGGCGCGCCGCCTGCACACTTTGCACATGGAAAACGCCTTTCAAGAAAGAAGCGTGCGTTGCTGCATCGTGGGTGGCGGACCCGCCGGCATGATGTTGGGCTTGCTGTTGGCGCGCGCCGGCGTGGCTACTGCCGTACTCGAAAAACACGGCGATTTTCTGCGGGACTTCCGGGGCGACACGGTGCATCCGTCCACGTTGGAAATCCTGGCGGAACTGGGGCTGAAAGAGCAATTCGACGCTTTGCCGCAGCACCGCGTGGAGCAGCTGGAGGGCATGTTTGCCGATGGCATGCATGCCTTGGGCGACTTCCGCCGCTTGCGGCCCTTTCCCTATATGGCGCTGGTCCCGCAATGGGATCTGCTTAATCTGCTCGCCACCGAGGCGCAACGCCATGACCGCTTTCAGTTGTGCATGCGCCACGAAGCGACGGAGCTGGTCCGCGGTCCGGACGGCGCCGTCACCGGCGTCATGGCCCGAACGCCGGACGGCATGGTGCGGTTCAATGCCGGCCTGGTCGTGGCGTGCGATGGCAGGCATTCCCTGCTTCGCAAAGCTGCCGGCCTGTATCCGCAGAATCTGGGCGCTCCCATGGACGTGCTGTGGTTCCGGCTTCCACGGCTGGCCTCCGATCCGGCCGGTACCTACGGCGTGCCAGGCTATGGCAACTTCCTGGTCATGCTTAACCGCAACGACTATTGGCAGATTGCCAGTGTGATCGCCAAGGGGACCGCCGGCCCGTGGCGCCAGCAGCCGATCGAGGATTTCCGGGCCAGGGTGGCGGGTAAAGTCCGCTTTCTGGCTGACCGGGTCGGCCATATTGCTTCCTGGGACGACGTCAAGCTGCTGGAGGTGCGGGTGGACCGTTTGCAGCAGTGGCATCGGCCCGGCCTGTTGCTGATCGGCGATGCGGCGCATGCCATGTCGCCCATAGGCGGCGTGGGCATCAACCTGGCCATACAGGACGCGGTGGCGGCCGGCAATATACTGGCCCCCGCCTTGCTGGCCTCCGGCTTACCCGATGAGTCGGTGCTGGCTGCTGTCCAACGGCGGCGTCTGCTGCCGACCAGAATCATCCAGGGGCTGCAGGTATTCATCCAGCGGCGTGTGATTGCACCGGCGCTGGCCAGCCAGGCCAGCGACCAGCCGGTTGAACTGCCTGGTATTGCACGGCTGCTGTTCAGGTCCGCATTCATTCGCTCGCTGCCTGCCCGCATCCTGGGGCAGGGATTCCGGCGGGAACATGTGCGGCCCCCGCGTTGATGACCGCAGCGCCGCTGCGGCAAAGCGCTTAGCGGCCGGGACGCCGACAGTACACCACGGCATAAATGCTCGCATTGATGATGACGAGCAGCAGCGCCAGCATGACCTGGATTTCGCGCGTCAGGCCCTGCGGATAGATGAGGGCGGCAAGGTAGTGCTCAATGAAGCCGCCCTCGTAGCCGGCGCCGCCCGCCGATCTGCGCAAGCGGTTCTCCAGGGGCGTCAAGGGACATATCCAGCCCATGGCAACGACCAGGGCGCCCCATAGCAGCGCGGGCAGATGCAGATAAAGCAGCCATCGCCGCCACAAGACGAGCAGGCCGCCCAGCACGGCAAAGGCAATGAAGGCGGCGTGAATCAGGAGGACGAGATCGGCAAGGACGCGGTAGGCCATGGCGATTACGGCGTGGTCGGGTAGGCCGGGCAGGCGATCAATCCACCGAAGCGCCCGACTGCTTGACCACAGTGCCCCACTTGTCCACTTCCGCATCGATGAAGGCTTTGGCGTCCGGCAGGCTTAGCGGCATGGGTTGCGCCCCCCGATTATGGAATACCTTCTGGACCTCTGCGTCGTTCAAAATGCCGACGATTTTCTGGTTCAGCACATCCACAATATCGGCCGGTGTGCCTTGGGGTGCAAACAAGGCGGCCCAACCCACTGCTTCAAAGCCGGGGTAGCCTGCTTCGGCCACAGTCGGCACATCGGGCAACTGATCCACGCGGCGCTTGGTTGTGACGGCAAGCGCATTGGCGTCGCCGGACTTGACGTGAGGCAGCGCCGCCGTCACAGAATCCACCATCAACGGCACATGGTTGCCCAGGAAGTCAGCCTGCGCCGGACCGCTGCCTTTGTATGGAATGTGCCGCATCTCGATGCCGGCCGCGTGCTTGAACATCTCGGCCGAAAGATGCTGCGTCCCGCCTATGCCCGCGCTGGCGTAAGCGAGGCTGTTGGGCTCGGCCCGGCTTTGCTCGACCAACTGCTGCAGGGACGTGATGCCCGACTTGGGATTGGACAGGAAAATAAGCGGCACCGAAAAAATCCCGCTGATGGGAGTGAAATCGCTGGAGAGCGAATACCCCGGCGCTTTGTACAAAGTCTGATTCACGGCGGCTGCGCTGCCGCCCACGACCAGGGTATAGCCGTCCGGCTTGGCACGCTTGACGAACTGCATGCCGATGTTGCTTCCGGCGCCGGCTTTGTTCTCGACCACGACAGGCTGGTTGATTTCTTTTGCCAACCTGTCGGCCACTTCGCGGGCGAAGATGTCGGTCGCCTGGCCGGGCGGAAACGGCACGATCAGCGTAATGGGCCGGTCAGGATAGGCCGCATGCGCCATGCCGGCCGCCATCAATAGCGTCATGGATAGCAGTGCGCCCCTGACGGTGCGAAAGCTGGCGGATGGATGGTGCATGCGGAATCTCCTTGATAGCGCGTGAAAAATTGAAATGAAGAACTGGTGAACACGCATAGGGCTGACGATAGTGTATGTCTCTTGCCGATGAGCCGCGAGCACCCTGAAACGGCATCGCCGGTCCGGGCAGGCATCGGCCAGTCCCCGTGTTGCCTGCGGGCAACACGGTTCGTCATCCTCTCTTTGTTTTTCGATGCGTCATGACCGATTTTGTGCGGAAGATAGGCAAAAATAACCGGAAAATTCCATAAAAAGCCGCTAGTGCGATGCCTTGTATTGAGCCTGTAAGCCCAAAGAAAATAGATTTGATAACAATTCTCAATTATCATTTACAGCCACAAGTGAGCCTCATGCTAATGGGAAGGCGAGAGACATGCGTACCTGAGCCGGGCTTGTCAGCATGCTTACCCCTTCAAGCCAATACGGAAAAAAGAACATGCGATCAATGACATATCAACCTATCGCTTGGGCGGTTCTGGCGATGATCAGCAGTATGGTTCTGGCCACACCGAGCCACGCGCAAGCGTCCGATGCGGCATCCCCCGAGTCTGTCGAAACCCTGGGCGCGGTGACCGTCGTCGGCACGGTAGGCGATTTGCAAAGCCTGGATTTCTACGCGCCGAACTCCAGCGCGGTGCTGAACCGCAGCGATATCGACGAACAGGGCGCCCGCAAGCTGGATCAGGCTCTGCAGTACCAGGCCGGGATCCTTAGCGAGCCCTTCGGTGCGGACAACAAGGTGGAGTGGTTCAAGATTCGCGGTTTCGACGCGTCCACGTCCCTGGATGGCTCGCCCACCACCCCGAACGGCTACTTTGTCTGGAAGCCCGAGCTGTTTGGCGTCGAAACCGTTGAAGTGCTCAAGGGGCCCAGTTCTTTGGAGTTTGGCGCTTCCGAAGCCGGCGGTGTGGTCAATCTGGTGACGAAACGGCCGCACAAGGAAGAGGCCTTGCTGCTGCAGGCAGAGGGCGGCCACCGCGGCCGCCTGGGGCTGGGTTTTGATTACAACGGAATCGCGAACGAGGCAGGCACCGCCTATTACCGCATCGTGGCGCAAGCGCGCCGCGAAGACGGCATGCAGCGGGATACGGATATGAAGAGCTATTACCTGGCTCCCAGCGCGACCTTCGAGTTCAGTCCGCGCACATCGCTGACCTTGCTGACCAGCATCCAGCGCGAAGATGGCACACCGACCAACGGTTTCCTGCCAGCCTATGGCACCATCATCGGTACGCCTTATGGGAAGATCGACCGGCGCATGAATCCCGGCGAGCCGGGTTTTGACCAGCTCAAGCGCACGCAGCTCAGTGCGGGCTGGCTGTTCAGCCACGAGTTCAACGATGACTGGGCCTTCAAGCAGAACTACAAGTTCTCCAAATTGGATGTCGATCAGCAAAACGTGTTTGCCTATGGCTCGGACGGCAACCGTGAGCTCTTGCGCGGCTACACCTATACCGACGGCAGCACCCGCAACCACTACATCGACAACCGCATAAGCGGCAAGGTCAAGCTGGGCGACAATGTCGAGCTGCGGCCCGTGGTCGGGTTCGATTACCTTAAGTCAGACACCTCCGGCCAGAACAACGGCTTTGGCCTGGCGCCGAACCTGGATATGTTTGCGCCCGTGTACGGTACGCCGTTCGCCGTGAACGCTACGCCCTACGAACTGGATACCAGGCAGTTGGGCCTGTATGCCTCCACCCAGTTGCGCGTGGGCGAGCGCTGGAACTTCAATGCCGGCATACGCCACGACAAAGCCAAAGGCTCAGGCAATATCAACGGGGGCGATGCCGGCTACAAAGCAAGCCATAACAGCGTGAACGTCGGGGCCATGTACATCAGCGACTATGGCGTTTCGCCCTATGCCAGCTATTCGGAGTCGTTCAAACCGATACCCGGCGTGGACGGCTATGGCAATACCTATCAGCCCTACGAAGCCAAGCAGGCGGAAGTCGGCATCAAGCTGGAGCCCACGTGGTTCGACGGCACGGTGACCATTGCCTACTTTGATATCGAGGAAAAGAACGCGCTGATCGCGGATGCATCCAACATCCAGTCGCAAAGCGGCAAGCGTACCAACAAGGGTGTCGAAATCGAAGGCGATTTCAACATAACGGACGATACGGCGGTGAAGGTCTCTTACACCCACAACCATTCGCGCCAGAAGATCACGCCAGAGCAGACCGTCCGCACGCCGCTGATTCCCAAGCATCAGGCCAGCCTGTGGGTCAGCCACCGCTTCACGCTGCCCAACAGCGGCAAGCTGACCGTGGCAGCCGGGGCGCGCTACAACGGCTCGACGGAAGATGAGCGCTATTACCCTGGCGAAAAGGTTCCCAGCTACACCTTGCTGGACATGATGGCGCGCTATCAGATCAACCCCGAGTGGGCGCTGCAACTGAACGCCCGCAACCTCACCAACAAGAATTACGTGGCCTCTTGCGACTTCTATTGCTACTACGGCGGCGGCAGGACGGTCGACCTGCAGCTTCAGTATCAATGGTAGCCGCCGCCCTGGCCAATGACGATATCGCATAAGGCGGGCGAGGGCGACGCTGCATCCGTGAAGTGGACCCCGCAAGGGGTCTTCACGGTCGCTTTCCTGGGCATGACCGCTGGCGTGCAGATGAGCGATATGGGCCTCCAGGCCATATCGCTTTCCGCCATCCAGAAAACCTTCGACGTCAGCGACGCCACCCTGGGTGCGCTGCAGGGACTTGCCGGCGTTCTGGTGGGTAGCGCGTTGGCCGTGCCGCTCGCGCGTTTCGCGGATCAGTTCTCGCGCAGGTGGGTGCTGTTATGCCTGATCCTGGCATCGACCGCGATGATGGTATTGAGCGCGCTGGCGCCCAATTTTCCGCTGTTTTTCATCGGCCGCTCGGCCGCCGGCATCACCGAGTTCGCGATGGTGCCGCTGGTGTATTCGATGATTCCCGACCTTGCTCCCGAGCGGCATCGTGTGATGGCGAATCTCAGTTTCGCCGCTTTGATGGCGGTGGGCGCCAGTAGCGGGTTCTACTTTGCGGGCCCGCTGCTTTCCACCGCCCCCGACCTGATCCCCATGGACATCGAACCCTGGCGCAGCGCCTTCCTGCTGCTTGCCTGCGCCGGGCTGCCATTGCTGCTGCTTGCTACCCTGACGGCGGATCCACCCCGGCGCATGGGCGCGGCAGACTTCCAGGCTGGCGGCTCGCTGAAGCTGTTCTTGCGCCGGCGCAGGAAAGCCATCGGCTATTTCGCGGGTACGGCAGGCTGTCTTGCGCTGGCCGTACAGGCGTTCAACCAGTTGGTTTCACTGGCCCTGGAGCGCAGATTCGAGGCTCCTCCAGGCCAGATCGGCCATGCCATGGGGATTATCGTCCTGACGATCACCGTGGGATGCTTGCCCGTTGCGTGGTTGCTGGATCGCATGCTGACGCGGCGCCTGGGCCAGGCAGCGCGTCCATTGGTCATGGGTGGCTGCGCACTGATCGCGATCTTCGTGGCGGTGCTGCTGACCACCATAGACACGCTGGACCGCGCCTTTATCGTCGTCGGCGTCACCCTGTTCATGATGAGCACGGCCAATGCACTGGTCCCTACGATGCTGCAAGACATCATCCCCGCTACGTTCAGAGCGCGCAGCTTCGCAATATGGAGTTTTGTCGTCTCGGTATTCGGCGCGGCCGGCCCTTTGCTGGCGGGAACGCTGTCAGGCGCCGTGTTCGACGGGCATCTGGTGAATGCGATCGCCTTGACCGCTATCCCGGCGCTGATGATCTCCGCGTTTTGCGCCATGCAGTCCTTCTTGCTGACAGGCAAGGAACAGACCATGGCGGCCGGTCAGCACGCCTGAGCCCATCAGCTTGCCGCCGCCACGCAGTGCCGGGCAAAGGCCCAGAACAGCGCGGCTTGCGTGAACTCGGCGTGCTGATCATCGCTTTCCTGGTGCCCGCTGTCCGGGTTCAAAAGCAGCACTGCCGGATTGCCGCCAGTGGAATGGTGGCGAATGTTGGCCAGCAGCTTGGCCGGCTCCCAATAAGGCACGCGGTCATCTTTCAGGCCGGCCGTGCACAGTATGGCGGGGTAGGCGGCTTGTTGTACATTTTCGTAGGGTGAGATGCCCGCAATATGATCGTAAGCGCCGGGGTCCGAAAGCGGATCGCCCCAATCCGGGCGCAACAGGGGCACCAGGGGGTGGCCGGCATCGCTCATGGTATTGAGCATATCGACAAAAGGGACTTGCGCGATCACGCCGGCCCACATGTGCGGTTCCAGGTTCATGGCGCCGCACACCAGCAGCCCGCCGGCCGAAACGCCATGGGCCACGATCTTGCCCGGCGCCGTATAGCCGATGTCCAGCAGGTGCCGCGCACAAGCGATGAAATCCGTCATCGAGTTGCGTTTTTTCTCTCGGCACCCTTCCTGATACCAGTTTCGGCCTTTTTCCGATCCGCCGCGGACATGCGCGATGGCATAGCGGAATCCGCCATCCGTCAGCACGGTTGCAGGCAAGGAAAAGCTGGGCTCGCAGGAGATGCCATAAGCGCCGTATCCCGTCAGCAGCAAAGGCAATGGGGTGTCCGCGGGGGCATGGGCGGGGGAGAGCACGGTGATGGGAATGATTTCCCCATCGTCTGCCTGCGCGTGCAGGCGCTCGACGCGATAATCCGCAGGGTCAAAACTGTTCAGGTGCTTCTGCGCCACCACACGGCACTGTCCGTCGGAGAAACTGACGTCCATCCAGCGTGGCGGGCTGGCCGGCGTCTGGTGCACAATGCGCACCTGCCGGGCGTGGTACGACTGGGCAGGCGCGAGCTCAATAGCGTACGCCGGTTCATCGAAATCGATGGATGTTTCCGTGCCGTCGCCATACAGCAGCACAAGGCGATGCAAGCCCTCCACGCGCTCGAGCCGTACGAGCGCATCGGCAAAAGGCAGGACGGCAATGATGGGGGTGTTGGTGCGATGCGGCACCCACTCTCGCCGCAGGGCAAAGTTCGTAGGGTCGATCTCCAGCAGCTTGCCATCCATGGCGCCGTCTTCATCCGTCAGCATCAGGAGCGCATTGTTCCACTCGTTGAGTTCATAGCGGACGCCGCGCCGGCGCGGCCGCACGCGCTGCGGCGGGGCGGTCTCGGCTCCGGCTGCTATCAAGTGAACCTCGCTCACGTCGGGGCCGGCGAGCGTCAGCGCAATGAAGCCATCGGCGGCCGTGCGGGCAACCTGCATGAAGAGGGCAGGGTCGTGCTCCTCATAGACCAGCACCGGCTCGCCCCCCTCGGCCGGCGAGCGGTACAGGCGGGTCGGTCGGCTGCATGCATCGCGCCAGATCCAGAACAGGTAACGCGACGAGGGAGAGAACGTAAAGCCGCCATAGCCAAAGGCGTCGGCCTGCGCCACCGTACGAATCACGCCGCTGTCCATATCGAGAATGCAAATACGGTGGCGATCATCCCCCCGCACGTCCTCTGCCCAGGCAAAGTAGCGGCCGTCGGGGCTGGGCTGATGGCCGGTGGCGCGGTAATAGGCATGGCCGCCGGCGCGCTCGGCCTCGTCGAACAGTTCCTGCGTGGCGCCATCAGGCGATACGCGGAAAAAAATCCGGTGCGCGTGGCCGGCCGGCAGTGTGAAGTCGTAATGCCAGCCTTGGGACGAGGCAGGCAAGGGCTCACTGAACCCGGACGCCCTTGTGGTCATGCGTTCGTAGAAGTATTCGGCATCAGCGGCCAGGGGATGCAGCATGCCCTGGGCGTATGCCATCTCCGCTTCCAGATGCTCGCGCAAGCGCGCAGGCAACACATCCAGCGTACGCGAGCCGGCTGGCGGAATGAACCTCATCCAGGCATAGGCATCAATGCGCGTGCGCCCAAGCTGCCGGATCTCCAGCTCTTCGCGTGGCGCTGCGGGCGGGGTCATGTCGGGCCAACGGGCCGTGGGCAGGCGTGATGAAGCAATGGGCATGGGCTGGATGGCGCAGGGGTGACGTCGCCACGGCTGTGTCGCCGTGCATGAGACATAGGTTTCTTTGTCGGTAATATAGCGTCTTTTGGCGACAGCCCGGCGCGTAAGGGTTTGCCTCGGCCTGGAAACTTGAACGATAATGAAACGATTCCTGTTCCTGTCTTCGACACCTTTGCATGTTCCGCCGCCGCTCCGCCCCCTCGCCCGAGCACATGGCGCCGCTTCAGTCCGCCTTCATTGGACGATTGAGCCCCCTGGCCAGCAGCTTGGCAATCGGCAATGATAGCGGCCGCGCCATGCCGGGCGGGCAGCTCATCTTGCCGGATGTCATTGCGGACAGGCTGCAATGCTTCTCCTCCGGTCTGCCCGACGCGACGCGTCAGTCCTTGGTGGCCTTATGGCTGCGCTGGCACGCCGCGCGCCTGTTGGCGGCCGTGCTGATCCCCGCCCTGGTGATCGACAGGCGCTTTCCCGCCAGGCTCGATGCATGCGGCGTGGTCTTCACCGGCGAAACAGCGTATCCGCAGGCGATTCAGGTCTCCGACACGGGCGCCGTGTTTGCGACGGATGATCCTTTCAGCCGTTTCGATGAGCTGGTCTGGCAGCACCTGGACCCCTTCATCGCCGCATTGGCGCGCCATGGCCGGACTTCCGCCAGCCTGCTCTGGGGCAATACAGCCATTCAGTTTGATTGGTTCGTCCAGCAGATTGTGGCAGAGATGAATAGCCGCGGCATGTCACCCAAGTGCGATGCCTGGGCGCTGTTCGGCGCCCGTTTCTGGCCAGGCGGCCAGCCCAATCCATTGTTTGAGCCATGGTGGATGATGCCGGCGGGCCACGAGGGCCCGCGCAGGCGCAAGGTCTGTTGTCTTTACTACAAACTGGAGCCGGGCAACAAGCTGTGCGGCGACTGCCCCATCGGCGTCAAGCTTTAAGCCGGGTGAACTGCCGCCTTGGCCTAAGCGCGTGAAGGTTAATATGACGAAGCACCGCACATACTGTGGCGCCGCAGCGTTGCATAACCCCTAGGGAGGCTGTAGATGTCTCAACAAGCCTTGGCTGCCAAGCTCGAGCAGCCTGTCGACGATGAACGTGATCACGTTCTAGGCCCGCAGGACGCCCAGATCACCGTGCTTGAATATGGCAGCTATGCTTGCCCGTATTGCCGCGCGGTAAACGACCATATCGTCAAGCTCAGGCATGAGTTCGGCGACCGCTTGCGTTACGTCTTCCGCCATTATCCTTTGCCTGGCAGCGATATCGCGCTGCGCGCCGCCCAATTGGTCGAGCATGCCGAAGATGACGAGCGCTTCTGGAATGCGCACGTCACCTTGATGACGCGCTCGCACGCATTGACCGACGATGACCTTGCTCAAGTGGCACTCGATCTCGGCGTGCCCGGTCACGATCCACAGCGCGCGGCCGCAGCCGCTGCCCGGGCCCAAACCCATCTTGACGAAGATGTCCGCAGCGCTCGTGCGAACAGGGTTGCGATTACACCGACCTTCTTTGTCAACGGCCGACGCTATGACGGCCCCTGGGATGAGAGCTCATTCACCGACGCCATGCTGCGCACGCCGGGGCACCGCCTCCGCAGCGCCGCCGAAGATTTTGCCGGCTGGGCGCCTGCCGCGGGTGTTTTATTGCTGCTCGCGGCGGTGCTTGCGGTGCTGCTTGTCAATTCCGCTGCCGAATCTATGTTCACGCAATTTTGGCAGAGCCCGCTGGGCGTCTCGTTCGGAGATGCGGCATTCAGCATGTCGCTGCTGCACTGGGTCAACGACGGGCTTCTGACATTTTTCTTTCTGGTCGTTGGGCTGGAGATCAAGCGCGAGTTTACGATAGGGCACCTTGCCGACCTGCGTGCCGCCGCCTTGCCTGTTGCCGCCGCGCTGGGCGGCATGGTCGTGCCCGCACTGGTCTACGCGCTGATCGTATCCAACGAGCTATGGTCACATGGCTGGGGCGTGCCCATGGCCACGGATACCGCATTCGCCGTGGCGCTGATCGTCATGATGGGAGACCGGGTTCCCACTTCGCTGCGCGTTTTCCTGACCGCCGCCGCGATCGTGGATGACATTGGTTCTATTGTGGTGGTGGCGCTGTTCTATTCGGACACGCTGCACATGGAATACCTGGGCGCTGCTGTATTGCTTGTCGGCGCCCTGGCCCTGCTGAACCGCGCACATATTTACCGGGTTGCCCCCTATGCCGCAGTGGGTATCTTGCTGTGGGCCTGCGTCCATGCAAGCGGACTGCACGCGACCTTGGCTGGGGTGCTGCTTGCCCTGTTCATCCCCACCCGGCCGCCCGTGAACATGGTGGCGCTGACCGCCCAGGCCGATGCCATCCTGAATGCGGAGGCCCGCCGCAGCGAGGAAGTTTTGCAAAGCGGCCCTTCCTTGCCGGCCTTGAAGGCGTTCGACGCCCTGCACGATCGATTGGAGTCGCCCGCCGCCCGTGTATTGCGCATACTTGGGAGCCGCTCCAGCTACGTCGTCTTGCCTTTGTTCGCGTTGGCCAATGCGGGCGTCGCGATTGCCCCGGGCATCATGGATGGGCATGGCTCGCTGGCCCTGGCCATCATCGCCGGACTGGTTGTCGGCAAGCCGCTGGGACTATTCGCCGCATCGTGGGTAGCGGTCAGGCTGGGGCTGGCCAAGAAGCCCTCGGACTATTCATGGCGCCAGCTCGCTGGCGCGGGGGCGCTTGCCGGCATAGGCTTCACGATGTCGCTGTTCATTGCCGGCCAGGCATTCCCCGCCGCCGCCGATTTTGACGCCGCCAAGGCGGCGATCTTCATCGGCTCCATTATTTCTTCGCTTGTCGGCGTGGCCATCTTGTGGAGCGCCGATCAGGGTGAGCGTTCCGAATGATCAAAATCGATAATTGACGAACGCTATTTTGTTCCCGTCAGGGTCGCGCACGTACGCCGCATACTGGGCTTCCCCATACTCCGGCCGAGGGCCTGCTGGACCTTCATCGGCTCCGCCGAGCTCCAGGGCGAGGGCATACAGGCGGTCGATCTTTGCCGGGTCTTCTACCCGAAAGGCAATCATCGAGCCGTTGCCCACAGAGGCCGCTTTCTTGTCGCGCGGGTAGCCGACAAAGAAAAGAGGCTGTGATGCGTCGCCAGGCAAGCCCCATGAGGTGATTTGTTCATCGCGCCAGCGGACGGTCATTCCCATTTCCTGGAACAAGGGGTCGTAAAACCGAATGGAACGCGCCAAGTTGTTCGTTCCGAGCATTGTGTAATGGATCATGATTTCTCCGTTCTGACGGCACCTAATCACAGTGGACTTTGATGCAAGCGGCTGACCAGCACCGTCACTGTGGTCAAGCTGCTGCGGGTGCGGTTGTTTCGCGGGTGCGTTACTTCGTCAGGCAGCCATGGTCCATCCAGCCAACCCGGCCAGCGCCACAACAATGGCCGGGGGTGCGCGTCCTGCGGTCAATAGGCCGAATGCCGCCAGCGCCAATCCAAAATCACCCTTGCTATGGATGGCGCTGGTCCACACCGGATGATAAAGGGCTGACAGGAGGATGCCCACTACGCCGGCATTGATACCGGCCATTGCGGTCTGGATGCCGGGTCGGTGGCGAAGGGTTTCCCAGAAAGGCAAGGCAGCGATCAGCACGAGTAATCCGGGCAGAAAGATCATGCCCAGCAATGCCAGGCCGCCCGTCCAGCCATTCAATGCCCCTTCGGCTATGGCGCCGAGATAAGCGGCAAAGGTGAATAGCGGCCCTGGCACGGCCTGTGCAGCACCGTATCCCGCAAGAAAGTCGGCATTGCTGACTGCGCCGCTGGGTACCACGGTTGCTTGCAGCAGCGGCAGCACAACATGCCCGCCGCCAAAGACGAGCGCGCCGGAGCGGTAGACCCCTTCCAGCAGCGCTGCCATGGATGAGCCCGTGGCCGCCGCCCACAGTGGCAGCCCGATAAGCAGCGTGGCGAACAGCAGCAATGCCAAGATTCCCAGCTTGCGTGATATGAAGTAGTTGTCGGGCGGACTTGAGGCCGCTTGTGAAGGCTTCAGCCACCAACGGCCGATCAACCCGGCAGCGATGATGGCGGCGATTTGCCCGGTTGCCGATGGCAAGGCCAAAGTCAGCAATGCCGCCAGGATGGCCAGCGCGGCGCGCGGGCGATCGGGGCACAATGACTTGGCCATCCCCCACACAGCTTGCGCCACGATGGCCACGGCCGCCACTTTGAGCCCATGCACCCAGCCGGATTCAGCCATGCCCTCATATTGTGCGATTCCCAGGGCAAATAGAATCAACGCGATTGCCGATGGCAGGGTGAAGCCTGCCCAGGCGGCCAACAGGCCCGGCCAGCCAGCGCGGCCTAGCCCCAGCGCCATGCCGACCTGGCTGCTGGCCGGCCCAGGCAGGAACTGGCATAAGGCCACCAGATCCGAATAGCTGCGGTCGCTCAGCCATCGGCGGCGCTCGACGAATTCAGAGCGGAAATAGCCCAGGTGCGCGATCGGGCCGCCGAAGGACGTTAGCCCCAGCTTGAGGAAAGCGCCGAAGACTTCGGCTGGGGTGCCGCGGGGAGCAGCGACAAGAATATTGACGTCAGGCGTCATGGTCGGCAGCGTCCAGCAAGGCTTTGTTGCTTAGGCCATCAAGGCCAGGCATCAGGCCGCCCTTTCCACGATAGACAGGCAGGCGCACGGGCTTGGCCGGCATCCGCTGCTTCTGTAGGCGCAGCTGCTGCCCTTCCTCGATCAGACGGGTTAAGTTCGTGCGCTGTCGCGCAGCGGCGACTTTTGCTTCAGCGAGTAAGGTGTCGTTCAGGTCGAGAGTGGTTTTCATGGATTGATCCTCTCAATACGGATTTCTATATTTAATCCGCGTCACTATAAGGTGCAACCATGATGAGTACCACGGTTGGCCGGGTTGGGTGTGGCCGGCTCGGCGATGTGATTGGCAATGACCTATAATGTATCGCAATTGCTATGCAAGTATCCGAGGGTAGTATGAAAACCGCCACATTTCCACCGCTCAGGGTTGACCCGCAGTTGCGCCAAGACACTGAAAGCGTCTTGCGTGAAGGAGAAAGTCTGTCGCAGTTCATCGAACAGGCCGTACGCAGTCAGGTTGAGCTACGCAAAGCCAATGAAGCCTTCCTGGCGCGTGGCTTGGCCTCGCGCGACCGGGCCCGGCAGACTGGTCACTATGTCGACGCCGATGTGGTATTGGGCAAATTGCACGCCAAGCTGGATGCGGCCAAGGCGCGTACCAGTCGCTCATGAGCTATACCGTTCGTTTTACGGAGGAAGCCGAGGCGGACTTAGTGAGGCTGTACGAATTCTCATTAGAGCAAGACCCGCACAGCACGGAGTTAGCTGAGCGGGCCTTGGCGCGTATTGTCCAGGCGATCGATTTATTGAAGCAGTTCCCGTTTACATGCCGCAAGGCATCGGCCCACGCCCCTTATCTGCGCGAGCTGGTGATCTCGTTTGGCGCCGCTGGATATGTGGCGCTTTTCGAGATCGAGCCCGACGACATCGTGACAATACTGGCCGTGCGTCATCAGCGCGAGTCGGACTACCATTGAGATGCGCTGCTGCTTGCAAATAATCAGGATGACAGCAGCAGATCGTCGCGCTGTATGCCACGATGCGGAAATGTCGCCAGACTCTCGCAGTAGGAGACGATGGCATCGACATAGTGCGCCGCCGTGCGTGGCGAACCCGCATGCACGATGTAGTCCTCAATGGCATCGAGTTGCGCCAAGGCTTGTGGCGCAAACTGAACGGTGTAGCTCACGCCCCGTCCGTACCCGTGCGGCTGCGGCGCTTCTTCGCCAAGTGTTCACGCACCTGATCTGCTGACAGCGCATTTTCGGGCGCGGCCTTCAGCGCCTGTGCGGCCGGAACGACTTGCTCACGCAGTCATGTTTCCACGGCGCGGTCGCGGGCCAGAAGCGTGCGCAGGCCGTCTCGGATAACTTCGCTTTCAGTGGCTACTCGCCGGTGGCAACCTTGGCCTTGACTACATCCGCCATTTCGTTCGGCAAGGTGATGCTGAATTGTTGGGTCGTGCGCATGATCGGCACTCCTTCAAGATGTTATAGGATTTAATCCTGCTCTGTTTAAGAGCGACAAACAAATCGGTCCTTCACCAGCAAAGCAAGGAGCGAGCTGAAGGGCAACGCGGGGTGCGCGGGCAGTCACGCAAAGAAAAAGCCCCTGACTCCATAAGAATCAAGGGCTTGAGCATTCTGGTGGCCTGGGGCGGAATCGAACCACCGACACAAGGATTTTCAATCCTCTGCTCTACCGACTGAGCTACCAGGCCATCGAAAGGCGAAATAATACACGAAAATAAAAATGTGTGCTTTGCGCCACGCGAAACCGGCCATCTTACCTAAAGCTTGCGCCATCGCAAACGGATATTTCAGTAAAAACCCGTAAGGCGACTATAATCCAACTTGTTTCAAGTACTTGCGACTTTTTTAAACGGCCATGTCTGTCGATGTCTTAACTTTCGGTCTCAATCACGTCTCCGCTCCGGTTTCGGTGCGCGAGCGCGTGTCGTTTCCGCTTGACGTCCTCAAGCCTGCGCTCGATGGCCTGCGCGCCACGTTTGGCTCGTTGGTCAAAGAAGCCGCCATTCTTTCCACCTGTAATCGCACGGAAATCTACTGTGCGGCCGAGCCGCAGGTGCAAGAACATATGCCGGCCTGGCTGGCCGATTTCAACCGCCTTGAAGCAGGCAGCCTGCAGCCGCACCTGTATCAATATCAACAGAATGCGGCGGTTCGCCACGCGTTCCGGGTAGCCAGCGGCCTGGACTCCATGGTGCTGGGCGAGCCGCAGATACTGGGCCAGATGAAAGACGCGGTGCGCGCGGCCGAACAGGCCGGCGCCCTGGGCACCTTGCTGCATCAACTGTTCCAGCGCACGTTCTCGGTTGCCAAGGAAGTGCGCTCGCAAACCGCCATTGGGGCGCACTCGGTATCGATGGCCGCCGCGGCGGTGCGTTTGGCCGAACGCGTATTTGGCGATTTGTCGCAGGCCAGCGTCCTGTTCATTGGCGCGGGCGAAATGATCGAGCTTTGCGCCACCCACTTCGCGGCCCTGCAGCCCAAGCACATGGTGGTGGCCAACCGCACGCTGGAACGCGCCGATTTGTTGGCGTCCCGCTTCGTGGCAAAAACCATGAAGCTGTCCGATATCCCCGACAAGTTGTCCGATTTCGATGTCATCGTGTCCTGTACGGCAAGCACCTTGCCCATCCTTGGCCTAGGGATGGTCGAACGGGCTACCCGCTCCCGGCGCCATCGTCCCATGGTCATGGTCGATCTGGCCGTGCCGCGCGATATCGAAACCGAAGTCGGGCGCCTGGCCGACGTCTACCTGTACACGGTCGACGATCTGGGCCGCATGGTGCAAAGCGGCACTGACGCGCGCCGCGCGGCGGTGGTGCAGGCGGAGGCCATCATCGAAACGCGGGTGCAGCATTTCATGCATTGGCTGCAATCGCGCGAAATCGTGCCCGCCATCATTGACTTCCAACAGGCGGCCGAACAGGTTCGCCAGAACGAACTGGAACGCGCCCGCCGCCTGCTGGCCCGAGGCGAATCGCCCGAGCTGGTGCTGGAGCAACTGGCCCACGGCCTGACTCAAAAGTATATGCACGGCCCCTTGGCCGCGCTGAACCGCAGTGAAAGCGAAGAACGCCAACAATTGCTTGCGCTGCTGCCGCGCCTGCTTCCCACGACAGAACGCCGCCGTTAGCGACGCTGTGGCTGTACCCGCCAGGCCGCGCCCGCGTTCTTCAACTGCTTAAACTCCTTTTTACTTATGAAATCTTCCATGCGCGATCGGTTGGAGCAATTGGCTCACCGATTGATCGAAGTCGATGCCCTGTTGGCTGAACCCGAAATTGCCGGCGATATGGACCGGTACCGGAAAATAACGCGCGAGCGTGCCGAGCTCGAGCCTGTGGTGACGGTCTTCAACAGTTTTCTGGCGACCGAAGGCGATATCGAAGCGGCGCAGGAAATGATGTCTGATCCCGATATGCGGGCGATGGCCGAGGAAGAGCTGAAGCTGGGCAAAAGCAGGATAGAGGCGCTGGAAGCCGAGCTGCAGGTGCTGCTGCTGCCGCGCGACCCCGATGACAGTCGCAGTGTTTTCCTGGAAATCCGCGCAGGCACGGGGGGCGACGAAAGCGCCTTGTTTGCCGGTGATCTGCTGCGCATGTACAGCCGCTATGCCGAAAACAAAGGCTGGCGCGTCGAGCTGATGTCGGCCAATGAGTCCGAGATCGGCGGCTACAAGGAAGTGATTGCGCGCGTGGATGGCGATGGGGTCTATGGCCAGATGAAGTTCGAGTCGGGTGCGCACCGCGTGCAGCGTGTGCCCGAGACTGAAACGCAGGGCCGCATTCATACGTCGGCCTGCACGGTGGCGGTGCTGCCCGAGGCGGACGAGCAAAGCGACATTGTGATCAACTCGTCGGATTTACGCATCGACACCTTCCGTGCCAGTGGCGCGGGCGGCCAGCACATCAACAAGACCGACTCCGCGGTGCGCATTACCCATCTGCCCACGGGACTGGTGGTGGAGTGCCAGGACGACCGTTCGCAGCATCGCAACAAAGACAAGGCCATGCAGGTGCTGGCGGCCCGCCTGAAAGACAAGCAGCAGCAAGAGCAGCACGACAAAGAGGCCGCGCAGCGCAAGAGCCTGGTGGGCACGGGCGACCGCTCCGAACGCATACGCACCTACAATTATCCGCAGGGCAGGGTAACGGATCACCGCATCAACCTGACGCTGTACAAGTTGGGCAACATCATGGAAGGCGACCTGGACGAGCTGACGGGTGCGCTGCGGGCCGAGCATCAGGCCGAGCAGTTGGCCGCCCTGGGGCACGGCTAGGCGGCATGGGCATGGATAGCGTGCACAGCGTGTCGCAAGGCAGTCCGCTGCCCCGGCTGGAGGTGCACATGCTGTGGCAGCATGTATTGCAGGTGCCGCGCGCCTGGCTGATTGCCCACGACCGGGACCCTTTGGCCCCGGAAGCCGTCACGCGCTTTCTGGCGCTGCAGGAGCGCCGCCAGGCAGGCGAGCCCATGGCCTATATCCTGGGTTCGCGGGAATTCATGGGGCATGATTTCAAGGCGACGCCCGCCGCGCTGATTCCCCGGCCAGAGACTGAACTTCTGGTCGAGACTGCGTTAGACTATCTTCGTGAACGCGCCACGCCCAGGGTGCTTGATCTGGGTACAGGTACGGGGGCCATCGCCATTTCGATTGCTCTGGCTTGCCCGGCGGCAACGGTGTTCGCCAGCGATGTCAGCCCCGATGCCCTGGCGCTTGCGCGGTTGAATGCGCAGCAGTTGGGGGCCCGGGTCGAGTTTTTGCACGGGAGTTGGTACGATGCCCTGGCTGGCCATAGTGGCTTTGACCTGATTGTGTCGAATCCGCCGTATATTGCCGCCGGCGATCCGCATCTGGCGCAGGGCGATGTGCGGTTCGAACCCAGGCTGGCCCTGACGGACGGTCACGACGGCCTTGCGGCCTTGCGTGCGATTGTGCAAGGGGCCGGCGCGAAGCTGGCGCCGCGGGGCGCGCTGTTCATGGAGCATGGCTGGGATCAGGCGCAGGCGTTGCGGCAGTTGTTGCGGCTGGCGGGTTTCACGCAGGTGGCCAGCCTGCCCGATCTGGCCGGCATCGAACGGGTGACCGGCGGTATATATAATGAAGGATAGTCATCCAGACCATCCACTTTTTCCTGGAAAGAGCATCATGAGCGAAGTTCAAGATTTCATCCGTGAAACGGTCACGGCCAATCCGGTTGTGCTGTTTATGAAGGGCACGGCCCAGTTTCCGCAGTGCGGTTTTTCCGGCCGCGCCATTCAGGTGTTGAAGGCTTCCGGCGTGACCAAGCTGGTGACGGTCAATGTGCTGGACGACGAGGAAGTGCGCCAAGGCATCAAGGAATACTCCAACTGGCCGACCATTCCCCAGTTGTATGTGGCGGGCGAGTTCATCGGCGGTTCCGACATCATTGCTGAAATGTACGAAAACGGCGAGCTCGGCAACGTATTGAAAGAGGCCGGGGCGCTTGCGTGACCAGCAAACGCCGGCTGGTTGTCGGGGTAACCGGTGCCACGGGCGCCATTTACGCCGTGCGCATGCTGCAGGCGCTGCGTGCCGTTACCGATGTTGAAACGCACCTGGTGGTGTCCCCGCCGGGTGTGCTCAATATCAAATACGAACTGAACCAGACCCGCCAGGACATCCATGCCCTGGCGGATCGCGTCTACAGCTTCCGCGATGTGGGCGCCACGCTGTCCAGCGGCGGCTTTGCCACGGCGGGCATGGTGGTGGTGCCGTGCTCCATGCGCACGTTGGCCGCTGTAGCGCATGGCTTGTCCGACAATCTGATCACGCGCGCGGCCGACGTCACGCTCAAAGAGCGCCGGCGGCTGGTCATGATGGTGCGGGAAACGCCGCTGAATCTGGCGCATCTGCGCAATATGACGGCCGTGACTGAAATGGGCGGCATCATCTTTCCGCCGCTACCGGCCTTCTATCATCATCCTGAAACGCTGGACGACATGGTCGATCACACCGTGGCCCGCGTGCTGGAGCTTTTCGATATCCACGTGCCGGGCCCCCATTGGGACGGCATTGCGCCCGGGCCAGGCCAGGCGTCCTCCAGCACCTGACCTGGGGGCGCCCGGCCAAGGCCGGGCAAGCCTTCAACGCTTCAACTACCTTCATCCAGGGCTGGCCGCATGGTCTGCCCGGCTGCGGGTGTTGGCCCCGTTGAGTGTTTCAGGGCGTCGACGCCGCGTACGTCCACGGGGGCGGCATAACCCAGCTTGTCGCGCCCGAAATGCAGCACGGTCTGCGGGTAGGGCAGTTCGATGCCGGCGGCGTCGAAGCGCTGCTTGACCAGCCGGTTGAAGCCGCGCTGTATGGCCCACTGGTTGCCCGGCGTGGTCTTGATCAGTACGCGTATGGTGAAACCGCGGTCGGTCAGGCCCGTTACGCCGGGTATGGAAATATCTTCCAGCACCTCGCGCGCAAGCGCCGGATCGTCCATCAGATCCTTGAAGGCCAGTTCCAGCTGCGCGATGGCCTCATCGACGTTCTCGCGGTGCGCGACGTTGTACTCGCCATAGTGGTAGCCGTAGTCGCGCGTATGGTTGGTCAGCTTGTCGATGGTCGAGAAAGGGATCAGGTGATAGCCGCCGTCCAGCGTGCGAATCACGACCGAGCGGATGGTGATCTTCTCGACGGTGCCGAAAATACCGGCCAGCTCGACCACGTCGTTCTGGTTCATGCCATTTTCCAGCTGGATGAAGACACCGGTAATCACGTCCTGAACCAGCTTCTGGGCGCCAAAGCCGATGGCCAGGCCGGCAACCCCCGCGCCGGCAATCAGCGGTCCGATATTGATGCCGATCTGGGACAGCACGATCAGCACGGTCATGGTGGCAATGACCACGGCGGCCGCGTTGCGGAACAGCATGAGGAGCGTTTTCTCGCGTTCGCTGGGCCGGTGGGTGCCGCTGGATATGCCCAGGCGATGCTCGATCAGGCTGGCCAGCACGGTCCAGCTCAGCGCTGCCAGGGCCAGAATAATCCCTACCCGGAAGACCAGCGCCACGGTCGCCCGGCCATTGTCCGACTCCAGCCAGGCAAGCAGATCGAATGCATGCCAGGCGTCCAGGACGACCAGCGACACCGTGATCAGGATCAGTAGGCGCAGGGTTTTCAGGGTGGCCGGCACATAGGCGTTGATGCGAGTCTCCAGCAAAGGCAGGGCGCGGCGCCAATCGTCCGGCAGCTGGATGCGGCGCGACAGCAAGGACGACAGCGCCGCCGCCAGGATCAGGCCGATCACCACCGCGGCAACCGTTTGTATGGTGGCGCGCGCCATGAAAGCCAGGGCCTGGTCGTGGTCCGCCTGGCTGACGACCAGCAGCATCGTAAAGTAGGCCAGCGCGATCAGGTGCCAGACGCGTCCCAGCACACGAAGCAGGGTGCCGAATAGGGCGGTGCTGGATTGTTCGGCCCGCTGCACCAGTCCGGCCCGTACCGCCTTGCGGTTCTTCCATACCACGCGTACGCCGTAAATATAGACGCCCAGCATGATGATCAGGCCGATGATCTTGGCGGCGGCGGGCAGGAAGACTGCTTCGGCGATGGGCACGACGACCAGCAGCCCGTAACCCGTCAAGCCGATCAGCAGTGTGAGCCAGTGATTCCAGTAGGCGGCCGCTTCAGGCGATAGCGGCAGCAGCCTGAGCTGATCGTAGCGGGTGGCGAATATGCCCCGTGAAACCGACTTGGCGATTTCTATCATGACAAAGGCGGTCAGGAACTGCAGGGCGAACAGGGTGTCGCCGCTGTGGCCGCCCGACAGGGCGGTGGACAGCACATAGCCGGCCAGTGCCGCCAACAGGGACGCGGCCACATCGATCAGGAAGGCGGCCAGTACGCCCAGCAGCCTGCGGCTCAGCGCCAGTGCGGCATAACGGTACCGCTTGACGGCGGGCGCCATATCGGACGGCTGCTGGGCCGAGGGGCCGGCTTTTCCTTTGCTGTCGTTCAGAATCCAGCTGTTCAGGCGGGCAAAGCCGAATTTGGCCAGCGTGCGAAAGACAAAATAGGCCAGCAGCGTACCCAGTATCGTGAACAGCAGTATGCGCAGGGCGGGCAAGGATGCGCGCAGGTGGTTGCCGGGGACGGGCTTGCCGCTGATGGCTGCCCGCACGGCGGTCATGGTCGCGGCCGTGTCGTGCAGGACGCCGGCGGTGAAGGTTTGCAGGCCTACGGCCAGGCGCTGCGACAGAGGCAGATCGGCGGGATCGCGCTGGACAGGGGTCTGTTCCGATGGGGCGGCGCCGGCGCCCCGGCTTGCTTCGCCTTCTGGCGCCAGGCCGCGCAATTGTTCAATGAGCTTGTCGCGCGCCTTGTCGTTTTCGAGCAGGTCGGCCAGCGCGGCATAGGACGGGTCATTGTCGGCCGTGGCCGGATCGGTCTGGGCGGTGGCGCTGGGGGTGAACACCGTGCCCATCAACAAGATGAGCACGGCGAAAAAAGAGGGGAGGAAAACGTGATGGATGAAGGTGTGTCTGTTTCTTGGTGCCACTAGGCAGACTCCTTGTAGGCGTTGGGCGGCGCGATGCCGCGCCGTACGGTTGGAATATCGTCCGGGTCCGGGTACAGGCCCATGGGCGGCTCGAGCGGGTCTTCATCGAAAGCCTTGTCGCCATTGTCGTCCGGCTGGCCGGTGGCGGCAAGGCCGGCAAAGTCGAATAGGTCCTTATCCATCAGGTGCGTGGGCACCACGCGCGACAAGGCGCCGAATACATTCCATGAGCGCCCGGGGAAGTGCTTGTCCCATTCAGCGATCATGCGGCCGACCTCTTTGCGCTTGAGGTTTTCCTGCGAGCCGCACAAATTGCAGGGAATGATCGGAAACTGCTTGAGTTGTGCGTAGGCAATGATGTCTTTCTCGGGAACATAGGCCAGCGGGCGGATCACAATATGCTGGCCATCGTCGGACATGAGCTTGGGCGGCATGGCCTTCATGCGCCCGCCGTAGAACAGGTTCAGGAAGAAAGTGCCCAGAATGTCGTCGCGGTGGTGGCCCAGCGCAATTTTGGTGGCGCCCAGTTCGGATGCAACGCGGTACAGAATGCCGCGCCGCAGGCGCGAACACAGCGAGCACATGGTTTTCCCTTCGGGGATCACGCGCGTGACGATGGAGTAGGTATCCTGGGTTTCAATGTGAAAAGGCACGCCCAGCGAGCGCAGGTAATCCGGCAGGATGTGGTCGGGGAAGCCAGGCTGTTTCTGATCCAGGTTGACGGCGATGATGTCAAAGTTGATCGGCGCGCGGGCCTTGAGCGTCAGCAGGATGTCCAGCATGCTGTACGAATCCTTGCCGCCCGACAGGCACACCATGACCTTGTCGCCCTCTTCGATCATATTGAAGTCGGTAATGGCGCGGCCTGTTTCGCGTATCAGGCGCTTGGCCAGCTTGTTTTCATTGACGCGCTGCTTTTGCGTGCGTCGGCTGTCGGCGGCGGTGTCCTGATCGGCGGTGGCGGGGCGAAGGGTGTCGGCGTGCATGGCAATAAAAATAAAAAAATGTCAGCGGCTGCGTTGCAGTTCAATGCCTACGGCGGCGCAATCGGAAAACGCCAGGGGCTTGCTGATGCGTATCTTGACAAGCTGCACTTGCGGGAATTCATCCAGTATCCGCTGGACGACGCGCTCGCTCAGGGTTTCCAGCAAATTCACATGGGCCTGGGTGCATTCGTCGACGATGGCATGGCGCAGCAAACGGTAGTCCAGCACGGTCTGGATATTCTGGTCGTGCACTTCCTGGGTGATATCGACGTCGAACTCCGCGTCGATGTGCAGCGGCTGGGTGGCGCGCAACTCATGTTCCAGGATACCAATGCGTGCGTCCAGGGCGAGCTGGCTGAAGAAGATGCGGCGGGTGGGCATAGCAGTGAGGCCTTGTAGAATTACAGGAATTGTAGTGCTTTAGCGCCGCGAGCGCGCCCGGCCGGCTGCCGGCGGACCAGCGCGGCGTGGCGGGCAGAGACTAAACGGTAGG
Organism: Pusillimonas sp. SM2304; assembly: GCF_031628915.1. Lineage (NCBI taxonomy): Bacteria > Pseudomonadati > Pseudomonadota > Betaproteobacteria > Burkholderiales > Alcaligenaceae > Pusillimonas > Pusillimonas sp. SM2304. The sequence continues at coordinate 1,613,236 of NZ_JAVLUJ010000001.1, forward strand.
CTGGAATCGATATGAGTGCGGGTAAGGGAAAGTATGACGCGGCCATTATTGGCGGCGGCCCGGCGGGCGTGTCGTGTGCCGTGTGGCTGGCGCGCCTGGGCTTGGCGCCTGTGCTGGTCGAGGCCAGCGAGTCGATAGGCGGACTGTGCCGGCGCAATCCGTTTGTAGACGAATGGAACGCGTCGCTGCCCGCCATGACGGGGCCTGAAGTGGCCGACAATCTGGCACTGAGCCTGGCGCAGGCTGGTGTGCCCACCCATCTGTCGTGTGTGGTCGAAGGCGTGCGCCTTGTTGCCGACGGCTTTGTGGTGGCGGGCACCGGGCTTGCCGAGCCGCTGCGGGCGCGTTATCTGGTGCTGGCCACCGGCGTGCGCGCGCGTGGCCTGTTTCCGCAGGACGGGCGTACCGGGGCTGCCGCCGAAGGGGTGCTGATCGGTCCGGGCGCGCATGTGGTGGCCCAGGATTTCCACGGCAAGCGGGTGGCGGTGTTGGGTGGAGGCGATAACGCGTTTGAAAACGCCTTGTATGCGCAGGAGCGGGGTGCGGCCAGCGTGCGTGTGTACGCGCGCAGCCTGCGGGCGCAGCGGCAGTTTGTACGGCGGTTTGATGCGGGCAACATGACGCTGGGGCCGTATACGGTGGACCCCGCGGCGCGTACGGTGAATGGCGAACGCTTTGATGTGATCATGGTGTTCTACGGCTGGGAGCCTTGCACGCAGTTCGCGGATGGCCTGGGTTTGCATCGCAGTGCGCGAGGGTTTATTGCGACCGATATGCAGACGGCGCAAACGAGCTGCGCCGGTGTCTATGCCATTGGCGAGGTGGCGCAGCGCCAGCATCCATGCGTGGTGACGGCGCTGGCCGATGGGGTGACGGCGGCGAAGGCGATCCAGGCGCGCATCGAAGCGGCGGTTTAGCTTGACGGCCGTTGTTTTTGGTTTTTGATGTGCCTCCTGTGGATATGCCAATCGTGCAGGTTCTTTAGAAAGGCTGGCGTGGCAAGGGCTGTTCCGGCTTCGCGCGCTACGGCCCTGGCTGCGCCAGGGCTGCCCGGTCCAGGCACGCAAATCGTGGCGAGTGCGGAACTCGGCCGGTCGGGCCAGTGGCCCGACATGCGTCGGCCTCAAGCAGGCCGCACTCTTGAATCCACGATTTGCGTGCCTGAACCGGCGTGCGCGAGGCGCCTGCACAGCCCTTGCCACGCCAGCCTTTTAATACCGTCGAAGGCTTGAAGGTTTTGGGTTTTCTGTCGTGCGGGCCAATCAAGAAAAACTGCTACGGTGCCTTTAAGGCTTGCGCTGCCAGAGTTGCCGGGGGCGGGTGAGGGCTGCGTAGGCGCCTCGCGCACGCCGTTTTAGCCCTTTAAATCGGTGAGGCAAGGGCGTGGCTGTTTGAGCCCGGGTTGATGGACAGCCAGTGGCTGTCCATTCGGGCGAGTTCCACGCCCGCAACGATTTAAAGGGCTAAAACGGGTAGCCTTGGCACAGCCAAGGCCGTAGCGCGCGAAGCCGGAGCGGCCCTCACCCGCCCCCGGCAACGTCTTCAGAACACGAAAAAGAACAGCCTGCGCCCGGCAACGTCTTTAGAACACGAAAACAGAGCCCCCCATTCCGGCAACGCCGCAAGCACCATTAACGCAGCAGCCTTAACGCCGCCTACCCCTTGCGTTCAAGCACACACTCCGTCGCAGCGGGCTCGCCCAGCCCAAGCCGGAATGCCCTGAGTTCATCGCGTCGGAACACGTGCACATCCACCTCGTCGCCGGCTTGGTAGGCGCCCAGCAATCGCTCTGCCGAGGCGGTGTCCGTCACCCGCAAGCCATTAATGGCAAGCAGCGTATCGCCGGCGGACAAGCCTGCGGCATGGGCGCGGCCCCCTTCGTACACGGTCGCGATCTGTGTTTCGCCGTGGCTGCTGCGCAGCCGTGCATCTAGGGCCGGCGCCGCCGAGGCCGCTTTCCAGTTCATGGCGATGCCTTGCAGCGGCAGCAGCCGCTCCAGCGGCACATCCTCGCGGCCATAGGCGTAGCGGGCGATGAAGTCGCGGGTGTCAACCCCGGTGGCTTCTTGAATCAGGGCGGGCATGGCGTCTTCGGCGATGCCCTGGCCCCCGCCCTGATAAAAGTCGCGGCCAAAACGTTGCCATAGCAGCCGCATCACATCGTCCAGCGAGCGGGTGCCGGAGGTGGCGTGGCGCAGGGTGATGTCCAGCCCCAGCGCGACCAGCGAGCCCTTGGTGTAGTAGCTGACCAGCGCGTTGGGGGAGTTTTCGTCCTGCTTGTAGTAGCGCGTCCAAGCATCGAAAGAGCTTTCCGCCACGCTTTGCTTGAGGCGGCCCGCGCCGCGCCTGACATTGCTGATGACCTTGCCCAGCAGGCGCAGGTAGTCGTTTTCATTGATCGTGCCCGAACGCAACAGCATCAGGTCATCGTAGTACGACGTAAAGCCTTCAAACACCCAGAGCAGGCTGGTGTGTGTTTCGCGGCTCAGGTCGTAGGGGGCAAAGGCGGCCGGCTTGATGCGCTTGACGTTCCAGGTATGGAAGTATTCGTGGCTGACCAGGCCCAGGAAGGTTTGGTAGCCCGCGCCCGCATCGTCCCGCCCGCGCACCGGCAAGTCGTTGCGCGAGGCCATCAGGGCCGTCGAGGCACGATGCTCCAGGCCGCCGTAGCCGTCGCCGGTGACCATGGTCATGAACACGTAGCGGTTGGCGCTCTCCAGGAATGGGGCGCGCCGCGCCTGCGGCTCGAACAGCTCGATCTGCGCCGCGCAAATCTTCTGGACATCGCCCGCAATGCGCGCCAGGTCAAGCTTGGGAATCACGCCGGTGAAGACCATTTCGTGCTCGGCGCCGTGCGCCGTGAATTGCACGACCTGGGGTGTGCCCATTTCAACGGGGTGGTCGATCAGGGCATCGTAGTCGGGCGCTGCATACAGGCCGAAACCGTGCCGCTTTGCAGCGCGCGGATGGCCGGCAGCTTCCGGCAGGCTGGTGTATACCTTCCACTTCTTGGTATGTGGCGGCGGGCAAAGCTCTACATGGCAGACGTCTTGGGTCTGGCCCGACACGGCCAGGAATACGCTGGTGCCATTGAAAAAAGCGTGCGATTCGTCGACGTGGGCGCCGCGTACGGACAAGTCCCACGCATAGACCGTGTATTCCACCGACAGCGGGGCGGCGCTGGGCGCGCAGCGCCAGGTATGGCTGCCTGTCTTGGCGATGGCAACAGGCTGGCCCCGGCTGAAAGCCTGTATGGTTTCTATCTGCCGCGAGAAATCTCGAATAAGATAGCTGCCCGGTATCCAGGCAGGCATTGACAGCTCCTGTCCGTCTGGGTCGGGTTGGGCAATGGTCAGGCGCACCTTCAGACGATGACCGGATGGATCAAAAGGCGTTACGCTATAAAGTAGAGTTCGTTTTTTCATATTCTTATATTACTGTGCAAGGAGACAGCATGAATGCGCCATTGGTAAAAGTCGAAGTTCGCGGTCGCGTGGGTTTGCTTACGCTGGACAGGCCCAAGGCATTGAACGCCCTGAGCAACGAGGTGATCGATGAACTGGCCGACGCGTTGCGGGCCTTCGATGCCGACGAAAACATCGGCGCCATCGTACTGACAGGCAGTGAAAAGGCATTTGCCGCCGGCGCCGATATTGGCGCCATGCAGGGCTGGTCCTACATGGACGTCTACAAGCAGGATTATCTGGGCGGCAATTGGGAAGGGCTTAAGCGCGTGCGCAAGCCCATTATTGCGGCCGTGGCGGGCTATGCCCTGGGCGGCGGCTGCGAGCTGGCCATGCTGTGCGATTTCATCATTGCCGCCGACAACGCCAAGTTCGGGCAGCCCGAGATCAAGCTGGGGGTGATCCCCGGTTTCGGCGGCACGCAGCGTCTGCCGCGCGCCATCAGCAAAGCCAAAGCCATGGACTTGGTCCTGACCGCGCGCATGATGGATGCGGCCGAAGCCGAGCGCGCCGGGCTGGTGTCGCGGGTCGTGCCGCTCGATAAGCTGATGGACGAAGCAATCGAAGCCGCCACGGTTATTGCGTCGATGTCCTTGCCCTCCGTCATCATGGCCAAGGAATGCGTCAATATGGCCTATGAAGGCTCGTTGAACGACACGTTGATGTACGAGCGCCGCAACTTCCATGCGCTGTTCGCCACCGAGGACCAGAAAGAGGGCATGAAGGCCTTTGTCGAGAAGCGTAAGCCGGAATTCAAGCACCAATAAGCCTGTCAGGGAGCAGGGCCTGGCCGGCCCTGTAAAACGTGTTGCGGGCACGCACGGTGATGGGCACGCGCAACAGGCCGTGCACCTGACAAGTTGCTTACATATGAAAAATAAAGCTATACTCTATGAGTTTGACGGCCGCACTATTTGATCCGCATCAAGTTTTTTGCGGGGTCGTGCAGGGCGGTTCAACCAGGTTTTGTTTTGGCCACAATGGCGGTCGCCAGCAATGAATCAAGATTATGCCCAGGGTGATAGCGATGTCCCCCGGCTCGTGCTGACAGATCAGGATCGCGCGGCCATTACCCGGCGCGCAAGCAGCGGAATCGTCCGCACGCTTGCCGCCCAGGCGGCGATGCTGGGTATGGCGGTGCTGGTTTCGTGGCTGGTGGCGGGCGGTGCTGCAGCGGTTTCGGCCTTTATTGGCGCCGCTGCTTATTTTGTGCCCAACGCCCTGTTTGCGTTGCGCCTGCTGGTTGGTTTGTTTGGGCCGCTCAAGTCCAGTCCGTTCACCTTTTTCGTGGGCGAGGCGTTCAAGCTTGGGTCGGCGGTGGTGGTGCTGGGCCTTGCCGCATGGCTGGGGCGCGGCTGGCTGGTTTGGCCCGCCATGCTGTTCGGGTTGTTATGTGTTTTAAAAGGCTATGTGCTGCTGTTGTTGTTTCGCAGGTTGCCATAGCCGCAAGTTAATTCGTAGGGCCAACCGGCCCTGATTCAAGCATACAGGATAAGGTTACAGATGGCTGCTGCTAGCAATACTTCGCCCCAGTCTGAGTACATTCAACACCATTTGGTTCACCTGAACAGCATCGGTGAAAAGCAGTCCGCCATCGCGGACTTCGGTGTGGTCAATTTCGATTCCTTGTTCTGGTCCATCTTGATGGGCTTGATTGTCGTATTTGTCTTGTGGCGCGCCGCCAAGGCCGTCACCGCCGGTGTTCCCGGCCGCTTCCAGACATCCATCGAAATGCTCGTCGACATGGTCGAAGAGCAAGCCAAAAGCATTGTTCCCAGCGAGGTCTCCCGCCGCTTCGTCTCGCCCCTGGCGCTGACGGTCTTCCTGTGGATCATCCTGATGAACGTGCTCGACCTGGTGCCGGTCGACTTCCTGGCCTGGGTGTTCAAGGCCACCGGCCTGGGCGCCGAGCACGGCGATATCCTTTATCACCATCGTATTCTGCCTACGGCCGACCTGAACGTGCCCATGGGCATGTCGCTGGGCGTGTTGCTGCTGATGTTCTACTACGGCATCAAGATCAAGCATCCTGGCGGCTTCGTCAAAGAATTGTTCACGGCGCCCTTTCATGCGCCCGGCATCGCCGGCCTGTTCCTGGCACCGTTCAACTTTCTTCTGAACTGCATCGAGTACGCCGCCAAGTCGGTGTCGCTGGGCATGCGGTTGTTCGGCAACATGTTTGCCGGTGAACTCATCTTCATGCTGATTGCCTTGCTGGGCGGCGCATGGACCGGATTTAATGGCGCAAGCATAGGCTTGGGTATCGGGCACGTTCTGGCAGGATCCATGTGGGCCATCTTCCACATTCTGATCGTGCTGTTGCAGGCCTTTATCTTCATGATGCTGACCTTGGTATATGTGGGTCAGGCTCACGAAGGCCATTAATAGTTTTCGGTCTGGGCAGTTTCGTCCGGCCGGGGTGCAAGATTTTCTTGCGATGCAGTTTTTGACTTTTTGATTACACGGTTTTTAACCAAGGAGTTGTTATGACCAACGTTGCTTTCGTTGCTCTAGCTTGCGGTATTATTATTGGTCTTGGCGCTATCGGCGCTTGCATTGGTATCGCTCTGATGGGCGGTAAATATCTGGAAGCTTCGGCTCGTCAGCCCGAACTGATGAACGCTTTGCAGACCAAGATGTTCCTGTTGGCCGGTCTTATCGACGCTGCATTCCTGATCGGTGTTGGTATTGCCATGTTGTTTGCTTTCGCCAATCCGTTCGTCGGATAAGAGCATTGCAGGCCCGCCGCCGGCGGGTTAAGCAGCTGCAGCCGGCCGTTGCCGCCGGCCTGCGGCTTGGACATCCAGTGTTATGCAGCAGGGCTGCCTGACACCCGTGGTAATAAAGGGAAACGACCGTGAATTTAAACGCGACTCTCTTTTTTCAGATGATCGTGTTTTTCGTGTTGGGCTGGTTTACGATGAAATTCGTATGGCCTCCCCTCACGAAAGCAATGGATGATCGCCGCCAGAAAATTGCCGACGGCCTAGCAGCCGCCGACAAGGGCAAGGCCGATCTGGCCCAGGCCCAGGCGCGCATCAGCCTGATCGAGGCATCTGCAAAAACAGAAAACCATGCTCGCATGGTCGAAGCCGAGAAGCAGGCTGCCGCTCTTATCGATCAGGCTCGCCGCGAAGCCGAAGCCGAGAAAGCGCGCATTGTTGCCCAGGCTCAGCAAGATGCGGCCCAAGAGGCCCAGCGCGTACGCGAAAGCTTGCGTGCCGATGTCGCCGTGCTTGCGGTTAAAGGCGCCGAGCAGATTCTCAAACGAGAAATCGACGCACAGGCACACGCCGAGCTGTTGGAACAGCTCAAGGCGCAACTCTAAACTCAGGGCAGGCCATGGCTGAACTATCGACTATTGCCAGACCATACGCCGAGGCGTTGTTCACAACGGCTCGCAACGACCAGGCCAGCAGCCTGGAGTCGTGGTCAGGTCTGGTATCCGAGCTTGCACAGGTGGCAGGCCAGGAAGACGTGCGCGAAGCGCTGACCGATCCGCGGCTTAACGCCGCTCAGCGCATCGAGCTGTTTGCGGGCCTGATCAAATCACCGCTGTCGGCTCAGGCGCGAAATTTCATCGAATTGCTGGTCAGCAACAACCGTATTCTGGTTTTGCCGCAAATTGCCGAGCAATTCGAAGTATTGAAAAACCAGCACGAAGGCACCGCGCTGGCTGATATTCGCAGCGCTTATGCGCTCAGCGACGATCAGGTGCAGCAGCTTGTGTCGGGGCTGGAAAAGAAATTCGGCCTCAAGCTCAAACCGGCTGTTACCGTGGATGCCGACCTGATCGGCGGCGTGCGCGTAACGGTTGGCGATCAAGTACTTGATACGTCTGTGCAGGCCCAACTGGCCCGCATGCGCGATACTCTGGCCGCCTGACGCGCGCCGGATAACAGGATTCCAGGAGTCTGAACATGCAACTTAACCCGTCAGAGATCAGCGAACTGCTCAAAAGCCGCATCGAAGGCTTGGGCGCGTCGACCGACGTTCGCACGCAAGGCACGGTCGTTTCCGTGACCGACGGTATTACCCGCATCCACGGTTTGTCCGACGTGATGCAAGGCGAAATGCTTGAATTTCCGAATAACGTGTTCGGACTCGCGCTCAACCTCGAGCGTGACTCTGTCGGCGCCGTTATTCTGGGCGACTACACCGGCGTGTCGGAAGGCGATCCGGTCAAGACCACCGGCCGCATTCTTGAAGTGCCGGTCGGCCCCGAGCTGCGCGGACGCGTCGTCGACGCGCTGGGCATGCCCATCGACGGCAAGGGCCCCATCAATGCCAAAGCCACCGACATCATCGAAAAAGTCGCGCCCGGCGTGATTGCCCGCCAGTCGGTGTCGCAACCGCTGCAAACCGGCATCAAGGCCATCGACTCCATGGTGCCTATCGGCCGTGGCCAGCGCGAGCTGATCATTGGCGACCGCCAAACCGGTAAAACGGCTGTTGCCGTCGACACGATCATCAGCCAGAAGGGCAAGAACGTTACCTGCGTGTACGTCGCCATCGGGCAGAAAGCCTCCACCATCAGTAACGTCGTCCGCAAGCTCGAAGAGCACGGCGCGCTGGAATACACCATTATCGTGGCCGCCGCGGCGTCCGACTCGGCCGCCATGCAGTACCTGTCGGCCTACTCGGGCTGCACCATGGGCGAATACTTCCGCGACCGTGGCGAAGACGCCCTGATCATTTATGACGATCTGACCAAGCAAGCCTGGGCCTATCGCCAGGTCTCGCTGCTGTTGCGCCGTCCGCCGGGCCGCGAAGCCTACCCCGGCGACGTGTTCTACCTGCACTCGCGCTTGCTCGAGCGTGCCGCGCGCGTCAACCCCGAGTACGTTGAAAAGTTCACCAACGGCGAAGTCAAGGGCAAGACGGGTTCACTGACGGCGCTGCCCATCATCGAAACGCAAGCCGGCGACGTCTCGGCCTTCGTTCCGACCAACGTCATCTCCATTACCGACGGCCAGATCTTCCTTGAAACCGACTTGTTCAATGCCGGGGTACGTCCCGCCATCAACGCCGGTATCTCGGTGTCGCGTGTGGGTGGCGCGGCGCAAACCAAGGTAGTCAAGAAGCTGTCCGGCGGTATTCGTACCGACTTGGCCCAGTACCGCGAACTGGCCGCTTTTGCCCAGTTTGCCTCCGACCTGGACGACGCGACCCGTCGCCAGCTCGAGCGCGGCAAGCGTGTGGTCGAGCTGCTCAAGCAGCCCCAGTATCAGCCGCTGCAAGTCTGGGAACTGTCCGTAACGCTGTATTCGGTCAACAACGGCTACCTCGACGACCTGGAAGTCGATCAGATTCTGCCTTTCGAAAAAGCGCTCAAGGATCACTTGAAGTCGAAGAACGAAAGTCTGATTCAGCGTATCGAAGACAAGAAAGAATTGTCCAAGGACGACGAAGCCGAGTTGGCCGCAGCCATACAAGAGTTCAAAAAGCACGGTGCTTTTTAAGTTTGACTGTTTAGGGTGATGAAGCGTGATTGCTTCAGTATCCATACGTAATGCAGAGCCCATCCGGGCTCTGTCATAACGCCCTTTCAGGAAAGAGCGATGGCCGGAATCAAGGAAATTCGAACCAAGATCAAGAGCGTGCAAAACACGCGCAAGATCACCAAAGCCATGGAGATGGTGGCGGCATCCAAAATGCGCAAGGCGCAGGAACGGATGCGCGCGGGCCGTCCCTATGCAACCAAGGTGCGCGAGATCGCCGCTCATTTGATGCAGGCGCATCCCGATTACTCGCATCCTTACATGATCGAACGCAGCGACGTGCGGGCGGTTGGCGTTGTGGTCGTCACAACCGACAAGGGCCTTTGCGGCGGTCTGAACACCAACATCATGCGTCTGGTGCTGGCCCGTCTCAAAGAGTTCGACCAGAAAGGCATCAAGGTGCAGGCCACTGCGTTGGGCAACAAGGGCGCGGGTACGCTGACGCGCATTGGCGCCAACCTGGTGTCCCAGGAAGTGCAGCTTGGCGATACGCCCAACCTGGATCGTCTGATCGGCGCCATCAAGGTGCAGATCGACGACTTCGTCGACGGCAAGATCGATGCCATCTACATAGCCACGAACCGCTTCGTGAACACCATGAAGCAGGACCCCAGCTTCATCCGTCTGTTGCCTTTGCCCAGTGGCCTGGCCGATCCATTCCAGTCCGACAGCGGCAATGCCGAAGACGACCAGGACGCCGTCAAGTCCACTTACGGCTGGGACTACATCTACGAGCCTGATTCCAAAACCGTCATTGACGATTTGCTGATGCGCTACGTAGAAGGCCTGGTGTACCAGGCAGTGGCAGAAAACATGGCCTCCGAGCAATCGGCGCGCATGGTGGCCATGAAGGCCGCATCCGACAACGCCAAGAAAGTCATCGGCGATCTTGAACTGGTTTACAACAAAACCCGTCAAGCCGCCATTACCAAAGAAATTTCAGAAATCGTGGGGGGCGCTGCCGCTGTTTAAGGTTTAACAGACAGGCATCCCGTCAAAGATATTTAGCAAGGACTAAACATGAGCAACGGTACCATCGTTCAGTGCATCGGCGCCGTGGTGGATATTCAGTTCCCCCGCGACCGCATCCCAAAAATTTACGACGCGCTCAAGCTTGTCGACACCAGCTCGGCATTTGCCGAAGCCGGCCTGATCTTTGAAGTCCAGCAACAATTGGGCGACGGCGTGGTGCGTACCATTGCCATGGGTTCGTCGGACGGCCTGCGCCGCGGCATGGAAGTGGCCAATTCGGGCGCGCCCATCTCGGTGCCTGTCGGTGAAGGCACGCTGGGCCGCATTATGGACGTTCTGGGTCGCCCCATCGACGAACGCGGTCCGATTCAAAGCGATGAAGTCCGCGCCATCCACCAGGACGCCCCCAAGTTCGACGAGCTCTCGCCCTCGGTCGAGCTGCTCGAAACCGGCATCAAGGTGATCGACCTGGTCTGCCCGTTCGCCAAAGGCGGCAAGGTGGGTCTGTTCGGCGGCGCCGGCGTGGGCAAGACCGTCAACATGCTCGAACTGATCAACAACATCGCCAAGGCGCACAGCGGCTTGTCGGTGTTTGCCGGCGTGGGTGAACGTACCCGCGAAGGTAACGACTTCTACCACGAAATGGCTGAAGCCGGCGTCATCAAAATGGACGACCTGAAAGAGTCCAAGGTGGCGATGGTGTTCGGTCAGATGAACGAGCCTCCCGGCAACCGTCTGCGCGTTGCGCTGTCGGGCCTGACCATGGCCGAGAAGTTCCGCGACGAAGGCCGCGACATTCTGTTCTTCGTCGACAACATCTACCGCTACACGCTGGCCGGGACGGAGGTATCGGCACTGCTGGGCCGTATGCCTTCGGCTGTGGGCTACCAGCCTACGCTGGCCGAAGAAATGGGCAAGCTGCAAGAGCGCATTACATCGACCAAGACCGGTTCGATTACCTCCATCCAGGCCGTTTACGTGCCCGCCGATGACTTGACCGATCCTTCGCCCGCCACCACCTTCCAGCACTTGGACTCGACCGTGGTGCTGTCGCGGGACATCGCAGCGCTGGGTATCTACCCCGCCGTCGACCCGCTCGACTCCACCAGCCGCCAGCTCGACCCGCAAGTCGTGGGCGAAGAGCATTACGCGGTTGCCCGTGGCGTTCAGCAGACCCTGCAACGCTATAAAGAACTGCGCGACATTATCGCCATTCTGGGCATGGACGAACTGTCTCCCGAAGACAAGCAGGCTGTTGCGCGCGCGCGCAAGATCCAGCGCTTCCTGTCGCAGCCCTTCCATGTGGCCGAAGTGTTTACCGGTTCTCCCGGCAAGTACGTACCGCTGGCAGAAACCCTGCGTGGCTTCAAGATGATTGTCGACGGCGAATGCGATGCCTTGCCCGAGCAAGCCTTCTACATGGTCGGCTCTATCGACGAAGCTTTCGAAAAAGCCAAGACGCTCCAATAAGGAATACACATGGCCACCTTGCATGTTGACGTCGTCAGTGCAGAAGAGTCGATTTTCGCCGGCGAGGCGAAATTCGTGACGCTGCCCGGCGAGTCCGGCGAGCTGGGCATACTGCCCGGCCACACGCCTCTTATCTCGCGTATCCGGCCCGGTACGGTCAAAGTCGTTCTGACCGACGGCTCCGAGGTCAGCATCTTCGTTGCTGGCGGCATCCTCGAGATCCAGCCCGGCACGGTTACGGTGCTTTCCGACACGGCCATCCGCGCGGAAGACCTTGACGAAGCCAAGGCGATCGAAGCGCGCAAGCGTGCCGAAGAAGCCTTGCGCAACACGCACGACAAGGCCGATATCGCCGTCGTCGAGGCCGAACTTGCCATGCTGGCCGCTCAGGCGGCCGCGGCGCGCAAGCTCAGCCAGGTCCGGCGCACGCACTAAGCCGTATCCTGGGCGCCGGCCTGCCGGTGTCCCGCTCCGGCGCGCAATCCGCCGCCTGTGTACCGACAACCCCGCTGCCTTTGGCCGCGGGGTTTGTTTTTGCGTAGGTACTTTCCGAGTTAAGAGTTCTCCGGATTGTTGCTTTATCAGGTGCTTACTATGCTTGTAGCACCAGATTCATCCACGACAATCAAGGGGAAAAACATGAGGGAACGGCTCGATTGCGCCATACTCAGTACACGCTGCCACCAAGACTGGGCCCGTTCATGGCTGGGGGCTCACGCCGGCGGGCGGTTGCATGTCCATGCCTTTGATAGCGACGCCGATGTCTCCAGCCCTGACTCGGTACATGTGCTGGCCAAGGCATCCATGCGGCTGCAGCGGTTCGACGCCTGCCTGATGCCGGTTTCGCCCAAGAACCTGGGCTGGGTACGCACCGCCTTGTCAGCCGCCCAGGGTGTTGTGCGCACACCCATCCTGGCTTCGGTCAACGGGCTCCGCGCCGGGGCCATCGACGACTTGTACGCGTTGGGCCTGGCCGATTTCATCCGCGACCCGGTGTGCACCGAAGAACTTCGCGCCCGCGTCGAGCGCCAGTTGGACACGCGCCGCTATAATGCCGCCAAGGCGGCGCCGGGCCATACCGTGGTGGGCGAGGCCCTGACGGATTACCGTGCGCGTGCGGGGCAGGTGGCAAACCAGTCCGAGCAGGCTTTGTGCGACACCATACTGAATCGCAGCGGCATGGAACTCGAAGCCTTTGCGGTCGCTTCGGCTTCGCGATGCGCGACCAGCAGGGAATCGTTCAAGCTGGCAAAAAGCCAGGTTATCGAGCGATTCGAACGGGCCTATATCACCGCGGCGCTCGGACGCCATTCGGGCAATATTGCCATGGCTGCGCGCGCGGCGCAAAAACATCGGCGCGCATTTTGGGCGCTGATGCGCAAGCATGATATCGACGCGGCGCCGTTTCGCCGCGACCCTCCCCCCAACCCCCCCAGAGCCGGGTAAAATCAATAGTCTTGGAATAAGGATGATCGTGACTGCTCCCACTTTGAAAAATGATGTCTTCCTGCGTGCGCTCATGCGCGAGCCGGTTCCCTACACCCCTATCTGGCTCATGCGCCAGGCGGGGCGTTATCTGCCCGAATACAACGAAACCCGCGCTCGGGCCGGCTCATTTCTGCAATTGGCCCAGAATCGCGAGTATGCCTGCGAAGTCACCTTGCAGCCATTGCAGCGCTTCGATCTGGATGCGGCGATTCTGTTTTCCGATATCCTCACCATCCCCCATGCCATGGGCCTGGGGCTTGATTTTCTGGCGGGCGAAGGCCCCAAGTTCGCCCATCCGGTCCGCACGGAAGACGACGTCAAGAAGCTGACCGTGCCCGATATGGCCCGGCTGCAGTATGTGTTCGACGCCGTGTCGCTTATCCGCAAGGAGCTTGACGGCAAAGTCCCACTGATCGGCTTTGCCGGCAGCCCCTGGACGGTAGGCTGCTATATGGTCGAAGGGCAGGGGTCCAGCGACTATCGCCTGATCAAAACCATGCTGTACAGCCGTCCCGACCTATTGCATCGCATCCTCGAGGTCAACGCGCAGGCCACCCAGCAATACCTGAACGCGCAGATTCAGGCAGGGGCCCAGGCCGTCATGATTTTCGACAGCTGGGGCGGTGTGTTGGCCGATGGCCTGTTCCAGGAGTTCTCCCTGGCTTATACCCGCAAGGTGGTACAGGGCCTGGTGCGCGAGCACGAGGGGCGCAGGGTGCCCGTCATCGTGTTCACCAAAGGCGGCGCCCAATGGATAGAGCAGATCGCAGACGCAGGCTGTGATGCCGTCGGACTCGACTGGACGGCCAGCCTTGGGCAGGTGCGCCAGCGCGTTGGCGACCGCGTCGCCTTGCAGGGCAACCTCGACCCCATGGCGCTGTTCGGCGGCGAAGCGGCCATACGCGCCCAGGCCCGCAAAGTCATCGATGACTTCGGCACCGTCGGCCAGGGTGGCCATGTCTTCAATCTGGGGCACGGGATTTCACGTTTCACGCCGCCCGCAGCCGTTACTGCGCTGGTCGACGAGGTTCACGCCTACAGCCGCGCCAAGCACTAAATTGATCCGGTGGCAAGAGGTGAAACCCTTAATCTCTTGCTGCTGATCAAGGGTTGTGCACAGTTTACGGTGCTGTGCAACATGACCGTCAACAACGGTGCCTGAGTTTCAATTGAAGTTATAACTGCTTGTTATTCAACAGAAAAATGGCTTTCTTATTAGGAAATAAAAAAATAATCCTATTCGGGCCGTTGACTTTTACCAAGTTGTTGTCCGGATTTTCCCCAAAGTTATCCACAGGCGCCTTGTGCCATATTGAAATCCCATAACGGCGGGCATTTAAGACGTTAAGCAAGAATTTACTTGAAGTATCGATGGCACTTTCCACCCCTACCCCAAGCCCGGCACAAGCCAGCGCGGCCTCTGTTGCCGAGCCGGTGCATTGGGTACGCGTGGCCCTTGATGTTCCATTGAATGGTCTGTTCGACTATTGCAGTGCAACGCACATTCCGCCCGGCACCCGGGTCATTGTTCCGTTCGGCCGCCGCAAGCTTGTCGGGGTCGTAGTGGCGACGCCGGCCGCGCCGGCGGTGGACGCCAAGTTGATCAAGCCGGTGGACGAAATCCTTGACGATACGCCCCCGCTGCCGGCCGACTGGCTGCGCCTGGCGTCCTTCGCCGCGCAATATTATCAGCGGCCCTTGGGTGAAGTGATGCTGCCGGCCTTGCCCGCCGGCCTGCGCAAGGTGTCTGCTTATCAAGGCAAGCGTTCTGAGGGCGGGCCGGTCAAGCGCATGGACAAGCGGGCCAAGCCCGCCGGCAAGCCGGCCCAGGCCGATACGCCGCCTTTGCTCAATAGTGAGCAGACCGCTGCGGCGCAGGCGATTGCCGGCCAGCAAGGGCATAAAACCATACTTTTGCACGGCGTTACCGGCAGCGGCAAGACCGAAGTCTATCTGCATGCCGCGCAGGCCGTGCTGGCACAGGGGCGGCAGGTGCTGCTCATGGTGCCTGAAATCAATCTGACGCCGCAACTGGAGCAATCGTTGCGAGTCCGCCTGGCCGGTGTCGGGGTGGGTGAAAGCCTGGCTGTGATGCATAGCGGCTTGTCTGACGGCGAGCGTTTGCGGGCCTGGATGCGCGCGCAGCGCGGCGAGGCGCGTGTTCTGCTGGGGACCAGGCTGTCCATTTTTGCGCCGCTGCCCGATCTGGGCTTGATCATTGTCGATGAAGAGCACGATGCCTCGTACAAGCAGCAAGACGGTTTGCGCTACTCCGCCCGCGACTTGGCCGTGTGGCGGGCGCGGGACCGGAACATCCCGGTCGTCCTGGGCTCGGCCACGCCTTCCCTGGAAAGCTGGAATCACGCTGAAACCGGTCATTACCTGCGCTATACGCTGGCGCAGCGGGCCAAGGCGGTCGCCCTGCCGGCCATCAAACTGGTCGATACCCGCCGCCTGGCGCTAGAGCAAGGCTTTTCCCCGCAACTGATCAAGGCGCTGGGCGAGCGGCTTGAAGCGGGACAGCAGTCGCTGATCTTCCTGAACCGGCGCGGCTATGCTCCCGTGCTGAATTGCACATCCTGCGGCTGGGTCAGCCAGTGCCCGCGTTGCACGGCGTATACCGTGCTGCACCGGGCGGGCGGGCGGCGCAATATTCTGCAATGCCATCACTGCGGCTTCCAGGCCCGCGTGCCCCACGCCTGCCCCGACTGCGGCGACCAGGACCTGAAACCCATGGGGCGGGGCACACAGCGCGTCGAAGAGCATCTGGCCGAGCTGTTCCCTGATGCGCGTATCGCCCGTATCGATGCCGACAGCACCCGCCTGAAAGGCAGCGCGGCGGCGCTGTTCGCTAAAGTACATGCGGGCGAGGTTGATCTGTTGGTGGGCACCCAGATGGTGGCCAAGGGGCACGATTTTGCCAATCTGGGCCTGGTCGGTGTGCTGAATGCCGACGCCATGTTGTTCGCCCAGGATTTCAGGGCGCCCGAGCGCCTGTTCGCCCAACTGATGCAGGTGGCGGGGCGGGCGGGCCGCCATGTGAAGGGCGGTGAAGTCATCATTCAAACCGATTATCCCGAGCAGTCGGTGTATCAGGCGCTGCTGCGTCATGATTATCAAGGCTTTGCGCAGTACGGACTGGCCGAGCGGCAAGCGGTGGGCCTGCCGCCTTATGCCTATCAGGCCCTGCTGACCGCCGAGGCGCGCGAGCTGGCGACAGCGCTGGGCTTCCTGGCCGAAGCGCGTCAACTGCCCGATCAGCATGCGCAGGACTACCCCACCGCCAGCGCCTTGACGCTCTATGACCCGGTACCGCTGCGCGTGGTTCGGGTGGCCAATATCGAGCGGGCGCAGCTTTTGGTCGAAAGCGATAACCGCCCGGCCCTGCAGGCGTTTCTAACGACCTGGTCGGCTGCGCTGGCTGACGTGGCCAAAGCGTTCCGGGTGCGCTGGAATCTTGAAGTCGACCCGCTGGAAATATAGGAACGTAAACACATTGAATCTGCCTCGCGGTCATACCGTTGCTTCCGACATGAATGCCATGCAGCGCCAGGCGGTGCTGTATCTGGACGGCCCTTGTCTGGTGCTGGCGGGGGCAGGCAGCGGCAAGACGCGCGTGATCACGCAGAAAATCGCCTATTTGCTGCGCGAATGCGGCTACCCGGCCCGGCAAGTGGTGGCGCTGACTTTCACCAACAAGGCCGCGCGCGAGATGAACGAGCGGGTCAAGCTGCTGGTCGACAGCAAGCTGGCCAAGGGGCTCACGGTCAGCACATTCCATTCACTGGGGCTGCGTTTCCTGCGCGAGGAAGCGGCGCACGCGGGCTTGAAGCCGCAGTTTTCCATTCTGGACTCGAATGACGCGCTGGCGATCATTCAGGAACTGCTGGCCACCACCGACAAGGCGCGCCTGCGCGCGGTCCAGCAAAATATTTCCTTGTGGAAGAATGCGCTCATGGACCCCGATGCGGCCGATCGCAGCGCCTCGTCTGCCAGCGAGGCCGAAGCGGCAAGAATCTACCGCAGTTATAGCGCTACGCTGGCCGCGTACCAAGCGGTGGATTTTGATGATCTGATCCGGCTGCCCGCCATGCTGCTGGAGCACAATGCCCAGGTCAGGCAGCGCTGGCAGGCGCGCGTGCATTATTTGCTGGTGGACGAGTACCAGGATACCAATGTGTGCCAGTACCGGCTGGTGCAATGGCTGACGGGGCAGCGGGCCATGTTTACCGCCGTGGGCGATGATGACCAGGCGATTTATGCCTGGCGCGGCGCAACAGTGGAAAACCTGGCGAACCTGACGACGGATTACCCGGCGCTGAAGGTCATCAAGCTGGAACAGAACTACCGTTCGGTGCAAAGAATATTATCGGCGGCCAACCAGGTGATCAGCAAGAATCCGAACTTGTTCGGGAAAAAGCTGTGGTCCGAGCTGGGTGTGGGGGAACCCATACAGGTCACGCCCATGGACAACGAAGAGGCCGAGGCCGAGTCGATTGCGATCCGGCTGTCGGCCGCGCGCTTCGAGCGGCAGGCCGAGTGGCGTGATTTTGCGGTGCTGTACCGCAGTAATCATCAGGCCCGCACGTTAGAGCAGGCGCTGCGCAATCTGCGGATTCCTTACACGATTTCCGGCGGGCAGAGCTTTTTCGAGAAACCCGAAATACGCGACATTCTGGCGTACCTGCGCCTGATTGCCAACGATAGTGACGATCCGGCTTTTATCCGGGCGGTCACCACGCCGCGCCGCGGTATCGGCCAGGCGACCTTGCAAGTGCTGGGACAGTTCGCCGCCGAGCGGCAACTGTCGTTGTTCGAGGCGATTTTCGAGATTGGCGCCACCGACAGGCTGGCCGCCAAGCAGTTGGAGCCGCTGCAGGTGTTCGGCGCATTCATCCAACGCATTCAGGACCGGGCGGGCCGCAAGCGGCCGGCTGCGGTGTGGCAGCCGGCCCAGGCCAGCTTGTTGTCGGGCGCTGCAGCCCAGGGCGATGCGGCGGACATGGGCAGGGTGTCGGGCGTGGACGGGGCGGTTGCGGACTCGGCCGGCCTGATTCTGGACGACTTGCTGGCCGCCATTCAGTACGAGCGCTTTCTGTATGACACGCTGGAAGAAAAACCGGCGCAGAACCGGTGGCACAATGTCCTGGAGCTGACGGGCTGGCTCAAGCGCAAGGCTACGGAAGATGACTTGACCTTGCTGGAACTGGTGCAGCATGTGGCGCTGGTCACCATGCTGGAGCGCAGCGACGACGACGAGCCCGATGCGGTCAAGTTATCCACCCTGCATGCATCCAAGGGGCTTGAGTATCCGCATGTTTTCCTGGCGGGCGTGGAAGAGGGCTTGTTGCCCCACTTGGGGCGCGACGAAGACGATGCCGACCCGGCCACGGCCGCCGAGGCGCTGGCGCAGCGCATCCAGGAAGAGCGCCGCCTGATGTATGTGGGGATCACGCGGGCTCAGCGCAGCCTGCACTTGACCTGGTGCAAGAAGCGGCGCCGCGCACGTGAAGATGTCGTGCGCGAAAAATCGCGCTTTATCGAGGAAATGGGGCTGGATGAGCCGGGCGTGGCCGAGGACCCGGCCACCAAGGCGCTAAGTCCCAAGGATCGCCTGGGCATGCTCAAGGCCATGCTGAACAAATAGGGCCGGCGCGCTGCCGGCCATCGCGCTTCAGGCGCATCGCCCACAAAACAAAAAGCCTGCCCATGAATGGCAGGCTTTCGGCCTTTAGCGCTTAATCAGCGCTGTTCAGATGCAAGCTTGACGCGTGCTTGTTACCACTGCGTGCCAGAATAACGGGCATCTTTGGCGCGAGCGTCATTCAGGGCTTCTGTGACATCGATGATGTAGTCATAGACTGCCACAAAACCCTTCTTGATGGACGCCAGTGCTTTCTGGGTCAGGGTAACAATCGAAACTGACTCACCATTGCTCAATGCATTACGCATCAAGTCACGCTCAAGAGAGTCACTCAGGCGGCTGTATTGGTTGAAAGAAAGATCCGACATAATTACCTCACCTATTCAGGATGTGTCTGACAGAACAAAATGTTGTGTGCTGACAGAAGTAATTATAGGGTTTACCCTAGGATAAAGCTAGGGGTAAACCCTAGTAATCCTGAGTTGGGCCGGAATCGTCGTTTATTTGCATCATTTCTGCTTGCGCGCAAAGAATTGCTTGAACGCCGCTTGGGCCTCGTCCGACCGCAGGCGTTCGGTGAACAGGTCTCTTTCCATGTCGAAAGTCCGCGTCAGGGCTGTCTGATCGGCTTGCCGCAGCAGGCGCTTGGAGGCCCTGAGGGCTTGCACGGGCTGTCGCGCCAGCGCAGCGGCGGCCGCCTGCGCGTCTTCCATGGCCTTGCCGGGGCCGGATACGGCGGTAATAAAACCGCAATCGGCGGCTTCGCGGGCCGAGAACGGTTTACCCAGCAATAGCCATTCGGCGGCCCGGCGCGTGCCTGCCAGACGCGCCATCAGCAGGCTGGACCCGCCTTCCGGGCAAAGCCCGAGCGCCAGAAAAGGCATGCTGAAACGCGCAGTGTCATCGGCATAGACGAAATCGCAGTGTTGCAGCAAGGTCACGCCGACCCCCACAGCCTGCCCCTGGACGGCGGCGATGACAGGCACGTCGACCTTGGCCAGGGTGCGCAGGAAAGACAAGGCGGGGCTTTCGGGGCTGCTGCGCCCGGCCTGGAATTCAGCCAAGTCGTTGCCAGCCGTGAAATGGCCTTGCGTGCCGGTCAGGATGACGGCGCTGCAGGCGGGATCGGCCTGTGCGGCCTGCAGCGCCTGTTCCAGCTCGCCATACATGGCATTGTTCAGCGCATTGCGGCGTTCGGGACGATTGATGCGCAGTATCAGGCAAGCGCCCCGTTTCTCGGTTTCTATCATGCGCAGGCCTCTTTGAAGCCATCATTGAGCCCGTGGCAGGCCCGTTGATATTCCTGCTTGAGCCGGTCCACAATCTGGGCCACCGGCAGCACGCTGTCTATGCTGCCCACCCCCTGGCCGGCGCCCCAGATATCGCGCCAGGGCTTGCTGCGGGTGGTGCCGAAGTTGGCGGCATCGGGGTCGGCCTTGGGCAGGTTGTCGGGATCCAGGCCGGCGGCGGTAATGCTGGGCTTCAAGTAATTGCCCGGGATGCCGGTGAAGAAAGGCGTATAAAGCACATCGTTGGCCTGGGCATCGACCAGCATTTGCTTGTAGGCGTCCTGGGCCTGTGCTTCGTCGCTGGCAATGAAGCGGGTGCCGATATAGGCAAAATCCGCGCCCATGGCGCGCGCCGCCAACACGTCGTGCCCGCGGGAAATGGCGCCGGACAGGGCAATCGGGCCGTCAAAGATCTTGCGTACCTCTGCCAGCAGGGCGAAGGGGCTGAGGGTGCCGGCATGGCCGCCCGCGCCCGAGCACACCAGTATCAAGCCGTCCACGCCGGCTTCCAGCGCTTTCTGCGCGTGCCGCAAGGTCGTCACATCGTGGAATACCTTGCCGCCCCAGCCGTGGACGGTATCGACCACGTGGTTGGGCGCGCGCAGGCTGGTGATGATCAGGGGCACTTTATGGTCGGCGCATACGGCCAGGTCTTCCTGCAGGCGGTCGTTGGACTGATGGATGATGTGGTTGATGGCGTAAGGGGCGATCACCCGGTCGGGTTCCCGCTGCTTGAGGTCGGCCAGCGCCTGCTCAATCTGTGTCAGCCATTCTGTCAGCAGGCTTTGGGGGCGTGCATTAAGGGCGGGCATCGAGCCGACGATGCCGCTGGCGCACTGGGCGATCACCAGCTCGGGGCAGGAAACAATGAACATGGGCGCCGATATCACCGGCAGGCTAAGCTGCTGGTACAGGGCGTTGACCAGGGTACGTGGCATTTGGACGCCTCCTATGTTGCTTCAGTGGACCTTGCAGGACGGCAATGCGTCTGCGGCATTGCCGCTTATTCTAGGACTAAACCGGCCGTGGGGTGAGACAGGGGCCGCGCGTCTTGGGCGGGCACCCCCGATATCGGGCAAAATAACAGTCTTTGCCGCGGTCCGTGCCCGCCTGGCTGGCGGGCCGTGCAACGCGAGGCAGTTCACAGCGTGCAGCGTGTAGGTGCACGCCGCCAGTCAATATCACTATAAGGATGAGTCAGATGAAAAGCATCAAGGTCATAGGCGTGATCGGTGCGGGCGCCATGGGGCGCGGCATTGCACAAATTGCGGCGCAAGCCGGTTTCGAGGTGCTTTTGTTTGACCTGAATGCCCAGGCTGTGGATGCCGCCCGTGAAAGCCTGCGGCAAATGTGGGACAAGCTGGCCGGCAAGGGCAAGATGACCGCCGCGCAGGCCGCCGAGTCGCTGGATCGCGTTGCCGCCTGCGCCGACCTGCAAGCCATGAGCCGGGCTGATCTGGTGATCGAGGCGGTGGTCGAGCGCCTGGACGTCAAGTGCGCGCTGTTCAAGCAGTTGGAAGATATTGTGGCGCCTGACTGCATACTGGCGTCCAATACGTCGTCCCTGTCCATTACCGCCATTGCGCAGGCCTGCGCGAATCCCGCCCGCGTGGCGGGCTTTCACTTCTTCAATCCCGTGCCGCTCATGAAAGTGGTCGAGGTCATTGACGGCTTGCGCAGCGATGCGCAGACCGGCGACGCCTTGATGGCGCTGGCGCGCGATATGGGGCATACGCCGGTGCGGGCCAAGGACATGCCGGGGTTCATCGTGAATCATGCCGGGCGCGGCATGAACATCGAAGGCTTGAAAACCGCTCAGGAATCGGTGGCGCCTTATGACCAGATCGACGCCATCATGCGCGAGCAGGCGGGCTTCCGGATGGGCCCCTTCGAGCTGCTGGACCTGACCGGCCTGGATGTGTCTCACCCGGTCATGGAGTCGATCTACCAGCAGTTCTACGATGAGCCGCGCTTTCGCCCTTCGCCCATCGCCGCCGTGCGCTCGGCCGGACGTTTGTTGGGCCGTAAAACCGGCGAAGGCTTTTATCGCTATGCCGATGGGCAGAAGCAACTGCCTGCCGAAGCTGAAGCCCCGGCGCTGCCCGATGGGCTGAAGGTGTGGCTGGCCCCCTACCATTCCAGCGGGCACCGGCGCGCCGCGGCCTTGCTGAAAAACCTGGGCGCACAGGTGATCGCGGCAGAAACCCCGCCTGCCGATGCGCTGATTGTGGTCACCCCTTATGGCGAGGACGTGGCTAGCGTGGTCGGCTCGCACCAACTGGATGGCGAGCGCACGATCGGGCTGGATACCTTTTTTGGATTGGAACAGGGTAAGCGGCGTGTGCTGATGTGTTCGGCGGCCACCTTGCCGCAGTGGCGCGATGCCGCCCATGCCCTGTTTGCCTCCGACGCTACGCCCGTATCCGTGATCGCGGATTCCGCCGGTTTCGTGGCGCAGCGCATTGTGGCGTCCATTGTCAATGTCGCCAGCGATATTGCCCAGCAATCCATCGCGACGCCTGCCGACATCGACCAAGCGGTGTCGCTGGGCCTGGGCTACCCGCAAGGCGGGCCGCTTGCCATGGGCGACAGCCTGGGCGCCGCGCATATCCTGGAAGTATTGCGCACAATGCAACGTGTTACCGGCGACATGCGCTACCGGCCCAGCCCGTGGCTGCAGCGCAGGGTGCAACTGGGGCTGTCGCTGCGCGACGAGCCGGCTTGCGTAGCGCGTTAAGCCGCTGGGGCGGTCCGGCGGGGGCGGCAAAAAAGCCGCCGCAGTTCAGTACTGCGGCGGCTTTTTTTATAGCTCCAGGGAGCGGATGACCGATTACTGGGAAGCGTGAACCATGTATTCGACAGCCGCCTTGATTTCCGCATCGCTGGCTTGCGAGCCGCCGCGTGGCGGCATGGCGCCCTTGCCGTTGATGGCGATGGCGACCATGCTGTCCATGCCTTCGGCGATAAGCGGCGCCCAGGCTGCTTTGTCGCCCAGCTTGGGCGCATTGGCCACACCCGCGGCGTGGCATGCAAAACAGACCGACTTGTACAGTTTTTCGCCAGCGGGATCGATGGCCGCTGCCTGGTCGGCGGGCGCCGCGGCAGGGGCGGCGGCTTCAGCTTCGGCCGCGGGAGCCTGTTCGGCTTGAGGCGCGGCCGGCTCGGCAGCGGGCGCAGGGGCTGCCGCCGCAGCGGTGTCGGCGGGCGGGGCCTCGGCGGCATCGTCGCCGGCGGGTTCTTTGGGCTCGTCGAACGATGCGCCGGACTGATTGGCAATGTAGACCACAGCGCGTTCCACTTCGAAATCGCTGAGCGAAGGATTGCCGCCCTTCGGAGGCATGGCGCCGACGCCGTGAATGGCGTTCTTTATCATGTCTTCGTAGCCGGCCTTGATAAACGGCGCCCAGGCTGCCTCGTCACCCAGCTTGGGGGCGCCGGCAACACCCGCCGCATGGCAGGCGGTACAGGTGGACTCGTATACCTGCTGGCCTGTTTTGAAGACCTTGGGCGCGTTGGCGTCAACCAGGCTGAAGCCGGCGACGGGCTTGATGCGGTTGGCAATGGCTTCTTCGGATTGTGCATCGGAACCTGAGCCCATTTTAGAGCTTGCCGCAACCAGGTTCACCAGCAGAACGATCACGATAATCGGCACGATGAACGCCAGAATGACGGTTACGATCAACTGCTTGGGCGTTTTGATGAGGCCTTCGTGCTCCTCGATGGTCTCTTCGACGTGTTCTTCCGTATTGTTCATAATCGAATCCTGCGTGTTCCTAGTCTGAGGGCGCCAAGGCCTGAATTCTGTATGGTTGTGTTGTTTGCAGGAGGCCCGCTCGCGTGGGGACGCGAAAGCAGCAGGCGCTCTTGAATCTGCGATTATAACTAGAGTAGTGCTTCAATGCATAAACCGTGCTTGGCGTCTGCCGATACCCGCTAACACGCGCTTTGCGCTCAAGACAAAAAAAGTTCGCGCAAACACGCTACAATGACGACCCTGCGCCCGTAGTTCAATGGATAGAATGAGAGTTTCCGAAGCTCTTGATACAGGTTCGATTCCTGTCGGGCGCGCCATATTTCAATGGGTTAGTGGTGTTTGTGCCCACTTTCTGCCCAAAAAAGATTCGCCAGAAATTTGTATTTCTGGATACTGCGAAGGCTTCGTAGTATCGATTCAGGCCTCGGCCATTTCTCGTTCTGCAGCGGTGGCCAGGAACGCCGAGCGCGATTGTCCACGCTGACGTGCGGTAGCATCGATACGCAGTACCAAGTTCTCTGGTAGGCTGATATTCAAGCGCACAGCGCGGGCGCGAATACGAGTCAGGTCGATATCCACGAGCATCCAAAAGCCACCGTCTTGGTAATCGGGATCATTGGCCCAGACATCGGGGGCGCTGGCAGCGGGGATAGGATCCTCATCAGTGCCAAAGTGCGCTTCGACCGCCTCTTGCGCTGCTTGAGGAAGCGCCTGGATATCATCGGCACCGGCAAAGCAGCCGGGTATATCAGGGAAGGCGGCGCCATAGGCGCTGTCGTCTTCCTTATGCACGTAGATGGGATAAAGCATACGGTTCTCCTTTTCTGTGACCGGCTGGCTTATCGCAGGCCGGCTTGCTTCATGATGCTGCGCACTGTCGGCTTGGGCAAATCCTTTTTGGGATGCGGGACAGTGACCTTACCCGGCTTTGTCGGGTGCTTGAACTGGTGATGCGACCCGACTGTATGTGCCAGGTACCAGCCATCGGCTTTGATCTGCTTGATAAGGTCTGCGCTGTTCATTTGTGTAATCATACACAATACACACAAATACACAACATTCATTTAATTCACTACCCGCTGGCGATGGTGCGGGTACGCTCCGGTCGCGGCGCAGGTGCGAGAACGGGCGTTCGCGTGGCGCGTCCGTCATGAGGCTTGAGCCCAGGCATGCTGTTTGCTCCAACCATGCGTCTGCCCGAACGATGGAGAGCAAAGTTTGTCTGACCTTATTGAAATATTCAGCCTGCAGGCAGGCTTTCTCGAAATGATGATCCGGGGAACCTCAATATACTGGGCGCTCTTCGTCTTGTTGAGGTTGTCGGGCCGGCGCGACATGGGCTCGCTGGGGGTGGCCGATATGCTGGTGCTGGTTCTGGTGGCAGATGCGGCCGGAAATGCCATGTCCGGCGACTCAACGTCGGTGGGCGATGGAATGATTGTGGTTGCCACGATTGTGGCGTGGAGTGTTCTGCTCGATCGCGCCAGCTATCATTTTCCACCCCTGCGACGCTTACTGGAACCAGAACGCGTGTGTTTGATACGCGATGGCAGAATTGTGCAATCAGGACTGCGCAGCGAACAGATCACGCATGGGGAACTGATGGAGCAGCTCAGGTTGAAAGGGATTGAGTCACTCGCCGTCGTCAAGCGCGCCTATCTCGAATCGACAGGTGAATTTAGCGTGATCAAGACGGGCGAGCCGGTGTCGAATGAAAATTCAACGTTGAGCGAGCCGTGACCCGGGCTCCTGAACTGCCCGCATACCCTTCACACCTTCTTGACGAACTCGGACTTCAGGCTCATGGGGCCGAAGCCGTCGATCTTGCAGTCGATGTCGTGGTCGCTGTCGACCAGGCGGATGTTCTTGACCCGAGTGCCGATCTTGACGACGCCGCCCGATCCCTTCAGTTTCAAATCCTTGATCACCGTGACGGTATCGCCGTCCTGCAGGACGTTCCCGACGGCATCGCGGTAAACCTTGTCCGTTTCTTCCGGCGCCGCGGCGGCCTGCGCCGGCCACTCGTGCGCGCATTCGGGACAGACTAGAAGCTGGCTATCTTCATAGGTGTATTCAGACCCGCATGCGGGGCAGGGCGGCAATGTACTCATTTTTGATCCTTGGTGTGCCAGGCGCCATGGCGCCTGGGGTATAAGCGTAGGACTCAGACCATACCATTATTGCCCGGCTCAGACTTCTTGCTGCATGCCCATTTCAACCACCCGATTGGGCGGGATCTTATAGAAGCGGGTGCTGCGCGTCGCATTGCGGGCCATGAAGGCGAATATTCTGCGCTGCAGGCGGGCCCAGGGCGGTAGCTTGCGCAGCACCAGGATGGTCTGCCTGGACAGGAAAAATGAGACCTGTAGCGGGTCCAGGTTCAGCTCGGGCATATCTTGCGCCAACTGTTCCAGCATTTGGGGGACATTGGGTTCCTGCTTGAATCCCCAGGTTGCCCTGACCTGCCAGCTGTCACGGCCGACATGCTGGATGTCATAGCGTTCCTGGAAGGGAACGTAGGGCACCCTGGCTGTCTGCACCGTCAGGAACAGCACTTGTTCGTGCAGGATTTTGTTGTGCTTGAGGTTATGCAGCAGCGCGGGCGGTACAGTGCCGTAGAACATGCTCATGAACACGGCCGTACCCGGCACCCGCGTGGGTGGAAAGGCTTCCAGATTGTGCATGAACTCGTCCAGCGTGTGGTGCTCTTCGGCCAGCGCCTGGTGCAGGCGCTCCCGGCCTCTTTTCCAGGTCATCATCAGGGTGAAGACCGCCATGCCAATGCCCAGGGGCAGCCAGCCGCCCTGGGGTATCTTCAGGGCGTTGGATGAAAACAGAAGCAGATCGATCGTCAGGAATAGGGTCAGCACGGCGAACCATACTCCGCGCCGGTAGCCCGATCCCTGCCGCGGCAATACCATGAAGGCCAGCAGCGAGGTCATAAGCATGGTGCCGGTCACCGCAAAGCCGTAGGCGTGGGCCAGGCGCTCGGACGATCCAAAACCCAGTATCAACACCATGACAGCCATGAACAGCAGCAGGTTGACCTGAGGCAAGTAGATCTGACCCTCGGTGCTGGCAGAGGTGTGTTCGATCTGCATGCGGGGCCAATACCCTAGTTGCACGGCCTGGCGCGTGATGGAAAAGGCTCCCGCGATGACGGCCTGGGACGCAATCACGGTGGCCAGGGTGGCCAGAACCACCAAGGCCAGCAGGGCGGCATTGGGAGCCAGCAGGAAAAACGGATTCTTGATGGCGCCCGGGTTCTGCAGCAACAAGGCGCCCTGGCCGAAATAGGCCAGGACCAGGGCCGGCATGACCAGGCCGAACCAGGCCAGCCGTATGGCGCGCCGGCCGAAGTGGCCCATGTCGACATACAGGGTTTCCGCTCCGGTAATAGCCAGCACGATGGCGCCCAGCAGCAGGAAGACTTCCCACGGGGCTGTGTGGATGAACTGCCAGGCCCACCAGGGGTTGAGCGCCTGCAGTACCTCAGGCGTTTGTATGGTCCGCCACAAGCCGAGCAGGCCGATGACCAGAAACCAGGTCAGCATGATGGGGCCGAACAGTTTGCCCATGGCGCCGGTCCCGCGCGACTGGATGGCAAACAGGCTGGCCAGCACCCCGATGGAAACGGGCACGATCCAGGCGTCCAGGCGATGGGACACGATGCCCAGGCCCTCGATGGCGGAGAGCACGGAGATCGCGGGCGTGATGATGCTGTCGCCATAGAACAGGGCGGCCCCGATGATGCCGAAAGTGATGCAGGCCCATCTTTTTCCGCCCTGGAGCTTGCCGATGGCCAACTCCATCAATGCCAGGATGCCGCCTTCGCCCTGGTTATCGGCCCGCATGATGCAGACCACATATTTCAGCGAGACCACCAGGGTCAGCAGCCAGAAGAGCAGCGACAGAACACCCAGGACATGTGCCTGGTCCAGCACCGGGAATCCCGCAAGTGAAACCTTGATCGCATACAGCGGACTGGTGCCGATGTCGCCGAATACGACGCCTAGCGCGCCAAGCAGTATGGCCGGGCTGGGGCGAGTGTTGTTGGAGTGTGTAAAGGGCGTATTGCGAGCGGACGCCATGAGGTCCCGGGAAGATGAGAAGTGATGCGCAGCCTCTATTCTAGAACACCTTGGGCCAGCGGCCGTGACGTCCAGTACTATCGGCAGCCGTCCGTACCGCCGTCATGGTTTTATTATTAAACGGCCGTCAAACGATGCAGATGAGGGAAAAAAAGCCGTGGCGAGCGGCTTCGTTTCTGCTATCAGAGCGGCTTGAGCGCGGCGTGAAAACGCGCCACGTAGCTGTCGAAATCCTCGGCATCGCCGTCTTCCAGGCGCTTTTGCTCGGCAAAGGAGTCCCGCACGATCCGTTCATAGTCGTGCAGGTCGGCCGGGTTCAGGCCGCCCGCGCGCAGCGTGTCGTGATGCTGCAGGCTTTGCCTGAGCGTGTAATCGTGCAGGCTCAGGCCTTGGGCGCGCATATCGGCCAGCAGGGCGGCCGAGGGGGTCAGGGCGCTGTCGTCGACCTTGGCCTGTTGCAGCGTGACGGCGCGGGCGTATTGATCTCCGCCGCCCTGGGCCTCGTCCAGCAGGCCGGCGTAGGGCATGATGCGGTCGAGCAGTTCAGTGCCCCAGTCGGCAAGGGTGATCGTTTGCTGTTCCCTGACCAGGGTCAGGCCGGGCTTGCGGCCCTCTTTGACGACCAGGCCGAAGTTGTCGTGGCTGTCGGTACAGAAGCCGTTATTGGCGAACTGGGCGCTGGGCTCGGCGGCGCAGAACAGCAGGAAGGCGTCCATGAAGCGGCTGGTTTCGGCTGAAATGCCGATAGGCGATGCCGGATCGATGTCCAGGCAGCGCACTTCGATGTACTGCACGCCGCGCTCGGCCAGGGCGGCGGAGGGCCGTTCGCCCCGGCCGGTGGCGCGCTTGGGGCGTATGTTGGAGTAGTACTCGTTTTCGATCTGGATGATGTTCGTGTTCAGCTGTATCCATTCGCCGTTGCGATGCGTGCCTATGGCCTCGTATTCTGGCCAGGGGGTGGTGACCGCGGTGTGCATGCGGGTCAGGAACGTTTCCAGGTCGTTATAGCAAAGCTGCAGTTCGGCCTGCGCCTGGTTGCTCTTGTAGCCCAGGTCGCTCATGCGCAAGCTGGTGGCATAGGGCAGATACAGGGTGTCGGCGTCGAATACCTGCAAAGACGGCTCAGCGCTCGGGAGGAAGCCCCTGGAAATGGCGGGCGAGGCGCCGAACAGGTACATCAGCAACCAGGAATAGCGTGTGAAATTACGTATTTGGGCCAGGTAACCCCGGGATCTGCGCTGTTCGGGCGAATCGCCCCCTATGTCCAGCAGTTCCCATAGCTGTTCCGGCACCGAAAAGTTGTAATGCACGCCGGCAATGCATTGCATCGCTTTGCCATAGCGTTCGGCCAGGCCGCGGCGGTAGACATGCTTGAGCATGCCGGTGTTGGAGTCGCCGTACCAGGCAATGGGGATGTCGGCCTCGGGCGGCAGCGTTGCCGGCATGGACTGATTCCATACCAGTTCATCCTGCAGTTGCAGGGCAACGTAGCGATGGGTCTGCTCAAGCTCTTGAATAAGGCTTTCGGTAGAATCATGGGTTCCCGTGATCAGCTCGAGCAGGGCTTCGGAGTAATCTGTCGTGATGCGCGGGTTGGTCAATGCCGACCCCAATGCTTCCGGGTGCGGTGTCGTGGCCAGCCTGCCTTGGGCGTCGACGCGCAGGCCTTCTTTTTCAATACCGCGCAAAATGCCCTGAAGCACGGTCAGGTGTTGGCCGAGCAGGGCGAGGCGTTGTTGGCTTGAGGTCATTGCAGGGTATCTTTAAAGAAGTTTTTATCGCTGGCGATTTTACCTGAGGTGCGGCTTTGATACGTATTGGCTTGATAGGGTTGATGTCCATTTTCCTGGCAGCCTGTTCCCCTGACTATAACTGGCGGCAGGTGTCGGTGGGTGATGGCGTCGTCACGGCGTTCTTTCCCGACAAGCCCAGGACCCAGGAACGCACGCTGCCATTTTCAGGGCACGACATTGCTTTCAGCCTGACCAGCGCGACGGTGGGCGATGCCTTGTTCACGGTGGCCCATGCCCCCTTGCCCGATGCGCTGCGCGCCAGCCAAGCCGACCGGCTTGAGTTTGCCACGGCCGTGCTGCGTTCGCTTTACCGGAATCTGGGGGCGCAAGAGCCCGAACCGTTACCGGCGTTCGGCCAGGCTTTCGTGATCGAAGGGCAGGGGCCGCAGGGCCCCGTGCGCCTGCAGGCTAGGGTTTGGTTGACTGATCGCACGCTGGTCGAAGGGCTGGTGACGGCCGCGCCGGACGCATTTCCCGCTGCGCAGGCTGATGAGTTTTTGCAGGGCCTGAGCGTGGCTCAGTAAGCACGGACAGCCAGCCCGCCTGCAAGGCCGCTGTAATCGCGGCCTGGCGTCCGTGCACCCCCAGCTTCCGGCATGCGTTATGGATATGAAAGTTCACCGTTCTTTCGGCAAGCCCCATGATGATCCCCACTTCCCAACTGGTTTTGCCGACGGCTGCCCACTGCAGGCATGACAGTTCTCGTTCGGTCAGCGGCTTCATACTTACCTCTCTTATGATGTTTTATGACATGTAATAACATCTTCTAAGTGAATGTATCAATTTTTATCGCCCAGGTAAAATGTCGCAGGACAAAATCGCGGCTGACAGCCCGGGGTACGGCCTTGGCAAGAATGATAAAATAGCGATTCGATACGGCGCCGATTTGCTTGATCTGCTTGCGGGCGCCTCATAAATCCAGCTAAAGGGGTCCATATGGCCGAACTTTCCGTACCCGATTCCTCCACCGTTTCCGCTTGCGCAGCGCCGGCCATACCGGCGGGTTCCGTAGGCATTGTCTCCCCCCAATTCATTTCTTTTTCCGAACCGCTTGCGCTGAGCAGCGGGCAGGTGCTGCCCAGCTATGAGCTGGCCGTTGAAACCTATGGGCAACTCAATGCGCAGCGCAACAATGCGGTGCTCATATGCCACGCGCTCAACGCTTCTCACCATGTGGCGGGCATCGCCGCCGACAATCCCAAGGATATCGGCTGGTGGGACAACATGGTGGGTCCGGGCAAGGCGGTTGATACCGATCGGTTTTTCGTGATTGGCGTCAATAATATTGGTTCCTGCTTTGGCTCCACGGGGCCGGCCAGCATCAATCCGGAATCAGGCAAGCCGTGGGGGGCGGCGTTCCCCATGCTGACCGTCGAGGATTGGGTGCGGGCGCAGGCGCGGTTGGCCGATCATTTCGGCATTGGCAAGTTTGCGGCGGTCATGGGCGGGTCGCTGGGGGGGATGCAGGCCCTGAGTTGGGCCATTACCTGCCCCGAGCGTATCGAGCACTGTATCGTCATCGCCAGCACACCGCGCCTGTCGGCGCAGAATATCGGCTTCAACGAAGTGGCGCGCCGGTCCATTATCAGCGACCCCGATTTCAACGGCGGCGATTATTACGCCAACAACACCGTGCCGCGGCACGGTCTGTCTGTGGCGCGCATGGTGGGCCACATTACCTATTTGTCGGATGACGACATGGCGGCCAAGTTCGGCCGCACGCAACGCGCGCCCGCCGACAATGGCGAGTTCCATTACGGCTACGATGTCGAGTTCGAGGTCGAATCCTACCTGCGCTATCAGGGTGAAAAGTTCTCGACTTATTTCGACGCGAATACTTATCTGCTGATTACGCGCGCCCTGGATTACTTCGATCCGTCGCGCAGCCATGGCGGCGATCTGGCGCGCGCGCTGCAGGCCGTCACGGCGGATTTCCTGCTGGTGTCCTTCAGCACCGATTGGCGCTTTCCACCGGAACGCTCGCGCGAGATCGTGCGGGCGCTGCTCAAGAACAAGCGGCCGGTCACCTATGCCGAAATCAATGCGCCGCATGGCCATGACGCCTTTTTGCTGGACGATGCGCGCTACCATGCGGTGGTCCAGGGCTACTATGACCGGATCGCGGCCAAGCTGGGGCTGGACGAGCGCAAACGCACGACGGGGGTCCTGGCATGAGCCGCCAAGCAGCCATCGCGCCGCGCCACGTCCGCGCCGACCTGAAACGCATCGCCAGCTGGATAGCGCCTGACAGCAGGGTGCTGGACCTGGGCTGCGCCGACGGCACCTTGCTGGCTTATCTGCAAAACAGCAAGAATGTGGTGGGCGCCGGGGTTGAGCTGAACGACGAGCAAATGATCGCGGCCGTGCGGCGCGGCGTGCCGGTCATTCAGCAGAACCTGGAAGAAGGGCTGGCGCTGTTCGACGACCAGCAGTTCGACACGGTGGTGCTGTCCCGCACCCTGCAGTCCATGCACAACACCGAGCACATCCTGCGGGAAATGGCGCGCGTTGCCCGTTTCGGCATTGTGTCCTTCCCCAATTTCGGCTATTGGCCGCATGGCTGGTCGATATTGCGGGGCCGCATGCCGGTGACGGGCGAAATGCCTTATCAGTGGTTTGACACGCCCAATATCCACCTGTGCACGTTGAAGGACTTTGAAGACCTTGCCTTGGCTTTGCAGTTGCGCATCACGCACCTGGCCACCTTCAATGGCAACAAAGAAGTTAAACTTCTGCCCAGTTGGCGCAGCACCCTGGCGGTCTATCGCTTCGAGTCCCCTAACTGACGTAAAAAGGTGCCATCATCTCTTCATTGACCCGTGTCTATGCCAGTCCGCGCGTTTTCCCTTTGCTGGTGCTGGGCTTTGCAAGCGGGCTGCCGCTGGCCTTGACCACCGGAACACTGCAGGCATGGGCAACGGTCGATAATGTGTCGTTGCAGAATATCGGTTTTCTGACGCTGATCGGCACGGCGTACACGCTTAAGTTTCTGTGGGCGCCCTTGATTGACCGCTACGCGCCGCCGGTGCTGGGGCGGCGGCGCAGTTGGATATTCCTGACGCAGCTTCTGCTGGCGGCCTCGATTGCCGGCATGGGGCTGTTGTCGCCCTCGGGCAGCCTGGGTCTGCTGGCCGCGCTGGCGGTTCTGGTTGCCTTTTTGTCGGCCACGCAGGACATTGCGTTCGATGCCTACAGCACCGACGTGCTGCGCACGGAAGAGCGGGCCGCGGGCGCGGCCGTCAAGGTGCTGGGGTACCGCCTGGCCATGATTGTGTCGGGGGGGCTGGCCCTGGTCCTGGCCGACCAGTGGCTGGGCTGGGGGAATATGTATTTCCTGATGGGCGGCTTCATGGCGGTATGCGCCATTGCCACCTTGCTCGCGCCCGAACCGGAAGTGGTGGCGCAGGCGCCGCGCTCGCTGGCCGTGGCGGTGGTCGAGCCCATGGTGGAATTCTTCAGGCGCCGGGGCGCGATCACGATCTTGCTGCTTATCGTGCTGTACAAGCTGGGCGATGCCTTCGCCGGCGCCTTGTCGACGACGTTCCTGCTGCGCGGGGCGGGTTTCAGCGTTTCCGAAGTCGGCACTATCAACAAGGTGTTCGGCCTGGCCGCCACCATTGTCGGCGCCCTGGCCGGCGGTTCCATCATGACGCGGCTCGGCCTGTACCGGTCCTTGATGCTGTTCGGCCTGCTGCAGGCCGTATCCAACTTCGGATATTGGGTGCTGGCGGTGACGCCGCCGCATGTGTATTCCATGGCGCTGGTGGTGGCGGTTGAAAACCTGTGCGGCGGGCTGGGCACGGCCGCGTTCGTGGCTTTGCTGATGGCATTGTGCAAGCAGGAATTCTCGGCAACCCAGTTTGCCTTGCTGTCCGCCTTGTCGGCGGTGGGGCGCACTTATCTGGCCGGCCCGCTCACGCCGCCGCTGGTGGAAACCATAGGATGGCCGGGCTTTTTCGTCGTCACGGTGCTGATTGCCTTGCCGGGCCTGATTCTGCTGCGCTTGCGCCGGGCGGAAATCGACGGCCTGGACGGCCAGCCTTAGCCATGCTGCTCGCCCTGTACTTGATCGCCATTACCGCCGAAGCCATGACGGCGGCGCTGGCCGCCGGCCGGCGCGATATGGACTGGGTCGGGGTATCGATTATTGCCTGCGTGACGGCGTTGGGCGGGGGCACCTTGCGCGATGTGGTGCTGGGACATTATCCCGTCACCTGGGTATTGCATCCCGAGTATCTATGGATCACGGCGGCAGCGGCCTTGCTGACGGCGCTGGTCGCCCCCGTGATGCGCCGTCTGCGCCGCGTCTTTCTATGGCTCGATGCCTTGGGGCTGGTGGTCTTTACGGTGATCGGTTGCCAGATTGCGCTGCGCATGGAACTGCCCACGACGGTGGTGCTGATCAGCGGCATGATCACCGGCTGCGCCGGCGGCATATTGCGCGATATCTTGTGCAACGACATTCCCTTGCTGCTGCGCAAAGAGCTGTACGCCAGCGTGTCGGTGCTGACCGGATCATTGTTCATCGGTGCGCAGTACCTGGGGATGAACCTGAACGTGTCCATGGTCGCTTCCATGATTGTCGGTCTGGTGGTGCGCATGCTGGCGCTACGCTACAACTGGCAAATGCCCAAGTTCGTTTATCGCGATGAGTGGCGCTAGCGTCTCAATAGGCCAAATCTTAAGTATCATTTGGTTTCACGCTGTTGCGGTAAGGTAGGCGGTCAATGAATGTCCACACCATACGGTTCCGTCTGATTGCGCTGGGCGTTTCACTCGTCTTGGCGAGCGCCGTGCTGCGGTTGTTGATTGCATTGCCGCCGGTCAAGGATTTGCTGCGCGATCTGGTGGCCGACCAGCAATTGTCCATCGCATCCTACGTGGCTCGCGATATCGAGCGGAGCATCGAGCAGCGGCGAACGGCGATCCAGTTGATGGCCCATTCGTTTCCGCATGAACGGCTCGACCAGCCGGGTGCTTTGTCGGACTGGCTTCAAGAGCGTCAGCGCCTGCTGGGCAGTTTCCGGGCGGGCTTGTACGCGATCGATACCGAGGGCACGTCATTGCTGGGCGGCTCGTCGCCCGTTGCTGAGAACGAGTCCATGGATTTCAGGGAGAAGGGATGGTTTCTTGCGGCGCTGAATACCCATGCTCCCGTTGTCGGCGGCCCACAGCGGGGATTCGCGGCGGGTGAGCCGGTCATCG
Source organism: Pusillimonas sp. SM2304 (assembly GCF_031628915.1). NCBI lineage: Bacteria > Pseudomonadati > Pseudomonadota > Betaproteobacteria > Burkholderiales > Alcaligenaceae > Pusillimonas > Pusillimonas sp. SM2304. The sequence goes on from NZ_JAVLUJ010000001.1 coordinate 1,647,907, forward strand.
CCTTTGCCATGCCGGTGCGCGATGACGAGGGGCACTCGGTGGCGGTCCTGGCCGGTTTTGTCAGGCTGGACGCGTCGGGCTTTCTTCAGGGCTTGCTGCACCATTCCAGGGACACGGGCGGCGGCCTGCTGCTGATTTCACCGGCTGACAAGGTGTATGTCAGCGCCAGCGACCCGTCGATGATACTCAAGCCTACGCCCGGGCCCGGCGTGAACCTGCTGCATGACCGCGCGATGGAAGGCTACCGGGGCACGGGCACCACCATCAATGCCGCAGGCGTCGAGGAATTGTCGGCCATCGTCAGCATCCCCAGCACGGGTTGGTTTGTAGAGGCGCATCTTCCGGTCAAAGAGGCGTTCGCACCCATCCAGCTTTTGCAGAGCATGATCCTGAATAGCACTGTGGTGGCCCTGGTGGTCGTGCTGGGTGCGCTGCTTTTGCTGTTGTCCCGCATATTGACGCCGCTGACCAACACCGCCAGGGCTATCCGGGATATGGCTGATGGCAAGCGCGAACTGGGCCAGTTGGCCATCACCCGGAATGACGAGGTGGGCGAACTGGTACAGGGGTTCAACAGGCTGGTGGGCCGCCTGCGGGAAAAGGAAGAAGCGCTCAAGGACACCGAGGCGCGCTTGTCGTTCATGGCGCATCACGATGCACTGACCGGCTTGCTCAACCGCGGCATTCTGGACGATAGGCTGCAGCAGGCGGTGGAGCGGGCAGCCAGGAACGGGACCTCCTTTGCGGTGCTGTTCTTTGATCTGGACCAGTTCAAGCCTATCAATGATCGGTATGGGCACGAGGTGGGCGACGCCGCGCTGGTGCAGGTGGCCAAGCGCCTGGCCCAAGGGCGGCGGCGCACCGACACCGTGGCCCGGTTTGGGGGCGATGAGTTCATCGTGCTGTTGATCGATCTGGATGACGCCCACCGCAATGCCGGGAAAATCGCCGAGGAGTACCTGGTTCGCATGCGCCAGCCCTATCGCGTCGGCGAGCACACGCTGGCGTTGACCGTATCGATAGGGATCGCGGTGTATCAGGGCGGGCCGCTGACGGCCGGCCATTTGCTGTCGCAGGCCGATATGGCCATGTATCACGCCAAACGAGGCGGAAGCAATGCCTACTGCTTTTACGATGCGCCGGACAGCGTCCAGTCGTAGTCGATGGTAAGCGGAGCGTGGTCGCTGAAGCGTTCCGCTTTGTAGATGCGCGCTTCTTTTGCGGTGGCAGCGATGTCGGGGGTTGCGATCTGGTAATCGATGCGCCACCCCACGTTTTTGGCCCAGGCCTGCCCCCGGTTGCTCCACCAGGTGTAGGCGTCGCCTGTGGCGTCGGGGTATAGGCGGCGGTACACATCCATCCAGCCCATTTCATCGAAGACGCGGGTCAGCCAGGCGCGCTCTTCCGGCAGGAAGCCGCTGTTTTTCAGATTGCCCTTCCAGTTCTTCAGGTCGATTTCCTGGTGGGCGATATTCCAGTCGCCGCACAGGATGACCTGGCGCCCGCACTTGGCCAGCGCATCCAGGTGGCTGAAGAAGTGTTCCATGAATACATACTTGGCGGCCTGCCTATGATCCCCGCTGGAGCCGGAGGGCAGGTAGACGGAAATGACCGACAATTGGTCGTAGAGGAGTTCCAGGTAGCGGCCTTCCATGTCGATTTCAGGCACGCCCAGTCCCTGGATCACCTGCTGCGGCTGTTGGCGCGCATACAGGCCCACGCCGCTATAGCCTTTTTTCTCGGCATAGTGGAAGTAGCCGTAGTAGCCTTCGGGGTTCAGCATGTCGGCGGTCATGTTGTCGGCCTGGGCCTTCAATTCCTGCATGCAGATGAAGTCGGCATTTTGCTGGGCGACCCAGCCCAGAAAGCCTTTGCTGACCGCTGAGCGGATGCCGTTGAGGTTGGCGGAGATGACACGGAGCATGATGTGGCGCTTCTAAAGTACTGAAGAAGCCCAAACTGTAACCCGAATTGAAGGGCCCGGGCGCTGCGGCCGATGATTCGCCGCCCCGGGCATGGAACTGCGCGGCGGATGCCGCGCTTACGATTTACGGCGTGCCGCGTCGACGCTCCAGGGGCCGGGGCCGGCGAAAAAAATGTACAGGAAAACAAAGCAGAACAAGACGGCGGCTTCGCCCCCATTCATGGCTGGGAACAGCAGCATGCCCTTGGACGCCACATGGCCGATGAAATAGGCGGCCGCGGTGAAGCCCGAGGCCACGAAAGCTGCGCCGCGGGTGAACAGGCCGATGATCAGCAAAATGCCGGCGATCAGTTCGATCAGCCCTGCAATACCCATCATCGAGAATATCTGCAGGCCGTCGATGGCGTTTCCGGGAAATCCGAAATATTTGCTGGTGCCATGCCACAACAGGCAGTAGCCGGCGACAATGCGCAAGATACTGAGTACGCGTGGTGTCCAAGTGGTGCAAGTGTCGTTCATCATGTCATTCCCCGGTTGGTGTGGTGGTGCAAGATACGGCCTTGATAAAACATAAGCACTGCAAAAATCGGCGGTTGCTGCGTATAGTAATCCCAAATGTCCGGCGCGCAGTGCCGGGTGTTTCATTAAGAAGCACCTGGCCGGCGCATTGGGCAACTGGGCGTTATGACGGATAATACCGGTTTTCCCTTTCAATATGAATCATGGCTGATACTTCCAACCGCGCGGATTTCGTGCGCTTTTCCTTGGATCAGGGGGTTTTGCGTTTTGGCAGCTTCAAGGTTAAATCAGGGCGCCTGAGCCCTTACTTCTTCAATGCCGGGCTCTTCAACACCGGCCGCTCGGTGGGGCGGCTGGCGCAATTCTATGCGCAGGCCCTGGTCGATTCGGGCATTGCGTTCGATATGCTGTTCGGTCCGGCCTACAAAGGGATTCCATTGGCGGCCGCCACATCGGTCGCGCTGGCCGGCCACGCGTCGCTGGCCGGCCGCGATGTGCCGTTCGCCTTCAATCGCAAAGAAGCCAAAGACCATGGCGAAGGCGGCATGCTGGTGGGGGCGCCGCTGCGCGGCAAGGTCGTGATCATCGACGATGTGATTACGGCGGGAACGTCAGTGCGCGAGTCGGTGGACATTATCCGGCAAGCCGGGGCCGAGCCTGCCGCTGTGCTGATTGCGCTGGACCGCATGGAGCGCGCCGGCGCCGACGATGCCTTGTCGGCGCATTCCGCGGTGCAGCACGTGGCCGCAACTTACGGCATCCCGGTGGTCAGCATCGCTTCGCTGGCCGACATCATGGCCGTGCTCGAAGGCGATGCCGCATTGGCCGAGCACCGCGAAGCCGTCGCGGCCTATCGGGCCAAATACGGCGTTTAGCCCAGCTTTTCCTTAAGCAGGTCATTCACCTGCTGCGGGTTGGCCTTGCCTTTGGCGGCTTTCATGACCTGGCCGACCAGGGAATTGAAGGCCTTCTGCTTGCCGGCCCGATATTCCTCGACGATGGCGGGGTGGGCCGCCAGGACCTCGTCGATCATGGCGCTAATGGCGCCGCTGTCGCTGATCTGCTTCAGGCCGCGCGCCTGGATAATCGCATCGGGATCGCCGCCGTGTTCCTTGGCCCACATGGCGCCGAATACATCGCGGGCCATTTTGTTCGAGATCGTGCCATCGATGATGCGTGCGATCAGCGCGGCCAGGCCGGCCGGCGCGACAGGACTTTGGGCGATATCCAGTTCCTCGCGATTCAGGGCGGCCGACAATTCACCCAGCACCCAGTTGGCGGCCAGCTTGGCCTGGCCTTGCGGCAACTGGCCGGACACGGCTTCGAAATAGTCGGCGCCGGCGCGCGACATGGTGAGCTGGGCGGCATCGTAGGCGCTCAGGCCCAGGTCCTGCTCGAAGCGGGCGCGCTTCTGGGCGGGCAGTTCCGGCATAGCGGCCTTGACGCGTTCCACCCATTCAGGCTCGATCACCAGCGGGGGCAGGTCGGGATCGGGAAAGTAGCGGTAATCGTGGGCGTCTTCCTTGCTGCGCATACTGCGGGTTTCGTCCAGGTCGGAGTCGTACAGGCGCGTTTCCTGCACCACCTTGCCGCCGTCTTCGATGAGTTCTATCTGGCGGCGCGCCTCGAACAGAATGGCGCGTTCCAGAAAGCGGAAGGAGTTGACGTTCTTGATCTCGGTGCGGGTGCCCAGTACCGGGTCGCCCTTGCGGCGCACCGATACGTTGGCGTCGCAGCGGAACGAGCCTTCCTGCATGTTGCCGTCGCAGATGCCCAGCCAGACGACCAGCCCGTGCAGGGCGCGGGCGTAGGCCACCGCTTCGGCCGCCGAGCGCATTTCAGGCTCCGAGACGATTTCCAGCAAAGGCGTGCCGGCGCGATTCAGGTCGATGCCGGTCGAGGATTCCCCGTGCGGCCCGGTGAAATTCTCGTGCAGGGACTTGCCGGCGTCTTCTTCCAGGTGCGCGCGCGTCAGATTCACCGTTTTTGCTTCGCCATCGACGAAAAAACTGATGGCGCCGCCTTGTACGACGGGGATTTCGAACTGGCTGATCTGGTAGTTTTTGGGCAGATCGGGGTAGAAGTAGTTCTTGCGGGCAAAAATGGAGCGGGGCGCAATGTGCGCGCCAACCGCCAGGCCCAGCCGGATGGCGCGCTCAACCGCGCCTTTGTTCATGACGGGCAGGCTGCCGGGCAGGGCCATGTCGACTTCGTTGGCCTGGGTATTGGGTGCTGCGCCGAATTGCGTGCTGCTGTCAGAAAAAATCTTGGATTCGGTGGAAAGCTGCGTGTGCGTTTCCAGGCCGATGACGATTTCCCATTCCATTATTGCTGTTCCGGTTTGCGTTGGTGCCAGTCAGTGACTTGCTGGTAGCGGTCGGCCAGGGCAAGCAGCCGGCCTTCGGTGAAATAATTGCCGATGATCTGCAGCCCCACCGGCAAGGGCCTTTCGGCGCCGAAGCCGCAAGGTATGGACATGGCCGGCAGGCCGGCCAGGCTGATGCCCAGGGTGTAGATGTCGGCCAGCCAGTCGGCAGTCGGGTCTTCGCGATTATCGCCAATGTGCTTGGCAACGCTGGGGGTGACCGGCCCCATGATGACGTCGCACTGGCTGGAAAAGGCTTGCTGGAAGTCGTTGACGATCATGCGGCGCACGCGCTGGGCCTGCAGATAATAGGCGTCGTAATAGCCATGCGACAGCACATAGGTGCCTACCATGATGCGGCGCAGGACTTCGGCGCCGAAGCCTTCCGTGCGCGAGCGGCTGGTCATTTCAGCCAGGTCGCCATACTGCGCGGCGCGGTGGCCGTAACGCACGCCGTCATAGCGCGACAGGTTGCTGGAGGCCTCGGCGGGCGCAATGACGTAATAAGTGGGGATGGACAGCTCGGTGCGGGGCAGCGAGATGCCGACGCGCACGGCTCCCAGCGATTCGAACACCTGCAGGGCGGCCTCTATTGCGCCGGCAACGTCGGGCGCCAGGCTGGCGTTGAAGAATTCCTTGGGCACGCCAATGCGCAAGCCTTTCAGCGGCTGGCTGCCGGCGGCTTCCTGGCTGGCGGCGGCGGTCTGGAAATCGGCCTGGATGCGGCCAGGCTGGTTCTGGCTGCCGTCGCAGCTTTCAAGACTGGTGGCGTCGCGGGGGTCGAAGCCCGACATGGGGTCCAGCAGCGCCAGCAGGTCGCGGGCGTGGCGCGCAATGGGGCCGGCCTGATCCAGGCTGGAGCCATAGGCGACCATGCCAAACCGCGAGACTGTGCCGTAAGTGGGCTTGATGCCGCTGACGCCGCAAAGCGCCGCAGGCTGGCGTACCGAGCCGCCGGTGTCGGTGCCGGTCGCGCCCATGACCAGTCCAGCCGCAACGGCCGCGGCCGACCCGCCTGACGACCCGCCGGGTACGGCGGAAGGGTCCCAGGGGTTGCGGACGGGGCCGAAGGCGGAGTTCTCGTTGCCCGAGCCCATGGCGAATTCGTCGCAATTGAGCTTGCCCAGCGAGACGGCGCCGGCCTGTTGCAGGCGGCTGACCACCGTCGCGTCGAAGGGGCTGACATACTGGCCCAGCATTTTGCTGGCCGCGGTGGTGCGCCAGCCCTGCGTGACGAAAACGTCTTTATGGGCGATGGGCACGCCCGCCAGGGCCGGCGGCTGCCCGCTCGCCAGCCGCTGATCGGCGGCGTCGGCCTGCGCCAGGGTCAGGTCAGGGTCGATATGCAGGAAGGCGTTCAGGTCCGCGCGTGCCTGGGCGGCGTCCAGCGCGCTGGACGCCAGCTCGCGGGCGCTGACTTTGCGGTCCCTCAGGGCATCGCGCAAGTGGGCGATGCTGTCGAATTCAGTATGAAGTGGCGTGCTTGACATCGTTTACTCGATTACCGTGGGAACCAGGAAAAGGCCATTGTCTTCGGCGGGGGCATTGGCCATCAGGGCCTTGCGCTCATCGAGCGTCCGGGTCGCCGCGGCGGCGTCGTCGCGCAGGCGCAGCTTGATGTCCTGGTGCGCCGACAGGGGGTGGGCCATGGGCTCGATACCGTGGGTATCAACGGCCTGCAACTGCTCGATCAGGCCCAGGATGCCGTTCAGTTCATGCTGGGCGCGTGCGCTTTCGTCTGGCGAAAGCTCAATGCGCGCAAGCCTCGCGATGCGGGCTACGTCTTGTTCGGTAATTGCCATGGGTTTATATATTAGAGAGGGTTCCGGCCGACATGCAATAAAGCGTAAGCGGCTCTGTGAACGGGCTGGTTACAGAAAATAATATGCCGTTATTCGACCTTATCAAGCGACAATTATAAGTTATCATTGTCGGTTTAATTCGTTAGTCATTTTTCTGCGCGCCTCTTTGTGCCTGCCGTGGGGCTGACCTTAACGGATTTCTTTCAATTTTCATATCACTGAGCGCCCATGTTCGGATTCCTTCGTAGTTACTTCTCCAGCGATATGGCGATCGACCTCGGTACCGCCAACACCCTGATTTACGTCCGCGGCAAGGGCATTGTGCTGGACGAGCCTTCGGTCGTCGCCATTCGCCACGACGGCGGACCCAGCGGCAAGAAAATCATCCAGGCTGTCGGCCGCGAGGCCAAACAGATGCTGGGCCGCGTGCCGGGCAACATCGAAGCCATACGTCCCATGAAAGACGGCGTGATCGCCGACTTCACCGTGACCGAGCAAATGCTCAAGCAGTTCATCCGCATGGTGCATCCGCGCAGCATGTTTGCCCCCAGCCCCCGCATCATTGTGTGCGTGCCTTGCGGCTCCACGCAGGTCGAGCGCCGCGCGATCCGCGAGTCGGCCCTGGGCGCCGGCGCCAGCCAAGTCTACCTGATCGAAGAACCCATGGCGGCCGCCATCGGCGCGGGCCTGGCCGTATCCGATGCCAGCGGCTCAATGGTGGTCGATATCGGCGGCGGCACCACCGAAGTGGCCATTATTTCCTTGGGCGGCATGGTGTACAAAGGCTCGGTCCGCGTTGGCGGCGACAAGTTCGACGAAGCCATTATCAACTACATCCGCCGCAACTACGGCATGCTCATCGGCGAGCCCACCGCCGAACTCATCAAGAAAGAAATCGGTTCCGCATTCCCGGGCTCTGAGATCCGTGAAATCGAAGTCAAGGGCCGCAACCTGTCTGAAGGCGTGCCGCGCAGCTTCACGGTGTCGTCCAACGAGATCCTGGAATCCCTCACCGACCCCCTGAATCAGATCGTATCGGCCGTCAAGACGGCGCTCGAACAGACGCCCCCGGAACTGGGCGCCGACATCACCGACAAAGGCATTGCCCTGACCGGCGGCGGCGCGCTGCTGCACGATCTGGATCGCCTGCTGCAAGAAGAAACCGGCCTGCCCGTGGTGGTGGCCGAAGACCCCCTGACCTGCGTGGTGCGCGGCTGCGGCGAAGCGCTTGAACACCTGGAGCGCCTGGGTTCGGTCTTCATTTACGACTAAATTCGATTCAGCAGGATCCGGTGTTTCCTTGGTGCGCCGGATCTGTCAAGGCGTAGGCACACTCATCCATGCAAGAGTCAGGCACGATCAAGCTGTTCAAGCGCGGGCCCACCGCGGAGTTCAGGCTGTTCGTGTTCGTCCTGATGGCGCTTGGCCTGCTGCTGGTCGATGCGCGCTGGACAGTGCTCGATCCGGCCCGGCAGGCCGTGTCGGTCGTGATTTACCCGTTTCAGCGCGCCATGTTCGCGCCGCGCGACGCCCTTGAGCACATCAATAACTGGGCGGACGCCGCCGCCGTGGCGCGCACTGAAAAAGAAGCCCTGCAGCGCCAGCGGATCGAGCTGGCGCAGATTTCGACGCATGCGGCGCAGTTGGCCGCCGAAAACGAACAGTTGCGCCGCCTTCTTAGCGTAGCCGATGCGGTTGTCCAGCCGTCTGTGGCGGTCGAGGTGCTGTACGAGCCTTCCAATGCGTTCTCGCACCACCTTATTTTCAATAAAGGTTCGGCCAGCGGCATCCGTCCGGGCATGCCCGTCATTGACGAGGGCGGTGTCGTGGGGCAGATCGTGCGGGTCACCCCTTTTACGTCCGAGGCGGCATTGCTGACCGACGACAAGGTGTCGATTCCGGTCCAGGTGCTGCGCAATGGCTTGCGCTTGATTGCCTTCGGCGGCAATATATCGGGCAAGGTCGAGGTGCGTTACCTGACCGCCAATGTCGATCTGGCCCCCGGCGACACGCTGATTACCAGCGGCATCGGCGGTTTGTTTCCCGCCGGCCTGTCAGTGGCCACGGTCGACCACGTGCAGCGCGATGCGGCGTCGGGTTTTGCCCTGGCGGTAGCGACACCCTTGTCGCACCCCGAGCGGCACCGCCATTTTCTGGTCCTGCGGGTCGATAACGCGGATCAAACGCTTCAAGGGGGCCTGTTGAATGGTTCGCAAGCCGAATAGCGGCATGCCGCTCAGCGCAGGCAGGCACTCGCCGTTGACGGCCCTGCAGCCTATCGACACATCGCCCTTCAAGCAGCCTTCAAGCCTGCTGTTCGTCTGGTTCACGGTTTTGCTGTTCTGGATGATATCGCTTTTGCCCTGGCGGCTATGGGACCCGGCCCCCGACCTATTGTTGCTGGTCATTGCATTTTGGTGCCTGAATGAGCCGCAGCGCGTCACCATGCTGACCGCCTTTGTATTCGGGATTTTCATGGATGTGCATGACGCGGCCTTGCTGGGCGGGCATGCCCTGAGCTATACCCTGGTCGCCTATGGCGCGCTGGTTCTGCGCCGCCGCCTGCAGCGCTTCAATGCAACCATACAGGCCATCCACATGTTGCCGGTCTTTGTCGTGGCGGCGGCGGTGACCCAGTTCATTTGCGCCTGGCTTTCGGGTGAGTGGGTCGGCTGGTCGTGGCTCTGGTCGGCGCTGTTTACCGCGGCGCTCTGGCCGCTGGCCGATATTCTGCTGCATATGCCGCAGCGCAGGATGGACGAAACGGACGCGGGCTCCGTGTGACCGACTAGCCAGGATCCGCCCCATGTTCGAATTCAAGAAGACCACCCACCATCTGAAGCGGCGCATGCTGATACGCGTCGTGGTGGCGGGCGTCTTTGCGGCCCTGTGTTTTGGCGGGCTGGGGGCGCGGCTGTGGTATTTGCAGGTCGTCCGCTACGAAGGGCTGGCGGCGCGCGCCGACCAGAACCGGATAGCGGTGGTTCCCATACCGCCGCGGCGCGGCGAAATCGTCGACCGCAATGGGGTGGTGCTGGCCCGCAACTATCGCGACTATACCTTGTCCATCACCCCCGCCTATGTCAAGCAAGACATGGAAGACATTCTGAACGAGCTGGGGCAGCTTGTATATCTGAGCGCCAACGACCGCCGGCGGTTCTTCCAGAACCTGAATCAAAGCGGGCGCTATGCGCCGATTCTGCTGCGCAACAATCTGAACGATACCGAAGCGTCCTGGTTTGCGGCGCATGCCTACAAGTTCCCCGGCGTCGATCTGAGCGCGCGGTGGGTGCGCGAGTACCCCGAAGGCGAGTCCGCGGCGCACGTGCTGGGCTATGTAGGCCGCATTTCCGAGGCCGACCTTGAAACCCTCGAGCGGGAAGGCCGGTCGGGCAACTATCGCGGCAGCAACATCATCGGCAAAAAGGGCATCGAAAAGACCTGGGAAGAAACCCTGCATGGCCGTACCGGCGTCGAAGAGGTCGAGGTCACGGCCACCGGCCGGCCGGTGCGCACGCTTAGCCGCATCGATCCCGTGCCGGGCTCGGACCTAGTCTTGTCCCTTGATATCGGCCTGCAGAAGGTGGCGGAGCAGGAATTCGCCGGGCGGCGCGGCGCCCTGGTGGCGATCGAGCCCAGCACGGGCGATGTGCTGGCCTTCGTGTCGGCGCCGTCATTCGACCCGAATCTGTTTATCGACGGCATCGATGTCGAGAACTGGCGCAAGCTGAACGAATCACCTGACCACCCCCTGATCAACCGGCCGTTGTACGGCACCTACCCCATCGGGTCGACCTACAAGCCTTTTGTGGGCCTTGCCGCGCTGGAAATGGGCAAGCGCAGCGCCACCGAGCGTATTCCCGATCCGGGCTTTTTCGAACTGGGCGGCCAGCGCTTTCGCAATGCGGGCAGCGTGGCCTACGGACCCACCGATATGCACCGCGCCATCGTGGTGTCGTCCGACACTTATTTTTATTCGCTGGGTCCCGACATAGGCGTCAACGCCTTGCACGACTTCAGCCAGCAGTTTGGCTTCGGCCAGATTACCGGTATTGACCTGGACGGCGAGCGCCGGGGCGTCCTGCCGTCCACTGAATGGAAGCGCCAGGCATACAAGAAGCCCGATCAGCAGCGCTGGTATGCAGGCGAGACAGTGTCGGTTGCGGTAGGGCAGGGCTACAACGCTTTCACGCTGCTGCAGTTGGCGCAGGCGACCTCGGTGCTGGCCAACGGAGGGGTTTACATGAAACCGCATCTGGTCAGCCTGGTCGAGAATTCCCAGGCCGGCACGCTCACGCCCACCGTGACCGAACCGTCGCATGTCATTCCGCTGAAACCCGAGAACCTTGAAGTGATCCGCAACGCGATGGCGGATGTCATGCGCAAAGGCACCGCCCGGCGGGCATTCGCAGGGGCTCCGTATCAGGCTGCCGGAAAAACCGGCACGGCGCAGGTCTATAGCCTAAGGGGCGCCAAATACAAAGCCAGCGAGATTGACGAGCGTTTGCGCGACCATGCCCTGTTCATGGCTTATGCTCCCATGGAGAACCCCAAGATAGCGCTGGCCCTGATCGTGGAGAACAGCGGTTGGGGGGCGACGGTGGCCGCGCCGGTGGCCCGCCGCGTGTTCGACTATTGGCTTGCGCCCGAGCGGCAGACCGCGGGCCACAGGCCAGGAGAGGCAGTCGTGGCCGGCCGGGCGCCTGATTCCGGGAGCGTGCAATGAAACGCCTGATGCAATGGGTGATCAAGGCCGTCACGGCGTTCGACTGGCCCCTGCTGGCGCTGCTGGTATTGATGACGATCCTGGGCATGACCGTCATGCATTCCGCGGTGGGCGGAACCGATTGGCGCTTTACGGATCAGTCGCGCAACTTCCTGATTGCCTTTGTCTTCATGTGGGGAGCCGCCATGATGCCGCCCCCGTTGCTGATGCGTCTGGCGCCTTATTTTTATGTCATGGGCGTGGTGCTGTTGCTGGGGGTGGAGTTTTTCGGCGAAACCAGCAAGGGCGCCACGCGCTGGCTGGACCTGGGTCTGGTGCGTATCCAGCCGTCCGAAATGCTGAAGATCTCGGTGCCCATGATGCTTGCCTGGTACTTCCATCGCAATCAGGGGCGCCTGCGCGTGCTGGACTTCTTCGTAGCAAGCGTCTTGCTGGCTATTCCTTTCGCCCTGATCGTGATGCAGCCCGATCTGGGTACGGCCCTGTTGGTATTTGCGTCGGGTTTCTGCGTTATTTACTTCGGGGGGCTGTCGTTCAAACTGCTGGCGCCGGCCGCGGTGGTGATGGTCTTGGGGCTGGGGACGCTGGTGTATTACGAAACGGACATCTGCCAGCCGGGAATCGATTGGGTGGTCTTGCATGAGTACCAGAAGCACCGGGTGTGTACGCTGCTGGACCCCAGCTCCGATCCGCTGGGCAAGGGTTTTCACACCATACAGTCCATGATCGCGGTGGGCTCGGGCGGTGTGTACGGCAAGGGCTATATGATGGGGACGCAGACGCATCTGGACTTTATTCCAGAGCGCACGACGGACTTTATTTTTGCAGTGTATGCGGAAGAGTTCGGTTTTTACGGCGGCATTATGCTGCTGGTGCTGTATGCGCTGTTGATTGTGCGCGGGCTGGCGATTGCGGCGCGTGCGCACACCCAGTTCGGCCGGCTGATGGCGGGCGCCATGTCGATGATGTTTTTCGTCTATGTGTTTGTGAATGTGGGCATGGTCACGGGCATTCTGCCGGTGGTGGGCGTGCCTTTGCCTTTCATGAGCTATGGCGGCACGGCCTTGCTGACGCTGGGGATCGCCTGCGGGATTTTGATGAGCATCAGCCGTTATCGGCCGGTGAGGAATTAGCGGCTTGATGGCTTGTGGCGGTGTTGGGGGCTCTTCGTTCTAAAGGTGGGGCTCTTCGTTCTAAAGAAAGCCGGGTGTGGCAAAGGGCTGTTCCGGCTTCGCGCGCTACGGCCCTGGCTGCGCCAGGGCTGCCCGGTCCAGGCGCGCAAATCGTGGCGAGTGCGGAACTCGGCCGGTCGGGCCAGTGGCCCGACATTCGCCGGCCTCAAACAGGCCGCACTCTTGAATCCACGATTTGCGCGCCTGAACCGGCGTGCGCGAGGCGCCTGCACAGCCCTTTGCCACACCCGGCTTTTTGCAGGAGCGAAGGTTGGGGGCCCTCACCCTTTATGCAGGGGGCTATGTGGATGCCTATTTGGGCTTTTAAGCTAGCCGTGATCTAAGTGAGCCGTTATCTAAGTCCTTATCGAAGGTCTTATGCAAGCTTCTAACTTAAGCAGGCTTCTATATAAACCTCCGCATGAGCCTTTATGTGTCCTCCCACATGAGCCTTTATATGAACAATCCGATCAAGCGGCCAAGCTGACTTCTGGCATATGCCGCGGTTGGCTGCTGCGGGCGGGGGCGGTCCGGCGGTTAGGCGTGCGCCGCAGGCTTCCGAAGGCAGGCCGGGGGCTGTCGTCGGGCGTTGTCTGAGCGAGCGTAGCGAGTGAGTTCGCCCGACGCCCGGCCGAACGAGGAAGATGCGGAAATAAGCACGCCGTAGCCGGACCGCCCCCGCCCGCAGCAGACAACATCTTCCCGCACTGCTGTAAACATGCCGCGCTGTTGTGCACATGTGCCGCACAGCTACACATGCCGCACTGTAAACAGCCAGCCCCAAGCTCCTTCTAATCCGGAGCGGGAAACAGCCCCGCCAGGATTTTCTTTACAGGCGCCGGAAGGGCCGTGGCGGGCAGGTCGGCCAGCGCAATCCAGCGTTGCGCTGGGCTCGTTTCCGTCAGAGGCGCTTCATCGCAACGCATGTACCAGGGTTCTATGTGCAGCTTGAAATGCGTGAAAACGTGCAGCAAGCCGGCCATCTTCTGCGCCGCCGGGCCGGCGCCCAATCGCCTACAGGCGTGCTGCACATCTTCGTCGCTGTCATAGAGCGGCAGGCTCCACAGGCCGCCCCAGATGCCGGGCGAGGCCTGTTGTTCCAGCAGAATATGGCCGCCGCAATGGGCGACCAGCATCCGGCAGTGCCTTTCGGGGCTGGCTTTCTTTTTTCGCGGCGTCGGCAGTTCATGTTGCCGTCCATGGGCCCGGGCATAGCAGCGGTCCTGCAGCGGGCACAGCAGGCAATCGGGCCTGCTGCGGGTACAGCACTGCGACCCCAGGTCCATCAGGCCCTGGGTGTAGGCCACCATGTCCAGGCTGTCGGGCGCGGCATCCAGCACCGCTTCGGCTGTGCGCCACAGCGCTTGTTCGGTGGCGCGTTCACTGGTGATGCCTTCGATGCCGAAGTAACGCGTGAAAACCCGTTTTACGTTGCCGTCCATGATGGGGCCGCGCTCGCCATAGGCGAAGGCGGCAATGGCGGCGGCCGTTGAGCGTCCGATACCCGGCAGGGTGGCGATATCGTCTGCGTTGCCGGGAAAGCGGCCGCCCCAGTCGGCGCAGATCACCTGCGCGCAGCGATGCAGATTGCGGGCCCGGGCGTAGTAGCCCAGCCCGGCCCAATATGGCATGACCTCGTCCTGGCTGGCCGCGGCCAACGAAGCGATATCGGGAAAGCGCGACAGGAAGCGCTGGTAATAGCCGATGACTGTCGCAACCTGCGTTTGCTGCAGCATGATTTCCGACAGCCATATCCGGTAGGGATCGCGGGTATCCTGCCAGGGCAGGTGATGCCGGCCATGCTGTTTCTGCCAGGCCGTAATGGTGCCGGCAAAGCCGGCGATCTGCGGGGTTTTGTTCAACAGCATCAGAACCGGGTGTTGCGCGTGACGGACCAGCGTGCCGACAAGGCGGCCAGTATCGCCACGATGACAATGGCCAGCAGCAGGCTCAGGGGGTCGGGCAATTGCAGGGAAAACTGTGTGCCGTATTGGCTGGCCAGCCGGGCGAGCGCCGCATTGAGCGGCTGCAGCGACAGCGCAGCCAGGCCGATGGCCACCACACTGGCCACGATGCCCGTCAGGGCGCCCAGATACAGGAAGGGACGCCGGACAAATGATTCGGTCGCGCCTACCAGGCGGGCAACGCCGATTTCCTCGCGCTGGGTCAAGGCCTGCATGCGCACCGTGTTGAATACCGTGGCCAGCACCACTACGGCCACGCCAATGGCCAGCATGCCCAGGCCTATGCGGATGAAGCGAAGCATGGCCTCCAGCCGCCTGACCCAATCGCTATCCAGCTGCACCGAGTCGACCTGATCCAGACGGCGCCACGCCTGTGCCAGCTCGTTGGCTTGTTGGGCCAGCTCGGGCGAGTCGCGCAAGGTGACGACAAGGGCGTCGGGCAGGGGGTTGCCGGGCAGGACGGCCAGGGCATCGCTCCATGAGGGATTGGCCTGCAGGGTTTCCAGCGCCTGTTCGCGCGTGACCACGCTGGCGTCCAGGACGGCCTGGGCATGTTCGCTTCGCAACTGGTCCGCCAGGCGCCTGGCGTCGTCCTGCGTGGTCGAGGGATTCAGGAACAGGGTGAGTTCGGGGGACACCGGTATTTGCCGGGCAATGGGCTGGGCCGACACCAGTACCGACGCGGCGATAATGGGAATGGCCAGGGTCAGGCCGATGACCAGAATGTTGGCCAGCGAAGAAAAGGGTTGGGCCAGCAGGCGGCGTATGGCCACCAGCAGGGCGTAACGATGTTGTCGCAGCCAGCGCCTCATGGGTGGACTCCTTGCGTGTCGGAAAACCGGCCCGCGTCGATGCGCAGGGTACGCGAGGCGTACGCCGCCATCAACGCGCGATCGTGCGAGGCGATCAGCGTGGTGACACCGACCCGGTTGAAATCCCGGAAGACCTCCATGATCTTGCGCGCGCTTTCTTCATCCAGGTTGGCGGTGGGTTCGTCGGCGATCAGGATGGCGGGGCGGTTCACGATGGCGCGGGCGATGGCCAGGCGCTGCTGTTCTCCGCCCGACATTTCGATGGGATTCAGATCTTCCTTGCCCGACAGGCCGACCTTTTCCATGGCGGCGCGCGCCCGCGTGCCGGCCAGCCGCGTGTCCAGCCCAGTGACGGCCAGCGGCAGCAGGACATTGTTGACGGCATTGCGGTCGTACAGAAGGTGCATGTCCTGCAAAATGACGCCCACCGCCCGCCGCAGATAAGGGCGGGCACGGCCCGGCATCTTGTCGATGCGGTGTCCGTTCACGTGCACCGATCCTCGGCTGGGCGGTTCCAGCCCCCCGATCAGCTTCAGCAATGTGGACTTGCCGGCGCCCGACGGGCCCGACACGAACACAAACTCGCCCGGCTCGATGCGAAAGTTGATGTCAGCCAGAATGTTCCGGCTGCGGCCATATGACTTGAACACATGCTGAAATTCGATCATGAGGTAATAAAAATCGGGGTCTTTTTAATGAAATCTATCGGGTGTTACAAGGCATGTCACGAGGGATATCCCCCATGTTGTTAATGATAGGCAGCAGCTACGATTCGTTCGCTGACGGCGCAATAGTGATTGTAAGCCGTGAACATCAATTCGAACTGAAACGGAAAGGTCAACCATGAAACTAATTAAGGCAGCCGCGCTCGGCGCTTCACTGTTTTTCATTGCAGCCGCATCGCATGCCGGCGAAACTTTCGATAGCGTGAAGAAAAAAGGTTTTGTGCAGTGCGGAACGCATACTGGCCTGCCCGGCTTTTCGATTGCAGACAGCAAGGGCGAATGGAGCGGTATCGATGTCGACCTGTGCAAAGGGATTGCCGCCATGATGTTTGGCGACGCGACCAAGTTCAAGACCACCGCCGTGACCACGCAGCAGCGCTTTACCGCGCTGCAGTCGGGCGAAATCGATGTGCTCACGCGCAACACCACAGCCACCATGACGCGCGACACCACCCTGGGCCTCATGAGCGCGGGCGTGAACTATTACGACAGTCAGGGCATCATGGTCAGCAAAGAGCTGGGCGTCAAGAGCGCCAAAGAGCTGAGCGGCGCCGCGATCTGCGTACAGCCGGGCACGACCACCGAACTGAACCTGGCCGACTGGTTCCGTTCCAACAATCTTGAATTCAAGCCGGTCGTGATCAACAGCCCCGACGAAGCCATGCGTTCTTATGTGGCCGGCCGCTGCGATGCCTTCACGACCGACAAATCGGGCCTGGCAACCATCCGCACCACGCTGGAAAAACCCGACGATCACCTGATTCTGCCTGAAGACTTTTCCAAAGAGCCGCTGGGCCCCATGGTGCGCCAGGGCGACGACCCCTGGTTCATGGTGGTGCGCTGGACGCTCAACACCATGCTCGAGGCGGAAGAGTACGGCATCACGTCCAAGAATGTCGACGACATGCTGAAGAGCCCCAACCCCAATATCCAGCGCATTCTGGGTGTGACGGGCGAAATGGGCAAAGGCCTGGGGCTGGACAACAAGTGGGCCTACAACATCATCAAGCAGGTGGGCAACTATGGCGAATCGTTCGAGCGCAACATCGGCGCCGGCTCGGCCATGAAGCTCGAGCGTGGCATTAATGCTCAGTGGCGCGATGGCGGCCTGATGTACGGCTGGCCCATCCGCTAAGCATCGAAACGGCCAGTAACAGGGCCGGGCGGCATGCCCGGCCTGGCCTTCGAGCAAAGGGGCGCTGCGTCTGGCGCCCCAAACGATTCAATTTCTATGACGAATAAAACACTTTTACCCCAAGCACCGAAGCGGCGGCTGTCCTGGAACGATCCAGGCGTCCGATCGCTGATCTACCAGGTGCTTGTGCTGGGGATTGTCGGCCTGGGGGTCTGGTACCTGGTCAGCAATACCTTGCATAATCTGGCAGTGCGCAACATCTCGACCGGCTTCGGTTTTCTGCATCGCGAAGCCGGTTTTGCCATTGGCGAGTCGGTCATCGGCTACACACCTGCCGACACCTACGGCCGAGCTATCTGGGTGGGCATACTGAATACGCTGCGCGTGTCGATCGTGGGCATTATTGCAGCCACCTTGTTCGGTACGCTGCTTGGCATTGCCCGATTATCCAAGAACTGGCTGGTGTCGCGCGTGGCCAGCGCCTACGTCGAAGTCATGCGCAATGTACCGCTGCTGCTGCAACTGTTCTTCTGGTACGCCATCATTACCGAGGTCATGCCGGGGCCGCGCGATGCGCTCAACCCGGTGCCCGGCGTATTCATTTCCAATCGCGGCCTGAAGATACCCTCGTTGCAGGGCGATGCGCTCGACTGGATCTTCGCCGGCCTGGGCGTGGCCATTGTCGCTATCCTGGTGCTGGGCCATTGGGCCAGGAAACGCCAGGAGTCCACCGGGCAGATTTTTCCGTTTGCCCGCGTCGCGGCCGGTTTGCTGGTTGTCCTGCCCGCGGCGGGGTGGCTGCTTAGCGGGGCCTCGCTCACGCTCGATGTGCCCGCCCTGAAAGGGTTCAATTTCGTTGGCGGCATTTCCCTGTCGCCGGAGTTTGCAGCCTTGCTTGCGGGGCTCATTATTTATACCTCGGCATTCGTTGCCGAAGTCGTACGGTCCGGCATACAGTCGGTCAGCCAGGGGCAATGGGAGGCCGCCGAGGCCATCGGCCTGCCGCGCCGGCGCCTGCTGCGCCTGGTCATCCTGCCGCAGGCGTTGCGGGTCATCGTCCCGCCCATGACCAGCCAATACCTCAATCTCACCAAAAACAGTTCCCTGGCCGTGGCCATTGGCTACCCCGACATCGTGTCGGTGGTCAATACCACGCTCAATCAAACCGGCCAGGCCATCGAAGGCATATTGATCATCATGGCGGCATACCTGACCGTCAGCCTGTCCATCTCGATCTTCATGAACTGGTACAACAAGCGCATTGCGCTGGTGGAGCGCTAAATGAGTGTTGACTCCGCTGCCTCGCGCAGCCTGCCGCCGCCCCACGCCCATCAAGGGGTGCTGGGCTGGATGCGCGCCAGCCTGTTTTCTTCGCCGCTGAACACGCTGCTGACCGTCCTGGTGGCCTGGCTGCTGCTCATGTCGGTGCCCGCCCTGATCGAGTGGCTGTTCATACGGGCCAATTTCAGCGCCCAGAACGCCCAGGAGTGCCGGGCGTCAGGCGGCGCCTGCTGGGCGTTCATCGCCGAAAAGCATCGCCTGATCCTGTTCGGCATCTATCCCTACGATGAGCAGTGGCGGCCCTTGCTGGCCAGCATCATCCTGATCGCGGTCATTGTCTGCAGCTGCATACGCTGGTTCTGGAAGCCTTTCCTGGGCTTGATATGGCTGGTTGCGCTCACGCTTGTGGGCGTGCTGATGTGGGGCGGCGTGTTCGGCCTGACCTATGTCGAGAACGCCCGCTGGGGCGGCCTGCCGCTGACGCTGATCCTGGCGACCTTCGGCATTGCGGCCGCCTTTCCTTTCGGCCTGCTGCTGGCCCTGGGCCGCCGCTCGCACATGCCGGCGGTCAAGGCCTTGTGCGTCGTGTATATCGAGCTGATACGCGGCGTGCCGTTGATCAGCCTGCTGTTCATGTCGTCGGTCATGCTGCCTTTGTTCCTGCCCGAGGGCTTCAGCATCGACAAGCTCTTGCGGGCGCAGATCGCCATCATTCTGTTTGCGGCGGCCTACATCGCCGAGACGGTGCGCGGGGGCCTGCAGGCCATCCCCAAAGGCCAGTACGAAGGCGCCGATTCCATCGGCCTGAGCTACTGGCAGCAAATGCGCAAGATCATTCTGCCGCAGGCCCTGAAGGTCGTTATTCCGCCGCTGGTGGGGATTTTCATTTCGCTGTTCAAAGACACGTCGCTGGTGGTCATCATCGGCATTTTCGATCTTACCCAGGCGGCGAAAACAGCCGTGGCCGACGCGGCGTGGCGCGGTTTCAGCACGGAAGCCTATCTCTTCATCGCCTTCATCTATTTCATTTTTTGCTATTCGATTTCCCGCTATAGCCAATCGCTCGAAAAACACTTGCAGACGGGGCACCAGCGGTAATCAATACGGCGCCTGCAATGCCCGCAGGCGCAGCGACAACAAGGGAGTACAGACATGCCAGAAGCCATTATTCGCATGGCGGATGTCAATAAGTGGTACGGTCAGTTTCATGTGCTGCGCAACATCAACCTGAATGTTGCGCCCAGCGAACGCATCGTCATTTGCGGCCCCTCGGGGTCGGGAAAGTCGACCATGATCCGCTGCATCAACCGGCTGGAAGAACACCAGCAGGGCAGCATCGTCGTAGACGGCACCGAGCTGACCAATGACTTGAAGCAGATCGAAACCATACGGCGCGATGTCGGCATGGTGTTTCAGCACTTCAATCTGTTCCCGCACCTGACGGTGCTTGAGAACCTGACATTGGGCCCGATCTGGGTGCTGAAAAAGTCCAAGGCCGAAGCCGAGGCCACCGCCATGAAATACCTGGAGCGTGTGCGCATTCCGGAACAGGCCGGCAAGTTTCCGGGCCAGTTGTCGGGCGGGCAGCAACAACGCGTGGCGATTGCCCGGTCCCTGTGCATGAGCCCCAAGATCATGCTGTTCGACGAGCCGACTTCTGCGCTGGATCCGGAAATGGTCAAGGAAGTGCTGGACGTCATGGTCAGCCTGGCCGAGGAAAGCGGCATGACGATGCTGTGCGTGACCCACGAAATGGGCTTTGCACGCAAAGTGGCCGATCGGGTGATTTTCATGGACCAGGGCGAGATCATCGAAGAAAATACGCCTGACGCGTTCTTCGACAATCCGCAAAACGAACGTACCAAGCTGTTTTTAAGCCAGATCCTGCACTAGGGTCTCGAATTGGTGTACGGTTATGCTTTTGTTTATTCATGACAAGGTGCTACATATGTTGTCCGGCCTGAAAACCCTCACGTCCGCTGCCGGCGCGCTTGCCGCGTGCCTGGCCCTTTCCATGGTTGCCGCGCCCGCGGCGGCGGAAGATGATTTCCCGTCCAAGCCCATCCAGTTCATCGTGCCTTATGCGGCCGGCGGCCCGCTCGACGGCATGGCGCGCCTGCTTGCCGAAAAGGTCAAGGACGACCTGGGCACCGTCATTGTCGAGAACAAGCCAGGCGCGGGTGGGAACATCGGCGCCAGCATTGCCGCCAAGGCCAAGCCCGACGGCTATACGCTGGTGATGGGGGCGGTGGCCATCAATGCCATCAACCCCTGGCTGTACGAAAAACTGCCCTTCGATCCGGTCAACAGCTTTGCGCCTGTCACCCTGGTGGCCTCGGTGCCCAACGTGCTGATCCTGAACAGCGAATTCGCCTCCGGCAACAACATCAATTCGGTGCAGGACCTGATTGCCTACGCCAAAAAGAACCCGGATCTGCTGAACTTCGGTTCTGGCGGCAATGGCAGCGCAGGCCATCTGGCCGGTGAACTGCTTAACGTGCGTGCCGGCGTCAAGACGGTGCATGTTCCCTATGCCGGGGCGGCGCCCGCCAAGCTGGCATTGCTGGCGGGGCAGATCAATTTCATGTTCGACAACCTGGCGTCGGCGGCCTCGCTGATCACCGACAACAAAGTCAAGGCGCTGGCCGTGACGACCACCGGGCGGTCTTCCGTCTTCCCCCAATTGCCCACCATGGAGCAAGAGGGCGTCAGCAATTTCGACCTGGGCACCTGGTTTGGCGTGTTCACCACCGGCGGCACGCCCGCGGCGGTCATCGACAAGCTCAATGCCGCCTATGTCAAGGCCCTGAAGGACCCGGCCGTGCGCAAGAATCTGCTGACCATGGGTTCCGACACCGAGCCCACCACGCCAGAGGTGCTGGGCGAGCTGGTCAAGAACGATCTGGCCAAGTACAAGGAAATCGTCGAAGTCTCGGGCGCGAAACTATTCTAAGCGCCCCGTATTCGGGGGTGTAATCCAGCGGGCGCGCATGCCCGCTTTTTTTTGGCCGCCGCCAATGTCAACAACAGTCAAATCATCACTCGCTGAACCAAAATGTAACACTCCTGGATAGTGCCGCTTGCTAGGATAAGCGGCAGCAGTCATCAGCTGCTTAGACAAGAATCAAGGAGAATTACATGAAAGTATCTATGCGTGCTGGGCGAATGACCACCCTGGTTGCCATGGTTGCGTTGGTGGCCGGTTGTGCCAATATGAACGAGATGGGTACGGGCGGCAAGACGGCCGTCGGGGCAGGCGCCGGCGCCGCGGTCGGCGCGGGCTTGGGGGCCTTGATCGGCGACAGCAGCAAGGCGGCCGCTATCGGCGCCGGTATTGGCGCCGTCGCAGGCGGCATCGCCGGCTATAACTGGAAAAGCGTCAAGAACGATGTCGAAAAATCGGGCGCATCCAGCCTGGGTGTGGACGTGACCGAAATGCCCGACGGCACCTTGCGTGTGAATATCCCAAGCAATGTGTCGTTCGATACCGGCAAATATGCGCTCAAGCCGGCCTTGCTGCCGGTGCTCGACAGTGTGGCCCGCGCGCTGGTCCAGCATCCTGAATTGCGCGCCAAATCCATCGGCTACACCGACAGCACCGGCTCGGATGCGACCAACCAGACGCTGTCGGTCAACCGCGCGCGCGCAGTGGCCAACTATCTGTCGCAGCAAGGCGTTCCCGTGGGCAACCTGACGGCCGAAGGGCGTGGCCCGAACAACCCGGTTGGGGATAACGCGACGGCCGAAGGCCGCGCGATGAACCGCCGCGTTGAACTCTATCTGTACGCCGTGCAACAGTAAACGGCTCGTTCAGCAGATAACCGGGGCGGCTCATTGGCCGCCCCTTTTTTTGCCGCCGGGCCGCCCCAAGGCAAAAAGCCCCCCCTTGGGGGGGCAGCAAGCAGGCACAGCCTGCGCAGCGCGGGGGCATTATTTTTGCCGCTGGGCCGCCCCAAGGCAAAAAGCACCCCGCCGGCGTCAGGCCTGATGGTAAATGACGCCGCCCTTGCTCCGAAACTCCGCTGCTTTTTCCTGCAGGCCGTTCTGCAGGGCCTGCTCGGGGTCCAGGCCCTGGGCATCGGCATACGCGCGCACGTCTTGCGTGATCTTCATGCTGCAAAAATGCGGCCCGCACATCGAGCAGAAATGCGCTGATTTCATCGAATCCTTGGGCAGGGTCTCGTCATGGAAGTCGCGCGCTGTGTCTGGGTCCAGGCCCAGGTTGAACTGATCTTCCCAGCGAAACTCGAACCGTGCCTTGGACAGTGCATTATCGCGGATGGCTGCGCTGGGATGGCCTTTGGCCAGGTCGGCGGCATGAGCGGCGATCTTGTAGGTAATGATGCCGTCCTTGACGTCTTTCTTGTTGGGCAGTCCAAGATGCTCCTTGGGGGTGACATAGCAGAGCATGGCCGTGCCGTACCAGCCTATCAGGGCGGCCCCAATACCCGAGGTAATATGATCGTAGCCCGGCGCGATGTCCGTGGTCAGCGGTCCCAGCGTATAAAAAGGCGCCTCGTGGCAATGCTCCAGCTGCATGTCCATGTTTTCCTTGATCAGGTGCATGGGTACATGCCCCGGCCCTTCTATCATCACCTGCACATCATGCTTCCAGGCAATCTGCGTCAGCGCCCCCAGGGTTTTCAGTTCGGCGAATTGTGCTTCATCGTTGGCATCGTAGCCTGATCCGGGCCGCAGGCCGTCGCCCAGCGAGAAACTGACGTCATACGCCTTCATGATGTCGCAGATGTCTTCGAAGTGTTCGTACAGAAAGCTTTCTTTATGGTGGGCCAGGCACCATTTGGCCATGATGGAGCCGCCCCGCGAGACGATGCCCGTCATGCGGTTGGCCGTCATGGGAATGAAAGGCAGGCGCACACCGGCATGGATGGTGAAGTAATCCACGCCTTGCTCGGCCTGCTCGATGAGCGTGTCGCGGAAAATGGCCCAGCTCAGCGCCTCGGCCTTGCCGTCTACCTTTTCCAGCGCCTGGTAAATGGGCACCGTCCCGATCGGGACGGGTGAGTTGCGTATGATCCATTCGCGCGTTTCATGAATGTTCTTGCCGGTGGACAGGTCCATGACGGTGTCGCCGCCCCAGCGTATGGCCCAGGTCATTTTCTCGACCTCTTCGCTGATTCCCGAGCTCAGGGCGGAATTCCCGATATTGGCATTGACCTTGACCAGAAAATGACGGCCTATGGCCATGGGCTCCAGTTCAGGATGGTTGATGTTGGCGGGCAGGATGGCCCGTCCTTGCGCGATTTCATTGCGGACGAACTCGGGGCTGATGGTGGCCGGAATGGCCGCGCCGAATGCTTGTCCGGGATGCCGGCGCAGCAGCCGTTCCGCCAGCTTCGCGCCGTTCGGACCGCTGGACAGCAGGGTCTGCAGGGTGTGCTCGCGCCGTAGATTCTCGCGGATGGCCACAAATTCCATCTCGGGCGTGATGATGCCGCGACGGGCATAGTGCATCTGGGTGACGTTGGCTCCGCCGGTGGCGCGGCGCGGTTTGCGGCGCAGTTCAAACCGCATGGCGGCCAGCTTGGCGTCGTGCTGCCGGCTCGATCCATATTCGCTGCTGGGTCCTGCGAGTTCCTGTGTGTCGCCCCGCTCTTGTATCCAGGCCAGCCTGAGCGGCGGCAAGCCTTTGCGGATGTCTATGCGGGCCGCCGGATCGGTGTAGGGGCCGCTGGTATCGTAAATGGTCAGTGGCGGGTTGGCCTCGCCGCCGAAAGTAGAAGGTGTATCGCTTTGCTGGACTTCCCGGAATGGCACCCGCAGGTCAGGCCGGGAGCCGGTCTGGTACACCTTGCGGGATTGGGGAAGGGGGGTGATGGCGTTGATGTCGGCGGCGGCGGTGGCGGCCGAAAACGGCGAGTGTGTGGTCAAGGCATGCTCCAAAAAGTAGTCCATGGAGCCGATAGATAGGGATAGTCTTGCCGACATCGGCTGATGGATGTCGGACAGTGCGCTCCCAGCATCGGCATTATCCGTACTGGTACGAAGGGTTTTTCTCAACCCGTTGCAAGCAACGAGTACCCCTGCGTGGATGCAAGTATAGAGCCTTGGCTGGAACTTGTCAGGGCCGGACCGACGGCGGTCCGGTTGTCAGGACCCGCCGGATTTATTGCGCAGCGACTGGATCAGGCTGGCCACCGCGTTTTCAATCAGTTGGCGTTCCTCAAGGCGCAACGACCAATACAGCTCGGGCGGCACGCTGGCGAATGGCCACAGGCCTTGCCGGGCCGGAGGGCTGTGATCAGTCACCCGGTATGTCAAATGTGTTTCGATGGGTGATTCAGCCACTTCCATGGGGCCGGTGCCCATGCCCAGCCATATTGGGTTCACGGCCAGCACCTCCGCCAACCGGAAAATCTCCTTGGCGCTCTGGCGGTTTTTGTTTTCGTAGTTCGCGATAGCGCCTTGCGATAACCCGCAAGCCCGGGCAAGGGCTGCCTGGCTCATTTGGCGCAGGGTTCGCGCATGACGAAGACGATCGGCAAAGTGGTTCACGTTTGTGATTGAACGATGTAAGTCAATCACAGTGGTAATAATGCTAATTGCAAACGTGATAATCTAATGTAAATTTCGGTAAATAGATATACAAGAAATTAACAAATTTATGCGAAACAAGTGCACAATAGTTGACGACGGCTTGCGGGGCCCGGCCAGGAGCATGAAGCCCCTGCGGCCTTCGCCTTCCTGGGTTTACAGGCACTTATGTTGCGCGTTTATCTCCTATTGAAGAAGGCTTGTCGACACTTCACCGGGGCCATGCCATGAAACCAAATCTGTCTGTTTCATTTTTTGCGCCCAAGGCCAATGCAGCGCTTACCGCGGTACGTAATAAAACAATCGCAGGGCTGCAGGCACAGGGCTTTCAGGTGCTGCGCTGTACAGATGTTCTGGCGTTGCATCAATACATACTCACCAGCGCGTCGACCCACGCGCCGCCAGTGGCCATACTGTCAGGCACGCTGACGGAAAACTGTGCGGCGGCCACCTATCTGCGTACGCTGCACGCGGGCGCGGGCATTGTCGCCATCGTCGATCCGGCGCCGGAAACCGACGCCATACTGTCTCTGCAAAGCGGGGTCGATAATTGCTTCGCACGCAATGCTTCCCCGGCATTGCTGGGGGCCATTCTGTTTCGCCTGATGGCGCGCGCGGGCGCCGTGCCTGATGCCGATGCCTCGGCGGCGCCCGCCTCCGGCGGCATCTGGTCGCTGGAAGAGCAGTCCTGGGTGCTGGTCAGCCCCGACGGCGTGCGCATTGCGCTGACCACGGGCGAAAGGGCTTTTCTGACCGCGTTACTGAACGCGCCCGATCTTCGTGCCACGCATCGCCAATTGATTGATGCCGTCAATGCGGGCTATGCGCTGTCGGAAGCCCCTACCCACCAGGGGCGCCTGGGGGTGATGGTCAGCCGCATGCGGCGAAAGTTCACCGCGCACGGGCTGACCATGCCGCTGAAGTCGGTGCATAACTGGGGTTATATGTTTACCGGGCCAACCTGATGCTGCCGCGGCGCGGCATGCCGCTGCGCCGCCCGATCAGGATTGATAACGGTGTATGGATAAATCGTCGCTGCGTATGGCGGTGGGCTTGCCCGACACCATATCGGCAATCAACTGGCCGCTGCCGCAGGCCATGGTCCAGCCCAATGTGCCGTGTCCCGTGTTCAGGAACAGGTTGGGCAGGCGAGTCGGGCCGACGACCGGGGTACTGTCCGGCGTTTTGGGGCGCAGCCCGGTCCAGAACGCTACATCTGTCGGCGTATAGCTGCCCGGGAACAGGTCGGTCAGCACCAGTTCCAGTGTTTTGCGGCGTCTTTCATCAAGCGTTTTGTCGAACCCCACGATTTCCGCCATGCCGCCAACCCGTATCCGGCCGTCAAAGCGCGTCACGGCTATTTTGTAGCTTTCGTCCAGCAGCGTCGAGACGGGTGCGCAGCGTTCATCGGCGATGGGAACCGTAATCGAATAGCCTTTCAAGGGATAAACCGGCAGCTTGCCGATGTGCCGGAGCAATGGTGTCGACCACGACCCCAGCGCCATCACATAGGCGTCGGCGGTCAGCAGGCCGGCATCGGTTTCCACGCCCGACACTTTCGAGCCGTCCACATGCACATGCTTGATGGTGGTGCCGTAGCGGAAGGTCACGCCCAGCTTTTCCGCTTCGGCGGCCAGGCGCGTGGTGAACAGGTTGCAGTCGCCCGTTTCGTCGTCGGGCAGGCGCAGCCCGCCCACCAGCTTGTCTTTCGTGCGCGCCAGCGCGGGCTCGGCCTGTTCGAGTTGGTCGCGGCCCAGCAGCTCGTAGCGGATGCCCGCATCGCTCAGCACGTTGATGTCCTGGCCGACGGCATCCAGTTGCTGCTGGGTCCGAAACACTTGCAAAGTGCCCTGGCGCCGTCCTTCGTATTGAATGCCGATGTCGTTGCGCAATGCTTCAAGGCAGACGCGGCTATAGCCCGACAGCCTGACCATGCGCTCTTTGTTGATGGCGTAGCGGCTGGCGCTGCAGTTGCGCCACATATTGAAGATCCACTGCAGCTGGAACAGGGTGCCGTCGGGGCGGATAGTCAGCGGGGGATGCTTGGCAAACATCCATTTGATCGCTTTGAGCGGTACGCCCGGTGCCGCCCACGGGCTGGAGTAGCCATAGGAGACTTGTCCGGCATTGGCAAAGCTGGTTTCAAGCGCGGGGCCCGCCAGTCGCTCGATGACGGTCACTTCATGGCCCTGCCTGGCCAGGTAGTAGGCACTGCTGACGCCGACCGCGCCCGCCCCTAGAACGATGATTTTCATTTGATCCCGGAAATTCTGGTGTAATTCAAGGATGGTAAGGCAGCTTGACCAGCATTTTTTTGCAAAGAATTCCGTTTTTCAGTGTTTTGTCCTGTTCGCCGGGCGCGATAAGACGATTTCAGCAATAATTGCTGAAGCAAAGGGTTGGGCCCGTTAATCGCCTTCGGATCATCAAGGAAAGCACATGAGAATACAACGCACGCCTGTGTCTACTTTAGATAAACTCGACCGGCATATTCTGGATTTGTTGCAACGCGACGGCCGCATGTCGATGACCGACCTGGCCGAGGCGGTGGGGCTGACGGTGACGCCGTGCATAGAGCGGGTCAGGCGCCTTGAGCGCGATGGCGTGATCACGGGCTACCATGCGCGGGTTTCGCCCGGCGCGCTGGACGCCGGCCTGTTGGTGTTTGTGGAAATCTCGATGTCGAGCAAGTCCGATCGCACCTTCGATGACTTCCGCCGGGAAATTCTGTGTATTCCGCAGGTGCAGGAATGCCACCTGGTTTCTGGCGATTTCGACTATCTGGTCAAGGCGCGCATCAAGGAAATCAGCCAGTACCGCAGCCTGCTGGGCGACATCTTGCTGCGCCTGCCGGGCGTGACGCAAACCAAAAGCTGCGTGGTCATGGAAGAAGTCAAGGAAACGCTGTTTATTGCGGCTCAGCAGTAATTGCGCGTACAAACACCATATTATCGCGGTGCATCAGCTCGGGGTCGGACATGCTGCCCAGAATGTCCGCGATGCGGCTGCTGGGCTGGCGCAAAATGCGGCGCGTGTCGGACGCTGAATAATTGATGAGCCCGCGCCCGCATTCCACGCCATGCTGGTCTACGCAGGCAACGACATCGCCCCGTTCGAACTCGCCCTCGACGGCAATCACGCCGATGGACAGCAGGCTTTTATGCCCTTGCATCAATGCCCGTACCGCGCCATCGTCCAGCGTGACGCGCCCGCGCAGGCGCAGGTGATTCGCCAGCCAGCGCTGACGCGCCGACCGGACCGGCAAGATGGCGCGCAGTTCGGTGCCGACGGCCTCGCCGCCGGCCAGCCGAAGCAGCACATTGGGCTCGCGGCCCGAGGCAATGACGGTGTGGCCGCCGCTGTTGGCGGCCCGCTTGGCGGCCAGCACTTTGGTCAGCATGCCGCCCGTGCCGATACTGCTGCCCGATCCGCCCGCCATGGCTTCCAGGGCGGGGTCGCCGGCCTGGCCCAGGGAAATGAATTCGGCGTCGGGGTGCTTGCGCGGGTCGGCGCTGTACAGGCCGGGCTGGTCAGTCAGGATGATCAGCGCTTCGGCTTCGATCAGGTTGGTGACCAGGGCGCCCAGGGTATCGTTGTCGCCCAGGCGGATTTCGTCGGTGACCACGGTATCGTTCTCGTTGACGATGGGCACCACACCCAGGCCCAGCAAGGTGTATAGGGTGCTGCGCGCGTTCAGGTAGCGGCGCCGGTCCGCCAGGTCTTCGTGGGTCAGCAGGATCTGCGCGGTGCGTATGCCATGATGGGCAAAAGCCACCTCGTAGGCCTGCACCAGGCCCATTTGCCCGACCGCGGCCGCTGCCTGGAGTTCATGCATGGCATTGGGGCGGCGAGGCCAGCCCAGGCGCGCCATGCCTTCGGCAATGGCGCCGCTGGAAACCAGGACCATTTGCTTGCCCTGGCCGTGCAGGCTGGCGATTTGCGCGGCCCATTGTTCGACCGCGCCGGTGTCGATGCCTTTGCCCTCGTTGGTGACGAGCGAAGAGCCCACTTTGACCACCAGGCGCTTGGCGCAGGAAACAGCAGAGGGCGATAAGTCGGGTGCAGCCATAAGACGGGGCAGAGGGTGAATTCAGAGTGAGTCGGAGCGCGTGTCGTCGAAACGCGGGTCGTCGGCGATATAGGTGCCCTCGGCCTTGTCCTGGGCGATATTGCTTCGCTCGCGCTCGGCGTCCAGCCATTCCTGCAGGCGCCAGGTGAGTTCTTGAGCACCATCGCCGGTGAGCGCCGAGATGCCGAAAACGGGGCCTGTCCAGCCCAGTGCATCGCACATGCGCTGCTTGACCTCGTCGGGGTGGTCCACCATGTCGAGCTTGTTCAGCACCAGCCAGCGCGGTTTTTCGTACAGGTCGTTATCGTACAGGCGCAGTTCCTCGACGATGGCGCGGGCGTCTTTGGTTGCCTGTTCGACGGGGTCGATGGACGGGTCGGGGCTCGAGACATCGACCAGGTGCAAAAGCACGCGGGTGCGCGACAGATGGCGCAGGAACAGATGGCCCAGGCCCGCGCCTTCGGAGGCGCCTTCGATCAGTCCGGGGATATCGGCGATCACGAAGCTGTGCGAAGGCGAAGTGCGCACAACGCCCAGATTGGGGTGCAGGGTGGTGAAGGGGTAGTCGGCAATTTTGGGGCGGGCGTTGGATACCTTGCTGATCAGCGTGGATTTGCCCGCATTGGGCAGCCCAAGCAGGCCGACGTCGGCCAGCACCTTGAGTTCGAACCGCAGCTTGCGTTGTTCGCCTTCCTGGCCGGGCGTGAATTGGCGCGGCGCCCGGTTGGTGCTGGATTTGAAATGCAGGTTGCCCAGGCCGCCGGGGCCGCCCGCGGCCAGGGTGACTTGTTCCTGATGCCGGTCCAGGTCGAACAGCTGCTCGCCGGTTTCGGCATCGAAAATCGTGGTGCCCACCGGCACGCGCAAGGTGATGTCGGGCGCGGCGGCGCCGTACTGGTCCGACCCGCGGCCATTTTCGCCGTTCTTGGCACGGTGCAGGCGTGCGTAGCGGTAGTCGACCAAGGTGTTGATGTTGCGGTCGGCCACGGCATAGATACTGCCGCCGCGCCCGCCGTCGCCGCCGTCGGGCCCGCCCTTGGGAATGAATTTTTCGCGGCGAAAGCTTGCGGCGCCATTGCCGCCTTTGCCGGCCACGACCTCGATGGTTGCTTCGTCTACGAATTTCATTTTGCTTGACTTATAAAAGAAGGGGCGGCGCATGATGCGCCTGGAGCCCGACCATGCCGGTCTATTCTAAAACAAAAAGCCCCGCCTTAACGGCAGGGCTTTTCGGGGTCTGCGTGCCGGAGGTTACTCGGCCGCGATCACCGATACAGTGCGCTTGTTCAAGGCGCCCTTGACGGCGAACTTGACGGTGCCATCCACCAGCGAGAACAGGGTGTGGTCTTTGCCGATGCCCACGTTCACGCCGGGGTGGAACTGGGTGCCACGCTGACGAACGATGATGGAACCTGCCGAGATCAGTTGACCGCCGTAGGATTTTACACCTAGCCGTTTCGATTCTGAGTCGCGGCCGTTACGCGTAGAGCCGCCGCCTTTTTTCTGTGCCATGTTTAGCTCCTGCTATACAAAACCGTTGAGTTCAATCGTTAGGCCGTGATGGCTTCGATGCGAAGTTCGGTGTAATTTTGACGATGGCCCTGACGCTTCTGGTAATGCTTGCGACGGCGCATCTTGAAAATTTTGACCTTGTCGTGGCGGCCTTGTGCAAGAACGGTTGCCTTGACCACGGCACCGGCGACCAAAGGCGTGCCAATCTGCAGCTGCTCGCCTTCGCCAACCGATAAAACCTGGTCTAGCGTGATTTCTTGCCCAATGTCTGCCGGTATCTGTTCTATCTTTAGTTTTTGACCTGCAGCAACACGATACTGTTTGCCGCCGGTTTTTATGACCGCGTACATGTGGGGATTCCTAAAATATAAAGCCTTGGCCAAATGCCAAGCTCATGATTCTAACGCGATATATTTCCCGCAGTCAAGCGGCTTGCGGCCGCATGTTGCGGGAAATACGCTTTCAGGACAAGGGTTTGCCGTGCCGGCTGGTCCTACGACCGGTAATCGGCGTTGATGCTGACGTATTCGTGCGAGAAGTCGCAGGTATAGACGGTATCGGCCGCATCGCCTCGGCCCAGCGCGATGCGGACCACGATTTCCGCCTCTTGCATGACCCGTTGGCCATCGGCTTCCTGGTAGTCGGGATGGCGCTCGCCCTGGCTGGCCACCAGCACATCGCCCAGCCACAGCCGGATATTGCGCACATCCAGGTCGTCGATGCCCGCGTAGCCTATGGCGCAAAGAATGCGCCCCAGGTTGGGGTCGGAGGCAAAGAAGGCGGTTTTGACCAGGGGCGACTGGGCCACCGAGTACGCAACCTTCAGGGCTTCGTCGGCATTGCCGGCTTCTTCCACCTTGATGGTCATGAATTTGGTCGCGCCCTCGGCGTCGCGCACGATCTTCTGGGCCAGCTCGGCGGCGGCCTCGGCCAGCGCGTCGTACAGGCCCGCGTACAACGGGTCGGATACCGATTCGATGCGCAGCGGGCTCTTGCCGGTGGCCGCGATGATGAAGGAATCGTTGGTCGAGGTATCGCCGTCGACCGTAATGCGGTTGAACGAGCAATCGGCGATGGCCCGCGTCATGTCCTGGAGCAGCTCGGGGGCAACCCCGGCATCGGTCGCCAGGAAGCCCAGCATGGTGGCCATATTGGGCCGTATCATGCCCGCGCCCTTGCTGATGCCGGTAACTGTGATGGTGTGCTGGCCCAGTGTTACGCGCCGCGACACGATCTTGGGCTGGGTGTCGGTGGTCATGATGCTGTGCGCCGCGGCAAACCAGTTGTTGCCGGTCGCGGCGGCCACAGCCTGGGGCAGTGCCGCGACCAGGCGGTCGAGCGGCAGGGGTTCCAGGATGACGCCGGTGGAAAAGGGCAGGATCTGCTGAGGCTTGACGCCCAGGATGCCGGCCAGTTCGATGCAGGTTTGCGCTGCCGCCTGCAGGCCGCTTTCGCCGGTACCGGCGTTGGCGTTGCCGGTGTTGACGACCAGGGCGCGTATGCCCTGGCCGGCGGCCAGATGCGTTTCGCATATCTGTACGGGGGCGGCCCGGAAGCGGTTGCGGGTAAACACGCCGGCCACGCTGCTGCCTTCAGCCAGGCGGAAAACGGTCAGGTCGCGGCGATTGGCCTTGCGTATGCCCGCCTCGGCCATGCCAATGTCGATGCCTGCCACAGGGAAGATGTCGGATTCCGGGGGAATGTAAAGATTGACGGCCATAACATGCGCTCAGCGATAACTCCCTTTTGTATCAAGCATCCGCTTCGCGCTCACGCTTGATCCAGAAAGAGAATAAAGGGTCTAAAACGAACGATTCTACCGCGATAATCCGCTACGGCCGGCGATTCTGGGCTGGGTCAGCAGCTTCAGTTCGCCCAGCGCCTCGAAAAGCTGGTCCCGGCTTTTTTCCGACAGGCCGCCGAACAGGGACCGAACCCACTGTTCGTGCGACTGCGCCATTTTCCGGAAACTGCGCTTGCCCTTGGCCGTCAGGCGGATCAGCGAGCTGCGCCGGTCGGTAGCGACCTTGACGCGTTCAACCAGGCCTTCTTTTTCGAGCTGGTCGGTAATCCCTGTGATATTGCCGTTCGTGACCATCATGTGGCGCGAGAGCTCGCTCATTTTCATGCCGCCGGGCACGCGCAGCAACTGGGCCATCAGGTCGAAGCGGGGCAGGGTGGTTTCGTATTCGGTGCGCAGGCGGCTGCGGATTTCATTTTCTATCAGGTTGCAGCAGGTCAGCATGCGCAGCCATAAGCGCAAGTCGTCGTGATCTTCGGGCACGGTGCGGCTTTCCAGATCGGGGATGCTCGGGCTCGGTCTGGCGGCGGAAAATGAAGGCATATCGCTCATAACGCGTGAATCGCAGGGACGTGCGTGAAGTTGTGGCATGGATATTTTAATCTTCAATTACATGATCGTGGCAAGTTTGCGGCGCAAGCGCCTTGCGCGGCCAGTGTAGCCAGCCCGCGGCGGCCCCGTCCTTGATCCAGATAGGGTTTCCGCAATCGGATATGAATGGGGGAAAGTCCTAGCCGCCCAAGGGTGGAAAACTGCTTGCACCCGCTTTTTTTTGGTTATATAGTTTAAGCCTAAAACATATCCATTCGTGACCCGGGCGCATGCTGCGCGTCAGCCATGGTGGTAACGTATCCGGAGAAAACATGAAAATCGTATGCATAGGCGGCGGACCGGCCGGTCTGTATTTCGGGCTGCTCATGAAGCTGCACGACCCTGGCCACGAAGTTACCGTCATCGAGCGCAACCGGCCGTACGATACCTTTGGCTGGGGGGTGGTGTTCTCCGACGCCACGCTGGAAAACCTCAGGCAGGCCGACCCGGTTTCGGCGGAACAGATCAGCGCCGCCTTCAACCATTGGGACGATATTGAAATCCACTACAAAGGCCGCAGCCTGCGCAGCAGCGGCCATGGGTTCATTGGCATCGGCCGCAAGAAACTGTTGAACATCCTGCAGGCCCGCTGCGAAGAAATCGGCGTGAAACTGGTATTTGAAACCAGCGTGGACGACGACCAGGCCATTGCCCGGCAATACCAGGCGGACCTGGTCATTGCCGCCGATGGCCTGAACAGCCGCGTGCGCGCCCGCTATGCCGACACCTACAAGCCCGATATCGATACCCGTCAATGCCGGTTTGTGTGGCTGGGCACCCATAAAACCTTCGACGCGTTCACCTTTGCCTTTGTACAGACCGAGCACGGCTGGTTCCAGGCGCACGCCTACCAGTTCGAGCCCGGCATGTCGACGTTCATTGTCGAGACCCTGGACGAAACCTGGAAAGCCGCCGGCCTGGACACCATGAGCCAGGAAGCGGGCATTGCGTATTGCGAGCAGTTGTTTGCGCCCTGGCTTGACGGCAACGCCCTGATTTCCAATGCGGGCCATCTGCGCGGTTCGGCCATCTGGATCCGCTTTCCCCGCGTGATCTGCCAGGCCTGGGTGCACCAGCAAGCGCTGCCGGATGGCCGCAGCGTGCCCGTGGTCCTGATGGGCGATGCCGCGCACACCGCGCATTTCTCCATCGGCTCCGGCACCAAGCTGGCCCTCGAGGACGCCATCGAGCTGCATGACGCCATTACCTCGCACAACAACGACTTGCAGGCCGCGCTGGCGCATTATCAGGACGTGCGCAGCGTCGAAGTCCTGAAAATCCAGAATGCGGCGCGCAACTCCACCGAGTGGTTCGAGAACGTCGAGCGCTATGCCCGCTTCGAGCCCGAGCAGTTCGCGTATTCGTTGCTGACGCGTTCGCAACGCATCTCGCACGAAAACCTGCGCCTGCGCGATGCTGCCTGGCTGGAAGGCTACGAGCGATGGATGGCGGGCCAGGCCGGCATGGCGGCGGATGGCGGGCAACCCGTGCCGCCCATGCTGACGCCCTACAAGGCGCGCCAGGTACAGCTTAAAAACCGCATCGTCGTGTCGCCCATGGCCATGTATTCCAGTGTCGATGGCGTGCCGGGCGACTTCCATCTGGTGCATCTGGGCGGGCGCGCCATGGGCGGCGCCGGGCTGGTCATGGTCGAAATGACATGCGTCTCGCCCGAGGCGCGCATCACGCCGGGTTGCCCGGGGCTCTGGAACGATGAGCAAATGTATGCCTTCAAGCGCATCGTCGACTTTGTGCATCACAACAGCGATGCGCGCATCGGCATACAGCTGGGCCACGCCGGCCGCAAGGGCTCCACGCGGGTCAGTTGGGAAGGCACCGACATGCCGCTGCCTCAAGACAACTGGCCGCTGGTGTCGGCCTCGGCCCTGCCTTACATAGAAGGCGTGTCGCAGGTGCCGCAGGCCATGACACAGGCCCAAATGGATCAGGTATGCGGCCAGTTCGTGGCGGCGGCGCAGCGCGCGGCCCAGGCGGGCTTCGACTGGCTTGAACTGCATTGCGCCCACGGCTACCTGCTGTCCAGCTTTATTTCACCGTTGACCAACCACCGGACCGACGAATACGGCGGATCGCTCGACAATCGTTTGCGCTACCCACTGGCCGTGTTCAAGGCGGTGCGCGAGGCCTGGCCGCAGCACTTGCCCATGTCGGTGCGGATTTCCGCGCATGACTGGGTCGAAGGCGGCATCACCGCCGACGACGCCATCCAGATTGCGTTGCGCTTCAAAGAAGCGGGCGCCGATATGGTCGATTGCTCATCGGGCCAGGTCAGCAAGGCCGAGCAACCGGTCTACGGACGCATGTATCAAACCCCGTTCTCGGACCGCGTCCGCAACGAGGCCGAGGTACCCACCATTGCCGTGGGGGCGATTTTCGAGGCCGATCACGTCAATAGCATCATCGCGTCGGGGCGGGCCGATCTCTGCGCGCTGGCGCGCCCCCACCTGGCCGATGCGGCCTGGACGCTGCGCGAATCGGCTCGTATCGGTGTGACCGACATCAGTTGGCCGCGGCAGTATTTCCCGGCCAAGAAGCAACTGGAAACCAACTTCGAGCGGGCGGCAGCGTATGCGCAGCCGGTAGGCAAATGAGCGAAACCCGATCCCTGGCAGGGCGCCACGCGCTGATCACTGGCGGTTCGCGCGGCATCGGCTATGCCACCGCGCAACGCCTGGCCCAACTGGGCGCGCGCGTCACCATCATGGGGCGCGATGCCGCCTCGCTGGAACGGGCTGGCGCCAGCTTGTCCCGGTACGGCGACATTGGGCTGGCCGCCGGCGATGTGGCCCGGCCCGAGGCAGTGCAACAGGCTTTTGCGCAAGCCAAAGCCGCCCTGGGCGCCATCGACATCCTGGTCAACAACGCGGGCCAGGCGGTCAGCCAGCCCTTCGCGCGGCTGGACGCGGCCGCCTGGCAGCAGATGCTGGCCGTCAATCTGACGGGCGTCTTCCACTGCATGCAGGCCGCGCTGCCGGACATGCGGGAAAACGGCTGGGGGCGCATCGTGAACGTGGCCAGTACGGCCGGGCTGATCGGCTACCCCTACGTCAGCGCCTACTGCGCGGCCAAGCACGGCGTCATCGGGCTGACCCGCGCCGTAGCGCTTGAAACCGCCCGGCAGGGCATTACCGTGAATGCGGTGTGTCCGGGCTATACCGAAACCGATATCGTGCACGAGGCCGTGGCCAACATCAGCCGGAAGACCGGCCTGGCGCCCGAGCAGGCCCGCGCCAAGCTGGCCGAACGCAACCCGCAGGGGCGGCTGATCCAGCCCGAAGAGGTCGCCGACGCCGTGGCCTGGCTGTGCGGGTCCGGCGCGGCATCCATCAACGGCCAGGCCCTTCCCGTGGACGGGGGGGAAGTCATGGCGGGCTAGCGCAGCCGGCAAGGCACAGGCTTGGCCGGGCAATAAATAGAACACAGAAGGAGAATCAGATTGGAATCCGTTGTACACACCATGACGCATCACAAGCGTCCCCATGCCGATTACCAGGCCCGGAATTTTCTGTGGTCGGTGTCCGACGACGGCAAGGTTGCCACGCTGACCTTGAACCGGCCCGAGCGCAAGAATCCGCTGACGTTCGACTCCTATGCCGAGATACGCGACCTGTTCCGCAGCCTGGTCTACGCCACCGACGTGAAGGCGGTCGTGGTCACCGGTGCGGGAGGCAATTTCTGCTCGGGTGGCGATGTCCATGAAATCATCGGGCCCTTGACGGAAATGAGCATGCCCGAGCTGCTCGATTTCACTCGCATGACCGGCGACCTGGTCAAGGCCTTGCGTGCCTGCCCGCAACCCGTCATTGCGGCGGTCGACGGCATATGCGCGGGCGCGGGCGCCATGATCGCGCTGGCCGCCGATATGCGGCTGGGCACCCCGCAGGCGCGCACGGCTTTCCTGTTTACCCGCGTCGGACTGGCAGGGGCCGATATGGGCGCCTGCACCTTGCTGCCGCGCATGATAGGCCAGGGCCGCGCCTCTGAACTGCTATATACCGGCCGCTCCATGAGCGCCGATGAAGGCCTGGACTGGGGATTCTTCAACAGCCTGCATCCAGCCGAAGCCGTGCTCCAGGCGGCCCAGGCGCTGGCGCGCCAACTGGCGGACGGGCCCACCTTCGCGCATGGCGTGACCAAGAAACTGCTGCACCAGGAGTGGAATATGGGCGTGGACGAGGCGATCGAGGCCGAAGCCGAGGCACAGGCCATTTGCATGCAGACCAAAGATTTCCGGCGCGCGTACGATGCGTTCGTTGCCAGGCAGAAACCGGTATTCGAAGGCGATTAGGAGGCCACCCCATGGAAGCATCCGCTTATACCGACAGCTTCGCGCGCGACCACCTGCCGCCGCCCCAGGAATGGCCCGAGCTGCTGCTGGACGGCAATCCCGATGTCGATTATCCCGCGCGTCTGAACTGCGCCGTGGCTTTGGTCGATGACCTGGTCGGCCGCGGTGACGGCGAACGCATCGCGCTGCGCTGGAAAGAGGGCGGCCAGCAACGCAGCATGACGTATCGCGAACTCATGGCGCTGACCAACCGCATTGCGCGCGTCCTCACGGAAGACATGCAACTGTCGCCGGGCAACCGGCTGCTGCTGCGCGGGCCCAATAATGTCATGATGGCTGCGTCCTGGCTGGCCGCCGTCAAGGCAGGGCTTGTCACCGTGCCCACCATGCCGCTGCTGCGGGCGGGCGAACTCAAGAAAGCCATCGACAAGGCCCAGATACACGCCGTCCTGTGCGACCGGCGTCTGTCCGGCGAAATCGAGCACTGCATGGATGCCGGGCATCCCGCCTATTGCCCGACGCTTGCCCAGGCGGTCTATTTCCACGACGACGGGCCTGACAGCCTGGACACCCTGGCCGCCGCCAAGCCCGATCAGTTCCAGGCTTGCGACACCGCGAACGACGACGTGTGCCTGATCGCCTTCACCAGCGGCACCACGGGCAAGCCCAAAGGCTGCATGCATTTTCACCGCGACGTGCTGGCCATGTGCGACACTTTCTCGCGGCATATCCTGAACATGCGGCCCGACGACATCGTCTGCGGCACGCCGCCCCTGGCCTTCACCTTCGGGCTGGGCGGCTTGCTGTGCTTTCCCCTCAGGGCGGGCGCATCGGCCGTTCTGACCGAAAAGCTCACCCCCGACGAATTGCTCGCCACCGTGCAGGACTTCGGCGTCACTATGACTTTCACCGCCCCCACGTTCTACCGGCAGATGGCCGCATTGGTCGACAAATACGATCTGTCCACGCTCAAGACCAC
Source organism: Pusillimonas sp. SM2304 (assembly GCF_031628915.1). NCBI lineage: Bacteria > Pseudomonadati > Pseudomonadota > Betaproteobacteria > Burkholderiales > Alcaligenaceae > Pusillimonas > Pusillimonas sp. SM2304. Next base: position 1,686,148 of record NZ_JAVLUJ010000001.1, read on the forward strand.
CGTCTCGGCCGGCGAGGCGCTGCCGGACGCCACGCGCCAACTCTGGAAACAGGCCAGCGGGATCGAAATGACCGACGGCATCGGCGGCACCGAAATGATTCATGTGTATGTCTCCAGCGCCGGCAAGGCCGTGCGCCGCGGCGCCATCGGCAAGGTCGTTCCGGGCTATGTGGCGCAGGTCGTCGACGAAAACTTCCAGCCCGTCGCCCCCGGCATCGTCGGCCGCCTGGCGGTCAAAGGCCCGACCGGATGCCGCTACCTCGACGACGAGCGCCAGCGCGTCTTCGTTCAGAACGGCTGGAATCTGCCCGGCGATACCTTTGCGATGGATGAAGATGGCTACTTGTACTACCAGGCACGCAACGACGACATGATTATCTCGGCGGGCTACAACATTGCGGGCCCTGAAGTCGAAGGCACCTTGTTGCTGCACGAGGCCGTGGCCGAATGCGGCGTCGTCGGCCAGCCCGATCCGGAACGCGGCAGCATCGTCAAAGCCTATGTGGTGCTCAAGCCGGGCTTCAGCGGCGATGCGGCCATGGTCAAGACCCTGCAGGACCACGTCAAGGCGGCCATCGCCCCCTATAAGTATCCGCGCGAGATCGAATTTACAGACAGCCTGCCCAGAACGGAAACAGGAAAACTGCAGCGTTTCGTCTTGCGCGCTCAAGCATCTGAATAAGGAAAGAAGAATGAATATCTTGCAACCGCCCAATTGGCTCGAACCGCGCGGCTATGCAAACGGCATCATGACTGAAATGAACGCCGGCAGCCGGCTGCTGTTTGTGGGGGGGCAGGTCGGCTGGAATGCGCAGCAGCAGTTTGAAACCGATGACTTCGCGGAGCAAGTGGGCCAGACCCTGAAGAATATCGTCGCGATCCTGAAAGAGGGCGGGGCCGGACCTGAGCACATTACGCGCATGACCTGGTATGTGTGCGACAAGCAAGAGTACATTGCGGCGCTGCGGGATATCGGCCGCCACTACCGCGAGATCATCGGCCGTCATTTCCCGGCCATGACGGCGGTCGAAGTGGCCGACCTGATCGAGGACAGGGCGCGGGTGGAAATCGAAGTCACTGCCGTGGTGCCTGCGCCGGCGGGTTAAGAAAGGCCGCGCCGCCAGATGGTTCAGCCAGATAGCCCACTACATTGCATAAGTGACTTCATCATCCTAAAAAGGCAGCTGCGTCAGGCGCTGTTCCGGCTTCGCGCGCTGCGGCCCTGGCTTTGCCAGGGCTGCCCGGTTCAGGCGCCCAAATCGTGGCGAGTGCGGAACTCGGCCGGTCGGGCCAGTGGCCCGACATTCGTCGGCCTCAAACAGGCCGCACTCTTGAATCCACGATTTGCGCGCCTGAACCGGCTTGCGCGAGGCGCCTGCACAGCGCCTGCCGCAGCAGCCTTTCTTCAGCACGAAGAATCAGCATAAAGAATCAGCACAAAGAACCATTAAGCACGAAAAACCCATCGCGCCTACAGCTTTGCGAACACCTCTTCCGCCGCGTCCAGCGTCGCCTCGATTACCGCATCATCGTGCGCGCCCGACACAAAACCCGCTTCGAAGGCCGACGGTGCGAAGTACACGCCGCGTATCAGCATCCCGTGGAAAAACTTCTTGAAACGTTCCACATTGCATTGCGAAACCTCGGCAAACGACGTCGGCACCGACTCTGAAAAATACAGGCCGAACATCCCGCCCACGTAATCCGCGCACATCGCCACCTTGGCTGCGGCGGCCCGCTGGGCCAGCCCCTCGGACAGCTTGCGGCTTTGCTCGGACAAGCGATCATAAAAGCCCGGTTCGGCCAGCAGCTTCAGCGTCACCAGGCCTGCCGCCACCGCGACCGGATTGCCCGACAGCGTTCCCGCCTGGTACACATCGCCCAGCGGCGCAATGCGCTCCATGATGTCGGCCCGGCCGCCGAAGGCCCCCACCGGCATGCCGCCGCCGATCACCTTCGCCAGTGTGGTCAGATCGGGCGTCACCCCCGTCAGGCCCTGCACCCCTTGCGGCCCGGCGCGAAAGCCTGTCATGACCTCGTCGAAAATCAGTAGCGCGCCGTATTGCGTGCACAGCGCGCGCAGCCCTTCCAGAAAGCCGGGCAAGGGCTTGATCAGATTCATATTGCCCGCAATCGGCTCCACGATAATGCAGGCAATATCCGGGCCATGCTGCCTGAACGCCTCTTCGACGGCTTCCAGCCGGTTGTAATCCAGCACCAGCGTGTGCTTGATGAACTCGGGCGGCACCCCCGCCGAGGTCGGATTGCCAAAGGTCAGCATGCCGGAGCCCGCCTTGACCAGCAGGCTGTCGGCGTGGCCGTGATAGCAGCCCTCGAACTTGATGATCTTGGAGCGACCCGTGAACCCGCGCGCCAGCCTGATGGCCGACATCGTCGATTCGGTGCCCGAGCTGACCAGCCTGACCTTCTCGATCGAGGGAATGCGCGCCGCGATGGCTTCGGCGATGTCTATTTCCGCCTCGGTCGGCGCCCCGAACGACAGGCCATCGACGGCCACCTCTTGCACGGCGCGGATCACGTCCGGATGCGCGTGGCCCAGAATGGCCGGCCCCCAGGACCCGACATAATCGATGTATTGCGTATCGTCGGCATCCCATACATACGGCCCCTGCGCACGCTTGATGAAGCGTGGCGAACCGCCCACGGAGCGGAAAGCCCTGACAGGGGAGTTCACCCCGCCGGGTATGGTTTGGCAAGCGCGTTCAAATAATTGAGTATTGCGAGACATAATTCAGGACTCTATGCAAAAAATGAAAACCAGAGGGCCAGCATAGCAGCTTGCCGCGGCGGGCTAGTCGAACAGCGCCTTGCAGCGTGCCGCTGTGGCCCGAATATCGCTGCTGTTGAACAGGCCGCTGATCAAGGCAATGCTGTCTGCCCCGGCATGAATCACCGGGGCGGCGTTGCCGGCGGTGATGCCGCCTATGGCGACCACTGCCGCCCGGGGCCGGCCGCTGCTGCCTTCGGCCAGCATGCGGCCCTGTTCGACATGCTCCAGCGTGGCGCGTACTGCGTCGGGCTTGACGCTGGATGGGTACATGGCGCCGAAAGCAATATAGTCGGCGCCGGCGGCCAATGCCTGTGCCGCCAATGCGGGCTCGTTATAGCATGAACAGCCAATGATCTTGCCCGGGCCCAGCGCCTGGCGGGCTTCGGGCAGGCCGCCGTCCTCGCGCCCCAGGTGCACCCCGTCGGCGTCGACCAGGGCGGCCAGCCGCCAGTCGTCATTGACGATGAACACCACGCCAAGATCCCGGCATAGATCGGCCACCTGCCGTACCTGCGCCAGCGCGGCATCGGGCGCCACGGTTTTGCGGCGCCATTGCAAGGCTGTCATCCCCCCCTTGGCCGCGGCGGAAATGGCCTTCAGCAGCCGGTCCGTATCGTCCCATTCGGGGGTGACGCCATACAGGCCGCCGGGGAATCGCAAGTGAGCCTTCATGATGCCGACCGGTTGATGAGCCGCTGCCCCATGCCCGGCTGGAACGTGCGCGCGGCCAGCGGCGCCGACAGCGAGATGGCCGTTTCAACCGCTTGCTGGACATCGCGGCCGTGCGCCAGCTCGGTGGTGATGGCACAGGCCAGCGGGCCGTCGGCATCCGCCAGGCGGGCGGCGGGCGCCTGCCAGCTCCAACTGGCCGTTTCATTGCGAGGGCCTTGCAACAGGTGGCTGCCATGCCCCGGCCGTAAAGGCGCGCCGGTGCTCAGTATCCATTTGGCCCCATACTGGAGCAATGCCTGGGCGGGTGTGCCCGCATGCGCGAAAATGCCCTGCGCATCCCATTGTTCAAGCAAATGGTAATCCGCCACTACAATATCGGTTTGCGGCATCAGCAGTTCCAGCAGGGCCAGTTGCAGCTCTTCGGGGTCTGTGTCGTCCAGCAGCGACTCGTCGGGCGTGGGCGACAAGTGCAGGACCAGGGGGACATGGCTGTAATCGGCGGCGATTTGCGCAAGCACACTGACGGCCTCGGTGGTATACACAGGCCCCACCTTGATGGCCTGTACATTCATGTCCTCAAGCAGGCAGCGGGCCTGGTCGTCGATCAGCTCCGGCGCTATGGGCTGGATTTCTTCCAGGCTGGCGGTATCTTGCACCAGGATGGCCGTCAGGGTGCTGAGCGGGTGGCAGCCCAGCGAGGCGCAGGTAACCGCGTCGGCGGGCAGGCTACTCGAGCCGCTGGGGTCGAAAGGGCCGAAAATAAGCACGAGTGGCAGGTTGGAAGCTTGCACAGCGGTGGTAATCACAAAAAGTAGGCGGCAATAACTTTGGTTACTATCCAAAGTATGGCTATTGGGTTTAGTAATATTGGCCCCATTCTAATAGAAGCGTCTGGAATCCGCCGGGTTCCGGATTTATAAATTTCAGTGAGTAACAAACATGCGTACGTGGATGTGTCTGATTTGCGGTTGGATATATGATGAGGAAGCGGGCTTGCCGGAAGAGGGCATCGCACCGGGAACCCTCTGGGAAGATGTCCCGCCTAACTGGGTTTGTCCCGAGTGCGGGGCGCGCAAAGAAGACTTTGAGCTGATCGAGGTTTAAGCCTATTGATGTCGATTTTGTCATTTTGGACCAGGAGGGCGAGTCATGAGCACTACAGCTAACCGGCCCGGCGCAGGAAACAGCGTCAATCTGTCGCAGCAGCTTTTGCTGGCGATGCCCGGCAAAGTGTCCGGCAACCTGGCCAATACCGTCATCTATGTATGCGAGCATACCGAACACGGCGCGCTTGGCCTGGTCATCAACCGGCCTACCGACCTGACTGTCGGCGCTCTCCTGAAACGCATCGACCTCGATCTGTCGCTGGAAATCGGCCCCGTCCAGGATCTGCCTGTGTATTTCGGCGGGCCCGTGCAGACGGACCGCGGTTTTGTGCTGCATGCCCCGGTGGGCGGCTACAGTTCCAGCATTCAGCTGGGCGACGTTGCCTTGACGACCTCGCGCGATGTGCTGCAAGACGTCGCGCAGGGCAAGGGCCCGGCACAGCTGCTGGTGACGCTCGGCTACGCGGGCTGGGGGGCGGGGCAGCTCGAAAGCGAAATGTCCCAGAACGCCTGGCTCAATGTGGACGCCACCAACGATATTCTGTTCAGCACGCCGTCTGAAAACCTCTACGAGGTTGCGTTGGCCCAGTTGGGCATTGATCCGCTTATGCTGGCGGGCGATGCGGGCCATGCCTGAAAGCACCTTGTTGGCCTTTGACTATGGCACCAAGAAAATAGGCGTGGCCATCGGTAATACCTTGACCCGGCAGGCCCGGCCGCTGGAAATCCTCTTCCCCGTCACGCGCGAGCAGCGCTTTGCCGCCATTGCGCGGCTGCTGGCCGACTGGCAGCCCGACAAGGTCGTGGTCGGCCTGCCTTTGGCCACCGACGGGGCCGAGCAGTATGCCAGCCTGCGCTGCCGCCGCTTCGCCAATCAACTGCATGGGCGCTTCGGCGTCGAGACGGTGCTGGTGGACGAGCGGGGCTCCAGCATGGAGGCGCAGCACATGCTGGGCAGCCACGCCGATGACGACGCCATGGCTGCAGCCATTATTTTGCAGCGCTATCTCGACGGGCTCGGCCTGGAACAATAAATAAAGAGAGACCAGTTTGGGCATTCTGCTTTTTTTGCTGCGCGCAACCGGTGTTGCGATCCTGATTCTTTTCGGCCTGTTGTCTGTCATTCTGATTTTTCCCCTGGCCTCTTTGCGTGTCCGCTCGAGCATGAACCTGTATTGGTCGCGTGTGTTGATGGCCTTATGCGGCGTCAAGGTGCGCGTGACCGGCGAGCCCGTGCGGGATGGCGCCGTGCTGTGGGTGGCCAACCATGTTTCCTGGGTGGATATTTTCGTGCTGAACAGCATCCGCCCCACCGCTTTCGTGGCCAAAAGCGATATTCGCCGCTGGCCCATCATCGGGTGGCTGGTGGCCGGGGCGGGCACCGTCTTCATCGAGCGCGGCAATCGCAATGCCATCCGCGCGGTGGCCGGACACATGAAGGGCCGTTTCGAGCAGGGCGAAGTCGTCGGCCTGTTTCCGGAAGGCACGACGTCCAGCGGTTTTGATGTCGCCCCCTTCCATTCCAGCCTGTTTGATGCCGCCATCCGGGCCCATGTGGATATCCAGCCGATTGCCTTGCGATTCTTTCACAAACGGCAGCGCAGCGACTATGTCGCCTTTGTGGGCGAACAGAACCTGCTGCAGAATCTTTGGTGCCTGCTCGGTACGACCGGGGTTGAAATAGAACTGGTGTTCCTGCCGGCCATGCCCAGCGAGGCGTGCGAGCAGGCGGGCCGCAGCCACGTCGCATCGCGCGCGCATCATCTTATCCGCCAAGCGGTGGTGGGCAAGCCCCGTCAGTGATTTTCAGGGTCCAGGTACTGCGCGCAGGCCACCTGGACCACTTTGTGATCGCTTAGCCGCACGGCGGTCAGTTTCCTGCCCCATACGCAGCCCGTGTCCAGGCAGATGACGTGCGGACGCATCATCAGGCCCAGTGTCGACCAGTGCCCGAAGACGATGGTGTCGTTGCGGATGGCCCGGCCCGGCACGTCGAACCAGGGCATGAGTTCGCCGTTATTGAAGGGTTCGCCCTTGTGCGAAAAATTCATGTGGCCCTGCCGGTTGCACATGCGCATGCGGGTCAGCGCATTGACGATGACGCGCATGCGCTTGGCGCCATGCAGCTCATCGTGCCAGCGGGCCGGCTCATTGCCGTACATGCTGTCCAGCAGGTTTTTCCAGTCGGGACCCTGAAGGGCTGATTCCACTTCCGCCGCCAGGGCGAGCGTCTTGTCCACATCCCACTTGGGCAGTACGCCGGCATGAACCAGCAGGTGGCCTTGGTCGTAATGCGCCAGCGGACGATGCCGCAGCCAGGTAATGAGTTCATCGGCGTCGGGTGCGTTCAGAATGTCCTTGACCGTATCCGATTTGCCGCATTTCTTGACACCGGCGGCGATCGCCAGCAAATGCAGGTCGTGATTGCCCAGCACCGAGACCGCCCGGTCGCCCAGTGCCATGACCGCGCGCAGCGTGCCCAGGGAGTCGGGCCCCCGATTGATCAGGTCACCCGCGAACCAGTAATGCGGGTCAGGGCTGTTGGCGATATCGGGGTGCGCCAGCAGGGCGCGCAAAGGCTGACTGCAACCTTGCAGGTCGCCCACCATCCAGACACTGCTTGCTGCGGACATCATGCTGCTGACTTACTCCAGGGCCAGCGCGTCTGGTTGAACCGCCGGACATTATGTTGATTTTCCATCAGGATGAGGGCGCCCAGGGCGATGGCGAGCGCGGCCAGGTTCGGCACCAGCGCCGTGACCCAGGGCGCCCATTTGCTGAGCATGCCGACGTTCAATGCCAGTTGATTCAGCATGAAGAAGCCCACGCCCAGCAGGATGCCGATGAACACCTTGCTGCCGACGCCGCCGCGCCGTGTTTGCATGAAACCGATGGGGGCGGCGATGGTGATCATGACCAGCAAGGTGAATGGATAGGCCATTTTCCGCCAGAGGGCGACAATCTGGCGTTCGGTCTGCAGGTGGTTGTTTTCCAGGTAGTCGATGTAGTCCAGCAGCACCAATATGGACATGCGTTCAGGCGTCAGGATGCGGGCAATCAGCCTTTCAGGGGTCAGGCTGGTTTTCAGTACGCGCTGGGGCAGGGTTTTCAGGTGCGTCAGCGGTGCGTCGGGCTGGGTGGCATTGGCCAGCGCCGAGATCGAACTGGCGTCGATGGTCGTTTCCGACACGTTGTCCAGCACCAGGGTGCCGTCGGTAAAGTGGCCTTCCTGGGCGGTCGAGAAGGTGGCCAGCTCCTGGCCTTCGTGAAACTCGTACAGCGTGACATCGGCCACGCTGCCCCCCGACCTGAGCTGCGAAATATTGATGACACGCGTGCCGCCCTGATCGTCGGCCTCTTTGAACCAGTAGCCGCTGTTCAGGCGCCCGCCGCCCGCTTTGCCCAGCAGCGTCAGGCTGGCTTCACTGGCTTTGATCTCGGCGGCGGGAGTGATCACTTCGGAGAGCAGGAAAGCGCCCAGCACCATGGGGATGGTCACCACCCAGAGCATGGCCAGCAGCTTCAGGCCGCTGACCCCCGAGACGCGCAATATGACCAGCTCATTGCGTTGCGCCAGGCCGGCCAGCGCCAGGATAGCGCCGATGAGCAGGCCGATGGGCAGCAGGTCATACAGCCGGGTGGGCAGGGCCAGCGCCTGCATGTAGAACAGATTGAGCAGGGTGAAGCTGTCCCCGATGCTGTCCAGTTCCTCGATCAGCGCGAAAAAGGTGAACAGGCCGATCAGCGCCAGCAGCACAACCGCGCTGGAACGATAGATTTCTCGGGCGAGATAACGGCGGGCGGTACGCATTGAAAGTGCTTGATGTGTAAACTGAATGGCGCGGGGCAAAGTACAAGCTTAACATTTGGCGGAGCCGCCGTGCCCTGCGGCAGGCCGAAAATGGCGTTACGGAATGTCGACCATGCGCATCCGCTTTTGTATGGTGCCGGTGCGCGCGTTCAGGTACGACGTATTGCGGTGCTTGTCGTAGTAGGCGGGATTGGGCAGCATGGATGCCAGCCTGGCCGACTGGTACTGGCTGAGCCGGCCCGCGCTGACCTTGAAATAATGCCGCGCCGCCGCTTCGGCGCCAAAGACGTCGGTGCCCCATTGGGCGACATTCAAATACAGCTCCAGGATACGTTCTTTGCTCATGACGAACTCGATCATGTACGTCAGGATCAGCTCTTTGCCTTTGCGCAGATAGGTGCGCGATTCGGACAGGAACAGGTTTTTTGCCAGTTGCTGCGTAATGGTCGAACCGCCGCGCATTTTGCTTTTGCCGCGCTCGGCCTGCTTCCGGTTGTATTCCCAGGCCTTGCGGATGGCGTCCCATTCGATGCCTTCGTGTTCCAGGAAGTTGGCGTCCTCGGATGCGACCACGGCGCGTTTAAGATGATTGCTGATCTGATCATAGGGCGTCCATTGGTATGTGATGGATGCCTTCGGGTCGGTGGCCCTGAGTTCGCTGAGCACGGCATTCATGAACGCGCTGCTGCCCGGGTTCTTGACGCTGAGCCAAAGCACCATCACGAACAGGCCGAACAGGTAGAGCAGGAAGGCCGCCAGCCCCGCCAGCAGGGCGACACCCACCACTTTTGTCTTGTTGATTCTTCTGGCGCTCATGGCTCAAGTATAAAGGGCCTGGCGCAAGGCCTCGAGCACCGGTTCCACCTGGGGCTGCACCCCATGCCATATTGCATAGCTGGCGGCCGCCAGCCCCGCCAGCAGGGCGACACCCACCACTTTTGTCTTGTTGATTCTTCTGGCGCTCATGGCTCAAGTATAAAGGGCCTGGCGCAAGGCCTCGAGCACCGGTTCCACCTGGGGCTGCACCCCATGCCATATTGCATAGCTGGCGGCCGCCTGGCCCACCAGCATGCCCAGGCCGTCCGCCGTCCGGGCGGCGCCCTGGGCGCGGGCCTGCAGCATGAAGGGGGTGGCTTGGGCGGCGTAGACCATGTCGTAGGCCAGGGCGCCGGGCGCGTAGCACCCCGCGGGCAGGCCGGGCGGGGTGTCGCCCAGGCTGCTGGAGGTGGCATTGATGACGATATCCCATGGCCCGGCAGCCTGGTCCAGCCCGCCCGCCGACAACCTGGGTGCCGCAGCGGGCGCCTGGCCCAGGACATGGGCCAGCAATTGCGCGGCGCGTTCAGCCGTACGGTTGACGACGCGCAGCGTGGCGCAGCCCGCGTCCAGCAATGGCAGCACGACACCCCGGGCGGCGCCGCCGGCGCCCACCAGCAAGATGCGTTTGCCGGCCGGGCCGTGGCCCAGCCGTTCCAGATCGTTCAGCAGGCCCAGGCCATCGGTGTTGCAGCCGTGCAGATGGCCGTTTTCCATCCACAGCGTGTTGACGGCGCCCGCCATGCGCGCGCGCGCGCTCAAATGATCGCGCGCCAGCGCGAAAGCCTGTTCTTTGAAGGGGACGGTGACGTTCAGCCCGGCGCCGCCTTGCTGGAAAAACGCCTGTACGGCATCGGCAAAGCCATCCAGCGGCGCCAGAATACGGTCGTAATGCAGGGCGATGCCGGTCTGCCGCGCGAAGGCTTCATGAATGAAGGGCGAGCGGCTATGGGCGATGGGGTTGCCGGCCACGCCGAAGCGTTTGAAGGAGAGGGGGGTCGTCATGGTGAACGGGTGTCCAGTGTCTGGTTCTCGAAATGCCATGTGCGCGTGATGGCGAGCACATCGGTCTGCTTGGCCATGGCGGGCGGCAGGGGCGCAAAGGGCGCCGCCAGTTGCACGATCCGGGATGCGGCTAGGTTCAGCACGGCATGGCTGGACGGCCGGTCGATTTCTATGCGCTCCAGCGAACCGTCGCGCCGTATATATACCGTCAGTTGCAGGCTGCCGTAAAGTTTTCCGCGTGCTTCGGCCGGATAGTGTTCAGTGCCCAGCAGCTCGATTTTCTTGCGCCAGGCCTCGACGTACTCGGCGTACTCCACTGCTTTGGTGGAAGGCCCCGTGAACTGCCTTCTTGGCTGGGCGTTGTACCGCTCGATACGCTCCTTGATGGCGCTGATCTGTGCATTGAGCACCAGGCTGTCCTGTTCCAGCTCGTCCATGCCCGGGTCGGCCGACTGCTCGGCCAGGTCTGGCTGCTGGCGGTCCGGCAAGACTTTTTGCATCGAGACCAGTTGGGTGTAAAGGCGCTGCTGTTCAGCCTCTAGCGTTTCCTGCCGCTTGCGCAGCGCGGCCAGCACGATCTCGTCGGGTGATTCCAGCGCCGTGCGCGGCAGGGGCGATGCCGCCTGGCCGGACGCGGCCTCGCCGCCGCCGTGCAGTTGATTCTGCGCCAACATCCTGGGCTGCAGCGGCGCGTCCTTGCTGTGCGCATTGACCAGCGTCACTTCCAGGACCTCGGCGGCCGGCAAGGGCGTGCGGGGCGCGGAAAAGTGCAGCGTCAGCACGGCCGCGTGTATCGCCAGCGACAGCACCAGCGCGATACGCAGATAGTCGTTGCGGGGCAGCGGCACCCGCAGCAGGGCGGCAAGGGTGGACATGATCGGACAAAGGCCTGTTTACATTACCGTGCGGGCGCCCTGGCGGAATCAGGCGGCGGCCACTTCACGCAGCCGGCATTCAAGCTCCAGGGCGAGTTCGTCGAATCCCAGTATATCCAGGGTGACCGCCTGGCCGCGCTCGAGCTCGGGCAAAGCGGGAACCCGCGTTACAAAAGGCGCGCAATCCAGGCGCACCAGGTCGTCCCGAATGACGTTGCCCTGTACGGTGCTCAGGTTCTGCTGCTGTATCCAGCGCAGGCACCAGTAGCGTTCCATGGCCGACTGGTAGTCGCCCCAGGTGGTGTATTGCGATTCAAAGGCGCCAATAATGGCGAACAGGTCGGCATCCTTGGGCTTGAAGGGGGCCACCAGCCGCGCGGATACCCCATGCTCGGCCGTCGCCAGTATCTGCCATTGGTTGACCAGGTCCACGTAGCGGCGCAGGGGCGAGGTCGACCAGGCGTATTGGGGTACGCCGATCGCTTCGTGCGGCAGCGCATGGGTCGACATGCGTACCCGGCCCGCCTGTTGCGAGCGGTAGATGCCCGGCACGCCGTGCTTGGCCAGCAGGCCGCCCCAGATATTGTTGGTCAATATCATGTACTCGGCCACCAGGCGGTCCAGCGGGGCGTTGCGCTTGCGGGGAACCAGCCTGACCACCGAGTCCGGATCGTCGTGCGGGCCGTCCAGCACAAAGGTGTATTCGACCCGGTTGTTGTTTTCGGGCTTGCCCCGGATTTGCTCGCGCTGGGCGGCCAGATGTTTGGCCAGGCGCCAGAGCGGGCGCAGCCATTCGCCGTAGGGCAATTCGGCCTGCGGATCGTCCAGCGCTGCTTCAGTCACCTGCTCGTCCAGCGTGTTGTGGCGCAGGTTCTCGCGTACTTCGATCCGCTCCAGGCGCGTCTCGGACGACAGGAGTTCGCCCGTGGCCAGGTTGGCCGTCACATACAGCGACAGGGCGGGCCTGGGCCGGCCGGCATCCAGCGAGAAGGTGCTGATCAGCTCGCTGGGCAGCATCGGAATCTTCAGGCCCGGGATGTACACCGTCGACATGCGGCCGCGTGCGAGCTTGTCGAGTTCGTTGTCGCGTGTCACGGCCAGGCCCGGCACGGCGATATGGATGCCTACCCTGACCACGTCCTGCTCGAGCGGGGTCACCGACAGGGCGTCATCCACTTCGATAGTGCTGCTATCGTCGACCGAATAAGCGATCACGTCGGCCAGGGGCAGGTCGGCGCCGATATCATCCAGCGCCACGGGGGCGAATTGCGTGCCTTTGGGGAAGTTGGCCGACAGGAAGCGGTGCTGATGCAGGGCCAGCGCATGCGGCCAGGCGCCCAAAGTCAGCAGCAGCTTTTCGGGGCTGGTGCCCAGTTTGTCGACGGCGGCCTCGAATGCCTTCCATTGCAGCGAATTCTTGTCAGGCCGTGTCAGCAGCGTGCTGGCGACCTCGGCGATGGGTTCGGGCAGGGTGCCCGCCACCATCTGGTCCACCCACTCCTGCTGTTGTTCGGCCTGCTTGCGCTTCTTTTCGATGGCCGCCAGCGCGGCGGCCAGAATGTCGGGCGGCGCGGGCCGATAGCAGCCCTTGCCGCGCCGGTGGAAATAGGCGGGCGCGCTGTTCAGCGCGAAAATCAGCGCGGCCTTTTCCACCGCGCTGGGCGGGTGTCCGAAATAGTCTTCGGCAAAGTGGACGGCGTCGAATTCTTCCTGGGGGGCGCATTCCCACAGGAAATCGATTTCCAGCGTCTGGGCAAGCGCCTGCGCCTGTTCGAGCAACAGGGCCGGGGCGGGCTGCTCGAAGCTGAACAACACGGTGGCGTTCTTTATTTTGCTGCGCTTGCCGGACTCTGACTCGACCTGCATGGTCGAGTCGCTTTGGGAGAAAATCTTTTCGGCCTTGAAGTTCCCGCTTTCTTCGTAAAGAACGTACATAATGATCCATTGGCGTATGCGTGACGCATACGGGTGGGTAATTTTAGTGTGAGCCGTCCGGGACGCCCAGCGCAAATGCCATGACTTCGGGCAAATACCGGTCAAAATCCGAAATGCCGTGATCGCTGCCTTCCAGAATGCGGCCTTGGTGCCCGGCATACCAGTCGGCCATCTCGCGCCAGCTCAGTACTTCGTCCCCCTGGGCAGCCAGCAGGTAATACCGTTCGGGATGCGCCGGCCGGCCCACGGCCATGTCGGCCAGCTCGTCGACGTATTCAGGCAGGAAGAGGAAGGGCGCTTCCGAATGATACATGGTGTGTTCCCCCACTTGGGTGGCCAGGTCGCGCGCGGCGTGCACGACCGGGTTCATGACCACGGCGCGGCACTTCCAGCGCTCGGCCAGGCAGGTCGCGTAATAGCCGCCCAGCGATGATCCCGCAACGGTCAGGTCCTGGGCCGGGTCCATGCCGCCGGCCTGCAGGGCCTGTTCTATAAGATAGTTGCACAGTTCCAGGGCGCGCTGCGGGCTGGCCGGCAACTGAGGGCATACCCACTGGTCCGCCAGCCCTTTGTCCTGCATGGCCTGCGCCATCAGGGTGGCCTTGTACGACTTGGGAGAGGAACGGAAACCGTGCAAGTAAAGGATCATGGCGCACCTGTGCGGGTGGGGGAAGGGTTCGGGTTCATAGGCGGTTCAGCAGCTTTTGATGTATGCCGCCGAAGCCGCCATTGCTCATGACCAGAACCGAGTCGCCGGGTTGGGCGGCCTGGCAGATGGCCCCCACCATTTTATCCAGATCCGTGTAACTGGACGCCCGCGCACCCAGCGGGGCCAGGACCTGGGCCGGGTCCCATCCCAGGGCGTGCTTGCCGCTGTCGGCGCCGAAGCAAAAGACCAGATCGGCTTCGGCCAGCGCGCCGGGCAGGCGCGCGGCCATGGCCCCCAGCTTCATGGTGTTCGATCTAGGTTCCAGCACGGCCAGGATGCGGCCCTTGCCCACCTGCTTGCGCAGGCCCTCTAGTGTGGTGGCGATGGCGGTGGGGTGATGCGCAAAATCGTCATAGACATCGACGTCGCGCGCGGTGCCGCGCAGTTCCATGCGGCGCTTGACGCCCCTGAACGCGGAAAGCGCTTCCACGCCTTGCGCCGGGTCGATGCCCAGGTGCTCGGCGGCCGCCAGGGCGGCCAGGGCGTTCATGCGGTTGTGTTCGCCCGTCAGCGCCCACTGGACGGTCCCGGCGTTGCGGCCCTGGTGGATGACTTGAAAATACGAGGCGTGGCCGCTGGCCAGGGCCTCCCATTGTCCGCCGGGGCCGAAGGTATGCACCGCCGTCCAGCAGCCGCGCGCCAGAACCCGGTCCAGCGCTTCGCAGGCAGCGGGGCGGATGACCCGGCCCTGCGAGGGGACAGTGCGCAGCAGATGATGGAATTGGGTTTCTATGGCGGCCAGATCGGGGAAGATGTCGGCGTGATCGTACTCAAGGTTGTTCAAAATGGCCGTGCGCGGACGGTAGTGAACGAATTTGGAGCGTTTGTCGAAGAAAGCCGTATCGTATTCATCCGCCTCGATGACGAACAGGCGCCGCTCAGGCTGGTAGCGTGCCGAGACCTTCAGGTTGCCGGCGATGCCGCCGATCAGGAAGTTGGGCTGCTTGCCCGCGTGGTCCAGTATCCAGGCCAGCATGGAGCTGGTGGTGGTCTTGCCGTGCGTGCCGGCAACGGCGAGCACATGCTGGCCTTGCAGGACGTGCTCGCCCAGCCATTGCGGCCCCGACGTGTAAGGCAGGCCCCGATCCAGAATGGCCTCCATCAAGGGATTGCCGCGTGTTACCACATTGCCCACGACGAACAGGTCGGGTTTCAGGGCAAGTTGATCGGCGCCGAAGCCTTCTATCAGCTTGATGCCCTGCTCTTGAAGCTGTGTGCTCATGGGAGGGTAGACGCCGGTGTCGCAGCCCGTGACGGTATGCCCCGCCGAGCGCGCGATCAATGCCAGTCCGCCCATGAACGTGCCGCAGATACCCAGTATATGTAGATGCATTTCTATCCTCCAGCGTTTATTGTAGTGATTCTGAGGGACGCGTTAAGGCAGTGCTATCATGAAGACGCTTATCGATCACTTTCCGGACCACATCAACATGAAACGGCGAGATTTTTTGCGCCAGGCGACGCTCGGCGCAGCAGGTGCCGCAGGGTGGCTGGGCCTGGCATGGCCGGCCTGGGCCGGCGCGTTGCCGCCCGATCCCTTTTACGCCCATACTTTTTCCGATACCCAGGGCGGCCAGGTCGAGTTCGCCGCATACCTGGGCAGGCCCCTGGTGCTGAACTTCTGGGCCACCTGGTGTCCGCCTTGCGTCAAAGAAATGCCCGACCTCGATGCCTTGCACAAAAAACACGGCCATGTTCAGTTCGTGGGTTTGGCGGTCGATACGGCGGCCAATGTGCAGAAATTCGGTGAAAAAGTGCAGGTCAGCTACCCTTTGCTGATTGCCGGTCACGGCGGCATCAAGCTGATGCGGGGGCTGGGCAACAAGAACGGCGGCCTGCCTTTTACCGTCGTGTTCGACGAAAAAGGCCGTGTTTCGACCCAAATGCTGGGGCAGATCAAGCCCGATGAGCTCGACCGCTACCTGGCCAATATGGGTTGAAAACGGAAGCGCGGGCCGTTGCGCCGGCCGCCACAGGCGGCTTGGATATCCTTGGCTTTAATGGACAAATACGGCTATTTAGCGTAAAAAGACGGTCTGTCTTCACAAAACATTCGCAATGGCGCAGCACATCCTCGTTTTGCACGGCCCCAATCTGAATCTGCTCGGTTCGCGCGAGCCACAGGTGTACGGACGGCAAACGTTGGCCGATATCAATCAGCATCTGGCGCAACTGGCCACTGAACACGGTGCTGCGTTGACCGCATTTCAAAGTAATCACGAAGGTGAACTCGTTGATCGGATTCAAGCTGCCCGCCAGGACCAGACCGATTTCATCATCATCAATGCCGCGGCCTACACCCATACCAGTATCGCCCTGCGAGACGCGCTGGCCGCCGTCGGCATTCCTTTTGTCGAAGTACATTTGTCTAACGTGCATAAACGGGAATCCTTTCGCCATCATTCCTACTTGGCCGATACCGCCCAGGGCGTGATTGCGGGACTGGGTGCTTTCGGATACGAAGCAGCCTTGCGCTATGCTTTAAGCAGTTGAACGCGGGATCACGCATTTTTAACTTTTAACTATCAACGTTCACTCTGTGCAATGGCGACAGAGCAACGTCACGGGAAGTTCGTATGGACCTAAGAAAACTGAAAACCTTGATTGACCTCGTTGCGGATTCCGGCATTGCCGAACTCGAAATCACCGAGGGCGAAGGCAAGGTCAGAATCGTCAAATTCTCGCAATCCGTGCAGCCTGTCGCCTACGCTCCCGAGGCCGCTGCACCAGCGCCGGCTCCCGTGGCCGCCGCGGCGGCGGCACCTGCGGCGCCGGCCGCGCCGTCGGGCCATGCGGTCAAGGCGCCTATGGTGGGTACCTTCTACCGCGCGCCGAATCCTGGCGCGTCGCCGTTTGTGGAAGTGGGTCAAACGGTCAAAGAAGGCGAGCCGCTGTGTATTATCGAAGCCATGAAATTGCTCAACGAGATCGAAGCCGACAAGTCGGGCGTGATCAAGGAAATCCTGGTTGAAAACGGCGAGCCCGTCGAATATGGTCAACCCCTGTTTGTAATTGGCTAATTCATGTTTGAAAAAATCCTTATAGCCAATCGCGGCGAGATCGCCCTGCGCATTCAGCGCGCCTGCCGCGAGCTGGGCATTAAAACGGTGGTGGTCCACTCTGAAGCGGACCGCGATGCCAAGTATGTGCGTCTGGCTGATGAGTCGGTGTGCATCGGCCCGGCGCCGGCGCGCGACAGCTACCTGAATATGCCGGCGATCATTTCGGCTGCCGAAGTGACCGACGCCGAAGCCATCCATCCCGGCTACGGTTTCCTGGCCGAGAATGCCGATTTTGCCGAACGCGTTGAAAAAAGCGGTTTTGTGTTCATCGGGCCTCGTCCGGAGTCCATTCGCACCATGGGCGACAAGGTGTGTGCCAAGAAGGCCATGATCGAAGCCGGCGTGCCCGTTGTGCCGGGTTCCGAAGGCGCGCTGCCGGACGATCCGCAAGAAATCCTGCAGACGGCCCGCGATGTCGGCTACCCCGTGATCATCAAGGCGGCGGGCGGCGGCGGCGGACGCGGCATGCGGGTGGTCTATACCGAAGCGGCATTGCTCAATGCGGTTGCCATGACGCGCAACGAAGCCGGCGCCGCCTTCAACAATCCCGAAGTCTATATGGAGAAGTTCCTCGAGAACCCCCGCCATATTGAAATCCAGGTGCTGGCCGACGGCGGGCGCAATGCCGTCTGGCTGGGCGAGCGCGACTGCTCCATGCAGCGGCGCCACCAGAAAGTCATCGAAGAAGCCCCCGCGCCCGGCATTGCCCGCCGGCTGATCGAGCGCATCGGCGAGCGCTGTGCCGAAGCCTGCCGGAAAATGAATTACCGCGGTGCGGGCACGTTTGAGTTCCTGTACGAAAACGGCGAGTTCTTCTTCATCGAAATGAACACCCGCATCCAGGTCGAGCACACGATTACGGAAATGATCACCGGGATCGATCTGGTGCAACAGCAGATCCTGATTGCGGCCGGCGAGAAATTCACGCTGCGCCAGCGCGATGTGACCTTCAAGGGCCACTCGATCGAATGCCGCATCAACGCCGAAGATCCTTTCAAGTTCACCCCCAGTCCCGGACGCATCACCCATTGGCATACGCCGGGCGGCCCCGGTGTGCGCATGGATTCGCATGTGTTTGCGGGCTATATGGTGCCGCCCAACTACGACTCGATGATCGCCAAGCTGATCACCTATGGCGATACGCGCGCGCAGGCCATTGCACGCATGGAAATCGCCTTGTCCGAGATGGCCGTGGAAGGGGTTCAAACCAATATTCCGCTGCATCGCGAGCTGATGCAGGACGCCCGTTTCGTCGAAGGCGGCACCAGTATTCATTATCTGGAGCACAAGCTGTCGCAGCGGCCGTAAGGAAAGACACCATGCGCGAACTCGTGCTCATTTGTCCCGAGGCACAAGCCGAGGCGCTGTCCGATATCCTGCTGGAAGCGGGTGTGCTGTCGGTGTCGGTGGAAGATGCCGATGGCGATACCGAGGCCGAGCGCCCGCTTTTCGGCGAACCCGGGCTTGAACCCGAGGTCCAGGCTTGGCACCGCAACCGCGTGGTGGCGCTGCTGCCCGACGGTTTGGACCCCGCCTTGGTCCTGGAACAGGTGCGCGATGCCGGCCAGGGCGATTACCAAGAGGGCGAATGGCTGTTGCGCGATGTGCCGGACGCAGATTGGGTGCGCCTGACGCAGGCCCAGTTCCAGCCTATACAGGTGGGCGAGCGTATCTGGATCGTGCCCAGTTGGCATCGCGATAGCCCCGATGTGCCGCGGGCGGCGGAAAGCGCGTCCGGCGCCATCCATATTGAACTGGACCCCGGCCTGGCATTCGGCACGGGCAGCCATCCCACCACCCATTTGTGCCTGGAATGGCTGGCGGCCCATATCCATGGCGGCGAAACGCTGCTCGATTATGGCTGCGGCTCGGGCATACTGGCCATTGCCGCCCGAATGCTGGGCACGGCCTGCACCCAGGCGGTCGATATCGACGAGCAAGCGGTGCAATCTACCCGCTACAATGCAGAAGTCAACCGGGTCGACCTCGAGGCGATGTTGCCCGATGCGCTTCCTGACGGACAGCATCAGGTCGTCGTGGCCAATATCCTGTCCAACCCCCTGAAGATGCTTGCGCCGATGCTGTCCAATCGCGTCTTGCCCGGCGGCCATCTTGTGCTGTCGGGGGTGCTTGAGCGGCAGGCCGAAGAAGTTGCGCAGGCCTACGCGCCATGGATGGCCATGCGCGTATGGCAGGCTCGTGAAGGCTGGGTATGCCTGCATGGGAAACGCGCAGCCTGAACGCTGGACTCAATTTTTACGTCTATGGATCTGACTACGCGCTGCCCTCAATGCGGCACAACGTTTTCCGCAAGCCTTGAGCAATTGCAGTTGCGCAAAGGCTATATTCGCTGCATCAATTGCGCCCATATTTTTGATGGCTACGATGCCGTCGTGTCGCCGGGCGGCGCTCCGCCCCCCGCCGATGTCCGGACGCCGCCGCCGCGCCCGCCCGAGCCGTCCGAGCCTTCGGTGTCCATGCCCAGTGTGCTTCGGCAGCGGCCCGCCGATGCGGCCGAGCCTGTCCACACCATCACGCCTTTGCGCTCAGGCCAGGAAACCCGGTTCACCATCTCGGGCAGTCCGGAGCCCGCGCCGGAAGGCGGACGCAAGCCGGTGTTCCATGTGGGTGGCGACGGCATCCGCGTCAGGTCCGACCCCGTGGCGGGCGATTCCCGCGCCGAGCCGGTATCGATCGCGCCGGCGACAGCGTCCGCCGAAGGCAGGGCGCGTCCGCAGATCTATGTCGAACCCCGCCACGATGAGGCGCGAGCCCGGCCCCCCGAGTTTCTGAGCGAACGGGCGGGCCCCTCCGGCGTCATGCGGCTGCTGTGGCGCGTGCTGGTCTTGCTGGGCATGGTGCTTTTGCTGGGGCAACTGGCCTATGTATATCGGGTGCAGATCGCCAATAATGTGCCGATGCTGCGGCCTGTCCTTGAGCGTGCCTGCGCGCCGCTCGATTGCAACATCCCTTATTCGCGGGAGATCGGCCAGATCTCCATCATGAGTTCATCGCTACGCTCCGGTTCGGGGGCGGTTTTGGGCGAGGGGGCCGCAGCCAGCGCTCGGCCCGAGCCCGCGGCCGGCGCCCAGGCCGAGCCCGCGGCCGATGCCATGCTGCTGCAGCTGACGCTGCGCAACACTTACGACAAACCGCAGGAATGGCCGACCCTGGTGCTTGACCTGACCGATTTTTCAGGCGCGCTGGTGGTCAGGAAAAACCTGCCGCCTCAAAGCTATCTTCCGCTGGATGTCTTGCAGCAGCCCTTCCAGGCGGGCAGCGAAGTCACCGTCAGCGTACCTATTGTGCTGAATGGCCTGAAGATAAACGGCTATCAGCTGGATAAATTCTTTCAGTAAGGGAAGTCATGTCTGACGATGTTCTGGTTTGCGGTTCGGTGGCGTTCGATACGATCACCGTATTTGAAGGGCATTTCAAAGACCATATTCTGGCAGACAGTATCCAGTCGCTCAGTGTGTCGTTTTTCGTGCCCACCATGCGCAAGGAGTATGGCGGATGCGCGGGCAATATTGCCTATAATCTGCGCTTGCTGGGGGGGCGTCCGGTGCCGGTGGGCACGGTGGGGGCCGATGCGGCCGATTACATTGTGTACCTGCAGCAGTTGGGCATCGACACCAGCCTGATCCGTGTCCTGCCCGACATGTACACGCCGCAATGCTTCATCACCACCGATCTGGACAACAACCAGATTGCGTCCTTTCATCCCGGGGCCATGACCCATTCGGCCGACAATGACCTGAGCGGCCGCGAAGCGGCCTGGGCCATTGTGGCGCCCGATGCCAAAGAAGGCATGTTTGCCCACGCCCGCCGCCTGCACGCACAAGGCACGCCGTTCATTTTCGATCTTGGCCAGGCCATGCCGCTGTTTTCGGGGGACGACCTGAACGAGATGCTGCAACTGGCGCAGGTGCTGACGGCCAACGATTACGAGGCCAGCATCATCGAGCAAAGGACTGGGCGGACCATTGCGCAGATTGCCGACGGCCTGCAAGCCGCGGTGGTGACGCGCGGCGCGGAAGGCGCCACGCTTTATGCCGGCGGCGCTGAAACACATATCGAACCGACCCAGGTCATGAAAGTCGTCGACCCCACAGGTTGCGGTGATGCACATCGTGCAGGTTTGTTATACGGGCTTACCGAAAAATGGAGCCTGGTGGATGCTTGCCGCTTGGCGAACGTGATGGGGGGCTTTAAAATTGCTTCCAGAGGGCCGCAGAATCACCGTCCTTCCCGCGCAGAGATCAGCGCCGCCATGAAGCAGAATTATGGCGTGGCGCTGCTCGATTAAGGCGTGTCCGGCCGGCGATGGCGCCGGCAGGTTGGCATGCCTCATGTTTTACAAGGAGTGTTCCATGAATTCATTTTATTTCCCGCATGCGGCCAAGCGTCCGGCGCGTATCGCTGCCATGGTTGCGCTTGTCGGTTCACTTGCTGTGTTGGCGGGCTGCGCGAACGATACTGCTTCATCCTCGGTGTATAGCTACGGTCAAGCCCAGCAGGAACAGATTGTGCGCCAGGGCACGGTCGAGTCCGTGCGCAGCGTCACGATCCAGGACGACCGCTCCAGCGGCGCGGGTGCGCTGGCTGGCGGCGCGCTGGGTGGGGTAGCCGCCAGCGGCATTGGCGGGGGCAGCGGCAGGGTGCTGGCCACCATCGGCGGCGGTATTCTGGGCGCCATGGCGGGCAACAAGGTCGAAAATCAGATGGGTAAAACGCAGGGGCTGGAAATCACTGTCCGGCTCGACAACGGCGAAACCCGGGTCGTGGCCCAGGCGGCCGACGTAGCCATCAGCGCCGGCCAGCGCGTGCGCCTGATCAGCGGCAATGGCCCCACGCGCGTCGTGCCGATGTAGTGTGCGCCCTGACGGGTGAATGAACAAAGGCGCCTGCGGGCGCCTTTGTTTTGCCGGTGCATGGGTTGGCGCTTATACGCCGAACAGTGAAAAGGAAAGATGCTGCAGCACCATCATGGCGACCTGAGCCAGAACCAGCAGCACCAATGGCGACAGGTCAAGCCCGCCCAGGTTGGGCATGATGCGCCGGATCGGGTCGAGCAAGGGCGCCGTCAGCGTATGCAGCACCGGCATGACCGGCGCAAGCGGATTGACCCACGACAAGATCGCCTGGATCAGGGTGACCCACAGGATCACATTGAATGCCCACTTGAATACCGTCAGGACCGCCGCAAGCAATGCGGGCGGCAGGCTTTGCAGCGGCGGCAACTGGCCGATCAGCGCCGTCCAGGTCAGCAACAAAAACACCAGCGCCGTCAGCCAGCAGGCCAGCAGGCTGGGCCAGTCGATGCTATTGCCGGGCGCAATGATCTTGCGCAGAGGCTGTACCAGCCAATTGGTGACACGCAATACGGCCTGGGAATAGGGATTGAACGGGTGCAGGCGTATCGCGTAGATCCAGGCGCGGATAAGCAGCGCTATGCCGAACAGGGAAAAGATGATATTGATGATGAAATGCAGGACGTTGCTTAGCATGGTCGGGCTACGTGTGTTTTCAGAAGGGCCATTGTCGCATGCGCGCCGCACGCATGAAAAGGACAAGTCGGGCATTCAAAATAGAACTGCCCGACAGGGGTCGGGCAGTTCGGGGGCGGCACGTCAGACAGCGCGTGCCGCGTTGATATCCCGGCCTTGCCGGCAAGGTCTGGATATCAGGGGCGGCCGCCTGTGGGAAAGGGCCACGATGCCGCCGGATTAATGGTTTTCTTTGCTGCTGGCGCAGGGTTGGCCGCCTTGGTCGCTTTTGCCGCTGCCTTGGCATTGGGCTTCTTGGGTGCGGCAGCTTTCTTTGCCGCTGGCTTTACCGCTGCTTTCTTGGCTGCGGGTGCCTTCTTGGCGACTGCCTTTTTAGCGGGCGCCTTCTTGGCAGGCGCTTTTTTGGCGACTGCTTTCTTGGCAACGGCTTTCTTGGCGGGCGCTTTCTTGGCTACGGCCTTTTTAGCAACAGCTTTCTTTGCTACCGCTTTTTTAGCAGGTGCTTTCTTGGCAGGCGCTTTTTTGGCGACTGCTTTCTTGGCAACGGCTTTCTTGGCGGGTGCTTTTTTGGCTACCGTCTTTTTAGCAACGGCTTTTTTAGCGGGTGCTTTTTTGGCGACTGCTTTTTTAGCAACGGCCTTCTTGGCGACGGCCTTTTTGGCTACCGTCTTTTTAGCGACTGCTTTTTTGGCGGGCGCCTTTTTCGCTACGGTCTTGCTTGCAGCTTTTTTGGCAGGTGCTTTTTTAGCGACTACTTTTTTGGCTGGCGCCGCTTTTTTGGCAGCGACGGTTTTCTTTACAGCGGCTTTCTTTGCGGGTGTTGCCTTTTTGGCTGGTGCAGCTTTTTTGCTAGCCGTTTTGGTGGCGGCCTTTTTGGCTGTTGCCATAGTAATGCTCCTTGAGATCGAGTCTAAGAGAACGTCCACCCATTTGATATGGCCCCCACTAAAAGGGTGCGACCCATCTCAAATGGCGCAAGCGTGCAAAGTACATAGCACCTTGCACGCCTAGAGTCTAACGTAAGCTTTTACGATCTTCCAAGCATTATTCCCAGCTTAATGCTCCGCCGGTCTGATATTCGATCACGCGTGTCTCGAAAAAGTTGCGTTCTTTCTTCAGATCGATCATCTCGGCCATCCATGGAAATGGATTTTCTTCTGGTCCGAAGATCGGTTCAAGACCGATTTGCTGGCAGCGGCGATTGGCGATGAATCGCAAATATGACTTGAACATCGACGCGTTCAAACCGAGCACGCCGCGAGGCATGGTGTCCTCAGCGTAAGCATATTCAAGGTCTACAGCCTTTTTGAAGAGTTCGCGCATCTCTTCGCGAAACGCTGCCGTCCATAAATGCGGGTTCTCGAGTTTGATCGTATTGATCAGATCGATGCCGAAATTGCAGTGCATGGATTCGTCGCGAAGAATGTACATGTACTGCTCGGCGGCGCCCGTCATTTTGTTTTGACGGCCCAACGCAAGTATTTGCGTAAAACCAACATAAAAGAACAAACCTTCCATCAGGCAAGCAAAAACAATCAGCGATTTAAGCAAGGTCTGATCGTTTTCCGGCGTGCCGGTTTGAAAGTTCGGATCGGCGATCGCATCGATGAACGGAATCAGGAATTCGTCTTTTGCGCGGATGGACGGCACTTCGTTGTACGCGTTGAAGATCTCTGCTTCGTCCAGATCCAGGCTTTCGACGATGTACTGATAGGCGTGCGTATGGATGGCCTCTTCAAATGCCTGGCGCAGCAGGAACTGCCGGCATTCGGGCGCCGTGATGTGCCGGTAGGTGCCCAGCACGATGTTGTTGGCGGCCAGCGAGTCGGCGGTGACGAAGAAGCCCAGGTTGCGCTTGACGATGCGGCGCTCGTCTTCGGTCAGGCCGTTGGGGTTCTTCCAGAGCGCGATGTCGCGTGACATATTGATCTCTTGCGGCATCCAGTGGTTGGCGCAAGTGGCAAGGTACTTTTCCCAGGCCCATTTGTATTTGAAGGGCACCAGTTGGTTGACGTCGGTCTTGCCGTTGATGACGCGTTTGTCGGCGGCGCGGACGCGGCCGGCGGTTTCGGCGTCATGCGCGCCGGCAGCCGCTTGCGCGGGGGCCATGGCGCTGTCGTTCAGGCCTTGCGGGTTGTGTGCGGGCGCGGCGCCGTTGCTGCCTGAAGGCGTTGCGGTTTGCGTAGCGGGGGTATCGTCCCAATTCAACATAATGATTTCCTGTATCTGATTACTGGCAGGCTTCGCATTCTTCAAAGCCTTCGTCTCCGGGGCGCATCGTGCATACGGCCCCCATGACCTCGGCTTCAGGCAGTGCGGCCACGGCCGGTGCGGCTGCTGCGGCGGCCGCCGAGCCGCTATCGCCTGCCGAAACGGCATTGAGCTCGCCGCCGCGGCCAGTGGATTTTTCGGCGTTGGTCGCGCCAATGGAGCGCAGGTAGTAGGTGGTCTTCAGGCCGCGCACCCAGGCGAGCTTGTAGATGTCGTCCAGTTTCTTGCCCGACACGCCCGCCATGAAAATGTTCAGCGACTGTGCCTGGTCTATCCATTTGGAACGGCGTGCCGCGCATTCGACGACCCAGTTTGGATCGACTTCGAACGCGGTGGCGTAGAGTTCGCGCAGGTCGGCCGGGATGCGGTCGATGCGGGCCAGGCTGCCATCGAAATACTTCAGGTCGGCGACCATGACTTCGTCCCACAGCTTGCGCTCTTTCAGGTCGCGCACCAGGTAGTCGTTGACGACCGTGAATTCGCCCGACAGGTTGGACTTGACGTACAGGTTGCGGTAGTTGGGCTCGATGCAAGGCGAGACGCCGATAATATTGGAGATGGTCGCCGTGGGCGCAATGGCCACGCAGTTCGAGTTGCGCATGCCGTACTGCTTGATGTGCGAGCGCAGGGCATCCCAGTCCAGCGTGCTGCTGTCGTCGACGTCGACGTAGCCGCCGCGTTCATCGCGCAGCAAGGCCAGGGTGTCTTGCGGAAGAATGCCGCGATCCCACAAGGAACCCTTGAAGCTGGCATAGTGGCCGCGCTCGGCAGCCAGCTTGCTGGACGCCCAGTAAGCGTAATAGCACGTTGCTTCCATGGAGCGGTCGGAAAACTCGACGGCCGCATCCGAGGCAAAGGGCACGCGCATCAGATGCAGGCAGTCCTGGAAGCCCATGACACCCATGCCGACCGGACGATGGCGCACGTTCGAGTTGCGGGCTTTGGGCACGGCGTAGTAGTTGATGTCGATCACGTTGTCGAGCATGCGCATGGCAATCGTGATGGTGCGCTCGAGCTTTTCGTGGTCCAGCACATACTGGCCGCCGGCGTCCTGCTTCAGGTGGGCAGCCAGGTTGACCGAACCCAGGTTGCACACGGCAATTTCGGAGTCGTTGGTGTTGAGCGTGATTTCGGTGCACAGGTTGGAACTGTGCACGACACCCACGTGCTGCTGGGGCGAGCGGATGTTGCAAGGGTCCTTGAAAGTGATCCAGGGGTGGCCGGTTTCAAACAGCATGGACAGCATCTTGCGCCACAGCGATGTGGCGGGGATCTTCTTGAACAGGGTCAGTTCGCCGCGCGCCACCTTGTCTTCGTAGCCCAGATAGGCTTCTTCGAAGGCACGGCCATACTTGTCGTGCAGGTCGGGGGCGTCGGAAGGCGAGAACAGCGTCCACTCGCCATTTTCCATGACGCGCTTCATGAACAGGTCGGGTATCCAGTTGGCCGTATTCATGTCGTGCGTGCGGCGGCGCTCGTCGCCTGTATTCTTGCGCAGCTCAAGGAACTCTTCGATATCCAGGTGCCAGGTTTCCAGGTAGGCGCAGACAGCGCCCTTGCGCTTGCCGCCCTGGTTGACGGCCACCGCGGTGTCGTTGACCACTTTGAGGAAAGGCACGACCCCCTGGCTTTCGCCGTTGGTGCCCTTGATGTGGCTGCGCAGGGCGCGCACCGGGGTCCAGTCGTTGCCCAGGCCGCCGGCATACTTGGCCAGCAGCGCGTTTTCCTTGATGGCATCGTAGATGCCGGCCAGGTCGTCAGAGACCGTGGTCAGGTAGCACGACGACAACTGCGAATGGAGGGTGCCTGAGTTGAACAGGGTAGGCGTGGAGCTCATGAAGTCGAACGAGGACAGGACTTTGTAGAACTCGATGGCCCGTGCTTCGCGGTCGATTTCGTTCAGCGCCAGCCCCATGGCCACGCGCATGAAGAAGACTTGCGGCAATTCGATGCGGCGGCCGCGCAGATGCAGGAAGTAGCGGTCGTACAGGGTTTGCAGGCCCAGGTAATTGAACTGAAGGTCGCGCTCGGCCTTCAGGGCCGCGCCCAGCTTGGGCAGGTCGAACTGGGCCAGTTTTTCGTCGAGCAGCCCGCCTTCGATGCCGGTTTTCAGGAACTGAGGAAAATATTCCGCATAGCGTGTGGACATGTCGGCCTGCGAAACTTCTTCGCCCAGCACTTCCTTGCGGATCGTGTGCAGCAGCAGCCTTGCGGTGACCTGGCTGTACGATGGGTCGTTTTCGACCATGGCGCGTGCGGACAGGATGGCGGACTTGAAGACTTCGTCGACGGGGATGCCGTCGTAGATGTTCTTGACGGTTTCCTTGAGGATGGCTTCGGCGTCGATGTCGTGCGGCAGGTTCTGGCCGGCTTCAACAATGGTGGCGCGCAACTGGGCCAGGTCCAGGGGGCGCTGGATGCCGTTGTCGGTCACATTCAGGGCGGCGTGCTCGGGTTGGGGCTGCGCCGGCGTGCTGCGTGCGCGTTCCTGCGAGCGTTTTTCGCGATACAGCACATAGGCGCGGGCGACGTCGTGTTCGCCCGAGCGCATCAGGGACAATTCAACCTGGTCCTGAATCTCTTCTATATGGAAGGTGCCGCCGCTGGGGCGGTTGCGGACCAGCGCATTGACCACCTGGGCCGTCAGCGATTCGACCAGTTCACGCACCCGTGCCGAAGCGGCGCCTTGCCCGCCATTGACGGCCAGGAAGGCCTTGGTCATGGCAATGGCGATTTTGCCGGGTTCGAACCCTACGACCACGCCATTGCGCCGGATGATATGGAAATGGCTCCATTGCTTGTCGCCACCGCTTTCGGTAGAAGCCGGAATGGTTTTCTGGGGTGGCGCGGCGTGGCCGGACTCAGGGATTTGTGTGGTTTGCATGAAGGCTCCTGGGGCAAAATTGTGTGCGGGCGGGCGCACATTCAATCGTGTTCTATCGGGGGGGTGGACGGCAAACTACGGGTTTGCTACATGATGTTGAAGCTTACGCGTTTTGGCGTTTTAACCACAATATATTGTGGTCATTTGTTTATTGAGCACTAATTGTAGTGATTGCTCGCCAACGAAGCAAGCCCAAAAAGGGCTTGATTTTTTATTTTTTTGTGGGCCCGAACCGCTGGCTTCAAGGGCCTTGCAGCGCAAGGCCGCAAGGGGGCTAGGCTTGGCGCGGCCCAGGGCCGCTCAGGCCTGGAATCGTGAAATATTGTTAACGTGCATGACAGGCGGCTGGCCCAGGCTGGCCTGCAGTTGCGCCAGCCGCAGGCGGTAGGCCTGAACACTGGCCTGCTTGATGTGCCCGAAGCCGCGCACCGTTTGCGGCAGGTCGGCCAGTTCCAGCGCAAGATCGTAGTTGCCGGCGTCCAGTTTGCCGAGCATGTCCAGGATGGCTGCCTGGTATTCCTGGATCAGCCTGCGCTCCATTTTACGCTCGGCAGTATAGGAAAAAATGTCCAGCCAGGTGCCGCGCAAGGCTTTGCCGCGGGCCAGCAGCCGGAATACCCGCTCCGTCGATGGGCCGAAACTCATCTTGCGTGGCACGCCGGTGCGCGGGTCGCGCCGGGCCAGCAAGGGGGGCGCCAGGTGAAACCGCAAGGTGAACTCGCCTTCGAACTGCTCGCTCAGGGCCTGGCGGAACGTGCCATCGGTAAACAGGCGGGCGACTTCGTATTCGTCTTTATAGGCCATCAGCTTGTGCAGCGACTGGGCGACCTTGATCGTCAGGCGCGGCCGGCCTTCCGGGCGTACGGTCCGCTCGGCCGACAGTACGCGATCGATGATGTCGCCATACTGTCTTGCGTACGCTTCGTTCTGGTAGGCAGCCAGCGAAGCGCGGCAGCGCGCCACGACCTGGTCCAGAGTTTCGGGAAGCGGGATCACCACAGGGAATTCGCCGTCGTGGGCCGGCGATTTGAGCGCATCGGGATTGCCTGCCGCCAGGCGTCCCAGTCCAAAGGCCTGCTGGTTGGCGCTGACGGCCACGCCATTGAGCTCAAGCGCCCGCATGATGGCCGCTGCGCTCAGGGGAATACCGCCCAGCTGCCATGCGAAACCCAGCATCAGCATGTTGGCAAGAATGCTGTCGCCGAACTGCTTGGCCGCCAGTTCGTGCGCCTGCAGCAGCCGGCAGTTGGACTCGCCTGCCGTTGCCTTCAGGGTGTTGATCAGCCCCTGGGGATTCAGGTCGGCCTGCGGGTCGCGCGCAAATTCGGATGTGGGCGCCAGATAAGTGTTGATGACGGCCTGGGTATGGCCGTGGCGCAGCGTTTGCAGCGCTTCGGGCTTGGCGGCGGCGACCACGTCGCACAGAATCGCCACGTCGGCCTGCTGGGGATCGATGCGCACCGCCCCGGTTTGCTGCGCGTTGGCCGACAGGCGGATGTGGCTGATGACCGTGCCGCCTTTCTGGGCCAGGCCGGTCATATCCAGCACCGAGGCCGCCCGGCCTTCCAGGTGAGCCGCCATCGACAAAATGGCCCCCACGGTAATCACGCCGGTGCCGCCTATGCCCACCACCAGCACGTTGCAATGGCTGTCGTAGGGCGTGAAGGCGGGTTGCGGCAGCGCGGCGATCAGCGCCTGCAGGCGCTCGCGGTCCGCGGGCCCGGTGCTTGCGGCCTTGCGCGGCTTGCCTCCCATCACCGATACAAAGCTGGGGCAAAAACCGTCCACACAGGAATAGTCTTTATTGCAGCTGGACTGGTCGATGGCGCGCTTGCGGCCGAAGGGCGTTTCCACAGGCGTCAGCGACAGGCAGTTGGATTGGGTGCTGCAATCGCCGCAACCCTCGCACACGCCGGTATTGATGAACAGGCGCCGGGCCGGGTCGGGGAATGCTTTCTTCTTGCGGCGCCGGCGTTTTTCCGCCGCGCAGACCTGATCGTGTATCAGGACGGTCACGCCTTCCGTGTCGCGCAGCTCCCGTTGCAGTGCGTCCAGCGCATGGCGTTCGTGCACCGTGACGCCGGCCGCCAGCGGCACGCCGCGATACTTGCCTGGATCGTCGGTGGTGATGACCACGCGCTTGACGCCTTCCCCCAGCATTTGCTGGCAAATCTGCGGCACGGAAAGCGGCCCGTCCACCGGCTGGCCGCCCGTCATGGCGACGGCGTCATTGAACAGGATCTTATAGGTGATATTGGCCTTGGCGGCGATGGCCTGGCGTATGGCCAGGTAGCCCGAGTGGAAGTAGGTGCCTTCGCCCATGTTCTGGAAAATATGAGGCATGCGGGTGTAGCGTGACAGGCCTATCCAGTCGGCGCCTTCGCCGCCCATCTGGGTCAGCCCGCTGGTTTCGCGGTCCATCCAGGTGGCCATGTAGTGGCAGCCTACGCCGGCCAGCGCCTGGCTGCCCTCGGGCACCTTGGTCGAGGTGTTGTGCGGACAGCCGGAACAGAAGTAAGGGCGCCGCGTCAGGGGGTACGTGGACGGCGCGGGCGCCGATGCCGCCTGCGCTTTGCGCTTGGGCGCGGCGCCGGCTTCATCCCATGCCAGGCCCGCCGTCTGCTGCAGCCAGCGGCGTAGCGCCGTGGCCACCGCGGCGGGACAGAGCTGCCCCGCTTGCGGCACCAGTGCGCCGTGGTTCAGATCGCGCTTGCCGCAGATGCTGGGGCGCCCAGGCTGGTTGTACAGCAGGTCCTTGGCCTGGTTTTCGATAATGGGCGCTTTTTCCTCGATCACCAGGATGTGATCCAGTCCCTGCGCAAACTGCAGAAAGCCCGGCTCGTCGATCGGCCAGCTCAGGCCGATCTTGTAGTGGCGCAGCTCCGGCAGCGCGCCATCCGGACAGGTACGCTGCCATTGCCGCAGGGCGTCTTGCGTATCCAGAAAGGCTTTGCCGGTCGTGACAATACCCAGCCTGGCGGCCGGCGCGGCGGTCACGATCCGGTCCAGCGGATGCTGGCGCGAAAAGGCCTTGACCGCTTCCAGGCGCTGGGCCATGCGCTGCTCGATCGCCGGCGTCAGGAATTCGCGTGCGCTGTACTCCAGGCCTTCGCCGGCGCCGCTAACGCTCAGGTCCGGCCTTGCCTGCAAGGTGAAGGACCGGCCGCTTTCCACGGTTTCCGTTGTCGCCTTGAAAGCCACCCATGCGCCGCTATAGCGGGAGAGCGCCCAGCCCCACAGGCCGAACAGTTCATATTCTTCGACTGACGCGGGGTGGATGACCGGTACGCCCCAGGCCAGCAGCGAGGTTTCGCTGGCGTGCGGAATCGAGGACGACGCCGCGGTGTGGTCGTCGCCGACGATCAGCAGGACGCCTCCGTTGCGCGACGCGCCGGCAGCATGGCCGTGATGGATGGCATCGCCCGCGCGATCCACCCCCGGGCCTTTGCCGTACCACATGGCAAACACACCATCGACCTTGCGGTCTTCGCGTACGCCCGCCTGTTGCGTGCCCATCACGATGGTGGCGCCCAGATCTTCGTTGATGGCGGGCAGGAAACTGATCTGCTGCGCTTCCAGCTGTTGCTTGGCGCGCCACATGGCCATGTCCACGCCGGCCAGCGGGGAGCCGCGATAGCCGGTGACGAAGCCGGCGGTGTTCAGTCCGCGCGCCTGGTCGGCCTTGCGTTGCGCAAGCAGCATGCGCAACAGGGCCTGGGTGCCGGTCAGGAAGATGCGGCCGGTGTCGGCGGTCAGGTTGTCGTCGAGCCGGTACTGGGTATCGATGCGGGGCGTTGCCATGGCAGTCTCCATTATTCCTTTCATGATAGAGACCGGGCGGGCTGTTTTTATTGCGAAATCATCGCGTAAAATCCCTATATAACGAAATGAATATTTCGCAAAAAGGCCTTTTATGGATAAAACTGATATAAAAATCCTGAAACAGCTTCAGCAAGAGGGGCGTGCTTCGGCCCAGCAGCTTTCAGACCAGGTGGGCTTGTCGACCGCGCCGGTATGGCGCCGGGTCAAGGCCCTGGAAGCCGCCGGCGTCATTCAGGGCTATTACGCCCAGGTTGACCGCAACAAGGTGGGCCTGCAAGGCTGCATGTTTACCCAGATCAGCCTTGAGCGGCACTCGGCCGACATTGTGGAAAACTTCGAGCGTTCCGTGCGCGACGCCCCGGAAATCCTGGAATGCTATGCGGTGACGGGCGACGCGGATTTTTTGTTGAAGATACTTGTGCGCAGCCCGGAAGACTATGACCGTTTCCTGCACCGCTTCCTGTTCAACCTGCCCGGCGTGCGCCAGACCCGCACCATTGTGGCGCTGCGCGAGATCAAGCACGACGTCAGGCTGCCGTTGTAGGCCGGATCAATCGTCCATTTACATATACAGCATGGCCTTGGCCAGCACAATGATGCCGACCATGTGCGTAAACACGCTGATGTGTATGCGTTGCACATAACGGGTTTTCAGCAAGCCTTTGGTGCCCAGCACCATGGCCGTGATGAAGTGGCCCAGCACGCTGAGCGCCAGGATGATCTTCAGGGTCAGCAAGGTGGCGAAGGTGCTGTCCAGCGGGTGGGCCAGCACGGTCCGGTAATGCCAGGCCATGCCGATGCCGGCGCCGTACAGCACCAGCAGCACCCAGGGCATGATGCGGCGCGCGCGCCGCCCGATGGCGCCTTCCACCTGGCGCATGGCTTCGCGCGGGACCTGCTTGCGTACCCCTTCCAGCATCAAGACCTCGAAAAATACCGTGCCGACAAAGATGAAGGCGGCGAACAGATGCAGTGTGATCAGAACAGAGTAATTCATGGCGTGCCCGTGCTGTAACCTGGCCGTCAGCATGGCGCGGGGCGGTTCAGGTAGAATAATTTTTCATTCGATTGTAGGCTGCCGGCCAGGTGCCGGCTGCCGATACCACACGCCATTTGTGGTTTTGAAAGGAAGGCGTCATGCACATTTCCATCTTCCGTCAGCGCGCTGTTCATGCGGGTTTATTTGCAGCGGCCCTGCTGGCCGGCTGCGCCGCGCCCAGCGCGCCGCCACCGGTCGCCAAACCAGAGGCGCCCACGTGCCAGGCGGCGGCAAGCGGCGAGGCGCTGGTGGGCAATTGGCTGAGCGTGCGCAAGCAAAAGGGGGTGGCCGGCGAGCTGCGCACCCTGTTCACCCTGCACCCCGACGGGACCATGGCTTATACCGAACTGCTCAAGCGCGGCAAGAATCCGTCGCAAGGCCTGTCGGAAACAGGCTGCTGGGAACGCAGGCAGCAAACGCTGACGATGCGTACGCTGCAGTCCAATGGCGCGCCGGTCAGCCTGGATGACCCCATCTATACCAATGACTACACGGTTGTGTCGGCGGACGACAAGGCGCTGTCGCTGAAAGAGGCGGACGGCACCGTCATCACGGCCCGGCGCATGTCGCCGGGGTATCGCCTGCCGTTCTAGCGGGCGCGATCAGGTTGCCGCCAGCCGCTCCAGCACGCGCTCGCGCCCCAATAAGGCCAGTACGGGGCCAAGCGATGGCGTCTGCTTCTGGCCTGTGACCACCAGGCGCAAGGGGATGCCCAGCTTGGGCATCTTGACGCCGTGATCGGCCAGCAGGCTTTTGATCTGGGCATCCAGGGCTTCGCTGGTCCAGTCCGGCAGGGCTTGTGCTTTCTGGGCGAAGTCGGCCAGCAGCGCGCGCGCTGCATCGTCAAGGTGCTCGGCCAGCAGTTCGGCGTCGGCCGGGGCATACACGCCGCAGAACAGCATGGCGCCATCCGCCAGCTGGTTCAGGGTGTCGGCGCGATCTTTCAGCAGACCCATCACGGCGGCCAGGTCGACCGCGTCGGGGTCGCCCTGCCGCTGGCGGATGCGCGGCGCCACGCGCGCGGCCAGGTCTTCGTTGCTGCTGTGCTTGATGTAGTGGGCGTTGACCCAGTTCAGCTTCTTGGGATCCCATTGGGCCGCCGATTTGGTCAGGTGGCGTGTGTCGAACCATTCCACCAGTTGCTCACGCGTGAACAGTTCGTCGTTGCCATGGCTCCAGCCCAGGCGGGCCAGGTAATTGATCATGGCCTCGGGCAGGTAGCCGTCGCTATCGTATTCCATGACGTTGACGGCGCCGTGGCGCTTGGACAGTTTTTCGCCGTCGGGCCCCAGTATCATGGGCACATGCCCATACTCCGGCAAGGCCGCCCCCAGGGCGCGTAGAATATTGATCTGCCGGGGGGTGTTGTTGACGTGGTCGTCGCCGCGCAGCACATGCGTGATCTGCATGTCCCAGTCATCGACCACCACACAGAAGTTATACGTGGGCGTGCCGTCGGGCCGGGCAATGATCAGGTCATCCAGCTCGCTGTTGTCAAAGCTGATGGGGCCTTTGATCAGGTCGTTCCAGCTGGTTGCGCCGTCGGCGGGGTTCTTGAAGCGCACCACGGGCTGGCGATCGGCGGGCACCGGAGGCAGGGTTTTTCCGGCTTCGGGCCGCCAAGTGCCGTCGTAGCGGGGCTTGAGCCCGGCGGCGCGGGCTTTTTCCCGCATGGCCTCGACTTCGGCGGGGCTGCTGTAGCAGTGATAGGCCGTGCCGTCCTTCAGCATCTGGGCGATGACTTCGCGATAGCGCTCCATGCGCTGCATCTGGTAGAACGGGCCTTCGTCGGGCTGCATCCCCAGCCATTCCATGCTGTCCAGAATGGCCTGGACCGCTTCGGGCGTCGAGCGCTCCAGGTCGGTGTCCTCGATGCGCAGGACGAAAACCCCCTGGTGGTGGCGCGCAAAAGCCCATGAAAACAGGGCCGTGCGGGCCCCGCCCAGATGCAGGTATCCGGTGGGGGAAGGGGCAAAACGTGTGCGGACGACAGAAGAAGTGGACGAGGTCATTGTTAATCGTTAGGCTTGAGCAAGTAATGTTCCTATTTTAGAGTACAGATCATCTTCCGTTGAAAACCGGACAAAACATGCCGCGACATCGCCTTGCCGCACTATTCGAACCCCGTACCGTCCTGGTGTTGGCCGACCGGTCTTTGCCGCTGGCGCAGGCAACGCCGCGCTGGCTGCAACATGTCGTGTCCTTCGTGGATATCGCCCCGGGCGCGCCCATTGCCCTGCCCGACGCGCTGCCGGGCGTGCCGGCGCCACAGCGGCTGGAACTGGCGGTGGTATGCATCGCGTCGGAGCGTCTGCCCGAAGCGCTGGAAGCGCTGCGGCCGCATCGCCCCCGAGGCCTGATCCTGCTGCAGCACGAGCATTCATCGGCGGATCCGGTCGAAGACATGGTGTATTGCCGTTCCTGGGGTACGTTGAACGACTGCGCCGTGCTCGGGCCGCGATCCTTCGGCGTGCAAAGGCCGCACCTGGGCCTGAACATCAGCCATCAGCCCAGGATTGCCCTGGGGGGCCGTGTCGCGCTGGTGGCGCAATCGCGCTCGATTACGGCGGCGGTGCTTGATTGGGCCGAAGACATCAGCCTGGGCTTTTCGGCCATTGTCTCTTTGGGCGACGAGTCGGTGGTTGATGTGGCCGATGTGCTCGACTACCTGGCCATGGATGCCCGCACCGACAGCATCGCGCTCTACCTGGAAGAAACCTCTTCCTCGCGCCGCTTCAGCAGCGCGTTGCGCGCGGCGGCCAGCGTCAAGCCGGTGGTCGTGCTCAAGGTGGGGCATGGCGCCGAGCCGGCCGCGGTGCAGGATGCCGTCTTCAATGCGCTTTTGCGCCGCGCGGGCGCGGTGCGCATACGTTATTTCGTCCAGTTGTTCTCGGCCCTGAAGGTGCTGGTGTATACACGGCG
Source organism: Pusillimonas sp. SM2304 (assembly GCF_031628915.1). NCBI lineage: Bacteria > Pseudomonadati > Pseudomonadota > Betaproteobacteria > Burkholderiales > Alcaligenaceae > Pusillimonas > Pusillimonas sp. SM2304. Next base: position 1,721,378 of record NZ_JAVLUJ010000001.1, read on the forward strand.
GCCGCGGGGGCGCAGGATTGCCCTGTTTTCCAACGGCCAGGGCGCGTCGCAGCTAGCGCTGGATGTCATGGGCGATACCGAGTCGGTGGTCGCCGCCGAACTTTCGCAAGCCAGCATCAAGGCGCTGCAGGGGCTTCTGGAGTCCGGCGCCGATATACGCAATCCGGTCGTGACCTATTCAAGCCTGACGCCTGGCGCCACGCAACGCGTGGTCGATACGCTGGTGGACGACCCCGGCGTGGATGGCGTCCTGGTGTTGCTATGCCCCGACCCGCTATCCGACCTGCAGGGTGTGGCCCGGCAACTGGCCGCCATTGCGCCGGATGCGCGCAAGCCCATCATCACCTGCTTTCTGGGCGACGCCAGCATGCGTTCCTTGCGCCATGTGCTCGACAGCGTGGGCACGCCCGCATTCCGCACGCCCGAGTCGGCCGCCAATGCCTTCGGCATACTGGGCGCCTATCATTACAACCAGACCTTGTCGCAGCAGACGCTGCCGCCTGAGCCCCTGGGCAAGCCGCCCAGGCTGGATGAGGCCCGCGCGCTGGTCAGGCGGGCGCAGAGCGAACGGCGCCGCAGCCTGAACGCCGGCGAGTGCCGGCAGTTGCTGGATTGCTTTCACGTGCCAGTGCAGTATGCGGACATGCCGGATGCGCAGGCCGGCCACCGGCACGACGCGCGCGATGAATCGCCCCCCATGGCCATACGGGTGCGGCGCGATGTCAAGTTCGGCCCCTACATCATGTTCGGGTCGGGCGGGCAGGACGCCCTGATCGCAGAGACCTACCGGGCGGTCGAGCTGCCGCCGCTCAACAGCTACCTGGCCCGCAAGCTGGTGCTGCGCAGCAGCTTGTGGCGCCGCGCGCTGTCGCGTCAGATGACCCCTGCCGCCTTCGAGACCCTGCTGGAAACGCTGGAGTGCATTTCCCAATTGATCAGTGAGCTGCCCGGGCTCGAGACCTTGACCATCGATCCCCTGTATGCCGACGACATGCGCCTGACGGCGCGGGGCGTCAGCATGGGCCTGAGCAGCGAATCCATGCTGGTGCTGCCTGAAACCACCGGGTATCGCCATATGGCCATACACCCTTATCCCTACCGCCTGGTGCAGCCCAACACCTTTGCCGACGGATCGCCCTGGCTGTTGCGCCCGATCCGGCCCGAGGATGCCGAGCCATTGCAGGAATTCGTGCGCGGCCTGTCCGACGAGTCGCGGTATATGCGCTTCGTGTCCATGCTGCGGGAACTCACGCCCCGCATGCTGGCGCGCTACACGCGCATCGACTACGACAGGGAACTGGCTTTGGTGGCGACGGTGCAGGTGCCCAATCCGGAGCATCGCGGCTACCCGCGCGAGCAGATCATCGGCTTTGCCCATTATTTGCGCAATGCCGACGGGCGGGGCGCCGAGTATGCCCTGGTGATCGGCGATGCCTGGCAGCGCCGGGGCCTGGGTGCGCAACTGATGGGAGGGCTGATCAATGCCGCGCAGGAACAGGGCTTGACCTATATCGACGGCATTGTGCTGGCCACCAACCGCCCCATGCTAAGCCTGATGACCCACCTGGGTTTCCAGAACGACTACGATAGCGAAGATCCCACCATGCGGCGCGTCTGGCTCGATCTGGGCGAAACCCGCAGCCATGCCTAGCTAGCTTAGAACCCGGCGCAGGAATGCCGCGATATCCTCGATTTCTTCCAGGCACACCGAATGCGGCATGTGGTAGGTTTTCCAGGTCAGCGGGTAGCCCATGTCAAGCAGTGCCTGGCGCGTCGCCTCGGCACGATCCAGGCTGACGACCGGGTCCATGACGCCGTGCGCCAGGAAGATGGGGGTGTCGTGGTTGGCGGCGTGCCGTTCCGCGGCGGCCAGGGCGGCCAGCGGCAGATAGCCCGACAAGCCCACCAGCCCGGCCAGTTTCTCGTCCATGCGCAGTCCGGTCTGCAAGGTCATGGCGCAGCCTTGCGAAAACCCCGCCAGCACGATCTTGTCGGTGGGGATGCCGCGCTCGTTCTCGCGCGCGATCAGCGCCTGCACCGCCTGTTGCGACAGGCGCAGGCCCGGCTCGTCTTCACGGCGCACGAGGTCGGGTGCGAAGATGTCGTACCAGGCGCGCATCGACATGCCGTTGTTGATGGTCACCGGCCGCACCGGCGCATGCGGAAAGACAAAGCGAATCGCGGGCATGCCGTCCAGTTTCAGCTCGGGCACCAGCGGGGCGAAGTCGTTGCCGTCGGCGCCCAGTCCATGCAGCCAGATCACGGCGCGGCCGGGATGGGGGCCCGTTTCAATTTCAATGCATTCCAGTAACGCTGTGCTGCTCATTCCTGCTCCGTCGGGTCATTAAGCGATTTAAGCGCCTGGAAAAGGGCGCGATAGTGTTTGCGCTGGGGGTCTTGCCCCGCCTGCAGTCTGGTATTGGCCAGGGCTTCCTTGCGGCCTTCCCTTATCAGGGTGCGCAGACGCTGGGCATCGGCGTCCGGGTATTCGTTCAGCAAGCCGGTCAGCGCGTCGTCGTCGCGCAACAGCAGGTCGCGCAGAGTTTCCAGGCGATGCATGGCGCGGGTCTGCTCGCGCGATCCGTTTTCCCAGACATCGAGTTGCGTGCGGATGGCGTCGGCATCCGCATCGCGCATCAGCTTGCCCACATAATGGATCTGCCGCCGCCGGCCTTCGCGGCTGGTGGTGCGTTGCGCCAGGCGTATGGCGTCAAACAGTTTTTCCGCCAGCGGCAGTTGTTTGAGCTGATCGGGCGACAGGTCGACCAGTTGCTTGCCCAGGTCTTGCAGCGCAAGCATGTCGCGCTTGACCTGGGACTTGCTGGGACGGTCATAGCCGTGATCGGCGGAATCGTCGGAGTCGATGGGAGTATTTTGCATGAAATCGGAAAGAGACGGCTGTAGCGGGAAAAACAAGCCCCTATGTTAAACCGGTCTGGGTTTGCCTGCGTCCGGCGGATGCCGCGCAGGCAAACCCCGTTTACGGCGTGGCGGGCGCCTGCGCCAGCGCATCCAGCGCCTTGGCGGCGGCCGGGTGCATGGGAATGGGCAATCCATGGCGGCTGTTCCGGACCGAAATGTGCGCCCCCTGGGCGCTGCCCAAGGCGGAATAGTCGCGGCCTGTGGCGAAAACACGGTTCACCAGGCTGGTGATTTCCGCATCTGAAAAAGCCGTGTCGGTCAGCAGCAGGGCGGCGGTGGCAATCGTGGCAACGTCTTCCTCCTGGCCAGGATAAGTGCCGCGCGAAATGGCATAGGGAAAGTAGCCCGCCCCGGTCTGCGCGAGCTTGTCGATAGCCGCCTGCGAAAGCGGCAGCATGCGCACCGGCATGGCGGTGACCAGCTCGCGTATGCTGTCGGCCGGGGTCCCGATGACCTGCAGCACGGCGTCGGCTTTGCCTTCTTCCAGGGCCAGCAGTTCTTCGTGAATGCCCAGCGCCAAGGGGGTAATGTCTTCAAGGCCTATCCCGTGGGCCTGCAACACACGTATCGCCGTCATGCGCGACGCGGAGCCCGGCACGCCGATGGCTACGCGCTTGCCCTTCAGGTCGGCCATGGACTGCAGTGCGCTGTCGCCGCGGACCAATACATGCATGGGCTCGGGATACAGGGCGGCAATGCTGCGCAGCGCCGCGTAGGGGCCTTGCGCCTGGAAATCCCCCGTGCCTGCATAGGCGTCGAATGCGGCGTCGCCCTGGGCAATCGCCAAGGGGGCTTTCCCGGAGCGGAGCAGGCGCAGGTTCTCGTCGCCGCCTCGGGTAATCAGGGGCACGGCGCGCGATCCGTCCTGGCCGAACAGTGCGCGCGCCACGCGCAGGTATTGGCCGTGCTCGGCGCCGGCCGCGATGGCAAAGCCATCCGACAGGCGTGCCAGGCGCGCGCGGATGTTGGTCTGGGCGGCGGATAGTTCCTGCTGGATGGCCGCGTGCTGTTCCGGGGACTGGTCGCGAGGGAATGCCTCGACGACGCGGCGTAGGGCGAGCAGGGTGGCGTTGGTGCCGTGGTTCTCGGTGGCGATGCCGGGGGCGACGGCCGGCAGATAGCCGGCGGGCACGATGGGTACCCATTGGCCGTTTTCCTGGCGATACAGCGCCGTGCCGTGGGCCTGGATGGTATCGCCCGCGGCATTCCCGCCCGATTTGATCCCTTCGATGCCGCGCGGCCCGGCGCCCAGCGCGGAAATTAAGCCCGCCACGCCTGGCGCATTCCAGGCGCCGAAATCCAGGTCGCGCGTCAGCTTCAGTTGCGCATCGAAATACACAATGCGCCGCTTCTCGCCTGCCGGCGCGCGCGTATCGGCCTGCGAGCCCATGCGGGTCAGGCCGGCCAGTTCGATCACATTGTCGGGCAAGGCTTGCTCAAGGCGCTCGCTGACATTGCTGCGCAGCGCCTCGGTGTCAGGGCCCTGGCTGCAGGCGGTCAGCAACGCCAGGAAAAAGCAGGAAATAAGCAGGCGCATGATCAGCCCCCCAGAAATGGCAGCGCAAGCATGCCCGTCAGGATGAATGCGTTCATGATGTCCACGAAGAATGCCCCGGCCAGGGGAGCGATCAGGTAGCTGGTGGGCGCGGGGCCATGCCTGGCGGTAATGGCCTGCATATTCGCCATGGCGGTGGCGGTGGAGCCCATGTTGAAGCCGATAAATGCGGCGGACGTCACGGCCGCTTCGTAATCCCGGCCCATGAAACGGAAGCAGACGAAAACAACGTACAGGAATATGACCACGACCTGGACGAGGATGATCAGCAGGAATGGCCCCGCCGACAGCGCGACGTCGATCAGGTTCAGCGTCATCATCGTCATGACCAGGAACAGTGAAAGGCATACGTTCGCGATCAGCTCAGAGGCCCGGTCGTCCACCTTGACGCCGGTGAAGGGCAACAGATTGCGGATGGCGATGCCAATCAGCATGCACCACAGGAAACCCGGAATGGTGATGCTGCTGCCTGAAAAATGGTCGGCCAGCCACTGCCCGGCGATCACTGCCGTGAACACACCGGCCAGCGCGCCCAGCGCAGTCGTCGTGCTGATGGGGGGCGGCGCTTCCTGGAATTCGTGCGTTTCCGATGACTCTTCGGCTGATGAGCGCAGCTTGTGGCGGTTGATCAGGAACTGGGCAATCGGCCCGCCGATGATGCCGCCGATGATCAGGCCCACTGTGGCGATGGTCATGCTCAGGTCCATGACCATCTGCAGGTTGTTGATTTCGGCGAAGCGGTCGGCATAGGCGGCGCCTGTGCCGTGCCCGCCGACCAGCGTGATGGACCCCGCGACCAGCCCGAAAATGGGGTGCAGGTCCAGCAGCCTGGCCATGCCCACGCCCACCACGTTCTGCACGACGATGAAGGGCAGCAGGACAAGCAGAAAGATCACCAACGCCTTGCCGCCGTGCTTGAGCAGGCGCAGGTCGGCGCACAGGCCCACCCCGCTGAAGAACATCAGCAGGAAGACAGGTTTGATCGAATGGTCGAAACTGATGGTGAAGTCGGCCGTCCACAGCATCAAGGCCGCTGCGATCGAAAATATCAGCCCGCCTGTGATCGGGTCGGGAATGTTGTAGCGCGACAGGAAGGCAATCTTCCGGTTGACCACGGTGCCAATCAGCAGCATGCCAATGGCCGCAAGAAGTGAACTGAGTAGATTGAAGCTCATACGGCGCCTTGTCTGTGAATATGTGCCCGGACCAGTCAACGCAGGCCAGCATACTGCGAAAGCGCCGGTAGCCCGTCCCTTATTTTATTCTGTTGCCGCCGCATTCCCGGCGTTACGGTTAGCGCGCCGGTCTGCAGGTACAATTTCAGGCCGAGTATTCCTGCCTGAGCCCTCATGAGCGACCACCCTACCTCTTTCCTTCCCATTTCCGAAAACCAGGCGCGTTTTCGCGAGTTGGTCGGCGACGCGCTGGCGCATGCCAAGTCTTTGGGCGCCTCTGACGCCGCGGCCGAGGTCTCGGAAAGCCGGGGCTTGTCGGTGTCGGTACGCAATCAAGACATTGAAACCGTCGAGCAGACGCGCGATCGCTCCCTGGATGTGACCGTTTTCGCCGGCCAGCGGCGCGGGTCGGCCTCCACGTCCGACTTTTCGCCCGAGGCGCTGCGGGAAACCGTCGAGGCCGCCTGGCATATTGCGCGTTATACCGCCGCCGATCCGGCTGCGGGACTGCCCGATGCCGGCCTGCTTGCCACCGACTTCCCCGATCTGGCGCTGCATCATCCCTGGGACATTTCGGCGGAAGCCGCCGCGCAACTGGCCATACAGGCCGAAAGCGCCGCCCACGATACGAGCGCGCTGATTACCAATACCGATGGCGCGTCAGTCGATACCTATGAAGGCCATTTCGTGCTGGGCAACAGCCGCGGATTCATGGGCGGCTATCCCTATTCGCGCCACAGCCTGTCGGTCGCCCCGATCGCCGGGCGCGGCGCCAATATGCAGCGCGACTACTGGTACTCCACCGCGCGCGCAGCCGCCAATCTGGCTGACCCCGGAGCCGTCGGGCGCTATGCGGCCGAGCGAACCCTGTCCCGGCTATCGGCGCGCCGCATCAAGACGGGTCGTTTCCCCGTGCTGTTCGAGGCGCCGCTGGCCATCGGCCTGCTGGGCGCCCTGGTGCAGGCCACCAGCGGCGGCGCCCTGTATCGCAAGGCCAGCTTCCTGCTTGATTCGCTGGGCAAGCCCGTGCTGGCCGATCACCTGGACGTATCTGAAAACCCGCTGTTGCGTGGCGCCATGGGCAGTTCCGCCTTCGACAGCGAAGGGGTGCGCACGTCGGCGCGCGACGTCGTCGTGGGCGGTATCTTGCAGGGGTATTTCCTGTCGACCTACACGGCGCGTAAACTGAACATGGAAACCACTGGCAATGCGGGCGGCTCGCACAATCTGCAATTGTCGTCGCGGCTGACGCGGCCGGACGACGATTTCCGGGCCATGCTCAAGAAAATGGGCACCGGCCTGCTGGTGACCGAACTGATCGGGCAGGGGGTCAACTACGTGACCGGCGATTATTCGCGCGGGGCGTTCGGCTACTGGGTCGAGGGCGGCGAAATCCGCCATGCGGTGCAGGAAGTCACCATTGCGGGCAACCTGGCCGACATGCTGCGCCAGATTGTTGCCGTGGGGGCCGACACCATCACCCGGGGTTCCAAGTCGACGGGCTCCATCCTGATCGAGCAGATGGCCATTGCGGGGCAGTAATTCGTTACAAGGCTTGCTACACGGTGTAATATCTTGGTTGGCAGTACTTCTGCAAAAATATTTGAATGCCGAAAGGAGAGCTTTACATGCAGCGTCGTTCATTTCTAAAAAAAGCGGGCCTGGGCGCCGTGGCAGGTTCTGCCGCCGTGGCCGCACCCGTATTTGCGCAAAGCAACCCCAAAATAAGCTGGAAAATGACTTCCACTTACGGGCCTTCGCTTCCCCCTCTCTATTCGACGGCGGAAACATTCTGCAAAATGGTCGAAGAGGCCTCCGACGGCAATTTTTCGATCCGCCTGTATCCGGCCGGTGAAATCGTCCCCGGCTTCGGCGTCATGGATGCGGTCGGCAACCGTACGGTCGAATGCGGCCAGACCGCTTCTTACTATTACTACGGCAAAGATCCTTCCTTCTGCTTCGATACCGCTGTTCCTTTCGGCCTGAACGCGCGCCAGATGTATTCGTGGATGTACGAAGGCGATGGCATGAAGCTCATGCGCGAACTGTTCGCGCCCCGCAATATCATCAACTTCCCCCTGGGCAACACCGGGACGCAGATGGGCGGCTGGTACCGCAAGGAAATCAAATCTGTCGCCGATCTTCAAGGCCTGAAGATGCGCACGGCCGGCTTTGCGGGCGAAGTGCTGTCCCGCATGGGTGTGGTGCCCCAGCAGATTCCCCCGGGCGACATCTACCCCTCGCTTGAAAAAGGCACGCTGGATGCGGTCGAGTTCGTGGGTCCGGTCGACGACGAAAAGCTCGGCTTCCAGAAAGTCGCCAAATATTATTACTATCCGGGTTGGTGGGAAGGTTCGGCTCAAGTGTCGCTGTACGTCAACGATACGGCCTACAACGAGCTGCCCAAACAATACCAGTCGCTGATCGACATCGCCTCGCGCGCTGCCGGCGGCCGGATGATCGGCAACTACGACGCCCACAACCCGGCAGCCCTGCGCCGCCTGATCGGCAGCGGCGCCGTCCTCAAGGCTTTCCCGCGCGACGTCATGGATGCTTCGTTCAAGGCTTCCAACGAAGTCTACAAAGAATTCTGCGATAAAAACGCCGGCTTCAAAAAAATCTACGACAACTACATGGCATTCCGCGACGGCATCGTGCCTTGGTTCCGTGTTGCCGAAGGTTCCTACGATAACTACCTGGGCCTGGCGCTGGCCAACCAGAAGAAGTAAATCAGGTCCGCCTGGCCGAAGGCCGGGCTTTACGGCCCCTGGTCTGGATCCATATCCAGACCAGGGGCCGTTTTTGTTGTTTGTTTGCCGCGCGCCGCGGCCGGCATCGTCAGGCTGGGCTTGGGCTGGCTGTCCAACGGATTTGTAATGTGTTAATATGATGGGCTTTTCTGGCTAATTGCACGGGCGAGATACAACGCTTAGGCAGGTTAGGGCACGCCCTGGCCGGGAAAACTCCCCTGTTTTTGCTGAAAACCCGGCAAAAAGGTGATGCGGCTGCGGTCTTGCCCGGCGCGCAAACCTGTTTTTTGATACTAGGAACCATCATGAAGACCTTTGTGGCCAAGCCGCATGAAGTCAAGCGTGACTGGTACGTGATTGACGCCAAGGGCAAAGTCCTCGGTCGTGTGGCCAGCGAAGTCGCACGCCGTTTGCGCGGCAAGCACAAGCCAGAATTCACGCCCCACGTTGACACCGGCGATTACATCGTCATCATCAATGCAGCCGATATCGTTGTAACCGGTAATAAGTCGCAAGACAAGAAATACTACCGTCACTCGACGTATCCGGGCGGTATTACCGAAACCAACTTCCAGAAAATGCAAGAGCGTTTTCCTGGCCGCGCCATCCAGAAAGCCGTCAAGGGCATGCTGCCCAAGGGTCCGCTGGGTTACGCCATGGCCAAGAAGCTCAAGGTTTATGCCGGCGCCGAGCACCCCCATTCTGCTCAGCAGCCCAAACCGCTGGAATTCTAAGGATAGGTCATGATCGGTAATTGGAACTATGGAACAGGCCGCCGCAAAACGTCGGTAGCCCGCGTGTTCTTGAAGAAAGGCTCGGGCAAAATCGTCATCAATGGCAAGCCTGTCGATGAATATTTCGCTCGCGAAACCGGCCGCATGGTCGTTCGTCAACCTCTCGAGCTCACCAACCACCTGGAATCGTTCGACTTTCATGTCAACGTTCACGGCGGCGGTGAAAGCGGCCAGGCCGGCGCAGTGCGTCACGGCATTACCCGCGCGCTCATCGACTACGACGAAACGCTCAAGTCGCCGCTGAAGCAAGCTGGCTTTGTCACGCGCGATGCCCGTGAAGTCGAACGCAAGAAAGTCGGTTTCCACAAAGCACGTCGCCGCAAACAGTTCAGCAAGCGTTAATCCGCTGCTGTACGGGCCCAGGGCCTTGCGACACAAAAGCCCCCAGCCCCGGCTGGGGGCTTTTGCTTTCTATCAGGCAAGTTTGTCATGGGTAATGTCCTGCGCAGGGCAGGCTTGTTGCATAATCTTATTGTTGATGATTGTTTTTTGGGATTTATTATGACTTCGGCAGCGCCATCTCGGATCAAAGTGGGTATTGTGGGCGGTACGGGCTACACGGGCGTAGAGCTTCTGCGCCTGCTGTCCCAGCATCCGCATGTCGACCTCACGGCCATTACCTCGCGCAAGGAAGACGGCATGCCGGTGTCAGACATGTTCCCGAATCTGCGCGGGCGCGTAGACATTTGTTTCCAGACGCCCGAAAAGGCGGCGCTCGAGCAATGCGATGTCGTCTTTTTCGCCACGCCCCATGGCGTGGCCATGAGCCAGGCCGAAAACCTGCTCAAGCACAAGGTCCGGCTTATTGACCTGGCTGCCGATTTCCGCCTGCAAGACACCCAGGTGTTCGAGCGGTGGTACAAAATGCCGCATGCCTGCCCGTCGGTTCTGGCTGAATCGGTCTACGGACTGGTCGAGCTCAATCGCAAGCAAATTGCCAATGCCCAGGTTATTGGCAATCCCGGCTGTTACCCGACCACCGTGCTGCTGGGGCTGGCGCCCTTGCTCGAAGGCGGACGCAAGCTGGTCGATACCACGCACATCATTGCGGATTGCAAATCGGGCGTGTCGGGCGCGGGGCGCAAGGCCGAAGTCAGTACGCTGTTTTCCGAGGCCAGCGATAATTTCAAGGCTTATGGCGTGGCGGGCCACCGCCACCATCCCGAAGTGTCCGAGCAGTTGCAGCGCATCGCAGGCAAGCCGGTCGGGCTGACTTTCGTGCCGCACCTGGTGCCCATGATCCGCGGCATGTTCTCGACCCTTTACGTTCGCATTTTGCCCGAAGCGCTCGATACCGATTTTCAGGCGCTGTTCGAACAGCGCTACGCCGGCGAAGCGTTCGTTGACGTCATGCCGGCCGGCAGCCTGCCCGAAACCCGGTCGGTACGCGCCTCGAATCATCTGCGCATTGCCGTCCATCGTCCAGATGGCGGCGATCAGTTGGTCATCCTGGTCACCCAAGACAATCTGGTCAAAGGGGCATCGGGGCAGGCGGTGCAGAACATGAATCTGATGTTCGGCTTCCCCGAGTCGGCGGGCCTGACCCACGTGGCGGTGCTTCCGTAACACCTGTTTCGCGGCCTGCCGGGAACTCATGTTCCCCTGACCGGTCTGTTCTCCATGAGCAATAAAGATTCGGTAGCAAGCGTTCCGCCCCGCAAGAAGGGCAAAGCAGGCCTGCTTGTGCTGGGCCTGCTGGCGGGGCTGGTTCTGGGCGCGGCAGGCGCCCGATATGGGTTTCAAAGCGAGGCCAGCCGGCAGTATGGCGCCATGAAGCAGCATATGCAGCGCGAGCTGGACAGCAGCCAGGACCAACTGGCGGGCGCGCGGGCCCAGGTCGATGCCCTGCTGGGCCAGCTCGTCGTTGAAGAAAGCACGCGCAAAGGGCTGGAAGCAAGCTTGCAGGCCACCCAGGCCGAACTGGGGCGCGCACGCGACCAGTTGGCTTTCTTCGATCAGTTGCTGCCGCCCGGCCCCAAAGGGGCGATCAGCATACGGGCTCTTGAAGTCGAACGGATCGGCCCCACCTTGCAATACAGGGTGCTGCTGATGCGCAACGCGCAAGATGGCGCGCCGTTCAGGGGCCATATGCAGTTCGTCGCCAAGGGTAAGCAGCAGGACGGCGCCCAGGCCGAGGTCACCCTGAAACCTGTGCTGGCGCCAGGCGCGGCCGAAACAGTTGCGGACGCCGGCGGCCAGGCCGCTGTCGATACCGGCGAGTTTGCCCTGAGCTTCGACGAATTCCAGCGGGGCGGCGGCTTGCTCAGCATCCCCGACGGGTTTACGCCGCAAGCCGTCACCTTGAACGTGCTCGAAGGAAACAAGCTGCGCGTCTCGCGCACTGTCGACCTGTCGGGCGGCGACGCGCAGTGACCCCGCCCGATAGGCAGGCCCCTTGCGCGAGTGTTATAGTAGTTTTCATATTACGCAACCCCTGATGGTTGCCTTGGAGTGCCCACATGATTGCCCAAACCGAATCCATTGATCTGCAAGCGCCGCCGTCACCGCTGATTTTTACCGATGCCGCGGCAAACAAGGTTAAAGAGCTGCTGGCCGACGAAGACAACCCCGAACTCAAGTTGCGCGTGTTTGTGCAAGGCGGCGGGTGCTCTGGTTTTCAATATGGCTTCACGTTCGACGAAACCATCAATGACGACGACACCACCATCGACAAGGAAGGGGTGCAGTTGCTGGTCGACCCCATGAGCTTCCAGTATCTGGTCGGGGCTGAAATCGACTACAAAGATGACCTGGAAGGCGCTCAGTTCGTGATCCGCAACCCTAACGCCAACTCCACCTGCGGCTGCGGCTCGTCCTTCTCGCCCTGAGCTCAGGCGGGATATTTGCACCCCAGCACAGTAGGCTGGCGTGCGCCGGTTACAGCGGGCAGCCCGGCGGGCTGCCCGTTTTCATGGGCCCAGGCCAGCCAGGCAAAGGCCAGCGCTTCCACCAATTGCACCGGTACATCCAGCGCCGAGCTGGGGTAGACCGGCGCGGGGATCAGGTGCTGCAGATCACGCATCAAGCCCTGGTTCAGGGCGCCGCCGCCGCACACAATGACCTCCGCGGTATCGGGGGCATGCTCGGCAAGGGCCTGGGCCACGGTGCGCGCCGTGAGCATCTGCAGCGTGGCCTGGATGTCGTGATCCGCCGGGGTCGGCGCGCCAAACTGCTCAAGCCGCTGGGCCAGCCAGGTCCAGTTGAACAGATCCCGGCCGGTCGATTTGGGCGGCGCCCGGCGAAACCAGGGCTCGCTGTCCATCAGGTAGTTCAGCAGCGGGGCGTGGCATTGCCCCGTCCCGGCCCATTGTCCGTCCGCATCGTAAGCGCGTCCTGTCTTGGCGTGTACCCATAGATCCAGCAGTACGTTGGCCGGCCCGGTATCAAAGCCGCGTATGCCGCCCTTGGCATCCAGCAAGGTGACATTGGCAATACCGCCCAGGTTCAGAATGGCGCGGGTCCGGCCGCAAGCAAACAGGGCGTGGTGGAAGGCGGGAACCAGCGGGGCGCCCTGGCCGCCGGCAGTCACATCGCGGGAACGGAAATCGGCAATCACCGCGATGCCGGTGTGTTCGGCCAGCCGGGCGGGCGCGTTGACCTGAATGGTATAGCCGGCCGCCGGATCGTGCCTGACTGTCTGGCCATGCGCGCCGATGGCGGCGATCTGGTCCGGCCCCGCCTTTGCCTGTTCCAGTAATTCAAGACAGGCTCGGGCATACAGGTCGGCCAGGGCATTGCCCGCCAGGGCGGCCCGCCTTAATTCGTCCGGCCCGGCTATGTTAAGGGCCAGGAATTCGTTGCGCAGCGCTTGCGGCATCGGCAGCGACACGGACGCCAGCAGGCCCGGGCGGCTGGGTTCAGAGAAGTCGGCCAGCACGGCATCGACGCCATCCGTGCTGGTGCCCGACATCAGGCCTATGAAGAGTGTCTTGCTCATGCGGGCCATGCCGTGCGACGGGCCAGCGGCATGGTCAGCGGCTGGCGACCTGGGTGTCGTCGCTTTGCAGATCGGCTAAAAAGTGGATGTGTTCCCGGTACTGCGCCACCGTTTGCTCGAACGCCTTGCGGTGAGTTTTGTCCAGGGTGCGGGCAACCGGCAGATCGACCGACAAGGGGTCGACCGGCTTGTTGTTGACCCGGAACTCGTAATGCAGGTGGGGCCCGGTGGCCCAGCCGGTGGAGCCGACATAGCCGATCAATTGGCCCTGGCTGATCGTATCGCCTTTCTTCAGGCCCTTGGCAAAACGGCTTTGATGCGCATACAGGGTGCTGTAGCCATTGTGATGCTTCAGGATGACCGTATTGCCATAGCCCCTTTGCTGCCCCTTGAATTCCACGACGCCATCGGCGGTGGCATGAATGGGCGTGCCGGTCGGGGCGGCATAATCGACGCCATTGTGTCCGCGCCAGACGCCATGCACGGGATGGCGGCGCATGCCGAAGGTTGAGCTGATGCGGGTGAATTTCAGGGCGGTGCGCAGGAATGCGCCTTTCAGGCTGGCGCCGTTGAAGTCGTAATAGCTGCCCGACTTCTGGTCAGGCGCAAACCACACGGCTTCGTATGCCTTGTTCCGGTTGGTGAATTCAAGCGCCAGAATGCGGCCCGTGCCCACTTCGCGGCCTTCGTGCGCGTAGGTTTCGTAGACGATGCGAAACCGGTCGCCGGTGCGCAGGTCGCGGATGAAATCGATTTTGCTGCCCAGAATCTCGGTCATCTGCAAAGTGATGGCGTCGGGAATGCCGGCTTCGTCGGTGGCGCCGAACAAAGAGCTTTTGATCGACCCTTCGGCGATACGGATCTGGGCGCTGGCGATTTGGCTTTGCTCGGTGGCGGTAAACCCGCCTTTGCCGTCGGGGGCCACTTCAAGCCAGCGTGAAACAGGCTGGCCGTCTTCGGTGGCGCGCGGTGTATGGTTGTAGCGCAGCCAGACCAGGTTGCCGTCCTGATCGAGCGCCGCCTGCACGTTGCGTCCGGGGTAGAGCTTGTAAATAGAGCGGGCGTCCTTGTCCTGGACCAGGAAAGCCTGCAGGCCGGCCTCTTGTACGCGCAGGCGTTGAAGCAGCGCAGCCAGTGTGTCGCCGCGGCGAATCTGGGTTTCGCTGATGAAGGGGGCGGAAAAATCCCCCTGGACTTGGGGGAATGGGGCAGGCAGATCGAGGGTCTTTCGGGCCTCGTAGACGACCGGGGCTTCGGGCGGCTTGACCACCGCCAGCGCCGCGGCGCCGGCGAACAGGGCCAGCGCGACGAAAACCAGTCCGTTACGGAGGAAATGATGTGAGCGGTGCGCTCGAAGGGTGTCTCGGTAGGAGGGAGTGCCAGGGGTCCCTTTCTTGAACATAAAAACAAAAACCTAGAAATGCGCTGCTGAATTAGACGGATATTGCGCTCGCACGTTATGCTAGCGTATTAAGCTCGGTTTTTCGAGCGTTTTTTTGCATATTTCCCCTTTTATTACCTCTGAAGCCTTTTCATATGCCGTCAACCGAAGCGCCCGTCACCCCGGAAGTCGAAGAATACCTGCGTATCGCCAAGCGAGGCTGTGACGAACTATTGGTCGAGGCCGAGTTCGCCAGAAAGCTTGCCCGCAGCCATGCCAATGGGAAGCCGCTGCGCATCAAGCTGGGGCTGGACCCCACCGCGCCCGACATCCATCTGGGCCACACCGTCGTGCTGAACAAGATGCGCCAGCTGCAAGACCTGGGGCATACCGTCATATTCCTGATCGGCGATTTTACGTCCATGATCGGCGATCCCAGCGGGCGCAATGCCACGCGTCCGCCGCTGACGGCCGAACAGATCCACGAGAACGCCAAGACTTATTACGCGCAGGCCAGCCTGGTCCTGGACCCGGCCCGCACCGAAATCCGCTACAACTCCGAGTGGTGCGACGCGTTGGGCGCGCGGGGGCTGATCCAACTGGCGTCGCGCTACACCGTCGCCCGCATGATGGAGCGTGAAGACTTCACACGCCGCTTCAAGGGCGGCATACCCATTTCCGTGCACGAGTTTCTGTATCCGCTGATGCAGGGCTACGACTCCGTTGTCTTGAAATCCGATCTCGAACTGGGCGGAACCGACCAGAAGTTCAACCTGCTGGTGGGCCGCGAGCTGCAAAAAGAATATGGGCAAGAGCCGCAGTGCATCCTGACCATGCCCCTGCTGGAAGGCACCGACGGGGTCGACAAGATGTCCAAGTCCAAGGGCAATTACATAGGCATCACAGAATCGCCCGACTCTATGTTCGGCAAGCTCATGTCGATTTCCGACACCCTGATGTGGAAGTATTTCGAACTGCTGTCTTTCCGCTCAATGGATGATATTGCCCAGCTGCAAAATAAGGTAAAACAGGGCATGAATCCGCGCGATGCCAAAGTCGCCCTGGCGCAGGAAATCGTGGCCCGCTTCCATTCGCCGCAGGCCGCGCACGACGCGCTGGCCGCGTTCGAGGCCCGTTTCCGCGACGGCGCCATCCCGGACGAGATGCCCGAGCTTCAACTCGGCGCCGCGCCACTGGGGATTCTGAAGGTCTTGCGCGAAGCGGGCCTGGTGGCCTCGGGCGCCGAGGCCCAGCGCAACGTCGAGCAGGGGGGCGTACGGGTCGATGGCGATCGCATCGAAGACAAGGCGCTGCAGCTTCCTGCCGGCACCTATGTTGTTCAGGTGGGCAAACGCAAATTTGCCCGTGTCACGTTAACTGGCTAGCCGCCTTCCGGCCGCAGCCCTTCGTAACAGGAGTTCATGATGAAACTAATCAGTGAATCATTTTCAGACCAGGGGCATATGCCCGAGCGCAACGCCTTCGGCAAGATGGATGGGCAGAACCATGTGGCGCTTGCGGGCAACGCCAATCCGCATCTGGCCTGGTCTGACGCGCCTGCTGCGACCCAGTCGTTTGTGGTGATCTGCCATGATCCCGACGTGCCCAGCAAGCCCGACGACGTCAATCAGGAAGACCGCGAAATCCCCAGCACGCTGCCCCGGGTCGATTTCTATCACTGGACGCTGATCGACATTCCGGCAAGTGTCACGCAAATCGCCGAAGGCGCGTATTCCGATGGCATTACGCCGCGCGGCAAGGCAGGCCCGCTTGCGCTGGATGGCACCCGTCAGGGCGTCAACGATTTCACCACCTGGTTTGCCGCGGACCGCGACATGAACGGTGACTATTTCGGCTATGACGGCCCATGTCCGCCCTGGAACGACTCCATCGTGCATCGGTATGTTTTCACCGTCTATGCGCTTGATGTGCCCGAGCTTCCCTTCGAGGGCCGTTTTACCGGCGGGGACGTGATCAAGGCGATTCAAGGCCACGTGCTGGCACAGGCCTCTCTGACCGGCATCTATACCCTGAATCCGCGGCTTGCCTCCAAGGCTTAGCAACGCCACCGGCTTTGGCCAGGCCATGAGCGCGGCTCAACTCATCTTGAGCCGCGCTCATGCCGAATGGCCACGGTGGCTGAAAACCGCTGTCCAGGCAGTCTTTACCGCCTGAAGGCGTCGGAAAGACAGCTATTCGAGCTAGAATAAAGACCTTTATTTCTCGCCACCTGCGTAATTACCTTGGGATATCTCCATGTTTGACCGTTCTCGCACTCTTGATCTTGTCGATGCCGACGTCTGGGCCGCCATACAAAAAGAAAATGTTCGCCAGGAACAGCACATCGAACTGATCGCGTCTGAAAACTACACCAGCCCCGCCGTCATGCAGGCCCAGGGTACGCAACTGACGAACAAGTACGCAGAAGGTTATCCGGGCAAGCGCTATTACGGCGGCTGCGAGTACGTCGACGTCGTAGAGCAATTGGCCATCGACCGCCTGAAGGAAATCTTTGGGGCCGAAGCCGCCAACGTCCAGCCCAACTCGGGCTCGCAAGCCAATCAGGGCGTCTATATGGCGGTCCTGAAGCCGGGCGACACGGTGCTGGGCATGAGCCTGGCCGAAGGCGGCCACCTGACGCACGGTTCGCCCGTCAACGCCTCGGGCAAGCTGTACAACTTTTTGTCCTATGGCCTTGATGCCAACGAAGAGCTCGATTACGACCAGTTGGAAAAGCTCGCCAAAGAACACAAGCCCAAACTGATCGTGGGCGGCGCATCGGCCTATGCCTTGCGTATCGACTTCGAACGCATGGCGCGCATTGCGCACGACAACGGCGCCTTGTTCATGGTCGATATCGCACACTACGCCGGGCTGGTGGCGGGTGGCGCGTATCCCAACCCCGTGCCCCATGCCGACTTTGTCACGTCCACCACCCATAAATCCCTGCGCGGGCCGCGCGGCGGCGTCATCATGATGAAAGCCGAGCACGAAAAAATCATCAACTCGGCTATTTTCCCAGGTATACAGGGCGGCCCGCTGATGCACGTGATTGCCGCCAAGGCCGTCGCTTTCAAAGAAGCTCTGTCGCCCGAGTTCAAGGCGTATGCCGCCCAGGTCGTGAAAAACGCCGATGTGCTGGCGCGTACGCTGGTCGAGCGCGGCTTGCGCATCGTGTCTGGCCGCACCGAAAGCCATGTCATGCTGGTCGACCTGCGCGCCAAGGGCATTACCGGTAAAGAAGCTGAAGCCGTGCTTGGGCAGGCCCACATCACCGTCAATAAAAATGCCATCCCCAACGATCCCGAAAAGCCGTTTGTCACCAGCGGCGTGCGGCTGGGTACGCCGGCCATGACCACCCGCGGCTTCAAGGAAGCCGAGGCCGAGCTGACCGGGCACCTGATCGCCGATGTGCTCGACAATCCACGCGACGAGTCGGCCATCGCCGATGTCCGCAAGCGCGTGAACGAGCTGACCGCGCGTTTGCCGGTTTAC
The DNA here is from genome assembly GCF_031628915.1 of Pusillimonas sp. SM2304. Lineage (NCBI taxonomy): Bacteria > Pseudomonadati > Pseudomonadota > Betaproteobacteria > Burkholderiales > Alcaligenaceae > Pusillimonas > Pusillimonas sp. SM2304. The sequence continues at coordinate 1,739,387 of NZ_JAVLUJ010000001.1, forward strand.
CGTTAATACGGAACTGGCTCCAGGGGTGCCTGGGGCCCGCCAAACATGAAATGCCCATTTTGCAGCAGTTTCGATACGCAGGTGATCGACTCCCGGGTTTCGGAAGAGGGCGACACCATACGCCGCCGCCGGCGCTGCACGGCGTGCGATCGCCGCTTCACCACCTACGAGCGCGTTGAACTGGTGATGCCGGCGCTGGTCAAGCGCAATGGCACGCGCGTCGAGTTCGACGTGAACAAGCTGCGGGGCAGCCTGAACCTGGCATTGCGCAAGCGGCCCGTCAGCACTGAAGACGTCGATGCCGCGGTGGCGCGCATCGAGGAAAGCCTGCTGGTCAGCGGCCTGCGCGAGGTCGCTTCGGGCTATGTGGGCGAACTGGTCATGGGCGAGCTCAAGAAACTGGACCAGGTCGCTTATGTGCGTTTCGCATCGGTATACAAAAGCTTTGAGGACTTAGGCGAGTTCGTCAAAGCCATCGATGAAATTCAAGTTCCGTCCAAGTCGTGACCACAAATCAGCCTGTCTGTGACGAACGTTGGATGCGCCAGGCGCTGCAGCTGGCCGAAAGCGTCCTGTATGTGACTGCGCCCAACCCGCGCGTGGCCTGCCTGATTGTGCGCGGCGACCAATTGCTGGCGTCCGGGGCGACGCAACGGGCCGGAGGCCCCCATGCCGAGGTCATGGCTTTGCGCCAGGCCGCCGAACGCGGCATTGACGTGGCGGGCGCCACCGTCTACGTCACCCTGGAGCCTTGCAGCCATTATGGCCGTACGCCGCCCTGTGTCGACGCCCTGATTGCCGCCAGGCCCGCCCGTATCGTCATCGCCATGAGCGACCCCAACCCCTTGGTGGGCGGCCAGGGCATCGCCAAGCTTCAGGCGGCGGGCATTGCCGTTGCCACGGACGTCTGTACCGAAGAGGCCTTGGCGGTCAATCCGGGTTTTGTGGCCCGCATGACACGCAAGACGCCGTGGGCCTGGCTGAAGCTAGCCGCCTCGCTGGACGGCCGTATTGCGCTGGCCAACGGGCAGTCGCAGTGGATTACCGGCCCGGCCGCCCGTGCCGATGGCCATCATTGGCGCGCGCGCAGCTGTGTCGTGCTGACGGGCGTGGGCACGGTGCGGGCCGACGATCCGCAGATGAATGTGCGTCATGTGGAAACGGCCCGGCCCCCCATCAAGGCGATTGTCGATTCCCGGCTTCAGATCGATCCGCAGGCCCGGATTTTCGATGGCGCCCCGGCCTGGGTATTCACCTGCGCCGCCGATCCGGAAAAAGCCCAGCGGCTTGCCGACCGCAACGCGCAGGTCATCGAGTTGCCCGCCGCGAACGGCCGGGTCGACCTGAATGCCATGATGCGGTGGATGGGCGAGCAGGACATCAACGAGGTGCATGTCGAAGCCGGCGCCCGGCTCAGCGGCGCGCTGGTCCAGGCGCAATGCGCCGACGAATTGCTGGTCTATATGGCGCCGATGCTGCTGGGCGACGGCATAGGCATGGCGCATCTTGAGCCCCTGCAACGCTTGGCGGACGCGCAGCCGTTCGAGTTTATCGACACCGCCAGTGTGGCGCCGGACGTCAGGCTGCGTGCACGGCACATCGGCCACTGGAAGGCTTTGCTGCAGGGATTGCGGCACGGGAACTAGAGGGTAGAACATGTTCACAGGAATTGTTGCGGCAGTTGGCAGGATTATCGAGGTCTCGCCATTCAACGATTGCCAGAAAGACGCGGGCGTCCACCTGACGCTGCAGGTCCAGGATTTTTTACGCGACAGCACCAAGCTGGGTGATTCCATTGCCATACAAGGGGCTTGTATGACGGTGGTGGCGCTGGGGCCGGACACCTTCAGTGTCGATGTCTCGCGTGAGAGCCTGAACCGCACGGCGGGCCTGGACGCCGTGGGCGAAGTCAATCTGGAGCATGCCTTGCGCATGGGCGATTCGCTTGACGGCCATCTGGTGTCGGGTCACGTCGACGGCCTGGGCGAGGTCAGCCTCTTCGAGCCGGTGGGCGAGTCATGGGACTTGCGCATCAAAGTGCCGCACAGCCTGGCCAAATACATGGCTTATAAAGGGTCGGTCACCGTCAATGGCGTCAGCCTGACCGTCAATCATGTGGACGATGCGGTCAGTGGCTGCGAGATCCGCATCAACCTGATCCCCCACACCGTGCAGGTCACCACGCTCAAGCATCTGACCGAAGGCGCGCTGGTCAATCTGGAAATCGATACCATTGCGCGTTATGTGGAACGCATGGTCAGCCTGCAGGCCAGGCCGGAGCAATAAGGTAGCAGGCCGCCAGGCTGAGCGCAGCATAGGGTAAAAGGACTTACAGACCGAACTCTGTAAGTCCTTTTTTGTTGCCCGCTCTTCGCGGGCTTCCATTTTTCTATTCCCTGGACTTGTCGTTCATCTATCTCTATAATTGGCACTACCAATTTGGTATTACCAAAAATATCCTTTTAAATTATTTGAGGAGATGGACAGAATGAGGCATTTTTTCAAGGCGCGCTTTCTGCGCTCGGTCGCGGCGATCGCTGCGCTCATATTCACCGCAGGCGCCGCCTCGGCCAATGCGGATTCCTATCCCGCCAAGGCTATTACGCTCGTAGTGCCTTTCGGCGCCGGGGGCACGACGACGACGTTGGCGCGTTTGATGGCTGACCAATTGTCGCAAGCGATGGGACAACCCTTTGTCGTGGAAAATCGTCCCGGAGCCGGAGGCAACATCGCGTTCGACCATGTCGCCCGTGCGCGGCCCGATGGCTATACCCTGCTCATGGGGCCGATCGGCCTGGCCATCAACCCGGCGATCTATGCCTCGCTCAATTTTGATCCTCTGAAAGATTTTGAACCCATCAGCCTGTATGGCGGTGTGGCCAACATCCTGGCCGTCAGCCCTTCGCTGCCGGTTAAAACGCTGGATGAGTTGATTGCTTATGCAAAACAGAACCCCGGAAAGCTGACCCAAGGCTCCAGCGGCAATGGCAGTTCCAGTCACCTGGCGGGAGAAATGTTGCGTTCCCAGACGGGTATAGATTTCGTGCACGTTCCTTATAAAGGCGGCGCCCAGGCGATGCAGGATTTATTGGCGGGCCAGATATCCATGCTGTTTGACCAGGTGCCGGCCGTACTTCCCCACGTGCAGGCCGGAAAAGTCCGTGCGCTCGGCGTCACGACCAAGGAGCGTTCATCAGGCGCGCCCGACATCCCGACCATCGCCGAACAGGGCTTGTCCGATTACGAGGTGAATGTCTGGTTCGGTTTCCTGGCGCCCAAGGGCACGCCCAAGCCCATTATCGACAAGATCAATGGCCACATGGTCAAGGTGCTTAATAATCCAGAATTCGTTGCGCGAATGACCAGCATGGGCGTGGACACGATGCCCAGCACGCCCGAGGAGTTCCAGCAATACCTGGAAGCGGAGACGGCGCGGTGGGGCAAAGTAGCGAAAGAATCCGGCGCAACGCTTCAATAAACATCAGACTGACAGGATAAGCAGCATGAAAATCGACAGCATCCTTGCGACGCCTCTTTCCTTTCGCTTTCCCGAGGGCAAAGCGGTGGCGATGGGCATCGGCACGGCTCGAAAACGTGACGTCATTATCGTCAAGATCCAGACTTCCGACGGCCTGGTAGGCTACGGCGAGGCGCACCCAGGGCGTAGTCCAGGCGCCGTGGCAAGCGTTATCAACCATACGCTGGGACCGCTTTTGCAGGGCATGGATGCATGCGATGTCGCCGGCGTATGGGAGCTTGCGCACCGGATGCAGCTCGCAAGCCATGGCTTGGGCGCAGGCGCCGCGCTGGCGCTCAGCGGTATCGACATGGCGTTGTGGGACATCCGCGCCAAGGCCGCCAACATGCCGTTATATCGCATGCTGGGGGGAACGTCCAAACGCATTCCGGCCTATGCCGGCGGCGTCGCGTTGGGCTATCAGGCCCCTGACAGCCTGGCCGACGAGGCGCAAGGCTATGTGGAGCAGGGGTACCGGGCAGTCAAATTGCGCATCGGCGACACCACCGCCAACGACATTGCACGTATCGCGGCCGTGCGCAAAGCACTTGGGAACGATATTGTTATCCTGGCTGATGCAAACACGGCATACACGCTGGCCGATGTGCGCCGAATCATGCCGGCGCTGGCCGAACTAAATGTGGATTGGCTCGAAGAGCCATTTCCCTGCAATGATTTTGCGTCCTACAGGCTCGCGGCGCAGATCAATCCATGGGTGCCGATTGCAGCGGGCGAGAACCATTACACCCGCTACGAATTCGCACGGCTTATCGAAGATAGGGCCGTCACGATCTTCCAGCCGGACCTCTCCAAGACGGGCGGTGTGAGCGAGGCCATGCGCATCGCAGCGCTGGCGTCCGCCTGGCGCATCCCGGTCAATCCTCATAGTTCGGCGGGCGGGCTGAATCTGGCGGCCACGATCCATTTTCTGGCTTCCATCGATAATGGCGGATACTTCGAAGCGTGTGTTTCCCAGGTCAATCCGCTGCGGGACATGTTCGGGCCGGCATTCGATATCGGCCAGGATGGCTGTGTCGCCCCGATCGATAAGCCGGGGATAGGCCTGGATGTGGACGAATCTGTCTTTTCTTCTTTCCCCTTGCTGGACGGGCTGGGGTTTGACAAGAAGGCTTGATGCCCCGTGTTTATCGATATAATGGAAAGGGCTGGAGGCGCGTGAGCGCATGCGCGCTTCCGGTGAGTACGAAAACGTGTCGACGCGGCATGCCGTCTTCAAGAATATCCATCAATCGACGGCCAGAGCGACCTTCACAGACGCCGCGGCCGAGTTCGCTTTTCGCCGGGGACGCACGACCTCTGATATGACTAGAGAAAAAGATGAGCTAACGACTCGCACGATGACAGCGCTGGTCAGGCTGATCGACCAGAGGAATTACGCCCCGGGCGAACGCCTGCCATCCGAACGGGAACTGGCAGAACGCTTCGGGGTGGGGCGGGGCGTTGTGCGCGAGGTGCTTTCGGTGCTCGAGGGGCTGCGGTACCTGGAGCGCCGGCCCAATTCAGGCATTTACTTGAATGTGGCGCCGGAGCGTATAAGCCTGGAAACGCTCACGTTGTTTTCCGGGCTCGATCTGGCGCTCTCGACAGAGCAGTTGGCCCAAACCATGGAGGTGCGGCGCATTATCGAGGTTCAGGCCGTCATCCTGGCCGCGCAACGGCGTACCGATGAAGATATTGCCAATATCGGCGGCATCGTGGCGCGTTTTGACGAAGCCGTCGATAACTCGATTGAGTCCGTGGCGAACCTGGATTATGAGTTTCACATGGCGATATTCCGGGCCACCCATAACCTGGTGTTGATGCAGTTGGTCAGTCCTTTTTATATTATGTCCGAGAACAGGCGCCTGCTTTTCTTCAAGGACAAGGAACGCAGCCGGGCATCCAATGCGCAGCATAGGCAGATATTCTCCGCGCTGGCGGACCAGGATGCCGAACGGGCGAAAGCCGTCATGTCGGATCACATCGGACGGGTCGAGCGGCACTACGGGCTGTAGCCTGCCTGCGGCCAATAAATACAAAGCTGCTGGTTTCTGGCAGGGTGGCGGACGAGACATTGTTACCGCGTAGTCAGCATCAGGCGTAATTGCACATCCAGCTCGGCTGCCTTGATGCCACTTTCCAGCAGGCAGTTGCCCACATACCTACCCATCTGATAATGCGGGCGTGTCTTTACGGACTCCTGATCCAGCAAGACAGTCACCGCAATCGTGCTGCCGGGGTAGATGGGTGAGAAAAAGCGCGATCCAAGCGCCAATAGTTGGATGGGACGGGTTGCGAAGCATGTTGTAAAGGCTGCCAGGGCAGCCCCTACGACATGTGCGCCCGCCAGAGGAACACCGTTGAAGCCGGCCATACGCGCCAGGCTGTCGGAAGAGTGCACAGGGTGCCCGCCATGCACCGAACTCAAGTAGGCATCCAGATGCGCTTGATTCAAGCAGAACTTACTGGTGAATTCGGCAGGCAATTCAAGTGTGCTGTTCAACATCTGCTCGTCACCTCGTTTATATGATCTTCCTATTGCGCAAGGCATCCTGCTCTTGGGAGGACAAGCCAAGCTCGTCGCCATAGACATCGGCGTTGTGCTGTCCGATTCCCGGCCCGGTGCGCCACACCGTGCCGGGTGTTTTCGAGAAGCGCGGTACCACATTCTGCATTCTGATCGAGCCAAAATCTTCATCTTTGACCGCAACAAGCGCTTCTCGATCTTTGAAGTGAGGATCTTCAAAAATGTCGCTGATATCGTAAATAGGACTGAAGCTGACATCGTGGGCGTGGAGCACGCTGCTGGCTTCGTTGGCGGTGTGTTTGGCGAACCAGTCTTGCATGATGGTTTCGATTTCGATGCGGTTCTTGATTCGTGCTGCATTGGTATTGAATGCAGGGTTCTCCATGAGGTCAGGGCGGCCGATGGCGACGGTTAATCGTTTGAATACTGTGGGGGCGCTGACGGCCAATGCCAGCCACTTGTTGTCCTGGGTTTTGTAGACGTCGCTGGGCGCGGAATAGGCATTCAGATTGCCCTGCCGGCCACGCACAACGCCAAGCTGGTCGTACTCGACGGGAAGGAAGTCCAGCACGCGAAACATGGCCTCGGTAGCGGACAAATCAATTTCTTGACCGTCTCTGTGCTTTTCGCGATGCAGAAGCGCGGCACTGATGGCATAGGCGCCAAAAACGCCCGTTAACGCATCCGAAACCGGGAAACCGGGATAGAGGGGCGGTCCTTCTTTTTCGCCGCAAAGATTCACAAAGCCGGACATGGCTTCGAAGATTCGAGCAAAGCCCGGCCGCTGTTTATAGGGGCCGGTCTGACCGAAGCCTGATACCCGCAGCACGATCAAGTCCGGCCTCAGTTGCGTGAGCCGTTCCATGGTCAAGCCCCAGCGGTCAAGCGTGCCAGGACGAAAGTTCTCTACCAAGACGTCATACCCGGGCAGTAATTGCTCGAATAGGCGCAAGCCCTCTGGCTCGCGCAAATCAAGCGTTATGCCGCGCTTATTTCGGTTGGCCGCCTTCGACCAAAGGGAGACGCCGTCTTTGTGGGGGGGTAATTGCCGGATATGATCGCCATCGCCCGGGATTTCCACTTTCAAGACTTCGGCGCCGAAATCAGCCAAGAGCGTTGCAGACAAAGGCCCGGCGATAACGGTGGAGATATCCAGTACCTTAACCCCTGCCAGCGGGCCTGTTCCTGCGTACGATGGCTGTTCATGACTGGCCTTCTTGCTGCTGCATGTGTCGGTCATCGATCTTCCTTCAATCCAGCATCACATTGGCTTTGCGGGCAACATCCCCCCAGCTTGCCAGCTCGGATTCCACAAACTGCTGGAACTGCTCTGGCGAGCCACCCACCGGTATAGAACCGTCCTTGATGATCCTGTCCTTGATTTCAGGCAGCTTGAGTGCTTCATTGACTGCGACGTTGACTTTCTGCACGATGTCGTCTGATGTCCCGGCCGGCGCAAAGATCCCGTTCCACCCTACGGCATTGAATCCGGTTATGCCTGCTTCGTTCATCGTGGGTACGTCAGGCAAGGCCAAGCTACGGCTGGCGCTGGTCACTGCCAGAGGGATAACACGCTTGGCCTCGATATAGGGCACGGTGGTCAAGATCACATCGAATGTCAGTTTGACTTGGCCGCCCAGCAAATCCGTCATGGCCGGGCCTGCCCCCTTATAGGGCACCTGCAAGAACGTTGACTGGGCTTCAGTCTGATATTTTTCGAGGATCATGTGGGCGCCAGTACCTTGGCCTGCCGACGCCGCGGAAATTCCACCAGGATTCGCCTTGGCTTTGCTTGTCAGCTCAGCGACGCTGCTGACACCCAGGCTGGGATGAACAACCAGCACGTAAGGTTGATCAACCACATGCACCACGGGCGTGAAGTCTTTGACTGCGTCGTAGGATGAATTCTTGCGGATATTGGGCCCAATGCCGTGTGTTGCTACAGTGCCCCACAGGAATGTGTAGCCATCATTCTTTGCGTTCGCCACTGCGCGAGTGCCGATCGTACCGCCGGCGCCGGCCTTGTTTTCGATGACGACAGGCTGCCCCACCGCCTTTTCGATTTTGGGCGCCAGAATGCGGGCCATGACATCTGTGGCGCCTCCTGGGGGAAAGGGAACGACGATAGTAATAGGCTTGGCCGGCCAGGATGCTTGCTGCGCTTGAGCACCGAGAGGGGCTACGCTGACCAGCAATGCCAGTCCGGCTGATTTCCAGATCTTCATCTTGTCTCCTTGGTGGCTCTGCCCATGTTTGGCAGTTGATAAAAGAATAGTCCTGCACCAACTTAATTTAAAGTTTCTTATAATCACTTAGTGATAACTTTTGGTTAACCATGAAAAGCACCACTCGTTCTACCTTGATCAATCGCCTGCGGCTGAAGCAGTTCGAGATAATATGCGGCGTTGCCGACGGCATGTCGTTTCGCATGCTTGCTGACCAAATGGCCCTGTCAGGGCCGGCGATCAGCAAGATCGCCCGTGAGGCTGAAGTGGCGTTGGGCGCCGCCGTCTTTGAGCGCAAACGCGATGGTGTGGTGCTGACGCCGCTCGGGTGGTCACTCGTGCATCATTCAAGGTTGGTGCTTAAGCAAGTGGCCCGGATTGAAAGCAAGCTGGATGCATATGGTGATGCTGGCCAGACGATTTTGCGCCTGGGCGCGCCATCGCATACGACCGTTACGCTACTTGCCAAGCCGTTGGCGGCGTTGACCTCGAACCACCCTAAGGTGCGCCTGGAAGTCATCGACGGCACAGCGAATGCGTTATTTGAGCTGCTTTTGAAAGGGGACGTAGACTTTATTGTGGGAAGTTTGCCGGCCCGGCTGCTTACAGACGATGAAGCCGCCTTGCTGCATGTGGAACCCCTGTATCACGATGAAGTCAAGATAATGGCCCACCCGTCCAGCATAAGATCACAACAAACGTTCGAGCTCAGCGATTTGCAAGGCTATGCCTGGGTGTTTCCGCAAAAAGACTCCCTGATACATAATGCGTTGCGCAGTGCCATGCTGGCAGCCGGCCTTTCCATGCCTCGCCCAACCATCGAGACCAGTTTCATACCGTTGATAGGGGCGATGGTCGCAGAACAGCCCCAATTATTGGGTGCGGTACGGTCCGATGCTGCGCATTATCTGGCCCAGCGCCTTGGGCTCACCATCGTGACAGTCAAACAAGCCATACCGTTGCCGGGCGTAGCCATCGTTCACCTTAAAGATGGCGAGCTCGCCCCAATTGCGCAAGAGCTGTTCCAACTGGTACGAGACAGGGCTTTCGCGTTACTGAACTAATAGCAGAGAAAATACAAGGGAAGCCGGTTTCTGATAGAATGGCGGACTTCGCTTTATGTAAGTAAAGCCAGAATCAGGACAGGTGGCCGAGTGGTTGAAGGCGCACGCCTGGAAAGCGTGTATACGTGAATAGCGTATCGGGGGTTCGAATCCCCCTCTGTCCGCCAGTTACATTTATCAGGCCGTTCCAGGCCGTCTCAGAAAGCCCTGAAAATTCTCTAAGCTATGGATTTCAGGGCTTTTTTGTTTGTCGGGCGGTTTTGGGAGCGTTCTTGCTGTCTCGTCCAAGTGTTGGTATCGTTGTTGGTACCAACAACGGCTCACTGATTCCCTCATCCGCAGCGCCAAGGCGGACGGCAAGCCCGTCAAGCTGTCTGACGGTGGCGGCCTGTACCTGATGGTCATGCCTCAAGGCGGGAAGTACTGGCGCTATGCCTACCGGTTCGTCGGCAAGCAGAAGACGCTGGCGCTTGGGACATTCCCCGACATCCGTCTGGCGCTGCCCAGGGGCTTTCGCGGTGTGGCCTCGACCATTGCAGACTCCTAGTCAGAGAGTGTCAGGAGAGGTTGCGCCGTGTCTTTCAAGTCGGCGTCGCTATCAGCTTGCGTCACGGTGCTGGATAGGAAAACCCAGCAGGCGCTACGCCATGCTCGATGACGGGTCCGGTTTCACGCTCGTGCCATGGCGGCCGATCGTGGCGCAGCGCCGGGGCGAGTCCATGTCAGTGTCCATCGAGGCCGGCCGGGCGACGTGGGAGTTCGGCAAACAGCGTGGCGTGGCGTTGTGAAACGGCCGACAAGCTACATCTAAATGAGAATTATTGTTAACATGCGGGTTTTAATGCGCTGATCTATTCCCCCATCTGCCATGTCCCGCCCACCTGCGCCCAAAAAAGGTTGGCTCGCCCATTACAGCGAGCTGGTAGGCGCGTGGACGCGACGGGCGGATAATCGTCAGGATGCCGAGGATGCCACGCATGACGCGATTCTCCGGGTGCTGGAGAACGACACAGGCGCTTTGGCGAATCCACGTGCGTATCTGCATCGCAGCGTCCACAACCGCCTGATTGATGGACATCGGCAAGCCAAGCTGATCGACGTGGTTCCCTTGCATGAGCTGGACGAAGACGAGCATCCGCTGCTGATCGACCCAGACGCTCAGGCGCGTACCGCGCAATTGCTGGCGGCGCTCAAAACGGCGTTGGCCGAGCTGCCTGTCAAATGCCGTCAGGTATTCTTGTGGCATCGACTTGAGGGCTATACCCAGGAAGAAATTGCACAAAAGCTGGGGATTTCAGTCAGCATGGTTGAAAAATACATGATCCGGGCAGTCAGGCATCTTCGGGAACGGTTACACAATCATGCGCCGCATTGAGTCAGGGTTTTTGCCTCCTCGAACGTCTTACCTATTGAAGGGGTAGAAAAATCATCCCGATGGCAACCCATCGGCATCCTGCTCGCTATGACCACTGAAAACCCGAATCTCCCGAACGACCCTCGCGAAGCAGCGGCTTACTGGTTTGCCCGAGTGCATTCCGGCAACTTCACCGTGGCTGAACGGGAGCGCTTCAAGCAATGGCGCCGGGCCAGCCCCGGCAACGAGCAGGAATACCGGGCGCTCGATGAGATCTGGCAAGCTACGAACCTGCTGCCGGAGGATGCGCTGCGTGAATTGCTGGAAGCACCGGAGCCGCCGGCGGAACTACGCAGAATGGCGCGCCGGCGTTGGTTGATGGGTGCGGGTTCGGTCTGCACCGCAACCGTTGCGGGCGGCGTGCTCATCTATGGGCAGATGCTGGAAGCCCCAACCCATGTGACGCGCTACGCCACCGCCCACGGCGAGCAACGCACCGAACTGCTGCCGGACGGCTCGGTCATCGAGATGAATGTTTCCACCGAGCTTGTCGTGCGCTACTACACTAAGCGCCGTAGCGTCGAACTGCTGAACGGCGAGGCGAACTTCGAAGTCACTACCAGTCCCGATCAGCCGTTCGTCGTTGACGCGGGAGCGGTGGATGTCAGGGTCACGGGTACGGTGTTCAGCGTTCGCCGTGAACAGGATCACGTGTCGGTGGCCGTGCAGGCTGGCTCTGTTGAAGTGACCTCCGGCCGCTGGTGGAATCGCGAGAAGGCCAGGTTGACGGCGGGCATGACGACCCAGGCGCAGTTAGGCCTGCCGCTGTCCGTGGAGCAGGCCGATGTCGCGGCGCTGACCGCCTGGCGCCAAGGCAAGGTGGTCTTCAGGGACCAGCCGCTTGAAGACATGGTGCGGGAGATGAACCGCTATCTGGCGCGGCCCATACATTTGACGGACAGCCGGCTCAAGCGCCTGCGCATGGCGGGCGTGTTCACTATTCAGGATGCGGACGGGTTCCTGCAGGCCCTGCAGAGCAACCTGCCCATTGCCGTGGTGCGGCGCCCCGATGGCGGTGCCGATCTCTCCCTGCTGCGCTGACCGTTCGGGCGCGTCCCCAGCGCCCTGCCTACCGCGCGTCCCACGATCGCAGATGTGCCGCCGGACTCCGGCCGGCATGTGCTCGCTCGCCTGAACGCTCGGTAATGATAATCGTTCCTGTTACAAATTAGTTCGGGATTTCATTCAGGGTTTTTCAGGGTTCGTCCGTCATACCTAATGAAGGGGGATGTTTTCGCAACGCAGGTGTTCCCCGTCAGGAACCTTTGGCCAAAGGGATGCAGCGACGCGCGCGCTTGACCGTATTTACCAGGAAAACTTTTCGTGATTGATAGGATATCCCCCGTTGCCCTTAGGGTGAACAGCAAGAAGCGTCACGCTCCCGCAGTCATTTCGGCGACCTTGTCCAGCTTGGCGATTGCCATTTCCCTGGCGTTGATGGTCGCGCCGCAGCCGGCTCATGCTCAGGAAACCGCCGCCCAGATCCATATCCAGCAACAGTCGCTGAGCGACGCGCTGCTGCAGCTTGGACAGCAGACGCCATTGCAGTTTGTCTATACAACCGAACTGGTGCGAGGCATCTCGGCACCGCCGGTCAGCGGCAGAATGACGCCGGAGGAAGCGCTACGGCGATTGCTGGCCGGTACGGGGATCGAGTATTCGCGCACGGGGAATACGATCAATCTTTGGAAAAGCGGTGGTGCGACGCAGTTGGCGCCAGTGGTGGTGACAGGCACCTACCGTGCGCAGACTGAGGGTTCACAGTCCTACGCCGCCAGCGAGGCGACCATTGGCAAGACCGAACAGGCGCTCAAGGACATTCCACAATCGGTTACGGTGGTAACGCGCCAGCGTATCGACGACCAGAATCTGTCGACCATCAGCGAGGTGTTGGAGAACACCACGGGCGTGACGATCAGCGAGGTGGCCGACGGCGGGCGCAATTTCTATTCGCGCGGGTTCAAGATTACGAATATCCAGTACGACGGCGTGCCGCTGTCGCGCAGTTTCTATGCGGTGGGCAATAGCTTTACCGGCAGCACGGCGTATCTGGATCGGGTGGAGGTGTTCCGCGGCGCACAGGGCCTGTTCGAAGGCGCGGGGCAGCCGGGCGGTTCGGTGAACCTGGTGCGCAAGCGCCCTACCGCCGAGACGCAGGTGTTGATGGAGGCGCGCGCGGGCTCGTGGGACCATGTGGGTGGCATGCTGGATGCGGGCGGGGCCTTGAACGCGGATGGCAGCCTGCGGGCGCGGGCGGTGCTGGATCTGGATTCCAAGGGTTCGTTCATCGACGTAGTGAAGGAGCGCAACACCAATCTGTACTTCGCGCTGGATTACGACCTGTCGCCCAGCACGACGGTGGGCGCGGGCGTGCTGGTGTCGCGCCTGCGGTCCACGCCGTTCTTCGGTGGCCTGCCGCGGTATAGCGACGGCAGTTCGCTGGGGCTGAAGCGGTCGACCTTTCTGGGCGCGGACTGGAACCAGTGGGACCGGGACGAGACGCAGGTGTTTGCGGACCTGACGCATCGCTTCAACAGCGATTGGCGCGTGAACGTGGCGGCTACCTACGTGAAGGAGACGAGCCTGACCTCGGCGCTAGACGCGACGGGCGCGGTGGACCCGGTGACCTTGATGGGGCCGATGCGCAATGCGTGGAATTACGACAAGTCGGCGGAGCACATCGGTTTTGATGCGAATGTGAACGGGCGCTTCACGGTGCTGGGCATGGAGCAGGACCTGACGGTGGGCGTGAGCATGTCGCGGCTGACGTCGACGGACCGCATCGCATACGCCTCCAACTATCTGCCGCTGGACGTGTTCCATCCCAATCCGCATGTGCCCAAGCCAGACAGCTTTCCGGATTCTCAGCGCACGTCGCACTATGAGCCGCATGTGCAGAAAGGCATCTATGCGCAGCTGCGCAGCAGTCTGACGGAAGACCTGACGCTGGTGTCGGGCGGGCGTTTCAGCTGGTTTGAAAGCCGCTATACCACGCAGGCCGCCACGTGGGACGATGTCAGTACCGCCAAGGCCAGCGCGGAGTTTACGCCCATGGTGGGGCTGGTCTACGCGCTGACGCCGCAGTGGTCGGCCTACGCCAGCTATGCGGATATCTTCGAGCCACAAACGGCCACCACGCTGGACGGCAGCATCTTGAAGCCCATCGTCGGCGCGAACTACGAAGTGGGCGTGAAGGGCGAGCTGATGGACGGCAAGCTGAATACGTCGTTCGCCCTGTATCGCATCGACCAGAAGAACCGCGCGGTGCAGGACTACGAGGCCGGGCCGGTGTGCAACGGCGGGTATTGTTCGCGCGCGGCGGGCAAGGTGCGCAGCCAGGGCTTCGAGGCCGAGATGAGCGGCGAGATCTTGCCGGGTCTACAGGTGGCGGCGGGCTATACCTTCAACAGCAATAAGTACCTGAGCGATCCGGACCGCGAAGGCCAGACTTTCAGCGAGGAAACGCCGCGGCACCTGTTGCGTCTATGGAGCGAATACCGCTTGCCCGGTCAATTGCACCGCCTGAGCGTGGGCGCGGGCGTGAATTGGCAGAGCGCGCTGACCAACAGCATCTCGAAGGTGCGCCGACCGTCGTACAGCGTGTGGAACGCGCGGGTCGCGTATGACGTGACGTCGAATTGGACGGCGGCGTTGAACGTGAACAATCTGTTCGACAAGGTGTATTACGAGTACCCGGGTTATGTCGAGAACCGCAACAACTACGGCGCACCGCGTAGCGTACTGTTGACTCTGCGTGGACGGTTCTGACACCCGCGTGAGCGGTGAGACGGTGCGATGACCCGATATCATAAGTTAGTTTGGCCCGGCGGGGCTGAACATCGATAGCCTGTTCGAGAAGCAATATCACGCGAACATTCTCACCGCTACGTCGACCAGCTAGGCAGGTTCTCGCTGACGGTACATACCCGCGCGGTCGTAGGACGATCTGGAGCGCTACGCCGCGGCGCATCGCCAGCGATATGGGGGAAAAGGTTGATAGTTCCTCAAATCGCATGACCTGCAGATCCAGATGCTGTAAGTCCCATGCATGCATCTGCGCGAAGGCAGAGCGCAATGAGCTGGCCGGTCTGGTCGAAATATTGGTGGGCATTTGGAAAGGACGAAACTCATGAGTAGCGCGTTTGGAAGCATTAAACAAGGCCTGCAAGAGGCCATCTCTCATGCTCAGGGCGATGAGCGTGGCGTGCGTGTGCATCGCCCGCGTGTCGTCGATGTAAAGGCCGTACGAGCCAAAGTAGGGATGACTCAAGAGCAGTTTGCTGCCCGTTTTGGTTTTTCTACAGCGACTTTGCGCCATTGGGAACGGGGTGATCGCACTCCACGGGGCCCTGCGCTGGTACTGCTCAATGTTATCGAGCGTAACCCTAAAGCAGTCATTGATGCATTGGCTTAATTACAATGCTCTCCCCGTCTGTGCCGAGCCCCCGGTTATTTAGCGTTTCTTGCAGACATTTGATGCACGAGCGCTCCTGCGGCATGCTACTTGCTCTGTCTTTGGGAGTACTTCGCTGTAAACCTTTGGTACTCATGGGGGACGCATTATTATGGCAGCAGAGCAGAACAGCAGGTTTCCTGAAACCATCGACGATTTGAAGAACCGTCGGCAATCCGATTCATCCAAGGACGCGGCGCCTGCAAAGTCGGCGCCGCGCTCGCAAGGACAGCGTGGGGAGGATGAAAAACCTCCCGGCGAGGACCCGCGGGTCAACATTTCCACGGCGGACGATATCGATATTGAGCCCGACGAGGCGGAGCAACGTGACGAACCCGCGCCTCCTCCGATCATTCCGCCCAAGAAAACGGAGTGAAGTGCATGCGCCTCGACAATTGTTCGCAGCCGGCTCAGTACATATTGCGCTTGTAGTCCTGCTGCAGGCCTTTGCGCATCAGGCCGGGAATCGCCACGGACCCCTTGGCAAGCGCCGCCCACAGGCCGCGCGTTTTGTTCAGCCTGATGTGCGCCGCGAAAATTTCCGCAGGATCAATGTCGGCCGGCGGCACGGGCGCGGACCAGGGCGTTGCCCGAGCCAGGGCGGCGCTTTCATGTAGCGTCATGCTTGATGTCGCCAGGTTGACGACGAGCTTCGGCGTTTTGTCCTGGACGGTGAAGGCCTGGCGCAATTGCGGGTCGCTATCGAGCTGAACCTTGCCCTGGACGATGGCCACCTGCGTGCTGCCGGGCACCATAAGGATGGAGGCGGCGCTGGGGCGGGACAGCATATTGCGGAAGCTGTCGGTGCGCCGGTTGCCCGGCCGGTCGGCGAAACGGATGCCGTGTTCATCGCCCTGGACCAGCATACCCGCGGGGTCTCCCTTGGGGCTGATGTCCGTGCGCAGTTCAGCGTCGGCCGTGGCCAGCGCCATAAATCGGCAAGCAGCGATGAAGTCGGCCATGCTCCCGAAAACGGGATCGGCCTGGGGCTGCCAGAAGCTGGACCGC
This sequence comes from Pusillimonas sp. SM2304, assembly GCF_031628915.1. Lineage (NCBI taxonomy): Bacteria > Pseudomonadati > Pseudomonadota > Betaproteobacteria > Burkholderiales > Alcaligenaceae > Pusillimonas > Pusillimonas sp. SM2304. The sequence continues at coordinate 1,755,595 of NZ_JAVLUJ010000001.1, forward strand.
AGCAAGGCCTTGGCGCAATGGGCGTAGCATTCCTGGACTTCGATCACGATGTTCCGCTCATCCACCAAGGCGACGACCCCATTGACACGTAAAGTTTCACTCAGGCCTGGCACCAGGAACAGCATGCCCGCGCCCCGGCCCGGCAGTGCCTGCCCAGGGTGGTCCAGCAGCCCGCGCGGCAGATACAGCCGTTCGGCATCGAGCGACGCGGCGAAGCCGGGCGCGCCGCCCGCCAATGTCGCGTCGATTCCCTGCAGGTCGCTGAACCCGATAAAGGCCAACGGCGATGCCGCAAGCCATCGCAGCGCATGCGCGTCGAGGTGATCGATAACCTTCAGATCCGCGACGGGAGGCCGTGCACCTACCTGTGCGTCCAGAGCCTCGGTCGTGTGGATGATGGTGTCCATGCGTGCCTCTTCATTCAATATGTCTGCATTCATTAGGGTGGGGCGCCGATCAGTTCGAAGGTCGGCGAATCCCACAATTATAAATGAGAATCATTATCAAAAATAGAGTGCAGTCATACGTCGTGGAAGGGCTTGTCCGGTAGCCGCGGCTTGTCTCGTCCTAGAACAACCTGCGCGTCTTGCTGGCCGGGAATCTGCTATTCAATCCCCTGGCACGGACGACGATCAGGCGCTGGGCATCAGCGCGGACGAATCAAGCGCGGGTTGGGGCAGCGGCAGCGGTGGAACGGCTCTTTGCCTGGCGTTTTTTCAGGAATGCTTCAATGCATGCCGCATGCTCTTCCGACTTGAAACATTCCTTTTCCATGGAAAGGGACGTGTCCAGATTGAGGTTTACCGTGTCGCGGAGTATTTTGTTCAAGGCTGCCTTGGTCGCGCGTAATGCCATTTGAGGTCCTTTTGCCAGGCGGTGCGCCATCGCGAGGCTGGCGTCAAGCAACTGGTCGTCATCCTCGACGTGATTAACCAGGCCGATCTTTTCGGCCTGGCCGGCATCGATCTTTTGGCCCGTAAACAGAAACTCCTTCGCTTTGGGCATGCCAATGATCCAGGGCCAGATTGCAGCCCCGCCGTCTCCGGCGGCTATTCCGGCCAATACGTGGGTGTCTGCGATGACGGCGCTGCGGCCCATATAGATGAGGTCGCTGAATAGGGCCAACGTTGCGCCCAGTCCAATGGCAGGGCCGTTGATGGCGCTGATGATCGGCTGTGGCGTTTCCAGCAGATCGATAATGATGCGGCGCGCTTCAACAAATAGAAGATCGAGTTCGTCTTGGGTGATGTGCGCGAACCAGTCAATGTCGCCGCCGGCGCAGAACGCCTTCCCTTTTCCCGTCAGCACGACCGCTTTGCATGACGAGTCGTTGCTGATGTCCCGGAATAGCCAGGACATTTCCGTATGCAGTCGCGCATTGATGGCATTCAGTTCGTCCGCACGGGAAAACCGGACAAGCAAGACGCCATCTTGATGTTCGAAGTCAATGAGTTGATATTTTTCTTTCCACATACCTGCTTCCTTTGTTTGTTGACGGTCATGCCGCAAGAAATCCGCCGTCGACGTCGATGGCTGTTCCGTTCAAATACGCTGCGCCATCCGACGCCAGCCACACGGCCGCCTGCGCTATTTCATCCGCCGAGCCATAACGCCGGTTTGCGCTTCGGGCAACAAGCGCATCCATGGTGGACGTGGGGACAGTCGAGTCGATGCCTCGTGTCAGGGGCGTTTCAATGAAGCCGGGGCAGAGGGCGTTGATGCGGATTCCCTTTTTCCCGTATTCCAGCGCTGCCGACTTGGTCAGTCCGATGACGGCGTGCTTTGATGCGCAATAAGCGCTGCCTCCGGCTACACCCCGTTTCCCGTAAACCGAGGCCATGTTGATGGCAACGCCGTGGCCCTGGGCGGTGAATGCCTTCAACTCAGCGGCCAGGCAGTAGTAGATGCCAAACAGATTGATATCTATGGTCCTGCGCCATTCATCCATTGGGCAGTCGGCTACCTTTGCGGCAGGCCCGGCGATGCCGGCGTTGTTGAAAGCAATATCCAGTCGCCCATGGCGGGACATGACTTCCGCGATCAGCCCGGCGCACGCGGAACTGCTGCTGACGTCGGCAGGTATGAAGCGTACGTCAGCGCTTTCGGCCCTAAGCGCATGTTCGGCCGCTTCGCCTGCCTTGACGTTGATGTCCGAGATGACGACCCGCAGTCCGTTTCGGACCCAGGCTGACGCGGCGGCATAACCTATGCCGGACGCGCCGCCGGTGATCAAGACCACTTGCCGTTCCATATCACTGACCTTTCCACGCGGGAGCGCGGCGTTCGATGAAGGCGCGCGGGCCCTCCCGGAAATCTTCCGTGTTCTGTAGACGGGCAAGCACGTCGCGGCCGAGTTGATGAAGCGTATCTTCCGGCAGGCTGGAGGCCGCTTGCTGGGCGAGCGCCTTGCTGTGCAAGACTGCAAGGGGCGCATTGCCCGACACTTTTCTGGCGATCGCCAGCGCTTCGTCTTTGAGCTGCTCCGCTGGCACGACCCTGTTGACCAAGCCGCACTGCATGGCCCGGTTGGCCTGGATGGATGCGCCCGTCACAATCATTTCCATGGCCAACGCCTGGGGGATAGCGCGTGGCAAGCGGTAAAGCCCGCCCTCGCTGGCGATCAGTCCCCACTTGACCTCAGGCAAGGCAAATAAGGCGTCTTCGGATGCAATGGCAAAGTCGCAGGCCAACATGATCTCCAGTCCGCCCGCCATGACTGCCCCGTGCACGGCTGCGATCCACACCTTATTTTTTGGCAGGCGCGCAAACCCGGCGAAACCGCCGGTGGACGTCGACAGTTGGGCAACATTGCCCGCGGCAACTTCGCGTAAATCTGCGCCGGCAGAAAATCCTTTACTGCCCGCGCCACATAAAATCGCGGCTCTGATCGTCTTATCCATTTCGACCTGGGTCGCCACCTCTTCAAGTTGCCGAGTGAGCTCAGCGTTGACGGCGTTGCAGACGGAAGGGCGGTTGAGGGTGACGATGGCCACCCCTTCTTCAGTGCGGTCCAACAGTACGGAATCGATTTTCTGCATAGCAGTGAATAAATGAACAATAGTTCATAAATTATATATGTATAAAATTTCTATAGCGATGTGAAGCGCTCTAATAAAAGGTTTTCTAGGTGAAATTACTTAATAATGAATTTATATTCATTTTTATTGAAAATAAATCAGTTGTGAAGTAGACTTTTCCTCAGAGCTTGAGGCACGGAGAATGGCTGATGGCCAGCGTGCGTGTAAAACGATGTGCAATAAGGATTCGGTGATGGAGACGAGGGCGTGCAGTGACGTGTCTGCATACATATCGGTCTATGACGCCTTTTTGGGGGCGTGCAGCAAGTGGGGGGACGCGCCTTTTATCGGGGGGACGTCCCGCTTGACCCATATGGCGCAGGACCTGACATTCGGTGACGTGGCCAAGCTTGTGGATGAAAGGATCGGGGTCCTCCGGCAGGCGGGGTATGGGGCGGCAAACCGCGTTGCCCTGCTGCTGGGGAACCGGCCCGAGCACTTTGTCTATCTGCTTGCCTGCAATGCGCTGGGGATGTCGATTGTTCCCCTCAACCCTGACCTGACGACGCCGGAACTGGCGTATGTGCTGTCTCATTCCGAAGCCGGGCTGGTGATCTGTTCGGACGAATACCGTGAACAGGCGCTTGCCGCCGCGGCGGCAATGGATGTTCCGGTACCTATCGCCGAACTGCATTGCGCCGCCTTGCCTCCTGCGCTGCAGCGCTCATCGCCTGGGTCCGTAATGCTGTCCACCGAGGCGAGTCTGCTTTATACGTCGGGCACGACGGGCAAGCCCAAAGGTTGCATCATCAGCAATGAGTATTATCTTTACCTTGGGGTGTTCTATGCCGGCTGTGGGGGATTGGTCGATGTCCGGCCGGGATCCGAGCGAATCCTGAACCCCTTGCCGTTGTTTCACCAAAATGCGGGTATCTTCTCGTTCATGGGTGCGATGCTATCGGGCAGCTGCATCATCATGACAGACAGGTTCCACGCGTCGACCTGGTGGCAAGAGGTCGTTGAAACGCGGGCGACCATTATCCATTATCTGGGCGTCATGCCCGCGATACTGCTCAAGCTGCCGTTCGCGGAACTGGAAGCGCGCCATCATGTCCGATTTGGCGTGGGTGCGGGAGTGGAACCGACCCAGCACGGGTTGTTTGAAGATCGCTTTGGTTTTCCTCTTCTTGAGCTATGGGGGATGACGGAGACCGGGGGCGGGTTCATGATCGACACCGAGCCCCGTCAAGTGGGGACGCGCGCCGTGGGGCGGCCGCGTGGTGTGTCGGGGCGCGACCTTGAGATTAGGTTGGTGGATGAATCGGGGAATGATGTACAGCAAGGTGCCATTGGCGAGCTGCTTGTCCGCCGCTCCGGTCCCGACCCTGGCAGGGGCTTGTTTTCCGGCTACCTGAAAGACCCGTCGGCAACGGATGAGGCATGGAAGGGCGGCTGGTTCCATACGGGTGACGCGTTCTGGCAGGATGACACCGGCATGCTCCACTTCGCAGAGCGAAAGAAAAACATCATACGCCGCTCAGGCGAAAACATTGCGGCGATGGAAATAGAAGCTACGCTCCAAGCGCATCCCAAGGTGCTTCGGGTCGCCGTGATGGCGGTGCATGACGAGGTACGCGGTGAGGAAGTGCTGGCCTGCGTCGTGCATGCCGTCGAGTCCTCGCCAGAGGGCGCATTGGCTGATGAGTTATTCCAATGGTGTATAGAGCGTCTTGCTTATTACAAGGCGCCAGGCTGGATGGTTTTCCTTGAGGACCTGCCCAGTACCAGTACGCAAAAAGTTCAGAAAACGAGGATCTTTCCAGCGGGCATTGACCCGCGCCATCACCCTCGGGCCTTCGATCTGCGCGATCGGAAGAAGCGCGTTGTCCGCTGACGAAACAAGGGAAGAACAATGGAAAACAGATTTGACCTGAGCGGGAGAACAATTCTTGTCACGGGGGCGGGGCGAGGCATTGGTTGGGCGACGAGCAAAGCGCTTGCGCAGCAGGGCGCTTCTGTCGTGCTATGCGACAAAACGCCCATTCCAGGCCATGCGCTCCGGGAAGTGGGCGGCTCCGCCAGCTTCTTCCGCTGCGATGTGTCGGACAGGCAGTCGGTAGCCCTGCTAAAAGAGGCGTTTCCCGTCATCGACGGGCTAGTCCTTGCGGCGGGCATACTGCCCTTTGACGATTGGATGTCCGAAGAATGGGACAGTGCTTTCGAGCATGTCATGTCCGTGAATGTCAAAGGGGCGCTGAATATTTTGCGTGCCTACTTTGAAGATATGTGCCAACGCGGCAGCGGCACAATCGTTTTCGTCGGGTCTGCGTCGGGACGAATGGGCGGCATGCAGGCAGGTCCCCATTATGTCGCCTCGAAAGGAGCCATCCATGCGCTGGTCAGGTGGTTCGCGCAAAGGGGCGCCGCGCATGGTGTGGTCGTCAACGGTGTGGCCCCCGGCAGCGTGGATACCGACATGCTGGCAGGGCAACCCTTTTCAGCGAGCAAGGTGCCGGTGCAACGGATGGGGACAGCGGAAGAGATTGCCTGGCCCATTTGCTTTCTGTGCACGCCCGCTTCCAGTTATATGTGCGGCGCGGTGATGGACATCAACGGCGGGTTGATATTTTCGTAGCCGAATTCAGGTGGTTCACATAAGTCATTGATAGGTAAACGGAGACAAGTATGAAGAAAAGAAAACTCATTGCATCGGCCATCATCATGATGGCAGCGGCTCACGGATCGGTCCATGCGCAGGAGCCGCTGTCGGTCAAGCTGGGCGTGCTGAACGATCTATCGGGTATCGGTGCGGAACTGGGCGGAAAAGGTTCGATCGTTGCCGCGCGCCTGGCCGCCGAAGACTTCCAGAAGGCGCACCCGGACGTGAAAGTCGAGGTGATTTTCGCCGACCACCAGAACAAGGCCGACATTGGCGCGGCCACGGCGCGCCGTTGGTACGACCAGGATGGCGTCGATGCCATCCTCGATGTGCAAACCTCGTCGGTCGCGCTGGCCGTGAATGCCGTGACGCGGGAAAAGAACAAGGTGTTTATTGGTTCGGGTCCCGGCACGACTGACTTGACCGGCAAGGCATGCACGCCGAATACTGTGCATTGGACGTACGATACCTGGGCGCTGGCTAATGCCACCGGCTCCGCGTTGGTGAAAGAGGGCGGCAAATCCTGGTATTTCATCACGTCGGACTATAGCTTTGGCCACTCATTGGAAAAAGATACCGCCAAGGTCGTGACAGAAGGCGGCGGAAAAGTCTTGGGGCGGGTGCTGCATCCGTTCGGCACGTCCGATTATTCCTCGTATATCCTTCAGGCGCAGTCGTCAGGGGCACAGATTATCGGGATGGCCACTTCGTCAGGCGACTTGGTGTCTCTGGTCAAGCAAAGTTCGGAGTTCGGCGTTGCCGCGGGAGGCCAGAGGCTTGCGGCATTGTTGATGTTTATCTCGGATGTCCACGCATTGGGACTGGATTCGGTTCAGGGGCTTACCCTTTCGGGGCCGTTCTATTGGGACCTGAATGATGGCACAAGGAAATGGTCCCAACGGTTCGCAGAGCAAAGCGGGGGGACCATGCCGACAATGGTGCATGCAGGCGTTTACGCAGGCGCCATGCATTACTTGAAGGCGGTTGCCGCCCTTAAGGATAAGCAGAACGGTGCTGGTGTCGTCGAGGAAATGAAGAAAACACCTACCGATGACCCGCTATTCGGTCAGGGCGAGATTCGCGCTGATGGCAGGAAGATTCACCCGATGTACCTGTTCCAGGTCAAGACGCCGGCGGAGTCCACCGGCCCGTGGGATTACTATAAGCTTCTTGCGACCATTCCGGCCGATGAAGTATTTCGCCCGCTTGCCGACGGTGGTTGTCCTTTGGTTAAATAAGGCCTTTGTGTTCTGGCTTGAACTCCAATGACTGCGACACCTTCCGCTCGTGCCGACACATCCCTCGTCAAAATCAAGCGTAACAGGCATGATAAGCAAGAGGACACTCGCCGCGCGATATTTACCGCTGCGATCGAGGTCGTGGGTGAACAGGGCTATGCGGGGGCGTCCGTCGCCAAGATCGCCGCGCGCGCCAAGATAGCAAGTGGAACGTTCTACAACTACTTTCCTACTCAGCAAGATCTATTCGATCAATTACTGCCGGTGCTGGGCGAGCGTCTGCTCGCCCACATTCGTGCACAGATCAGCGATACATCGGTTGGAGTCAAGCGCGAGCAGGAGCGTATTTCTGCCTATTTTGATTTTTGCCGCAAGACACCTGGATTCCTGCGGATTCTTAACGAGGCAGAGGTCTTCGCGCCTAGGGCCTATCATCAGCACTTTCGGCATTTTTACGAAGGATACCGAAGGGCATTGCTCAAGGGCCTGAAGAACGGAGAAATCCAAGGCTATTCGCCCGATGAGCTGGATGTGCTTGTTTTCATGCTGATGGGGATGCGCAGTTACTTATCTACCATGATACAGAGCAACTATATTGATACAGGCAAGTTCACGATGGATCGCCTGATTGGTGTTTATTCCAAGTTGTTGTGTGGGGGTGTATTTATCAAATAGTGGCTCAGCGCCACCAGCATCGTAGAATAGGCTTATTCGAACTTGACGATGTTATCGAGCCATGCCCAACCTGCGCACGGCGTGCCCGCCGGGCACCTGTATCTGCGACCGGGAACAGTTGCTGTCCAGTCCCGATAGCGATATACGGGTGCTGTGGTTGACGCGCGAAGAAGAAAAGCGGCTGATCCAGCGGCTGGAGCATTTGACCAGCCTTGCCGATCTGCGTCACATGCAGGCCTTGATCTACAAGCAACTGGGCGTGGTCGTGGACGTCAGCGCCGGCCAGAATGAAGTGCGCACAGTCATGGGCTTGCAGATCGATGTGCAAGCCAGGCCGGGCCTGTGCCGCAAAGTACGGGCATCGATTCCCGCGGCCATACGGCGCGGCCTGGCGGCGAACGTGAACATTGTCTTCGAGCTGCTGGACGAGGGCGGGCTGTTTGGATAGCGGGCCGGACGCCGCCGCCCGGCCTGGGCCCTTGTCCGCCGCAGCGGCCTACAAGTCGGTCCGCAAGGCCCACAGTTCCGGAAACAGCACCACATCCAGCATCTTGCGCAGGTAGGCCACGCCCGATGTGCCGCCGGTGCCGCGTTTGAAGCCGATGATGCGCTCCACCGTGGTCACATGGCGAAAGCGCCACAGGCGAAAGGCGTCTTCCAGATCGGTCAGCTTTTCGCCCAACTGATACAGTTCCCAGTGGCGCTCCGATGCGCGATAGACCTCCAGCCAGGCTTGCTCGACCTGCGTGTCGGCCTTGTAGGGCTGGGTCCAGTCACGCTGCAGGTGGCTGTCCGGCAACTGCAATCCCCGACGCGCCAGCAAGCGCAGCGATTCGTCGTACAGGGAAGGCGCCTGGTAGGCCGCCTCGACCTGCGCCAACAGGTCGGAACGGTGTGCATGGGGCTTGAGCATGGCCCCATTCTTGTTGCCCAGCATGAACTCCACCAGGCGGTACTGGTAGCTCTGGAAGCCGCTGGAATGGGCCAGGTAGGGGCGCAGGGCTGAATACTCGGGCGGCGTCATCGTGGCCAGCACATCCCAGGCGTGCACCAATTGCTCCATGATCTTGCTGACGCGTGCCAGCATTTTCAGGGCGGGCTGGATACGGTCGCAGGCAATATTGTCGACGGCGGCGCGCAGTTCGTGCAGCATCAGCTTGATCCAGAGTTCGCTGGTCTGGTGCTGGATGATGAACAGCATTTCGTTATGTTCCGGCGACAGGGGATGCTGGGCGTTCAGGATCTGGTCCAGATGCAGGTAATCGCCGTAAGTCATGTCCTGGCTGAAGTCGAGCTGTGGATTTTCCATGGCGTTGCTCCTTAGGTCACGGCCGCACGGCGGTTGAAGCGCGCTTCGCGCCATGCTTCGCGGTCCAGCACCTGGCGCAGTTGTTCGACCGCATTCCAGACATCCACATAGCGCGTGTACAGGGGCGTGAAGCCCAGCCGTAGGATGTCCGGCGCGCGGAAATCGCCAATGACCCCGCGTTCGATCAGGGCCTGGGTGATGGCATAGGCGCCTTCGCTACGCGCCAGGCAGACCTGGCTGCCGCGCAGGGCCGGGTCGCGTGGCGTGACCAGCTCCAGGCCATGTCCGGCGCAGCGGCTTTCCACCAGTTCGATGAACAAACTGCTGAGCGCCAAGGATTTCTTGCGCAGCGCGGGCATGCCGCCCAGGGGTTCGGCGGCCAGCACGGTGTCGACGCCGCACTCGAGCGCCGCCAAGCCCGCAACAGACGGTGTGCCGCACAGATAGCGCGAGATGCCAGGCGCGGGCCGGTAGTCGGGGGTAAAGTCGAAGGGCGCCGCGTGGCCCATCCAGCCCGACAAGGGTTGCCGGAAGCCGTCGGCATGCCGTGGGTGGACCCAAATAAAGGCCGGCGCGCCGGGGCCGCCATTCAGGTATTTGTAGCCGCAGCCGACCGCGAAGTCGGCGTCGGCTGCGGTCAGGTCGACCGGCACAGCGCCGGCCGAGTGCGCCAGATCCCACAGCATCAGCGCTCCCGCATCGTGGGCCGCGCGCGTGATGGCGGCCATGTCGTGCATGCGGCCCGTGCGGTAGTTGACGTGGGTCAGCATCAATATGGCGAGCCGGTCGTCCAGGTGCGCGGCGATGTCGTCGGGCTCGATCAGGATCAATTCCATGCCGTACTGGCGGACCACGCTTTCGGCAATATACAGGTCGGTGGGGAAGTTGCTGCGCTCGCTGACGATGCGCCGGCGCTGTGGCGCCTGGGCCTGGGTGATGGCGGCGGCGGCCGACAGCGCCTTGTACAGGTTGATGGAGGTGGAGTCGGCAGCCACCAACCCTCCCGCTGCGGCGCCGACCAGGCGTGCGATCTTGTCCCCTACGCGTTGCGGCAGATCTATCCAGCCGGCGGTGTTCCAGCTTCGGATCAGCCCGGCGCCCCATTCCTGTTCGATGGTCTGGCGCACGCGCGCTGTCGTGGCGCGCGGCAGCGCGCCCAGCGAATTGCCGTCCAGGTAGATATCGTCCTCATCCAGAACGAATTGTTCACGCAGTGCGCGTAGTGGGTCCTGGGCATCCAGTGCCAGGCAGGTTTGCTTGTCTTGCATTGTTGTATCCCTGAAAAACGCTGCAATCCAGCCCCGGCCCGGCATGGCCGGAACAACTGAGCCCCGCGCCGCAGCGCCGGGTTCAGCTGAGTTCGCGCAGTATGGCGCGAACGGGGCTGGCATCAGCCTGGATCAGCGCCAGGGGCAGGGCGATCAGTTCATAATCGCCCGGCGGGACGTCGTCGAGCAGCAGGTTCTCGAGTACTCGCATGTCGTGCCGCAGTATGGCCTGGTGGCTGTCCAGGGTCTTGCTGGAAGCGGGGTCGATGCTCGGCGTATCAAGGCCGATCAGCGTGACGCCGCGCTCGGCCAGCCATTCGATGGACTGCGGCGCGTAGGCCGAGAAGTCATCGGTCCACCAGTCCAGCGCGGCGTGGCTGGCTGTACGAACCAATACGCGCGGCGGCAGTTTGCTGGCGGCGTGGGCCAGATGCTCCGGCAGGATCAGGGGGCCGCAATCCAGTGCATGAATGACGCGACAGGGCCCCAGATACGGGTCCAGGTCCAGCGTGCCGATGGCGGGCGCCCCATTCTGGTAATGCAGCGGCGCATCGGCATGGGCGCCGATGTGGGGCGACATGGCGATCTCGCTGACATTGACCGGGCATGTGTCTGTCAGTGTCCAGGTCCATTGCTGGCGATAGGCCGTATCGCCCGGGAACACGGGCGACGCGGTGGAGATCGGCGGTGAAATGTCCCAGAGGCGTTTCATGGCGAGGCGTAAACAGACGTAGGATGAATGCGTTTTTTGCATGATACCGCCATCTGCCGGGGCCTGGGTAGCCGTATGTCAAAGGCGGGCGCCCGGGTGGCCGGCCTTTACCATTGCTTGCGCAGGTTCAGCAGCACCGTCCTGCCCTGGCCATAGAAGCATTGCAGGTCGTTCAGGCAGTAGTTGACGTATTTGCGGTCCGCCAGGTTGGCTGCGGTCAGCGATAACTTGAATCCGCGCAGATCCGCATTGGCTTTGCCCAGATCGTAATGGATGCCCGCATCCCACAGCGTGACGCTGGGCACGCGCAGGGTGGCTGCCGTGTCCACATGGTTTTCTCCGATGTAGCGCACGCCGACACCGGCCGACAGGCCGTTCAGCATCTGTTGGCCGAACTCATGATTGACCCAGAGCGACGCCATGTGGCGCGGTACGCGCGGCAAAGGCCGGCCCTTCAGCGAAGCGCCGGTGGTGTCGGGGTTCGCCTTGGTAATTTCCGAGCGCGTGTAGGCGTAGGCGCCAATGATGTCGGTGTTGTTCCATAGCCTTGTCCTGGCTTCCAAGTTGACCCCATACGAACGGGCCTCGCCCGTCTGGATGCTGAAAAATTCACGCCCAGGCACGGGATCGGTCGTCAGCATGTTCTGTTGCGTAAGCTGGAACACAGACAGCGTGACCAGGTTGTCGGACCCGGCGGGCTGGTATTTCACACCCAGTTCGAACTGTTCGCCGGTCATGGGCTCGAACGGCTTGCCCGCGAAATCGGTGCCGCCCACCGGTTCGAACGAGGTGGAATAGCTGGCATAGGGGGCAAAACCATTGTCGAATACATAATTGACGCCCAGGCGGCCCGTGAAGGCCTCGTCGCGCATGGGCGCGCTGGTGCGCGCCATTCTGTTGGCGGTATCCGCACTGACGCGGTCATAGCGTCCCCCCGCGGTCAGCACCCAGCCGCCTGTGCGTATCTGGTCTTGCACGTAAAGTCCGGTCTGATGCATGGTTTGAAGCGTGCTCAGGCGCGGTGTCAGCTCGGGGATGGGGATACCGTATACGGGGTTGTACAAATCGATGGCATCCACAGGGGCGGACCCGAAGCGGTAGTCGTCCTTTTGCTTGACGTAATCCAGACCCATCAGCAGCGTGTGCTTGAGCGCGCCTGTTGCAAAACTGGCCTGCGCCTGGGTGTCTATCCCCAGGATACTGCCTTCGCCCTGGCCTTCGGTGGCGACACGGCTCATGGTGCGCTGGTCGGCCCCCAGCATATAGCCCGGCGTACCGCGCGCATTGATGTCCACATTGGTGTAGCGCATGTTCTGGCGTACCGTCCAGATGTCGTTGAAGCGGTGCTCGAAGGCATACCCGACGGCGTATTGTTCACGGTCCATGCGCTCATGCGATGGCTCGCCCGAGAAGCGTTTGCGCGGCAACGGGCCGTTGGGGTTATAGCGCAAGGTTCCGTTTGCCGGCAGGCCCTGGTATTGCGGGATGACCTTGTCATGCTGGTAATGGGTCAGCAAGGTCAAAGAAGTATCGGCGGAAGGACGCCAGGTGAAGCTGGGCGCGATCATTGCGCGTTTTTCTTCGGAATAGTCGGTCATGCCGTCGCTGTCATTGACCAAGCCGGTGATGCGGTAAAGCAGCTTTTCATCCTCGTCCAGCGGGCCGGTCGAGTCAAAGGCAAGCTTGCGCGCATTCAGGTTCCCGCCCTGCAGCCACAGCTCGTGCTGTGATTCGGCCTGGGGGCGGCGGCTGACCATGTTCAGGATGCCGCCCGGCGTCGTCTGGCCAAACAGCCCCGAAGAAGGCCCTTGCAATATTTCAATGCGTTCCAGCATGTAGGGGTCGAATTGGGGCACCGAGACGCTGTAGCTGCTGAAAGGCAGTACGATGCCGTCCAGGTATTGGCGCACGAACAGGCCGCCACGCGCCTTGACGACATCGTAGCGGCTGTCGGTTCCGCCAAAGGCGGCAATGACGCCGGTCGTGTAGGCCACCGCCTGGTTCACGGTTTGCGCGCCCTGCATCTCGACCTGGTCGCGCGTTACCACGCTGATTGTCTGAGGGGCTTCCAGAATGGGCGTGTCGGTCTTGGTGGCCGTGGCGGTACGTCTTGCGGTCAAGCCGGGCACGGGCCCGTAGGCGTCCTCGATCTGTCCACGAATCGTGACGGGCGCCAGGGCCGGCACCGAGGCATTGCCGCCGATCGAAACCGGTGCGGCCCGCAAGGAGTAAGCGCCATTGTGCCCGCGGATCACCTGCAGTCCATGGCCTTGCACGATCTGCATGAATCCATCCCGCACTGAAAAACGGCCGTGCAGGCCGGAACTGTGCTTGCCTTGCGTCAACGCCGAGGCGGCGGACAGTTCCACGCCCGCTGTGCGCGCGAACGCATTGAGCACCGTGCCCAGGGCGCCGGGGGGAATGTCATAGTTGCGCTGGGCTTGGATCTGTTCTGCTTCCTGCGCCCAGGCGGGCGTCGCGCAGGCCAAAGCACCCAGGGCCAGCCCCATGCACAGCGTGGCCTGCGCCAGAATCGAAAGGGGATAAAGGGGGGCCTCTTGCCGGCGTAGGCGCGTGAAGGGGTGAGCTGAAGGCAAAGCCATGGACGTATCCTTGTCAATTCGGAAATTTTTGTTCTGCTTATGGTGTATTCCGAAAGAGAAATCGAATTCCTCAACGCCAGGGCCGATTATTTTGTAACAGCAGGCTTGTGGAGGGGCCGGATTCAGCGAGCGTGTACGGTGACCCAATAACGCGTCCGATAGGTCAGCGCCACCGGCAGGGCCAGCTTCAGGTTGGCCAGGGCGCGGTCGGTGTCGGTCACCGGGAACACGCCCGTAACGGTCAGGTCGGCCACGTCGGGGCTGCAGCGCAGCAGCCCCGTGCGATAGCGCCCCAGCTCGTGCAGGAAGTCCTGGACACGCATGTTCTCGGCCACCAGCAGTCCTTGCGACCAGGCCGATTCGCTTTCCAGGGTGGCCAGCGCAGGCTGCGCAAGGTCATCGGAAAAGCTGCTGCGCTGCCCGGCGTCCAGCCGTAGCGGCGGCGCCAGGGCATGCGCAGGCAGGATGTCGACCGCGCCATCGTACACGGCGACGTGCGAGACGTCCTCATCCTGGCGCACGGTAAAGCGCGTGCCCAGCGCACGCACCAGGCCCTGGCGGCTGCGGACCATAAACGGCCGCCCGGACTCGGCCGGATCATGGCCCGTGGTGATCAGTATTTCGCCCGCGCGAAGCGCGACTTCGCGCGCGGCGTCGTCAAAGCGCACATTGATGGCGCTGGCCGTATTCAGCAGAATGCGCGTGCCGTCGGGCAGGACGATCTCGCGTATTTCGCCGGTGCGGGTGCTGTAATCCGCCGATACCCGCTGCCAGGCCTCGCTGTTGTACACGACGGGCAGGGTGGCAGCCGTCACCGCGGCCAGTCCAAGCGCCTGCAGGGCGCGGCGCCGCGACAAGGCCGCTTTGGCGGCGGGCTCCAGCAAGACGGTGGCGGCATGTTGCGGGACCTCTTGCAGCTTGTTGTCGAACCCCTGCAGGCGCAGCCAGGCCCGCTCGTGGTCGGGATGCGCCGCACGCCATGCGCGGCACGCCGCATGGTCGGCCTCGCCGGCGTCATCGGCCCACAGGCGCGCCATCCAGTGGGCCGCCTTGTGGACGATGGCTGTATCGATGGGCGGCTGCTGCGCCGGGCTTGCGCCCGGGGCGGCCGGCGACAGCGGCTTATCCATTGCTGTACAGGGTCTCGTAGCAAGCTTGCAGGCTGCGGGCAATGTATTTTTCCACCGAGGACACGGAAACGTTCAATTGCTTTGCGATGTCGCGATAGCTCAGGCCATCGATTTTGCACAGCAGCAGTGCGCGCCGCGCTTTGTCCGGCAGGCGATGAAGCATCGTGTCGATCTCGATCAGCGCTTCAAGCACCAGCGCCCGGTCCTCTTCGGACGGCGCTTCGGGTTCCGGCAACAGGCTGAGCGTATGCAGATAAGCTGCTTCAATGCGGCGGCGGCGATACAGATCGATCAGCAGGCCATTGGCGACTTGGGTCAGGTGGCGGCGCGACTGCCCGGCGTCGGGCGGGTTGCCGGCCGCCAGAATGCGCACATACGTATCGTGGGCAAGATCGGCCGCGTCAAAGGCATTGCCCAGTTTTCTATGCAGCCAGCCTCGCAGCCAACCATGATGGTTGCTGTAGAAGGATTCGATTTCCTGCGGGGAAGAGGAGGCCGTCGTGGGCATAAAACTGTAGGCAGCGCCGGTTTTTGATAATGCGAATTAGTCGCATTATAGTTACAAAGGCAGAGCTTGCCTATCCGACCTGCCGCGCGTGCGGCCATACCCGCTCCAGCGCCAGCAGCGCCGCCGCCACGGGCGGGTCGTCCACACGCTTGCTCTGGCATACAAAGCTCAGTGCGCAGGCTAGGCTGACCGCGTTCGCGATCACCAGTCCGTGGGCCTGCGCTTCACGCAGTGCAATGTGGTCGCGCACCAGGCTCAGCCCGACACCCGATTTGACCAGGTCGAGCATGGACGCTTCCTGGTCGACCAGGGCGACATAATTCGCATCGAGTCCGGTCAGCGAGCCTGCGCCGAAGACCTGGGCGAGCATTCTGTGGTGCGCCGATGCGGGCGGCGTGGCGAGCCAGGGCAAGCCCGCCAACTGATGCCAATCCTTGTCGCGCACACGTGTTTCCCAGCCCGCCGGCGCCAGGACGCTATAGGTGAACCCCGTCAGGATCTTGCAGGTCAGGGCGGGCGAGGCGGCTTGTTCATCGCCCGGCACGCTCAGGTAAAAACCGGCGTCCAGCTCTTCACGCTGGACCCGCTGCAGCACTTCGCCGCTCATGCCATGTGCCAGCGCGATTTCCAGATGGCGCGCATACCCCAATAGTTCTTTTAATAAAGCGCCCAGCCGGGTGAACTCAGGGTCCAGGATGGTGCCGATGCGCAGGCTGCCGTGTATTTCCTTGCTCAGTTGGGCCGCGGCGGCCTTGAGCGCCGACTGGGCCTGCAGTACCTTTTCGGCCAGCGGCAAGAGCGCCGAGCCTTCGGCGGTCAGGCGCATGCCTTGTGCCGTGCGGCTTAGCAGGCGCAAGCCGGTCTGCGACTGCAGGTTCTTGATGTGCAGCCCCACGGCGGGTTGCGTGATGTGCAGTTTCTGTGCGGCGCGCGTCAGGCTTCCTTCGCGGGCCACGGCGATAAAAGCAGCCAGGGTGAGCAAGTTCATGCTGCATTATTAGTATTTCTTATATTTTATGCAAGAAATACTCTGTGGATTTTTCCTGTGGCGGTTGCTACATTAGGCGCAAAGCATAAAGGAGACAAGATGTCCCAGGCGGAGTTCGACTATGTGATCGTGGGGGCGGGAACGGCAGGCTGCCTTCTTGCCAACCGGCTGAGCGCTAATCCCTCGAACCGGGTCCTGCTGATCGAGGCAGGCGGTAAAGACAACTATCACTGGATACACATTCCCGTGGGCTATCTGTATTGCATCGGCAATGCACGGACCGACTGGTTGTACAACACCGAGCCCGATCAGGGGCTGAACGGGCGGGTGCTGCGTTATCCGCGCGGCAAGACGCTGGGCGGATGTTCCAGCATCAATGGCATGATCTATATGCGCGGCCAGTCGCGCGACTACGATCACTGGGCCGAGCTGGTCGGCGACCAGGCCTGGTCATGGGACAACAGCCTGCCTGATTTCAAGCGGCATGAAAGCCACTACCGCCTGGATGGCGGAGCCAGACCGGGGCAAGACGCGGGAAGGGCGGATTTTTCCGCCTTTCATGGCGCCGATGGCGAGTGGCGGGTAGAAAAACAGCGTCTGCGCTGGGATGTGCTGGATGCCTTCGCCAAGGCGGCGCAACAGGCGGGCATTCCCGCAAGCGATGATTTCAACCAGGGCATGAACGAAGGGGTTGGCTATTTCGAAGTCAACCAGAAGGATGGCTGGCGCTGGAATGCGGCCAAGGCTTTCCTGCGGCCGGTGTGCATGTCGCGCCCCAACTTTACCTTGTGGCCGCAGGCCCAGGTAGTGGGCCTGCAGATTGCGCCGCAGGCCGATGGCGGGCTTGGCTGCACGGGCGTCAAGCTGCGCCGCGGCGGGCAAGAGGTCATCGTTAAGGCGCACAAAGAAGTCGTCCTGAGCGCGGGCAGCATCGGCACGCCGCAACTGCTGCAGCTATCCGGCATCGGGCCGGCCGCCTTGCTGCAGCAACATGGCATCCAGGTCCTGGCCGACAGGCCGGGCGTGGGCGGCAATTTGCAGGACCACCTTCAGATCCGGACCGTATTCAAGGTGCAGGGGGTCAAGACGCTGAATGCCCTGGCGTCCAGCTTGTGGGGCAAGGCCATGATAGGGCTGGAATATGCCGCCAGGCGCACCGGGCCCATGAGCATGGCGCCTTCGCAGTTGGGGGCGTTCACGCGCAGCGACCCTTCACGCCCCTACCCCAATATCCAGTATCACGTCCAGCCGCTCAGCCTCGAGGCGTTTGGCGAGCCGCTGCATCGCTTCAGCGCCTTTACCGCCAGCGTATGCAATCTGAACCCCGAAAGCCGGGGCAGCGTTCAGATCAAAAGCAACCGGCCCGACGATGCGCCGGCCATTGCGCCCAATTATCTGAGCACGGATGAAGACCGCAAAGTCGCGGCCGACTCTTTACGCGTCACGCGCCGCATCGTGGCTCAAGAGGCCCTGGCGGGCTATCAGCCCGAAGAGTACAAGCCGGGCGTTCAGTTCCAGACCGACGAAGAGCTGGCCAAGCTGGCGGGCGATATTGCCACGACGATTTTTCATCCGGTGGGGACGGCCAGAATGGGCAGGGCGGACGACCCCGCCGCGGTGGTGGATGCGCATCTGAAAGTGCACGGCGTCGCCGGACTGCGGGTGGTGGACGCCAGCATCATGCCGACCATCACCAGCGGCAATACCAACAGCCCAACCTTGATGATTGCCGAAAAGGCCGCGCGCTGGATTCTGGCCGGGCAATAAACAGGTGGCCGCTATGCTCGCGCCGGCCATCCGCGGGGACGCGGGCGGAAAGGGCTAGCGGGCGCTGCCGTCCGTCAGCGCGGGGTGGCGGGTCATGTGGCGTTCCCACTGTGCCAGCGGCAAGGGCGGATGCTGCTGCCAGATGCGCCGGATAACCGCTCTCAGCTCGGGCGTGCCGCGTTCGCGCGGCCAGTAAGCAGGGGTGATCGCCTGCCATGCTCCGTCTGGCCCGGTCCGCTCGGCCATGCGGAAGCGAAAAGAGTAATACCCGGTGCCCAAGCCCATGCGCAGGTCCGAGGCGATCAGCTCGCCGCCGATATCGTCATAGCGCAGCCAGTCTCCGGTGAACCAGCGCAGGCCGTCCAATTGCGGCGAGCCGGGCACGGCGTCGGCCAATGAGGTGTTCAGGGGGATCTTGATGTGTTCGGGCTCTGCGGTGTCGAGCAGGCTGCTGATGGTTTCGACATAATGATCATCCGCGGTCCGCGCCACGACACGCCACAACACGATGTTGAACGGTTCGGGGGTCGAAAATATAGCCTGGACCGATACGCCCTGCTCGGCCAGCCTATGCTGTACCCGTGCCTCGATCACGGACTTGGCCGCCAGCGAAAGCCCCAGGTAAAGGGTGCTCAGGCCTAATGCCCAGACTAGCGTGCGCGTCAGTGCGGGGCGCTTGCCCATGATCAGTCCTGCCACAAACGCAACAAACAGGGGCAGGGTAAAGAAAGGGTCGATAATGAACAGGCTGGACCAGCTCGTCGGCGTTGGCGTCAGGGGCCACAATAGCTGTGTGCCGTAGCTGGTGAAGGCATCCAGCAGGGGGTGGGTGATCAATACCAGCCAGATTGTCAGGAACAGCCGGCCGGCGCCGTAATCAGGCGATGGCCGCCATCGCCGCGCCAGCCAGGTCATGGCAGCCGACAAGGCGGTCAGGACGAAGATAGAGTGCGAGAAGCCGCGATGATTGATCATGCCCGATACCGGGTCGCCATAGTCGATCAATACATCCAGGTCGGGCAAGGTGGCCAGCAAGGCGCCGGCGACCAGGGCCTTGCGGCCATGAAAACGGCCGAGCATGGCGCCTTGAATGCCGGCGCCAAGCACGGCCTGTGTCAGTGAATCCATACCCGCTTCTTGTTAGCTGCAATTGACGCTGATGACCACGTCCTGTTCGTCCACACGCAAATTCAACCTTTGCGGGTTGTATTCCATGGTGATGACATCGTTGGGCCGAAGGGCCCTGGCGAGCTTTGCACCCGCCTGGGCCCGATAGGTTTCAACCAGTTCCGGGCTTACTTTTTGGCCGACCGCCGACTCGGCCAGGTCGGCATTGCAGACCCCCGGCTGTGCCGGCGTATCGGGTGTCGCGGCGGGTTCAGGCTGTGTGCCGGCGGCGCAGCCGGCCAGGGCTGCCGCGGCCAGGACGGCACTGGGTATCAACTTGCGTACCATAAGCGCTCCTATAAGTTGTTCGGAAAGGGCTATATATAGTAATGGATACGCGTCCTGCGCGGTCTTTGGCCGGAAAACGGTAAAATGGCTTGCTGCGCCTTGCCCGTCCGGACAAGGCCGCAAGACATTATTTTGCAAGATCATGGCTAATTTTATTGTTGCGGCACTGTATAAATTCGTGACGCTGCCCGACTATCGGGCGATGCAGAAACCGCTGTTTGATTACTGCGAGTCGCAGCAGGTCAAGGGTACCTTGCTGCTGGCTGAAGAGGGCATCAACGGCACCATCGCCGGCACCCGCGAAGGCATTGCCGCGGTGCTGGATTACCTGCGCCGCGATGCGCGCCTGGCCGCGCTGGAGCACAAGGAGTCCTGGGCTGAAAACATGCCGTTCTATCGCATGAAGGTCAAGCTCAAGCGCGAGATCGTGACCATGGGCGTGCCCAATATCCAGGCCGGCTCCATGGCGGGTACCTATGTCAAGCCGGAAGAATGGAATGCCTTGATAGACGACCCCGATGTGGTGGTGATCGATACGCGCAATGACTACGAAGTGGCCATCGGCACGTTCAAGCGGGCGGTCAACCCGCGAACCGCCAGTTTTTCCGAGTTCCCGCAATGGGTGCAAGCGCAGTCCGCCGAAGGCGGCGTGCTGGGCAGGGGGACCAAAGTCGCCATGTTCTGTACCGGCGGCATACGGTGCGAGAAATCCACCGCCTATCTGCGTTCGCAAGGCTTTGACAAGGTCTACCATTTGCAGGGCGGCATCCTGAAGTATCTTGAAACCGTCCCGCCCGAGGAAAGCCGATGGGACGGCCAGTGTTTTGTCTTTGACGAGCGCGTGTCCGTTGGACATGGGCTGGAGCCCGGGGAGTACGAGCTATGCCGCGCCTGCCGCCTGCCGCTCAGCGCGAAGGACAAGGCGTCGCCCCATTATCAGGAAGGGATCAGTTGCCCATACTGTCACGGCACGCACACGGAAG
This sequence comes from Pusillimonas sp. SM2304, assembly GCF_031628915.1. Classification (NCBI taxonomy): domain Bacteria; kingdom Pseudomonadati; phylum Pseudomonadota; class Betaproteobacteria; order Burkholderiales; family Alcaligenaceae; genus Pusillimonas; species Pusillimonas sp. SM2304. The sequence goes on from NZ_JAVLUJ010000001.1 coordinate 1,775,907, forward strand.
AACAACTGCAGCGCTTCACGGAGCGCCAGAAACAGGTCGAGCTGGCCAGGGCGCGGCACCAGCGCCATATTGGCGTCCGCATGGAAAAGACGCCTGCGGAGCAATAGGCATGGCTGTCGATCCCGTCCTTTGGCCGCCGGCGTCATGACGGATCGCGCGGCGGCTATTCGCCCGATTCTGTATTCCTTCCGGCGCTGTCCCTATGCGATGCGGGCCCGCCTGGCCGTCGCCGCAAGCGGTGTGCCGTGCGCGCTGCGGGAAGTCGTCTTGCGCGACAAACCCCAGGCCTTGCTGGCGGCGTCTCCCAAGGCGACGGTGCCGGTGCTGGTGGATACCGACGGCACCGTCATCGATCAAAGCCTGGACATCATGTTGTGGGCGCTGCGCCGGCATGATCCCGAGGCCTGGCTGGCGCCGCGGCAGGGCAGCTTGGATGACATGCTGGCGTTGATCGATGAATGCGACGGGCCATTCAAGCAGCAGCTGGATCGCTATAAGTATCCGCAGCGCTATGGAGATCCGGACGGTCGGGAACACAGGGACCAGGCGGTGGCGTGGCTGGTCGATCTGGACGCCCGGCTGGCGCCGTCGGATTTCCTGTTCGGAAGCCGGGCGGCGCTGGCCGATATGGCCATTGCGCCATTTATCCGGCAGTTCGCGCATACGGACATGGCCTGGTTCCAGGCGCAGCCCTGGCCAAGGCTCATGCAGTGGCTGCAGCGCTGGATGCAAGGCGAACTGTTTGGGCGGGTCATGCAGAAGTACCCGCCTTGGCGGGAAGGGGAGCCGGGCGAGCCCTTCCCCTGATTGCTTTGCGATATCAGGCTTGCGCTTTGCCGGCGGCAAGGCCACCGGCTTCGCCCGCCTTTATTCCATGCCTGGCACGACGGTCGAGAAGCCGCCGTCAACGTGGGTGATTTCGCCGGTGATGCCGGCGGCAAGGTCGGACATCATGAAGGCGGCGACATTGCCTACGTCTTCGATGGTGATGTTGCGGCGCAGGGGCGCGTGGGTTTCCACGTACTTCAGTATGGTGGAAAAGTCCTTGATGCCGCTGGCCGCCAGGGTTTTGATGGGACCGGCGGAAATGCCGTTGGCTCGGATGCCCAGGGGGCCCAGCGAGGCCGCCATATAACGGACGCTGGCTTCTAGCGAGGCTTTCGCCAAACCCATGGTGTTGTAGTTGGGGATGGCCTTTTCGGCGCCCAGGTAGGTCAGTGTCAGGACCGAGCTGTTGCGGCCCTTGAGCAAGGGCAGGGCTGCCTTGGTCATGGCCGGGAAGCTGTAGGCCGAGATGTCGTGGGCGATGCGGAACCCTTCGCGGCTCATGCCGTCGAGGAAGTCGCCTGAAATGGCTTCGCGCGGGGCAAAGCCAATGGAGTGGACCAGGCCATCGAGCCCGTCCCAGTGGGACTGCAGTTCTTTGAAGGCGTTGTCGATCTGCTCGTCTTCAGACACGTCACAGGAAATGACGATCTTGCTGCCCAGCTCGCTGGCGTATTCTTCCACGCGCTGCTTGAAGCGTTCGCCTACATATGTGAAGGCCAGTTCGGCGCCTTGCTCTTTGCAGGCGCGTGCAATGCCGTAAGCAATCGAACGGTTCGACAGGACGCCTGTAACCAGAATGCGTTTGCCGCTCAGGAAACCCATGTGATGATCCTTTTTTTGTATAAGAGTGTTAGCCGCGGATGCCTGTGCCCGGAACGCGCAGCTGCTTGCCTTTGGACAGCGTGTTGCCCTTCAGGTTGTTCAGCTTGCGCAGTTCGGTGACGGATGTGTTGTAGCGCTTGGCCAGTGAAAACAGCGTGTCGCCGCTTTTGATGGTATGCGTGCGTACATTGGCCCTGCGTTGCAGGACGACGATGTCTTTGTTGCCCCGGGGCTGACTGCCCCGGCTTGCCGCGCCGCTATCGGGAGCAAGCTCGAGCGAGGCCAGCTGGATGGCGCCCCGCGGGGCATCGGCGGCCGGCACCAGCAGCGTCTGGGCAACGGCGGTGCTTTGCTTTTTGCTCAGGCCGTTGACCGCGCGCAGCGTGCCCAGGCTGATGCCATGGCGCTTGGCAATGGCCGCATACGACTCGCCCTTCTTGCTTTTATAGGTGTCCCAGGAGCTGAGCCGGCCTTGGTAGGCTTCCAGGTTGGCATTGAAAATATCGACCCGATTGGTGGGCAGCAACAGCGTGGCGTCGTGTTCGGCCAGAATGATGGGGCGGTTGAACGAGGCGTTCAGGGCCTTGAATTCTTCGACCGGCATTTCGGCCAGCCTGGCGGCCACTTCAATATCGATGTCCTGCTTCTTCTGCACCGTGGTGAAATACGGCGTGTTGCTGACGGGAGGCAGCGTGATGCCGAATCTTTCGGGGTCGGCAATGATGTTCTTGATCGCCTGCAGCTTGGGTACGTAATTGCGCGTTTCGTCGGGCATGTTGATGGACGCGTAGTCGGCAACGCCGCCCGCCTTGACGTTTTTTTCCATCGCCCGTTTTACGGAGCCCTCGCCCCAATTGTACGAAGCCAGCGCCAGGTACCAGTCGCCCTGGAAGTCATACAGATAAGACAGATAGTCCAGCGCGGCATGGGTCGACGCGATGGGGTCGCGGCGCTGGTCGCGCCACCAGTCTTGCGCCAGGTTGTAATGCCGCCCGGTGCTTGGAATGAATTGCCACAGCCCGGATGCCTTAGCGCGCGAGAGGGCGGTGGGGTTGTAGGCGCTTTCCACAAAAGGCAGCAGAGCCAGTTCGGTGGGCAGGCCGCGGCGGTCGAGCTCGTCGACAATGTAGTACAGGTACTTGCTGGCGCGCTGGCTCATGAGCAGCACCGACTGGGGGTGCGATGCGTAGTAAGTGGTCCACTGCTCGGTCAGTTCGCTGTCCAGGTTCGGGATGGCGAAGCCCCGCCGGATGCGGTCCCACATATCGCGCGGGGGGTGGGTCAGGTCAATGGTGCGCGACGTTTCTTCAGCGGTGTAGTGCTTTTTTGCCGGAGCATAGGGGTTTTGCGGGGTTTGGGTGGCGCAGCCGGCCAATACTGCTACGAGAAGCAGAATGAATAGTCGTAAGCAGCTCATTGGCAAGTCATTTAAAGTTGTTCTTCCATTCGCGCAAGCTGGTAAAAATGTCTACAGGTGTTTCCAGCGCAGCGTCGGCGTAGCCGGCAGCGGCATGTGCCACGGTTGTTTGCGATACTCTTAAAAAAGGGTTGGTGTTCAGCTCGGCCGCGATGGTTGACGGCAGCGTCGGCATGCCTTCAGACCTGAGCCGCGAATCGGCTTCCCACCGTTGTTGCAGTGCGATGTTGTCAGGCTCTACCTGCAGGGCCCACCGCAAGTTTGCCAGCGTATACTCGTGAGCGCAGCACACGAGCGTATCTGGCGGCAAAGCCCCTAGTTTACCCAGAGAATTCACCATTTGTGTCGGTGTGCCTTCAAAAAGCCGGCCGCAACCGGCCGCAAACAAGGTATCGCCGCAAAATAATACGGGTTTACCCGTATCGAGGGTGCCGTAATAGGCAATGTGCCCCGCCGTATGGCCGGGTACATCGAGCACTTGCAACTGCAATCCGACGGTGGGCAATTGTACCGTATCGCCTTCCGCCAGGGGGTAGTCACAGGCGGGCAGCTTTTCCGAAGCGGGGCCGTAGACGGCGGCACCGGTTCGCTGTTGTAATGCCAGCACACCGCCCACGTGGTCTGCATGGTGGTGAGTCAGTAAAATGGCGTCCAGCGCAAGATTGCGTTCGGCCAGGGCCGCTTCAATGGGGGCGGACTGGCCCGGATCCACCACCACGGCGTGTCCGTTTTTGCCTATCAGCCATATATAGTTGTCGGTGAAAGCGGGTACAGGGATAAGTTCAGCAATTACCATAACGCTACGGGAGTCAATGTGTCGGTGGACCAACCTCTTATTCTGGAATTGGCCGAGTGGCTGGAAACGCCGCCCGGCCGCTATGTGCGAGGCTGGGAGCAGAAGCAGATTGATGCAATGGTCAGCAATGTATTCGGCTATCATGCCATACAAATCGGCCTGCCGCATTGGGACTTGCTGCAAGCCAACCGCATTCCGTTCAGGGGCCGCACCCGTGTTCTTTTCGAGCGGGCGGCCGAGCAGGGCGCGGTGGTGGTCACCGATCCCGAATGCCTGCCATTCGACTCGCAAAGCATCGATCTGCTGGTCCTGCCCCATGTGCTTGAATGCTCCTCGGATTCACATCAGATTCTGCGCGAGGCCGAGCGTGTGCTGGTCCCGGAAGGGCGTGTGGTGATTTCAGGCTTTAATCCCTGGAGCCTGTGGGGCGCCAGCGACCGCATTCCGGGGCTGGATCCCTTGCTGCCGATTCCGGCGCATCAGCAGGTATCGTTGCCGCGCCTGAAAGACTGGTTCAAGCTTCTGTCCTTTGATCTGGACCGGGGGCGCTTTGGCTGTTATGCGCCGCCATGCACGAGCCAGATCTGGCTCGATCGCTGGGCATTCATGGAAAAGGCCGGCGATCGCTGGTGGCCCGTATGCGGGGCGGTGTATGTGGTGTCCGCGGTAAAACGCGTCGCCGGTATCCGCTTGGTCGGCCCCAAATGGAAAACGGCCAGGAAACGGGTCCGGCGCCAGGCGGTGGTCACCAGCCGTCATTTTTAATTCTCCTGGTTTAAGGGATGTTCAAGGCCGGCCTGGCCAGGGTTGCCGCGGGCAGTATGCAAGTAATGAACGATAGTCAAGTAGAAATCTGGACCGATGGCGCCTGCAAGGGCAATCCCGGCATGGGGGGGTGGGGCGCGCTGCTGCGTCAGGGGCGCCATGAAAAAGCCCTGTACGGGGGCGAGCCCGACACCACCAACAATCGCATGGAACTCATGGCGGTCATCCAGGCCTTGAAGGCCCTGAAACGCCCCTGCGCCGTCATCGTGCACACCGATTCCCAGTATGTACAGAAAGGCATGAGCGAATGGCTGGCGAACTGGAAGCGGCGCGGCTGGCGCACCGCCGATAAAAAGCCGGTCAAGAACGCCGATCTCTGGCAGACGCTGGATGCGCTGGTTGAACAGCATACCCTGACGTGGCGCTGGGTGCGCGGGCATGCCGGCGATCCGGGCAATGAGCGTGCCGATCAACTGGCAAACCAGGGGGTTGAGCATGCCCGGGCGCAGCAATCAGGCAAAACATCATAAAAAAACCACTCAATACAGGGCAAAGCAATGCTAAAGTCGACAAATTGTGTCTGTCGCTACTGAATTTATAAGCTGATGAAGAATTCCATTGCTGGTCTAGTCCTGGTGCTTGCCTTGGGGATCGCGGTGGGCGTCGGGGGCGCCCGTTGGTATGCCGATCGCGCCGCCCAGGCCCCGGAAAACAGTATGCCGGGCACCCCTGGTCGTGCTCCCGCTGACGAAGCCATCGAGGTCGAGGCGGCCGTTGTCGAACAAGTGCCGCTGGCGCGCGGCGTGTCCGCCGTGGGCAGCCTGCGGTCCGAGAATTCCGTCATGCTGCGCCCCGAAATCACCGGGCGCATTGCGGAAATCAATTTCGAAGAGGGCGGCAAAGTCACCAAGGGGCAAGTGTTGGTGCGCCTGGACGACAGTGTGGCCAAAGCGCAACTGCAACAGGCGCAGGCCAACCTGAGCCTGGCCAGCAGCCAGTACCGGCGCGCGCAAGAGCTCAGTAAGCAGGGTTTCATCAGCCAGCAGGCGCGCGACGAGTCGGCCAGCCAGCTCAAGGTTCAGCAGGCGGCGGCCGCGCTGGCCAAGGCACAGCTTGAAAAGACGGCCATTCTGGCGCCGTTCGACGGTTTGATCGGCCTGCGCAATGTGTCGGTGGGCGACTACGTCAGCCCGGGCATCGACCTGGTGCCCATCGAGTCCATCGACCCGCTCAAGGTCGACTTCAGGATTCCCGAGCAGTTCCTGGGGCAGGTGCAGGTGGGCATCAAGCTGGCACTGGGCTTTGACGCGCTGCCCGGGCAACTGCGGGAAGGCGAGGTAGGGGCCATCAGCCCACTGGTCGATGTGGGCGGGCGCTCGATATTGCTGCGCGCCAATGTGCCCAACGCCGACGGTACCTTGCGGCCGGGCATGTTTGCCCGCGTGCGCCTGCAGTTCGCCGATGCCCAGGGGTTGGTGGTGCCTGAAACAGCGCTTGTGCCGGCGGGCGAAGAGCAGTATGTATATCGTATTGAAGACGGCATCGCCAAACGCGTTGTCGTGAAGCTGGGCTTGCGGCGCGGGGGCAAGGTCGAGATATTGGAAGGGCTCCAGGCCGGAGACCAGGTCCTGACGACCGGCCTGCAAAAAGTCCTCGACGGTGATCGCGTGCGAGTCATTGCCGCGCCCGAAGCGCGCTCTCCCTCCTGATCGGCGGTATAGCACTATGGTTCTTTCCGAAATCTGCATCAAGCGCCCGGTCTTTGCGTCGGTGCTGTCGTTGGTGATCGTGCTGGTCGGCCTGATCTCTTACGACAGGCTGACGGTGCGGGAGTACCCGGCTATCGACGAGCCGGTGGTGTCGGTGCGCACGGACTACAAGGGCGCGTCGCCCGAGGTGGTCGAGTCGCAGGTCACCAAGCCGCTGGAAGACCAACTGGCCGGGATAGAAGGCGTGGATGTCATGACCTCGCGCAGCCGGTCAGAGCGCAGCTTCATCAACATCAAGTTCAACCTGTCGCGCGATCCGGATGCGGCGGCGGCCGACGTGCGCGACAAGGTGTCGCGGGCGCGGCGCTATCTGCCCGATGAAATCGACGAACCGATCATCAGCAAGGTCGAAGCCGATTCGACCCCTATTCTTTATGTGGGGGTCAATCCGGGCACCTATTCGCAGCTCGAGGCGTCTGATTACCTGAAGCGCTATATCAATACACGTCTGTCGGTCCTGCCTGGCGCCGCTGAAGTGCGGGTGTACGGCGAACGCCTGCCCTCGATGCGAATTTATATTGACCGGGCCAAGCTGGCGGCATACGGCCTGATCGTGCAAGATGTAGAGTCGGCGCTGCAGCAGCAGAACGTGTTGATCCCGGCGGGGCGGATCGAGTCGAGCCAGCGGGAATTCACCGTCACATCGTCGACCGACCTGCAGTCGGTCGAGCAGTTTCGCAATGTCATCGTGGCCACGGTCAGCGGCTATCCCGTGCGATTGTCGGATGTGGCCGATGTGCAGATTGGGCCGCTGGACGACCGCGTGCTGGCGCGCTTCAACGGCCAGCCCAGCCTGACCATAGGCATCACCAAGCAGGCCACGGCCAACCCGCTGGAGTTATCCAACTACGTGCGCCAGGAAGTCGAAGACATCAACCAGAATCTGCCGGCCGGCATGCAGCTGGCCCTGACATACGATTCATCGGTGTTCATTCAGGAATCCATCAAGTCGGTGTACCACACCGTGGCCGAGGCCATTGTGCTGGTGGTGCTGGTCATTTTCTTCTTCCTGCGCAGCCTGCGCGCCAGCCTGATCCCCATCGTCACCATTCCGGTGTCGCTGATCGGCGCGTTCGGCATCATGTACTTCATGGGCTTTTCCATCAACACCTTGACGCTGTTGGCCATGGTGCTGGCCATCGGGCTGGTGGTCGATGATGCCATCGTCGTGCTGGAGAACATCTTCCGGCATATTGAAGAGGGCAAGACGCGGATCGAAGCCGCTTTCATAGGCGCCAAGGAAATCGGTTTCGCGATCATTGCCATGACGCTGACGCTGGTCACGGTATACGCGCCGCTGGCGTTTGCCACCGGGCGCACGGGCCGCTTGTTCATTGAGTTTGCGCTGACCTTGGCGGGCGCCGTGCTGGTGTCGGGCTTTGTTGCGCTGACGCTGACGCCTATGATGTGCTCCACCATGCTGCGCCATCAGGCAAACCATGGCCGGCTGTATCTGTTGATCGAAAAACTGCTGGTGGGGCTGACCACCCGATATCGCAGCGGGCTGGCCATGGCCTTGCGCCATCGCTTGATTGTGGTGCTGCTGGGGCTGGCGGTGGCCATGTGCAGCGGCGTGCTGTTCAAGACGGTCAAGAGCGAGCTGGCGCCCATCGAGGATCGCGGCGTGATCTACGGCATGCTGAACGGGCCTGAGGGCGCCACCATCGACTACATGCTGCAAAGCGTTCAGCGCGCCGAACGCTTGTATCAGACGGTGCCCGAGATGGAAGCCAACCAGGCTTTCATCGGTTTTCCGACGGTCACGGACGGCATTGCCATCCTGCGCCTCAAGCCCTGGGATCAGCGCGAGCGGTCGCAGCAGAGCATCGCCAGCGAATTGCAGCCGGAGCTGGCAGCCATGTCGGGTGTCAAGGCCTATCCGGTCAATCCGCCATCGCTGGGGCAGCGCTCCACATCCAAGCCGGTCGAGTTCGTGATCATGAGCCAGGTGTCCTACCCCGAGATGGACAAGCTGGTCAACGGCTTTGTCGACGCCTTGCGCGGCTATCCCGGCCTGCAGAATATTGATACCGACCTGCGCCTGAACACGCCCGAGCTGCGGGTCGAAGTCCAGCGCGACAAACTGGCCGACGTGGGTGTCGATGTGGGCGATGTGGGCCGGACGCTGGAGTCCATGCTGGGCGGGCGTCAGGTTACCCGTTATCGCGATAGCGGCGAGCAGTACGATGTCATTGTCCAGGTCAAGAAGCAGGACCGGGCCGATCCGGCCGACATCTCCGACATCTATGTCCGTACGGCGCAAGGCGGCATGGTGCAGATGTCCAACTTCCTGAACGTCTATGAAAGCGTATCGCCGCAATCCCTGAACCACTTCAACCGGCTTCGTGCGGTCAAGGTGCAGGCCTCGATCGCCCCGGGTTATGCGCTGGGCGAAGTGCTCGAACACATGAACCAGGTGGCGCGCGATACCCTGCCGCCTACGGTGCAACTGGACTTGGATGGCCAGTCGCGTGAATTCCGCGATTCGGCTGGCGGCATTTACCTGGTTTTCATGATGGCGCTGGCCTTTATCTACCTGGTATTGGCGGCCCAGTTCGAAAGCTGGCGCAACCCGCTGATCATCATGCTTTCCGTGCCCCTGTCCATGACCGGCGCCTTGCTGGCTTTGTGGATGTCGGGCGGGACGCTGTCCATTTACAGCCAGATCGGGCTGATCACCCTGGTCGGCCTGATCACCAAGCACGGTATCCTGATCGTGGAGTTCACCAACCAGCTCAGGGCGGAAGGCATGGAGATGTTCGAAGCCGTTGCCGAAGCCAGCGTCATGAGGCTGCGGCCTATACTGATGACTACCGGCGCCATGGTGCTGGGCGTACTGCCCCTGGCATTTGCCGCCGGCGCGGGCGCCGAATCGCGCCAGCAGATCGGCTGGGTGCTGGTAGGCGGGCTGAGCCTGGGGACGATACTGACCTTGTTCGTGGTGCCGGTGGCCTACACGCTGATTGCCGGACCGGTCAAGTCCAAGGCTACCGTTACCGTGGCCGAGCCAGCCGTCGAACCGCAGCCAGAGCCTCCCGTCCATTGACACCAGCGTCCTTGCGCGGATTTTTGAATAACAGGATTTTTTATGCGTCAGATAGTGCTAGATACAGAAACCACCGGCCTGGACCCCGCGCAGGGTCACCGGATCGTCGAACTGGCTTGCGTCGAAATGGAAAACCGCAGCCTGACCGGCCGGCATTTGCACCTGTACCTGAACCCCGACCGCGACAGCGACCCCGAAGCCTTGGCCGTACACGGCCTGACCACCGAGTTCCTGTCCGGCCACCCGCGGTTCGAAGAAGTCGCCCAGCAACTGGTCGAGTACGTGAACGGCGCCGAAGTCATCATCCATAACGCCGCCTTCGACGTCAAATTCCTGAATGCCGAACTGACGCGTATCGGACTGCAGAAATTCGACAGCATGTGCGCCAAGATTACCGACTCGCTGCTGCACGCGCGCGAACTGCATCCCGGCAAGCGCAATTCCCTGGATGCCTTGTGCGAGCGCTACGGCATATCGAACGCCCATCGCACCTTGCACGGCGCATTGCTCGACTCGGAGCTGCTGGCCGATGTGTGGCTGGCCATGACGCGCGGCCAGGATGCCTTGCTGATGGACTTCCAAGAGGAAGACGGCAACGGCGCCAACGGCATCAGGCTGGAGCAATTCGACGCGTCGACGCTCAATGTGGTTTTGGCATCAGAGGCTGAACTGCAGGCGCACAATGACTACTTGCTTGGCCTGGATAAGGCAGCGGGCAAGCCTGCCATATGGCGGGCATTGCAGGACGCGTGACGGCCTATGGCCGTTTGCGCAGCGTGCCGGATACTCAAGGTAAACGGCGGGAGCCGTCGGGATAGTATTCCTGTACCTTTCCGGCAGCGCCAGCGGCGTCGAACTTTTTCTCGGACACCGGATTGCCGCCGGCGTCGTACATCACTTCCGATTTCAGTTTCCCTTGCTCGTCATAGAAGCGATGCAGGCCTACGCGCCGGAATTGCCCCTGCATCACGCCCGAGGATTGCGGCAAGCCCAGGTCGGAGAAGTGTTCCACATAATTTCCGGGCGGCCCTTTGGGGTCGTGCAGGGCCTGGTTCACATGTTTTTCACGTACCTGGCCATTCATGTACCAGAAGGTCGCCCGCATCTGCGCGCCGTCCAGGAAAATCTGCTCGCGCAACGGCGTTCCTTCTTGCGACCATTCCCGTTCGGTGGCCTCCAGCCCGGCGCTGCTGCGTTGTTCAATGACCTCGTAGATAAGCTGTCCGTTCCGTGCGTATTCCTTGCGGTGCTCACCGCCCGGAAGATCCTTGACCACCGTTTGGCCGGCAAGAGAAGTGTTTTTCTCTGCGCTGGCGGCGCCAGGCAGTAGCGTCAGCGTCAGTGCAGCGGCAAGGATAAGGCTGGTGAAGTACATGCAGGCTCGCTCCGTGTGGTGATCGTGCCATATTAACTGATGGTTGTGCTAAACTAGCCGCCTCTATTCTCCTAAGCCCCTTTTCTGGGTGCTTCGGGGCGGTTAGCTCAGTGGTAGAGCACTGCCTTCACACGGCAGGGGTCACTGGTTCGAACCCAGTACCGCCCACCAAATCCTTTTGCAAGACAAGCCGATTTGTGTGCCGTCGCGCATTGCACGTTACCAAGGCGACCCTGGCTCTCCCAGATCCCAATATAGCCCCGCCATCATCTCCAAGCCTTGGCGGGCTATGGGAGCCAGCAAGTGCTCATTGGGGCCGTGCTGCCCGCAAGCAGGGTAAGAGTGTGGAATCCAAAGGGTGGGCAGCCCCAAAACTTCGCTAAAGGCGGCGTTGGGGATGGAGCCCGCCAAATTAGGCATGACTGCGATGGGTTGGCTTGTCGTCAAACGCAAAGAGTTGACACACCACGGTACCCACGGATTGGAAAGGTCAAGGCGGGTCGCGGCTGTGGCCATGCTTACCTTTATTTTCACGTCTTGAAAGCCATGAAGCTGCAAATGGTCTCTGATGAGTTCTTCCAAGCGTTCCCATTGTGTACCGACGACGAAACGCAACTGGCAGTGCGCAACGGCCCGCGGAGGAATGGCATTGACCGGTCGCGTACCATTGCCAGAGGCCAGGGCCAACACCTCCATGGTGTTCCAGGCGATCAGCCGCTCTGGCGGTGTTAGGCCTGGTTCACCCCAGCCTTCATCAAGCGCAGGGTCATTGCTGCCGCCCGCAATAGGCAGGTTCGACACGGCGTTTCGGATCTCTGGTGAAATAGCCGGCGCGTGCAGGCCGTCAACCAGCATGACCCCCTGCGCATTGATCATGGTGGCTATCGCGTTGGCCAGGACGGTTGCGGGGTTGCGCAGCACGCCGCCCCAGTTGCCTGAATGGAAGGCCCCTTCGCGGCAGTCCAGTGACAGGGTGAAATTCACCATGCCGCGTGAGCCCAGGAAGAGCGTGGGTTGGTCAATGCTGATACGAGGCCCATCGCAGCCGATGAATAGATCCGCGCTCAGTAAATCGCGATGTTTGTCGCAAAACTCCAATAAGCCTGGCGACCCGGCCTCTTCTCCGCTTTCCAAGAGCACAGTCACGTTGTAGCCCAGGCTGCCACCGCGCGCATTGATGGCTGCCTGAAGCGAGGCCAGGCTGATGCTGTGCTGGCCTTTATTGTCGGCTGTGCCACGGCCATACCAGCGCTCGCCTTCTACCACCACGCGCCATGGATCGAGGCCGGCGCGCCACGACGAAGGCGCTCCGCTGACGACATCGCCATGCCCATACAGCAGCACGGTGGGCAGAGATACATCTTCGATTCGCCGGGCGACCAGGAATGGGCCTCCGCCGTCAATCGGGTTGGGTAGCATCTGGACGCTGAACCCCATCGCCGTCAGATAAGGGCCCATTTCATCTTGCAGATAGGCGGCCAAGGCGGGCGGCAGCTCGCCCTGGTCGCTTTCGCTTTGATAGGCGATTCGGCGGCGAAGGTCCCGAAGCAGTCCGCCTTGCTCAAAATATGCGATCGCATGGCTGATGCATCCCTTGCGGGAATGAGGGTCGGCGGGTGAAGAGGGTGCGAAGGTGGCGTGCATGAATATCGAATCAGGGCATCAGTTACGCGTAATGTTGTTTGCCTTTGCGATCGGCTCAAGCTTGGCGATATCCGCCTTGACTCTCGTCACGTAGTCAGCCGAGCCTTCGAACTTTGGCTCAAGCCCCGCATTGGTCAGTTTTTCTACAAGCGATGGTTCGCTCATGGCGCTTTCCAGTGCGTTTTCCAAGGTGGCCTGTACTTGTTCTGGCAAACCCTTGGGGGCGACCAAGGCAAACCAGGATTGCATCGCGAAGCCCGGAAAACCGCTTTCCGCCACGGTGGGTACGTCTGGCAGGGCAGGGGAGCGTTCCGGGCCGGTTACGGCGATTGCCTTGATTCGTCCGGACTTCAGGGCTGTCGCGGCGGCGGGAACCGCATCAAAGCTAATGGGAATCTGGCCGCCCATCAGATTCGTCAATGCGGGTGACGCGCCTTTGAAAGGAATATGGACGACGTCCACTTTGGCCGCGGACCAGAGCATTTCGGCGGCAAAGTGCACGGTGGTGCCATTGCCATGCGAGCCGTAGGAGTATTCACCAGGCGTCTTTCGCATTTCATCCAGCAGTGTTTTCAGGTCATTGGCCGGTTCTGTCTTGTTGGCCAGCAGCGCCAGGCTGGTTGTTCCCACAATGCCTATAGGCGTGAAGCTTTTGATCGGGTCGTACGATAAATCCGGATAAAGAATCGGATTGACGGTGAACGTCGTTGCGGTGCCGAGCATCAAGGTGTAGCCGTCAGGCTCTGATTTGGCCGTGTGCTCCGCGCCGATGATGGTGGCGGCGCCAGCCTTGTAGTCCACCACCACCTGTTGTGAAAGCTTGTCGCTGAGTTCTTGCGCGATAAAGCGGGCAACCGAGTCTGTCGTACCGCCGGCCGGGAACGGCACAATCAGCTTGATGGGACGGTCTGGATAGGCGGCCATGGCGGGTTGTGCGGCCAGGCCCGTGACCGCTGCTGCAAATAGGCAAGACATGTACTTCATGATGGGTTTCATTTTTTCTCCTCCTTATAATGGGACGACTACCTTGTTTTGTGAAACTAATGCGCAGTATCTTCAAGCGTGACAATGCGGTTGAAATCCTCTCCGTCCGAGAGCGTCGCCGCACTCGCTTTCCATATGTCGCCAACCTTTGAAGAGATTGGCAGTTGCAAACCCGACTGCTTGATCAAATCCACAGCCAGGCTGACATCCTTGCGCATCAATCCCATGGTGAAGCCCGAGTCGAAGGCCTCATTCATGATGCGGCTTGGATAGTTGTAAAGCGTCACGCCGCTGCGGCCCGAGCCTGCGTTGACCGCGTCGATGAGCTGCTCGACGGCAACGCCGGCCGACGCCGCCATTTTGAATGCCTCGCTCGCCGTCAATAAATGGGATGCGACAAGCAGGTTGTTCACCAACTTTGCAATTTGACCTGCGGTGACATGGCCGACGTGGAAACGCTTGGTCCCCAAGGCCGCCAATACCGGCTCGGCCTGTTGAACGTCATCAGCGTCTCCGCCGATGAACATGGTGAGCTGGCCGCTTGCGGCGCCACGGGGGCCTCCGCTGACTGGCGCATCGATATAGCGCATTCCTGCCTTGGACAAGATCTCAGCGATCTGCTGGGTGAGCTTTGGGTCGCCGGTCGTCGTATCCACCACAAGGGTATTCTTGCCAGCCAACTTGGCCAGCCCTTGATCTCCCTCTACCAAAGCCAGTACGTTTTTCGAGTTGGGCAATGACAGCACAACCAGGGATGCGCCAGACAGGAGTTCGCTCAAATCTTCTGCAACGTCTATGCCGTTGGCACGCGCAACCTGGCACGCTTCGGGTGACAGGTCCAGGCCTCGAACTGCAAAGCCGGCGCGTACTAAAGTATTCGCCATGCCCAAGCCCATCTTTCCCAAGCCCACTACACCGATCAATTTTGATTCATTCATTGTTTCGCCATTCATGAAAATAGAAGCCGCCGGACACTACTGGCCCGCAGCATGGGGAACCCAAACACTCTTTACCTGGGTGTACTCATAAAGCGCCTCTTCGCCGCTGCCTCGTCCGTAACCGCTATTGTCGTAGCCGCCAAACGGCGTCGCCACGTGCATATCGCGGTACATATTGATCCAGAAGATGCCTGCGCGAACCCGCGCCGCCACGCGATGAGCGCGGGCGATATCCCGTGTCCATACGGCTCCGGCCAGGCCGAACTCGGAGTCATTGGCAATCGATACCGCCTCTTCTTCGGTGTCGAAAGGAATCACGACGACGACTGGGCCAAAGACTTCCTCCCGTGCAATGCGCATCTGGTTGTGAACCCCCGTCAAGATGGTGGGGGCGATATAGTAGCCAGACTGCGCGGGAGGCTGGGCATCGCCCAGCATCAGGCTGGCGCCTTCGCTCAGGCCCATGGCGATCATGTCCCAGGTTCGCTTATATTGCGCCGCATTATTGATGGGTCCGCAATCTGCGTCCTCGTCCAGCGGTGCGCCCACTTTGTACCGGGATGACGCAGCCATCAGTTTTTCGACGAATGCGTCATGGATGCCTTTCTGAACCAGTAGCCGCGATCCGGCCGCGCAGTTTTGGCCTGTATTGCTGAACGCCGCCACCACGGCAGCGTGTGCCGCCTGCTCCAGGTCGGCATCCTCGAATACGATATTGGCCGATTTGCCTCCCAGCTCCAACAGACAGGGAATCGGGCGGGCGCCGGCCGCGCTATTGACACGCCTGCCCGTCTGTGTCGAGCCCACGAAAACGACCTTCTTGATGGCGGAATGCTCGATTGCGACGGGGCCTATAGTCTGGCCCAATCCATTGGCCACATTCAAGGTTCCTGCAGGCAAACCGGCTTGTACAGCCAGCTTTGCGAGCGCCAGCGCGGATAGCGGTGTCAATTCGGAGGGCTTCAGCAACACAGCATTGCCCATGGCCAGTGCAGGGGCGGCGTTCCATGCGGCGAGATACAAGGGGGAATTCCACGGCATGATTTGAAATACGACGCCCAAAGGCTCTCTAAGCGTGTAGTTCAGCTGTCCCGTTGGGACCGGGATGGTTCTGCCGGTGAACTTATCCGTCCAGCCGGCATAGTAGCGAAATATCTCGGCCACAGCCGCCATTTGCGCACGACTGGCTTTAATGGCTTTGCCGCTGGACCATGACTCGAGCCGGGCAAGCGCCTCGGAATGCGCCATCACCAATTCCGACAGCCTGGCGAGCGCAACACCGCGCGCTTGCGCCGACAAGGCCGCCCAGGCGCGCCAGCCGGTGATTGCGCTGTCCAGCGCTTGCGCTACCTGTTCGTGGCCCATATCGGAATACGATAATGACGGTGTCCCATCGGCGGGATTGGTCAGCGTAATCTCCTGGCCTTGTCCAGCGATGCTATACCCGCCGATATAGGAACCGAGCTTGGCATCAGGCGCCACTTCAAGTATCGAGCGCAGCCATGCAAGCGGCGCCGGATCAAGGCTGGGGTCAAGACCGGTATTCATTTTGCTTGCTCTTCCGCGTCGTACTCCGCGAAGAAGGTCCGTGCTATTCGCGTTGCATCGCTGCCGGTAGGCACGCCGCAATACAGCGCCACTTGCAAGAAAATTTCGGCAATCTCCTCGCGTGTTACACCGTTGTTCAGAGCGCCTCGCAGATGCACCTTCAATTCGGCGGGGCGGTCCGCCGCCGAAAGCAGCGCCAGATTGACAATGCTTCGAGCCCGGCGGTCCAGCCCGGGGCGATCCCATATGTCACCCCACAGGTTTTTGATCGCGAACTCGCGCATGGGCTCACTGAATGCGTCCGTGACGGCCTTCGAGTTGTTGACATAAGCTTCGCCCAATACTTCCCGGCGGATTTCCTCGCCGCGCTTGAACAGATCCTTCGACATTGCTTTCCTTTGATTCGATGTTGGAGCTTTAACCTCCGTTGGAAACAGTCTAGACATGGCGAATAGATCACGTAAGATGAAAAAATCATTATCATGATCACTTAATGATATCGGTAATGACACTATGACACTCGACCAATTACGTGCTTTCGTCACCGTCGTGGAGCAAGGCAGCATACGCGCTGCAAGCCGTGCGCTCGGTATCGCTCAAAGCGGATTGACCCAGCAGATACGCCGTCTTGAGCGTTCACTGAATACGACTTTGTTCGTGCGGGGCAATAGCGGTGTCATCTTGACGCCCGATGGCAATACCCTGTTGACCAGGGCGCACATCATTCTGGGTGAGTGCGCGCGCGTAGAGCAAGAGTTCAACCACCATAAACGCGAGCTGAGCGGCAACATCCACCTGGGCGCCTCTGCCGAGGCCTGCGCACGCCTACTTCCTGTGCCGCTTGCGCAACTGCGAACGCGCCATCCCAATGTGCGTATCCACATCAGCAGCGGTCCCTCTTCTACGCTGCTGTCGGGAATACGCGAAGGCAAGCTGGATTTTGCGGTAACGCTAGTGTCTCCGCGCAGCGATATGGCGGACTTGACCAGTGCTCGATTGACCGTCTCGCAACCTTGTATCCTCTGCCGGCGCGGCCATCCGCTGGCGCAGGCTACTTCTCTGGAAGAACTTGTCGGGGCGGAGTGGATCAACACCAAGCCCTTAGGCCAGCCGCATACCCCTTCGAATCGATTGGGCGACTGGTTCAGTCAGCACAAGCTCCCCGAACCCGTGCTGGCGGTCACAGTGGATTCCCTTCTGGATACGCTCAAGCTTGTGGCTGAAAGCGATTACCTATTCCTCGGGCCCGCCTTTGTGGTTCAGGACGGTGGTTTTGAGAAATCACTGGCCGCCATTCCGATACAGGAAAAGATTCCTGCCGCCGATATTTGTCTGGTGCAACGCAGAGCCGTACCGCTTGCACCGGCGGCACGGACCTTTGCGTCGATGTTGATCTCATTCAACCGGGGGCGAAAAAATTGATGCCGTCTTACCGGTTCAGCGCACAGACACGTCATGTCTGCTGAAGCGCGCAGACAGCGGCTGGCGCACGCAGTCACCTGATTTTGCCGGCGTTGCCGTTCAGCGTACCGGATTCCCCTTCGGTTCCGAGCTGGCTTGCACGTTCCGGCCAGGCTGATGGGCCCAGGCGCCTTCGCTTTCCGCTTGGCTATGCCATTTTTTGATGGCTGGAGGCGTGAAAAATTCTATTGGCCAACAAAATCCTCGCCACTTACCATCAATGCTTTCAAGGCATCACAACGAGGAGATAAACACATGGCAGCAAACATTCGCCGCACGCTCAGCACGGCAATAGGACTTGCAGCGGCGATACTACTCGCCCCCAAAATGGCCCTTGCGCAGAATGCGGATTTTCCGGCCCAGCCGATCCGCATTGTGGTGCCGTATGGCGCTGGCGGCATTGGGGACATCACTGCCCGGGCGTTGTCCCAGTACTTGGATGGCGTGTTCGACCAGCCCGTTGTGGTAGAGAACAGGCCCGGTGCATCCGGCCTCATTGCAATGAATAGTGTAAAAAATGCCAAGCCGGACGGCTATACGCTAGTGATGACGTCGAATACGACCGTCTCGGCCGCCAAGCATATCTTCAAGAACCTGGTTTACGATCCCATGCGGGACTTTTCGCACATCGGCATGGTGGGTTCGTACAACTCGCTTGCGCTGGTTTCGCCCGGCGCACCGTTCAAGACAATTGAACAGTTGGTGGAATACAGCAAAGAGAACCCAAGCCAGATGTTCTTTGGCTACACGAACACATCCTCGCAAGTGCCTGCTGAAATGCTCAATAAAGAAGCGGGCATTGAAATGACGGGCGTGGCCTACAAAGACCCGAGCCAGGCCTTTACGGACCTGGCTTCCGGCCAGATTCAATTTATGTTCATGGACACGGCAGCGGCTACGGGCTTCTTGAAGTCCGGCAAGCTTCTGCCTATTGCCGTGACCTCGCCTGCGCGCATGAGCGACAGGCCCGACTTGCCGGCGATGAGCGAGCTTTATCCGGGCTTTGAATTTACAGGCTACATCACCGTTTCGGCCCCCGCGGGCACGCCCCAGGCCATTGTGGAAAAACTCAATGCGGCAATCGTCAACGCAGCGCATGACAGCAGATTCCTGACTGTGTTGAATACAACAGGCATTACGCCGCAAACATTTTCTGCGCCCGAGCTATTGGATTTCATCAATAAAGAAAATGAGCGCTGGGAAAAGTATGCCGCGGTTGCCAAATTGACGCCGCAATAAGCCACAGGACGCTTTCTGGTTTTTAAATTGAACAGGATCAACACAAATGCCCTATTTGAATGCAGCTGAAAATGCCAATATTTACTACGAAGATTTTGGTAAAGGCATCCCCATCCTATTTGTTCACGCAGGCAGCAGTACACACGACATGTGGGAAAGCCAGGTCGATACGCTGGCGCATAGTTTTCGCACCATCACATGGGACTGGCGCGGCGTGGGCCTGTCGGATAAGCCTTCGGACGGCTACGATGTCGACACGGTGGTGGGCGACTTGGGCGCACTCATTGATGGCTTGGGGTTAGAGCGAGTCATCGTGGTTGGGCATGGCCTGGGCGCGCATATCGCTATCCTTGCCGAAGAGCGGTTTCGCTCCAAGATCGCCGGTTTGGCATTGACGAGTGCGGCGCCGTGGAACAGGGGCGACTATGATGGCGTCGAAGGCGGGCTTTCAACTGAGTTCATTCAATGGCAGGGCGAGAACATGGGCAGCGCGGGCATGAGCAGTGCCGCTGGCTATGCGGCTTTGTTCGAAAACTGGTTGTTTCACAGTCCCGCGCAACCCGCCGACCTGCATGCCGCGATTGCGTGCGCGATCCAGACGCCCCTGTATGTGATGAACCGCTATCGCGCAAGTTTCGCCGGTATTGATCATCGCCAGCGGGCAGGCCGCATTCAGACCCCAACGCTGATCTTGCAGGGCCGTCATGACCGCAAGCAGCGTTACAGCGGTGCGGTACACTTGCAAGGCTTGATCCCTGGCGCCCGCTTGCATACTTTTGAAAACAGCGCCCATATGCCGCACGTAGAAGAAATGCAGCGCTACAACCAGGTGCTGGCCGATTTTGCGCGCGAGGCAACCGATGCGGCGCTGGCCAATGCATAAGGCTACACCCATCTTTATGGGCCTGCCTCGTCAGCCTTAGTCGAAGTCGATCCAGCGTGCGCCGGGCCAACGGTTCTGGCGCACAATTTCTTTTACGCGCGCTTCAAATAGCTGAGCTACGCAGGCGGCCGATTCGGTCAATCGATTCCCGGACGCAATCACCAGCGCCACGCGTCGCTGTAAAGGCGGCTTGCCTATGGGGACGGCCGCAATGCGATTTCTTTGCAAGTCTTCTGCTACCGCAATGCCCGCTAAGACCGTGTAGCCTACGCCGGCCATCAGAAGCGCCTTCGTGAGCGGCGAGTCATCGGCTTCGGCCACGATATTGAGCGGAATTTGCGAGGCGGCGCATGCGCGCTCGATCAAGCCCCTGATGCTATGGTTGCCGGTGGGAACAATGAGCGATAAGCGCGCCAAAATAGACAGCGGCGCATAATCCCGCCACTCTACCTCTGAACCTCGCAACCCCACCAGGAACAAGGGCTCGTCGAGTAGCGGCCGCACTTGAACGCTTGCGGATTCCTTGGGGTCGTACAACAGGGCGATATCCGCAACGCCGTTCTCGACCCACTCTTGCAGTTCGCCCGCGTAGCCGCTGCATAAGCGTAAGCGAACGTTCGGAAATCGGTCCTTGACGACATGCACCAGGTCGCCTGCGAGCAACTCGCATGTGCTGGGTAATAGCCCGACAGTCACGACGCCGCCAATGGAATGCTCGGTCTGGCTGATATCGGCTACGGCCTGGTCCAGAAGGAAAAGCGCTTGCTTGGCCACCTGCACCAGGCGCTCGCCTTCTTCAGTCAAGCGCATGCCGGCGTGCGTCCGGTCGAAGATTCTTTTTCCCAGTGCGTCTTCAAGCAAGCGGACACGGCGCGACAGAGCGGGCTGAACGATGTTGAGTCGCTCGGCCGCTTTCGTCACGCTGCCCGTTTCCGCAATCGCAATGATGGCGCGCAGCTGTTGCAGATCCATATTGCTGGGCTTGCGCCCAAAGGTGTCACCCGGCTTTATTTGATCACCGTTCTCGCGGGTAAGGGGTAGGCCAAGTGTTGTCATGTGGGGCAAGGGACAGCCAAAGGATGCAGAGCTGCGGTGCGGGGTATTTCAAGCCGCTTCCAGCCTGAGCTCGTCCTGCACAGTATAACGGGTGCCATGCGCACGGAGCCGATGCTGACGCTCATCAGATCCAGTCCGTTGTTTTTCAACTGGCGGGTTCAGACAGCGCCTTTTCCAGAACATGGAAGACTTGGTCGTCCATGGATTGTGCGACATTAAAGCGCAAAAAGTCGCCCGCGCTCAATGACTGGCTGAATGCATTGCCGGGCGCCAGCACGACGTTGTCTTTCAGGCACAATCGGGCAATGGTGGCCGCGTCCATGCCTTCCGGCAGTCGGCACCAAAGAAACATGCCGGCCCGGGGAACGAACCAGGGCCGCACGCCGATCGCTTCAAGCCGGGGAAGGATTTTTTCCCTGGCTTCGGTCAGCCTAAGCCGCACGGCTTCCATATGCTTGCGATAGCCGCTGTCGGTCAGCGCCGTGAGCACAATGTTGGCGGCCAGCCGGCCCCCTCCAAAGCTGGTTGCGATTTTCAGGTCGATCAGGTCTTCGATCCAGTCGGCCCGCGCAGCGATGTAGCCGCAGCGCAGCGAGGCCGAGATGGTCTTGGAGAAGCTGCTGATCTGGATGACCCGTGACAGGCCGTCGAAGGCGGCGAGCCTGGGTGCGGGATCGATCTCGAAGTCGGCAAAGATGTCGTCCTCGACGATCACCAGGTCGGCGGCATCGGCAAGTTTCAGCAGCCGGTGCGCAATAACGGGAGACAGCACGGCGCCGGTGGGATTGTGGATGCCCGAGTTGGTGATATAGAGCCTGGGCGCATGGTCCCGCAAGGCGGCGCCGAACGCTTCTATATCCGGCCCGGCCGGGGTGTAGGGGACGCCCACAGCCCGCACGCGATGCGCCTTGAGCAAGGCATGGAAATTAAAATAACAGGGGTCGTCCACCAGCACGGTGTCGCCGGGCTCCAGAAGAAAACGGCAGATCAGGTCGATGGCCTGCGTCCCCGATTCAGTCAGCATGATTTGCTCGGGCGACGCTTCGACGCCGGTGCTTGCCATGCGCCGGGCAAGAAACTGGCGCAAGCCCGGGTGGCCCAACGGCGTGGCGTATTCGGCCAGGTCTGAAGCGCTGCTCCTGGCCAGCGCGCGCAGGGCGCGGCGCATGCCGGTTTCGTACATCATCGAGGGCGGCAGCCAGCCGCAGCCTGGCTTGAGCACGGTGTCGTCCGCATCCAGCGACTGGCGGGAAACCCATAGCGGATCGACCTCCCGGTCGAGCTTGGGGCCGATCTCCGCCAGCGCAAGCGGGGCGGTAGGCCCCGTCACATAGAAACCCGACCCGGGACGGGCGCTGATAAGGCCTTCCGCCGCCAGCCGTTCATAGGCTTCCACCACCGTTGAAACCGAGAGCTTCATGGTCCGCGCCTGCGCGCGAACGGACGGCAGGCGTGTGCCTGGCAAGTACGTGCGGGATGTAATCCGGGACAGGATTTCAGCCTTCACGGCATGGATTCGTGTGTGATTTTGCTTCACGCTATTGGCCTGATCTGTACTGCTTGGTTTTGCACTACAGTTATTTTTAATTGTACTGGATTGTTCCTTGCCGGATTCAGCGCCCGATGTTCCACTGGAGGCTGGGCAACAAGGATGATGCAATGGAAAAAACGACCAGCGGTTGGATCAATGGGTTTATTGGGGTGGCCATTTTTGCGGGCTCGCTGCCCGCGACACGCGCGGCCGTTGCTGATTTCGACCCGACGTTCCTGACCTGCGCGCGGGCGACCATCGCCGCCTTGCTGGGCCTGGCGCTGTTGATCGGGCTCCGGCAGCGCCGTCCGGAACGTGCGGATCTGCGTCCCTTGGCGCTGACCGCTTTGGGTTGTGTTGTCGGTTTTCCGCTATTCACCGCCTTGGCCCTGCAACATATCACCTCCGCCCATTCCATCGTCTTCATTGGCCTGTTGCCCATCTGCACCGCCGTCTTCGCCGTGCTGCGCGGCGGCGAACGGCCCCGGGCCGTCTTTTGGCTGTTCTCGATACTGGGAAGCGCTTTCGTGATCGGCTATGCGGCGCTGGACGGTATCCAGGCTTCGCTGCAAGGCGATTTGCTGATGCTGGCCGCCATTGTCGTGTGCGGGCTGGGGTATGTGGAAGGCGCAGGCCTTTCCCGCAAGCTGGGAGGCTGGCAGGTCATCAGCTGGGCGCTGGTGCTGTCGCTGCCGATCATGCTGCCGCTGGGTTTGCTGACCCTGCCCGCGTCGTTCGGGCATGTCAGCGCGCCGGCGTGGATCGGCTTTGTTTACGTATCGGTTTTCAGCATGCTGATCGGTTTCGTATTCTGGTATCGGGGCCTGGCGCAGGGGGGGATTGCAGCGGTCGGACAGCTTCAATTGCTCCAGCCGTTCATGGGGCTCGGGCTTGCGGCGCTGCTGCTTCACGAAACGGTGAGCTGGCTGATGCTGATCGTCACGTTCGGGGCCGTGGCCTGCGTCGCGGGGGCCAAGCGGTTTTCAACGTGATGTCCTGCGCGGCACATCACGTGCCTACGTAGCGTCCGGCGCCATGAGCTTATACGCCGCCGCCCCTTGGCGTGATGGGCGTCAAGCGACGGTGTAGCGATCCAGGAAGTCTTGCTGGATGGTGATGCCCAAGCCCGGCCTTTCCGGAATTTCTATGGTGCCGTCCTGTACCGTGAATTGTTCTTCCGCAAGGTCCTGCAGCATGGGATTGGCGCCGACGGAATACTCCAGTATCCACCCGGCGGGCGATGCGGCGGCGACATGCATGCCGGCGGCAAAAGCCAGGGCGCCTGTCCAAAGATGGGGGGCCAGCTTGATATTCCACGCGCTGGCAATCGCCCCGATGCGCATCGCTTCGGATATGCCGCCGCAGATGGCGAGGTCGGGCTGGAACACGTCGGCCGCATGCAGCTCTGCCAGGTCGCGGAAATCGAAGCGGTTGAACTCGCTTTCCCCGGTCGCGATGGGGATGGCAGTGGCGGCGCGCACTTCGGCCAGCCCCCGTTTATCGTCGGCGGTCACCGGCTCTTCAAACCACAATAGGTTGCAGTCTTCCACCAGTTGGCAAAACCGCTTGGCCTCGGCCACGGTGTAGGTGCCATGGGCGTCGCAGGCCAGGGCCACGTCCGGCCCAAGGGCTTCGCGCGCGGCCTTGACGCGGCGAGCCGAGTTGATGGGGTTGCCGTCTATGACGCCCACCCGCATTTTGACGGCCTTGAAGCCGCCGATGTCGATATAGCCTTGCAATTGTGCGCCTATATGCTCGGCGTCGGCCCATCCGCCTGATGCATAGGCGGCCATGCGTTCGGATTTCCTGCCGCCCAGCAGGCGCCATACCGGCGCGTCCAGGGATTTGCCGAGCAGGTCCCATAACGCCATATCGATGCCGCTGATGGCCGCGATCGAGACCCCGCGGCGGCCCATGATGGGAAAGACATGGCCTTGCGAGACGGCATAGTGGGCCCGGGAGCCGTTGTACATCAATTCCCATAGGCGATTGATGTCGCGGGCGTCTTCGCCAACAAGCAGGGGGCCGAACTTGCCGTTGATCATCGCGACCAGGCCGCGGCAGTTTGCTTCGCTGCCCACTTCTTCTTTCGCTTCGCCCCATCCGACCAGGCCGGATACGGTTTCTATCCGGACCAGGACGGCGTCGAAGGAAGCGACACGTCCAAAGTCGGAGACATGCTGCTTCTCATAAGGGATGGGTACGTGTAGCCAAACGGCGTGGATGCTTTTGATTTTCATAGGGCAGTGTAAGAAGATGGACCGCAGGCGGCAAGGGGTTGAACCAAAAGAATGCGTAAGCTGGCCTTAATCCGTCAGCAGCGCCGTTGCGGCCTGGCGCGCGGCTTGCGTGTCAGGCTTGAGTCCGTGCCGCCGTTCGATCAGGGCGTCGAGCACGACGAGCTTGTCGGAACTTAGCAGGACGGGGTTGAGGTCAACCGATGCGATGACATCCTCGTTGCGCAGCATCAGGTTGGATAAGCGCACGGCCATGTCCGCCAGGGGTTCGATCGCGATGGGTGGTTCACCCCTGGCGCCTGCAAAAACAGGGGCGATGCGCAAGCCGGCAATGGCCTGCCTGACGTCCTCTACACTGAAGGGCGGCATGAGCAGGCAGTAGTCGGGCATGCTTTCTATGTATTTTCCGCCATCGCTCAGCATGACGACGGGTCCGTAGTTGGGGTCGTTCCTGGCGCCTAGCGCCATCTCCCAGCGGCCGGTTTCCATCGGCGAGACCACGTAGCCAGGCCTTATGTCCATCGCTTGCATCGTCTCTTCACACTGTTTGGCCGCCGCCTGGATGCCGGCCTCGGTGTTCAAGTTCAGAAAGACCAGGCCATACTCGCTTTTGTGCGGCAGTTTGTCTGAGCAGGCTTTCAAGACGACCGGGCCGCCGGTGGTTTTCCAGGCCGCGATGGCATCCTGGACCGTATGGCAGACCGTATGGGAAACCACCGGCAGTCCGGCCGCAGCCAGGGCGGTCAGGCTGTCGGCTTCGCTCAGGAAGGTCCCGCCGCCAGCGGGCAGGATGATCAAGGGGGCTTCTTGCGTGCGGGCGGGCACACGCTGCAGCAGCGCATGATGGCGGGTGACCTGATCTATGGCGCGCAAGGCTTGCGGTTCACCTTTGAAGGTGACGATACCCAGGCGGCGAAAGGGCGCCAGGATGGATTCCAATGTGCTGGATACCATCACCATCCGCCGGGATTCCCTTTCGAACGCGGCGATATGCTCGGCCATGAGATCCAGGTCGTATCCTTCCCCCGCGACGGGCAGGCTGACCAGCAGCGTCTGGGCTTCATCGTCTTGTTTCAGCGTGTCGAACACGTCCTTCAATAGGGCGCTGTTGCTCATCAGCGTCGCCGTCAGGTCGATGGGGTTCGTGCTGGTGGCGTAGCTGGCCAACGCGGCGGCCACGCCGCTTTGGGTCGAGGCGCTTAACTCTGCCAGCGGCAGGGCAAGGGTATCGGCCAGGTCGGCGGACATCACGCAGGATGAACCGCTGTTGCTGATCACCACCAGCTTGCGTCCGATGTGCGCCGCCTGCTTCAGGTACAAGGGCAGGGTCTGCGCGATTTCGTGCAGATCCGAGGCGCGCCAGATGCCATGCTGGCGCAGGAAAGCGTCGATGACATCGTCTTCCCCGGAGAGCGCGCCGGTATGCGATTGCGCCGCCATGGCGCCTTTTTTGCTGCGGCCCGCCTTGATGGCAATGATGGGAACGCCGCGTTCACGGGCCAGTGCCGCTGCCTTGATCAGCATCTCCGGATCTTTGATGCTTTCCATATACAGCACCAGCACTTTCAAAGCGGGGTCTTCCAGCGCTGCGTAGGCCAGCTCGGACACGGTGACATCGGCTTCATTCCCGGTGGCCATTACGTAGCGCACGCCGATGTCCTGTTCACGCAGCAGGGTATATAAAGCGGCGCTGGTGGCCCCGCTCTGGCTAATCACGGCCACAGGGCCGTCCTGGGGCGGAAGCTGCTTGAACATGGTGCTGAAGTTGGCCACCGTGCCGCGATGGAAATCCGCCGTGCCCTGGGAGTTTGGCCCGATCAGCCGCATGCCTGCGCGTGCCGCGGTTTCCATTAGGCGCCGCTGCGCTTCTTTCCCTTCGTCGCCGGCTTCGGCGAAGCCCGAACTCATGATCACCGCTACCCCCACGCCTTGCTCCGCGCAGGCTTGAATGCTGGCCGACACAGCGGGGCCGGCCAGGGCGATGATGGCCATATCGGGCGTTTCGGGCAGTTGCGCCAGGCTGGCGTAGGCGGGCAAGCCTTGCACGCATTCGCGGCTGGGGTTGATGGGGTAGATCTTGCCGGGGTAGCCGAAGCGCCGCAGATAATCCACCGGCCGTCCTCCGACCTTGTTCTTGTCGTCGGAGGCCCCGATAATGGCAACGGATGCCGGCTGGGTCAGTAGCGTCAATAAGCTTTTTTGTGTTGCGGTCATGGCAGCGGATATCAGGACGAAGAAGGTTGAGGGCGCCTTTCAGGCAGGTTTGCGCTTAAGGAAGGCGTCGGCCGCGCGCTGCGGGTCGCCATGGGCATAGCATTCCAGCTGCGCGCGTATGCCTGCCAGGACGGCGTCGTCAAAGCCGGCTTGCGTCATGTCGCGGAAGCGTTGTTTGGATACCCGCAGCGCGGTGGCGGGTAGCTGCGCGTAGCCTGCCGCAACCTCGATGGCCCGGCCCAGTACGGCATCGGGCTCAGCCAGTTCGGTGACCAGGCCGATCTCGTGGGCGCGTTCGCCGGTAATCAATTCCCCGCCAAGCGACATCGCGATATTGTGTGTGTGGCTCACGTGCAGGGTCATGAGATAAGAGCCCACGATACTTGCCAGGCCGGCTTTGACTTCCGGCTGCCCGATGCGGGTAGAGGGCGCAATGATGCGTACATCCGCGCACAGGGCGACCTGAAAGCCGGCGCCGGCAGCCACGCCATTCATCGCGGCGACGCAGGGTTTGTTCAAGTCGCGGACGGACTGGTACATGTCCCGCTGGGCGTTCAGCCAGGGCACGAGGTCTTGCCATTGCATGGCGGCGGATTCCGCCAGGTCCTGGCCGGCGCAAAATGCCTTGCCCCCTGCGCCGGCCAGCACCACGGCCCGCACGGCGGTGTCCGCTTCGGCCGCTTTCATCGCCGCGATCAGCGCGCTGCGCAGCGCTTGGTTGACGGCATTCATACGCTCGGGCCGGTTCAGCGTAATGACGGCCACACTGCCTTCCCGGCACACTTTCACTACATCGTCGCTCATGGTTTACCTCGTCTGCGCAGGCGGCGGCGGTGTCGGCCGCAGCCCCGCATATGTATTGTGGTGATCAGATATAGGCCGGCCCGTCGGTGGCCGGGTAAGCCTTGATGAAATCCTCGTCGACCTCTACGCCTAAGCCGGGGCGGTCCAGCGCCCACACCTCGCCGTTGGCGTCGACCTGGTAAGGCATTTCCACCAGGCGGTCCCGCAGGAAATTGGTTTTCGCGACGTCGGCCTCGAAGTAGCCGTGATTTTCAATGGCCGACAGAAAATGGATCGTAGCCGCCATATTGATGCCGGACATGGCGCTGTGCGGATTGATCGTGATCTTGTGCGCGGAGGCCATGGCGGCGATGCGCAGGCCTTCCGTAATGCCCCCGCACTTGGACAGATCGGGCTGCCAATAGCTCACGGCCCCTTCGCTCAGGAGATGATTGAATTCAAATCGGGTGTAGTGGTTTTCGCCTGCCGCGAAACGCACGCGGCCAAACCCGCGGGCTTCTTGGTAGCTGCGGTAGTCGTGCGCGGGAAAGGGTTCTTCCAGCCATTGCACCCGGTTCGCATCCAGGGCGGGCATGACATCCAGGGCATTCTGCACGGTGTACCCGCAGTTGGCGTCGGTCAGGATGGTGAGTTGTTCGCCAAAGGCTTTGCGTACGGCGCAAACACGTTCAATGTCGCGCTGCACGGTATCGCCCACGCGTACTTTCAGTGCCTGGTAGCCTTGTTCCACCAAGGGGCGCGCTTCTTCCACCAAGGCGTCCGGCGCCTGGTAGCCTAAAGCCACTCCGCCGGCGTATGCGCGGATGCCTTTGCGCCGGCCGCCCAATAATTTCCATAAAGGCCAGCCTGTCGCCTTGCCGCGTATATCCCAAAGCGCCATGTCTATGCCGCTCATGGCCATGCTGGTGGCGGCGCCCATGCCGTGGCTGCCCAGTTGCATCTTATAGACGCGTGCCCACACGCCTACGACGTCGCTGGCATCCATGCCGCATACCAAATGCCGCAAGGTGGTGTTGACAAGCGTGGCAATGGCGATGACCGAGCGGCCATGATGCGATTCGCCGTAGCCGACGATGCCATCGGCGGTCGTCACTTTAACCACGACCGCATCGCGTTTCACCGTGCGGCCGATTCCCAATGTCACGCTGTCCCCCTCGGGCAGAGGGTAGGAAACGGGAAAGGCTTCGATATGCGTGATTGTCAGGCCGCCATGCACTATGCTGCCGGTTTGCGTTGATGCCGTCGACATCGATACTCCTTGAAAGGGGAAAGCGCGTGGGCCGCGCCCACGCATTGAAAGAGCAGCCTGCCCGATCAGTTCATCTGAATATTGGCGGCCTTGACGATCTTGCCCATTTTTTCGCGCTCGCTGCGAATGTGCTCGGCGAACTCTTCAGGGGTATTGCCCACGGGCACCAGGCCCTGCTTGATAAGAGATTGGCGCAATTCGGGCGCTTTAAGAATATCGGCGATCTCGACTTGCAGTTTCTTGACGATCTCGGGCGGGGTCCCGGCAGGAGCCACCACGCCATACCAGGTGCCCGTTTGAAAACCGGGCAGGCCCGATTCCGAGAACGTGGGAACATCCGGCAGGTTCTCGGCGCGCTCTGTGGAGGTCACGGCCAGTGGCTTCAGCTTGCCGCTTTCGATATGCGGAACGAGTGTCACCATATTGTCCAGAATCGCATTGGTTTGCCCGCCCAGGACGTCAGACGTGGCGGGCGCGCTGCCGCTATAGGGCACGTGCAAAGATTTCATCTTCGCTTCCATGTCCAGGTATTCGGCGCCCAGGTGCTGGGCCGTGCCGACCCCACCGTTGGCCACGGTATATTTTTCCGGATTGGCCCGTACCTCTTCCAGCCATTTTTGCGGGGTGTCGATGTCGACGGAAGGATGTACGGCAAGCAGTAAGGGGGCGGCAACCAACTGCGTCACCGGCGCGAAGCTGGTGATGGAGTCGTAAGGGAGGTCTTTATAGACATGGGGGTTGACGGCGGAAATGCCCGCCGCGGTCAGCGTCAGCGTGTAGCCATCGGGCGCGGCACGAGCGCCGGCCGCGGCGCCGATATTGCCGCCCGCGCCCGGGCGGTTCTCGACAATCACAGTCTGTCCCCAACGTTCTGTGAGCTTCTGCCCGATGGTGCGCGCCAGCATGTCGGTGGCGCCGCCGGCCGAAAAAGGCACAATGATCTGTATGGGTTTCTTGGGGTAGTCGGTGTCGGCGTGCGCCGGCGACAGGGCGGTGGCGGCAATCGCCATCGATAGCAAGAAAGGCAGTTTAGCCATTGTTTTCATGAAGTGTCTCCTGGATGTTGTTATATGCGCGTCCCCAAACAGGGAGCTCGATCCATTCTAGAAACACGACGCGTCCGCAACAATGGACTAATCGGTCATACCAGTTATTCCAATAGCTCGCTCATCAGCGTGCGCACGCGATGCGCCACCAGGCGCGCCGCCCGCGACAGGGGCTGGTGCTGGTTCAAGCCCAGGGAAATGGTGCGCACCATGACCGGGTTCACGATGCGCGAGGCGGCCAGCTTGCCGCTGCGCACTTCATCGCTCACGGCCAGCAGGGGCAGGAAGGTGAAGGCTTGTCCGCTGGCCGCGATACGCGTCAAGGCCGAGATGGTGTTGACCTCCAGGCGGATATTGATTTGAATCTGCCGTGCATGGGCTTCGCGATTCAAGAATGCGCGCATGCCGTCCGGCAGAGGCGGCACCACCAGCGGCAAGCGGTGGATGCGTTCATAGTCGACGTCTGCTTCCGCCAGTACCGGCGACCCCGGCTTGCCGATGAGCATGGTGTCCACATAGCCCAAAGCATCTTCGTGATCCCGTTTGGCTTGGTAGCGGTTCATCACGGCCACGTCCAACTCGCCGGTGATGAGTTTTTCTTCCAGTACACCGGTAAAGCTCTCGAGCACCATCAGCCGCACGGCGGGCGCGCGCTCCTGGATGTCGGCGACCAGCCTGGGCAGCAGTTGCCGGGACATGGACGGCACCACGCCCACCCGTACGTTTCCGGCGGGGATGCCTGCGTTATCGGTAATGGAATGGTCCAGCTGCTGCGCTTGCGCGATCAGGGTCTTGACCTGGGGCAAGATGGTCTCGCCGAAGCTGGTCAGCCGCATGCCCCGGCCCGTGCGTTCAAACAGGCGGTCGCCCCAGTCTTCCTCCAGCCGGACAATCTGCTTGCTGACGAAGGATTGCGTGGTGTCCAGAAGCTGCGCGGCGCGGGTGACCGAACCGTGTTCCGCAACCAGTAAAACAAGTTCCAGGTTCTTGAGGCTGAATTTCATCGGAGCCACCGCCATTCAGGGCAGTGCCGGCGTGTCTGGTGGATCGGTAAGCGGCGTGTTCACCGTAGTCTCCATGATTGTTTTCGTGAGAGGGCATATTACCCTTCTCCCCGAACGGGCCGCCAGCAGATCCTGCCTTCACTAAGGCAAGACACGATCATCGCTTGCGGCGGCAGAGCCGGGTAAATGTAGGGGTAAACCATTAATGCCTGCTTCTAATAGACTGGTCTAGTATTAAGGCGTGTTTGATAGAGAATAGCAAATATGCGCGTACCCAGTCAGAAAGCCGGCCGAGACTCTGCTCGCGATATCTTGGTCCGCGTCGGTGTGGAGCTATGCACGCAGGCCGGCTTCCAGTCCACCGGGCTCGACCAGATCCTGCGCGCCGCAGGCGTGCCCAAGGGGTCTTTTTATCATTACTTCAGCAGCAAAAAAGACTTCGGACTGGCGGTGATCGATGCCTATGCCGACTACTTTCACCGGAAGCTGCAGCGCGTGCTCACGTGCGACGAAACGCCCGCCCTGGAACGCCTGACGCTTTTTGTGCAAGAAGCCGAGCGGGGCATGGAAAAGTACGGCTTTCAGCGGGGCTGCCTGGTCGGCAACCTGGCGCAGGAAATGGCCGGCCTTGACGAGGATTTCCGGGAGCGTCTTGAGATGGTCCTGAAACAGTGGGAATCGCAGACGAGCCACTGCCTTCGCCAGGCGCAAGAGGCCGGAGAACTGGATGTTTCGCTGGACGTGGACGAGCTGGCGGAATTCTTCTGGATCGGATGGGAGGGCGCCATTTTGAGGTCAAAACTGACGCGCTCGACTAGGCCCATGAGGGTGTTTGCGGAAGGATTCTTCTCTTTTCTCAGGATTCGCTGAATTTTTTTTCCGGTCCAGAGCCGACTGGTCTATTTTTAAGGAGCTAGACATGTTCAAGGCATTGATGTTGCGCAAGGCAGAGGATGGGTCGACCCAGGCAAGCGTAGAGCAGGTGGATCCTGCTGCACTGCCGGAAGGCGACGTGGAGGTGCAGGTGTCGTTCTCTACCTTGAACTATAAAGACGGCCTGGCAATAACGGGGCGCGGCCCGGTCGTCAGAAAGTGGCCCATGGTGCCCGGCATTGATCTGGCCGGCATCGTGACCCGAAGCAGCCGTGCCGATTTCTCCGAGGGCAGTGAAGTCATCGTGAACGGGCATGGCATGGGAGAGGTGCACTGGGGCGGCTTGGCGCAGGTCGCGCGGGTCCCTGCCGAGTGGTTGACCCACAAGCCGGCTTCCTTGAGCGCCAAAGACGCCATGAGCATAGGCACCGCCGGATACACGGCAATGCTGAGCGTGCTGGCACTGGAGCGCCATGGCGTCAAGGCCGGCGATGGCCCGATTCTGGTGACGGGCGCTAACGGCGGGGTGGGCAGCTTTGCCGTTGCCCTGCTTGCCAGGCGCGGCTACGAGGTGCACGCATCAACGGGACGGCCCGCCGAGGCGGAGCGCTTGCAGGCGCTTGGCGCGGCAGCCGTTATCGACCGGGCCGAACTGTCCGAGGCCGGGAAGCCCTTGCAGAAAGAGCGGTGGGGCGGGGCGGTGGATTGTGTCGGCAGCCATACGCTTGCCAACGTATGCGCTCAAACCCGCTATGGCGGGGTTGTGACGGCCTGCGGCTTGGCGCAAGGGATGGATTTTTCTGCAACCGTGGCTCCCTTCATCTTGCGCGGTATCACGCTGGCCGGGATTGACAGCGTCTACGCGAATGAAGAGGCGCGAAACAAGGCATGGAGCTGCCTGGCTCAAGAAACCGACAGGAATCTGCTGGATGAAATCGCGGATACCATCGGCCTGGAAGACAGCATCGATGTCGCCCATCAGCTGCTCAGCGGGCAGGTCAAGGGGCGGGTCATTGTCGACTTGGCCCTGTGAACTTGCCGCCCATCATTGAAAAACCCATGCCGCCACCTGTGGCTGCGGCATGGGCATGGACGAAACCCTTCGGTGAAGCGTCTGGAACTTAGAACTCGATTTCGGCCGAAAGCAGGACGGTGCGCGGCGCGGCGACCGTCGCCACGGTGAGCCGCGAACTGCTGGACAGCCAGTATTTCTCGTTCAGCAGGTTTTCGATGTTGGCGCGGAACGTCACCGGTTTGCCCATGACCTTGGTGCGGTAGCGTGCGCCCAGGTCGTAACGGGTCCACGACGGCAGCGTCAGGGTATTTTCCGCGTCATAGGGCGTTGCCGCAGTGTGGATGGCGCGCGCGTTCAGGCTCAAGCCCGCAACCCCCGGCACATCCCAATCGGCGCCCAGGTTGAACGTGTGCTTGGGCACGCCGCTGGCCTTGTTGCCCTGGTTCACCCCACCCGCGGTGCGCTGCAGCTTGGCATCGTAGAAGGTGGCGCTGGCCATCAGGCGCAGGCCGGGCACGACTTCGCCGACCGCCGACAGTTCCAGACCGCGGTTGCGTTGCTCGCCGTTGAAGCTATAGACGTTGGTGATCGGGTCGGTAATGGCGTTCGGGCGGTCGATCTGGAAGACCGAAATCGTGGTGATGACGCGATCCCAATCCACTTTCACGCCTGCTTCGTACTGCTTGGACTTGTACGGGGCGAAGACTTCACCGGCATTGGCGGTGCCGATGGGGGCCGTGCTGCCTTGGGTCAGGCCCGATGTGAAGTTGCCGTACACCGAGACGTTTTCCAGGGGGCGCACGACGATACCGACAAGCGGCGAGACAGCGCTTTCGTCATACGATGAGGTGACCTGGCCTGTGGCGCCGAAGTTATCCGACTTGACTTGCTGATGGCGCAAACCGCCGGTGATCAGGACCCTGTCGTTGGCGAACGACAGCGTATCGGTCAGTGACAGGCTGGACAGGGTGGTTTCCGAGGCTTTCGCCGGCGCATGGCGGTCGCCCGTCATGGGGATGATCGGTACCGGATCGTAGATATTGGAGTCGATCGACTGACCCGCAGGCGCCGACAGGTAAAAGCTGCCCGCTTCCGACCTGAGCATCGAGCCGGACAGAGTAAGCAGGTGTTTGACCCCGAACGTGTCGAAGTTCGCGCGCGCGCCGATCTCGCCGGTTTTGTTGCGCGAATAGGCGTCGTACCAGGAATTGATCACATGGAAGTTGCCCTGCTCATCGACGCCGTTGATGGTGCGCGCAGAGGGAAAATCCTGGTCGCTGCCGCCGTATCGATAGCCGCCCGCCGCGTACACCATAAGATTATCGGAGATGTCGTACTCAAGGCGCGAGGCGATGGTCGAATCAAAAACCGTCAAGTCGGCGCCATGATAGATGGCGCGGTGTCCCGAAGGCGCCGAGGGAATGCGCGTGATGCCCGGCCGGAATCCGTTCTGCGAGCGGAAGTTGTCGATGTTCTCGCGCTGCGAGTAGGCATCCAGCGACCACCGCAGGTCAGGCGAGCGGTAGTCCAGCGCCAGCGCGCCCAGGCCGAACTTTTGCCGGCCATCGTCCAGGCTGGTTTTGCCATTTTTATAGACGCCGTTGACGCGTATGCCCCATTGGTTGTCGTCGCCGAAGCGGCGGCCCATGTCCAGGTGCGTGCCCAGGACCGACTTGCTTTCGTAAGTCGTGGTCAGGCGGGTCAGGGGGACATCGCCGGCACGTTTGGTGATGACATTGATGTTGCCGCCGACCGCGCCGCTGGGGCTGATGCCGTACATCAGCGTGCCGGGGCCCTTGAGGACCTCAACGCGCTCCATAAGGGCGGCCGGCATGCGGTTGGACGAGGTCAGGCCATACAGGCCGTTCAGGCCAACATCCCCGCTGTTGACATTAAAGCCCCGGATCTGAAAGTCTTCGCTGAAGCTGCCGGTGGAGGTCATGATGCGTACCGACGACTCGTTGACGACCACATCGGCCAGGCTGCGGGCTTGCTGGTCCTCGAGCATCTGCGACGTATAGTTGGTGGTGCTGAAGGGGGTGTCCATGACGTCCGCCGACCCCAGCACGCCCAGCCCGCCGCCACGTGCGACCTGGCCGCCGGCGTAGGGCGCCGGAAGGTCGCCCTCGGCCGCACCCGTCACCGTGATGGGCGCCAACTCGACGGTGCCGCTCTGCTGGGCGTGTACAGCCAGCGGAAATCCGATCAGCGAAGCAGTACCGAGCGCAGCAACGACGGCGCGGCTTGAAAGCCGCTTGGGCATGCCGGGTTTAAAGGCATCGATGGAGTGTGGCGTGTGCGGCCCGGTCATATTCATTATCCAACCTTGCAATTAATAACAATTAAGTTCAGCGCGTAATGGTAATTGTTTTCATTCATTGTCGCAATACTACAGGGTTGGGCTACATGGTTGGACGCTGCGAAACTGTGCCGGAAAAACACGACAGATAGCCCGCGGGTCCCTACGGGCAGAGGGTGGGCGCTACGGAAGCTGATTGTTACTCGGGTATCGAATGGGCGCCGTCCAGCGCCTGCCGCAACCGTTGCGATTGCTTCGCCAATTCCTCATCGGATGCGCGCGGCGCGGGCCGGAAGCTGAGGTCTTGCTGCTCGATATAAGCCGAGGAAGTGATATCGGTGGGGCCCCATAAAGGCACCACATGCGCATGCACATGGGCGATATCGGTGCCGGTGAACAGGAAACCGACGCGTTCCACGCCATGGATGCGCTTCATGGCTTTGGAAAGCCGTTGGCCCAGTTGCACCATGCGGGCGGCCACGTCAGAGGGCAGGTCGTCGAAATAGGCATGATGCGCGCGCGAGACGATCAGCACATGCCCGGGCCGTATGGGATTGATATCCAGGAAGGCCACGAAGTCATCGTCTTCGTGAATGATGCGCGCAGGGATTTCCTTGTTCGCAATGGCGCAGAATATGCACGGGCTGCGGGGCGTTTCGGCCCCGGCGGAGGCGGCTGATGTCATGGCGGCGGTTTTCGGCTGTGGACGTGGGTGGTGTCCAGCACTTTACCAGCTTGCTTTTTATCCAGCTAGAACGAAGCCGTCATGGTGGCGTAGTAGGCGCGTCCGGGTTCGTTATAGGTGTACGCCCCTGCCGAGGTGGCGTTGCCTTCCCGGTACAGTCTCTTGTCGAACAGGTTGGCCACGCCGATGCGGAAGCGCAGGTTCTTGCTGACTTCATAGCCTGCGCTCAGGCCGACAAGCGCATAGGGGCTGACGGTGTTCAGGCCGTCGCCGCTCAATGCTTCGCCTGTCCGGGCATTGAATGACGGGCCCGTCTGCTTGCCGTAGTACGTGACATTGGCCTGGAATGACAGTTGCTCGTTATAGAACCAGTCCAGCGTGCTGTTGATCGTGTATTCAGGGATGATGCTGAGCGGCTCGCCCGTGGTCTTGTTCTTGGATTGGATCATGTAGGTGAAATTGGTATTCCAGTCCAGGTCGGGCGTCAGCGGAACGAACAGATTGCCTTCCAGGCCTTCGACCACGGCTTTGCCGCTGTTGCTCCATTGCAGCACGCGCGCGCCATTGGGCAGGCGGTACAGCATGGTGGTGTCGGCCACGATCTTGTTCTTGTAGTCATTGCGGAAATAGGCCGCGCTGACGCGCCAGGTTCCGGGGTCGTACTCAAACCCGATTTCCTTGTTGACGCTGGTCTCGGGCGACAGGTTTTCGTTGCCGACCAGATAGCAGCCCCCGGAGTTGGTCTCGGAAGCCAGGCAGCCATTGCCCCTGCTGTAGAGCAGGTAGTTGGGGTTGGACTGATACAGATTGGGTGCTTTGTAGGCGCGCGCAATGCCGCCCTTGAGCCGCAGGGCGTCCGTGACGTCGTACGAGGCGTTCAGGCTGGGGCTCCAGTTGCTGCCGAATTCGTTGCTGTGGTCCATCCGCACGCCGGGCGTCAAAATTGTGCGGTCATTGACTTCGATATTGTCTTCCAGGAAGATCGCATAGCTGCTCTGTTTGCTTTTAGAGTCGCGGTTTTCGTAGCCTATGTTGCCGATGCTGCCGCTGGAATAGGTTTGCCGCGTGCCCGAAGGGTCGTCCAGGGATTCGCGCAGCCATTCCACCCCCACGGTGGCGACCTGTTCGAAGCCCAGATTGAAGGGGACGTTGACTTCCCCGCTCGCACGCAGGTTTCTTAGCCTGGCTGTGCTCCATCCCTGGTCGACCGGCGCGCCTTCGGGACCGCCCGCCAGGCCTTCCGCCTGCCGTGCATTGCGCGTGTAGTCGTAGCCGATCGATGCGCGCGATGTGCCCCAATCATAGTCGCCCCGGTGCGTCAGCGCGTAATTCTCGCGGTACATGGCATTGGTTTCGCTTCCGTACAGGCTGTCGGAGAACTCGCTATTGACATTGTTCATCGTGTCGCCTGCAAACAGATTGCCCTGGCGGCTGAAACCGAGATCCAGGTCCACGGTATTGCTGCGGTCGGGCCGCCACGAAAAGAGCGCGTTCATATCCTTGTTGACGACGCCCTCGCGG
Source organism: Pusillimonas sp. SM2304 (assembly GCF_031628915.1). Classification (NCBI taxonomy): domain Bacteria; kingdom Pseudomonadati; phylum Pseudomonadota; class Betaproteobacteria; order Burkholderiales; family Alcaligenaceae; genus Pusillimonas; species Pusillimonas sp. SM2304. The sequence continues at coordinate 1,812,956 of NZ_JAVLUJ010000001.1, forward strand.
CCTGCCGTGTCGGGAATGCCCGTGTCGTCGGTGGTCGCCCGGCCGGCGTTGATATCGCGCGCGTCGGGTTGTGTCTTGTTGTAGTTGCCGTATACCCGCATGCTGAGGGTATCCGTAATGGGACTGGACACATGGAAGTTGACGCGGTTGGTATGGCCTTCTTTGCTGTCTTCCGGCTGATTGTGATAGTAGGTCACGGACCCGCTTGCCTTGTCGCCAGGGCGCTTGGTAATGATATTGACCACGCCGCCCATTGCGCCCGACCCATAGCGGGCGGCCGCGGGGCCTCGTATGACTTCAATGCGTTCGACTTCTTCGGCCGGCACCCAGTTGGAGTCGCCGCGGGTATCGCGGTCGCCGTTCCATCCATAGCGCACCGCATTGCGCGATGTCGTGGGCTTGCCGTCGATAAGGATCAAGGTGTTTTCCGGCCCCATGCCGCGTATGTCGATCTGGCGGCTGTTGCCGCGCGCGCCGCTGGCGCTGTTGCCGGTCAGGTTCACACCCGGCTCGCGGCGAATGATGTCTGCAAGATCATTGGTGGCCGGGCGGCGCATGATTTCTTCGGCGGTAATGACCGAGACCCCCAGCGATTCCTTGATTTCCTGTTCTGCCGTGCCAAGCACTTGAACCGCTTCCATTTCCTGAACCTGGGACGCGTTTTGCGCTTGTGTGCCGGTTTGGGCCAGGGCGGTGCCGGACAGGGCCAAGGCGACCGCGACGGCGGCGTACTGCAAGGGGAAAAAAGGAGTGTGGGACATAGGATGACTTCCGGAGCGTATTTGCCAGTTTATTGAGAATGATTTCTAATAGCATTAAAGCCACGGAATTATCTCAGGTCCTTCTAGGCGCATGTATTGCCACATCATCGAAAACCTTTGCTAAATCCCCATTTCTCTCTTGACGCCCGCCGTGCCGACGTTCGCTTCGACTTTCCGCCAGAATGCTGACGCCCCCCTTGGGGCGCACGGGCAGGCGCGCCCCGCCGCGCCCCAATACTATCCGCCTCCGGCGGCAGGTTGCGCCATGTTCGATGGCATGGTCGAGACGGTGGAGCTCGCCCAGGGCCTTATCCTGCATCGTGTCGATGCACGAGACCTGCAAGGGGCGGTGATTCAGGGTGTTGTGAAACCGGGCCTGCGGATTGCCTTGGTGGTGGGCGGCAAGGTCGAGGTCGTCATCGGAGGGCGCCGATTGCTGATGGGGCCGCAAGCCGCCGGCGGTTTGCGCGGCGCCCTGATGTCTGTGACCGAGCCCGCCACCTTCTTGCGGCGTTCAAGCCGCGGCGATGTCGAGCGCACCGTCAGCCTGACCATGGACGCGGGCTGGTTGCAGGCCCGCCTGGGCGCGGAATCGGCAGCCTGCATGGCGTTCGCGCAGCGCCATTTGTCGGTGCGGCCATGGAATATCTCAGCGAATGCCGTGGCTGTCGTCGAGGAAATGCTGCGTCCGCCCGTCTTGGCTCCGTCCTTGTGGCGTTTGTATCAGGAATCGCGCGCGCTCGGTTTGGCGGTTGAAGCCCTCGCCAACCTGGCGGGCGCTGCACCCGAGCCCGCCGCGCCGGGCTTGCGCAAGCGCGACCGGGAGCGAATGGAACAATTGCGCGATCTGCTGGACAGCGGGCAGGCCGATGCGCTCAGCCTGGAGGAGATCGCCAGGCATGTGTGCGTCAGCGTCAATACGCTGCAACGCCACTTCAGCGCAGTGTGGGGCACGACGGTGGTTGCTTATCTGCGTGAATCGCGCCTGGCCCGCGCCCGCCAGGCGCTTGAACGGGATGGCGTCAGCGTGGCGTATGCCGCTTGGCTGGCAGGCTATTCCAACCCGGCCAATTTCTCCACCGCCTTCCGGCGCCGCTACGGCATACGGCCTGCGCAGGTCGGGATCCGGGCGCCGGCCGGATAGGCGGGTACGGCTTTTGCTGGCAAGCCTCCAATCGGGACTGTTGCCGGAAGTCAGGGCGGCGGCCTGAAAAGCAAGCCGTTCCAGGCAGGAAGAACCAGCTTGAAGGAGGACATCATGCAATTGGAAGGATCATGTCATTGTGCCGCTGTAAAGTTCGCGGTCCAAAGCATCAATCCCTATCCTTATCAGCGCTGCTATTGCTCCATTTGCCGCAAAACGCAGGGCGGGGGCGGGTACGCCATCAATCTCAGCGCCGATGCGCGCACGATGAAGTTGACCGGCGCCCAGCACATTTCTGTTTATCATGCGCTGCTTGCGCAGCCCGGCAGCGACGAGCGGCAGGAAAGCAGCGCCGAGCGCCACTTCTGCAGCCGCTGCGGCAGCGCGCTGTGGCTGTTCAGTCCGGAATGGCCCGACCTCATCCATCCCTTCGCCTCGGCCATAGACACCGCCCTGCCGGTGCCGCCCGAACACACCCACCTGTTTCTGGATGACAAGGCATCATGGGCTGAGATCGAAGCGCATCCCGCAGACAAATTGTTCAAGGCTTACCCGGAAGAGTCCATTGCCCAGTGGCACGAGCGGCTGGGGCTGGATACGCCATAAACGGAGATCATCATGGTGACAGATAAAGATTTGGAACTGGCACGGCAAGACAAGGATGAAGAAGAGGCCAATGTGTTGAAGACCGGACTGACGGAGCCCGCGCTGGGCCCTAGCGACTCGTCCGATTCGGGTAACGATTTACCGGCCAATCAGCCCGACACGGACAGCGATCGGCATAACACCGGAGAGCGGCCGCAGGTTGAAAATACGGGCGAAGCACCGTTAGAGGACGATGTGGAGCCCGACAGGGTTGTGTCCGAAAGCGAAGCCGGGCTTGCCTATACTCCCCCCGATCCGGAGCGCAATGGTGGCTAAGCACAATATGATGATCAGGCGCTTGTCGCCAGCCTTGGCGCCACTCATACTGGGTGGCGCCGTCCTGGGGGGTGCCGCGCAAGCGCAGCTTCCGCCAACCCAGACCGCCAACGGCATCCCGTATGTAACAGGCGGCTTCGGGCAGGAAGAATCCACGGCGCTCAAGCAAGCACGATCACACTACGCACTGGCGCTTACATTTGCGGTTTCTGCTCCGGGAAGCGCTTCCTCGCCCTACGCCGGCAACGTACACGTGCAGCTACGCGGCGCACAAGGAGAAACCGTTCTGGATGCAACGTCGACAGGTCCTTATTTTCTGGCGAATCCGGATCCGGGAAGCTATAAGCTTGCCGTGACGTATGCGGGCGAAACACAGTCAAGCGACGTGACGATCACGCCGGGTAAGGCGACGGAGCTGAAATTCACCTGGAAGCGTCCGGCATCCGGTCCCGATTAAGGACCACGGCCGTTACACCGCCGAAATGACAGTAAACTAATTGATTCCTGCCTTGGAACGCGAAAGAAGGGTTGCCGCGTTCTATAAGGTGTTTTCGTGCCAGGATCAGGAGCTGCTATGTCATTTGAAGGAAGCTGCCACTGCGGTACCGTCAAGTTTGAGATCGATGCCCAACCCCCCACCGCGGCGATCAGCTGTAACTGTTCGCACTGCAGAAGCAAGGGTTTTTTACTGTCCTTTTTTCCGGCAGGGCAGTTCGCCTTGAAGCAGGGCCAGGAAGCGCTTGGCTCGTATAAATTCAACACGCACAAGATCGACCACCGTTTTTGCCGGCAGTGCGGCACCGAACCCTTTGCCCTGGGGGCGAACCCGGATGGCTCAGCCGTTTGTGCGGTCAATCTGCGCTGTGTCCCCTCGATAGACCTGGATTCGCTGGAGCTTCAGCATTTCGACGGCGCCAGCGCATGAAAGGAGAAGCCCCCATGCCAAACGAGGATCTGGTTTTCTACGTCAAGCTCTACGTTCGGCCCGACCGTGTCGACGAATGGAAGGAGGCCGTGCATGCGGTGATTGAAGCGATGTCCAAAGAGGACGCTTTCATTTCATGCGACCTGCACCAGGATGCCCACGACGCGCACCTGTTCACGCTCTATGAGCGGTGGGCCGAACCCAGCGTCGAGGCCTTCTTGAAGAATCAGATGAAGCCTTATCGGGTCGCTTACGAGTCCCGGCTTGAAGCCTTGTTGCAGCGCCCCAGGGAGCCCCAAGTCCTGAAGCCGCTGGCCCAATGGCGCAGGCACGGCCAGGCGGGCTCGTGATGCGAGCGCCTGGGCCGGGCCGTTTCAACTGCCGCCGCGAACGTTTCCGCGCGCCGGCCATCGGGCATGGCTTATGAAAACGCTGTTTGCGGCCATCCTGCTTGCCTTCCTGAGCGCGCTGCTGATCGCCCGCCTGTATGAGCCTGTGCCGCTAGAGACGCAGTTGGTGCATTTGCAGGTCGAGCAGGCCATGCCGGCGCTGGCGGATGAGCTGGCGGCCGAGCCTGCCGAGCTTCAGGCGCTTTTTCTGGCCTATGCGGACGATCCGGTGCTGCTTGCCAAAGCAAGGCTGGCGCTGCTGCGCTATCCCGATATGGCAAGGCCCGTCTTCCTGATGTTCGGAGAAGGCCAGGAATTTCAGGATGTGCTGCGCCGCTACGGCGAAGATGTCATCCTGCCTATCGATTATTTCATCAAGCACGAAATCTTTACCCTGGAATTCATGCGGGGCGTAAGCGAAACAGCCCGGTCGGCGCTGAGCGCGATTCGGCAGCTGTGGAACGAGGGCGCACCTGTTCACGAGGCCGCCCATGGCGCGCTCTCCGGAGAAGAACGAGGCAGGTATGCGATCCAGTTCATCAAGGCGGAAGGCTACGATTTCCTTGGGCAGTTCGTGTTGAGCCCGGACGGGCAAGTAGGCTGGGTCCAGACCGAACGCGTGCTTGAGGGTATCAACAGCTTTTTTGCGGCCGGCATAAAGGGATTGGAAACTAAACTGCGCCGGGACGAGGCGGTCGCTCTGGCTGATGTGGGCTGGGCGGCGGTGGATGTCGCCGTCGGCGTCAGCGCATTCAAGCTATTGCGTATGGGCAGGGCGGGCGCCGTGGGCGGCCGCTCCCTGACGTTTTCCGAACGCTCGGCGGCACTGGGGTCCGGTTTGTGGCGCACAAGCGTGATCGGCGCCAGATTGGTGAAGTACGGGGCGCCGGCGGTGCTGGCCTATGTCGCCATCCGGCACCCCAGCGTCATCAACTCCATGCTCGGGTCCGTAGCGGAAAAACTCGGCCTGCCGGTCGGTCTGACGCAGGTGGTGGGCTGGACGCTCGTGCTGCTTCCCCTTTTGCTGCTGTTGCGCCTGGTGCTGGTCCCCTTGGCCTGGATATTGGCCGGCATCACGGGCTTGCTGCGCTGGCTGGACAGGTCGCTGCGGCGGCGCAACCCAAGGGCCATCGCCGCAGCCTGGTCGCATAATGAAAGAGTGGGGGCGCTCGAGAGCCGCTTCCCGGGCCGTTAGGCTGTCCCGGCGTCCGTAACAAGCGGCTGCCGTGTAAACTCATAGGTTTTTGACCTTGACGGTATGGTGCAAGATCCGCCACGGCGCACAGGGATCAGCGGCCCGACGCTGGTCCGCCTGCTTGCTCGCCTGACAGACGCCCGTTTTTCGGAACCTTTGCTGGCTGCTCCCGCTTGGCTCAGCCAGCGGTTGGGGTGGGCCGATGCCATTGCCTTGTCCGCAGCCCTGAAAGGAAGCCCGCCATCGGTACCGGCGGGCGCGCCGGCGCCGGGCGAGGCGGGGGAGCGCGAATATGCCCGGGTGCGTGCCGCGCTCGAGAGCGCCATTGCGGGCGATGACCTTGCGCCGGCTGCCCGTCAGCGCAACCGGATGCGGCCTAAAGCCCCGCGCGCGCCCAACGCGCCGCCGCCGCTTGTCGAGTACGACAGCTATCGACGGCGCTATGTCGGGCTGCAGCAGTCTATGGAAAGCAGCATTGGCGCTTTGCGCGGCGGTTTGCGCGCCATGCTGGTCTCCAGGTCGCCGGAGGGCGCGCGCCTTGCGGCGGTCGATGCCGCCATGGAGCAGGCACTGGCCGAGCAAGAGTTGAGCCTGCTCATGCGTGTGCCTGGCCTGCTTGAGGGGCATTTCGAGCGGCTGCGCAAAGCCGGGGAAGCCGACGAGCCGGCCGCCCTGCAGGGGCCGGCTGCATGGCTGCCGGTATTTCGCCAAGACATGCAGCGCGTATTGCTGGCCGAACTGGATTTTCGTTTACAACCGGTGCAAGGGCTGCTGGCCGCCCTGCGTGGCGGTTAACACATGAACATAATGAACCGATTCCTTCATCTTTTTATTTTCATCCTGGGACTGGCTGTGGCGTGCTGGATAGGCGCCCGCTATGTCACGACGAATCCGCTGGCGTTGGCGGTGACGGTGCTGATTGTCGCCGTGTATCTGGTGGGCGCGTTCGAGCTTTACCGTTACCAGCAGGCAACCAGCACCTTGACGCGAGCACTGGACGGCCTGTCCGAACCGCTGTCCGACCTGGACGAATGGCTGCGGCGGCTTGCGCCCGGTTTGCGCAATGCGGTGCGCCTGCGTATCGAGGGCGAGCGCGCAAGCCTGCCCGGGCCGGCGCTGACGCCGTATCTGGTGGGGTTGCTGGTGCTGCTCGGGATGCTGGGCACTTTCCTGGGCATGGTGGCTACCTTGCGCGGGACCGGGCTTGCCCTGGAAAGCGCGACCGACCTGCATGCCATTCGCGCATCGATGGCCGAGCCGGTCAAAGGCCTGGGGTTTGCGTTCGGCACGTCGGTGGCCGGTGTGGCCACTTCCGCGATGCTGGGGCTGCTTTCCGCCTTGTGCCGCCGTGAACGTATCGGGGCGGCCCAATGGCTAGACACAAAAATCGCGACAACGCTGCGGTCTTATTCGCTGGCGCATCAGCGTGAAGAGCGCCTTAGGCTATTGCAGCGCCAGACGGAAGTCCTGCCGGCCGTGGTTGACAAGCTGGCAGCGCTCATGGCGGCCATGGACCGGCACCACCAGGCCATGAATGAGCGGCTGGCGGCTGGCCAGGAGTCCTTCCAGGCCAGGACCGAAGCCGCCTACACGCGCTTGGCCGCGTCGGTGGAGCAGTCGTTGAAAGAAGGCATTGCCGAGGGCGCGCGCGCGGCCGGCACGGCCATTCAACCTGTCGCTGAAGCGACGATGAGCCGTCTTGCCCGCGAGAGCGCGGCCCTGCATGACACGGTCAGGGATGCCGTGCAGCAGCAATTGGATGGGGTGTCCAGCCATGCCCAAAGCGCGGCGGCCGCGGTGGCCGATGCCCTGGCGCAAGCGTGGCAAGCAGGCCTGGCGCAGCATGAGCGCAGCAGCCAGAAACTGGCCGATGACAACCAGCAGGCATTGACGGCCGCCGTGGCCGCCATGGAACAGCATGCGGTGTCGCTCGTGCAAGCCGTGGGGCGCTCGCAGGACGACCTGCAGGCCCGGCTGGCCTCGCAGGACGCGCAGCGGCTGGCCGCCTGGACCGATACGTTGTCCGGCATGGCGGCCGCCCAGCGCAGCGACTGGGAGCAGGCCGGCGCCCATGCGGCAAGCCGTCAGCAAGAGATCTGCGACGCGCTGGCGCAGACCGCGCGGGATATTTCATCTGAAACCCAGGCCAATGCCAAGGCGACGATCGCCGAGATCGCGAAGTTGCTGCAGACGGCTTCCGAGGCGCCCAAGGCGGCTGCCGAAGTGATCGGCGAATTGCGCCAGAAACTGTCCGACAGCCTGGCGCGCGACAACAGCATGCTGGAAGAACGCAGCCGCCTGCTGGAAACCGTGGGCACGCTGCTGGACACGATCAATCACGCCTCGTCCGAGCAGCGTGCCGCCGTCGACGGGCTGGTGAACACATCGGCCGATGTGCTGAATCGGGTCAGCACGCAGTTCACCGGCCACATCGAAGCCGAAACCGGCAAGCTGACTCAGGTGGCCGCGCAGGTTGCAAACGGCGCCGCCGATGTCGCGCGCCTGGGCGATGCCTTCGGCGTGGCGGTTCAGCAGTTCAGTCAATCGAGCGTGTCCTTGCAAGAGCGGCTGGAACGCATCGAGGCCGCCTTCGACAAATCCATGACGCGCAGCGATGAGCAACTGGCCTATTACGTCGCGCAGGCCAGGGAAGTCGTCGACTTGAGCATACTGTCTCAAAAACAGATCATCGAAGAACTCCAGCAACTGGCCGATCGGGGCGCGCCTACCGGGGCCGACGCCGCATGAAAGAGGACCTGGGTACGGACGTAGAGTCCTTCGGGTCGGTCTGGGCTGTTTTTGGCGACCTGATGTCTGTGTTGCTGGGCGCTTTCGTGCTGGTGCTGGTGGGCGTGATCGGCGTGCAGCTGGAGCTCTCGGTCCGGCTCGAAGACGAAATCCGGCATCGGCAGGAAGAAACGCAGCGCCGCAAGTCTCTGGAAGAGGCACTGGCCCGGCCGCTGGCCGAAGGAAGCGTAACGCTGGTCAACGGACGCATAGGGATCAGCGGCAGCGTATTGTTTGCCCTGAATTCGGCCGAACTGCAGGCCGAGGGCCGCGAGGTGCTGAACAGCCTGGTCGGCCCGCTCAAGGACTATTTGCAGGCGCAGGACCAGGCGCTGATGGTCAGCGGTTTTACCGACGATCAGCAGGTGCACGAGGGGAATCTTCGTTTTGCCGACAACTGGGAGCTTTCGGCCCAGCGCGCGTTGACGGTGACGCGGGCGCTGATTGACGAGGGCGTGCCGTCTTCCCGGGTGTTTGCGGCGGCCTTCGGCGCCGAGCAGCCGGTCTCGTCGAATGCGGACGAGGCGGGACGGGCCAGGAACCGGCGTGTCGAGATCGCGCCCGTGCCCAGGCCTTCCATGCAGGCCAGCCATGAAGATTGACAAGACGGCTGCGCCAGCCGGCCAGGCGCGGGAAGCCGCGGTCGCGGATGGCGCGCGCCCATCCGTCCCGGGCCCGCTTGCCGAATTGGCGCGCTACATCACTAGCCAGAAGCGCGCTGCCGAGCAAGATGTTTTGCGGCAGGGCGCCGTATTGCCGGCGGACACTTATCCAGAGCTGCCGGCGGTCGAATATTTCCAAGGGACCTGGGCGCGCCTGCGTACAAGACGGCAATTGCGGGCGTCGCAGGAGCAGGTGCCTGACAATGCGGGTCCGATCAACTCTAGCAGTCTCGTTCATCGTTCCTTGTCTTTGATGCGTGAAGTGTCACCCGGCTATCTGCAGCACTTCCTGTCGTATGTCGATGCGGTGTCCTGGATGGAACAGATTGACACCCATGACCTGAGCCCGAACAGGGGGGCCGAGACCCCCAAGGCAGGGCGGGGCAGGAAAACGGCACGCGGCAAGTAAGCCCGCCGTCCTCCGGCGCTGTGCGGTTATTGCGTGCAGGGTCCTTTGGCCGCGCGCCTGGTCACGGCGTGTCTGTTTTGGGACGCCGCACGGCGCGGACCTTTCCGCTTTCGCCACCGCCGCAGTAAAAGAGGTCGGCCCCGTCGGACTCCAGTCCGCTGACGCCTATGCCGGCCGGCATGTCCAGTCGTTCGAGCAGGGCGCCGGTGTCTGGATCGATTCGGCGAAGTTCGCTCTCGTCGCCTTCCCATGTCCCGTGCCATAGTTCACCGTCGACCCACGTCACGCCGGTGACGAAGCGATTGGATTCGATGCTGCGCAGGATGGCGCCGGTATCCGGATTGATCTGGTGGATTTTCCGGTTGCGGTACTGGCCCACCCACAAACTTCCCTCGGCCCACGCAAGCCCTGAATCGGACCCCTGGCCGGGGGCGGGAACCGATCCCACCACCTTGTTGGTGGCGGGATCGATCTTGTCGATGCGTTCTTCGGCGATCTGGTATAGATAGGTGCCGTCGAAGGCGGTCCCGGCATCGCAAGCCCGGTCGAGCGTGCCTGTGACCGCGCCGCTTTCGGGCTCGAACGCGATCAGCCGCGCACCCGTGGCCGCCCATACGTGCCGGCCATCGCAGGTCACGCCATGTACGCAGTCGGCATCAGGGAATGGGCCGTATTCCCTGACGATCTGCGCCGTGCCCCTTATGGCCTGGGGGGTGTCTTGGTTTGTCTTCCGTGTCATCGCTGGCTCCTTGTGACGCGCCCTGGATAGGCGCCGTAAGACAACTTTATTCCATGGGGGGCGCAGCAGGGAGTAACAAAATTGTCGTGAAATTCGTCAGCGGCGGCGATAGCCAGCGGCGCGCCCGGGCGTGCCCGATCGAACGGACGCGCCCGGCCGACTCAAGTTCGGCGAGCGCGCGCTGGACGGTGCGCTGACTGGCGCCCAGGGCCAGCGCAAGGGCAGAGGTCGACCACGCAGCGCCATCGGCAAGCAGCGCCGTCAGCGATGTCTCGACATCATCAACGGGCGGCGCCAGCACCACAACAGGGCGGCCGCCGAGCGGCTTCAGGGCAAAGCCTTGCGCCGTGGCGGTAATGTGCGCCAGCGCCCCGACGAGCCCGCGCAGGCGGCTGATCTCGACCCTGAGTCTTGCCCTGTGCGACTCGTTCGGATGGCGGGTGCGGAACACGGACGCGATTAAGGTTTCCCGATCGATGTCGCCTGGCCACGCCTCGGCCAAGAGACGGGCCAGCCCGAACAGCACCGGCCGGCGCGCCAGCGACTGGCGCATGGGGCCGACCCCCAGGACGTGGCGGCAGGCGTCGACCACCAGCGCGTCCGAAGCCAATAGCGTGGCGACTTCGTCAAGGCGCAGGGCCTGGGCGCCACCGGGGAAAAGGCGCCTTGCGGCGGTCTGGTCAAGCGCGGCGCGTGCATGCGCCACCTCGGCCAGCAGGGCGGGCACGCGTGCGCGCTGCGCCGCTTCATGTGCGCGAAGGAGCGCCACCCGTGCCGGCTCAACGCGTAGCGAGCGCAGGGCCACTTCAGCGATGGTCAGCTCGGCCACCGCCGTCAGCGTAGCGGGCATGCCGCGCGTGTCGAGCTGCATTTGCATTGCCTGGGCGTCGTCAATGCGGCCAAGCAGCAATAGCCTGCGCATGGCGGTGAGCCGCGCCTGCAATGCGTTGGCATGATCCGCATGCGCTTCAAGCGTCTTCAAGGCCGCCGCCAAAGCACGCGGCGAACTGCGAAAGTCGCGTGCAGCCAGGGCGACTTCGGCCTCGGCCACGACACAGCGGGCACGCGCCAGCGCCTCGTGGGCGCCGAAGCCCTTGCCGGCGCGTACAAGCAACTCACGGGCGCGCGGGTACTCGCCCAATTGGGCCAGGGCGATGCCGCGCAAGGCCAGCGCGGGCGGATCGTCGCGCAGGGCGACCCGGTTGAGCGCGCCCAGCGCGTCGCCGACGGCAAGCGCGCGTGCAGCGGCGGTGATCAGGGCGTCCATGGCGGCAGGATGCGGAACTTGCTGCGGGCTAGTCGAAGTGCTCGTGCGTGGCGGGCGCGGATTTGCGCCAGTAGCTGGCGGCGCGGATACGGCTTTTATCGATGCCCAGCTCATCCACCAGGTACTGGCGCACCGCTTTGATATCGCTGTATTCACCCGCCGCCCAGACGTAGCCCTCGCCTTCCGGCAGCGTGATGCTGCGAAGGGCGAATTCAAGCGCGCCCAGGCCGGGGAAGGCGGTTCCCGGGGCGCCGACCCAATGGATATCAAGCGGGCATTGGCCGGTCAATGCCACTTTGGCGTCATCCGCCGTGATGTTGATCACGACGATGGCTTTGGCGGTGGCCGACAGTTCTTCCAGGCGGCGGCCAATGGCCGGTATGGCGGTCTCGTCGCCGATCAACAGGTGCCAGTCGAAAGCCGTCGGGATGACGAATGAGCCCCGCGGCCCGGCTATGCCCACAAAATGCCCGGGTTCGGCATGATTGGCCCAATCGGTCGCCGGCCCTTCGTGATGCAGTACGAAATCGATGTCCAGTTCGTTGGCGGCCGGGTCGTACCGGCGCGGAGTGTAATCGCGCATGGCAGGCCTGGGCCTGCCCTCGTCGAAGAGCAGGCCTTTCGGCCCCACCGCAGGCACGTTGGGCTTGCCGCCTACGGCTTCGGGCACCATCAACTTGACATGGTCGTCGAACGAGGCCGAGATAAACCCGGCCAAGTCGTCGCCCGTCAACGTGATGCGCCGCATCGACGGGCTAAGCTCGGTCACGCGCTTGACGGTCAGCATGCGTGTTTTGATGGGGTGCTGCACTTTCTGTACGGTAAGCAAATCGGTTGTCATCGCTGTTCTCAAAAAATGGTGAAGCGCTGTTACTGTTTTTTTTGCAGGCGCAGAAGCTCTTGGGTGGCGCGCTGCAATACCGCAATGATGCGGCGTTGCGCGCCATGGTCCGATTCGCTTTGCGCCAGCAAGGCGGCCTGGAATGCTTTGCGCGCCCGGACGAATTCAGGCAGCCAGCCTGTGGCATCCGCCGCGGCGGCCTCGCTTTCGCCGGCTTGGCTTATCCACAGCATTTTCTTCGCCGCATGCTTCAGAATGGCAAATAGCGGCTGCGCTTGTTCCGCATGCCTCTGTAGATACTCACGCCCGACGGGCGTGATCTGGTAGTTTTTCCGTTTCCCGCTGAGTTCAACCTGTGCAAGGCCCAGGGTCTCTAGTTGGCCGAGCGCAGGGTACAGCACGCCGGGACTGGGGCTGTAATAGCCATGCGATATATCGTTGAAACGCTTGATCAGCTCATAGCCGTGAGCGGGCGCTGTGTTCAGGAATGACAGCAGCATAAGCTGCAGCTCTTCGGCATTGAACTTGCGTCCTCTGGTCAAGCGGCTGCCGCGCTGGCGCACGGCATCTCTTTCATCATGGTCCACCATTGACCTCGGCATGTGAATGAAATATATCGTTTATAGGCTGCAGAACCTATCTAAAGATAGATCGTAAGATATATTTATTCGGCGCCCTTGTCAATCCCCGCGGTATTCCCCGGTGGTCTTTCCTGTCCATCGCTTGAAGGCACGCCGGAAGTTGGTGGGCTCGGAAAAGCCTAAGAGAAGCGCGATGTCATCCGTGCTCATTTTGGTCGTTTTAAGGTATTCGGTCGCCAGTGAGCAGCGCACGTCGTCAAGAATTTCAGTAAACGAGGTGTTCTCCGCCTGAAGCAGCCGCCTGAGGTTTCTGGGCGTCATGTCCAGTTGTTCGGCGATAAGCTGCATGCTGGGAAACTCGCCGGGCCGTCTTAATAATCGCTGGTACACCTCGCCCGATATTCCGGAGCTGACCTTGGCCTGGCCAATGAGCCGCTCGCATGTCTGCTGCATCACGGTGGCGGTGAGCTTGTGGCCCAGCGGCGGGGTGATGTCCAGGATGGCGCTATCGTAGTGCAGCTCGCACTGGTCGTGATCGAAGACGCAGGGGCAGCCCAGGTATTTGGAATAAAGATGGACATGCGGGGGGGCGGAATAGGAAAAATAGGCTTTCAGCGGAGGGCATGGCCCGCCGAACACGTCCTGAAGCTGCGTCACATGCTGGGTGAACTGCTGTTCGATCAGGAACTGCCTGATCTGCCGCGATTCGTTAAAAAGCAGGGCGTCGGGAAATGTCCAGATTGCCTTGCCATCGCGTTCCGACCATTCAATGACCAAGGTGGGGGTGGCCAGCGAATGATACTTTACCCCCAGGCGGAAGTAATCCCGCATTTCCAGGCAGGACATGAGCGCATAGCCATACATCCCGTAAGCCGACAGGTGCAGGCGGGAGCCTGTCTTGAAGGGGGTTTCAGCGTTGGCGGACAGCGCGATGGCATTGCCGCACACGGCCACGTATTGCCGAACGGACGTGAGTGCCGAAGCGTCGTAGATGCGCTGCTCATCGACCCCGGTGTCCTTCAGGCTTTGGGCGGGTGTAATGCCTTGTTCGTTTAAAACCTCGACCAGCGCGGCGATTTTATAGGGCGCATAGATGCGCTCATTAAACAGTGGTGCTCTATTTCGCATAGTGGATCCCGATAGCGCCGATAAAGACACCCTTGTGTCCGTTATTGATCTTACCACCAGTTTGAAATATCGTTAATCTCTTGCTATGACCCGGGTGCCGCGGCCTTGCCGGTTTCGGCGCATTCATTAATTGTGGATGATTATTTTAATAGTGGCGTGTATATGAAGCTAAAAGGAAAAGTCGCAATGGTTACTGGCGCAGGCCAGGGCATCGGAAAAGCGACAGCACTCAAATTTGCCCAAGAGGGAGCGGCCATCGTCGTGTGCGACCTGAATGACGACGCAGTACAGCAAACGGTGGCCGCATGCGAGGAAACGGGTGTGGAAGCGCTTGGGTTTTCGCTTAACGTGACAGACCGGGCAGCCCTGGACCAGATGGTCGCAGGCGCCGTGGCGCGTTTTGGGGGAATAGACGTTCTGGTGAACAACGCGGGCATTACCCGCGATGCCCGGCTCGAGAAGATGAGCGCAGACGAGTTCGATTCGGTGATAGACGTCAACTTGAAAGGCGTCTTCAACGTTGCACAGTCGGTCATTCACACCATGGTCGCACAAGGCAGCGGCGTGATCCTGAATGCAAGTTCTGTGGTGGGCATCTACGGAAACTTTGGGCAGACGAACTATGCAGCCGCCAAATTTGGCGTGATCGGGTTTACCAAAACCTGGGCGCGCGAGCTGGGCCCGAAGGGTATCCGGGTCAATGCCGTGGCCCCCGGCTTTATAGAAACATCCATGCTTTCCAGCGTCCCTGACAACGTGCTGACCAAGATGTGCGAACAGGTACCGCTGAAGCGGCTGGGCAGGCCCGAGGAGATCGCCAGTATTTACGCTTTTCTGGCCAGTGACGACGCAAGCTACGTCAATGGCGCGGTGATCGAAGCCACGGGCGGCTTGACCCTGTAGCCCCACGTGGGGCGGGCGCCGCCGTTTTTTTAGCAGAGAGAATGATGAGTATTGCTGATCGATTGTTGCCCCCTACGGGCCTGAAAGTATTGATTACCGGGGGTGCTGCGGGAATAGGCGGCACGGCGGCCCAGGCGTTTCACGAGGCGGGGGCGCAGGTCTATATTTGCGACATCGACGCACATGCCGTCCAGCGCATGAAGGAAAAATATCCCGGCATGCAAGGCGCTGTGGTCGATGTCGGCGTTCAGTCCGACGTTGACCGCATCATGGACGAGGCGATTCTTGCGCTGGGCGGACTGGACGTCCTGATCAACAATGCGGGCATTGCCGGTCCCACGGGTGGCATCGACCAACTGGATGTGGCGGCGTGGCAGCAGACGATTTCCACCAATCTGAACAGCCAGTTCTATTTCCTGAGGAAGGCGGTCCCATTCCTGAGGCAGTCTGAACACAACCCCCATATCGTTGTCATGTCGTCGGTGGCGGGCCGCCTGGGCTATCCTTATCGCACGCCTTATGCGGCGACCAAATGGGCCATAGTCGGGCTCATGAAATCCCTGGCCAGCGAGCTGGGTCCCGATAACGTGCGGGTAAACGCGGTATTGCCTGGTGTGGTGGCCGGCGAACGCATGAGCCGTGTCATGTCTGCCCGGGCAGAAGCGCTGGGCATCAGTGAAGAGGCCATGCATGAACAGTATATGGACAAGATATCGCTGCGCCGCATGGTCACCATGGAGGACATCGCGGCCATGACTTTGTTCCTTTCGTCGCCGGCTGCCGTCAACATTACCGGACAGGCCATCAGCGTCGACGGCAACGTTGAGTATCTTTGAAGGGTGGGCAGGGCGGCGAGCCGCCCGATGCCTGGTTTGTCAGAAACCGACGGCGTGACGCCCTTTCAGTCCCAGCATGGCCCGGGCCTCGTCGGGCGTGGCGATGTCAAACGAAAGCTCCTCCAGTATGCGCCGCATCTTCAGCACCTGATCGGCGCTTGAGCTTGCCAACTGGCCTTTGCCCAGGAAGAGGCTGTCTTCCAGCCCAACCCGTATATTGCCGCCCAGCAAGGCGGACATCGTTGAAAGCGGCATCTGATGCCTACCGGCCCCCAATACTGAAAAGCGATAGTTTTCCCTGCCGAACAAGCGGTCGGCCGTGGTGCGCATATGCACCAGATTTTCGGGGTCCGGGCCCATGCCGCCAAGAATGCCGAAGATGCACTGGATGAACAAAGGGCCCTTGATCAGTCCTTCATTGACGAAGTGGGCAAGGTTGTACAGGTGGCCCAGGTCGTAGCACTCGAACTCGAAGCGCGTTCCGTGTTCGTCGCCCAGCACGCGCAGAATATGCTTGATGTCTTTGAAGGTGTTGCGGAAGATCAGGTCTTCCATGCCTTCAATATAGGGCTTTTCCCAGCCGTGCTTCCATTGCTGGATTTTCTCCGCCGCCGGATGGATGGAAAAATTCATCGATCCCATGTTCAATGAGCACATCTCGGGCTGCGCCATAAGCGGATAGGCAAGACGTTCTTCCAGGCTCATCCGGGTGCTGCCGCCGGTCGTGATGTTGATCACCGCATCGGTGGCCGCCTTGATCTGCGGGACGAACTGCCGGAAAACGTTCGGGTCCGGGGTCGGGCTGCCATCTATCGGATCGCGTGCGTGCAGATGCAGTATGGCCGCGCCTGCCTCGCTGGCGGCGATCGCGTCGGCGGCAATCTGCTCGGGCGTCAATGGAAGATAGGGAGACATGGACGGGGTATGTACACCCCCTGTTACTGCGCAGGTGATAATGACTTTGTCTTTTGCGTGTTTCATGTTGGTTTGATATCCAGTAGTGGCGATATGCGGCGCCGCTTAAACCGCAAGCCAGTCCGCAAGAAGCTGGTCATTGCCCGTGACCTCTTGCGGCGTCCCTTCATACACGATGCGGCCATGTCCCATGACGCACATGCGCGTGGACACCTTCAGGGCAATGGCCAGTTTCTGTTCGACCAGCACGACCGACACGCCTTTCCGGTGTATGTCTCGAATGCAGTCTCCGACGGCAGCCACGATTTTCGGGGCCAGTCCTTCCGTGGGTTCATCGATCAGAATGACTTGGGGGTGACCAAGCAGCGACCGGCAAATCGTGAGCATTTGCTGTTCACCCCCGGATAGACTGCCCGCCAGCGTATTCCTTCTTTCTTTCAGCCTGGGGAAGTAATCGAACATTTGCTCCATGGTCCAGCGGCAGGTATCCGTTGCCGGGGGCTGCTCGCCCATCCGCAGGTTTTCATCCACCGTCAGATTGGGGAACACGTCGCGCTCTTCAGGTACGTATGCAACGCCCGCGCGGCAAATTTCGTAGGACCGCAGTCCGGAGATGCGCTTCCCCTGCAGCGTGATGTTGCCCGACGAAGGAGGAAGCAGACCCATGATCGCCTTCAGCGTGGTGGATCGTCCCGAGCCGTTGCGGCCAATCAGACTGACCACTTCGTTGTTGTGTACGTCGAACGATACGCCGTGCAGCACATGGCTCTTCCCATAATGCGCGTGCAGGTTGTCGATGCACAGCAAGGGTTCTTCGGGCGTCATGCCGCGACCTCCTCGCCCAGATAGGCTTCCTTCACTTTCGCATTGTGCCGGACCTCGTCGGGCGTGCCGGTGGCGATCAGTTCGCCGTAGACCAGCACGCTGATCCTGTCGCTCAGGGAAAAAACCACTTCCATATCATGCTCGACGATCAGCAGCGCTC
This sequence comes from Pusillimonas sp. SM2304, assembly GCF_031628915.1. Lineage (NCBI taxonomy): Bacteria > Pseudomonadati > Pseudomonadota > Betaproteobacteria > Burkholderiales > Alcaligenaceae > Pusillimonas > Pusillimonas sp. SM2304. The sequence continues at coordinate 1,830,344 of NZ_JAVLUJ010000001.1, forward strand.
TGCCCGCGGTGACCTCTTTGATCAGCGCGACCGTATAGCTGGTCTCGTCTTTCGACATGCCGGCCATGGGTTCGTCCAGCAGGATCACGGTCGGATCCGAGGCCAGGGTCATGGCGATTTCCAGCGAGCGCTGTTCCGAGTAGGCCATTTCCCCCGCGATGGTGGACGCGCGGGCAGACAGGCGCACCCGTTCGAGCAGTTGGTCGCATTGTTGCCGAATCTGTTTGTTGACGTTGACGAAACGCCAGAAGCAGTACTGCAAGCCATGGGCGCGCATGACGGCGAGCCTGATGTTTTCGTACACAGTCAGCCGCGGGAAAATATTGGTGATCTGGAAAGACCGGGAAAGCCCAAGACGGTTGATCGATTGCGGCGCCTTCCCCGTAATGGACCGACCATCCAGAATAATGTCGCCCGAGTCGGGGCGAACATTGCCCGAGATCAGATGAAATAGCGTTGATTTCCCGGCGCCATTGGGACCGATGATGGCGTGGCGCTCGTTGGGTAGAACGGCCAGGCTCACGCCGCGAATGATTTCGCTTGCGCCGAACGATTTGCGCAGGTCGTGAAGCATCAGTATGGGTTGTGTCATGCGGACCTCTGCTCGGTCGGGGACGGAATCGTGGTGTGTTGCGGATGCGCCGCGCGGCTTTCCTGTGCGGCAATGCTGATCTTCGCGAGTTTCCAGCAGGCGATGCCCAGGGCCGTCAGCCCCAGCGGTAGCAGCCATGTCGGGACGCTCGATGGCGACCAGCTCCAGCCAAACAGGACGATGGCTGGAAGGCCGGTGGCATCGGCCGCTCGGGCGAGTGCGATATAGTCATGCGAAAAGACGCGCCGCAGAAGCTCGACGAGGAAAACGCAGGCCCCGATGAAGCACGAGGAGGCGGTCAGATAAAGAAGAACGGCGGGTGCAGCGGCCTTGATCCCAAGTCGCTTTACAAACGCATAGGCCAGGACGGCAAGCCCGCTCATGCCTGTGGGCATGAACATCATGACCAGGACGAACAGCAGCCCTTGGTACAGCAGCCAGGACTGCGTCATATCGGACACCACGTAGCCGAAGAATGTCATCGCCGCCGCGCCCAGGGCTGGCCCCAGGAACACATTGACGCCGCCGATATAGGTGTTGAGCACGACCGCGGCGGACAGGGTGGGGTCGAAGAGGACATAGTTGGCCGCTTCGTTGCTGACGATCTGCAACCCGCCGGCAATACCGGAGAACATGCCCGAAATGGCAAAGATCAGTACGCTCAGGCGGTGAACGTTATAGCCCAGGAAACGCAGCCGGTGGGCGTTTTCACGCAGGCCCAGGGCAAGGCGTCCCAGCGGGGTCAGCGTGATCAGGTACAGCAGCCCCAGGCAAAGCACCACCCATGCGAGGGTCAAATAGTAGACCTCATTCGTGGTCCCGAACGTAAAGCCCCAAGCCGGCATGCGCATGGCCGATACCCCCGCTTCGCCGCCGAAGATTTCTTTCAGGTGCGGCGACAGGGCGTGCAACAGTTCCGCAATGGCCAGGGTGATCATGGCGAAATAGGTGCCGGTGCGCTGTGTGGCGAACCAGCCCGCAATTGCGCCGAAAATCAGGCCCCCAGCCGCGCCCGCCAGCGGCATCAGCGGCGTTGGCAGCAAGCCAGTTCCGTCCAGCGCGTTCATCGCATGGATGGTTGAAAATGCGCCGATGCCGAAATAGGCGCAGTGCCCGAACGACAGCATGCCCGCCTGGCCGCACAGCAGGTTGTAGGCGCATGCGAACAGCGCGGCGATCAGCATGGGTATGGCCGCATTGATCAGACCCTGCGACAGCACAAAGGGGGCGGCTGCCAGCAATACGATGCCGGCGCCAACAAGCAGATATTGAATCTTCATGAGTCTATCCCTTGCCGCCCATCAGTCCATTCGGACGCACAAGTAGCACAAGCAGCATCAACGCGAAGGGGATGGTCGAGGACAGGCTGGAGATCTTCAGCATGAAGACGCCTCCTGTCTGCTCGGCCCAGGCGCGTGCGCCGAAGAGCGAAAAAAAGTCGGCCAGTGTTGCATCGATGCCGACCGCGATGGAGGTCACGACCCCAATCAGCAGCGATGCCGCCATCGCGCCGCCCAACGAACCCAGGCCTCCCACGACGACCACCACGAAGACCATGACGCCCAGTTCAAGCGCCATGTTGGGGTTGGTGGTGTAGAACGCGCCGGCCACCGCGCCTGCCAGGCCGGCCAATGCGGCCCCCACGCCGAAGACCCCCATGAACACCAGCGGAACGTTATGTCCGAGCGCTTCCGCCATTTTGGGGCGATACAGCGCCGACCTGACCACAATGCCTACGCGGGTGCGGGTGAGCAATTGATAGATGGCCACGAACATCGAGATGGCGACCACGCCCATGAACACGCGGTAGGCCGGGTAGTTCAGGCCGCCGAGGGCGAACGCGGAAAAATCCAGCGCATCGGGTACCCGGTAATTGACCGGGTAATTGCCAAAGAACAGCTTGACCAGTTCGGCGATGATGAACGACAGGCCGAAGGTGATCAGCAGCTCGTGCGCGTGGCCATGGTGATGTACCCGGCGCAAGATGTAGCGCTCGACCAGCACCCCTATCAGTCCGACCAGCAATGGCGCTGCGATCAGGGCGCCCCAGAATCCTAGCGAGCCTTGCAGGGCATAGGCAAAGTAGGCGCCCAGCATGTAGAAGGAGGCGTGGGCAAAATTCAGTATGCCCATCATCCCGAATATAAGCGTCAGCCCGGCTGACACCATGAACAGGAGCAGGCCATAGATCACGCCGTTCAATAGCGATATGACAAGGAAATCCATAGAAATCTCGAAGCAGGCTTGAATGGTTCTTGCCTGGCCTGCCGGGGGCTGGCGCGCAGCCAGGCAGGACCAGTCGATTTACGTAGCGGGAACCGCTTTGCGTTTGGCTTTACGCCGGGTCGGGCCGCTGCATTTTGCACGCTGGCTGCGCCGGCGTCGCCGCTTCGTCGGCGCTGAACACCTTCACGGGCTTGAAGCCCAGGTCAGTGCCATCCGCTTTGTAGACGGCCTCTTTCGACGCAACGGAAACCACCATGGGCATTTGTGCTTGATGGTCGGCGGCACGCATGCTGAGCGTGCCCATGGGGGTTTCGATCGAAGCCTTCTCCATCTCGAAAGCAAGCTTCTGGATGTTCAGCTTTCCGTTTTCGGGCTGGACCCGGCCCATGGCGTCGGCCACCAACTGAAGTCCGAAGACGGTTTGCGGCTCAATGAACGTGGGCACATGGCCGGTCTTGGCTTGGTAATCCTTGACAAATGCCTCGCCCTCGGCGCCTGCGGCCTCGGGGTTGAAGGCCTGCACCACAAAGTGGCCCAGGGCAAGGTCGCCCGCGTTGGCAATGTTGCCGGGCTGGTCCAGGTATACCGTGCCGAATCGCGCTTTCAGGCCGGCCGCCCTGGTTGCCTTCATCAACAACAGCAAATCGTTGGACCAGTTTCCTGTCATCACCGTATCGGCGTTGGTGGCGGCAATCTTGTTCACGTAGGGGGCGAAGTCTTGCACTTTGTTGACATCGTGAAGTGTTTTTTCGACAACCTCGTAACCCCCGGTGGCAGCGCTATCGACAATGGCTTGTTCCATGTCCTGGCCCCACGAGTAGTTTTGGTTGATGGCATAAACGCGCGTACCCAGGGCCCCGGCTTCTTTCATGCCGGCCACCAGGGCCTGCACGCGCACCGGCGCATTGCCGGCCACGCGAAAGTGATAGAACTGGCATTTTTTACCGGTCAGTTCTTGAGCTTCGGCCCCCACATTCAGATAGATAAGCTCTTTACCGGGGTTGCGCAGGTTGTGCTTGCGTATGTCTTCGGTAATTTGGCCGCCGATTGCCGAGGACGCGCCCTGCACCACGATTTGCACGCCATCGGCAATGGCTGCTTTCAACTTGTCGGCGGCGCCGGCTGGACCCCCCTGGTTGTCGTATTCGACAAGCTGGACTTTCTCGCCGTTCCATCCCCCATTCGCATTCATTTGGTCCACTGCATAACGGGCGGCGGCGCGATAGGTCAGGCCGGTGGAGGCTTGAGGGCCCGAGAGGGTCTCAAGAATGGCAATCTTGACGGGGGCGGCCATTGCCAGTGTAGAGGCCAGCATGAGGCCGGAGGATAGGGTGCAACCAAGGATGTGATGCAGTTTCATCGTATGTCTCCAGAGGATTTTGTATAGGCCTGAACCCGCTTTCCTGATGCGTTCCGTGCGTTTGCACCGGATCGGTTGGCGGCCTTTGTCGCTATTGATCGTGAGTGGATGGGACACGCAAATGGTAAAGGGGGAAGACCCTTTCCAATAGATCAATATGGGACAGTCCGGAGTCGATAAAGGACATTGACGATCAGTGATTACCCTGAGGATTCCGCCCGGGTCGATTGAAGCAGGGGCGAGCGCAGAATGATTTGCGCCGTGGCCAACAGGTGCCGCTCAAGCTCCTGCAGGGCCGCGGGCGTGTCGCGGCGCAAGACGGCGTCCATCAGGCGCCGGTGTTCCTCGCGCACATCCCGGTGGTCGGTATCCAGCGGCACGGACAGCCGGCGGTAGCGTTCGCTTTGCTCATACAGCAGCGTGCGCATCCGGTGCAGCCAGGCGCTGGGACAGGCGCTGACCAAGGCTTCGTGAAACTCGCCGTGCGCCTGTATCCAGCTTTCCGTGATCCGCGCCTCGGTATCGGAAGGGGATTGCTGCAGCCGTTCCATGCGGTGCGCGGCGCCGACGATCCGGGTTTCCCATTCGACATCCCCGTTTTGTATGGCCTGGCTCAGGCACAGCGATTCAATGTCGATGCGGGTCTGGGTCAGATCCAGCAGTTCTTCCGCGCTGACTGCGCTGACGCGATAGCCGCGATGCGATTCCGCGGTGACCATGCCTTCGGCGCTCAGGCGCGACAGGGCTTCGCGGATGGCGCCCAGGCTGACGTTCAGCCTGCCTTCCAGCGACTTGATGTTGAGCTTGGCCCCCGGGGCCAGGCTGCCGTCCAGAATTTCGGCGCGAATCAGGTGGCGCGCCATCTCTGCTTGCGTGAGTTTATGGCTTGTGCTCATAGAATCTACATTCTATACGGGTTTATTCTAATCAGTAAATAATATATTTTTCTTCAATTAATAGATAATGAATGCTATAGTCTGCCCAACTTGACAGGGAGGAGATTCCAACATGAAGGTTGTCCGTTATTTGGCTGGTGGCCGCGAAGGCTGGGCTGTGAGCAATGCCGAGACGGGGCAGTGGCACGGATGCACGGCAGAAACCCATTCGTATCCCGGTTCGGTCGATGCGCAAATACGGAAGGGGCCCGAGGCCTTTGCGGCGGCGGCCCGCGCCATGCTGCAGCAGTCTGCTGTCGATGTCGATGCGGTACAGCTGTTGCCGCCGGTCGGCGAGCCCGCCAAGATTATCTGTGTCGGGCTCAATTACACGGATCATTCGGCTGAAAGCGGCTTCGAGCAGCCGGACTACCCGACTTTGTTCTCCCGGTTCAATACCAGTGTCATCGCCCATGATGCCCCCATGCTTTACCCCGTGCTGTCCAGCACGCTGGACTATGAAGGCGAACTGGCCGTCATCATCGGCAAGGCCGGAAAGTGTATTTCCCGCGCCACGGCGCTGGATCACGTCCTGGGCTACTCGGTGTTCAATGACGGCAGCGTACGCGAGTATCAGTTCAAATCGCCGCAATGGATGGTGGGGAAAAATTTCGATGGCACGGGGGCATTCGGGCCGTATATGGTCACGGCTGACGAACTGCCGCCAGGCGCGCGCGGCCTGAAGCTGGAAACCCGCCTGAACGGCCAGACCGTGCAGTCGGCCAATACGGCGGACATGGTGTTTGACGTTGAATCACTTATCGTCACGATCAGCGCAGCCATGACGCTGGAAGCCGGCGACGTGATCGTCGCGGGCACGCCTTCCGGTATCGGACATGCCCGCGACCCCCAGTTGTATATGAAGCCCGGAGATGTCTGCGAAGTAGAAATAGAAGGTATCGGCTTGCTGAGAAACCGGGTTCAGCACGCGGATGCCGCCGCATAGACCACCGCATCCTGATAATTACAATCCCAAGGAGACAACCATGAAACTCAAGCATCTATTGGCCATCACTGCCTTCACGGCCATGGCCGGCGTCACAGCCGCCAGCAGTGCGCAGGCGCAGGAATTCAAGGCGTACAACGCCCGTTTCGGCCACGGCATGGCGGACAACCATCCGGCGGGCGAAGCCGCCAAGAAGTTCGCGGCCGAAATGAGCCAGGCCACCAACGGAAAAATGAAGATCTCGGTGATCGCCAATCAGGCGCTGGGGCCGGATCCTCAGATGCTGGGCGCCTTGCAGGGCGGCGTGCAGGAATTCTACACGGGCAGCGCCCTGGCGATGCTGGGTCAGGTCAAAGAGCTGGGCTTCCAGGACGTTCCGTTTCTATTCCAGTCCGAAGCCGAAGCCCATGCCGTATTTGACGGCGCGGTGGGCGACTACCTGAATGAAAAACTCAGTGCCGTGGGTATCCATGTGCTGGGCTGGTGGGAAAACGGCTTCCGTCACATCACCAATTCGCGCCGTCCCGTGAACACGCTGGCGGATCTGGAAGGGCTCAAGCTGCGCACGCAGCCCAATCCGCTGACGCTGGATGCATTCAAGGCGCTGGGGGCGAATGCGTCGCCGCTGGCCTGGTCGGAATTGTTCGTCGCCTTGGAAACGAAGGCTTTCGATGGGCAGGAAAACCCGGTCGTGCTCATGAATACGCAGCGCTTCTACGAAGTGCAGAAATACATGACCTTGTCGGGGCACGTTTATTCGCCGCTGATCTTCGCGGTGTCCAAGAAGTTCTGGGACGGCCTGTCGCCTGAAGAGCAGAAGCTCATGACGGCGGCGGCAAAGAACGCAACCGTCTATCAGCGGGAGCTGACCGCTTCCGAAGTCGACGTTGCCCTGCAGCACATGAAAGACGAAGGCATGGAGGTCAGCCGTTTCTCCGACGATGACCTTCAAAAAATCCGCGATCTTGTCCCGCCCGCCATTGCGCCGCATCTGGAAAAGATCGGTCCCGAGTTCATGACGCTGGTGCGCACCGAAATTGCCGCGGCGCGTGCGGGCAAGTAAGGCCATGACACAGCCATGCACGCTACCGGCAGCGTTTACCGGCCAGCTTGATGAACTGCTGGGCGACCGATTCTCGGTCAGTATGGCGGTGCGCGAGCAGCATGGCCGCGATGAGTCGATCTTCGCCGCCATGCCGCCCGACGCGGTGGCCTATGCCCGGGATACGGCCGAGGTGGTGGCCATCGTCAAGCTGTGCGATCAGTTCAGCGTCCCCATCATTCCTTACGGCGCGGGCTCATCCCTGGAAGGCCACACCCTGGCCGCGCAGGGCGGCCTGACCCTGAATCTGCAGCAAATGGATCGTGTGCTGGCCATCCATGCCCAGGACCAGACCGCATCGGTGCAGCCTGGCGTCACGCGCAAGGCCTTGAATGCCGTGCTGCGCGATACCGGCCTGTTCTTCCCCGTCGACCCGGGGGCCGATGCCAGCTTTGGCGGCATGTGCGCCACACGGGCCTCGGGCACGAATGCCGTGCGCTACGGCACCATGCGCGAGAACGTCGTGAACCTGACCGTGGTGACGGCAAGCGGGGAAGTCGTGAAAACAGGCCAGCGCGCCCGGAAGTCAGCGGCGGGCTACGACCTGACCCGCCTTTTCGTGGGGTCGGAAGGCACCCTGGGGGTCGTGGTGGAAGCGACCGTCAGGCTGCACCCTTTGCCCGAAAGCACGACGGCGGCGGTGTGTGCGTTCCCGGACATCGATGCCGCGGTCCAGGCGGTCGTTCAGATTATTCAATTGGGCGTTCCCGTGGCGCGCTGCGAATTTGTCGATCCGGTGGCGATCAGGGCGCTCAACCTGTACAGCAAGACAGGCCTTCCCGAGCAGCCGCACTTGTTCTTCGAGTTTCATGGAAGCGAATCGGGCCTGAACGAGCAAATCGCGCTGGTGCAAGAGATCACGCAGGATTTCGGCGCCGGAAAATTCGAATGGTCGGCCAGCCCCGAAGCGCGCAGCAAACTCTGGGAGGCGCGGCACAACGTGTATTTTGCCGCCTTGCAACTGCGCCCCGGCGCTCGTTCCATCGTCACCGACGTGTGCGTGCCCATCTCGCGCCTTGCCGATTGCGTCAATGAAACCATTGAAGACTTGCGCCGATCGGGAATGATTGCGCCGGTGGTCGGTCATGTGGGCGACGGCAATTTTCACGTTCAGGTGCTGGTTGACGGCGACGCCCAAAGCGAGATCGATCAGGCCGAGGCGCTCAATGCGCGCCTGGTCGCCCGCGCATTGGAGATGGACGGCACGTGCACGGGCGAACACGGCATCGGCCTGCATAAGCAAGGTTTTCTGGTCGATGAGCTGGGCAGCGTGTCCGTGGACGTCATGCGGCGCATCAAGCAGTCGCTTGATCCCCGCAATATCATGAATCCGGGCAAGATATTTTCACAGTGAAGCTTCGCGCCGCAAGCCGCCATCCACAGGACAACTACCTGGATACTCAATAATGAAAAAACTTACGGTCTGGTACTTCAAGACGCTGGAGCTCGTCATGGTGATCTGCCTGGCGGCAATGTGCCTGATGGTATTCGGCAATGTGATACTGCGCCACTTCTTCAACTCGGGCATCAACATCGCCGAAGAGCTGTCGCGCTTCATGTTCATCTGGCTGACATTTCTGGGCGCCATCGTTGCCATGCGCGAAAGCGGCCATCTGGGCGTGGATATCCTGGTCAGGCGCCTGTCGGGCAAGCCGCGCTTCATCGCGGTATTGCTGGGACAGGCATTGGTGCTGGCCTGCTGCGGCGTCCTGCTGTGGGGCCTGCTCAAGCAGCACGCGCTCAATGTGGCGAACACCGGACTCGTGACCGGCATTTCGATGAGCGTGGTGTACTCGGCGGCTTATCTTTGCGCGGCATCGATCGGCATGCTGGCGCTGTTCAATATCCTGCGGCTGGCGACAGGCAGGGTGTCCGCCGCCGAGCTGATTCCGTCGGCCTACATCGACTAGCGGGAATCAGACATGCTTATCGCTATTTTCGTTCTGTCGTTGCTGGCCGCCATGGCGCTTGGCGTACCGATTGCCTTTGCACTGATGGTCTGCAGCATGGCCATGATGTGGTACATGGACTTCTTCGATGCGCAGATCATGGCGCAGAACATGCTGTCCGGGGCGGACAGCTTCCCATTGATCGCCATTCCGTTTTTCGTCCTGGCGGGCGAACTGATGAACGCGGGGGGCATTTCCCGGCGCATCGTCGATGTCGCGGGCGCGTGGGTCGGGCATTTCAAGGGCGGGCTGGGCTATGTGGCGATCTTTGCCTGCGTGATCATGGCGTCGCTGTCGGGCTCGGCCATTGCCGATACGGCAGCCGTTGCGGCATTGCTGATTCCCATGATGCGGTCCGCCGGCTACAACGTACCGCGCGCGTCCGGGCTGATTGCGTCGGGCGGCATCATTGCCCCCATCATTCCGCCTTCCATCGGGTTTGTCATGCTGGGGGTGGTGGGCAACATTTCGATCACCAAGCTTTTCATCGCGGGCATTGTGCCCGGCCTGCTGATGGCGTTGGCCCTGGTCGCGACCTGGGCCTATCAGGCCAAGCGCGACGAGATGCCGCGCGGCGGCAAGATGTCGTCGCGCCAGCGCTGGGCGGCAACGACCGCCGGCTTCTGGGCGCTGCTCATGCCGGTGATCATTGTCGGGGGCCTGAAAGCAGGGTATTTCACGCCGACCGAGGCCGCGGTGGTGGCCGTTTTCTATGCGCTGTTCGTGGGCTTTGTCGTGTATGGCGAACTCAAGCTGCGGCACCTGTACGGCTTGCTGCTGGCGGCCGGGAAAACATCCGCCATCGTCATGTTCCTGGTGGCGGCGGCGCAAGTCTCGGCGTGGCTGATCGCGGCGGCCAACATTCCCATGGTGGTGGCGGACATACTTCAGCCCCTGATAGACAGCCCGATATTGCTGATGCTCGTCATTATGATGCTGGTGTTTACCGTGGGCACGGTGCTGGATTTTGCGCCGACCATATTGATCCTGATCCCGGTGCTGATGCCGGCGGTACGCATGGCGGGCATCGACCCCGTGTACTTCGGTGTGCTGTTCATCATGAACAACGCCATCGGGCTGATTACGCCGCCGGTCGGGACGGTGTTGAATGTGGTGTGCGGGGTGGCCAAGGTGCGCATGGAGCCGGTCATCCGCGCCGTGACCCCCTATCTGCTGGCGCAGTCGGCGGTGTTGCTGCTGCTGATCCTGTTTCCGCAACTGGTGCTGGCGCCGCTGCATTTCATGACGCGCTAGCCGCTGCGGCGCGAGGCTGTTGTATCGGGCCTCGCGTCAGCGCGTGCCGTCAAGCCGGTAGACCAGCGTGTCCAGCCGGCTCAGCCCACGCTCGACGAACTTGGGCTCTTTGTCCAGGATGCCGCGCTGGTCGATCAGCGTGGCGCGCGAGTGGCCGGCATACAGGCTTTGCACTTCAGCGTCCTTGAGCGCGAAGGGCGGTCCGTCCATCTGCTCCTGCTCATAGTCCAGCGTCAGCAGCAGCCCGCGATACTGGCTGGCGAGCTGCCCATATACATGCTCGACATAGCGCCGCCGCATGCCGGCGGGCAAGGCAACCAGCGCGGCACGGTCATACACCCCTGCGCAGCCCGACAGCGTATGCGCGTCCAGCGTAAAGATATCGGCGCAGATGATGTCAATATTGCCTGCCTGGTAGCGGGGGCCGATGGGGCTGTCTTCGATGGCGGGATGCAGGCCGTTCTCGTCAAAGAACTGTTCGATCGCCTGTTGCGCCAGCTCTACGCCCAGCACGGCATGGCCTTGCTGGGCCAGCCAGATCATGTCCAGCGATTTGCCGCATAGCGGTACCAATACGCGGGCGCTGCCCGGCAATTCCAATGCGGGCCAGTACTTTTGAAGCAAGGGGGTAACGCGTTGCTGGTGAAAGTGCGTGCGGTCTTCACGCCATCGTGCCAGCCAGAAGTCGGCGTCCATGATTCATCCTTAGGCAAAATGGGCGGATGCCGCCGGGGTGGCGCCACCCGCGGTCCTGTTCGACAGTGTTGACGGGCCTTAATCGAAGCCGCGGCGTTTTGCGTTCAGCTTGCGTTCGAGCAGGCCGATGTAATGCTGCACCATGATCTGCATGGGATTGGGCAAATTGACGAACTTGCAGCCAATGACCCGGCGTTCGACATCGTTGGCAAGGCTTTCGTCTTGCGAACGCATGACCCGCAGTTCGGTCACGACACTGCCCACTTCGGGCAGTTCCAGCTTGCAGTGCTTGTAGGTCGCGCCTTTGCTGTTGTCGAGTATGTGATCGGCATCGACCAGCGAGACGCCGCCCGCGCTGATGTCTTTGACGATCAGGCTGTGCTCGATGGTGCCGTGCTCGCCCTTGATGGGGATTTTGCACGATGCCGGATGGGTGACCGGGGTATCGACCCGGTAGTATTCCCGGCGCTGTATGCGGCTGAGCGTTTGCGGAATAGGCATGCTCAGCGCAGGCAGATTGTCTTGCAGGCAGGGTGTGATGTCGGTCGTCGAGAACTGGATATGGATTTTGTCCAGCATGGTGTCGAAGGTGACCGACTGGGCTTTGATAATGCGCTCGTTGAAATCGGGGTCGCTGGATACGTCGACGATCAAGCGATGGTTGGCCGCGTCGACTTCGAGAATGGTTGTGACGATGGCAACGGCTCGGCCTTTCAGGTGCATGCGCAGCAAGGCCTTCCTGGCTTCGATGGAGCGCAGCAATCGAACGATCTCGAGTTGGGAACTCGTCTGGTAGGGATCGCCGTTATCGTCGGCGACACTATGCGTGGCAGTTGACATGAGTTAACAGAGCTATAGAGGGTCGCATGAAGAACGGATTGGCCGTCCCTAGTCTAACCGATTATGATAAACACATTTTATTGCAAACTGTTTCTTAGCCGCGAAGATCAAAAAAATCGACGGCATTGCCTGCACTGATGCTTTGCTTGTCAGCGGGGGTCAGCCAGGGGTTGTCGGCCACCAGCTTGCCGATATTTTGTTCGCCCAGCGGGAAGGGGTAGTCGGAGCCCAGCATGACCCGGTCAGCGCCCATCACATCGACCAACAGCCGCAATGCGCCGGCATCGAACACAGCGCTGTCCACATAAAAACGGTTGGTGTAGCTGGAAGGGCGCTGGGGGCAGTCCTGCCGGACAATGTCGCGGCATTCCCAGGCATTGTCCACCCGGCCCAGCAGGAAGGCAAAGCTGCCGCCGCCATGGGCGAAGCACAGCTTCAGGCTGGCGGGGATGCGTTCGAAGGCGCCCGACAATATCAGCGACAAAATACCCAGTTGAGTTTCGGCCGGCATGGCGACCAGCCAGGGCAGCATCCATTTTTTCATGCGCCCATCGGTCATCATGTCCCAGGGGTGCGCCAGGATGGGTATGCCGTCGTTGGCGCAATGGATCAGGAACTGCACCAGATGCTCGTCGTCCAGGTCGCGCGCGCCCAGATGGCTGCCGATCTGTACGCCGACATGGCCGCTGGCCTTGGCGCGCGACGCCTCGCGGCAGGCCAGCTCGAGGTCTTGCAGGGGGACCTGGGCCATGGCCTTGAGCCTGTGCGGGTCAGCCGCGCAATGCTCCAGCGCCAGGTCGTTCATGCGCGCCGCCCACGACGCAGTCTGTTCAGCGGGAAATTCGTAGCCGAACATAATGGGTGTCGCGCAGACAATCTGCAGGTCTATGCCGTGCCTGTCCATTTCCTCCAGGCGCTGCTGCGGGTCCCACAGGGCGCGGTAGACGGGCCGGAAGGGGTGTGCGCCTTTCATGATCTGCCCGGTCTCGCCGCCGCTGTCTATGGCCAGCCAGGGCGCTTTGTCGGCGTCCAGGCCGGCAGCCAGCGCCTGCGAGATAGGCGGAAAAAAATGCGCGTGCATGTCTATTTTCTTCATGATGCCGACTTCCCAGGATGCAGCTTGCCGCAATTCGGACAGCGGCGTTTTTCTTCGGATTCGTAAAAAGCCTTGAACAGCGGGGGCAGGTCTTTGACGATGCTTTGCAGCTGCGTTTCAACGCGGTGCACCAAGTGGCCGCAGCCGTCGTCCGATTCGCAATACCATTCGAAGCCGTCTTTCAGGCCTTCGGGCCTTTGGCGCTCGATCACCAGACAGGCGCTATTGGCTTCGGGCCGCTGCGGCGAATGCCTGACGCGCGGCGGAAGCAGGAAGATGTCGCCTTCCTTCAGGTCGACCCGTTCGCGTTTGCCGTCTATCCACAGGTTCAGATACGCATTGCCGCGCAGTTGATAAAAAAACTCTTCCAGCGGGTCATCGTGGTAGTCGGTACGGCTGTTGGGGCCGCCCACGACGGTGATCAGGAAATCGCTGTCTTGCCAGATTTGCTGATTGCCGACCGGCGGCTTGAGCAGGTGGGCGTGCTCGTCTATCCAGCGCTCGAAGTTGAACGGTTTACCGTAGGTCAGCATATCGGTCTCCTGTGCGGGTTGGTCGGGCGCGGGCGGGGCGCTCAGGATTGCGCGGGGAAGTAAGCGACGGCCTTGATTTCTATCAGCAGCTGCGGGTGAGGCAATTGATGGACTGCAACGGTCGTGCGGGTGGGGCCATCGGCCGAAAAGAATTCGCCGTACACTTCGTTGTACCCGCCGAAGTCGTTCATGTTGACCAGAAAGGCCGAAATCTCGACCAAGTGTTCGAGCCCCGCGCCTTCGCTGGCCAGAATATCCTGGATATTCTCGATCACGGCGCGGGTCTGCGCGCGAATATCCAGCGTGACCGTGCCCATGGCGTCGGCCGATGCCCCCGCAATGCTGTTGTCGGGGCGGCGCGAACTGGTGCCGGACACAAACAGGAAATCCCCGGCGCGCTTGATGTGCGGGAAGGCGCCGCGGGGTGTGGCTTTGCCGGTGACAACGCGTGCTGTGGAAGGATGGCCCATTTTCTTGTCCTTGGTGATTTAAAGCTTGATGCAGATGGTGCTGATTTCGGAATAGAAATCCAGCGAGTAGCGGCCGCCTTCGCGCCCCAGGCCCGATAGCTTCGTGCCCCCGAACGGGGTGCGCAGATCGCGCGTGAACCAGGTATTGACCCAGACGATGCCGGTTTCAAACTGGCTGGCGACGCGGTGCGCGCGGGACAGGTGGGTGGTCCAGACGCAGGCGGCCAGGCCATAGGCGCTGTCATTGACGCGATGGATGACTTCGTCTTCCGTATCGAAAGGCGATACATGGCACACGGGCCCGAAGATTTCTTCGCGCATGCAGCGGGCCGTGTCCGGCAGCCCGGTCAGGATGGTGGGCTGCACATAGGCGCCCTGATCGCGCTCATCGCCGAAAACCGGCACGGAGCCGCCCGCGACGATGGTCGCGCCTTCTTCGCGCGCCAGTTGATAGTAAGACAGGACCTTGTCGCGATGCTGCAGCGAAACCAGCGGCCCCATGTCGACATCGGGCGCGTCTGGATAATCGAGCACCAGCTTTTCGCAGCGCTGTTTCAATTCCGCCACGAAACGCTCGAAAATGGGGCGTTCGACATAGACGCGCTCGGAACACAGGCAGACCTGGCCGGAATTGGTGAAGCTGGATCGCATGACGCCGGCGGCAGCGGCTTCGAAATCGGCATCGGCAAAGACAACGGCGGCGTTCTTGCCGCCCAGCTCGAACGAGACTTCCTTGACCCCTTCCGCCGCCGCTTTCATGATGGTGGTGCCTGTGCGGGATTCGCCGGTAAAGGTGATGGCGGCAATGCCGGGATGCGTACTCAGGTATTCACCGGCGGAATCGGGGCCAAAGCCATGCACCAGGTTGAACACGCCGTGGGGCAGGCCCACCGCCTGGATGACTTCGGCCAGCAGCGTGGCGGACGATGGGGTTTCTTCAGAAGGCTTGACCACGACGCAGTTGCCCATGGCCAGGGCCGGCGCCACTTTCCAGGTGAGCAGCAGCAGGGGCAGGTTCCAAGGCGAAATGATGCCGACGGTGCCCAGTGGCTTGCGCGTGACATAGTTGATGACTTTGGCGCCGTCGGGGGCGCTGCCTTCGTACATGTCGCTGGCGCCTGTCTTGACCAGATCGGCAAAGGTGCGAAAGTTGGCGATGCCCCGCGCGACGTCCAGCGAGCGTGCCTGATGCACGGGGCGGCCGGTATCCATGACTTCGGCCAAGACGAAGTCGTCGAAACGCTGTTCTATGCCATCGGCGATGCGGTGGAGCAGCGCGGCGCGTTCTTGAGCGGTCAGGGTTTTCCAGGTTTCTTGCGAAGCGCGATTGGCCGCCTGCACCGCGCGCTCCACGGTGGCGGCATCCGCCTCGCATACCTGGCTGATCAATTGTCCATTGACCGGATTGATATTGGAAAACCGCTGCGGTGTTTCCAGCCATTGTCCGTCAACGAAGCACCGGAGCAGCGGTACATCGGCCATGTTGTCTCCATCACGAATGATTGTGGTCTTGTTTTTCTTGTATGGGCTTATTCTATTTTATTTTTGACTGGGCGCAGCGCGCCGCGGCCAGATCCCAGGCTGCGCAGCCGACGGACTTGAAGACGATCGGCGTGTCGAACGGGACGCCGCCGGCCAGTGCCGATGACAGTGTCTTGACCTGATCCCAGTCGGTATGGGCCTGGATGAGGTCGCCGGCCTCGTGACGCGCGCCGTGCAGGTCGTCGACATACACCTGGCTGGCATGCAGGGTGGCCGGTGCGATTTCGGCCAGATCCGGCTTGAATGCCCCTACGCCTATGACCAGCCGCCCGGGCCGGGCGGCCTCGCCGTAGACGGGGGTGCTGCTGGTGGTCAGCGTCATGACGGCTTGCGCATCGTCGGGCACCGCCGTGCCGGCCGTGAGCGCCAGGGGCAGATGCCGGTGCCGCGACACGAAAGCTTGCGCCTTGTCCGGGCTGCGCCCGATCACGGCGACGTCCAGGCCTGGATACAAAGCGGCCAGGGCCTCGGCATGGCCATCGGCCTGCGCGCCCGTGCCGATCAGGGCGATGCGTTGCGGCGCGGCGGCCAGAAAGCTTGCCAGGCCCAGCATGCTGATGGCGGCCGTGCGGCGCGCCGTGACGGTGGGGCCATCGAGCACGAACAGCGCTTGGCCGCTGGCGCCGTCGTAGGCCGTCACGACACCGTGGATGGTCGGCAGCTTCCGGGTCCGGTTGCCGGGCACGACATTGACGAGCTTGTGAATGCACAGGTCGCTGGCCGCGGCCGGCATCGAGAGCATGACGCCGCCTTGCGGCATGGGCACCACTTGGCGCTCCGGCGCCGCAATGGCGCCGGCCGCGAGCTCGCCGGCCGCCGTGGCCAGGCAGGCCATCAGGCTGGGAAAATCCAGCAGGTCGGCGGTTTGCTGCGCCGAGTGAACAAGCACGTCAGTCAACGGCTTTCACCATGTCTTCAATGACCTTCTTGGCATCGCCGAACACCATCATGGTTTTATCCATGTAGAACAGTTCGTTGTCCAGGCCTGCGTAGCCGGCGGCCATGGAGCGCTTGTTGACGATGACGGTACGCGCTTTGTAGGCTTCCAGGATGGGCATGCCGGCAATGGGCGACTGCGGGTCGTTCTTGGCGGCGGGGTTGACCACGTCGTTGGCGCCCAGCACCAGCACGACGTCGGTTTGGGCAAACTCGCCGTTGATGTCGTCCATTTCGAAGACCTGGTCGTAAGGCACCTCGGCTTCGGCCAGCAGCACGTTCATATGGCCAGGCATCCGGCCGGCCACAGGATGAATGGCGTACTTGACGGTCACGCCTTGCTCGGTGAGCTTTTCGGCCAGCTCCTTGAGCGCATGCTGCGCGCGGGCGACGGCCAGGCCGTAGCCGGGCACGATGGTGACCGATTCGGCATTGCTCATCAGGAAGGCGGCGTCATCGGGGCTGCCCGACTTGACGTTGCGCTGGGCCTGATCGCCGCCGGCGGCGGCAGCGCCCGGCTCGGCCCCGAACCCGCCTAGAATCACGTTGAAGAAAGACCGGTTCATGGCCTTGCACATGATGTAAGACAGGATGGCGCCCGACGAACCCACCAGGGACCCGGCGATGATGAGCATGGGATTGTTCAGCGAGAAGCCGATGCCTGCGGCGGCCCAGCCCGAATAGCTGTTCAGCATCGAGACCACCACCGGCATGTCGGCGCCGCCGATCGGGATGATGATCAATACGCCCAGCACAAAGGCCAGGGCCGTCATGATGATGAAGGGCAGCCAGTCTTGCGTGGCCATGAACCACAGGCCGCAGGCGACCATGACCAGGGCCAGGACCAGGTTAAGCATATGCTGGCCGCTGAACACGACCGGTGCGCCCTGGAACAGCCGGAACTTGTACTTTCCGGACAGCTTGCCGAAAGCAATGACCGAGCCTGAAAAGGTAATCGCGCCGACAAAAGTGCCGATGAACAGTTCCAGCCGGTTGCCCACGGGAATAAGGGCGCCGGCCGCCGTAATGCCGAAGGCGTCGGGTTCGGCCACGATGGCAATGGCAATGGCGACCGCGGCCAGGCCGATCATGCTGTGCATGAAGGCGACCAGTTCCGGCATCTTGGTCATTTCGACTTTCTTGGCCATGACGGTGCCGATGCTGCCGCCGATCAGCAGGCCCAGCACGACCCAGCCCAGGCCGATGCCGGCCGTGCCTTCGGTGGCCAGGCTCACGATCAGCGCCGCCGTGGTCAGGATGGCGATGGCCATGCCCGCCATGCCGAAGGCGTTGCCCCGGCGCGATGTCGTGGGATGCGACAGACCTTTGAGCGCCTGGATGAAGCACACCGAGGCGATCAGATAAAACAGGGTAACCAGATCGTGCGAGATCATGCCTGGCCTCCTGTGCTGGTTTTCTTTTCTTTCTTCTTGAACATTTCGAGCATGCGCCGCGTGACCAGGAAGCCGCCGAAGACGTTGACGGCGGCCAGGGCCACGGCAAAAACGCCCATGTACCGGGCCAGGCTGCTTTCAGTCAGCGCGGCAGCCAGCATGGCGCCGACGATGACGATGGCCGAGATGGCGTTGGTGACCGCCATAAGGGGGGTGTGCAGAGCGGGCGTGACGTTCCAGACGACGTGGAAACCCACATAGACGGCCAGCACGAAGATAATGAGATTGATCAGGGTAGGGCTGACTGCTTCCATCAGGAGCTCCTTAATACGGCGCCGTCCTTGCTCATCAGGCAGGCGGTAACGATTTCATCATCATGCTGTATGGCCAGTTCGCCTTCGGCGTTGGCGATCAGTTTCATGAAGTCCAGGATGTTGCGGGCATACAGGGCCGAGGCATCGTGCGGCACCAGGGCGGCCAGATTGCTGTAGCCGATCAGGGCAACGCCGTGCTTTTCAACCACCTGGTCTTTTTCCGACAAGGGGCAGTTGCCGCCGCGTTCTACGGCCAGGTCGACAATGACCGAGCCCGGTTTCATGCCCTGGACGGTTTCGGCGCTGATCAATTGCGGCGCCGGGCGGCCAGGAATCAGCGCGGTGCTGATCACGATGTCCGCCTGCTTGCACCGTTCCGCCACCAGGGCGGCCTGCCGCGCCATCCAGGCGGGGGGCATGGGGCGTGCATAACCGCCCACCCCTTGGGCGATTTCACGTTCTTCGTCGGTCTCGAAGGGCACGTCGATGAACTTGGCGCCCAGTGATTCGATCTGCTCTTTGGCAGCCGGCCGTACGTCGGACGCCTCGACCACGGCGCCCAGGCGCTTGGCCGTGGCAATTGCCTGCAGCCCGGCCACGCCGGCGCCCAGCACGACGACCCGCGCCGCCTTGAGCGTGCCGGCGGCGGTCATCATCATGGGGAACAGCCGGCCGTACTGATTGGCGGCCAATAGCACGGCCTTGTAGCCGGCCAGGTTGGCCTGCGACGACAAGACGTCCAGGCTTTGCGCGCGCGTGATGCGCGGCGCGGCCTCGAGCGCGAATGCGGTCAGGCCGGCGCTGGCCAGGCCGGCGATGCCGTCGGCGTCGAAGGGGTCGAGCATCCCAATCAGCACGGCACCACGTTTCATGTGCTGGCGTTCGCCGGCGTCCGGCGCGCGGACCTTCAGCACGAGCTCGGCGCCCAGGGCCTGGGCGGCGTCGACGATTTGCGCGCCTGCCTGAACGTAGGCGTCGTCGGGAAAATGGGCGTGGGCGCCGGCGCCTTCCTCGACCACGACCGTATGTTTGGCCGCCACATATTTCTTGACCGTTTCCGGCGTCGCGGCCACGCGTGTTTCGCCCGGCAGGCGCTCACGTGGGATTCCTATTTGCATAAAGCCTCTCCACCACAGGTGTTTGAATATTTTCTGGAAGCTACTATACCCGAACTGCTGACAGTTATTTGCAATTGGCTACACCGAAATCCGTTAGACTGGGCGGGCCGTTATGTAAAAGGAGGCGGGTATGGGGTTGCTGGATTCTATTGTTTCCGCCGTGGGCGGCGATAACCCACAGGCAAAGACGCAGGCTGCACTGCTGCCGGCACTGATAGAGCAGGTCAACAGCTATCCAGGCGGCCTGCCCGGCTTGATACAAAAATTCCAGCAGGGCGGGTTGGGCGAAGTGGTGGCCTCCTGGATTGGCAGCGGCCCGAACCAGCCGGTCTCGCCCGGGCAATTGCAGTCTGTGCTGGGCGACGACCTGATCAGCCAACTCGCGCAGCGCTCGGGCCAGGATAGCGGCTCGGTGCTCGGCGCGCTCAGTGCCATGCTGCCCAGCCTGGTCGACCAGGCGACGCCTGATGGCGAAGCCAGCATGCAGCCGGGGCAGAGCAGCCCTCTACTGGGCGCCTTGTCGGGCATGCTGGGCAGGCGCTAGCCCCGATGCGCCGGCCTCTTGCTTGAACGGAGCCGTTCCAGGCTCCGCTTGCGCAGGATCAGGCCTTGCTGGCGTCCAGCGCCTGGGCAAGATCCTCCAGAATATCGTCGATGTGTTCCAGGCCGATAGACAGGCGCACCATGTCTTCGCCCACGCCCGCGGCGGCAAGCTCGTCGGGGCTGAGCTGGCGATGGGTGGTCGAGGCCGGGTGGCAGGCCAGCGACTTGGCGTCGCCGATATTCACAAGGCGCAGTATCAGCTCCAGGGCATCGATAAAGCGCGCACCGGCCGCGGCGCCGCCCTTGATGCCGAAAGACAGGATGCTGGCCGGTTTGCCGTCCATGTACTTTTGCGCCAGGCCGTGCTCGGGGTGATCCGCCAGGCCGGCGTACTGCACCCATGACACCTGCTCGTGCTGTTTCAGGTACTGGGCGACCTTCTGGGCGTTCTCGGTGTGGCGGTCCATGCGCAGCGACAGCGTCTCGATGCCTTGCAGCACCAGGAAGGCGTTGAAGGGAGACAGCGCGGCGCCGGTGTTGCGCAGCGGGACCACGCGGCAGCGGCCGATGAACGCCGCGGGCCCGAATGCATCGGTGTAGACCACGCCATGATAAGACGGGTCGGGTTCATTGAGCATGGGGAAGCGTTGCTTGTGCTCGGCCCAGGGAAACTTGCCTGAATCGACGACCGCGCCGGCAATGGTGGTGCCGTGTCCGCCCATGTATTTGGTCAGGGCGTGGACAATGATGTCGGCGCCATGCTCGAAGGGCCGGCACAGGGCCGGCGATGCCACGGTATTGTCGACGATCAGGGGCACGCCGTGCCGGTGCGCGGCATCGGCCAGCGCCTGGATGTCGATGATGTTGCCCGCCGGGTTGCCGATGGTCTCGCAAAACACCGCTTTGGTGTTGTCGTCGATCAGCGCCTCGAGCGCGGCAATGTCGTCGTGCGGCGCAAACTTGACCGTAATGCCCTGGCGGGGAAAGGTGTGGGCAAACAGGTTGTAGGTGCCGCCATACAGCTTGGCGACCGACACGATGTTGTCGCCGGCCTGGGCAATGGTCTGGATGGCGTAGCTGATCGCCGCCATCCCCGAAGCGACCGCCAGGGCGGCCACGCCGCCTTCCAGCGCTGCCACGCGTTCTTCAAGCACCGCGTTGGTGGGGTTCATGATGCGGGTATAGATATTGCCCGGCACTTTCAGGTCGAACAGGTCGGCGCCGTGCTGGGTGCTGTCGAAGGCGTAGGACGTGGTCTGATAGATGGGAACCGCCACCGACTTGGTGTTGGGGTCCGGCTGATAGCCGGCATGAATGGCAAGTGTCTCGAATTTCATGGCTGATCTTTTAAAGTTATGGGATGGGGAGGCTGTTAGCATACCGTCAAGCAGCGGATGGGGAACAGCCCGGACCAGAAGTTTGTTCTATTTCAATATAACCGCTAGTAATAATCCGCTGCCTCGCGCCTCGCATTTAACTTTTTGTAAGCCGCAAGGGCTGAAAGTTCGCCCGCGCCTGAATAATGTTGTTGACTTGGGTTAGCATTCTAGTTATTCGCCGTAAATGGCTCGTGGGGGCTCTCCCGTAGTTTTAGAGGCCGTAAATGAAAGTTTGGTTGAAACGGGTACTGATCAGTCTCGTCATGGTGGCTATTGTGGCCTTGGTAGGCATCGCAATTTTCCTTCTGACGTTTGACCCGAACGCCTACAAGAACAAGCTGGAAGAAATTGTCTACAAGCGCTATCAGCGCAGTTTGGCAATCAAGGGCGATATTCAGTTATCGCTGTTTCCACGCATCGGTTTGTCTGTGCAAGACGTATCGCTGTCGAACCGCAACAGCACCGATACCTTCGCGTCCATCGATAGCGCGCGCTTTGCCGTGGCCATCTGGCCATTGATGTTCAATCGTCTGGTGGTCGATCACGTGGCGGTCACTGGCTTCAAGGCCTGGGTCACGCGCGACGATAAAGGCCAGTTCAATTTCCGCGATCTGGTCGACAGGCCGGGTTCCGCAGCGCTGGGCATGGCGGCTCCCGCCATGGCGGTTTCCAGCCTGGTGCCGTCCGCGCCTGCGGAACAGGCGGCCGTCAAGGTGCCGTCATCGGTGTTTCCCATTGCCTATGCCGCCGAGGCGCAGCAGGGCACCGACTTCCAGATCGACATCGCGGGGCTGGATCTCAGGAATGGCGAAATTCATCTGTACGATAATGTAAGCGGTTCGGCCGGCCGGATAGAGCGGCTGGAAGTGAACACCGGGCGGATGACGGCCAATCAGGCGTTCGATGTGGCGCTGAAGGGCAAAATCATTGGCGAGCATCCGGTTGCCGATGCCAATATCGAGGGCCAGGCGCTGGTCCTGTTCAATCCCGATCAGCAAGCTTATTCAGCGCAGAAAATCAATGTCGTGGCCAACGGCGCGCTGGGGCCGCTGGCCGCCAAGTCGGTGACGTTGCGCGGTAACCTGGCCTACAGCGCCTATTCCCAGATGCTGAGCGCCAGCAGCCTTGAGTTTCTGGTGCAGGGCGATGTGGGGGGGGCGTCGCCCATCAAAGGGTTCGAGACGTCGCTGATCGTGCCCCAATTGAAGGTCGACCGGAGCCAGGCGGAACTGAAAGTTGAAAAGCTGGCCTATCGCGCCAAGGGTAACTTGCCCGACCAGGCCTTCGAAATCGCGTTTGATGCCCCCAACCTGGCCGTGTCCCCCGAGGCGGCCACGGGCGACCCGATTTCGGGCACGGTCAAATTCAGCAAGCCCAATCATGTACTGGGCATTGCCCTGGGCATGAGCGGCATAGGCGGCAATGCCAGCAAGCTCACCCTGAAGGAGCTCAAGATAGACGGCGGGCTCAAAGAGGGCGACCGCTTGGTGCAGTTGAAGATGACTTCTCCGGCCAACTGGGACGTATTCAGCGAAGCCGGCGGCCTGTCGGCCATGAAGGGCGATGTCCGGATCGAAGACGCCGCCTTGCCGGGCGGGAGCTTTGAGTTTCCATTCATCGGCAGCTTGCAGGCCAACCTGATCAAAGACGAACTGGTCAGTGAGATCAACGCGGTACTGAGCGGTAGCAAGCTTGATTTCCGTGTCAAGGCCACGCAGTTGAAAAGCCCGAAGATCGACTTCGGGCTTGCCGCCGACAAGCTGGACTTCAATACGCTGTTTCCCCAGGCGCCCGCGGCGCAGCCGCCTGCGCCCGCCGCCCCGGCGGAGTCTGCCGCCGACGAGCCGCCCGCGCAGGCGGCTGCGCCCAAACCGGCCCCCAAGGCGCCGGCCAAGGCGGATGAAGCCTTCATCATGCCCGACCTGTCTTTCCTTGACGCCTCTGACTTGACCGGGACCATATCCATCGGCGACCTGAAGGTTCAGAGCCTCGAGGCGAAGCAGTTCGCCGCGGCGGTTCGCGCCGCGCAGGGCAAGCTGACGATCAGCGGCATCAAGGCTGATCTGTATGGCGGCACGCTGAACGGCGTCCTGACGGCCAACTCGCAGAACGCGGTGACGGCGGATGTCTCCTTGAACAAGGTCGCCCTGGGTCCGCTGCTGCAGGCCGTGGCCGACGAGCATCGCTTTGCCGGAGCGGGCACCGTCAAGATCAAACTGGGCAGCCAGGGTACCACCGGGGCAGCGCTCGAGGCCGGCCTGACCGGGACGGCGAACGTGCGCGTGCGCGACGGCGCCGTGACCGGCATCGATGTGGCCCAGACACTGCGCGAGGTCAACGAGGTGGTGCGCAACATGTTCAGCGGACAGTTGCCCGATGTGGTCACCCGCTTCGATACGGGGCGCAGAACTGATTTCACCGCCCTGGACGCCGATATCAATTTCGATCACGGGCAGGGCACCATCAAGATGCTGAGCGTGGTTGCGCCCATGCTGCGCATCACACAGGGCAAGCCGGCCACCGTGGACCTGGTCAACGACCAGCTCGATGTGATGGTCAATGTGAATGTGGTCAATACCGGTACGGGACAAGACGGCAAGGCGCTGGCCGACCTGAAGGGCGTTGCGGTGCCGCTGCGTATTTCAGGGCCGTTCAGCGGGCCGGGCTACCAGGTGCAATGGAAGGATATCAGCAGCAAGGCCGTCAAGGACGCGGTCAAGGGCGGCTTGATCGACCTG
Organism: Pusillimonas sp. SM2304; assembly: GCF_031628915.1. Lineage (NCBI taxonomy): Bacteria > Pseudomonadati > Pseudomonadota > Betaproteobacteria > Burkholderiales > Alcaligenaceae > Pusillimonas > Pusillimonas sp. SM2304. The sequence goes on from NZ_JAVLUJ010000001.1 coordinate 1,854,307, forward strand.
CTGTCCAACCAGACCGGAAAACCGCCCGCCCCGGCCACTGCGCCGGCCAAGAAAGCGGCCGATCCAGTCAAGAGCATTGGCGACGCCCTGAAAGGGCTGCTGGGCCAATGAGCACGGCGCTTTATTTCCCCATTGTCGCTTGCGGCGGTACCCATGCGGCGGCGGCCCAGGCCTATGACAAGCGCTGGCTGGTCGTGGACGCCACCGGCACCTGGCTGTCGCAAAGCCATTGCGAACAACTTGCCGACATACAGGTCGAGCTACGCCTGGGCTACCTGGTGATACGGGCGCCGGGCATGCTCAGGCTGGATATTCCCCTGGATGTCATCGAAGACGATGACAGCGTTCGCGGCATCGCGACGGTGGGCGCGCAGCAGATCGACGTGGTCGACGAAGGCGAGCTTGCGGCAGCGTGGCTGACCCGGTTTCTGGGCCAGCCATGCCAATTGATGAAGGTGCACCCGGAAGCGGGCAGGGTGCTCTGGCCCGAACTGTAATGCGGAAAACTCAGTCCGCAGCGGTCAGTTTCTGATATTTGGCCATGAGCTGGCCCTGGTCTTCTGGGTGGTCCAGGTCGAAGATGATGCATTCGACAGGGCATACCACCTGGCATTGCGGCTCGTCGAAATGCCCCACGCATTCCGTACATCGCGAGGGCTCGATCTCGTAGATTTCAGTGCCCATGTAGATGGCATTGTTGGGGCATTGCGGCTCGCAAACATCGCAGTTGATGCACTCTTCGGTAATGCGCAGCGCCATGATTCTTCCTGCATAAAACAAACGGATATAAAAAAGCAAGGGTATCCGGCCAGAAAGCCGGATACCCTTGCAGTGTAATGGAGTTTGGCTGCGGCCTGCGTATTACCCCTGCTGGCTTTGTTCTTGTTCGTCGCGCCGTATTTTGGCTTTGCTGTGCAGCCAGCGCTCGACCGATGGAAAGACGAACTTGCTGACGTCCCCCCCCAATATGGCGATTTCGCGCACAATCGTGCCGGAAATGAACTGGTACTGGTCTGAAGGCGTCATGAACAGGGTTTCGACTTCGGGCAGCAGGTGCCGGTTCATGCCCGCCATCTGAAACTCATATTCGAAATCGGACACGGCGCGCAGCCCCCTGACAATAACGCGGCCATTCTGCTCGCGCACAAAGTCTTTGAGCAGGCCTGCAAAGCTTTTGACTTCGACATTGGTGTAATGGCCAAGGACTTCCTGGGCGATTTCAACACGCTCATTCACTGAAAAGAACGGTTTTTTGGCATGGCTGTGGGCGACGCCCACCACGACATGGTCAAACAGACCGGCTGCGCGACGCACCAGATCTTCGTGGCCACGCGTAAGAGGGTCGAATGTTCCGGGATAGACTGCAGTAATCATGCACATTCCGAGTTGTGAGAATTTAAGGAAGAAACCTGAGCGGCGGCGCTGGCTGCAAACCGCCTGCCCGGCCAATAAGTTTATGGCGTCAGCTTATTTCAGGATTATTGACTGTTTTTTGCATTGCAGCAAATCGAAGCAGATGAAAATGCACATGGCCGGCTTTGCCTTGCCGCAGGAGCTCGAATCCATCAGGCGGGCTGACGGCCGCTTCCGACTCAATATACAACAAGCCGTTGGGCGTGAGAACCGCGGGAATCCTTGTCCACAGCCGGTCCAGCCAGCCCTGGCCGAATGGGGGATCCAGCATGATCAGGTCGTACGAACCGTCGGTCATGCGCGCCAGCGCGACCGTGGCGTCGCCTGCATGGATGCGGACATTGTCGGCCTTCAGCCGGCTGCGCAGGGCGCGCAGCGCGGCGACGGCCGCAGGATGGGATTCCACCATTTGCACATGGGCCGCCCCGCGCGAGGCGGCTTCGAACCCCAGGGCGCCGGTGCCCGAGAATAGATCCAGCACGCGCTTTTGCGCGTAATCGCCATCCCAGAAGTAATACAGCCAGTTGAACAGCGTTTCCCGCACCCGATCCGGCGTGGGGCGCAGCCCGGGGACATCCACCACCGGAATGGGCGTTTTGCGGTAATCACCGCCTACAATACGAACTGCGTGCTTCTTCATGCGTGGTCTGGGGGCGCTTTGTGTGTTGGTCAACTCTATTCGGGTAGTGTAAAACGTATGTTCAGTTTTTTTAAAAAGAAAAAGCCGGCGCCCGCCGACAGCGCCGGGCAGGCGGTAGACGAACAGGGTAGCCACGATACAGGATTGCCGCAGGGCAAGGACGCCGCGCCGTCGGCGGGGCAAGACCCCGCCGCAGCCCCGCTTGGCCCCCCCGCGGAACCGCTGCCTGGCACGCCGGATGCGGCCTCCAGCCTTCCTTCCAGCCCACCGCCGGCCGCTCACGCATCGCCGGCTGCCCCCGACGTGGCCGATGATGCCGAATCCCGCACTGAGGCTCCAGGCAGCCCGACGGCGCCGGCCGTGACGGAAGCGTCTGAAACCCCCAGCACGCCCGCGCCCCTCGAAACGCCTGAAAGCCCTGAAACGCCTGAGACGCCTGAACCCCCCGTGGCCGCGCCCGCCCCGGCGGAAAAAGGGTCATCATGGCTGGCCCGGCTCAAGAAAGGCCTGTCGCGTACGGGACAAAGCCTGGGCGGTCTTTTTGTGGGCGTCAAGGTCGATGAATCGCTGTTTGAAGAGCTCGAGACCGCCCTCATCATGGCGGATGCGGGCGTCGAGGCAAGCGACAAGCTGCTGACGGCCTTGCGCGCCCGTGTGCGCAAGGAACATCTGGAAGACGCGGGGCAGGTCAAGGCGGCGCTGCGCGATATCCTGGCCGAACATCTTGCGCCGCTGGAAAAGTCGTTTCCCCTGGGGAAGGCGGCGCCGCTGGTCGTCATGATTGCCGGGGTGAATGGGGCGGGCAAGACCACATCCATTGGCAAGCTGGCCAATCACTTCCAGGCGCAAGGATCCAAAGTGCTGCTGGCCGCGGGTGATACCTTCCGCGCCGCCGCCCGCGAACAACTGGTCGAGTGGGGCGCGCGCAACAATGTATCGGTGATTGCGCAAGACGGCGGCGACCCGGCCGCCGTCGCGTTCGATGCCGTCAATGCCGGCCGCGCGCGCGAGGCGGGTGTCGTCATGATCGATACCGCGGGCCGGCTGCCGACCCAGTTGCACCTGATGGAAGAGCTGAAGAAGATCAAAAGGGTCATCGGCAAGGCCGATGACGCCGCGCCGCACGAGGTGCTGCTGGTGATCGACGGCAACACGGGCCAGAACGCCATTGCCCAGATCCGGGCTTTCGATGCCGCCATCAACCTGACCGGCCTGGTGGTGACCAAGCTCGACGGCACGGCCAAGGGCGGTACGCTGGCGGCGGTGGCCGCGGGCAGCCAGGGCGTACGCCCCGTGCCGGTGTACTGGATCGGCGTAGGCGAGGGGATGAACGACTTGCAGCCCTTCGTGGCCAGGGAGTTTGCGGCAGCCTTGCTGGGCGATTAAGACCCGGGGTCGCCCAGGGCGACCAAGTCCGCCAGCAAAGCCAGCAGGCACGATTGGAATGCCGCGCTCGAGGCCAATTCCTGGCCGGGTTCGCGGCCGAACAAATCAAAGTATTCGCCCAGCTCGGTGTCGCGTGCGGCGTTGTCCAGGCGCAGGGGCTGTCCGAACTGTTTCCTGCAGGCGCGCAGGCCTTGGATGCCCAGGCGCAGTTGGGCGGCGTATTCAAACCGTAAATCGGGGTGCGTGTCCAAGGGCTCGACACCCGCCAGCAGCGTGGCGTTGCGAATGATCTGGTTCAGGCATTCGTTGGCGCAGCGCTGGTAGGCTTGCCGCGCCGGCAGGCGGGTGTCCGGGGCCGGCGCTTGCGTGCGGCGCGCCTGGAGCAGGGGCAGGAAATCGGGCGCTTGCCCGGGGGCTGTGGCCGACAGGGCGATGCGGGCCAGAATGCTGCCGCGTTCCGCCTTGCTGCGCAAATCCAGGATCAGCCCGTAACGCCGCATCCACTGCTGGCCCAAGGCGAACAGATCGTCGGCGCGGCCGCTGATCTGTTCCAGCTCCAGTTCGCACAGGGGCAGCGTCAGCGGGCCTGATTTGATCACCCCCCGGTCGAAGGCGAACTCGATCTGGCTGTCGCCTATGCCGTGCCGGAGCGCCAGCCGCTGGACCGAGGTCTCGTAGCGGAGCATCAAGGGCTTTTCAAGCTGTGTGAAGACATGTTCCAGCGGGGTGTCCCGATACAGCGCAAGGTCCAGCTTTGGGTCAAGGCCTGCACGGGCGTGATTCAACTCCAGCCTCGTCAGGTCGTCCGGGCCCGGCGCCTTGGCGGTTTGCATCCATTGGTGGCCTTCCAGGCGCAAGCGCAGGGCGATGCCGGACTTGGCCAGGTCATTATCCTGCGTGTCGAAGTACTGGGCGCGCAGAAGAAGTTCCGACCCGCCGGCCTCGCGCAATGCGTTTTCCAGCGCCAGCCTGTGACGGGCCGGCACATGAAGCTTGAGCTCTCGTTCTAGCACTATGCACCCATAAGGCGGAAATGGGCGAATGGTACTCTTTTTTTGTTTGCCGGGGGAAATACGCCCCGCGTGCTGCCAGGGCGGGTTCCAGGGCGGGCTTACAGCAAGGTTTTGCGGGCGCGGGTAATGATGATTTCAGCGATGATGACAATGGCGAAAATAAGGACCAGGATCAAAGACACCTTGTCCCACTGGAACAGGTCCATGGCACTGTTCAGCGCCATGCCGATGCCGCCCGCGCCAACCAGGCCCAGGACGGCCGATTCGCGTACGTTGATGTCCCAGCGCAGCAGCACGATCGACCAGAATGCGGGACGTATCTGAGGCCAGTAACCGTAAGCAATGATCGCGCCTGTGCTGGCTCCCGTCGCGGTCAGTGCCTCGATGGGACCTGGCTGGGCGTCTTCAATGGCTTCGCCCAGCAGCTTGCCGATGAACCCGATGGAGCGGAAGGCGATGGCAATGGTGCCGGCCAAGGGGCCGGGGCCGAAAATGGCAATGAACAGCAGGGCCCAGACCAGGGAATTGATCGAGCGGCTGGACACCAGAATCAGCCGGGCCAGAAAATTGATGGCCCGATTGGGGGTCAGGTTGTGGGCGGCCGCCAGGCCGACGGGCACGGCCATGATCACGGCCAGTATGGTGCCCAGCGTGGCCATGTGCAGGGTTTCGATCAGCGCCTTCTGTATGGAACCGGGAAAGCTGCGCCACGATATGGGCCACATCCGGTGCAGCAGGTCGGCCATTTGCGTGGGGGCGTCATACAGGAACTCGGGGATGACGTCGATGGTGCGCAAAGACTGGACAATGGCCAGCACAAAGAGCAGGTAGAGCGTGAAACGCAACAGGCGCTGGCCGGGCGTATAGCGCACCCAAGTGGTGGAGGCGGCGGCGGTGTTCATGCGTCATCCTCGAGCGGGCGCGGCGTGCTGGACGACGCCAGGGATTTCTTCTTGAAGAGCGTGGCCAGTGAGACATTGTCCAGCAAGATGGCGCGCACGACGCTGGCCAGCAGTTCGCCCAGCATGATGATGGCGATGATGGTGATCAGTATGGTGCACACGAAATCGTAGTCGAAGCGCTGGAAGGCGGAAAATAAGGTGCCGCCGATCCCGCCTGCGCCCACAATGCCCACCATGGTCGAGTTGCGCAGGTTGGAGTCCATCTGATAGGTGGAAAACCCCACGAACCGGGCGAAAACCTGTGGAAGCACCGCGAAAATGATGACGTTGGCAAAGGATGCGCCGGTGGCGCGCACCGCCTCGACCTGCTTGAGCGAGATTTCTTCGATGGACTCGGTAAACAGCTTGCCGATAAAGCCGATAGAGGCGACCGTAAGCGCCAGTACACCGGCCAGGGCGCCGAAGCCGACGGCTTTTACAAAGATGATGGCGACAATGACGGGATGCAGCGCGCGGCACAAAGACACAATGGTGCGCGCCGGCCAGGTTGCCCATACCGGCATCAGGTTGCGCGCGCCCAGCAGACTTAACGGCAGGGCCAGAAAAATGCCCAGCGTCGTGGCCAGCACCGCGATTTCAAGGCTTTCGGCAATCCCCTTCCACAGAACGTCCAGGCGCTGGACGCTGGGCGGAAACATGCGCGCCAGGAACGTTGCGCCATGGCCCAGCCCGGCGGCGAACCGGTCCCAGGAAAAACCAAGCTGCGTGGCCGCGAACAGCGTGTACAGCACCACCGCCAGCAGCCCCCATTTTGCCTTGGGCGAGAGCGCGAACGGCCGGCCGGCGGGGCGCACGGGCGGCGTGCTTACTCCAGCCACGACTCGCCCCCGTAGATTTGCTTGAGTACGTCCATGCCCAAGCCGTTGGCCTGGCCGTCGTAGACGATATGGCCGCCGGACATGCCGACGATGCGCGAGGCATAGCGCTTGGCCAGCTCGACGTCGTGGATGTTGACGATGACCGGAATGCTGAAGGCGCGGCCCTGTTCGACCAGCAGCTCCATGATTTCGACCGATGTTTTCGGATCGAGCGACGAGGTGGGCTCGTCGGCCAGCAACAACTGCGGGCGCTGCATGAGTGCGCGGGCGATGCCGACGCGCTGGCGCTGTCCGCCCGAGAGCGCATCGGCGCGCTGGTGGGCGAAACCGGCCAGGCCGACGGTATCGAGCAGGCTATAGGCATGCTCGATATCGGCCGGTTCGAAATGGCGTCGCCAGGCATTGAAAGGCGAGGTATAGCCCAGGCGGCCCGTCAGCAGGTTTTCCATGACGGTCAGGCGTTCGACCAGGTTGTATTCCTGGAAGACCATGCCGATGCGGCGGCGAGCCTGCCGCAGGGCGGCGCCCCGGATCTTGGCCAGATCGATGCGGGCGCCGTCTTCTTCAAGAATGATGGTGCCGGCCGTAGGGTCGATCAGCCTGTTTATACAGCGCAACAGCGTACTCTTGCCTGTGCCCGACGGGCCGATGATGGCCGTCAGGCCCTCGCCGGCAACGTCCAGGTCGATGTTGCGAAGCACGGGCTGATTCGCCTTGTACTCCTTGGCCAGACCACTTATGTGCAGCGATGCCCCCATAATGGATCAGTTCTTCTTGGCGGCTTTGTCGTAGGCCGAGCGTGTAAAGCTTTCGCCGCCCGCTTCAGCTACGTCGCGCACGATGGCCCAGTCCTTTTTATAGGTCACCGGGTAAAAGCGGTCAGCGCCGTCGAACGCCTCTTGCATTTCGGCAGGGAAGCGGTAGTCGTAAAAGCACTTGAGCATCTTGTCGCGGAACTTGGGTTCCAGGTCGTACGCATAAGCGAATGAAGACGTGGGGAATTTTTCGCTGGTGTACAGGATGCGGAAGTCTTCCGCCTTGACCTGGCCGCGTTCGGCCATGCGGTGAAATACGTCGGACGCCACCGCGGCGGCATCGTAATCGCCCGAGTTCACGCCCATGACGGACTGGTCATGCTTGCCCGAATACAGGAACTCGTAGTCTTTGCCCGGCACCAGGCCTTCTTTGGGAAAGAGGGCGATCGGCGCCATGTTGCCCGAGTTGGACGAGGGCGAAGTGTGCGCGACTTTTTTGCCCTTCAGGTCGGCCAGCGATTGGAAAGGGCTGTCCTTCTTGACGATAAGAATCAGGTTGTAGCCCTGGAAGCCGTCGGCATTGCCTTTGACGGCGAAGGGCACGGCGCCCGCCAGATTGACGGCGAAGTTGGTGGGGCCGGTCGAGAAGCCGCCCACATGCAGGCGGTTCGAGCGCATGGCTTCGATTTCCGCCGCGTTGCTTTGCACCTGATAGAAGACAACCTTGCGGTCGACGCACTCGGACAGATGTTTGGTAAAAGGCGAGAATATTTCGGCATAGACCGCCGGGTCTTCAACAGGGGTGTAGGTGAACACCACGGTGGAAGGGGTTTTGAGCTTGGCTGGATCAGTGGGGGTATCGGCGACCAGATCATTGTCGGCGTCGCAGTACATGGTGTCCAGATCGCCCCGGTTCGGGCAACTGTCTTGGGCGAAGGCCGCTTGCGAGGCCCCGAACAGGGCGAACAGCGCGCTCAAGGCAAATACCTTGGAAGATTTCATGATGTTGTCTCCGGATGATTGCGTGTGAATTATTGGTTTATGTCTAAATCATATCTGAATATGACGCGAAATAATATTGCAATAATCCTCGATGGCCGGAGAGCGCGTTTTAGGCTTTGGATTCAGGCCGGTGGCCCAGGCGCTCCGAGATCTCGGTGGCGCATTGCTTCAGGGCGCGGGCGATGGGGCCGTTTTCCGTGGCGTCGAACAGGGTGCTGGGCCCCAGGCTGGTCAGGGCCAGCGCAATATTGCCGGAGTGATCGAACACGGGCACCGACAAGGCGTCGATGCCGGGCAAGGGGTTGCCCTGCGCCGTGGCCAGGCCCGCCTGCCGGACCTTGGCGATCAGCGCCTGCATGGCCTGGGCGCTGGGCCGTAGCGGACTGATGCTGGTCACGACGGCTTGGTCGCCCAGTTCGCGGTCCATGTAGTGCTGCGCGACCTTGGGCGGCAGCCAGGCCAGGAAAACATGGCCGGTGGCCGTATGCAGCATGGACATCACGGTACCGTTGCGCATGTTGACATGAACCGGATAGCTGGCTTGCGAAATATGTATCATGGTCGGCCCGTGCGAACCCAGCACGGCAATCGCCAGGGTATGGCCAATCTGTCCCGCCAGTTGATTGACATGGGGCAGGGCCACGCGCACCGGGTCCAGGCGTTGCAGGCTGACCAGGCCCATTTGCAGGGCAAAGGGCCCAAGCTCGTATTGGCCTGTGCCGGCATCCTGCTGGACCAGGCCCACGCGGGTAAAGCTCACCAGATAGGGGTGCGCCTTGGCCGAGGTCATGCCGGCGCGGGTGGCCAGGTCGCGCAAGTTCAGCGGCACACCCGCGTCGACCAGCGCGGCCAGCAGCGGAAAACCGGTTTCCACCGACTGGATGCTGCGCCGTCCGTCGTTCGCGTTGGCGGTCATTTTGTTTCCGGGCATAGGCTATCGTCGTGTTCCATCGTCTATTCAGCGCGATATTACCCGGCTTTGCCGCTCATCGTGGGCGACAATAAGAAGTTCTGCGCTTTCAGGCGTTAAAATGAGCCAACTTTCCATAGGGTCAATAGTCATGAGCAACACCCGCGATGCGGACCTGGATGCAGTGTCATCCCACGAGATATCCCCCGTTACCGAAATCGTGGCCGAATTGCGCGCCGGCCGCATGGTCATTCTGGTCGACGAAGAAGACCGCGAAAATGAAGGCGATCTGGTCATGGCGGCCGAGCATGTAACGCCCGAAGCCATCAATTTCATGGTCACCCATGCCCGCGGACTGGTCTGCCTGACGCTGACCGAAGAACGCTGCAGGCAGCTTGACCTGCCCTTGATGGCCAGCCGCAACGGCACACGGTTCGGTACCAATTTCACCATGTCCATCGAAGCGGCCGAGGGGGTCGAAACCGGTATTTCGGCGGCGGACCGCGCCCGTACCATACAGGTGGCCGTGGCCCGCGATGCCAAGCCGGCCGACCTGGTGCAGCCCGGCCATATCTTCCCGGTGCAGGCTGTGCGCGGCGGCGTGCTGGTGCGGGCGGGCCACACCGAAGCGGGTTGCGACCTGACCGCGCTGGCAGGCTTGACCCCGGCGGCCGCCATCTGCGAGATCCTGAAACCGGATGGGACCATGGCCAGGCTGCCCGACCTCAAGCTGTTCGCGCGCGAGCACGGCCTGAAAATCGGTACCATTGCCGACCTGATCCAATACCGCAGCGAACACGAGTCCATGGTCGAGCGCCTGGCCAGCCGCGATGTGCAAACGCCCTGGGGCGAGTTCCAGGCGGTGGCTTACCGCGATCTGGCCTCCGGCGCGCTGCACCTGGCCCTGGCGCATGGCGCTATCACCCCCGAGACCGAAACCCTGGTCAGGGTGCATGAGCCCACCAGCATGCTCGATATCCTGTTCCAGGGGGCGACCACCCATAGCTGGAGCGTCTCCGATGCCCTGAAGACCATCGTGGCGGCACCCGCCGGCCTGCTCATCCTGCTGAACTGCCAGGGCTCCACGGAACTGCTCTTCAGCCAGTTCGAGGCCTGGAACCAGAACGCCACCGAAGAAACGGCCGTTGCCGACCGCGAAAGCCGCTATGGCTTGCGCACCTACGGCATAGGGGCGCAGATTATGCGGGATCTGAATGTCGGCAAGGCGCGTCTTTTGGCGCGGCCGCGAAAAATGCCCAGCATGGCGGGCTTTTCCTTGACCATAACGGGTTACGATAGTGAACCTCTTTCCACACCCACACCCTAACAGGAACTACTGACTATGAACCCTTATACTTTGTCTCCCGATCTGAACGGGGAAGGTTTGCATATCGGCATCGTGCGGGCTCGTTTCAATGAAGAGATCGGTCAGGCGGAACTGGCCGCATGCCTGGCGGAACTGGCCGAAATGGGCGTAGACGAACGCGACGTCATGGTGGTTTCGGTTCCCGGGGCGCTCGAGCTTGGCGTGACGCTGGCGCAAATGGCCGAAACCTTCGAGTTCGACGCGCTGATTGCGCTGGGCGCGGTCATTCGCGGCGAAACCTACCACTTTGAAATAGTCAGCAACGAAAGCGCGTCGGCCATCAGCCGCGTGGCGCTTGAAACCGGCATCCCTGTCGCCAATGGCGTCCTGACCACCGACACCGACGAGCAGGCACTGTCGCGCGCCGAAGAGAAGGGCCGTGATTGCGCCCGCAGCGCGGTCGAGATGGCCAACCTGGTTGCGGCGCTCGAGCCAGAGTCGGAAGACGACGATGACTACGACGATGAAGAAGACGAGGACGAAGATTTTGACGACAAGTAGAACGCAGGGCGCATCGTCGGGCGGCCCGGCCCGCGGCAACGCCCGCAGCGCGCGCCGGCGCGCGCGCGAATTTGCCTTGCAGGGTGTTTATGCCTGGCTGCTGCGCGGTGATGCCGGGCTGCAGGACGCAGGCGAAATCGACGCGCACATCCGCGACGACGAAGAATTCCAGGATGCTGACGCGACCTGGTTCAAGACCTTGCTGCACGGGGTGCTGCGCGAGGCGCCGGCATTGCGTGAGCGCTTCATGCCTTATGTCGACCGGCCGCTCGACGAGCTTTCGCCGATCGAGCACGGGATTTTGCTGATCGGTAGTTTCGAGCTCATCCACCATATCGAGGTGCCGTACAAGGTGGCCATCAACGAGGCCGTCGAGCTGGCGAAATCGTTTGGCGGCACCGACGGCTTCAAGTTCGTCAACGGCGTGCTCGACAAAATGGCCGCCGATGTCCGGCCGCAAGAGGTACAAGCCGCGGCGCGCCGTTAGCCGAGATCCTGTTGAATAACGAGTTCGATCTTATCGCACGCTACTTCACGCGCCAGGCCCCGCCTGGCTATCTGGGGGTCGGTGATGATTGCGCGATGTTTCAGGTCGAGCCCGGGCATCACCTGGCGACCAGTACCGATCTGTTGATCGAGGGCCGGCATTTCTTTCCCGATGTGGACCCGTGGTCGCTGGGCCATAAGGCGCTGGCGGTCAATATTTCGGATCTGGCCGCCATGGGCGCCCGGCCGCTGGCCTGCTTGCTCAGCGTGTCCTTGCCCCGTGTCGACGAGGGCTGGCTGGCCGCCTTTTCCGATGGTTTTTATAGTCTGGCCGAGCGGGCGCAATGTCCGTTGGTGGGCGGCGACACGACGCGCAGCATAGCGGGCATCGTGATCAATGTAACCGTCATGGGCCAGGTCAGGCCCGAGCAGGCCTTGCTGCGCTCGGGCGCGCGGGCGGGCGACGATATCTGGGTGACCGGCACGCTGGGCGCCGCCGATGTCGCCTTGCGCTTGCTGCAAGGCCGATTGCCCCCCGACGATACGCTGCTGGCCGCCACGCGGCCCGCGCTGGAGCGGCCCGAGCCGCCCTGGCAGTTCGCCCAGATGCTGGCCGGCGTGGCGCATGCGGCGCTGGATATTTCCGATGGCCTGCTGCAGGACTTGGGGCATATACTGCAAGCCAGTGCTTGCGGCGCCGACCTTGACTACAATGCCTTGCCGCTGCATCCGGCCCTGCAGGGCCGGGGCGACGCGTTTGTGCCGAGCGCTGTGCTGGCCGGCGGCGATGTGTATCAACTTTGTTTTACCGCCTCGCAAGACCGGCGCAGCCGCATACAGGCGCTTGCCCATAGCGCTGCCTGCCCGGTCACGCGGATAGGCCGGATCGTGGCGGAGCCGGGCTTGCGGGTACAGGGCGCCGATGGTGCGCCCATGGTGCTGGATTCCGCCGGTTTCGATCATTTCTCCTGATCATGTATTTGTCATTCTTACAGACGCTTCCGTATGCCGGCCATTGACCCCTCCGCCCAGTCTCCTTTGCCGCCCGAGCCAAGCGCCGCCTGGGTGTTCAGATCGTTTCCCAGGATGATTGCCTTTGGCTTTGGCAGCGGACTGATCCGGCCGGCGCCGGGTACCTGGGGTACCTTGCTGGGCTGGCTGCTGTGGGTAGCGGCGGTATCGCGGTTGCCCGACGTGGTCATTGCCGCAACCTTGGTAGCCGCCTTTGCGCTGGGCTGCTGGGCCTGCCAGCGGGTGGGCAAGGAAATGGGCCGGCCCGACCATGGCGGCATGGTCTGGGATGAAATCGTGGCCTTCTGGCTGGTCTTGTGGCTGACCCCGGACGGCTTTGGCGCGCAGTTGCTGGCGTTTGTGATTTTCCGTCTTTTCGATATTATTAAACCGCCGCCCATTCATTTCTTCGACAGCCATTTCAAGAACGGCTTCGGGGTCATGTGGGACGATATCGTGGCAGCGGCCTACAGCCTGCTGCTGATTGCCATTCTGGTCAGACTCGAGGTCTTGTCATGAGCGATGAGTTCGTCGCGGTATATGCGCCCAGGCTGGGACAACTGTTGATCGATCGCGGCTGGATGTTCGCCTGCGCCGAATCGTGCACGGGCGGGCTGCTGTCGGCCGCCATGACCGATACGCCGGGGTCCAGCCAATGGTTCGACCGGGGTTTCGTCACCTACAGCAACCAGGCCAAGGTAGAGCAACTGGGCGTCAATGCCGATACGCTGGAGCGCTTTGGCGCTGTCAGCGAAGAAACCGCCATGGAAATGGCGGCGGGCGTACTGGCTGCCGCCAGCCTGTCGCAGCTGGCCATATCCACCACCGGCATTGCCGGGCCCGATGGCGGCACGCCAGGCAAGCCCGTGGGCATGGTGTGTTTTGGTTTTGCGCAGCGCGCGGGGCAGGGCGTGGTCACGCGCGCCATGACCAAAGTGTTTGAAGGCGACCGCGCCCAGGTGCGCAGTGCCTCGGTGGCGTTCGCCTTGCGTACCGCCCTGGAGCTTATCGAACCGCGTTGATGGCGTCGCGCGTTGCGCGCGCGGCGTGGGCCGCCGCCTCGCGCCAGTCGTCTCCGCCGCTGGCATACAGAATGGCGCGCGATGAGTTGATCATCATGCCTGTTCCCTGGCTGTCGCGGCCTGCCTGCACCGTCGAGGGGATATCCCCCCCTTGCGCCCCGATGCCTGGAATCAGCAGGGGCATATCGCCCACGCGGGCGCGCACCTTGGCGATTTCTTCCGGAAAGGTCGCGCCCACCACCAGGGCGCATTGACCGGAAGTATTCCATTTTTCCGCCGCTTGCGAGGCAACATGCAAATACAGCGGCGTACCGTCCGTGGACTCAATGAACTGCAAGTCGGAGCCCCCCTTGTTGGACGTGCGGCACAAAATAATCACGCCCTTGCTTTTCCAGGCCAGATAAGGCTCCAGCGAATCGAAACCCATATAAGGATTGACGGTCACGGCGTCGGCTTGATAGCGCTCGAAGGCCTCGCGGGCGTACTGCTCGGCGGTCGATCCGATATCGCCCCGCTTGGCGTCCAGGACGATAGGCAGATCGGGGTGGTGTTCAAGAATGTAGTCGCACAGCGCTTCCAACTGATCTTCGGCGCGCTGGGCGGAAAAGTAGGCGATCTGCGGTTTGACGGCACAGGCGTATTGAGCCGTGACATCGATGATGGACCGGCAGAATTCGAAAATGGCATCGCTGCGGCCTTGCAGCTCGGCGGGGAAGCGATGCGGGTCCGGGTCCAGGCCTATGGTCAGCATGGAGTTGGAGGTGGCCCAGGCCCGTTCCAGTTTTTGCGTGAAAATCATGAGAGGCTTTCTTGGTATGGTGCGGATCGGAATGCAGCCTGTGGATTATAGGCGCAAGACTTCCAGGGCCGCCCCGCGGCCGCCGCAGCCTTCCACGGCGCTGCGGGGCGCTTTGCCGTGCAATGGCTAGGCGGCCAGGAAATGCGAAGCGATCACGCTTAGCCACACCAGGGTGCCAAACAGAATGGACAGCATGACGGCGGCGCTGCCCAGGTCTTTGGCGCGGCCGATCAAAGGGTGGTCTTCCAGGGTGATGGTGTCGGCCAATGCTTCCAGGCCGGAGTTCAGCAGCTCGACCACCAATACGAAAAACAGTGTGCCCAGCAGCATCACGATTTCGCCCAGGCTGCGGCCCAGCCAGATCGCCACGGGCGCCAGAACGGCCACCAGCAGCAGTTCTTGGCGAAAAGCAGCCTCGTGCCGAAATGCCGCGCCCAGGCCTTGGGCTGAATAGCGCAGGGCGTTGACCAGACGGCCCAAGCCGCCTTTGCTTTTATAGGGGGAATCCATAAACGAATGGTACTCGAGATGTGAAGGGGTAGGTAATGAAGCGCGATCTGCCCACGGAGTGTGCAAGCATAAGGTTACCGGAATTGTTCCAAGTGATTTGTCTGTTCCTGGTGCTCGCTGGAATAATCAAGCAGATGCCGGGTAAATGCTTTAGCGTAGTCAGGCAGGGTGGCCATCGACCGGGCCACGATCATCTGTTGCCGCATCGTCCAATGCTCATCCAGCCGGACCACATCGACCCGCTTTTCATCGACGGCGGGTTGGGCAATAGAGCGCGGTATCAGGGTGATGCCCACCCCTTGCTGCACACAGCGCAGCGCTGCGCCGAAGTTGGGCACATGCACGCGTACGTTCAGGTGGCAGCCCAAACTGTTCGCAATCTGCTGCAAGTAAAGAAAATTGCTGCTGTTCCGGCCGATGGACACCACGTCGTGCTGAAGCGCCATATCAAGGGTGACGCGTTTTTGCTTTGTCAGTGGATGGCCCGGCACAGTGATCAGGACGAGCTCTTCATGCCCGTAGACGATCGATTCCAGGCCGCGCAGATGCACGACGCTGGCCACCAGGCCAATGTCCGCGATGCCTTCTTGCACCGCCCTGACGGTTTCATCGCTCAAGTGTTCTTCCAGATCGATGTTCACATTCGGATAAGCCGCAAGGAAGCGGCTTAAGGGAATGGGAAGCTGGCTGAGCGTGCTGCTGTTGGCGAAGACGCGGATTTGCCCGACAGCCCCTGATGTATAGCGGCTCATTTCACCGTGCAGCCGGTCGATATTCGACAGGACGGTTTGGCAATAGCGATAAACCGTTTCGCCGGCCGAGGTCAGGGCCATGCCTTTGGGCGTGCGGTTGAACAATGACGCGCCCAGTGCCTGTTCCAGATTTTTTAATCTATAGCTGGCGGTTGGCGCCGTCATGTGCATGTCCAGCGCGCCATTCGTCAGGCTTTTTGCGTTGGCAATCGCCATGAACACGCGAAGATCGGTGAGTTCGTACCGCAATTCAGACCCCTTTCTGATAGTTGCCCGGGACCGGAAATTATATCTTCGGTTAGAAAAAATCTAATCCATGTGGCGTAAATTTCAACTGGACCCTGCGGAATGGCCGGCCCTATAGTGGGGTCAGGAGTTCAACTTTGATTCTTTAAAAGGACGATAAAAAAAATGAAATTTCGTGTCTGCTTGGCCATCGCTTCCTGCGGCATTTCCTTGCTCGCATCGGTTTCCGCACAGGCCGCTTATCCTGATAAACCCATCAAGCTGGTGGTGCCCTACGCGGCGGGCGGGCCTACCGACACATTTGCCCGGGCGCTCACCGATGTCTGGGGCAAAAAGCTTGGGACTACCATGATTGTGGAAAACAAAGCCGGCGCCGGCACCATGCTGGGAACCGAAGCAGTGGCCAAGTCGGCGCCCGACGGATACACCGTCCTGTTGGCGACGGTTGCGCATTCCGTCAATCCCAGTTTGCATGCCAGCCTGAGCTATGACCCCATCAAGGATTTTTCTTCCGTGGGCCTGGCTGCCCGCGCGCCGCTGGTACTGGTGGTCAACAACGATGTTCCCGTTCAATCCATCACCGACTTCTTCGATTACCTGAAGGGCAACCCCGGCCAAGTGAACTATGCGTCGGCGGGCATTGGCAGCGCGCCTCATTTGGGCGGCGCCTTGCTTAATTACACCGGCAAGTTCAATGCCATTCATGTGCCTTATCGCGGAAGCGCGCCCGCCATGGCCGATGTGATCGGGGGGCATGCCCAGTTCATGATTGACAGCGCGCCCACCGGCTTGGCGCAAGTGCATGCCGGTACGGTAAGGCTGCTTGCCACGACGATGAAGGATCGTTTGCCGCAAACGCCTGATGTTCCCGCTCTTGCCGAATACCTGCCCGGGTACGAAGCGTACACATGGAATGCAGCGCTTGTCCGTGAAGGCACTTCTGCTGAAGTCATTGAAAAGCTCAGGTCCAGTCTCGAGGCTGCGCTGCAAGACGAAGGGCTGAAGGAAAAGGCCAATACCATGGGTCTGGTGCTGGAAAAGCAGCCCAGCCCTGCCGATCTGGACACGTTTATCGATGCTGAAATCAATAAATGGCGCGATGTCGTCAAAGCCTCCGATATGTCCAGCAACTGAACATTTATCCGATTCAGGAGAACACCGTGATCTCACATCAACTTTGCGAACAGCGCTACTTTGAAGACTTCAAGCAGGGGGAACGCTTCAATATTCCTTCCCGGACCATGACGGATGCGCTATTCGCTGCTTTCCAGATGGCCAGCGGGGACAACCATCCCGTGCATTACGACGTGGAGTATTGCCGTGCGCACGGGATGCCCGACATGCTTGCGCACGGTTTCCAGGTGCTTATCCAGACCGCGGCGGGCGCCGGCCTGTTTCCCCATATGGTTGAAGAATCGCTGAAGGCTTTCATCGAGCAGAGCAGCCGTTTCCTGAAGCCTGTGTTTGTGGGGGATACCTTGTATGCCTCGCTGGAAGTCGTGGAGATGATTCCGGGGAACACCACAGGGGTGCTCGTCCTGCGTTCTGAAGTCAGGAATCAGCGTGAAGAGGTGGTCATGGACGGCCTGCAGAAATATCTTTTGCGCAAGCGGACACGTTAACTTATTGCCAGGAAGCCGTTATTTATGTTGCCTTTGGATGGAGTAAAGATTCTGGATCTCAGCAAGGTGCTGGCAGGCCCCTTGTGCGCCCAGTACCTGGGGGACCTGGGCGCGGATGTCATCAAGATCGAGCCGCCTGCCATGGGCGATGATGCGCGCGCGTGGACGCCCAAGCGGGGCGGCGAGTCCGCCAGCTTTATGGCGGTCAATCACAACAAAAGAAGCCTTGCCCTTGATCTCAAGAGCGAGCGCGGGAAGGCTGTTTTTTGCGGCCTGGCGCGTGATGCCGATGTGGTCATTCAGGGATTCGGTTCGGGTACGGCCAGGCGTTTGGGTGTCGATTACGAGACGCTGAAGGGCATTGCGCCGAATGTGATTTATTGCGAAATTTCCGGCTATGGCCGCGATGGCCCCCTGGGCGCGGAGCCGGGTTACGACGTCATGCTCCAGGCGTTCAGCGGCATGGTCAGCAGTATTGGCGCTTCCGACGGCGAATGCGCCCGGGTCAGTTTCTCGCCGGTGGACCTGGGCACGGGCCTGCATGCGGTATCGGGCATATTGGCGGCTTTGCTCCACAGAAAGAATACGGGCCAGGGGGCGTATGTCGAAGTGTCGCTGCTGGACACGGCAATGGGGTACATGGGCTATATGGCCCACAACTACTGGGCGTCGGGCGCGATCCCGGCGCGAATGGGCACGGCCCATCCGTCGTTGTGCCCCTATCAGGCTTTTGCAACCTCGGATGGCTCGCTGATGCTCGGGGTCGGCAACGATAGGCTATGGCAAAAATTTTGCCGCTGCGCCGGCCTAGAGGAATACGTGGCCGATCCGCGCTTTGCCACCAACGCCGACAGGGTGCGGAACTTTGCGCAAACCTGTGTCTTGGTGGAAGACCGCTTGCGCACCCGCGGCACTAAAGCATGGATTGATATCCTGCGGGCGGCGGGCGTGCCTGTTTCGCCTATACAAACCCTGGCCGAGGCCTTGGACCATGAGCAAGTCAGGGCGCGTAATATTGTTGTCAAGAGCCATCATAGGGCGCTTGGCGAAGTCGCGCACATCGCCTACCCGGTAACCTTCAACAAGCAGCCACGCGGCGTGAAGCGCGCCGCGCCTGTCCTGGGGCAGCATTCCCGCGAAGTGCTGTTACAGCAGGGATACCTGGATACCGAGATAGACGAACTGATCGCTCAGGGCGTGATCGAGCAATATATGTAAAGAGCGCCGGGATGCTTCCGGCGGCCTGATGGCAAAAAAAAGCCTCCGAACAATGATTCGGAGGCTTTTTTGCTGGCGTTGCCCGGGCGCGTGGCGCCCGGGACGGTGCGGCAGTGGTGGCTTAGAAGCCGCCCATGCCACCCATGCCGCCCATGCCACCCATGTCGGGCATGGCGGGAGCGGGCTTGTCTTCAGCGATTTCGGCCACAGCGGCTTCCGTCGTGAGCAACAGGCTGGCTACCGAGGCAGCGTTTTGCAGTGCGGTGCGGGTCACCTTGGTGGGGTCCAGCACGCCTTGCTCAACCAGGTCGCCGTATTCGCCGGTAGCGGCGTTGTAACCGTAGTTGCCCTTGCCATTGGCCACATTATTGACCACAACGCTGGGCTCGTCGCCTGCGTTGGCAACAATGGTGCGCAGCGGCGCTTCGACGGCGCGCAGGACCAGCTTGATGCCGGCTTCCTGATCGACGTTGTCGCCCTTGAGCTTGGCGATAGCGGCCTTGGCGCGGATCAGTGCAACACCGCCGCCAGGAACAATGCCTTCTTCGACGGCAGCGCGCGTGGCATGCAAGGCATCTTCAACGCGGGCTTTCTTTTCCTTCATTTCGACTTCGGTGGCTGCGCCAACGCGAATCACGGCAACGCCGCCTGCCAGTTTGGCAACGCGCTCTTGCAGTTTTTCACGGTCGTAGTCGGAAGTGGCTTCTTCGATCTGAACGCGAATCTGCTTGACGCGCGCTTCGATCGATTTGCCGTCGCCGGCGCCATCGATGATGATGGTGTTTTCTTTGGCCACTTCAATGCGCTTGGCCTGGCCCAGGTCTTCCAGCGTGGCTTTTTCAAGCGACATGCCGGTTTCTTCCGAGATTACGACGCCGCCGGTCAGGATGGCGATGTCTTCCAGCATGGCCTTGCGGCGATCGCCGAAGCCAGGGGCCTTGACAGCAGTCGTTTTCAGGATGCCGCGGATGTTGTTGACCACCAGCGTAGCCAGGGCTTCGCCTTCGACGTCTTCGGCAACGATCAGCAAAGGACGGCTGGACTTGGCCACTTGCTCGAGCACGGGCAACAGGTCGCGGATGTTGCTGATTTTCTTGTCGAAAATCAGGACATACGGATCTTCAAGCACGGAAACTTGCTTGTCGGGGTTGTTGATGAAGTAGGGCGACAGGTAGCCGCGGTCGAATTGCATGCCTTCGACGACGTCCAGTTCGTTGTCCAGCGACTTGCCGTCTTCAACGGTGATCACGCCTTCCTTGCCGACTTTGTCCATGGCGTTGGCGATGATTTCGCCGATAGACGAATCGCTGTTGGCCGAAATGGAGCCGACCTGGGCGATTTCCTTGCTGGTGGTGCAAGGCTTGGACAGGGACTTGAGTTCTTCGACGGCGACGCCAACGGCTTTGTCGATACCGCGCTTCAGATCCATCGGGTTGATGCCGGCGGCAACGTATTTCAGGCCTTCTTCAACGATGGACTGGGCCAGGACGGTTGCCGTCGTGGTGCCGTCGCCAGCGTTGTCGGAAGTCTTGGAAGCCACTTCCTTGACCAGTTGGGCGCCGATGTTTTCAAACTTGTCTTTCAGTTCGATTTCTTTGGCAACCGACACGCCGTCTTTAGTGACGGTGGGGGCGCCGAAAGAGCGGTCGAGCACCACGTTGCGGCCTTTGGGGCCCAGAGTGGTTTTTACAGCGTTGGCGAGCGTATTTACGCCACGAACGATACGTACGCGGGCATCATCGCCAAATAAAACTTGTTTAGCAGCCATTGTAAAATTCCTTGATTGACTCGGTTGCGATTAAAGAACCACGGCGAGGATTTCTTCCTCGCGGATGACGAGCACTTCCTCGCCATCAACCTTGACCGTTTGGCCGGCATATTTGCCGAACAGAACCTTGTCGCCTACTTTCAGGTCAACAGGCTGAACTTTGCCGTCGTCAGACCGTTTGCCGGGACCGACAGCAATGACTTCACCCTGATCGGGCTTTTCAGTCGCGCTTTCAGGGATGACGATACCCGAGGCGGTAGTGCGCTCGTTGTCCAGACGCTTGATGATCACGCGATCATGCAAAGGACGCAGTGCCATGGAGGAACTCCTGTTCAATAAATGATTAACAATAAAGGCAGAGGGGCGATGTTAGCACTCCGCCCCTTCGAGTGCTAATTATAAGGACGATGTGCGGATCTTCAAGAGGGGGCTGCGTGTTTGTTACAAATACGCCATGTGTCGATTTTCTGTCGATTGTCATTGAGTTTGGCAATTACGTCATTCAGCTTAGCAATCGACCCGATGCGGGGTTTTGCAAAACGCTTGTTGTGTAGTCTCGTTGTGACTACAATAAAGGCGCTGAAACAGATTTATTTGGAGCCCCTATGAGCACCGCAGATACTTATGTACGCGCTCGGATCGATAGCGATACCAAGAAACGTGCCGCCGCTGCGCTTGAGGCCATGGGCCTCTCCATTTCGGATGCCATCCGGCTACTGATGCTGCGCGTGGCTGATGAACGTCGTTTGCCCTTTGAGGTGAAGGTGCCTAACAAGACTACAAGCAAGGCCATTGCTGAGCTTGAAGCCGGTAAAGGTAAGCGGTTTGGCAGCGTTGACGAGCTGATGGCAGACCTGCATGAGGTTGATTGATCGCGCTTCGTCATTTAAGCGAGATTACAAACGCGAAGCTAAAGGTCGTCACAGGAACACGCTCGATAGTGATTTACGCCCTGTTCTAGTAGCGTTAGCAACCGACCAGCCCCTTGATGCCAAATACCGTGACCATGACCTGATCGGTGATTGGGCAGGCTACCGTGAATGCCACATTAAGCCCGATCTGCTGCTGATCTATCGCAAGTCCGATGCTGACACACTCAGGTTGGCGCGACTTGGCTCACACAGCGAACTTTTCGGTTGAATTTACCCATTGAAGGCTTCGCGGCTCGCCTGGAAGTGCTCAAGTATGACCCCGAAGCCGCGGCCCACACAGGGCAGATTCGCGCTGAGCTTGTCCGCGAGGGTAAGCAGATTGGCCCCTATGATCAGATGATCGCAGGCCATGCCCGCTCTCAGGGGCTGATTGTTGTGACCAACAACCGCCGCGCGTTCGAGCGCGTACCCGGCTTAAGAATTGAAGATTGGGTCGCCAACATGGCATAACAAATATTAGTCCTCCCCATTTTGAACAACGAATACTGTTAAGTTTCATTAAGTTGCTGCAAGTTTTTTTCAAAAATTCATCGTGATGACTTAGGATGAACGTCATTGCAGCGAAATAATTCAACTTAAAACCGAATGTTGTGCAAGGGAGAGCCAATGACAAATAATGATATCTGTGGTCATAAGGTTTCAAGGTCATTTGGTTTTATGGCCGCTCGTGTCGCAGGTATTGCTTTCGCACCTGTGTTGCTTCCGGCATCGTGGACGGGCGCGGTCGATTCAGCCTGGGCAGCGTGTGCCGGGCAATTCGACGGCAGTTATCTTTGCTCAGGCGCCTCTAGTGGCGAAGTGCTAACAGGTTCAACGGGTCCCTTGGTTATCATCGCCGACAGCACACTAAACATAAACAGCAGCGGCGACGGCTTTGATATAACAGGCTCCGGCAGCAGTCTGGTCTTCTCGCAAGACAGCGGAAGCGCCATCATAGGCGCAACGGGCATCAACTCAAAAAAATATGGCGCTGGCTCGAACAGGCTTACCGTTGCCGGCGACGTAACGGGCACTGGGGATTTTGCCATTATGGCGTATAACGATGCCGCCGCCACCGATGTGATCATAGAGCAGACCGCAGGAACGATCACCGGCGTTTCGCATGGTATACGCGTAGACAATTACGGAACCGGGCGCACCTCCATTATGACCGCTGGCACTGTGGTTCAGACCGCAGGCGACGAAGCCGCTGCATATTGGGATACCTATGGCGTTTATGCCTACAACGCGTCGTCGGCGACCGATATTACGCTGACCCAAACAAGCGGGATGGTCTCCGGCCACTACTACGGCATCTACGGAAACAATCAAGGCACCGGATCCGTAACCATCAGTAGTGCAGGCGATGTGACCACGACAGGCCAAGGGGCAGGCCTTGCTGGCTTCAATAGCAGCAATGGAAAAGATGTCCGCATAAGCCAGGCAGCCGGGACTATCACTGCCAATGGGTCTGGAATATACGGAAGCAACAGCGGCAGCGGATCCACCCATGTCACAACCGCCGGGACCATCAACGCCACGGGTTCCGGTGTTTCTGTGAGCAACGGCAGCAACACCTCCGGCCTCTCCGTGATGCAGTCCGCTGGATCCATTACCGGCGGAACTTACGGCATTCTCGCATCGAACAGCGGAATGGGCGTAACCAGCGTCGCCCTTAACGGCGCAGTACGCGGCGGCTCCGGAGCAGGCATATTAACCGCCGCTGCGGGCGCAACTGCCATTGACATTGCCTCGCCGGCAACCTTGAGCGCCTCGTCAGGCCTTGCGATACAGCATCTCGGCGCCGGGAGCGTCGTGGTGACAAGCGCGGGGCAAGTCACGGGCGATGCGCATCTTGGTCCCAACGACGACACCTTCAACTTGGTGGGCGGGGCGTACGCCGGCGATATCTTTGGTGATGATCCAGGCAATGCACAAAGCAGTGACGGCCTGGCCAATAACGAAGGCAATGACACCTTCAACTGGAGCGGCGGCACATTCGGCAGCGGTTTCTACGGCCTGGATGGCTCCGACACTGCCACCATCAGCGCGCTTGCCTATGACGGCAGCCAGGTCTTGGACGGCGGCGATGACACATCTGTCGCCGACGGCATGGTCGACACGCTTAATCTGCGTGGCGTCAATGCGGGTACTCACGGCAGCCACCTGGTCAATTGGGAAGTCGTCAATCTTGATGGCGGCACACTGTCCATCAATGACGGTGCCTGGAAAGTCGGTATGGCCAACGAAGACAATACCGGCGTCTTTCTGAGCAACGGCGCCACGCTCGATGGCATGGCCGCGCTTGCCTTGGACGGCAGGCTCAATATTGACACCACTTCTTCCTTTGCCACGCGAGGCGGTGGGACGGGCATCTATTCTGTCAGCGGTGACGTGAGCAATGCCGGCCTGATCAACATGCAAGATGCCGCGGCGGGCGATGCGATGACGATCGCCGGTCATTACGTCGGTACGAATGGCAGCTTGCAGATCGATACCGTTCTGGGCGACGACAATTCCAGAACCGATACACTACTTGTTGGCGGCGATACAGTCGGCACGACACGCTTGCTCGTCAATAATGTCAACGGCACCGGCGCGCCCACCGCCGAAGGTATTCGGGTCATTGGGGTCGGTGGCCAGTCGGACGGTGTTTTTTCACTCATTGGCGACTATGCAGTCAACAACAAGCCCGCTATTGTTGCGGGCGCTTATGCTTATCAACTTCATCAAGGGGGCGTATCGACGCCCGACGATGGCGACTGGTACCTGCGTTCGCAGCTGAGCCCCCAAGAGACGGGAGAACCGGCCAACCCGAAGCGCCCGGCAGCACCACTTTATCAGGCAGGCGTTCCCTCGTATGAGGCCTACCCGCAAGCGCTGCTCGCTTTGAACAGCGTACCCACTTTGCAGCAGCGTGTCGGCAATCGCTCTTGGACCGGCGCAGGCAATTCGCTTGGCCGGGGCGCCGATCTGGCCGATAAACCGGACACCTCGGCCGACACCGCTGGCGTGGCGATCGAAGGCAACGGCGTATGGGGCCGCTTGGAAGGCGCCCACACCCACATCAAGCCGCATTCCACCACCTCGGACACCCGCTACGACCAAGATATTTTCAGGCTTCAGATCGGCGTGGACCGCGTATTGGACGAGTCCAAGGACGGCAAACTGATAGGCGGGTTGGCCGTTCACTATACCCACGGTAAAAGCAACACCAAGTCCGCGCATGGCGACGGAGAGATCAGCACCGATGGCTACGGCGTCGGAGGCACCCTGACCTGGTACAGCAAAAGCGGCTTTTATCTTGACGGCCAAGCGCGCATGACGTGGTACGACAGCGACCTGGACTCCAGGCTTGCCCGCAGAAGCCTCACCCAAGGCAATGACGGCTTCGGCTACGCCACATCCATCGAAGGCGGCAAACGCATCGTCTTGGACTCTGCCTGGTCCGTTACCCCACAGGCCCAAGTGGTTTACTCCAACGTCGATTTCGACACGTTCACCGATACATTCGGCGCGCGCGTCAGCAACGGCCATGGAGAAAGCTTACAGGGGCGCCTGGGCGTAACGCTTGACCACGAAAGTTCGCGATTCAATGCTCGCGGTACACCTATCCGTACCCATGTGTATGGGTTGGCCAACCTGCACTACGAATTCCTGGGCGCGACAAAAGTCAACGTGGCCGACAAGCGCTTCGCCAGCCGCAACGACCCCTTATGGGCCAGCCTGGGCATAGGCGGCTCTTACAACTGGGATGACGACAAGTACTCGATCTATGGCGAAGGCCTGGTCAACACCAGCCTGAACCGGTTTGCAGACAGCTACTCCATTGCCGGACGGGTGGGCTTTCGGATGAGGTGGTAGGAAGAACACAAGGAAACCCAGGTGCAAGCACAGTTTTGATGTAACATGATGCGCATATTGATGCAGGATGAGTAGAGGCAAGCATGCGAACCACAGTAACGATTGACGATGCGTTGTTTGAAAGAGCGCTGCAAGTCGCCGACCCGGGTATTGAAAAAGCCGATCTTATTCGTGAAGCCGTCAAGACGTACGTGCGTGTTCAGTCTGCCAAACGGCTTGCGGCGCTCGGGGGGGAGGCGCCGCAGATGCCTGATATACCGCGCCGCCGGCAGGAGCCCCCCGAAGCATGAATGGTGTATTGATTGATACGTCGGTATGGGTCGATCACTTCCGGCGCAAGAATCAGGGATTGGTCTATTTGCTGGAGCGCGATCGTGTCATGGTGCACCCCATGGTCCTTGGTGAACTGGCCTGTGGAACCCCACCCGATCGGGCACGTATTCTGGTCGACCTCGATAGCCTACGGCACTCTCAGCAAGCAACCCTGAAAGAAACCTTGGACTTCGTTGAATCCGAAAAGCTTTACGGTTTAGGCTGCGGGCTGGTTGATATGCTGCTCTTGGCTTCGGCCATGATGACGCCGCAAACAGAGCTCTGGACATTGGATAAGCGGCTTTCAGCCTTGGCAGAACGCTTTGGGGTGATACACCGGTCAGGGACTCACTGAGTTTGGCAATTACGCCATTCAGTTTGCAACTCGACAATGACAATCGACAGCAATTACATCCTAGGTTAAGAGCCGTGTCGCATTTCCGCGTTTTTTCAGCAAGGAAATGGCTTTCTTGTTGAACGAGATAAAAATCGACCCGCCAAGTGCCATCCCTTCAAAAGCAATAACACCATCGGCAAAATCGCCACCCGCCCTTAGCAGGTCCAGGCCTGCATCCACTGCGCCACGGTTCACTTCGACGTTTTCGCTGTCAAGTAAAGCCTCCAGGGCGTCAGCAATATCTGAAGCGGCTATTTTGTAGCCCTGCGACAATACCCAAACGACTTCACACAAAGCAGGCAGGGCGATAGCGACCACGGACGCGCTGTTGAGGGCTTTGCTCGCCGCTGCTGCTTGCTTGCGATCATCGTTAAGCAGAAAGCGTAAAAGCACGTTTGTATCGGCTGTGATCTTCATTTCTTGCCGGCCCATGCATCCTGGGTCAGCGCGTCAATCTCTTCAATAGACAGCGTGATATTTTTTGTGTTCTTATCTGCCAGAATGCCGAAGGCGTTGCGGATCTTACCGCCTGATTTGGCCGCCTTTATCGATATTCTGCCATCGGGCAGTTTGTCGATTTCAAGTTTGTCGCCGGGCATGACACCTAGATGCTTTAGCAATTCCCGCTTGAAGGTAACTTGGCCTTTTGCCGTGACAGTCAACGTTAGCATTTTTTCAGAAACCTCCTATTCAATACATCTTGTATGTAAGGCATATTTACCTTACATACAAGAACGAAATAGCTGTTATGCAGCCCGGAATAGATTAACGCCGAGGGGGCGATCGCCTCTCAGCGCACGCCCATCTACTTGACGGAAACCGACGCATCCATGGATGAGCGCAATGCCGCCATCGCTTCCATTGGGCAGGCTATTGCCGCGTCTTTGAGGCAATGATGCTTTTTATTTTTGGCGCCTGGCGATGGGTGCATGGATGAATGCCCCGGTTCGTATAATGGTCCCAAACGCAGTAATGCTCGTCCTTGCAGGATGCGCATATTTGGCGACTTGATCGCCGACAATCAGGAGTCGTTATGTCCTTGGGCAACCACGCTGGAAATCAAGGCCGCTGGCCTACTACTTTATTTGGCATTATTTTGGCCGTTATCGGCCTGGTTCTTGCGCTGGGCGGTATCCGGCTGGTTGCGCTGGACGGTTCCTGGTATTACCTGGCCGCGGGCATCGCGATGGTCCTTTCCGGCGTGCTCTATGCCCGGCGGCATGTTCTTGGCGCCTGGCTGTATGCGGCGGTCTTTGCCGCCACGGTTGTCTGGGCATACGCTGAAATCGGCACGACCTTCTGGGGCTGGGTGCCGCGCATGGCGCCGATCCTTGTCCTGGGCCTGGTCGCCGCATTGCTGGTTCCCCGCTTGACGGGAAGGCCTTGCCGCGTCGCCTATGCCGCGGCGGCGGCACAGCTGGCCGTATTGGTGGCCGGAGGGGTCTCGATGTTCACGCCGCACGGGGTCATTTCGAATACCGTGGAGCTGGCCAGCGCTCCGCCGGTTGTCACCGACCCGAGCGATCCAGACAATAGCTGGAAGTACTATGGCAAATCGGCGGCTGGCACACGCTATGCGCCCTACCAGCAAATCAACCGCGATAATGTGAATGAGCTTGAAGTCGCCTGGACGTTCCAGACGGGTGAGCAGGCGATAGAAGGTTCTGAAGACCAGAATACGCCCATCCAGGTCGGGGATACGCTTTATTTGTGCACGCCGCGGAACAAGGTCTTTGCCTTGGATGCCGAAACGGGCGAGCAACGCTGGATGTTCGACCCGAAGGTCGAAAGCAACAAGATGTGGAATCGCTGCCGTGGGGTCGCCTATTATGAGCCGGCGCCCGATGAACCGGCGCCCGCATCCAGCGTATTGGACGCCGGCGCGAACGAACCTGCTGCCCCTGCGGCGCCGTCCGACATGTGCTCGACGCGTATCATCACCACGACAATGAAAGCGCAGCTTTTATCCCTGGATGCAAAAACCGGCGAGCTGTGCGAATCCTTCGGTCAGCACGGTGCCGTCGACCTGACGGTAGGGATGGGTGAGCTGAAAGCCTGGTATTACATGCCCACCTCGCAACCCACCGTGGCGGGCGGGCTGATTGTCGTGGGC
Organism: Pusillimonas sp. SM2304; assembly: GCF_031628915.1. Lineage (NCBI taxonomy): Bacteria > Pseudomonadati > Pseudomonadota > Betaproteobacteria > Burkholderiales > Alcaligenaceae > Pusillimonas > Pusillimonas sp. SM2304. The sequence goes on from NZ_JAVLUJ010000001.1 coordinate 1,882,104, forward strand.
GGCTGGGTATGGGATGGCCGTGAAACAGGCGAGCCTTCGGGTGTCGTGCGGGCATTTGATGCCGATACGGGCGAGCTGGCCTGGGCCTGGGATCTGGGCAACCCTGACATTACCAAATTGCCGCCTGAGGGCGAAACTTATACACGAGGCACGCCCAATTTCTGGAGCACGCCGGCGGTCGACGAAAAGCTGGGCATGATCTATTTGCCCATTGGCAACGGCACGCCCGACTTCTGGGCCGGGCATCGTTCAGATGCGACGAATGAATACTCGACGTCCGTCGTGGCGCTTGATCTTGCAAGCGGACGGGAAGTCTGGCATCGGCAGACGGTGTATCTGGATACCTGGGACTATGACAACGGGACGCCGCCCGCCTTGTACGACCTGCCCAACGAGGGCGGCGGTGTGACGCCGGCCTTGATTCTTGCCACCAAGACCGCCCAGATCTTCATGCTTGACCGCCGTACGGGCGAACCCATTGCCGAGATCGAAGAAAAGCCCGTTCCGCAATCCTTTATGGAAGGCGACAAGATTGCAAAGACCCAGCCATTTTCGGTAGGGATGCCTTCTATCGGCACGGATGTCCTGACCGAGGAAAGCATGTGGGGCGCCACGTTCTTCGATCAGTTGTATTGCCGCATCCAGTTCCGTGAAGCGCGCTATGACGGTCCGTTTACCAAGGTGACCGGTGAGCGCACGCTGATTTACCCCGGGTTCTACGGCGGTATGAACTGGGGTGGCGTCTCGGTCGACGAAACCAATGGCTTGCTGATCGTCAATGACATTCGCCAAGCCCAGGTCGTCTGGCTGGTTCCCCAGGAAGACGCCGAGGCGCGTCGTGGGGAATTGGGTAAAGGCTTCAGCGTACATGTCCAGAAGGGCACGCCTTATCAGGCTTTCAAGGGGCCTTTCAATTCCTTTCTGGATGTTCCGTGCCAGCCGCCAAGCTGGGGCACACTGACCGGTATCGACCTGAAAACCCGCAAAATCGTCTGGCAACGTCCCTTGGGTACGGTCGAAGATGTCGTCATGCATGGCTTCAAAGTGCGCGCGCCGGTGCCGCTGGGCATGCCGACCTTGTCAGGGGCCGTGAGCACCGCAGGTGGCTTGGTCTTCTTCTCGGGTACGCAGGATTACTATCTGCGCGCCTTTGACATCGCCAATGGCGAAGAAATCTGGAAGGGCCGTTTGCCTGTCGGCGCGCAGGCGACTCCCATGACCTATCTTTCGCCAGCGAGCGGCCGCCAGTTCGTCGTCACCACCGCAGGGGGCGCGCGTCAGTCGCCCGACCGTGGCGATTATGTTGTGGCGTACGCTTTGCCCAAGGGCGGCGCGCCGGCATCGCTGCCTGAAGACACCGCCGAGCAGGAAACAGGCGCCAGCGGCGGCGATACCCCCGCTGAGCGTACTGAGCCCGCTGCGCCGGAGCGGCGTTATTGAAGGCGGCCGGAAAATGGCGATTGCCCTGGCGTCCGCGCCGGGCAGCGCCTAGTTAAATAATAAATAAGGAATTTTTCTGTGCCGCGGTCATGGACGTAAAATGACAAGAATTCCACTCATCAAGGCGCAATCATGTTTCCTCAACGGCTCACCGACGGTTATAAAGCATTTCTTGACGGACGCTTGACGCGCGAGCGAGAGCGCTACGAAGAATTAGCCGAAAAAGGTCAGCATCCGGAAATCATGATTATTGGCTGTGGTGACTCCAGGGTCGCGCCCGAAACCATTTTCGATGCCGGTCCGGGCGAGATGTTCGTGATCCGCAACATTGCCAATTTGGTTCCTCCTTGCGAGTCCGATACGGAAGAGTCCTTCCATGGAACCAGCGCGGCCATTGAATTCGGGGTCAACGCCCTTGAGGTCAAGCATATCGTGGTGCTGGGCCATGCAAGCTGTGGAGGCGTCAAGGCCTTCGCCGATCAAGCGCCGCCGCTGACCAAGCGCGACTTTATCGGGAAATGGATGTCGCAGATTGCCCCGGTGGCCGAGCGGCTGGGGGCTCCTGGCGATGACCGTCAAGGCTGGATCAGGCGGCTGGAGTGGGCGGTGGTCGAGCACAGCATGGCCAATCTGCTGACTTTTCCGGCCGTTCAGCAACGCGTGCAAGATGGGCGGTTAACGGTGCATGGGGCTTATTTCGGCGTGGCAACAGGCCTGTTGTTCCTGCGCAATTCGGCCACCGGGCAATTTGAACCCTATTGCGAAAACTAAGACGGTATGCCGGCCTGCCTGTTGCTTCGGAACGTCAAGGCTGAAACAGGTGGCTTGCGCTGAGCGCCTGAAATGCATGGTGCCTGCTGTCCGCCAGAAACAGGCGTGTTTTCTGCATAAAGGCGGCGGTTGCCGTTTCGGGCACCCGCCGCATCCAGTCCACCGCTTCCCGCATGCGGTTTTGCTCGGCCAGCAGCCGGCTATAGTTGAACTGGCCACGAAAATCGCCGCCTTCCGCAGCGTTGCGATAGCATTCCATGGCCTTATCCAAGTCGGCGTCCACTTCCCAGCCATCTTCATGAAAGCCGCCCAGCAAATTCCAGGATTTTGCATGGCCCAGCGCAGTCGCGCGCAGTAACCAGCGCAGGGCCTGGCCGCGGTCGTGGGGCAGGCCACGGCCCAGCGCCAGGGATGTGGCGTAGTTATACATACCCCAGTCCAGGCCGCGTTCAGCCGCCAGCTTGAACCAGTAATTGGCCATGATCAAGTCGTGCGGCACGCCCCAGCCGTTTTCGTAGCAACGGCCAGTCATGTTCATGGCCATCACATGATCGGCATTTGCGGCCAGCCTGAACCATTGGAAAGCTTGTCCGGCGTCCCGCTTTACGCCCCGTCCGTCAAGCAGCATCTGCCCATAATGAACCTGGGCCTCCAGGACGCCATGTTCGGCGGCGGTCGCCATCCATCGGGCAGCTTCGTCGGCGGGGCCATGCAGCACTTGGCGAAACTGCTCGGGTGTTGTGGCATTGAAGGTCCGTATGGGGATTTCGTTCATGTCGGAAACTTACGCGATCGTAACGCAACGGTGCCGGGCTGGCCGCCACGGATCATGCGGCGGCCAGCCCGGTAATCCGCGCCCTGCGGGCACGAAAAGCTGGGTCTAGTAAGAAAGGCTCAGGTTAAGAATGGCGCTGCGTCCCGGGGCGATATTCGCGTAGTGGGCGCCGTACGCTTTGTCGTAATAAGTCTTGTCGGTCAGGTTCAGCACGTTCAGCTGGGCGCTCAAGTGTTTGTTGAAGCGATAGGCGGCCATGGCGTCAAAGCGCCAGTACGACGGAATTTCCAGCTTGTTGGCGGGATCACCGTACTGCGAATCCACATAATAGGCGCCTGCGCCCAGGGTCAGCTGCGTGGTGGGCTGGTAGGTCGACCACAGGCTGAAGCTGTTGCGGGGTGTGTTGGGGAAATCATTGCCATCGTTGGCGGATGCGCTGCCCGTGCCGTTGTTCTTCAGCTCGCTGCGCAAATAGGTGTAGCCGCCAAAAATATGCCATTTGGGTGTCATAGCGCCCGAAAGACCCAGCTCAAGACCGTCGACTTGCTTCTTGCCGGCCATCGCATAGTCGCCGTTGGCCAGTGTGACACGGGCATTGGTCGTTTCCGTTCGGAAAACCGCCGTTGTGAAGCTCATGCGGCTATCGAAAAAGTCCCATTTCGTGCCAATCTCATAGGTTTTGTTCTTTTCCGGAGCCATATCGGCGGCGTTGATGCCGACCCCGCCGCGTCCGGGCGTCAGCGACTGGCTTTCGCTGCCTTCGCCCAGCATTGAGTTTGCCGGTGTGGAAGACGTTGCGTAAGAGACATAGATGCTGCCGTTCTCTGTGGGCTTATACACCAGGCCCAACTGATAATTCACCAGCGTGTCATCGCGATCGATGGTATCGGCGCCGCTTGGGGTGTATTGGGTGGAATAGTCATCGACCCGTATGCCCAGGCCAGCCTGCCATTGCTCGTTGAACTCGATGGTGTCGAACGCGTAGATCGACTTTGTGATCGTTTCGGAATCGCCCCGGTTTCCGGTCGGGCCGCCGGTACCGGTATTTACCCATGGATCGTGCGGATTGGGGTTGTACAGGCTTGTGCAATTGTAGTTGGATGCCGCGCCCACGCCGAAATTGCATGCGTTGTTCGGGCCGCTTCCCGAGCCGCGGGCAATGTCCAGGCTGTCTTTTCGTCCCGCTTCCTTCGACAGTTCAATACCCAGGTTGAAGCTGTGCTTGAGTGAGCCGGTTTGCGCCTGGCCGACCAGTTCCGTCTGGTTGGCCAGGCTCTTGACTGCGCTGTCGCGGGTATTGGCGCGCCGCCAGACCAGGCCATTCACGACGTTGCCTTGCGTGTCGTCGGGCTGGGTCCAGACATAGCGCTGATCCGAATGGGTATAACGGGTGGTGTTGCGCAGCGTGAGTTTATCGTTCAGGTCGTGCTCGATACCCAGTGTCGCCATGTCGCTGGTGGTCTTGCGATAGTCGCTGCTCAGGCCGTAAAAGTTGTCGCGATCCACGTTCAACGGGCCCATGACATGGACTCGGGGCCGCTCAAATGCATACGGGATGCCGCTGTCGGGCAGATCGTCGGTATCCAGATGGTAATAACTCATGGTGACGCGGGTGGGCGTACCCAGGCCGAACGAAATGGTGGGCGCAATCCCCCAGCGCTTGTTGTCCACCATATCGCGCCCCGCCACATCGGCCGAGTGGAACATGCCGTTCAGGCGGAAGGCCGCGGTGTCGGTCAACTGCCAATTGCCGTCGACCGTGCTGCGATAATAATTGTCCGTGCCGACGCCCAGGCTGGCGTTGGTGAAGTTATCCAGCTTGGCGGTCTTGCTGATCAGGTTGATGCTGCCTCCGGCGCCGCCGCGTCCACCGTATGCGCCGTCCGACCCCTTGACGACCTCCACTTGCTCCAGATTGAACACCTCGCGCGAGGTGGCGCCGATATCGCGCAAGCCATCGACAAACGTACTGCCTTGCGCGTCGTAGCCGCGAATGAAGGGGCGGTCTCCCAGCGGGTTGCCGCCCTCGCCGGCGCCGAAGGTGATGCCCGGTGTGTTGCGCAGCACGTCGGTCAGTGATGATGCGGCCTGGTCGCGGATGACTTCCTGTGGAATGACTTGCACCGATTTGGGCGTGTCGACCAGCGGCGCGGTGAACTTCTGCGAAGCGGATTGCTTCACGTTGTATTCATTGACCACTTCACCCTGGACTTCAATGGGCGCCAACTGGCTGGGCTTGTCTTGATTGCTTGTCTGGGCAATAGCTGAAGGACTCAGGAACAGCGAGGGGGTGGCCAGCGCAACAGCAAGCCCTCCGCTCAGCCCCAAGCTGCCGGCGGGGGACGGGATATTTTGATTTGACACAGGGATTTTCCTTAAACAAACATGCGAATAATTCTTGTTTCTTAATTTATATTACGCTGGTTGTTTTTGCGTCGGCTTGTAAATCTGGTGGATTCTGTCGAGTTATTTGCATCAAAACAACATTTCTGCTGTTTCGGCGGCGTTAGCTGAACTTAAGCTTAAATAGTGCTGAATTAATGCTTAAATCATACTGTCATAAAGCTGAAATATTGCTGACTTCAAGCTTACATTCACGCGTCGAGGCTTGATTTGGACGTCAGCCGTGGCGAGGCGTCGGGGGGCCAGATAACGGACCGGTCGATATCGGCCAGGGTTTTACAGCCGCAAAGCATCATGGCCATTTCGAATTCCGTGCGAAGAATATGCAGGACGTGGGCGACGCCGGATGGGCCATTGACCGCCAGGCCATGGATGATGGGGCGGCCAAGCAGGACGGCTTTGGCGCCCAGGGCCAGCGCCTTCAGCACGTCGGTTCCTCGTCTGATGCCGCCGTCCAGCAGCACGGGCGTATTGCCGGCGGCGTCCATGATCGCGGGCAGAACCTCGATGGTGGCTGGGACGGTATCCAGCACGCGGCCGCCGTGATTGGATACAAGCAAACCCGCAGCGCCAGCCTGGACGGCCCGGCGCGCGTCGTGAGGCGACATAATGCCTTTGACCAGAACAGGCCGCCGCGATTGCTGGATGACCCATTCGATGTCGTCCCAGCCATGGAATCGGGCGGCATGCTGGCTTTGAAACAGGGATTCCCCCGCAGCGATGCTCATGGCCTGTGCGGCGATGCGCTGGCCATTCAGATTGACGGCGGAAATAGCGTCCGGCAGCGTAAAGCCCGCCCGCTGCTCGGCATTGCGGCAGCCATTCAGGGCCGCATCGATAGTGACCACGATGGCGCCATAGCCCGCCGCTTCGGTCCGGCGCATCAGCGCAAGGCTGTCTGCCTTGTCGGCTTGAAGGTACAGCTGAAACCACAAGGGCGTTGACGATGCCTGGGCCAGGTCTTCCAGCGGCATGCTGGACAAGGTGCTGACCACCATGCCCGCGCGCATGGCCGATGCCGCCAGGACGGTTGCCTGTTCGCCATCGGGATGAGCCAGCCGCTGGTACGCGACGGGCGCAATCAGGATAGGGTAATCGAAGGTCGTCCCGAATAGCTCAAGGGCGGTGTGGCCGCCTTGCATGGAGCACAGATGGCGGGGCACCAGGCGGATGTCGGCAAACGCTTGCTGGTTGCGGGCGAACGTGTGCTGATCCGCCGCGCCGCTTTGCACATAAGCCCACGTTTTTGGATTCAGGGCTTGGGCGGCAAGCGCTTCGTAATCGGCAAGGCAGGTGGGGTTTGCGGCGTCCTTCGTCATGGCGTTGTGTTGTTCATGGGTTGTGGGTGGGCCCGGGCCCGGCGTTGTTCAGGTGCTTGCCCAGGTCCGGATCAGGTTATGGTAAACGCCGCTCAGCCGGATGATTTCTTCCCGGTCCGCGCCTTTTGCGGTCAGCGACTGGATGGCAGCGTCCAGTTCATACAGCAATGCGCGCTGGGCATCTTCACGAATCATGCTTTGGACCCAGAAAAAAGCCGCATACCGGACGCCTTTTGCGACCGGGTTAACCCGATGCAGGCTGGTGCCCGGATACACCACAATATGGCCGGCCGGAAGCTTGACCGGCCGCGAACCGTAGGTGTCGTTGATGACCAGCTCCCCGCCTTCATAGTCCTGCGGGTCGGATAGAAAGACCGTGGCGGAAATATCGGTCCTGACATATTCCTGCGTGGCCGGAATCGTCCGGATGGAATTGTCGATATGGTCCCCATACGTTTCCTTGGCCGCGTAGCGATTCAGCATAGGCGGAAGAATGCGCAAAGGCAAGGTTGCCGATATGAAGGTGGGGTGGCGCGAAAGCTGCGACAGGATCAGGTCGCCGATCTGCTGGGCGAGCGGATCGGCGATGTCCAGCTGGGCATTCCGCTTTTGCGTTGCGGCCAGGTGGCCCGCCGTGCCTTTGCCGTCTTTCCAGTCCGCTTTTTCAAGGCGGCCGACGATCTGCCTTGCCGCATCCGCCGAGATGATGTCTGGAATGCTCAACAGCATGCCTGTTGCTCCTTGTCGTCCATAAAAAAAGGCGAGCGGATCATCGCTCGCCGCTACGCCATTATCGCGTATTAATCATAGCGGTAAGTGGCCGTCAGCATGTAAGAGCGCCCAGCGCCTACATTGGCAAAAATACCTACGTGCGATGCGTCGTAAAGTTCCGTGTCCGAAATGTTATTGACGTTCAACTGCAGCGAAAACTGTTTGTTGACGTCGTAACGGGCCATGGCGTCGTAGCGTACGTGCGATGGCAACTCATAGTTGTTGGCATCGTCGGCATAGCGTTTGCCCAAGTATGAGACACCGCCGCCCAGCGTCAGCTCGGGAAGCACTTTGTAGGTGCTCCATAGCGTTGCGCTTTGTTTGGCGATGAACTTCATCTGATTGCCGTCGAAGTTGTTGGCGCCGTTCTGGTATTTCAGGACCTTGGGATCAAGATAGGTATAGCCCGCCCAGACATCCCATTTCGGGGTAATGGAACCGGTTACGCCAAGCTCTATGCCGCGCACCCGGTTGTTGCCGCCCAGCGTGACTTCATCGATAACAGGATCATAGGTGCGTGCGTCCGTCTTTTTGGTCTCGAATGCGGCCGCGGTGAATGACAGGCGATCATTCAAGAAATCCCATTTAGTACCCAGTTCCCAGCTGCGGCTGCGCTCGGGCTTCAAGTCGCGGATGGCGGCGCCGCCGGCAGGGCCGTCCGCGCCGCCGGCCTGACCCAGGTTCTCGCCGGAGGGGTTGGATGACGTTGCGTAGGAAAGATAAATGCTGCCATTGGGCGCAGGCTTGTAAACCAGGCCCAACTGGTAGTTGAAGAACGTATCTTTGCGCGAATCCTCGGTGTTGTCGACCTTGAAGTTGTCGTAGCGCGCACCCAGGTTGACCGAGAACTGATCGTTCAGGTCAATGGTGTCAAGCACATAGAGGGATCTTGTCTTGATATCGCCATCTTTGGTTTTGGGCCCGCGCGTGATGCGGTTGTTGTAGTGGCCGCCGGGATTGGGATTGTACAGATCGTCCAGCTCAAACTGCTGGCCGCGCGGAAGATCGCTGTAAGGCAGCCCCGACATCGCTTTGGAATAGATATCTTCCTTGCTGATCTCGAAGCCCGCTGCAAAGTTGTGCTTGAGCGTACCGGTCATGAAGCTGCCGAATATATCCGTTTGGTTGACCAGGGATTCGGAGCTGCGCCAGCGCGCGCGATCGCTGCGGGTAAATTGCGCGCCCTGTCCTTCGGTGCTGCATGGGGCGCCGTCGCCCGCGCTGCAATTGTCGAACGACGGACGGGTCATCAGGTAGTGGTTAAGTGTTGTGCCGTAGCGCGTCGTATTGCGCAGGGTCACGTTGCTGGTGATGTCGTGCTCGACGCGCGCGGTAGCCGTATCGAAGACGTTTTCCCGGAAGTCCGCGTTGTGGCGGCCATAGAAATTGTCGCGGTCTACCTTGGGCGGCGTCTTGCGATCAGGGTTCGCGGCGTTGGCAAAGGGGATGCCCAGATCGGGCATGTCGTTGTTCTCGATGTGTGAATAGCTGAGCGTGACACGCGTGGGGGTGCCCAGGCCGAACGCCAGCGAGGGCGCAACGCCCCAGCGGTCAACCGTCACGCCGTCGCGGCCAGGGACTTCGCCGCCCATTTTCATCAGGTTCAGGCGGAATGCGCCCGTATCGGAAAAGACGATATTGCCATCGGCCGTTGTCCGCCACTGGTCAGCCGTACCGTAACCGGCGGAGACCTCGAAGAAATCGTTCAGCTTTGGCGTTTTGGTTTGCAGGTTGATGCTGCCGCCGGTACCGCCACGGCCTGTATAGGCCGAGCTTGGGCCCTTGGTGATCTCGACGGATTCCAGGTTGAAGATCTCGTGCGAGCCCCGGCTATAGTCGCGCAGGCCGTCGACGAAGATGTCGGTACTGGCCTCGTAGCCGCGAATAAATGGACGGTCGCCCGTGGGCGTGCCGCCTTCGCCGGAGCCCAGCGTGACACCCGGCGTGGTTCTGAGCACGTCTTGCAGCGAGGTGGCGCCGCGGTCCTTGATGAGCTCTTCGGGTATGACAGTGATCGAGCGGGGCGTATCGAGCAGGGGCGCGGTAAACTTGGGCGAGCTGGCGGCTTCCGGCGCTTTATAGTCACTGACAGCCTGACCTTGAACGGTGACGGGTTCCAGCGTCGTGGCTGTATTTTGCGCGAAAGCGGGTGCGATTGCCATGGCGCCCCCCACGACTGCTGAGGCCAACATGGATTTGCGAAATGCGCCTTCAAAAGATTCCGTCGGAATCAGGCAATTCGATTCCGGATGATCTGGCACCGTTCCTACTGACATACACTTTCCTTTATTTCCAGACAATAGATGTCGGTGAGCAGGCGGATTGGCCTGCATGACGACTCGAGCCGATTGACCGGCATGCCGGTCGCACAGTGCAGCGGCATCGGGACGCCACACCGCGTTATCTGGACTTGCGCCGGTAAAATCAGGTCAACCCTACTTATATTTTGCGAATAAGATTGGTTCGCATTAGTATTCTATGGTCACGTCTGTGAAGCCAGCGTCAAGTTGGTTTTGATGTGCATCAAGACGGCATGCCCCGGGTGCCGGCAGGATTTTTTATGCTGAAAGTTTATGAATAAAGATAGCGCGTACTACTCTGCGTATTCCATACTGGTGGTCGAAGATGACGCCCCGCTCGCAGGCAACCTATTGACGGCGCTCGAGATGGAGGGTTTTTTGGCGGATGTCGTGTATGACGGCGATATGGCTATTCATGCCCTGGCCGAGCGGACTTTCGATTTGCTGGTGCTGGATATCGGGCTGCCGGGGAAAGATGGCTATCACGTTCTGGCCTATTTGCGTGAAACGCTGAAGTCGACAGTACCCGTGATCTTTCTGACTGCCCGGGGCAGCCTGGAAGACAAGAAGGTGGGATTCACTGTCGGCGCGGATGACTATCTGACCAAGCCGTTTGCGCTTGATGAGCTGGTGTACAGGATCAAGGCCTTGATGCGCCGCGCCGATAATGCCTCCGGTTTCCTGTCTGAACTGTGTTACGGTGCGCTGCGCATGTCTGTGCGCAATCAGCAAGTGTGGATACATGGCAAGGAAGTGCGCCTGCCCAAAAAAGGGATGCAGATTCTGGAACTGCTGTTAAGGCAGCCGGGGCGCTTGATCAGCCGCGAAAGCCTGGAACGCGCGCTATGGAGGCATGAGATACCGAATTCAGACGCGCTGCGCAGTCAGGTCCACATCCTTCGGCGCATGCTGGCCGAGCATGGGTTTACGGGCATAGAAACGGTGAGCGGAAGCGGGTGGCGACTGGGCGAGGGCGCCTAGGCATGCCTCAGAAAAAAATACACAGCAAGCATTCGCTTGCCTCCAGGTTCACTTATGCCCTGACGGCGCTGGTTTCCGCGGCCGTCGTGGCCGTTTGCTTTTCCGCCTATCAAACGCACAAGAACATGGGCGAGCGCATGATCGACCATCTGGTGGAAACAGAGGCCCTGAGGCTGCAAAAAAAGTTGTCGCTGGAAGGTGATCGATGGGACCCCGCATTTGAGCGGCAACTGGGCCCCAGCATGCATACCTGGGGCGAGAATGCCTCGGCGCCTTCCGCATCCATGCCGCCCATGCTGCGCGCGCTTCCAGACGGATTGAGCCGGCTCAGCCCGAGGGGCAGCGAATGGCATGTGATGGCGCTGCCGGCGCGGGATGGGCGCCTGTATGTTTTATATGATGCCCGGGATGCCGAAACCCTTTCGCGCGATTTTGGCCTGGCGTTGCTGGCGATTGCCGTGCTGTTCGTGGTGCTGTCTTACTTGTGCGCCCGCCAGTTGGCCGGATGGGCGGTGCAGCCCATCCGGGCCGTGACGTCTCACCTGTCCCGATGGGCGCCGGGGCGTCCGCAAATGATAGGCCTGCGGTTCAACGAAGGGGTGCAACTGACGGAAGCCTTCAACAGAATGCAGGACCGCGTGGATCAGGCGCTGGCGGACCAGAAAGAGTTTTCGTCCAACTTCAATCACGAGGTCAGGCGGCCGCTTTCTTTGATCAGGACCGATGCGGAGCTAGGTAAGCGCGAGGCGGAGTCCGTGCCCAGGGCTGTACTGCGATTTGAACGCATCATGCGCTCGGCGGACGAAATGGCTGAAAGCCTTGAAGCCACCTACCATCTGGCCCAGTCCGATCACGGACAATGGGAGCAAGCGTCGGTGTACGACTGCGTCAATGATGTGTTTGCCAGCGCAGAGCCCGAAGCCAGCGCCCGGGGGCTGGCGCTGCATAATCGGGTGCGCGAAGACCATACCGAGTGCTTGAACCGGCATATGCTGCTGACGGTCATCCGGAATATCGTTCGCAATGCCATCGCGCATGCCGCACCCGGCAATCTGGAGATATCGTCCCTGGAACATGGCCTGGTGTTCAGGGACGATGGCCCGGGGGTGGGCCCGTCGGACATGGCGCATTTGTTTGAGCGGTATTACAGTGTGCGGCGCCGCGATGTCGCGCCGGAAGGGTATTCGGCCCCGCCTCGCCAGGTAGAGACCGGCTTGGGCTTGGCCATCGCCAAGCGCGCCTGCGCCATTCAGGGCTGGAGCATCGAACCCATGGAAGGCCCGGCGCCGCTGCAGGGCATGACGTTTGTGTTGCTGTTCCAGCCTGCGGCGTGATCCTCGCCCTTCGGCGCCCGTGGCCATACGCGCTGGGCTTAACGCCTGTACCCCCGGTTGCCGCGGTTGTTCCAGCCATGATGATTGCGGCCGGAGCGCCGATATTCTTGATGGCGCCCGCCTTTGCCGGATCGGTAGCTGCGGTCTTCCGTCAGGATGTTGCCCAGCAGGCCGCCCGCCGCCGCGCCGCCGATGGCATACAGCGGGTCGCCGCCCGAGAACACCGCGCCGGTGGCCGCGCCCAGCCCCGCGCCTATCATGGTGTTGTTGGCCTTCCTGTCGTAAGACGAGGCGCAGCCAGCGAGCGTGAAAGCCATCAAACCGACGACGATAAGCCGTCCGACATTGCGTTGCGTGTTCATGATGCCGCTCCTATTAAAACGGTATGCGCCAAGCGTAGTGGGGCCGATGGCGGCGGGCAAGCGCTAAAAAGGCTTTTGAAACGCGTTGAAAAAAACGCCGGCCCCTATGCCGTTTTTGTAATGGATCTGAAGCATCCCGGAAACGATTTGGTGACATTTGGCGCGATGGCGGATGCGTCGGCGCATGCCTGCAAGCCCGTCTTGAGTGCTTTGCCGCTCTGACGGGCAAACGGGTGGGTCAGGGCGTCCGGGTCAGGATTTGCGCATCACCAGGTAGATGCCTGCAACGGCCAGCAGCATGCCCGGCCAGGCCAGCACGGGCACGGCTTCGCCCAGTATGGGGTAGGCCAGCAGGGCTGTGGTGGGGGGCACGAGGCAGAACAGGGCGGAAACGCGCGATGCTTCGCCGCGCCGGATCATGGCAAGCAACAATGAAATGGCAATGATGGAGTTGCCTACGACCAGATAGGCCAGCGAGACGAACAGCCCCGCCGTCCATTGCACGTGCATGGGCTCGAGCCAGAAGGCCAGGGGCGCCGCAACCGCCAGTCCGACGGTGTACTGGAGCATATTTGCCGAAATGGGGTGCACCTCGGTGCCATAGCGTTTTTCCCACAAGGTGCCGCCCGTCATGCAAAGCAGCGCCAGTACGCCATAGATCAGGCCGGCCGTCGAGGCGACCTCTATCGAGGACTTGGCAAGAATCACGATCCCTGCCCCGGCGACGCCCATGACCAGGCCGGTCCAGCGTATCAGGCCGACCCGTTCCGAGGCGATGGCGGGTGCGAGCAAGCCCACCAATAAAGGCTGCTGGGCAGTGACGATGGCCAGGGCGCCCGCCGATACCCCTTGTTTCAGGCTCAGATAGGCAAATGAGAAATAGCCGGCCTGCACCAGCAGGCCCACCACCGACAGGTGCATCCAGACCTGGGGTGTGGCGGGAAGCGGGGGCCGCAACCACAGACAGGGGATGGCAAGAATGGCCACCACGCATGCATAGCGCAGGGCCAGGAAGGTAAAGGGATCGGCGTAGGCCAGGCCCAGCTTCAGGAAGACGAAACCGAAAGACCACAGCAGCAGGAACAGCGCGGGAGCGGCCGCAAGCCACAACGGGGTTCCTTGCACGGTGCGCGGCATCAGGCTGGCCGGCGCAATAAGTAGTAGGGTGCGTCCGGGGTCATGCCAGGCTGCCCACGCCGCGCGCCATCAGCACAGCGCACAGAATCAGGGCGGCGACCGCGACCAGCTCGCCATGAATGATGCCGCGCAGTTGTTGTATTTTTCCAGCGGCGGGGGCGGGCGCCTTCCCGGCCTTGATGGCCGGCCGCCATGACAGGAACTCTTTGGTCGGGCGTATGGACAGGATGCCGACCAAGGCAAACAGGGCCAGCTTCGCCAGGAAAGGAATATTCCCGAAGTAAAAGGCGGCGCCTTTCTCGAAGTAGAAAACGCGAAGCAGGCCAATAACCAGGACGGCGCCCGCCGATAGGCCAAAAACCAGATCGGCCAGCACAAGCTTGCGGGCCAGGGTGACCGTCAGGGGTTCCCTGATCAGCACAAACTCGACGGCCAGCGCTGCAACCAGGGTGAAGACGGCCAGGTGGTGCAAGAAAGCAAATAATGAACTCAAGACGCTTCCTTCGTGATGAGTGGGGGCAAGGGGTTATGATCAGGCATTCTGAATATCATCGCAACACATTCAAAAATATAAAGCAGCAGCATGACATCCGCACAACCTCGTCCCGACAGCGCTCCCGCTTCATCGCCGTCCCGGAGCCGTGTCGCGACAATCCTGCTGGGTTTCAGCTTGATGCTGATTGCTTTCAATTTGCGGCCCGTGTTTGCAAGCCTGTCCATCTTGCTGCCCGATTTGCTGCAGCAGACCACCTTGTCATCGGCCGGCGCCGGCTATCTGACGACACTGCCGGTGCTGTGCCTGGGCCTGTTTGCGCCATTGGCGCCCAAAATAGCAGAAAGAATCGGTCCGGAGCGAACGCTGCTGCTTGCCTTGCTGGTACTGATGACCGGCACGGCGGTGCGCGGCATGGGAAACATACCCGCGCTGTTTCTGGGCTCTGCGCTGGCGGGGGCGGCGATTGCCACCGGCAATGTGTTGCTGCCCAGCGTCGTCAAGCGGGATTTTTCGGGCCAGGCCGCGCTGATGACGGGGCTTTACACCATGGCCTTGTGCGGCGGCGCGGCCTCGGCGGCGGCATTCACCTTGCCGATCGCGCATCTTTTTGATGACGCCTGGCAGGTGGGCCTGGCGGTTTGGGCGATACCAGCGGCGCTGGTAGCGCTGGTCTGGGCGCCGCAGGCCTTGCGGGCGCGCTCCGTGTCCGGCCTTGCCCGGCGCAAGGTGACAGGATTGTGGCGCGATCCGCTTGCCTGGCAGGTTACGTTTTTCATGGGCCTGCAGTCTGCGTTGGCGTACTGCGTGCTGGGGTGGATGGCGCCCATCTTGCGGGCGCGGGGCCTGGATGGCGTCGAAGCGGGTCTGGTGGCTTCCGTCTCCATCATGGTTCAGGTGCTTACCTGCCTGTTGGCGCCGACGCTGGCATTGCGCTTCAGGGATCAGAAATGGGTGAACGCGGGGCTGGCCATGACGGCGGCCATCGGCCTGACCGGCATGCTGTATGCGCCCTTGTCCACGATCTGGGGCTGGGCGATATTGCAGGGCATTGGGCAGGGCGGTTTGTTCGCCATGGCCATGACCGTCATTGTGCTGCGTTCGCCCGACTCGCATGTGGCCGCGCACTTGTCGGGCATGGCGCAAGGGGTAGGCTATGTACTGGCGGCCTTTGGGCCTTTGCTGGTGGGCGTTTTGCATAGCCTGACAGGCAGCTACGATGCCTCGGGATGGCTGTTCATGGCCTTGGGGCTCGTCGCCGCAGCCAGCGGGTGGGGCGCAGGGCGGGCCCTGCACGTAAAGGCAAGCAGCGTGGATGCTGCGCCCAGCCGCTGATTCCCCAGCCGCAAGCCCTTGAAAGGCTTGCCCCAAACCGCAGCGGCCTGTACACTAATCAGGCAACGCATACTAAAAGACACGTGGGTTTAGCCCCACGTTTTTTAGCACCCCTCTCATAGCTTATAGCTATCAGATTAATAATATTAATCAATTTTACAAATCAATAGCGAGTGCCTATACTGACACTTGTTCGATTTTTTCAACCCTTTCAGAAAAGGAAACGCAATGTCCCTGATCAACACCAAAATCAAACCATTTAAAGCAACCGCATATCACAATGGCAAGTTCGTTGACGTCAGCGACGAGTCCGTAGCGGGCAAATGGTCGGTTTTCGTTTTCTATCCTGCCGACTTCACGTTCGTGTGCCCCACCGAACTGGAAGACCTGGCCGAGCAATACGCTGAATTCCAGAAAATCGGCGCCGAAATCTACAGTGTTTCGACCGATACGCATTTTTCGCACAAAGCATGGCACGACACGTCCGACGCCATCGGCAAAGTGAACTACCCCATGATCGCCGATCCCACCCACGCTCTGGCCAAGAACTTCGAAGTCCTGATCGAAGAAGAAGGCATTGCGCTGCGCGGTACTTTCGTGGTCAATCCCGAAGGCGAAATCAAAGTCATGGAAGTCCACGACAACGGCATTGGCCGCGTTGCTTCCGAACTGCTGCGCAAGGTCAAGGCCGCTCAGTACATCGCCGCTCACCCCGGTGAAGTGTGCCCCGCCAAATGGGAAGAAGGCGCCAAGACGCTGACGCCTTCGCTGGACCTGGTCGGCAAAATCTAAGTAGACGTTCGCTTGCGATAAGCAGGTGCGTTATTCAAGCTGCCGCGCGCGGGCCACGAGCCCGTGCGCGGTCCCCGGAAATTCCTCTTATCATGAAGGTGGATCGTTATGTTGGATGCAAATCTTAAAACCCAGTTGAAATCCTATATGGAAATGGTCTCGCAACCGATCGAGATCGTGGCGTGCCTGGACGACGGCGCCAAGTCGCGCGAACTGCGCGAGCTGCTGCAGGAAATCGAACTGATGTCGGACAAGATTTCGCTGACCGAACGCAACGATGGCGATGAACGCAAGCCTTCATTCAGTATCAACCGCAGCGGTACCGACATCAGTGTCCGTTTTGCGGGTATTCCCATGGGTCACGAATTCACGTCGCTGGTGCTGGCGCTGCTGCAGGTGGGCGGCCATACCATCAAGCTTGACGAAGCCGTGATCGAACAAATTCGCAATCTCGACGGCGACTATAAGTTTGAAACCTATTTCTCGCTGTCCTGCCAGAACTGCCCCGACGTGGTCCAGGCGCTGAACGTGATGTCCATCATCAACCCGCGCATCCAGCACGTGGCCATTGACGGCGCGCTGTTCCAGGACGAAGTCGACGCACGGCAGATCATGTCGGTGCCGACCATGTTCCTGAATGGCGAAGTATTCGGCCAGGGCCGCTCCAGCGTCGAGGAAATCCTGTCTCGGCTGGACACAGGCGCGGCGGCACGCCGCGCCGAAGAGCTCAGCGCCAAGGAAGCCTACGATGTATTGATTGTCGGCGGCGGCCCCGCTGGCGCCGCGGCCGCTGTGTACGCGGCGCGCAAAGGCATACGCACCGGTATCGTGGCCGAACGCTTTGGAGGCCAGGTGCTGGACACGATGGCGATCGAAAACTTCATTTCGGTCAAGGAAACCGAAGGGCCCAAGTTTGCGGCGGCGCTCGAGCAGCACGTCAAGGCCTATGACGTGGACATCATGAACCTGCAGCGCGCGGAACAATTGATCCCCGGCAAGTTGACCGAAGTCCGGCTGGCCGACGGCGGTGTCCTGAAGGGCAAGACCGTCATTCTGGCAACAGGCGCGCGCTGGCGTGAAATCAACGTTCCCGGCGAGCGTGAATACCGGAACAATGGCGTGGCCTATTGCCCGCACTGCGACGGCCCCCTGTTCAAGGGCAAGCGGGTTGCGGTCATCGGCGGCGGCAACTCCGGGGTCGAAGCGGCCATCGACCTGGCCGGCCTGGTGGCGCATGTCACGCTGATCGAATTTGGCGATGCATTGCGCGCCGATGCGGTCCTGCAGCGCAAGTTGCATAGTCTGTCCAATGTCACGGTGATCATGTCGGCGCAAACCACGGAAATCCATGGCGACGGCAAGAAGGTCAATGGGCTGTCCTATAAAGACCGTGTCAGCGGCGAGATGCGCAAGGTCGACCTGGAAGGCGTTTTTGTCCAGATCGGCTTGGTGCCCAATACCGAATGGCTCAAGGGCGCCATCGACTTGTCGCGTCATGGCGAGATCGAGATTGACGCCAGGGGCCAGACTTCCCTGCCGGGCGTCTTTGCGGCGGGCGACTGCACCACGGTGCCCTACAAGCAGATCGTCATTTCGGCAGGCGATGGCGCCAAGGCGGCACTCAGCGCATTCGACCACCTGATCCGCAGCTCGGTATCCGATGCCGAGGAGCCCCAGGCTGCGGCCGAGGCCGTGACGGCTTAATTCAACGGCGCAATACCACCCACCCTTGCATCGCCCGATGCAAGGGTGGGTTTTTTTTGGGCGGGCCCAGGGCGACCGGCAGGCAGGCCTGCGCACAAGGTCTGCTCTACAATGATTTGTTCACACTGAACAAAAGGAACTGCCCGGATATGGCTGCAAAAATCAGAATTGGAATTGTGGGTTATGGAAACCTGGGCCGTGGCGTGGAATACGCCATTGCGCAGAATACCGATATGTCGCTGGTGGGTGTTTTCACGCGCCGCGAACCGTCCAGTGTTCAAACACGGGATGGCGGTGTGCCGGTGCGCCCTTTGGCAAGCATAGGCGACTTTCAGGACGACATCGATGTCCTGATCCTGTGCGGCGGTTCCAAGAACGACCTGCCCGAGCAGGGCCCCGCGCTGGCGGCGCTGTTCAACACGGTCGACAGCTACGATACCCACGCAAAGATTCCCGAGTACTTCGATGCGGTCGACAAGGCCGCGGAATCGGGCGGCCATATTGCCCTGATTTCAGTGGGCTGGGATCCCGGCCTGTTCTCGCTGAACCGGCTGTTTGGCGAGTCTGTGCTGCCCGAAGGGGCCACCTACACTTTCTGGGGCAAAGGGCTGAGCCAGGGCCATTCCGATGCGCTGCGCCGGGTGGCCGGCGTCAAGGGCGCCGTGCAATACACCATACCAGTGCCGGACGCCGTCGAGCAGGTACGCAGCGGCTCGCTGCCCAGCTTGACGACCCGTCAGAAGCACACGCGCGATTGTTATGTGGTGCTGGAGCCCGGCGCGGATGCGGCCACGGTAGAGCAGGCCATTGTGACCATGCCCGATTATTTTGCCGATTACGACACGAGCGTGAACTTTATTACCGAGGAAGCGCTTGAGCGTGACCATAGCGCCATGCCGCATGGCGGATTCGTGATCCGCAGCGGTAAAACCGGCCAGGGCTCGACCCAGGTCATGGAATATTCGCTGACGCTGCAGAGCAATCCCGAATTCACCTCCAGCGTGCTGGTGGCGTATGCCCGGGCCGTGTTCAGGCTGAGCCAGGCTGGGCAGAAGGGCGCCCGGACGGTATTGGACGTGGCACCCGGATTGCTGTCACCAAAAACCGCCGCGCAATTGCGTAAAGAACTGCTGTAAACAGTCGCTTCTGGCGCGGTTTTTCGTTGCGTCTGGTAGATTCATGTTGCACGGACCGACTTGGCTCGCTCTACAATGAATCTACCCTGCCTGCCGCAACGCTGTCCCGGCGATACACGGAGGAACGACCATGCCGCGCTATGTAAAAATAATACTGGGTGTGTGCCTGAGCTTGATCGTGCTTCTGGCTCTGTCCGTGGTGTTGCTGGCAACGTTCGACTGGAACCATGCCCGGCCATGGATTAACCGCCAGGCCAGCGAACTGGCCGGTCGTCCCGTAGCCATCCAGGGCGACCTGGATGTCCAGTGGAAAAAGCCTGGAACGGAAAAGGGCTGGCGCGCCTGGCTGCCCTGGCCGCAGATCACGGCCAGCGATGTGGTCATGGGCAATCCTTCATGGAGCTCGCAAGAAAAAAACATGGCCCAGGTGTCGCGGCTGAGCGTGCTGATCAACACGGCGGCCTTGCTGGACCACACGGTGCAGATTGCCTCGCTGCAGATCGGGCAGGCCGACCTGCTATTGCAGCGCCAGGCCGATGGAAAAGCCAACTGGACCTTCAATCAAGACAAAAACGACGCCCCTTCGGCATGGAAGGTGGATCTGCAGTCATTGTCGCTGGAAAGCGTGCGTGCCCAGGTCATCGACGCCGCCAGCCAGCTGGACCTGAAAGCAGAGCTCGATACCCTGCAAGAGCAAGGCCCCGAGGGATACGGGCTGGGCTGGAAAGCCGGCGGCACCTACCATGATGCCGACATCAAGGGTGAAGGCAAAACCGGCGGGCTGCTATCGCTGCAGAAGGGCGGCGACCCGTTTCCGCTGCGCGGCGAAGTGCACGTGGGCACCACGACCATCGGGGTCGAAGGGTCGGTGACCCGTCCGCAAGCCCTGGCGGCGCTGGATGTACGGCTGAAACTGGCGGGCGACACCATGGCGGACCTGTATCCCTTGCTGGGGATCGCCTTGCCCAATACGCCGCCTTATCGCACCGAAGGGCGGCTGATCGGCGAGTTGGAGGGCGAGTCGGATACCTGGCGGTACGAATCGTTCACGGGCATGGTGGGCAAGAGCGATCTGGAGGGAACGCTGGTCTATCAGGTGCGCGAGCCCCGGTCCATGCTGACGGGCGAGCTTGTTTCCAAACTGCTGCGTTTCGCCGATCTGGGGCCCCTGATCGGCGCTGATACCAGCGATGTCAAGGCGGCGGACAAAGCGGACGGCAAGCCCAAGCAGCCCGCCGACAAGGCATTGCCGGTGGCCAGCTTCAGCACCGACGCCTGGGATACCATGGATGCCGACGTCAAGTTCAAGGGCGGACAGATACTGCGGGACGAGGATCTGCCCCTGGATAATATCGAAGCCCATGTGAAGCTGGACAATAAAATACTTTCCTTCACTCCCTTGAACTTTGGCATGGCCGGCGGCACGCTGAGCAACACACTGAAGCTGGACGGGCGCGGTCAGAAAATCAAGGCCGAGCTGGACACGGCCGCGCGTCACATGAAACTGAAGGAAATGTTTCCCGGTGCGGAAAGCATGGATGCCAGTTTCGGCGAACTGCATGGCGACGCAAAGCTCTCGGCCCAGGGGAACTCCGTTGCCGAGCTGCTGGCGCATGCCAACGGTGAAATCAAGGCGCTGGTCAGCCGTGGCACGATCAGCCACTTCCTGCTGGAAGCGGCGGGCCTGAATGTGGCCAATATGGTGATGGCCAAGCTGTTCGGCGACGAGCAGATCGTCTTGAACTGCCTGGCCAGCGATTTTGGCGTGAAGAACGGGGTGATGACCGCCCGGGCATTCAGGCTTGAAACCGATGACACCATCGTCGATGTGACCGGGACGGTCAATCTCGGCACGGAACGGCTTGACCTGGACATCCGTCCGGCCAACAAGACCTTGCGTATCTTCACGCTGCGCTCGCCTTTATACGCAAAAGGGACATTCAAACATCCCGATGTGGGCGTGCAGGCCGGACCGTTGGCCGCCCGGGCCGGGGCCGCCGTGGTGCTTGGCGTCGTGGCGGCGCCCTTTGCAGCGCTGGTGCCTTTACTGAACATGGGCACGGACGATGCGACCGGCTGCTCGTCGCTGCTGGCGGCCGCGAACGCCGACCCCAAGGCCCCCGCGCCGGGCGAGCCGGCCAAGGATGGAAGCCGCGGCGGTGAGGCGGCATCCGGCAATCAGGCTGGCCAGGCAGCGTCCCAGGACAGGGGCGTGCGCAATGCAGACGATGCCAATCGCCAGAACTGGCCCTCCATGCAGTCCAAGCCTTAGCCTGGTCAGCCAGCATCCGCCTTGCTGGAGGAGCGGCTGCGCGCCGCGATGACAGCCGGCCTGTCGATCTCGCTTTCCAGCCGCCTGACAATCACCAGGATGAACAGGGCGGCAAGCGTACTGAGCATGGCGGTGGTTTCCCTGCCCATGCCTGCGGCTATGCCGATGCCGGCCGCCACCCAGATGCTGGCGGCCGTGGTCAGCCCCTTGATGGTGTCGCCGCTGCTGACCTTCAGAATGGCGCCGGCCCCCAGAAAACCGATACCCGCAATGACGCCTTGCAGCACCCGGCTCATGTCCGGCACGGCCATGCCTGTTTGCAGCGGCACCAGCACAAAAATCGCGGAACCCAGCGAGACCAGCATATGCGTGCGCAGCCCGGCCGCCTTGCCCCGGCGTTCGCGCTCGTAGCCGATGGCGGCGCCCAGCAGTATCGCCATGCCCAGGCGCAAGATGACGCGGGTGGCTTCAGACGCGTCGGGAATATCGGAAAACTCCTGGACGATGGTGGTCCAAACACTTGAGGCAATTTCTGGCATAGTGGGAATCCTCTTGGCGCAGCGGTTAGAATAGCAGGCCCTGGAAACAACACCTAACGGTTTAACGTATGCGACTGATCATTGCCCTTTTGTTGCCCTGGCTGACCTTCTTTACCATTGGGCGGCCCATTGCCGGCATCATCTGCCTGATTCTGCAACTGACGCTGATCGGCTGGCTGCCCGCCACCATTTGGGCCGTCTATGCGCTCAGCCAATATAAAACCGACAAGAAAATAGAAAAAGCCCTGGGGTCGCGCTAGGTTTCGGCACGCGCAGCATGACGCCCCGTCTCGCACTCAAACAGGTCACCAAGCGGTACCCGGCCATCGTCGCCAACGACGGTGTCGACCTGACGGTGCTGCCCGGTGAAATCCACGCCGTGCTGGGCGAGAACGGTGCGGGCAAGTCGACCCTGATGAAAATCATCTATGGGGTCGCGGCGCCCGATGCGGGCCAGGTTTTCTGGAATGGGGAACAGGTCCATATCGCCAGCCCGGCTGCGGCCCGGCAGTTGGGCATCGGCATGGTTTTTCAGCATTTCTCCCTGTTTGACACGCTGACCGTGGCCGAGAATATTGCGCTGGGCTTGCCCAGCCACACCCGGCTGGACGAGCTTGAACGCCGCATTGCCGATACCGCCGGCCAGTATGGGCTCGACCTGGAGCCGCAGCGGCACGTGCATACCCTGTCCGTGGGCGAGTGCCAGCGCGTGGAAATCGTGCGGGCCTTGCTGGGGCGGCCGCAACTGCTGATTCTTGATGAGCCCACCTCGGTGCTGACGCCCCAGGCGGTCGGCAAGCTGTTCGACACCCTGCGCCAACTGGCGTCCGAAGGGTGCAGCATTCTTTACATCAGCCACAAGCTTGATGAAATACGCGCTTTGTGCCATACCTGCACGGTGATGCGGGCGGGCAAGGTAACGGGGGTGTGCGATCCGCGCCAGGAAACCGATGCCAGCTTGTCACGCCTGATGATCGGGGCGGAACCGCCCGTCATCGCGCACCGCCCGGCGCCGCCAGGACGAACCATGCTGTCCGTGCGCAATCTGGCGCTGGGCAAGGCGCATCCGTTTGCCGTCGAGCTCCGCGCCATCGACTTCGATGTGCGCGCTGGCGAGATTCTGGGCGTGGCGGGTGTATCGGGCAACGGCCAGCAGGAATTGCTGGCTGTGCTGTCGGGCGAGGACACGCGTGCCGATGCAGGGGCCGTTTTGCTGGAAGGGCAGCCCGTAGGCCGCCGCCCGGTCGCCTGGCGGCGCGGCCGCGGCATCGCATTCGTGCCCGAAGAGCGGCTTGGCCGGGGCGCGGTGCCCGAACTGTCCCTGGCACAGAATGTCTTGCTGTCGCACCAGGGGCCTGCAACCATCAGGCACGGTTTTGTCCGGCCAGGCGCCATCAGCCGGCTGGCAGCCGGCATTATTGACCGTTTCCGGGTCAAGGCTGGCGGCTCGCTCGCGCCGGCCGCCAGCCTGTCGGGCGGCAATCTGCAAAAATACATTATCGGCCGCGAAGTCATGCGCCATCCCAAGGTCCTGATCGTGGCCCAACCCACCTGGGGGGTCGACGTGGGGGCGGCGGCTCAGATCAGGTCCGAGCTGGTGGCCTTGCGCGATGCGGGCTGTGCCTTGCTGGTCATCTCCGAAGAGCTGGATGAGCTGCTCGAGATTTCTGATCGCCTGGTGGTGATCGCCAAAGGCAGGATGTCTCCGTCGATCGCCGCTGCGGACGCCGGCCTTGACCTGATCGGCCAGTGGATGAGCGGCTTGTGGGACCGGGCCCCTGCGGCGGAACGGGACGGTGCGCATGTTTAGGCTCGAGCCGCGGGCACGCCCCTCTGTCTGGATGTCCTGGCTTTCGCCTGTGCTGGCGGTATTGCTGACGATGGTCTGTGGCCTGGCGTTGTTCGTCGCCGTGGGCAAAGACCCCCTGGCCAGCCTGGCGGTATTCTTTCTCGAGCCCATCAAAGACCTGCACGGGTGGTCCGAAGTCGGCGTCAAAGTGGCGCCGTTGCTGCTTGTTTCCATCGGCCTGGCCATGTGTTTTCGCGCCAATGTGTTCAATATCGGCGCGGAAGGGCAACTGGTGGTGGGCGCCATCGCCGCGGGCGCCGTGATCCTGTACTTCGACGATGATACGAATGGCGGTTTCGGCTTGATCGGCCTGGCATTGCTGGCCGGCGCCGCCGGCGGCATGCTGTGGGCGGCTATCACGGCCTGGCTGCGCGACCGCTATAACGCCAATGAAATTCTGGTGTCGCTCATGCTGGTGTACGTCGCCCAGCTGCTGCTGAGCTATCTGGTGCATGGGGTCATGATGGACCCTGACGGCTTCGGTTTTCCGCAGTCGCGGCTTTTTTCCGATGGTTTCCTGCTGCCGGTCATTCTGCCGGGAACGCGGCTGCACCTGGGCTTGCTGCTGGCATTGCTTGCCGCGCTGGCGGGCTGGCTATATCTGTCGCGCAGTTTTTCCGGCTTCAAGCTGCAGGTGGGCGGCATGGCCCCCTTGGCCGCCCGCTACGGCGGTTTTTCATCGCGCCGCAGCTTGTGGGTCGCGATGTCGGTGTCGGGCGCATTGGCCGGCCTGGCGGGCGCCTGCGAAATCATGGGGCCTATCGGGCAACTGACACCGTCGGTGTCGCCGGGCTACGGTTTTGCCGCCATCATCGTGGCCTTCGTCGGCCGGCTGCATCCCATCGGCGTGATCTTTTCCAGTTTTATCATGGCGCTGCTGTATATCGGCGGCGAGCTTTCGCAAAGCCGCCTGGGCATGCCCAGCGCCATCACGGGCATCTTTCAGGGCATTTTGCTGTTCTCGCTGCTGGCCTGCGACGTGTTGATCCGCAACCGATTGCGCTGGAGGAAATAAATGGACGCACTGGCCCCCTTGATCGCTTCAGCCATCAATGCCGGCACCCCTTTGATGCTGGCCGCGCTGGGCTTGCTGATCAATGAAAAGTCCGGCGTCATCAATCTGGGCTCCGAAGGCATGATGCTGGTGGCTGCCGTGGTGGGCTTTGCCATCACCCTGCACAGCGACAGCGTTGTCCTGGGCTTTGCGGCCGGCGCGCTGGCCGGCATGGCCATGGCCGGTTTTTTTGCCTGGCTGACGGTATGGCTGGGCGCCAATCAGGTCGCCACCGGTCTGGCGCTGTCTTTGTTCGGGGTGGGCGCGTCGGCGTATATCGGCATTGCTTACGTCGGCGAAAGCCTGCAGGCTGGACAATTCGGTATTCCCCTGCTTCAGGACATCCCCCTTCTGGGGCCTGCGCTGTTCAGGCAGCACCCCATGGTCTACTTCTCGCTGTTGCTGTGCGGCGGCATTATCTGGTTTCTGAGCCGCAGCCGCGCGGGCCTGGTCTTGCGAGCCGTGGGCGAGTCGCCTTCGTCGGCGCATTCGCTGGGCTATAGCGTTCGGCGCATCAGGCTGTACGCGCTTTTGTTCGGCGGCGCGTGCTGCGGCCTGGCCGGCGCCTTCATGTCCCTGGTCTACACGCCCATGTGGGTGGAAGGCATGGTGGCAGGGCGCGGGTGGATCGCGTTGGCGCTGACCACCTTCGCCACCTGGCGTCCCGCCCGCGTGCTGATAGGCGCTTATCTGTTTGGCGGAATCACCATCCTTACCTATCATATGCAGGCGATGGGTGTGCCCATCGCATCGCAATTGCTTTCTATGCTGCCGTATCTTGCGACGATTCTGGTGTTGGTGCTGATTTCACGCAATGCAAACTGGATCAGGCTGAACATGCCTGCTTCGCTTGGTAAAAACTTTAACCCGAACACCTAGAGGATAATCATGTCTGCAAAATTTCTACGCAAAGCAGTGTGTGCCGCCGCCATTGTTCCGGCCCTTGCCCTGGCCGCAAGCGCAAACGCCGCTGAAAACGACCCGCTGAAAGTGGGTTTTGTCTACGTGAGCCCCATCGGCGAAGCGGGCTGGACCTGGCAGCAGGATATCGGCCGCAAGGAAATGGAGCAGGCCCTGGGCGACAAGGTCAAGACCCAGTATGTGGAAGATGTGCCCGAAGGCGCCGACGCGGAACGCGTCATCCGCGATCTGGCCCAGCAAGGCAACAAGCTGATCTTTACCACCTCTTTCGGCTACATGAACCCGACGCTGAAGGTGGCCAAGCAGTTTCCGGACGTCAAGTTCGTCCATTCCACCGGCTATAAGACAGCGCCCAACGTGGCCACGACCAATTCCCGCTTTTACGAAGCCCGCTATCTGGCCGGCATCGTCGCCGGGAAAATGACCCAGTCCAACGTTGCCGGCTATGTCGGCGCGTTCCCCATCCCCGAGGTGCTGCAAGGCATCAATGCCTTTACCCGCGGCATGCGCAGCGTCAATCCGGATGCCGAAGTACGTGTGATCTGGGTTAATAGCTGGTTCGATCCGGGCAAAGAGCGCGATGCCGCGCTGGCCCTTATTGACCGGGGGGCTGATGTCGTCACGCATCACACCGATTCCACCGCCACCGTGCAGGCGGCTGAAGAAAAGGGCAAATATGCGGTGGCCTACCATTCCGACATGCAGAAATTCGGCCCGAATGCCCAGCTTGCCGCAGTCACCCACCATTGGGGCGAGTACTTCACCCAAGCCGCGCAGCAAGTGCTGGACGGCACCTGGAAATCTGACAGCACCTGGGGCGGCATCAAGGAAGGCATGGCCGTCATCGAAGGCTTCGGCCCGGCCGTTCCCGACGATGTCAAGAAACTGGTCGAAGAAAAACAGGCTGAAATCGTAGCCGGCACGCTGGCCCCCTTCGCCGGCCCCATCACCGACAACCAGGGCAAAGTCCAGCTCGAATCGGGCGTGCTCGACGACGCCGGCCTGAACAAGATGAACTACTACGTGCAGGGTGTGGCGGGTAAGCTGCCTAGCAAGTAACTGAAGGCGCTCCGCCTCTGGGCGGGGGGCTGATGATGGCTGTTTGAGGGTTCAGGCTTTTGGTGTCTTTTGGGGTGGTCCAGGTTTTTAAGGCGGCCTGCCGGGTGCTTGCGGGGTAGCCGGGCTTCCGTGCCCCGGTCCTGCTGCGCAGGACTACCCGCGCCAAGCCAGTCTGGCGGAGCGGGCGCAATGGAATGGACGCCCCTACTCGTAACGGCATCAATGTGCCAAAGTGGAGGTGTTGCACAACCACTTGAACCGAGAGGAGCGTCCACCATGAAGATTACAACTATCGGCATTGACTTGGCAAAG